>NZ_CP114054.1:1395860-2791720 GCF_026967575.1 Aurantiacibacter sp. MUD11 | reverse complement strand
CGTCACCCATGCCGAGGGCAACGAGCTGGACAACGTGATTTCCGCCTCGCCGGTGCGCAATCCGATCGAGATCCTCGGCCATGGCGGCAACGACAACATCCGCGGCGGCAAGTACGACGATGCCCTCTACGGCGGCGACGGCGACGACTACATCTTCGGTGACGACGGCGACGATTACATAGACGGCGGCGCCGGGAACGACCGCATCCTGGGCGGCGCAGGCGACGACGAGATCGACGGCGGCCCAGGCGACGATTTCATCAATGCCAGCGGCGGGAACGACACCATTCGCGGCGGCGACGGCGAAGACATCCTGCTGGGACGCAGCGGCGTGGACATCATCGACGGTGGTGCCGACGGCGACCTGATCCGCGGGGCGCAGAACGATGACCAGCTGTCGGGCGGTAGCGGCCGCGACCAGCTGTTCGGCGACGATGGCGACGACTGGCTGCAAGGAGGCGCGGACCAGGACTTCTTTACCGGCGGCAACGGCGCCGACACCTTCGTGTTCGACGACCCCGACATGGCCGGCACCAGTGGCGGTTCGGCCGACCGCATCCTCGACTTCAGCCGGAGTGACGGCGACGTGATCGACCTGTCCGCCATCGACGCGGTGGCTGCGGGCGACGATGATGCCTTCAACTTCATCGGCGACGCTGCCTTCAGCGGAACCGCCGGCGAGCTGCGCTATGTCCAGCAGAACGAATACACCATGCTGCAGATGGACATCGATGGCGACGGCCGGACCGACTTCGCGGTGCGCGTGGAAGGGCAGTTCGACTTCATCGCCACCGATTTCATCCTGTAGTCCAATCCGCTTGCACACGTCTCGACGCAGTGCCACCTCACTTCCATGTCGATCCGCCTGTTCGTTGCCCTGCATCCTCCCGAAAGCGTGTGCGACGCACTGCTAGACACGATGGAGGGCATTCCCGGTGCGCGGTGGCAGGATGCGGACAACCTGCACCTGACGCTGCGCTTCATCGGCGAGGTCGACCGGCACACGGCTGCGGATATCGAGACGGCGCTGGAGCAGGTGCCGTTCACGCCCTTCCCGCTGGAACTGGCCGGGGTCGGCCATTTCGAAGGCAAGGGGCGCGCCAAGGCGATCTGGGCGGGCGTGGTGCCCAGCGCGCCGCTCGACGAATTGCAGATGCGGGTGGAAATGGCCTGTCGCCGCGCCGGACTGCCGGCGGAAACGCGCAAGTTCATCCCGCATGTCACGCTGGCGCGGCTGAATGCCGGCAGCGGCCCCATCGGCGACTGGCTGGCGCGGCACGGACGGCTCCGCCTCGGTCCGTGGCAGGTCGAGGGCTTTTCACTGATCGAGAGCCACCTGACGGCCAACGGCTCGATCTACCAGGACGTGGCCAGCTTTCCCTGAGCAGGGACCGCCAGCCGTGGGCTGCATCGGATGAACCGAGGACCGCTGCCCCGCGCCATCCGTTGATAGGGTGAAGCTAGACAGGGTGCGCGCGCCGCTCCCTCTCCAAGGCGAAGCCGAGCGCGCCTGCACCGACAGGATTACAGGATTTGCAGATGTCGATTCCGACAACAGGAGAATTGCGCCCCTCATCGGGCGACCCAGCATTGGACCCCCGTGACGAGTGCACCCACCCGCCGCTATCACCGCGACGGACAACGTCAGGTGCCACTCGGGAGGAACTGCGCCCGGCCCTGCGCTGGATGCGCGGGCAGATGGTGCGCGAATTCGTCATGAAGATGCGCACGCGGCGCAAAGCCCGCCAGCATGGCACGCCGCGCCGCCGGATGCGCAGGCGCAAGGCGGCGCTGGCCATGTCGGCGGCGGTGATGGGGCTCAGCACCGGGGCGCAGGTGATGCCTGCCGACCAGCGGCAGCATCTTACCCTCGCCGCGCCTGACGCGAGCACGACGCGCGTCAACGCCCGGCACATCCGTGCCAGCGAGACGCTGAAGGAAGCGCTGGCCGAAGAGGAAGGCGTGCGGCTGACCGTCTACCGCGACGCCGCCGGTTATCCGACCGTGGGCGTGGGCCACCTGGTGCAGCCGGAAGACCGCCTCTCGGTGGGTGATCGCATCAGCTACGACCGGGCGCTGGATTTCCTCGAGCAGGACCTCGCCACGGCCGAAGCCGCGGTGCGTCGGCTGGTGGGCGCCCTCCCGCTGTTCCAGCACGAATTCGATGCACTGGTGGACCTTGTCTACAACGTCGGCGAAGGGAATGTGGCGCCCGACCAGAGTCCGCAACTCAACGATGCCATCGGCTCCGGCGACTACGATCGCATTGCCGAGGAACTGCACTACAGCCATGCCGCCGGACGCTATGCGCGCGGCCTGCGCTTCCGCAGCGAACGGCGCCAGTCGATCTTCATGGACGCAGCATACGACGACCCGCGCGCGGTGGAGCTCGGCCCGGACGGCCGCGCCGCGGTCTGACCGGGCCCTCGGGACTTGTTCAGGCTATTGGCAGGTCGCGTCTCTATCCCTATGGACCCGGTTTCACCTGCAACGGCTTCCCGGCCGCAAGCAGGCCACATTTGCATAATCACGGAAGAGATGCCCCCACATGCGTAAGTCCCACCTCCTCGCCTCCACCATGATCGCCGCGCTGGCCAGCGCCTGTGCCACCGTGCCGGAGACCGATATGAACGCCACCGCCGCACTGCCCGGCACCGTCGAATACAACCCGGAAATCCCGGCCGCGACCAGCATCTTCGCAGAGCCTTCGCCGCTCTACATGCATGCCCCGCAGTTCGACCAGATCGCGGACAGCGAGTGGCAGGGCATCATCGAGGAAGCGATCGCCATCGAGCTTGCCGAGGTCGAGGCCATCGCCGCCAACCCCAACCCGCCGACCTTCGCCAACACGCTGGTCGCCATGGAACGTTCGGGCCAGGTATTCGACCGTGCCTATGGCGCCTTCAGCCAGATCGTCTCGGCCAACATCAACGACACCATCGCCGCGACCGACGAGGCGCTGGCTCCGCAGATCGCCGCCAAGAACGACAGCATCTACCTGAATGCAGACCTCTTCGCCCGCGTGCAGACTGTCTACGACAACCGCGCCGCCATGACGATGACGCCGGAAGATGCCATGCTGCTGGAAGTGACCTACGCCGAATTCGTGCACCGCGGCGCGCTGCTGGGTGACGAGGCGCAGGCCGAACTGCGCCAGATCAACGAGCGCCTGTCCTCGCTGTCCGCGCAGATCTCGCAGCGGATCACGCAGGGCCAGAACGGCGCGGCCATCGTGGTCGACACGCGCGAGGAGCTGGACGGCCTTTCGGACGGCCAGATCACTGCCGCCGCGGCCCTCGCCACCGAGCGCGGCCATGACGGCAAGTACATGCTGGGCGTCAGCAACACCTCGGGCGTGGCCATGCTGTCGCAGCTGCACAACCGCGACGTGCGTGAGCGCCTGCTGACCGCCAGCCTCGACCGCAACCAGACCGGCGAAGCCGAAACGCTCAGCCTGATCCGCGAAGTGATCGCCCTGCGCAATCGCCGCGCCCAGCTGTTCGGCGAGCCGACCCACGCCAACTGGCAGATGTACGACCGCATGGTCTCCGACCCGCAGCAGGCCATCGGCTTCATGGCCGACATGGTCCCCGCGCTGCGCGCCACGCAGGAACGCGAGGCCGCCGTGCTGCAGGCCCGCGCCGAACAGGACGGCCACAGCTTCACCCTCGCCCCGTGGGACTGGGAATACTACGCCGAGATCGTTCGCCAGGAGCGCTACGCCCTGAACAACGAGGAGATTAAGCAGTATTTCGAAGTCGACCGCGTGCTGGAAGACGGCGTGTTCTACATGGCCGGCGAGCTCTACGGCCTGACCTTCGAGAAGCGCGACGACATCCCCACCTATCACCCGGACGTGAGCGTCTACACAGTGTTCCACGACGGTGAGCCGATCGCGCTGTTCTACTTCGATCCGATGAGCCGCGATTCCAAGCGTGGCGGTGCGTGGATGAGCAACTTCATCGAGCAGAGCCACCTGCTGGGCCTGCGCCCGGTGGTCACCAATACGCAGAATATCGCTCCGCCCGCTCCCGGCGAGCCGCGCCTGGCCACCTGGGACGATGTGGAAACGATGTTCCACGAATTCGGCCACGCGCTGCACGGCATCTTCGCCGACCAGCAGTATCCGTCGCTCTCGGGCACCAACACCGCGCGCGACTGGGTGGAATTCCCCAGCCAGTTCCACGAGAACTTCGCGGCCCTGCCGGAAGTGCTCCAGCGCTATGCCCGCCACCACGAGACCGGCGAAGTGATCCCCGACGAGCTGGTGGAAGCGATTGACCGCGCCAGCAAGTTCAACCAGGGCCACAGCTTCGGCGAGATCATCGCCGCTTCGCTGCTGGACATGGAATGGCACTCGCTGGATCCGAGCCAGCCGGCCCCGACCGACGTGATGGCCTTCGAAGCCGAGGCGCTGGAGCGGATCGGCCTGCGTTCGGACCTGGTTCCGCCGCGCTATCGCACGCCGTACTTCCGCCACATCTTCGAGCACGGTTATGACGCCGGCTACTACGCCTACACCTGGACCGAGATGCTGCACCACGATGCCTATTCGTGGGTGGAAGCCAACGGTGGCATGACGCGCGAAGTGGGCGACCACATCGTCGCCACCTTCCTCGGCCAGGGCCACTCGAAGACCTACGAACAGATGTTCCGCGACTTCACCGGCCGCGACCCGCGCGTCGAGCCGCTGCTGCGCGCGCGTGGCCTGCTCGCCGAAGACGGCGAGTAAGCGTAAACACCTGAAGGCGGTCGGGCCACAGGCCCGCCAGGCGAACCGGCCGCCCGCAGGTACCCCGCAGCAAAGCGAAGGGAATAGCGCCGAGCACGCTCACGCGGAGGCGTGAGCGGAGACCAAGGCGCTGGCACCGGGTTCGCCCAGCCAGCGTGCTTCGACACCCCAGACATCGCGAATGATGTCCAGCGACAGCGCCTCCTCGGGGGCGCTGTCTGCTTTTGTGCGCCCCTGATCGAGCACGATCACCCGGTCGGCATGGTTCATTGCCAGCGCCAGGTCGTGCAACACCAGCACCACGCCCGTCCCGCGCTGGGCCTCGGCGCGCAGCACCTTGAGCAAGGCGAGCTGGTGCGCAAGGTCGAGCGCGGCAAGCGGCTCGTCGGCGAGGATCCAGCGTGGTTCGCCTGCCAGCACGCGGGCGAGCAAGGCGCGGGCCTTCTCCCCGCCCGACAGGGTGGACATGGGGCGATGGGCGAAATCGCTCATGTCGGTGGCCGCAAGCGCACTGGCCACCGCGAACCTGCCCGTATCGCCGTGCGGCAGGCGGCCCAGCGCGACGAGGCTGGCGACCGAGACGTCCCACGCCACCTCTCCCGCTTGCGGCAGGTAGCCGATGGCCCTGGCCCGTTCGCGCGGGTGGATGACGGACAGCGGTTGACCGTCCAGCAGGACCTCTCCGGCATCAGGTGCCAGCAGCCCGGCGAAGGCGGACAGCAGCGTGGTCTTGCCCGCGCCGTTGGGACCGCAGATGGCGGTAATCTCGCCCGGCTTCAGCGTGGCGGAAACATCCTCCAGCCGCGCGGCCACGGTGAGGGCTTTGGCTTCCAGCGTCATGCCAGCCCCCTCCGCATGCGCAGCAGCAGCGCGAGGAAGAACGGTGCGCCGACCAGCGACAGGGCTATGCCGAGGCGCAATTCGGTCACCAGCGGCAGCAGGCGGCAGACCACGTCGGCCACCAGCACCAGCAGCGCGCCCGCCAGCGCCGAGGGGACGATCAGGCTGGAGGGGCGCTTGTCGGTGAGCGGACGGACGAGGTGCGGCACGATCAGGCCGACGAAGCCGATGATCCCCGCCACCGCCACGCCGCTGCCCACGGTCAGGCCGGTGCCAAGCACCAGCAGCGCCATCAGACGCCCAGGTTGCACGCCGAGCGAGCGGGCCGCCGCCTCGCCCAGTGTCAGCGCGTCGAGGCTCCTGCCAGCCAGCCACAACAGGACAATGCCGGCCACGGTCAGCGGCCCGGCCAGCATGACGTCGGCCCAGCTGCGATCGGTCAGCGCACCCATCAGCCAGGTGACGATGGAGCTCATGGCGAAGGCATTGGGCGCGAGGCTGATCGCGAGGCTGGTGAGCGCGCCCGCGAGGCTCGCGATCATCATCCCCGCCAGGGTGAACAGCGCGATGCCGTGGGCGGAGCTGCTCGTGCGGCCGGCGATCAGCCCCAACAGTGCCATGGCCCCGCCCGCGCCCAGCAGGGCGAACAGCGGCAGCAGCCAGGCGCTCGCCACGCCGATATAGAGCGCCACGACCGCACCCAACGCCGCTCCGGGAGCGATGCCGAACAGGCCCGGATCGGCGAGCGGGTTGCGGAGGTAGCCTTGCATGGCAGCACCCGCCGCGCCCAGCCCCGCGCCGATCACCACGGCCAGCACGGCACGCGGCAGGCGCAGTTCGGCCAGGATGGCCATGGCATTGGGCGTCACTTCCGGATCGACCCAGACACGCCCCGCCAGCAGCGACAGCGGAAAGGCAATCGCCAGCAGCGCGGCAAAGACGAAGGTGGCGCGGCTCATCGGACTTGCACCCTGATTTCGGCAAGCCGGGCCAGCGCGCGCGGGATGGTCGGCCCGGCGCAGTAGAGCAGCGAGGGCTCGAGTTCATGATGCGCCACGCCAGCCGCCGCCTGCATGGCCGGATGGCCGAAGGCACGCTCGTCCCCGGCGGTGATCACCACCTGTGGCGGATCGGCCAGCACCTGTTCCAGCGGCAGGTAGGCCCCCTGCCCCAGTCCGCGCGCGGCAGGCTGGCTGGCGAAGCCGGCCTGTTCCAGCAGCGCATGGGCCAGCGAGTGTTCCCCGGCGACGATGCCGCCCTGCTGCCACAGGAGAGCCGACACCGTTGGACCGTCCCAGCGGTAGGCATCCCAGCTGGCAGCAATCTCTCCAGCCAGTTCCTCCGCCCTCGCGGCGTTGCCGGTCATCTCGCCAAGAAAGGCGATCTGCTCGAGGCTGTCCTCCAGCGACATGGCGATACCGATTGTCTCGACCCTGATCCCCGCCTGCTCCAGCGCGCGGCGAGTGGCGGGGGCGATGAAGCTGTCGGCCACCACAATGTCGGGCGAAAGCGCCAGCACCTCCTCCGCCGCCCCGCCGGTGATCGCATACCTACGCGCCTCGTCCAGCGGCATCGAGCTTGCCGCCGGATCGTGGCTGTAGTGCGAAATGGCGAGCAACTGCCCCGGCGTGGCGATTTCCGCGAGCACGGCATCGGCGCAAGGGTTGAGGCTGACCACGGTCGGCGCCCCGCTCTCCAATCGCTCGGGCGCTTCGCCGCAAGCCGCCAGCAGCAGCACGGGGAGGAGCCACGCCCTCACAGCTTCAGCCGCGCCCCGACATAGGCAGAGCGGCCCGCCGTCGCGTAGCCGGCGGCGGTCTGGTACTGCTCGTCCCACAGGTTCTCTACGCGCCCGAACAGCTGCACGCGCTCGGACAGGTCGAAGCTGCTGCGCAGGGTCAGCGTCTCGTACCCGTCCAGCCGCACCGTGTTGGAAGCATCGTCGAAACTGGCCGAAACCATGCGCAGGTCTGCGCCCAGCATCAGCGCCCGCAAGGGCCGCCACTCGCCCGTCAGTGTCGCCGCGTGGCGCGGGCGGCGCGCCAGGGTGAGACCGGTGTCCCGGTCCTCCGCCTCGGTCAGCGCATAGAGCGCGCCCAGCCGCAGGCTATCGGCGGGCCGTGCCCAGACTTCCGCCTCCACGCCCAGCGCCTGCGTGCGGGCGACGTTGTCGTAGGTGCCGAAGGGACGGTCGGTGCAGATGCCCGTGGCCACGCCGAAGCAGCTGACGAAGGCAATCTGGTCCGAGGTATCGCGACGGAACAGCGTCAGCGCGGCATGGACCGGGCGACGTTCCAGCGTGCGCTCGCCATAGCTGAAGCCGAGATCGAAGCTGGTGCTGCGTTCGGGCTGCAAGGCGAGATTGCCGAAATCGGAATGCAGCTGGAACAGGCTGGGCGCCTTGAAGCCCTCGCCAATGGAGGCGCGCACCCGCAGTCCCGGTGTCAGTTCATAGCTGGCGTCGGCGCCGAAGCTGACCGCGGTGCCGAAATCGGCATGGTCGTCCACCCGTGCGCCGATGTGGGCATTGATGCCGCGCCACTCGATGCCGCCCTGCGCGTAGGCGCCGGTGATCCGCGTATCCTCGCCCGCGTCGGGCCGCGTGACATAGCTGGTCCATTCGTTCTCCGCGCCGAAGTGCAGCAGCAAGGGGCCGAACGGACGCCACTCGCCGCGCAGGGCCAGCCGATCGGAGCGCCCCGTGCTGGTGAAGGTCTCCGCGCCCACCCCGTCGAGGTTGTCGCGGTCGGTGTCGGCGAAGCTGTAGGCGGCAGAGAGAAACAGCGCGCCGCTGTCGTAAACCGCGCCGGTAGAGCCGATGAGTTGCCGCGTCTCCTGCGTATCGAGCGTATCGGCAAGGGTGAAGTCGGGTGCGGGGAAGCCGTCGATCTCCAGCTCGCCCTCGGCATAGCGGGCGCGGGCGAAGACCTCGAAGCGGTCGCTGAAGTAGTAGCGCGCATGGCCGTTCAGTGCCCATTGCTCGAAGCCGTCGGCCTCGGCGCCCGCCTCGGCGGCGGAAAAGCCATCGGTCGCGAACCATGTGCCCGACAGGCCGAGGAAACCCGTGTCGGGATCGCTCAGTCCGCCCGAAACCAGCGCGCTGACGGTGTCGCGCGCTCCATATTCGGCGCTGCCGCGCAGCCCGCTTTCGGCGCGTGACGAGGCGACCACGACGCCGCCGATGGCGTCCGAACCCCAGATGGTGGAATTGGAGCTGCGCAGCACCTCCAGCTTGGCGAGGTCGAGCGCCAGCAGGGTGCCGAAATCGAAGCCGCCCGAAGGTGCCGCCGGGTCCGCCACGCGCACCTCGTCGAGCACGGTCAGCACCTGCTCCGCTTCCGAACCGCGCAGCCGCACGCCGGTGAAGCTGCCCGCGCCGCCATTGCTGCTGACGGACACGCCCGGCGCGCGAGTGAGCACGCGGGTGAGGTCGGCACCCTGCGCCGCCTCGATCTCCTCCGCGCCGATCACCGTCACCGATTGCCCGGTCGCCACCACCTGCGTGCGCGTGCCGGTGGCGGTAACGGTAATGTCGGCGTCCTGCGCCCATGCGGGCACTGCCACGGAAACAAGCGAAACACCGAAAAACAGGTATTTGTGCACGAAACCTCCAGTCAAAAGCGAACTGCCGCTCATGACGGAGGGAGCGCCCAAAGAGGCACTCTCCCGCTGGCCCTCGGTACACCCCGCCCGCAGCCGAACGACTGTTCACAGGCAGGTCTCCTGGCTCCCGGATCGTCGCCTCGCGCCCCGCCTTCCCGCTATTCGCAGTGGCATGTGGAGCGCGCGCTCCCCGGTCACAGTTGCGGGGGCAGCGGAGGTCTTGCACCTCCTTCCCTCTTAGGACCGCTCTCGCGGCCAACCCGTGACGTCGCCTTGTCCACTAGGCCTCGCGCCGTTCGGGGGCAATGCTTAACAGGCTGGCAAGCACCGTCCCGCGTTGGTACGCAGGCGCCGCCATGCATGATCGGCAAGACCGTGCAGGCTATGCGGCACGCGTGCCGACTTTCGAACCCCGCACCCCGCAACAGCAGCTTGCCCTGCGCCGCCGCGAACGCGCCGCGCGCCGGGGGCAGATCGCGCGCCGCGTGGGCGTGCTGGCAGCCATGCTGGCCGTGCCTGCGCTGGCCGCCGAAACGGCGTTCGAACCGCGTATCGAACAGGCGCCCACGGCACCGACCGCACTGATGGGCTTCGAAACGCCGGGCGAGAGCTTTCCCGGCTCGGCCTTCTACTACCTGGAAGACACGCCACCCGCGTTCGACGTCTTCGCCATGGAAAGCGCCGAGGCCGAAGTCGCGGCCCTGACCGAACCGGCTGCGGCAGCAGTGACATCCGCGGGTGTTTCGCTGGTTGTCACCGGCAGCGACCGCGACCATGCCCGCGCGCAGCAGTGCCTGGCGCAGGCGATCTATTACGAAGCGGCCAGCGAGTCCGACGCCGGCCAGCGCGCGGTGGCGCAGGTGGTACTGAACCGCGTGGCACACAGTGCCTGGCCCTCCACCGTCTGCGGCGTGGTCTACCAGGGATCGGCACGCCGGACCGGTTGCCAGTTCACCTTCACTTGCGACGGCTCACTGGCGCGTCGTCCCTCGCGCGGCGGGTGGGAGCGCGCCAGCCGCATCGCCCGCGCGGCGCTGGCGGGTTCGGTCTACGAGCCGGTCGGGCTGTCGACCCATTACCATACCCTGGCGGTCAATCCCTATTGGGCGCCCAGCCTCCAGCGCACGACGGTCATCGGCGCGCATGTCTTCTACCGCTGGCCCGGCGCGGCAGGCGAACGCGCGGCCTTCGCTACCCGCTATGCCGGGGCGGAACCCAATCCGGGTCGCACCAATTCGCGTGCGGCGGGCCCCGATCCGGTCGAAGTGGCGCAGGCACGGACGCTGGCGGAGGTGCCGGCCGAGGCTGCCGAGCCGGTCGCCCCTGCTTCCGCTCCGGCCGCCGCGCCTGCACCTGCCGGCAATAGCCAGCCCCTGTCGGGCAGCGTGCGCCCGGAATATGCCAACAGCGGTCGCTGGATCGAACGTCCCTAGGCCGGGACTGTCGCTGCCACCCGCGCAGGTCTGCGGAGAACAGCGACAAGAAAACGGAAACCATCCTCTCACACCTTCGCTTAGCGCCACCGCGGCTAAAGCCTCCAGCGTCGCAACGCGCGGCCAATGAGAACCAGCTTCGGATTATCGCCCCCATGTCCATTCGCTTTGCTGCTCCGCCCGCCCGCACCAAGTGCCGGATCCCCCGCGAGCAAGCGCGAACCCTGTATTTCCGTCCGGCCAACGACAATCGCGGCAAGGGCGTGGACAACACCCACCTGCGCGCCGCGCTGAAGCATTTCGCCCAGCATGGCCTGGCGGCGGCAGACCATGCCCGCAAGCAGGCCGTGGCGGCCGCCGATGCCGGTGACCGGCAGACCTTCGAGTGGTGGCTGGAGATTTGCCGCGCGCTGGACCGCCGCATGGCCAGTGGCATCGAGCCGCTCAGCGCCGAGCGCTGATTACCGCTGCATGCCCGTTTTCCTAGGGGGGACGACGGTAAGGCATCGCTTAACCATTGGTAGACGCCTTTTTCCTATGACGGTGCCCGTCACAACCAGGGTGGAGCCGTCCCATATCCAAGCTTGAGCACATGGTTGGCCGCATCGCGTCCGTCGAAACGCTCGCAGAAGACGTGCGGCAACGGCTGAGCGGCACCTTGCATGTGCAGCCGATCAGCCTGGCGATCGGCTGCGCCTGCGGCATCCTCACTGCCTGGGCCTGTGCCGCAATCACGCGCTCCTTCGTGGTCGCGGCAGTCGCTGTCGGCATCACGCTGTTTGCCGTGGTGCGGGTGGCTATTTCCGCCTGGCTGAACCGCGATCCGGAAGGCCGCGCGAACAGCTGGTTCCATGAAATCTACCCGCTGCTCACCTTCTTCTACGCCGCGCTCACGGGAATGCTGGCGGCGCTGATGCTGCTGGCCGACGCGCCCGCCGGGGCCCAGCTGATCGCCGTCTCCTACATGATGGCATACTGCTCGGTAACTTCGGTGCGCACCGCCGGGCGCCCTATGGTCGCCCTCGGACAGATGGCCGTATCGCTGCTGCCGGTAGGCGTGGCCTGCCTGATCATCGGCACCCTGCCGGCACTGGTGCTGGCGGTGACACTGCCCTGTTACGCCGTGGGCATGACGACGATGTCGCTGACGGTGTTCCGAAATCTGACTCACCAGCTGGAAGCCGCCGACACCAGGCTGCGGCATGCCGAAGAGCTGCGCATGCAGGCCCGTACCGACCTCGTAACCGGACTGATCAACCGTTCGGGCTTCAGCGTCGCGTTCGAGCCACTGGCGGCAGCACTTCCGGAAGGCAGGAAACTCGCCTTGCTCTGGCTCGACCTGCACCGATTCAAGGTCCTGAACGACACGATGGGTCATACCGCGGGCGACAAGGTGCTGGCGGAAGTCGCCAAGCGCCTGGACGAAGTCGCACCCACGGGCAGCGTGCTGTCACGCTTCGCCGGCGACGAGTTCCTGCTGGCGACGACGGTGGCCAGTCGCGCCGAGGCGGAAGAGCTGACGCATGCGGTCAGCGCCACCGTGGGTCGTCCGGTCCGGCTGAACGGAGAGCGCGTGGAATCGGGCGCCTACATCGGCGTCGCCCTGCTGCCTGACGATGCTCCCAACACCGAAAAGCTGATGCAGGCGGCCGACCTCGCGCTGTTCCACGCCAAGGTGCTCGGCCCGCACAAGGTCTGCTTCTTCGATAACTCGATGACGCACGAGCTGGCCCGCAAGAAGGAAATCGAGGACGAGCTGCGCGCGGCCATCCAGAAAGACGAGCTGGCGATCTTCTTCCAGCCGATCATCGACCTGGAGAACGGCCGCATCCGCTCGTTCGAGGCCCTGGTGCGCTGGTACCATCCGGAAAAGGGCGAGTTGTTCCCCGACGAGTTCATACCCGTTGCCGAGGACACCGGGCTGATCATCACGCTGGGCAACTGGATTACCGCACAGGCCGCGCGTGCCGCCTCCACCTGGCCGGAAGACGTGACGCTGGCGGTGAATCTCTCGCCGGTGCAGATCAAGGCGCCCGGCGCCGCGCTGGGCATCCTTGCCGCCCTGAAAGAGGCCCGGCTCGATCCGTCGCGGCTGGAACTGGAAGTGACCGAGAGCCTGTTCGTCGAAGACGACGAGAACACCACCGAGTTCATGAGCCAGCTGGCGCGCGAGGGCGTGCGGTTCGCGCTGGACGATTTCGGCACCGGCTATTCCTCGCTGCACTACATCAACCGCTATCCGTTCCGCACGATCAAGGTGGACCGCAGCTTCATCTCCGGCCCGCAGACCGGCAAGCGCAGCGATGCGATCATCCGCGCCGTGGCCGAGATGGGCACGACGCTGGACATGGAAATCGTTGCCGAGGGACTGGAGACGATCGAGCAGGTGCAGGCCGTGCGCACAGCCGGATGCTCGCTGGGCCAGGGCTATTACTTCAGCCGTGCCGTGCCCGACTACCTCGCCGCCCTGCTGCTGACGCAGGAAGCTCAGCGCATGGCCGAGCAGGACAACCAGCCGCTCAGCCGCCTGGCGGTATAGCACAGGCCCTTTCGAGGGCCGCCCCACCCCGACTGGAACCGAAAATGCGGTGGCGCGTCGTCACCCGTAAGCTGCCGTTTTGCATCGCCTTAATGCAATTGCGAACTGTTAGCAAAAACTGTTGTTTTTCGCGGTTGCAAAGCCCCCTTTCGGGGCCTAGGGCGAGCACATCGTTTCGCCGGTGACGAATCCCGCGTGGGCGCAGGGTCGGCACCGACTGGCAGGCCAATGCGCCCGAGAAGGACCAGCACTTCACCATGGCTCGCAAGAAAATCGCCCTCATCGGCGCCGGCATGATCGGCGGCACCCTCGCCCACCTCGCAGCAAAAGCCGAAATGGGCGACGTCGTCCTGTTCGACATCGCCGAGGGCATGCCGCAGGGCAAGGCGCTCGACCTGTCGCAGTGCGGCCCGATCGAAGGCTTCGACGCCAAGGTCACCGGCACCAACGACTATGCCGACATCGCCGGCGCCGACGTGGTGATCGTCACCGCCGGCGTGCCGCGCAAGCCGGGCATGAGCCGCGACGACCTGCTCGGCATCAACCTGAAGGTGATGAAGGCCGTCGGCGAAGGCATCAAGAACAACTGCCCCGACGCATTCGTGATCTGCATCACCAACCCGCTCGACGCGATGGTCTGGGCGCTGCGCGAATATTCGGGCCTGCCGCACAACAAGGTGGTCGGCATGGCCGGCGTGCTCGACTCCGCGCGCTTCGCCACCTTCCTCGCCTGGGAATTCGACGTGTCGGTGAAGGACGTGAACGCCTTCGTGCTGGGCGGCCACGGCGACACCATGGTGCCGGTGCTCAGCTACTCCACCGTCAACGGTATTCCGGTGAACGACCTCGCCAAGATCAAGGGCGTGGACGCCGGCCGTCTCGACGAGATCGTGCAGCGCACCCGTTCGGGCGGCGGCGAGATCGTCGGCCTGCTGAAGACCGGCTCCGCCTATTACGCACCGGCCACCAGTGCGATTGCCATGGCCAAGGCCTACCTGGGCGACCAGAAGCGCATCCTGCCCTGCGCCGCCTATGTCGACGGCAAGTATGGCGTCGACGGCCTCTACGTCGGCGTGCCCGCCATGATCGGCGCCGATGGCATCGAGGACGTGGTCGAAATCGAACTGTCGGACGAAGAAGCTGCCAACCTGAAGGTTTCGGTCGATGCGGTCGAGGAACTGCTCGAAGCCTGCAAGGGCATGGACAGCTCGCTCGCCTAATTCCCCCAAGATTCAGACGGAGAGAGACGCGTGTCCATCCTCGTAGACAAGAATACCAAGGTCATCACCCAGGGGATGACCGGCAATACCGGTACTTTCCACACGCAGCAGGCGCTCGATTACGGCACCCAGATGGTCGCCGGCGTGACTCCCGGCAAGGGCGGCACCGAGCACCTTGGCCTGCCGCAGTTCAACACCGTGCGCGATGCCAAGGAAGCCACCGGCGCCACCGCATCGGTGATCTACGTTCCGCCGCCCTTCGCGGCTGACGCCATCTGCGAGGCGATCGAGGCCGAAGTCGAGCTGATCATCGCCATTACCGAGGGCATCCCGGTGCTCGACATGGTCAAGGCCAAGGCCGCCCTGACCGGTTCCAAGTCGCGCCTGATCGGCCCGAACTGCCCCGGCGTGCTGACCCCGGAAGAATGCAAGATCGGCATCATGCCGGGCAAGATCTTCTCCAAGGGCAGCGTCGGCGTGGTCTCGCGCTCGGGCACGCTGACCTATGAGGCCGTGCACCAGACCACCGCCGTGGGCCTGGGCCAGACCACGGCTGTCGGCATCGGCGGCGACCCGGTGAACGGCACCAACTTCATCGACGTGCTCGACCTGTTCCTGGACGACGACGATACCAAGTCGATCATCATGATCGGCGAGATCGGCGGCAGCGCCGAGGAAGAAGCCGCCGAGTTCATCAAGCAGGAAGCCGCCAAGGGCCGCCAGAAGCCGATGGTCGGCTTCATCGCCGGCCGCACGGCGCCTCCGGGCCGCCGCATGGGTCACGCCGGTGCCATCGTCTCCGGCGGCAAGGGCGGCGCGGAAGACAAGATTGCCGCGATGGAAGATGCCGGCATCCGCGTGGCCGCTTCGCCCAGCGAGCTGGGCACCACGCTGGACGCACTGCTGAAGGAACTCGCGTAACCGTTACGCGCTCCTCTCTTGCGAGGTAGAGACATGGGTAAAGAGCCGAACAACTTCCTTCCCGAACTTCCGCACCAGGAAGGGCCGCAGGCCGGTCCGTCCTGGGGCAACCCGCGCTGGCCGCTGATCGATGATACGGGCGACCTTAACGGCGCGATGGACCCCACCGACATGGTGGCGGTGGTGAAGGAAGCCGCGGCCAAGGCCGGCAAGCCGACCGATACCCGCAGCATCGAGGAAGCCTGTCGCAACTCGATCCAGGCGATGATGCTCATCCGCCTCTATCGCGTGCGCGGCCACCTGGCGGCCGATCTCGACCCGCTGCACCTCAGCCACGTCAACGAGCCGGCGGACCTGTCGCTCAAGTGGCACGGGTTCGACGGGCAGGAAGACAAGGAAGTCTTCGTCGGCGGTGCCTTCGGCTTCGAATGGGTGAAGGTTGGCGATCTCTACAAGACCCTGCGCGCCACCTATTGCGGCCATGTCGGCCTCGAATACATGCACATCAACGACACCGAAGAGCGTCGTTTCCTGCAGGAAAAGTTCGAAAGCCCCGGCGACACCATCCAGTTCACGCCGGAAGGCAAGCGCGCCATCCTGGCGGCCGTGATCCGCGGCGAGGAATACGAGAAGTTCCTCGGCAAGAAGTATGTCGGCACCAAGCGTTTCGGCCTCGACGGCGGCGAAGCGATGATCCCGGCACTGGAAGCCGTGATCAAGTACGGCGGCTCCATGGGCGTGCGCGAGATCATCTACGGCATGGCTCACCGCGGCCGCCTGAACGTGCTCGCCAACGTGATGGCCAAGCCCTACCGCGTGATCTTCCACGAATTCTCCGGTGGCAGCGCCAACCCCGACGATGTCGGCGGTTCGGGCGACGTGAAGTACCACCTCGGCACCAGCACCGACCGCGAATTCGACGGCATCAAGGTGCACATGTCGCTGGTCCCCAACCCCAGCCACCTCGAAGCGGTGAACCCCGTGGTGCTGGGCAAGACCCGCGCGCAGCAGGCCTTCCGCGACGACCTGGCGCAGCACGAGCAGGTGCTGCCGGTGCTGATCCACGGCGACGCCGCCTTCGCGGGCCAGGGCGTGGTCTGGGAATGCTTCGGCCTGTCGGGCGTGCGCGGCTATTCCACCGGCGGTTGCATCCACTTCGTGATCAACAACCAGATCGGCTTCACCACAAGCCCCAAGTTCGCGCGTTCGTCGCCTTACCCGTCGGACGTCGCCAAGGGCGTCCAGGCGCCGATCCTGCACGTCAACGGCGACGATCCCGAAGCGGTGACCTTCGCCTGCAAGCTGGCCGTGGAATACCGCCAGAAGTTCAAGCGCGACATCGTCATCGACATGTGGTGCTATCGCCGCTTCGGCCACAACGAGGGCGACGAGCCGAGCTTCACCCAGCCGCTGATGTACAAGGAAATCCGCAAGCATCCGCGCGTCTCGGAAATCTATTCCGAGCGCCTGAAGGATGAAGGCGTAATCGAGGCGGGCACCGCGCCCGAACTGCGCGACGAGTTCATCGCCCTGCTCGACGAGGAATTCGAGGCGGGCAAGAGCTACAAGCCCAACGAGGTCGACTGGTTCGCCGGTCGCTGGAGCGGGCTGCACAAGCCGGCCGATCCGGAGACCGCGCGCCGCAACGTGCACACCGCGATCGAGGAGAAGCTGTTCAACTCGCTCGGCCGCACGCTGACCACCGTCCCCGAGGATCACAAGATCCACAAGACGCTGCAACGCGTGCTCGATGCCAAGCGCGAGATGTTCGAGAGCGGCGAAGGCTTCGACTGGGCCACCGCGGAGGCGCTCGCCTTCGGCAGCCTCGTGACCGAAGGCTTCGGTGTGCGCCTGTCGGGCCAGGATTCGGGTCGCGGCACCTTCAGCCAGCGCCACGCCATCTGGGTCGACCAGGAAAACGAGGAAAAGTACATTCCCCTCGCCACCCTGCCGCACGGCAAGTTCGAGGTGTACGATTCCACGCTGAGCGAATTCGGCGTGCTCGGCTTCGAATACGGCTTTGCCCTGGCCGACCCGAAGACGCTGGTGCTGTGGGAAGCGCAGTTCGGCGACTTCGCCAACGGCGCGCAGATCATGATCGACCAGTTCATCGCCGCCGGCGAGGTCAAGTGGCAGCGCGCCAACGGCCTGGTGATGCTGCTGCCGCACGGTTACGAGGGCCAGGGCCCGGAGCACTCCTCTGCCCGCCTCGAACGCTTCCTGCAGCTGTGCGCGAACGACAACATCCAGGTCTGCAACATCACCAGCCCGGCCAACTACTTCCACGTGCTGCGCCGACAGATGCTGCGTCCGTTCCGCAAGCCGCTGATCATCATGACGCCCAAGAGCCTGCTGCGTCACCCGGCGGCGAAGAGCGATGCCGACAAGTTCATGGGCGACAGCCACTTCATGCGCATCCTGTCGGACAAGACTCCGGTCGCCGACGACAAGGTACGCCGCCTCGTGCTGTGTTCGGGCAAGGTCGCCTACGACCTGATGGAAAAGCGCGACGAGGAAGGCATCGACGATGTCTCCATCGTGCGCATCGAGCAGCTCTATCCCTTCCCCGGCGAACCGCTGGCAGTGCGCCTGAAGCGCATGAAGAACCTCGAAGAGGTGGTCTGGTGCCAGGAAGAGCCGAAGAACAACGGCGCCTGGTTCTTCGTCGAAAGCCGTATCGAGGAAGCGCTCGTCGCCGCCGGACACAAGGGCATGCGCCCCAGCTATGCCGGTCGCGAGGAAGCGGCCTCCACCGCCACCGGCTTCGCCAAGCGCCACCAGGCGCAGCAGGAAGCCCTCGTATCCGTCGCGCTGGGCCTGTCCACGCGTGGCAAGACCCAGGCGCAGCGCGCCAGCAAGACCAAAGCCTGAGGAAGTAGCTTATGGCCACCGAAGTCAAAGTCCCCACCCTTGGTGAGTCGGTCACCGAAGCCACCGTCGGCGAATGGCTGAAGAACGTCGGCGATGCCGTGGAAGCGGACGAGCCGATTGCCAGCCTCGAAACCGACAAGGTGGCGGTCGAAGTGCCCTCGCCCGTCGCCGGGGTGATTTCCGAGCTGACCGTCGAGCTGGGCGCCACCGTCGAAGTCGGCGCGATCATCGCCAGGGTCGAGGAAGGCGCCACGGCTGCAGCCGCGCCCGCCAAGGCCAAGGCCGAGCCCGCTACGGAGACCAAGGCCGAAGCGCCTGCCGCGACCGACGGCTCCGTCACCATGTCGCCCGCCGTGCGCCGCGCGGTGCTGGAACACGGCGTCGATCCCACCACGATCAAGGGCACCGGCAAGGACGGCCGCCTGACCAAGGAAGACGTGCTGGCCGCAGCCAAGGCCAAGGACGCCGGTGGCAGCGCCCCTGCCGCAGCTCCCGCCGCAGCCGCTGCGCCGGCTCCCGCCGCGGCCAAGGGCGAGCGCCGCGAGGAGCGCGTCAAGATGACGCGCATGCGCCAGACCATCGCCAAGCGGCTGAAGGGCGCACAGGAAAACGCCGCGCTGCTGACCACCTTCAACGATTGCGACATGACCGCCGTGATCGAGGCGCGCGAAGCCTACAAGGACCTATTCGCCAAGAAGCACGGCATCAAGCTCGGCTTCATGAGCTTCTTCGCCAAGGCCGCCGCGCTGGCGCTGAAGGACGTGCCCGCCGTCAACGCCTACATCGACGGCGACGAGATCGTGTACCACGACTATGTCGACCTGTCGGTGGCGGTATCGGCCCCCAACGGCCTGGTGGTGCCGGTGGTCCGCTCCATCGACCAGATGAGCTTCGCCGAGATCGAGCTGGCCATCGCCGACTTCGGCAAGCGCGCCAAGGAAGGCACGCTGACCATGGAAGACATGCAGGGCGGCACCTTCACCATCTCCAACGGCGGCGTGTTCGGATCGCTGATGTCGACCCCGATCATCAACCCGCCGCAGTCCGCCGTGCTGGGCCTGCACCGCATCGAGGACCGCCCCGTCGCCGTGAACGGCGAGGTGGTGATCCGCCCGATGATGTACCTGGCGCTGAGCTACGACCACCGCATCATCGACGGTCGCGAGGCCGTGACCGCACTCAAGATCATGAAGGAAGCGATCGAAGATCCGATGCGGATGCTGATCGACCTCTGAGGTATTGGAAATGGCTGAATACGACTACGACGTCCTCATCATCGGTGCCGGCCCCGGCGGTTATGTCGCCGCGATCCGCGCCGCGCAGCTGGGCCTGAAGGTGGCTTGCGCGGAGAGCCGCGAGACGCTGGGCGGCACCTGCCTCAACGTCGGCTGCATTCCCTCCAAGGCCATGTTGCACGCTTCGGAATACTTCGATGCTGCCGCCAATGGCGCGATGGCCGACATGGGCATCGAGGTGACGCCGAAGCTGAACCTCGAGAAGATGCACGGCCAGCGCATCGATGCTGTCGGCGGCCTGACCAAGGGCATCGAGTTCCTGTTCAAGAAGAACAAGGTCGACTGGAAGAAGGGCCACGCCAAGTTCGTGGATGCCCACACCGTCGAAATCGCAGGCGAGAAAGTGACGGCGAAGGAAGTGGTCATCGCCACCGGTTCCAGCGTCACTCCCCTGCCCGGCGTCGAAGTCGACAATGCCAAGGGCGTGGTGGTCGATTCCACCGGCGCGCTGGAACTGCCTGCCGTGCCCAAGCACATGGTCGTCATCGGCGGCGGCGTGATCGGGCTGGAACTGGGCAGCGTGTGGCGCCGCCTGGGCGCCAAGGTCACCTGCGTCGAATTCCTCGACGAGATCCTGCCGGGCATGGATGACGATATCCGCAAGGAGGCCCGCAAGATCTTCAAGAAGCAGGGTATCGAGTTCAAGCTCGGCACCAAGGTCACCGGCTGCAAGGTCAAGGGCAAGACCGCCACGCTGACCATGGAACCGGCCAAGGGCGGCGATGCCGAGGAGCTGAAGGCCGATTGCGTACTCGTTTCCATCGGCCGCAAGCCCAATACCGAAGGCCTGGGGCTGGAGAACATCGGGCTGGAGACCAACCAGCGCGGCCAGATCGAGATCGACCACGAATTCCGCACCAGTGTCGACGGCGTGCGTGCCATCGGTGACGTGGTGCCCGGCCCCATGCTGGCCCACAAGGCCGAGGATGAAGGCATCGCGGTCGCCGAATGGATCGCCGGCGAAACCGGCATCGTGAACCACGATGTGATCCCCAGCGTCGTCTACACTTGGCCCGAAATCGCCGGCGTCGGCCTGACCGAGGCCCAGGCCAAGGAAAAGGGCTCGGTCAAGACCAGCAAGTTCCCGATGATGGCCAACAGCCGCGCCAAGACCAATCACGAGCCGGACGGCTTCGTAAAGGTGATCGCCGATGCGGAAACGGACCGCGTACTGGGCATCTGGGCCATCGCCAGCGTCGCCGGCACGATGATTGCCGAGGCCGCGCTCGCCATGGAATTCGGCGCCACTTCGGAAGACATCGCCTACACCTGCCACGCGCACCCGACCCATTCGGAAGCGCTGAAGGAAGCGGCGATGGGCGTGCAGGGCAAGCCGATCCACATCTGATGAAGGGGCGGCGCTGACATGCCGTCCATGCGCGAGCGACTGCCGGCGCTGGCCGCCATGGCCGTGCCCACCCTTGCCGGGGCGGCATGGATGGCCGCCAGCGGAGCGCCCGCGCATTATGCCACCACCAATCTCGCCGTGCTGGCAGGCGCCTGCGGCTGGATGCTGGTCGGACGCGGGCCGCATACCGCGCTCAGCCGCCACATGCTGCTCGCCACGCTGCTGGTGATCATGCTCAGTCCGCTCGCCGTCGGGCCGGAAATGACTTCCGTCACCGGCGACCGCGTGGTGCGCTGGTTCCCCATGGGCGCGATCAACCTGCATGTCGGCATGTTCGTCGTGCCCTCGCTCGTCCTGCTGGCGGCGCGCAACCGCTTGCTGGCGGCACCGATCCTGCTGGCAGGCCTGTTCATCGCCTTGCTGCAACCCGATGCGGGCAGCGGTTTCGCGCTCACCTTCGCCGCCATCGGCATCCACCACGTGACCAAGGACTGGAAGGTCGGCGTCACCGCCATCGTCGGATTCGTCGCCTCGGTAATGATGTCGCTGGTGGGCGAACTGCCGCCCCAGCCCTTCGTCGAGCGCGTGTTCATCGACAGCTTTTCGCAGAGCCTGTTCGTCGGCCTCGCACTGGCGCTCAGCCTTGCCGCAGGCTTTGCACTGCTCACCTTTGCCGCGCCGATGTCGCGCGAGAGCCGCTTTGCCCTTGCCGGCGCCTTGTTCGGTTTCGTGGCGATTGCCATGATGTCGCATTACCCGATGCCGCTGATCGGCTATGGTGCGGCACCGATCGCAGGCTTCGGCCTTGCCCTTGGACTACACAGGATACCGCAACGATGACGCTTTCCCCCTTCCACCTCGCCTTTCCCGTCGACAACCTGCAGGCCGCGCGCGAGTTCTGGGGTGACGTGATGGGCTGTCCCGAAGGCCGCAGCAGCGACGACTGGTGCGACTTCGATTTCTACGGCCACCAGATCGTGGCGCATCAGGCGCCCTCCATCGTCGCCAAGGCCGGCCACGGCACCAACCCGGTCGACGGCCACGATGTGCCGGTGCCGCATTTCGGCATCGTGCTGGACATGGACCAGTGGCAGGAACTGGCCGACCGCCTGATCGCCAAAGGCGTGGAGTTCGACATCAAGCCGTACATCCGTTTCAAGGGTGAGCCGGGCGAACAGGCGACCATGTTCTTCCGCGATCCCAGCGGCAATGCCATCGAGATGAAGGCCTTTGCCGACAGGTCGAAACTATTCGCCACCGACTAGTCGCAAGCGCATTCAGCCGTTAGGCCTCCGTCATGTCCCATCAGAAATTCATGCGCCTGTTCGCCAAGTGGCACATCTGGCTCGGCTGGCTGGTCGGCTTCCCCATCCTGATGTGGACCGTCACCGGCCTCATCATGGTGTGGCACCCGATCGAATATGTCCGCGGCAACCACCTGCGCGCGGAACTGCCCGCGGTGGAAACCGGCGCGCTGGTTATGCCGCAACTGACCGGCCCGGTGCAAAGCGTAACCTTGCAGAGCTTTCCCGACGGGCCGGGCTGGATCGTGATCGAGGAAGATGGCGGCCGCTTCCGCTATTCGCCCGAGGACGGCCGCCTCTACAATCCGGTGAGCGAAGACCACGCCCGCTCGATTGCCGAGGCCGCCTATGCCGGCGACGCCGCGCTGGAGGCGATCACCTATTTCCCGGCAGATGCCGCGCCGATGGACCTGCGTACACCGGTCAATTCGTGGCAGGCGCGCTTTGCCGACGACACGCACATCTACATCCACACGCAGACCGGCGAAGTGCTGGCCGTGCGCAGCGGCTGGTGGCGGGTATTCGATTTCATGTGGGGCCTGCACATCATGGACTTGGAAACGCGCGAGGATACCAGCCACCCGATCCTGATCCTGTTCGCCGCGCTGGGCGTGATCGGTTCGCTGCTGGGCTGCGTGCTGATGTTCCGCCGCCGCAAGGCCAAGGTGAAGGCATGATCGGCGCCGGCATCACCGGCCCGGTGCTGCCGCCCTTCCTCGACCTTGGCGGCACGGCTGTCTTCGCGCTGTCCGGCGCGCTGATGGCGGCGCGGCTCAACCAGACCTTCGTGACCTGCGCCTTCTTTGCCCTGCTGACCGGGGTCGGCGGCGGTTCGGTCCGCGATGCCCTGCTCGGCACGCCGGCCTTCTGGCTGCGCGATTTCTGGGTCGCACCGGTGATCCTGGGGGTGGCGCTGGTGGCCTGGTTCACCCCGCGCAAGTGGTGGGAAGGCAGCTGGCTGGAATGGGCCGACGCGCTGGGGCTGGCACTGTTCAGCGCGCTGGGGGTGGCCAAGGCGCTGGCCTTCGACGTCGCTCCGCTGGCGGCGATCATCCTTGGCATCGTCACTGGCTGCGTGGGCGGCATCATCCGCGACGTAATCGCCGGCGTGCCTTCCATCCTGATGCGGCCCGAGCTTTACGTCACCGCCGCCGCGCTGTCTGCCTCGCTATGCGCGGGATTGATCCTGCTCGGCATAACGCAAGCCATCGCCATGGCAGTGGCCGCTGCGGCAGGTTTCGCCCTGCGCGGTGCAGCCATGGTCTGGCAGATCGAGCTGCCCGCCTATGCGAGAGAGGTCAGCGACTAGCTTTCGCGGAAATCGGGAGCTTCGGCGGTGCTGTAGCGACCATCGCCTTCCCAAGTGCTGTCGCCCTCCAGGTCGCCATCGACCTGCCAGTTCGCATCGTAGCCTTCCTCGCCCGGCAGCGGGCCGCCCGGATAGGCCGGGCGCGGATCGCCTGCGGCAGGCGCGGTGGGTGTGTCAGGATAGCTGTAGCCCTGATCGGCGGGCGTGGTGGTGGTGGCGCGGGCGCGGGCGTAGGCGGCATCGCTCAGCTGGCCCTGTGACGCCCCCGGCGCGGCTGCGCCCGGAACCTGCGAGTAGTCTACCTCGCCATAGTCGATCCGGCGGATTTCCCCGCCGTTGTCGATCCAGCAGGACCAGCGCTCGCCATTGTCGAGCCGGCCGCTGACGTTCCAGCCAGAGGTATCCCGATTGGCCTGGTCGACGCTCTCGACGCGGTTGTCGCGATATTCGACCTGGTCGATACACATGTCGACCGCACTCTCGACGCCCCGGCTCTCGTAGCCGCGGTCACGGCGGTCGTAACGTGCGTCTTCGCGGCGATAGTCGCGGTCGCGATCCCGGTCGCGGCTGCGCGAGGAACCGATGATGGCGGCAAGTGCGCCCAGCACCACGACACCGGCCACGACATCGCCGGCATCGATGCCGCGATCACGGCGGTGGCGATAGCGGCGGTAGCGGTGGTTGTTCAGCTCACCCGCATCGCCGGTCTGCACCTGGGCATCGCCGATGGCGATATGCGGCAGCTCGGCAGCGGCGGCCGGCGTTGCGGCCATGGAAAGCGCGGCGGCCATGGCGGCGGCGCTGGCTAGTCTGGATGGGTGGAATGCCATGTCGATCCCCCTTGGGTTGCAGATAGGACTAGGCGGTCCAGACTGACTTCAGCCTGAACCGCCCTGGTTCGTGGTTTAGGGTTGGCGATCAAAGCCCGCGGATGCCGCGAACATCGACGTCGACTACCCGACCGCGACGGACATCGCACTTGAAGCGGCCTTCGTCCCAACCGTCGTTGCGATAGCCGCGACGGTAGTCGTGGCGGCCCCAGCCGCGCCGGTCGTGCCGGCCCCAGCCTTCACGGACGGCGAGACGGCCTTCGACTTCGTAGCCACGCCGTTCACGGTCGACATCGCGGATTTCGTAGACCTCTGCGCGGCTGCCCGAACGGCGCTGCGCATAGCGTTCCACGGCGCGGACGCACATCTCGACGGCATCGCGGCTCGAATAGCCATAGCCACCGCGATAATCGCCGCGATAGTCGCGATAGTCGCCGCGGTAGCCGCGACGGTCATAGCGGTAGTCACGATGGTAGCGGTCATTGTCGGCCGAGGCGATGATGGCGGCCAGGCCACCCAGGACCACGGCACCGGCAATCACTTCACCGGCGGAAATGCCGTCGCGGTCACGGTCGCGGTGGCGATCCTGTGCGGCTGCGGGAGACGCCGAGGCCACGGCCATCGCGCCAGCCGCGACGGTTGCAAGCGTGCCCTTGGCGAAGGCTTTGGTAATGGACTTCATGAGGCTTCTCCTTCTCGTCCCGGTGACGGAATTGCCACCTGTGAGAAGGGGTCTAGGCGAGTCGCGGTGAGGTGACGCTGAACTCGCGCGTTAGCCAATGTTCATAAAAGTCGTATTTTACCTGAACAACCTTACTCGCCCGGTTGCAGCCCGGTCCAATAAGCAAGAAATGCCGCAATGTCAGATGCTTCGGCGATCTGCTTGTCGGTCGGCTTGCCCGAACCATGGCCCGCGCGGGTCTCGATCCGGATCAGTTGCGGACGCTCTCCCAGCTCCTCCGCCTGCAAGGCGGCGGTGTACTTGAAGCTGTGTCCGGGCACCACACGGTCATCCGTATCGGCAGTGGTCACCAGCAGGGCCGGATAATCCGTATCGGGCCGGATGTTGTGCAGCGGGGAATAGGCCCGCAAGATGCGCCAGTCTTCCTCGCGGTCCGGATAGCCGTAGTCGTCCACCCAGTAGCGGCCCGCCGTCCACTGGTCGAAGCGCAGCATGTCCATCACGCCCACGGCGGCGTTGCCGGCAGCGAACAGGTCCGGGCGCTGGTTCACAACCGCGCCCACCAGCAGACCGCCGTTGGAGCCGCCCTGGATGGCGAGGCCGCCTTCCGGCGTCACACCCTCGGCGATCAGGAATTCGCCGGCAGCGATGAAATCGTCAAACACGTTCTGCTTGTTCGCGCGGCGCCCGCCATCGTGCCACGCCTTACCGTATTCGCCACCGCCCCGAATGTTGGCGAGCGCAAAGGCACCTCCCGCTTCCACCCATGCCAGGCGGCTGGCGGAGAAGCCGGGAGTGAGCGAGACGTCGAAGCCGCCATAGCCATAAAGCAAGGTGGGCACGGCCTCGCCGCTGGCGGCAACATCGGCGCGACGCACGATGAACATAGGCACGCGGGTGCCGTCCCTGCTCTCGTAGAAGCGCTGTTCGACAACGAAGTCATCGGGATTGAAGGCCAGCTCCGGCTCGGCGAACACGCTGCTGTCACCGCCGGCGACATCGTAGCGATAGATGGTGGCCGGGCGGTTGAAGCTGGAGAAGCTGTAGAACATCTCCGGGCTATCCGGATTGCCATGGAAACCGCTGGCGCTGCCGATACCGGCGAACTCAATCTCGCGCACCAGCTCGCCGTCCAGCGTGTGAACATAGGCGGCGGAGGACGCGTCCTCGAGGTATTCGATCACCAGGTGACCGCCGACCAGCGAGGCGTCGGCAATCGGCTGTTCGCGTTCGGCGATCACCTCGGTCCAGCCAGCCTCGACATTGTCCATGTCGATCGAGATGACGCGGTAGAGCGGCGCATCCTTGTTGGTGGTGAAGAACAGGCGGGAACCGACCGAGTCGATGATGCCCCAGCTGTCCTCGAAACCGGTGACCAGCGGGCGGGCGCCCCAGCCAGCGGCAAGGTCGATCACGTGCACCTCGTAACGGGCGTCGGTGCCGGTGGAGGAGGAAACGATTGCCCAGCGGCCATCGGTGGTGGTCTGCGCGGTGTGGTTGCGTTCGGGGAAGTCGGGCGTCGCGAAGACCAGCTGGTCATCGGCCTGCGCGCTGCCCAGCGCGTGGTAATAGACCGCCTGGTCCATGTTCAACGCCTGGAAGTCCTCGCCCTCCTCCGGTTCGGGGAAACGCGAATAGAGGAAACCTTCCTCACCCACCCAAGCGAGCGAGGTGAACTTGGCCCAGCGGATCTCGCCGCCGATCTGTTCGCCGGTATCGACATCCAGCACCCGCAGGATGCGCCAGTCGGTGCCGCCATCCTGCACGGAGTAGAGCAGCTTGGAACCGTCGGGCGACGGCACCCAGCCGGACAGCGCGGTGGCGCCGTCGTCGGCCCACTCGTTGGGATCGATCAGCAGGCGCGGCTCGGCTTCCAAGCTGTCGCGCACATAGAGCGGCGACTGGTTCTGCAGGCCCGAGTTGCCAGTGTAGAAATAGCGCCCGCCGCGCTCTACGGGCACCGAGAAGCGTTGGAAATCGTAGAGCTCGCCAATGCGCTGGGTGAACCAGTCGCGCGCCGGCAGCGCGTCGAGATAGGCGTGGGTGACGGCGTTCTGCGCTTCCACCCACTCGGCCACCTCTTCGCTGTTGCGGACGTCCTCTTCCAGCCAGCGATAGGGATCGGCCACTTCCTCTCCGAAGTACGTCTCGACGACGTCGCCCCGGCGGGTTTCGGGATAGTCAGGTGCAGTCATGTCCTGGGCACTAGCGGGAATGGCGGCAGCGGCAAGCGCCGCAGCGGCTGCGATAAGTTGGCGAGACATGCGACCTCGAATTAGCAGTTTGTTTTCATGTGCTAATTGGGAAGAGGACGCAGCAAATTCAATGCGGACGAAGGACTAGTTTTCCAGCGACACCAGCACGTCGCGGGTGAAGGCAGCGATGTCGAAGCCGGAGCCGCCCGCCGGGTCTTCCCCACGCCTGACGATCACCAGGTCTTCCGACGGGATGACGACAATGTACTGCCCCCGATTGCCGCGCGCGGCGAAGGCGTCGTCCGGGATGCCCTCCATGCCGCGCATGGTCCACCAGCCCGCGCCATAGCCCCACGCACCGTCAGGCTGCGGACCGCTGGGATCGGAGACATATTGCACCCAGCCTTCGGGCAGCACGCGCGTACCATTGGGCAAGACGCCGTCGTTGAGGTGGAGCTGGCCGAGCCGAACCAGGTCACGCGCGGTCGCCCACACCTGGCTGGAGAGGATGTAATTGCCCTGCCAGTCGGTCTCGGCGACAGTGTGGCGCATTCTCAGAAGGTCGAACAGTTCGGCAGGCGGATGGGACGCGAAGGTGTCCTCGATGGCCTGGATGGCGATCAGCGTATCGTTGTTGGCATAACGGAACACCGTTCCCGGCGCGTGCATCAGCGGCCAGTTCACCGTCCGCTCGTCCACCGTCGCGCCGCCGAAATAGAGCGGATCGGTGCGGTTGCCCGGCGTGTCCGAATAACGCCCGGTCGCCATGCGCAGGCCGTGATCGATGGTGATCGCGCGGCGCGGGTCGGTGTCGTCGATGCCCAGCCCGGCGCCGTCGACAACGTCCGCCTCGCCGCGGTGCACCGCCGCGCCGACGATGGTGGCGGCAATGCTCTTGGCGACCGACCAAGTACGCTGCGGGACTTCCGGGCCGAACCCGTCGGCATAGAATTCGAATCGGCCATCCGGCAGCTGGGGGCTGGAAACGATGATGGCGGTGGTGCGGCTGTCTGCGCCGTAACTTCCGTCAAAGGCGCGGTTTACCAGGTCCCGGTCGGAGACGTTCTGCCTGTGCCGCAGGATCGAGCGTATCCGCGGCTGCTCGGCAGCTTCAAGCGGCGCCAAGGTCGCGGGATCGAATCCGATGGGGTGGATCGAGCACCCCTCCCCCGGCGCGTGCACCGCCACGCGGGGCGGCAGGTCGGCAGACCAGTCGGCGGTGACATAGTGCACGATGCCGCCTTCGCTCCGCACGATCTCGTACGGCATCTCGCGCACCATGTCGTCGAGCGGGTCCTGGATGCCGGTCAGTTCCCACTGCGCCACGTGATCGGGATCGCGGGTTCCCCCGTTGCGCTCGGCATTGGCGATAGCGCCGCACAGGAACAGCGCCTTGTAGCCGGCGGCCATGGCGCGATCGTTGGTAGCGTCGAGCTCGCTCTGCGAAACCTGTGCAGTGGCCGGAGCGGCGATGAGCAGCGTGGCCGCTGCAAGGATGGTGGTGCGGATCATGCGCGACCTTGTGCCACGAACCGCGCAAAAGAAAAGGGCCACCGGATTGCTCCGGCGGCCCTTCGCTTGTTCATGGTCACGCAGACTTAGGCGTCTTCGTATTCGTCCTCGGTCATCACCGGGCCGCTGTCCTGGCCCTTCGCCTCTTCGTCGCGGTCGACGAGTTCGATGTAGGCGATGGCGGCGGCGTCGCTCTCGCGGTAGCCGGCCTTGATGATGCGGGTGTAGCCGCCGTCACGATCCTTGTAGCGGTCGGCCAGCACTTCGAAGAGCTTCTTTTCCTGCGTCTCGTCCATCAGGCGGCTGTGCGCCAGGCGACGGTTCGACAGGCCACCACGCTTGGCCAGCGTGATCAGCTTCTCGACGTAGGGACGCAGTTCCTTGGCCTTGGCCGTGGTGGTGAGGATCTGCTCGTGCTTGATCAGCGCGGCAGCCATGTTGCGGAACATGGCAGTGCGGTGCTGCGACTTGCGGCTGAGCTTACGGCCGGAAATACCGTGACGCATATTCTATACTCCAGTTCGAAAAGGGCCCGTCTTACGGAAGCCCAGTGCAGGCCGGAAAACGGGGTCCGGCCCATGCCCCTTTGCGGCAATTAGCCGAGCAGTTCCTGCTCCAGCTTCTTGGCCATTTCTTCGATGTTCTCGGGCGGCCATCCGGGGATGTCCATGCCGAGACGCAGACCCATGGAAGACAGGACTTCCTTGATCTCGTTGAGCGACTTGCGGCCGAAGTTCGGCGTGCGCAGCATCTCGGCTTCGGTCTTCTGGACCAGGTCGCCGATGTAGATGATGTTGTCGTTCTTGAGGCAGTTGGCCGAACGCACCGACAGTTCCAGCTCGTCGACCTTCTTGAGCAGGTAACGGTTGAGCTGGTTGGTGTCGCTTTCCTGCGGCTCTGCGGCAACGCCGATCATGGCGCTGCTCGGCTGCGGGATACCGTCCTCGAAGTGGACGAACAGCGTCAGCTGGTCCTGCAGGATGCGCGCCGCATAGGCGATCGCATCTTCCGGGGTGACGGTGCCGTCGGTCTCGATGGTCAGGCTGAGCTTGTCGAAGTCCAGTTCCTGGCCAACACGGGCGTTCTCGACCTTGTAGCTCACCTGCTTGATCGGCGAGAACAGGCTGTCGACCGGGATCAGGCCGATCGGCGCGTCGGCCGGACGGTTCTGCACGGCAGGCTGGTAGCCCTTGCCGGTGTCGGCGGTCAGCTCCATGTTGAGCGTGGCGCCTTCGTCGAGGTGGCAGATCACCAGATCCTTGTTCATCACCTCGATGTCGCCGGTAACGGCGATGTCACCGGCGGTGACTTCGGCGGGGCCGGTGGCGGAAAGCTGCAGGCGCTTGGGGCCCTCGCCTTCCATCTTCAGCGCGATCTGCTTCACGTTGAGGACGATGTCGGTGACATCCTCGCGCACGCCGGCGAGCGAGGAGAACTCGTGCAGCACGTTCTCGATCTTGATCGAGGTGATCGCAGCGCCCTGAAGGCTGGCGAGGAGGACGCGGCGCAGGGCGTTGCCCAGCGTCAGGCCGTAGCCACGCTCGAGCGGTTCGGCGACGAAGGTCGCCTTGCGCTTCTTGTCAGCGCCTTCCTTGATTTCGAGCGTGTTGGGCTTCTTCAGTTCCTGCCAGTTCTTCGTATTGACGGACATGGACTTCCCCTAAAGGTGTTTTCTGGCGCAAAGACCGCGATGTTCCGATGGAACGCCGCGGCCGATGCGAATGACTGGTTGCGGAGGCATGCCCCCGCGGCAGGCTTCGATCAGACGCGGCGACGCTTGGAAGGTCGCACGCCGTTGTGCGGGATCGGCGTCACGTCGCGGATGCTGGTGATGGTGAAGCCCACCGCCTGCAGCGCCCGGAGGGCACTTTCGCGACCGGAGCCCGGTCCCTTGATCTCCACCTCGAGGGTGCGGACGCCGTGTTCGGCGGCCTTCTTGCCGGCGTCGTCAGCGGCGACCTGCGCGGCATAGGGAGTCGACTTGCGGCTGCCCTTGAAGCCCATCATGCCGGCGCTGGACCAGCTGATCGCATTGCCCTGCGCGTCGGTGATGGTGATCATGGTGTTGTTGAAGCTGGCGTTGACGTGCGCAACACCGCTGGAAATGTTCTTCTTGTCACGGCGCCGGATGCGGCCTGGTTCGCGTGCCATCGTATCTGTTCCTTTTTAACCTAAGAAGGAAAAAGCCTGGGAGTTCCCGGCTTACTTCTTCTTGCCGGCGATCGGCTTGGCCTTACCCTTGCGGGTACGAGCGTTGGTGTGGGTGCGCTGACCGCGGACCGGCAGGCCCTTGCGGTGACGCAGGCCGCGATAGCAGGCCAGGTCCATCAGGCGCTTGATGTTCATCGCGGTGTCGCGACGCAGGTCGCCTTCCACGGTGTAATCAGCGTCGATCGTTTCACGGATCTGCAGGACTTCGGCGTCCGACAGGTCCTGCACACGGCGCGAGTGATCGATACCGAGCTTGTCGGCGATCTTCTTCGCGGTGGTGGGACCGATTCCGTGAATGTAGGTGAGCGCCACAATAACGCGCTTATTGGTGGGGATATTTACCCCGGCAATACGAGCCACTTAATTCTCCATGCTCCACAGGGACTTGAGGCCGAAGCCATCCCTATCTCATCGCTACAAAAACCCGCCCGATTGCCATGAAAGAGACTGCGGTTGGCGCGCAATTGGCTGCCGCCAGACAGTTACTGTCGATACAAATGGACGAATGGAATGCGCAGATAGGGTGATTCACCCCGCGCGTCAACAGGCGAAAGCGAGCAAACGGGCCTTGCCGTCGCTCGCGGGAGCCTTTTGCTCCGATAGGCACCTTATAGACCGTCAGCGCGGCCTAGTCAAAACGCCTATTAACCCTCCTCCACCGGTCCGCCGAGCAGAGCGACCAGCTCACCGAGGAATTCCGACTGCACGCCGTCCACCACCGGCCCGAACTGCGCGACCGGGAAGCGCGCCTCGCCCCCGGTGATGTAGTCCCAGGTGATGCGGGTGCCGCCCCCCACGTCTTCAAGCGTCACGGTGAGCGTGCCGGTCAGCCCTTCTGCCTGCAGCGGCCCGAGCGAACCGGACATGCGCAGTGTCGAACCGGGCATGACCGAAATCACCCGCATGTGCTCCACCGATCCGGCGGGCCAGCCATCAGCGGCGGGTATCGTTTCGCAGAAGCAGCCCCCTGCCCGCGCCTCCAGGTGCAGGTTGGCGGGGTTGTCGGACCAGGTGTGGCTCCACCAGTTTTCCGGGTGCAGCAGCGCATTCCAGACGGTGGCGCGGTCAGCTGCCACCACCGCGCTGTCGCGCGTGGCGAAGCCGCCGCTGGCGCTCTCGATCACTTCGGCATGCACGGGGGCGGACGCAGCGAGCAGTGCCCCGGCGCAAGTCGCGATGGTCGGATAGTTCATGGACCCTCCACTGATGGCAGAGGGATAGCGCGAGCGTCAGGCCGAGGCCAAGACCTTCTCGATCGCCGTCGTCACCGCATCGATGGAGGCCATGCCATCGACCCGCTGGACGATGCCCCGCTCTTCGTAGAACGGCAGGATCGGCGCGGTCTTGGCGCGGTATTCCTGCATGCGCGTGCGCACGGTTTGCTCGTTGTCGTCGGGACGCCGCTTGAACTCGGTCGAGCCGCACTTGTCGCACACGCCGGTGCTGGACGGCAGCTTGTGACGATCGTGGTAGCCCTCGCCGCACTTGGCGCAGGTGAACCGGCCGGTGACACGGTCGACCAGCGCCTCCTCGTCCACCACCAGTTCGATCACGTGGTCGAGCTTGCGGTCGTGCTTGGCGAGGATTTCGTCGAGCGACCTGGCCTGTGCCTCGGTGCGCGGATAACCGTCGAAGATGGCGCCCACGCCATCGCCCATCGCGGCCAGTTCGGCATCGATCAGGGCGGAGACGATCTCGTCGGACACCAGTTCGCCGCGTTCCATCACCGCCTTGGCCTCGAGGCCGACGGGCGTTTCCGCCTTTACCGCTGCACGCAGCATGTCGCCGGTGGAAAGCTGGCGCATGCCGTGATGCTCAACCAGCAGATTGGCCTGCGTGCCCTTGCCTGCGCCCGGAGGGCCAAGAAGGATGATGTTCATGGAAACGCGAATCCCCTCTGTGAAGAACCCCAAGCGCTAGACTAGCGCATGCGTCCCTTCAACTTCGCCTTCTTGATAAGATCGCCATACTGGTGCGCCAACAGGTGCGACTGGATCTGGCTGATGGTGTCCACCGTCACGTTCACGACGATCAGCAGGCTGGTACCGCCAAGGAACAGCGGCAGGCCCGTCTGTGCGATCATGTACTCGGGGATCACGCAGACCGCGGTCAGGTAGATCGCGCCGACCACGGTGATGCGGGTGAGCACGTAGTCGAGGTAGTCGGCGGTGCGCTTGCCCGGACGGATGCCGGGAATGAAGCCGCCATTCTTCTTCAGGTTCTCGGCGGTGTCCTCGGGGTTGAAGACCACGGCGGTGTAGAAGAAGCAGAAGAAGATGATGCCGACGGCATAGAGCGCCATGTACAGCGGCTGCCCGTGCGCCAGGTACTGGTTCAGCGTCTGGATGAACTGGCCGCTGCCGGTGGTCGTGTCGATCGAGTTGCCGGCGAACTGGGTAATCGTCAGCGGCAGCAGCAGCAGCGAGCTGGCGAAGATCGGCGGGATCACGCCGGCGGTATTCAGCTTCAGCGGCAGGTGCGAACGGTCGGCCTGCATGCCCCCGCGCTGCATGGCGCGCTTGGGATACTGGATCAGCAGGCGACGCTGCGCCCGTTCCATGAAGCAGATGAACAGGATCAGCACGATGACCATGACCACCAGGCCGGCAATCAGCACGCCGCTGATCGAGCCGGTGCGGCCGCCTTCGAACAGGTTGGCGGTGAAGGTCGGGAACTGGGCGACGATGCCCGCCATGATGATCAGCGACACGCCGTTGCCGATGCCGCGAGCGGTGATCTGTTCACCCAGCCACAGCAGGAACATGGTGCCACCCACCAGGTTGATGACGGCGACGACGCGGAACATGACGCCCGGATCGACGACAGCCTGCAGGCCGCTCTGTGCACCGTAGGCTTCCAGGCCCGAGGCAAGGAACCAGCCCTGGATCGCGCACAGGAACACCGTGCCATAGCGGGTATACTGGTTGAGCTTCTTGCGCCCGGCCTCGCCTTCCTTCTTCAGCGCCATCAGCGACGGGTGCAGCGATGCTGCCAGCTGGATGACGATGGAGGCGGTGATATAGGGCATCACGCCCAGCGCGATCAGGCTCATCCGCTCCAGCGAGCCGCCGGAGAACATGTTGAACATGTCGAGGATGCCGCCGCGCGTCTGGTCGTACAGCGTTTCCAGGATCAGCGGGTTCACGCCGGGCAGCGGAACGAAGCTGAGGAAGCGGAACACGATCAGCGCACCGATGGTGAACCAGATGCGCTGCTTGAGTTCGGTGGCCTTGCTGAAGTTTGAGAAACTCAGCGAGCTTGCAATATTGTCGGCGCGCGATGCCATGAAATGTCTTTCAAGTCCTGGTCAAACGCCGGGGCCTCCCGGCTCAGGAAGGCTAGATAGGGACGCGCAGGCCCGTTGTCGAACCCGCGCGTCCCTTTATCCGATTAATCGGCAGCTTTTTCGGCTTTCTTCGGCGCGGTCTGCTCGACCGAACCGCCGGCCTTCTCCACGGCTGCAACGGCAGACTTGGAGGCGCCGGCAACCTTGAAGGTCAGCTTCGTCTTCAGCTCGCCCTTGGCGAGGAGGCGAACGCCGTCCTTGCCACCGCGCGCCACGCCGGCAGCCTTCAGCGCCTCGTGGTCGACGGTCTTCTTGGCGTCGAGCTTCTTGTTGTCGACGAGCTTCTGCACCTGGCCCAGGTTCACCTCGGCATAGTCCTTGCCGAACGGGTTGTTGAAGCCACGCTTCGGCAGGCGCATGTGCAGCGGCATCTGGCCGCCTTCGAAGCCGTTGATCGAGACGCCCGAACGGCTCTTCTGGCCCTTCTGGCCACGGCCGCCGGTCTTGCCCTTGCCCGAGCCGATGCCGCGTCCGACGCGGATCCGGCCCTTGCGGGCGCCTTCATTGTCACGGATGTCGTTCAGTTTCATAGTCTGCACTCGCTTTCGCTGTGTTCGCGCTGGCGGACCGCCGAAGGGTTAGCCTTCGACGATCTCCACCATGTGCGGCACCTTCTTGATGGCGCCGCGCACTTCGGGGGTGTCCTGCAGTTCAACGACCTTGTGCATCTTGTTGAGGCCCAGGCCGATGAGGATCTTGCGCTGATCCTTCGGACGACGGATCGGCGAACCGATCTGCTTGATCTTGATGGTTTTCTTGGCAGCCATCTTGCTTACTCCGCGATAGCGGCGGCGTCGGCTTCAGCCTCGGCCTCCGATGCACCACCGCGACCGAGCAGGTCGGCGACCTTCTTGCCGCGACGCTGGGCAACCGACTTCGGCGAAGACTGGTTGGTCAGCGCGTCGAAGGTGGCGCGGATCATGTTGTAGGGGTTCGAGGTGCCGATGGACTTGGTGACAACGTCGGCCACGCCCAGGCTTTCGAACACGGCACGCATCGGACCGCCGGCGATGATGCCGGTACCCGGAGGGGCCGAACGCACGTTCACCTTGCCGGCGCCGAAGTGGCCACGACCGTCGTGATGGAGGGTGCGACCTTCCTTCAGCGGCACGCGGATCATCTTCTTCTTGGCAGCGGCGGTAGCCTTGTTGATGGCTTCCGGCACTTCGCGGGCCTTGCCGTGGCCGAAGCCGACGCGCCCCTTGCCGTCACCCACCACGACCAGCGCGGCGAAACCGAAGCGCTTGCCGCCCTTCACCACCTTGGCGACGCGGTTGATGTGGACGAGCTTCTCGATCAGCTCTTCGCCCTCATCCTCGCCACCACGACCACGACGATCGTCGCGACCACGGCCACGACCGCGACCGCCACGGTCGTTGTCGCCACCACGGCCACGGCCGCCACGGCCGCCACGGGTGTTTTCACGCGGCTGAGCTTCGGCACCCTGGGCCGCCGACTGGGTGTCGGCAGCTTCGGTGGTTGCCGTCGTCGGCGTCGGGGTCGAACCTTCGTTGTCGACCTTCACGTCTTCGTTGTTGGTTTCGTCAGCCATCATCAGAACTCCAGCCCGCCTTCGCGAGCGGCATCGGCCAGCGCCTTGACGCGGCCATGGAACAGGAAGCCACCGCGGTCGAACACGACAGTGGTCACGCCGGCCTTCTTGGCAGCAGCAGCGATCTCGCTGCCGACCTTCTTGGCGGCTTCGACATTGGCGCCCGAGCCCTTGCCGCCCAGCGTGCTGGCTGCGGCAACGGTACGACCATCCTTGTCGTCGATGATCTGCGCGTAGATGTGCTGGCCGGTGCGGTGCACCGACAGACGGGGCTTGTCACCAGCGCGCTTGCGGAGCGCGGTGCGCACACGGCGGCGGCGACGTTCAAAGAGAGAAAGCTTTGCCATCTTACTTCTTCTTCCCTTCCTTGCGGAAGACATATTCGCCGCGATACTTCACGCCCTTGCCCTTGTAGGGCTCCGGCTTGCGCCATTCGCGGATCTCGGCAGCGAACTGCCCGACCTTCTGCTTGTCGATGCCCGAGATTTCGACCGTGGTCTGGTCGGGCGTCTTGACTTCGAGACCTTCCGGCACGTTCAGATCGACGTCGTGGCTGAAGCCGAGCTGCAGCTTCAGGGTCTTGCCCTGGGCCTGCGCACGGTAACCAACGCCCGAGATCTCCAGCACCTTGGTGAAACCTTCGGTCACACCGTCGACCAGGTTCTGCACGAGCGTGCGCTGCATGCCCCAGAACTGGCGGGCCTGCTTGGTCTTGTTGGCCGGGGTGACGAGGATCTCGCCTTCCTCGATCTTGTAGTCGATCAGGTCGGACGTCGACATGGAGAGCTCACCCTTGGGGCCCTTCACGCTGAGCGTGCCGTCTTCGATCTTGGCGGTCACTCCGCTGGGGAGCGCCACCGGCTTCTTGCCAATGCGGCTCATCAGAACACCTCCGCCAGCACTTCGCCGCCGACGTTTTCGGAACGGGCTTCGGCATCCGAGAGCACGCCCTTGGGGGTCGAGACGATGGTGATGCCGAGGCCATTGCGCACGCTCGGCAGTTCCTTGGAACCCGAGTAGATGCGGCGGCCCGGCTTGGAGACGCGAGCGACGTGCTTGATCGCAGGTTCGCCCTCGAAATACTTCAGTTCGATCCGCAGCGCCTTGTGCTTGCCGGAAGTGTCTTCGGAATAGCCACGGATGTAGCCTTCGCGCTGGAGCACTTCGAGGACGTTCGCACGCAGCTTGGAAGCCGGCGACAGGACGGAGTCCTTCTTCGCCTGCTGGCCGTTGCGGATGCGGGTGAGCATATCACCCAGGGGATCGGTCATAGCCATTGTCTAATTCCTCACCAGCTCGACTTGGTCACGCCCGGAATCAGGCCCTTGTTGGCCAGGTCCCGGAGTTCGATGCGGTTAAGCCCGAACTTGCGGTAGTAGCCGCGCGGGCGGCCGGTGGTGGTGCAGCGATTGCGCACACGGGTGGGGTTCGCGTTGCGCGGCAGCTCGGCCATCTTCAGGCGGGCCATGAGACGCTCGGTATCGTCGAGCGACTCATCGTCGGCAATCGCCTTTAGCTTCGCATACTTCGCAGCATACTTCTTCACGAGGGCCTTGCGACGCTCGTTCTTGTTGATGGAACTCAGTTTCGCCATTGGACTTAAGCTCTCCTAAAACGGCTTACGCCGCTTCCTTTTCTTCGGCACTTTCGGCCGGGAACGGGAAACCGAACAGGCGCAGCAGCTCGCGCGCTTCCTCGTCGGTCTTTGCGGTGGTGGTGACGATGATATCCATGCCACGCACCTTCTCGATCTTGTCGTAGCTGATCTCCGGGAAGATGATCTGCTCCTTGATGCCCATGGCGTAGTTGCCATTGCCATCAAACGACTTGGGGTTGAGGCCACGGAAGTCGCGGATACGCGGCATCGCGATGGTCACCAGGCGATCGAGGAATTCGTACATGCGGTCACGGCGCAGGTTCACCTTGCAGCCGATCGGCATGCCGTCACGCAGCTTGAACTGCGCGATCGACTTCTTCGCCTTGGTGATCACCGGCTTCTGGCCGGCAATGCGTTCCATTTCCTCGGCAGCGGTCTGGACCTTCTTCTTGTCCTGGCTCGCTTCGCCGACACCCATGTTCAGGGTGATCTTGGCCAGCTTCGGCACCTGCATCGGGTTGGCGTAACCGAACTTCTCGGTCATCGCCTTCACGATTTCGTCGTGGTACTTCTGCTTCAGGCGGGGGGTATAATCAGCCATCGATGGTCTCCCCGGACTTGACGGCCACGCGCACCTTCTTGCCGTCCTTCTCTTCGAAGCGGACACGGGTGGGCTTGCCATCCTTGGGATCGGCAACGGCAACCTTGGAGATTGCCATCGGGGCGGGCATGCGATCGATGCCGCCCTGCGGGTTTGCTTGCGAAGGCTTGCGGTGGCGGGTCATCACGTTGACGCCCTCGACCACGACCTTGCCGTCCTTCGGCAGGACCTGCTGGACCGTACCGGTCTGGCCCTTGTCCTTGCCCGAAAGCACGACGACGGTGTCGCCCTTCTTGATCTTAGCAGAAGCCATTACAGCACCTCCGGCGCGAGCGAGATGATCTTCATGAAGCCCTTGCCGCGCAGTTCGCGCACGACCGGGCCAAAGATACGGGTGCCGATCGGCTCCTCGCTCTTGTTCACGAGAACCGCGGCGTTGCTGTCGAAGCGGATCACGCTGCCATCGGGACGACGGACGTCCTTCTTGGTGCGCACGATCACCGCACGGTGAACGTCGCCTTTCTTCACGCGGGCGCGCGGCTGGGCTTCCTTGACGGAAACCACGATCACATCGCCGACAGACGCGGTACGACGCTTCGACCCGCCCAGCACCTTGATGCACTGGACGCGCTTCGCGCCGCTGTTGTCCGCGACGTCGAGATTGGATTGCATCTGGATCATCGATCCGGTTCCTTCTCAATTGGCTTGCCGGAACCAGTCCGGCAGTTCCTAACGTCTGCCCCCCGCCTGCGCGGGGAGCGAATTATCAAGCTTCGGCTTCTGCCTCGGCCTTGGCGGGCTTGGCGGCGGACTGCTTGTCCTCCGGAGCACCGGTCGGCTTGGCTTCGGCAACGTCCAGGTCGGCTTCGACAGCCTGACCCTTGCTCGCGGCGATGCGGTCCTTCACCGCCCAGGTCTTGGTCTTGGAGATCGGCTTCGTCTCCTCGATCCGGACCTTGTCGCCAACGACATACTCGTTGTTCTCGTCGTGCGCGTGATACTTCTTCGAACGCTTGATGATCTTCCCGTACAGCGGGTGCTTCACGCGGCGTTCGACCTTCACGGTCACGGTCTTGTCGGTCTTGTCGGAGGTGACAGTCCCGATCAGGATACGCTTCGGCATTGTCTACTCCTTACGCCTTCGCAGCTTCACGGGCGCGTTCGCCCTGAAGCGTCTTGATGCGCGCGATCTCACGACGGACTTCGCGCACGCGGGCCGGACCTTCCAGCTGGTTGGTCGCAGCCTGGAAGCGCAGGTTGAACTGCTCTTTCTTGAGCATGGTCAGCGCTTCGGCGAGCTGGTCGTCGGTCTTGGTGCGCAGGTCTTCGGTCTTGCTCTTGTCAGCCATGGTCAGGCTCCCAGGTGCGAGGTGTCACCCATGCGGGCAACGACCTTGGTCTTGATCGGCAGTTTCATCGCCGCGCGGCTAAAGGCTTCGGCGGCCAGCGGGCCGGGAACACCGTCGAGCTCGAACAGGATGCGGCCGGGCTTCACGCGGGCAGCCCAGTATTCGACCGAGCCCTTACCCTTACCCTGACGCACTTCGGCGGGCTTCTTCGAAACCGGCACATCGGGGAACACGCGGATCCACAGGCGTCCCTGACGCTTGATGTGACGCGTGATCGCACGACGGGCAGCTTCGATCTGGCGCGCGGTAATACGCTCCGGCTCGAGAGCCTTCAGACCGTACGACCCGAAGTTCAGGTCGGTACCGCCCTTGGCCTTGCCGTGGATCTTGCCCTTGAACGCCTTGCGGAACTTGGTTTTCTTCGGTTGCAGCATCGTTCTCTACCTTAGCGCGCCGGACGGACGCCCGAAGTCTGGGCTTCCATCATCAGGCGGTCCTGGGCCATCGGATCGTGAGCGAAGATCTCGCCCTTGAAGATCCAGCACTTGATGCCGATGATGCCGTAGGCGGTCAGCGCCTCGGCTTCGGCATAGTCGACGTTGGCGCGCAGGGTGTGCAGCGGCACACGGCCTTCGCGATACCATTCGACACGAGCGATTTCCGCACCGCCGAGACGGCCGCCGCAGACGATCTTGATGCCTTCGGCACCCAGACGCAGCGCGGACTGCACGGCGCGCTTCATCGCGCGACGGAAAGCGACACGGCGAACCAGCTGGTCAGCCACGCCCTGGGCGACGAGCTTGGCGTCGATTTCCGGCTTGCGGATCTCGACGATGTTCAGCTTCACTTCGCTTTCGGTCATGGTCGACAGCTTGGCGCGCAGCTTTTCGATGTCTGCGCCCTTCTTGCCGATGATGACACCCGGACGCGCAGCGTAGATCGACACGCGGCACAGCTTGGCCGGACGCTCGATCACCACCTTCGAGATCGCTGCCTGCGGCAGGTTCTCGATGATGTACTTGCGGATCTCGATGTCTTCCTTGAGCAGCTTGGCGTATTCGCCGCCTTCGGCGTACCACCGGCTGTCCCAGGTGCGGTTGATCTGCAGGCGCAGACCGATCGGATTGCTCTTCTGACCCATCTTACGCCTCTTCTGCTTCGCGAACGACGATCCGCAGCCGGCTGAACGGCTTGAGGATGCGCGTGGACTTGCCACGGCCGCGGGTAGCGAACCGCTTCATGGTGATCGACTTGCCGACCGATGCCTCGGCGACGACGAGGGCGTCGACGTCGAGGTCGTGGTTGTTCTCGGCGTTGGCGATTGCCGAGGCGAGCACCTTCTGTGCGTCCTTGGCCATCGCGCGCTTGGAGAAGGAGAGGATGTTCATCGCTTCCTCGGCCTTCTTGCCACGGATCAGCGCAGCCACGAGGTTCAGCTTCTGCGCGGAACCACGGATGGTGGTCCCGACAGCCAGCGCCTCGTTCTCGCCGACGCGGCGGGGAGACTTAGCCTTGCCCATTATCGCTTACCCTTCTTGTCGGCAGCGTGGCCCGGGAAGTTGCGCGTGGGCGCGAACTCGCCAAGCTTGTGACCGACCATTTCCTCGTTGACCGAGACGGGCACGAACTTCTGCCCATTGTAGACGTTGAAAGTCAGGCCGACGAAATCGGGCAGGATGGTCGAACGGCGCGACCAGGTCTTGATCGGCTTGGTGCTGTTCGCTTCCTGCGCTTCCTGCGCCTTCTTCAGAAGGCTCAGCTCGACAAACGGACCTTTCCAGACGGAACGTGCCATGAGTCCTTACCTCTTCTTCTTCGCGTGACGCGAACGGATGATCATCTTGTCCGTCTGCTTGTTCTTGCGGGTACGGGCGCCCTTGGTCGGCTTGCCCCACGGGGTCACCGGATGACGGCCACCCGAAGTGCGGCCTTCACCACCACCGTGCGGGTGGTCGACCGGGTTCTTGGCGACACCGCGCGTCAGCGGCTTGATGCCCATGTGACGGCGACGACCGGCCTTGCCCAGGTTCTGGTTCTGGTTGTCGGGGTTCGACACCGCACCGACCGTGCCCATGCAATCGGCGCGCAGGTAACGCTGCTCACCGCTGTTCAGGCGGACGATGACCATGCCGCGGTCACGACCGACCAGCTGCACATAGGTGCCGGCCGAACGGGCGATCTGGCCGCCCTTGCCCGGCTTCATCTCGACGTTGTGGCAGATCGTGCCGACGGGCATCTGGCCCAGCAGCATCGCGTTGCCCGGCTTCGTGTCGACCTTCTCGCCGGCGATGACCTTGTCACCCGGAGCGAGACGGTTCGGCGCGATGATGTAGGACAGCTCGCCGTCGTCGTACTTGATGAGCGCGATGAAAGCGGTGCGGTTGGGATCGTATTCGATCCGCTCCACGGTAGCTTCCATGTCCCACTTGCGACGCTTGAAGTCGATGAAGCGGTACTTCTGCTTGTTGCCGCCGCCCTTGCCGCGCGAGGTCACATGACCCTTGTTGTTGCGGCCGCCGGTCTTGGTCTTGCCCTCGGTCAGCGACTTGACCGGGCCACCCTTGTGGAGGCCGGTCTTGTCGACCAGGACGAGGCCACGGCGGGCCGGGCTAGTCGGATTGTATGTTTTCAGTGCCATCGGATCAGCCCACGCCTTCGGTGATGTCGATCTGGTTCGCGCCCTCGGCGAGGGTCACGATTGCCTTCTTCGTGTCGGTCCGCTTGTAGGGCTTGCCCTTCCAACGCTTGGTCTTGCCCTTGGACACGATCGTGTTGACGCTCTTCACCTTGGTGTCGAACAGCGCCTCGACCGCTTCCTTGATCTGCGGCTTGGTTGCGTCGCCCGCCACCTTGAAGACCACGGCGTTGTTCTCGGAGAGCAACGTCGCCTTCTCGGTGATGTGCGGCGCAAGGATCACGTCGTAGTGACGCGCGTCGATTTCCTGCTTCTTAGCCATTGAAGCGCGCCTCCAGCTTTTCGACAGCGTCCTTGGTCAGGACCAGCGTGTCGTGGTTGAGGATGTCGTAGACGTTCGCGCCGACAGCCGGCAGCACGTCCACGCCCGGCAGGTTGCGGGCAGCCTTGGCGAAGCCGTCGTCGACGCTCTCGCCGCCGATGACCAGCACCTTGCCGTTCCAGCCGTTCTTGTCGAAGTGACCCTTCAGAGCCTTGGTCTTGGCGTCCTTCAGCTCGAGCGTGTCGACGACGACCAGGCCGTCCTTCGCCTTGCTCGACAGGGCCATCTTCAGACCAAGTGCGCGGACCTTCTTGTTGAGCGACTGCTCGAAGTCACGCTTGCGCGCACCGTGGGCCTTGCCGCCGCCGATGAAGATCGGAGCGCCACGGTCGCCATGGCGAGCGCCACCCGAACCCTTCTGGCGGCCCCACTTCTTGCCGGTACGGGCAACGTCCGAACGCTCGCGCGTCGGACGGGCCGTCGCGCGGCGGTTTTCCAGCTGCCACGTCACAACGCGGTGCAGGATGTCAGCACGCGGCTCGACACCGAACACGGCATCGTTCAGCTCGACGTCGCCAGCAGCCTTGCCGTCGATTTTCTGGACCTTCACCTTCACGGATCAGCCCTCCTTGTTCTCGTCCGAGCCGGTATCGGCTTCGGGGGCGTTGCTCTCTTCGCTCGCGGCGGGAGCGGTGTCGGCACCGGCTTCCTGCGACTGCAGCAGTTCTTCCTGCTGCGCGGGCGAAACTTCGGGGTTCACGGCGTGCTCGGCTGCGGGCTCCACCATGCCGGGGGCCGCATCTTCCGAAGCGGTCTCGGCAGCATTGCGGCGCATGGCACCCGGGAACGGAACGCCTTCAGGCAGCGGCAGCTTGACGGCGTCCTTCACCAGCAGCCAGCCGTTCTTCGAACCGGGCACAGAGCCCTTCACGAAGATCAGGCCGCGCTCGGCGTCGGTGCGCACGACTTCCAGGTTCTGCTGGGTGCGCTGACGGTCGCCCATGTGGCCGGCCATCTTCTTGTTCTTGAACACCTTGCCCGGATCCTGGCGGTTACCCGTCGAACCGTGCGAACGGTGCGAGATCGACACGCCGTGCGTGGCGCGCAGACCGCCGAAGCCCCAACGCTTCATGGCGCCGGCAAAGCCCTTACCCACGGTGTGACCCGTGATGTCGACCTTCTGGCCAGCGACGAAGTGATCGGCAGTGATGGTAGCGCCAACCGGCAGCAGGCCATCTTCGTTCTCGACGCGGAATTCGGCGACCTTCTGCTTCAGGCCGACTTCGGCCTTGGCGAAGGCTTCACGCTGCGGCTTGGCAACGTTCTTCTGCTTCGCTTCGCCGGCGCCGAGCTGCACCGAGTAGTAGCCGTCGCGATCGGCCGTACGATTTCCGGTAACCTGACAGCCTTCCAGCGACAGGACGGTAACCGGCACGTGGCGGCCGTCCTCCTGGAACAGGCGGGTCATCCCGACTTTTTTCGCGATCACGCCAGTGCGCATGATCCTAACTCCTTCACAGAGGCACAAGGGGACCATCCCCAGGTGCTTGCCAGCCCAAGTTTTGATGCGAGCCCCGTCCGGGCTGAAATGCTCGCACGACAGGGTGTCGATTGAGCGAGACGGGGAACGCAGCCCGGATCAATCCGGCGGTATTCCTATGTCTTGCCGGTCTTGCGATCCGGCGGGGCCATATGGAGCCCCGAAATTCTCCGGCCGTTTAAGGTCCTGCCAGATGGACCGGTCGAAAGCGCGGCTTAGGCCAGCTTGATTTCGACGTTCACGCCTGCGGCCAGGTCCAGCTTCATCAGCGCGTCGACCGTCTGGGCGTTGGGCTGCACGATGTCGAGCAGCCGCTTGTAGGTGCGCACCTCGAACTGCTCGCGCGACTTCTTGTCGATGTGCGGGCCGCGGTTCACGGTGAACTTCTCGATACGCGTCGGAAGGGGAATCGGACCACGGATAAGCGCGCCAGTGCGACGTGCGGTGTCCGCAATCTCGCCAGTTGCCTGGTCGAGCACGCGGTGATCGAAGGCCTTGAGGCGAATACGAATATTCTGTGCGTCCATAATTCCACTACCGATGCGAAAGAGCCAAGGAGGCCGAAACCCCCAAAACAAAAAGGCCCGCCCCGCTTGACCCGGTTTCCCGGAACGGGCGGCCTCCCGTAAATTTCGTTGCCAGAGAGACGAATCTCTCTCGCTGTGGGCGCGCATATACGGAGGAGAGGGTCACCTGACAACCCCCGAAATGCGTCATTTTCCGGTCACCTCCCCTCGCCGCGCCAAAGCGTGGGTTGCGGAAGGCAGCCTTCATAAAAAGGGCCCGGCTCTCACGGGGAGAACCGGGCCGCTTTTTCAATCCTTTCGCGCCGGTCGGCGCGAGCCGATTACTTGGTGATCTTGGCGACCACGCCCGAGCCGACGGTACGGCCGCCTTCGCGGATAGCGAAGCGGAGGCCTTCGTCCATGGCGATCGGAGCGATCAGCTTCACACCGATGGTGACGTTGTCACCCGGCATGACCATCTCGGTGCCCTCGGGGAGGATCACTTCGCCGGTCACGTCGGTGGTGCGGAAGTAGAACTGCGGGCGGTAGTTGGCGAAGAACGGCGTGTGACGGCCACCTTCGTCCTTCGACAGCACGTAGACTTCGGCGCTGAATTCGGTGTGCGGGGTAACCGAACCCGGCTTGGCCAGAACCTGGCCACGCTCCACGTCGTCACGGCCGGTGCCGCGCAGCAGGGCGCCGATGTTGTCGCCGGCTTCACCACGGTCGAGCAGCTTGCGGAACATTTCCACGCCGGTGACGGTGGTCTTCTGCGTGTCGCGGATACCAACGATTTCGACTTCGTCGCCAACGTTGACAACGCCGGTTTCGACACGGCCGGTGACAACCGTACCACGACCCGAGATCGAGAACACGTCTTCGATCGGCATCAGGAAGGGCTTGTCGACCGGACGGTCCGGCTGCGGGATGTGCTCGTCGACAGCGTTCATCAGTTCGATGATCGAGTTCTTGCCGATTTCGTCGTCACGACCTTCGAGGGCGGCCAGGGCCGAACCCTTGACGATGGCGATGTTGTCGCCGTCGAAGTCGTAGCTGGACAGCAGCTCGCGCACTTCCAGTTCGACCAGCTCGAGGATTTCCTCGTCGTCGACCTGGTCGACCTTGTTCAGGTACACGACCAGAGCCGGCACACCGACCTGACGGGCCAGCAGGATGTGTTCGCGGGTCTGCGGCATCGGGCCGTCAGCAGCGTTCACAACCAGGATAGCGCCGTCCATCTGGGCAGCACCGGTGATCATGTTCTTCACGTAGTCGGCGTGACCCGGGCAGTCGACGTGCGCATAGTGACGCTTGTCGGTTTCGTATTCGACGTGCGCGGTCGAAATGGTGATGCCGCGCTCGCGCTCTTCCGGAGCCTTGTCGATGTTTGCGAAGTCGACAGCAGCACCGCCGTAGGTCTCGGCCATCACCTTGGTGATAGCGGCAGTCAGCGTGGTCTTGCCGTGGTCGACGTGACCGATGGTGCCGATGTTGCAGTGCGGCTTATTGCGCTCGAATTTTTCCTTAGCCATTTTTCAAATAACCTCTGCTTGAAATTGAATCCCTGCGGGAGAATTGGCGGCACCCGCTGAATCAGGCGCCGCCCCTAGACGCTTGCCTCTGCTTAGGCAAGCTTCTCCTTGATCTCCTGCGCCACGTTCGACGGAACTTCGTCATAGTGGCTGAACTGCATCGTGTACTGGGCGCGGCCCTGGGTGAACGAACGCAGCTCGTTGACGTAGCCGAACATGTTGGCCAGCGGCACGTGGGCCTCGACAACCTGTGCGTTGCCGCGGCTGTCGGTGCCCTGGATCTGGCCACGACGCGAGTTCAGGTCGCCGATGACGTCGCCCATGAACTCTTCCGGCGTAACGACTTCAACCTTCATCACCGGCTCGAGCAGCTTGATGCCGCCGCGCTCAGCCGCTTCGCGCATGGCGCCGCGACCGGTGATTTCGAAGGCCACCGTGCTGGAGTCGACGTCGTGGTAGGCGCCGTCCACCAGGCGGATGGTGAAGTCGATGATCGGGAAGCCGACGAGATAGCCGCTTTCGGCCTGCTCGCGGATGCCCTTTTCGACCGACGGGATGTATTCGCGCGGAATGTTGCCGCCCTTGATCTCGTCTTCGAAAATGATGCCCTGGCCGCGTTCGCCGGGGACGAACACGCACTTGGCGCGACCGAACTGACCCGAACCACCCGACTGCTTCTTGTGGGTGTAGTCGACTTCGATCTCGCGACCGAGCGATTCACGATAGGCCACCTGCGGCGCACCGACGTTGGCCTCGACCTTGAACTCGCGCTTCATGCGGTCGACGAGGATGTCGAGGTGCAGTTCGCCCATGCCCTTGATGATCGTCTGGCCACTTTCGTGGTCGGTCGACACGCGGAAGCTGGGGTCCTCGGCAGCCAGGCGGTTGAGGGCGACGCCCATCTTTTCCTGGTCGGCCTTGGTCTTCGGTTCCACCGACAGCTCGATAACCGGATCGGGGAATTCCATCCGCTCGAGGATGATCGGCGCGTTCGGGGCGCACAGGGTATCACCGGTGGTGGTTTCCTTGAGGCCCGCGATGGCGACGATGTCGCCGGCGAATGCTTCTTCGATGTCCTCACGGTTGTTGGAGTGCATCAGCAGCATGCGGCCGATCTTCTCGCGCTTGTCCTTCACCGAGTTGAGCACGGTGCCCTTGGACAGCTTGCCCGAGTAGATACGGGTGAAGGTCAGCGAGCCGACGAACGGGTCGTTCATGATCTTGAAGGCCAGCGCCGAGAACGGCTCGTCGTCGGACGACGGGCGCGTTTCTTCCTTGCCGTCTTCGCCGGGCAGCACGCCCTTGATGGCCGGAACGTCCAGCGGCGACGGCATGTAGTCGACCACGGCGTCGAGCAAAGGCTGGACGCCCTTGTTCTTGAACGCCGAGCCGCACAGCACGGGCACGAAAGCCTGTGCCATGGTGCCCTTGCGGATCAGCTGCTTCAGCGTGGCAGCGTCGGGCTCTTCGCCTTCCAGGTAGGCTTCCATCACGTCATCGTCCTGCTCAACGGCAGTCTCGACCAGCTTTTCGCGATATTCGGCAGCCTTGTCGGCGAGGTCGGCCGGGATGTCGACGTAGTTGAACTTCGCGCCCAGGCTTTCGTCTTCCCAGACGATGCCGCGCATGTTCACCAGGTCGACGACGCCCTTCAGGTCGCTTTCCGCGCCGATCGGCAGGTACAGCACCAGCGGGGTCGCGCCGAGACGATCGATGATCGACTGCACGCAGTAGTAGAAGTCGGCACCGGTACGGTCCAACTTGTTGATGAAGCACATCCGCGGAACCTTGTACTTGTCCGCCTGGCGCCACACGGTTTCGGACTGCGGCTCAACGCCGGCCACGCCGTCGAACACGGCGACCGCGCCGTCGAGCACGCGCAGCGAGCGTTCGACTTCGATGGTGAAGTCAACGTGGCCCGGGGTGTCGATGATGTTGATGCGGTGCTTCGGACCCTGGCCATCTTCGGCCGACCAGAAGGTGGTCGTCGCAGCCGAGGTGATGGTGATGCCGCGTTCCTGCTCCTGCTCCATCCAGTCCATCGTCGCGGCACCATCGTGCACTTCGCCGATCTTGTAGGACTTGCCGGTGTAGTAGAGAATACGCTCGGTCGTGGTGGTCTTGCCGGCATCGATGTGCGCCATGATGCCGATATTGCGATAGCGCTCCAGCGGATAGTCGCGGGCCATGTTCAATTCCTCAGGTTTCGGGGGACGATCGGGTCGCGCCCCATATAATATGCAATGTGACCGCTTGAAGACCGGGACCAAGGCCCCGGCCCTGCAAGCGGCACGCCTTACCAGCGGTAGTGGCTGAAGGCGCGGTTGGCGTCCGCCATGCGGTGCGTGTCTTCGCGCTTCTTGACGGCGTTGCCACGGTTGTTGGCGGCATCCATCAGCTCGGCCGAGAGGCGCGCGCTCATGGTGGTTTCCGCACGACCGCGCGCGGCACCGATCAGCCAGCGGATGGCCAGCGCCTGGGCACGCTCGGGGCGAACCTCGACCGGCACCTGGTAGGTGGCACCACCGACACGGCGGCTGCGCACTTCGACCTGCGGCTTCACATTGTTCAGCGCTTCGTGGAACAGCTGCACCGGATCGGTCTTGGCCTTGGCTTCGACAGTGTCCAGCGCGCTGTACACGATACCTTCCGCCACGGCCTTCTTGCCGTCCAGCATCAGGTTGTTCATGAACTTCGACAGCACCTGATCACCGAACTTCGGATCAGGCAGGATTTCCCGCTTCTCGGGACGACGACGACGACTCATCTCTTATACTCCTGGAGAGGGAAATCTTACTTCGGACGCTTCGCGCCGTACTTCGAACGGCTCTGCTTGCGGTCCTTCACACCCTGCGTGTCGAGCACGCCGCGCAGCACGTGGTAACGCACACCGGGAAGGTCGCGCACACGGCCGCCGCGGATCAGCACCACGGAGTGTTCCTGCAGGTTGTGGCCTTCGCCCGGGATATAGGCGATGACTTCGCGCTGGTTAGTCAGACGGATCTTGGCCACCTTGCGCAGCGCCGAGTTCGGCTTCTTCGGGGTCGTCGTGTAGACGCGGGTGCAGACGCCGCGCTTCTGCGGGGCGGATTCCATCGCCGCAGACTTGCTCTTCTTGACGATCGGCTTGCGCGGCTTGCGCACTAGCTGGTTAATAGTCGGCATTAGTTTTCACTTCACCTGTTTGGTGATGCTTCCGGCTTGCCGGGCGGAATGTATCGGGATCGTGCAAACGGGCCTCAGCCGCTCCGCCATCGGGAGGGCCTGGCGACCATTCGCGCGAGCCTGAAACGCTCCACCCGGAAACCTTGGCACCGGGTTACTTTGACGGCTGCCCCGAGCGTTTCCGCTCCAATAGAAAAGGGCTCACCGCGTGGGGAGCCCCGGGACATGACCGGCAATGTTCAGCTCTATCTGGCCGGGGACTCGCTACGGGAGCGGCCTCGGATGGGCGCGCACTTAGTGTGGAATCCTACACCGGTCAAGTGCGCGCCGCCGAGGGCGTTCAGTCCGATCCGCGCCCGCGGCCCCGGCGATCGTCGCCCGGCCCCGGATAGTTGGGCAGGCGCGTGCCCGGCGGAGGCTGCCGGACGCTGCCTTCGTAGAACCGGTACCGCTCGCGCTCGCGATTGGGCCGCTGGCGGAAGAAGTGTCCCGGCGGCGCCCGGCGGAAGGCGCTGTAGAAGTCGATCCGAAAATAGAAATAGCCGTCGGTGCCCCAGTAGCCGTCGTAGAGCGGGCCGTAATAGCCATCGTACCACACAGCATAGGGGTGGCTGTACCAGGTCATGCCCGCGCGATAGACCATGTGGTCCGCACAGGCGGTCAGTGTGAGAGGGGCGGCACAGGCCAGCCCGATCACCATCAGCGCACGCTTCATCTGCAATCTCCTTCGTGGCGTCCGACACCCGCTTCGGAGATTGCCTTTTGACGGAGTTTGAAGGGGATGGCTTTGCGCTGGGGCAAAGTTTGGTTGGGGGATGAATGGTTGAACTGGGTGCGGATCCAAGGACAAAAAAGGACTCTTACAAGTCTGACACTTTGATCCCACCGGTCGTAGTTCCGGGTCCCCAAACCCGCAATGTGCCTGCAGTGTCAAAACTCAACCTGCGGTACAGGCCCAAATACTCATTCCCATGATAGTTGCCAGCATCGTCTCGAGTCTCAGCAATCAAGATTGTATCAAGCGACCTTACGCCGTCAGCATAACCTATCTCCCAAGGGCACCATCTCGAAGCCATGGAATTGTGTGTCGCAAGGAATATGAAAAAATCTGTGGTCCGAATCTTCAACTGAATCTTCGAAGCAGTCGTACGATTTGGCTTGGAAGGCAGAGTTGTATCCATCCAATCAATGTAAATCCGCCATCCCTTATTCTGTACGTGCTTCACAAAACCCTCAACAAGAGTTTTGTCTCTATGGCTGTGACATAGAAAAGCAGTTTTTCGACCTAATATTTGCGCCTCATTGATCGATTTCGCCACGATCACTTCGCGCATTCCAGCGGCATTTCTGAGTGTTGAGTAATTAAATGCCACGTCTATCTACCCGCATTTCGAGCCGCTTGCTCTATCCACTGGGGCATATTTTGGTAGCCATTGTCCCGAACCCAGTCATAGTTAGCGTAAATTTCATTTAAGTAGGTTCTGCGTCCACCAGCCGTAATGTGCCAGTTTGAAAGGGGGTTAGGCCCAGCAACATCTGCTCCATGTTGTGGATCGCGAATGCTATGAATGTCGATGGCAAGCATGCCCTTCCCAAGTTCATGGCTGCGCTTGATTTCATAGCCAACCCACTCCCGTAAGTGAGTTTCAGCACCATAAAGCACGACCGTGACCGAGGTGCCCTTAAGCTGCTCTTCAATCCAAGCCTCGATACCACCAGCACGCCGCTTAGCTTGCTCAAATTCAGCCGCGTCATAAAAGGGCTGTGCCTCCCCACCCGGTCTAACGACCCAAGACTGGCGCACTTGTTGTATCCGCCGAACATCCCTTGCGTAGTGAAAACTGAAAAAGACTCGCCTCGCCACACTTACCCCCTATTGCACACCAATATACTTCACGATGATAATAGCTCCGGCAATTGCGCCATGAAACGGGATCAAAGTGATCGAGAAAACGGAACCGATCCAACTAGCTTTACCTTTGACTCTCTCTGTATTCATATCAAAATCCGTATCATTCTCATCCTTTATACGTATCTCATTAAATAGAGCGCGAAAGAGTCTTTCTTGCCATAGACAATAACCATCCAAACCCCAAAAGATGAGCGCAGGAATTAAAGCCAAATACAAGAATTCCGGCTTGGATTCGAAGGATGCCAACGCAAAAAGCGCCGAAGCCAGACCCACACTCCAGCCCTTAAGGAGGAAGGAATTCGTCGAGAGGCGATTGATCACACCTTGAACGAACTCCAAGTGCTTAAGCTTGTTCTCACGCATATCCTGCCCCCAGAATGTGACCATCGGATAACAGAGATATATCTGAAATTGAATAGTATTAACGGCTTTGTACACATATTGTTCTAGCACTGCGCTTCTAGCCTTCCCTACAACCTCCCACCTCTGCTCCACCCGCGACCATGTCGCACCAGAACCTCCCCTCCCGCCCCCGCGCCACGCCGCGGCTGTCTTCTGATGATGCGCCCGAGGACCCTCCCCCTGTAGACGAACCACCAGTTCCGACCCTCCCCGCTTGTGACGAGCTGCCAAAGTCGCGTGAGCGGGCGCGGGGCACCAGCTACGTCACCGCTCCGCCAGAGGCGCTGTCCGCTGACGATCCGCTGCTCGATTTCGCGCCGGTGCCGCATGTGGCTCCGCGCAGGAACTCCATCACGCCGGATCGGCAGCGCAGGTTCATCGCCCATCTCGCCGCCACCGGCATCGTCACCCACGCAGCGAAGCATATCGGGGCGAGCATGGAGGCGCTCTACAAGCTGCGGCAGAAGCCGGGGGCCGAGGAATTTCGCGCCGCCTGGGACATGGCGGTGGATCGCGGTATCGCCCGGCTGGAGGACTGCGCCCTCGCCCGCGCGATTGCAGGGGAGGAGCGCATGGTCGTCTCCGCCGGCAAGCTGGTCGGCACCGAGCGGCGGCATAACGAGGCGCTGGTGATGTTCTTCCTGCGCCACCGCCGCGCGGATCGCTATGGCTCCGACGTGCGGCCCGGCCACCCCCTCTACGAACGCATCCGCGCAGAGGTGCTGGCCGACATGCGCGCCGAGGCCGAGGCGGAGGAGGAGAGCGTGCTCGAAAGCCTCAACCTGAAGCTGGAAGCCATGCGCCTGCGCGAGGAGGAAACCCGCCGCATGCTGGAGGAAGAATGAGGCCCGGTTGGCGAACGCCGACCGCAAGGCCACGCGGCCACCCTGTGCCTTGCCTGTCCGCCGCAGTTACAAATCGCGACGCATAGCGTCTTGGCAAGTGGCCAAGTCGCTGCAAGGATATGCGCCAACGAGAGGGTGCGGGGATCGGGAGTCCCCGACGGAGGGGATTTACGAACATGCCTATTCACGCTCGCCTGCGGTCTGTCTGCCTGGCCTTGCCGGCCATGCTCCTGTTCGCCACCGGCGCGCAGGCCCAGGAGGGTCCGGCGCGCTGGTCCGATCCGGCGACCTGGCCATCGGGGGAAGTGCCGGGCGAAGGCGAGGCGGTGACCATCGCGCGCGGGACCGAGGTGGTGCTCGACGTCAGCCCGCCGGCCCTGCGCAGCCTCACCATCGACGGCAAGCTGACCTTCTCGAACGAGCACGACCTGGCGCTGGCGACCGAGTGGATCTACGTGCGCGGCGGCGCGCTGGAGATCGGCACGGCGGATGCTCCGCACACCTCCAATGCCACCATCACCCTCACCGACACCGTGCCGGGCGAGGACATCAACACCATGGGCGATCGCGGGATCATGCTGATGGGCGGCACGCTCAGCCTGCATGGCGACCGCGAGAACGCCTGGAGCAAGCTGGCGCGCACCGCCGAGGCGGGCGCCACGCAGATCGAGGTGCTCGATGCCTCGGGCTGGCGCCCGGGCGACGAGATCGTGCTCGCCTCGACCGACTTCGACCCGCGCCAGGCCGAGCGACGCCGCATCACCGCCATCGACGGCAACCTGGTCACGCTCGACGCGCCGCTGGAGTACATGCACTTCGGCGAGATCACCTTCGGCGTCGACGAGCGCGGCGAGGTCGGCCTGCTGACCCGCAACATCCTGATCCAGTCGTCGGAGGACTCACAAGAGAGCTATTTCGGCGGACACATCATGGCCATGGCCGGCTCGCGCATGTTCGTCTCGGGGGTCGAGCTCAACCGCATGGGCCAGCACCTGACGCTGGCTCGCTACCCGATCCACTGGCACCTGATCGGCGAGGGCCAGGGCCAGTACGTCCGCAACTCCGCCATCCACGACAGCTTCAACCGCTGCGTCACCGTGCACGGCACCAACAACGCGCGGATCGAGAACAACGTCACCTTCAACACGGTCGGCCACTGCTTCTTCCTCGAGGACGGGATCGAGACCGGCAACCAGTTCATCCGCAACCTCGGCATCCAGACCAAGTGCCATCCCACGCTGCCGTGCGAACCCACGAACCTGACACTGCCGCACCAGAACACGCTGGGCCAGCAGTCCGAGCATGTGCTGATCCCCTCGGACAACACCGTGTCCACCTTCTGGATCACCAACCCGGACAACATCTACCGCGACAACGTGGCGGCGGGTTCCGACCAGATCGGCTTCTGGATGGCCTTCCCGACCCATCCGACCGGGGCCTTCGAAGGAACCGAGATCAGCGCCAACACCTGGCCCGGCCGGATGACCCTGCGCGAATTCCGCGGCAATGTGGCGCATTCCAACTTCGACGGGCTGATGCTCGACCGCGGGCCCAATGCCGAGGGCACCTTCGGCATCGCCGGGCCGAACCTGACCAGCTACGCCGATCCCACGGACACCAGCAGCGAGCTGGTGATCGCCCATTTCGACGACTTCACCGGCTACAAGAACCGCAACGGCGCCATCTGGGGTCGCGGCGAGTACCATCTCTACACCAACCTGAAGCTGGCCGATAACGCCATCGGCTTCACCCATGCCTCGGGCATTCCCGGCATCGCGCCCTTCACCTCGCGCGTGGTCGATTCGCTGTTCGTCGGCGAGAGCGACAATGTCGGCAACCCGCGCACGCCGGAAGAGATCGCCTATGGCCGCAGCCTGCCGGCCGCCGCCGCCGATTTCCCGATCCGCGGTTACGAGTACTACGATTTCCACCATGAAGTGGTGAACACCACCTTCGTGAACTACCAGCCGAACGCGCAGCGCGACGCGGGGGCGCTGTCCTACCTGCTCTACACCAGCTTCGGGATGAGCACCGAGAACTCGGTCGAGGGCCTGACCTTCGTCAACGCCCAACCGGTCAGCTTCCCGCAGATCCAGCGCCGCTGGGCGTCCGACTACGGCCGCAGCGCCGCCTACAAGAGCGCCGCCTTCCGCGACCTCGACGGCTCGGTCAGCGGCATTCCCGGCGCCTATATCGTCATCGACAACGGCATTGCCTCCGACGAAGACGCCTGTGAAATCCGGGCAAGCTGGAACGCCGCCATCTGCGCCGGAGACATCGGGCGTTTCAGCATCGCCGGCGACTTCAACGGCTTCCAGACCGGCCCGATTGCCGAGCCGATCATCCTCCAGCGCAACGGCCGCCGGCTCGAATACATCGGCGAGACTACCATCGGCAGCGGGGCCGAGCTGCGGGTGGAAACCGGCCGCGAGACGCTGGCCCTGTCGCTGCGGGAGATGGACGAGGGATCGTTCGTGATCTTCGAGCTTCCCGGCTTCGCCGCCAGCGCCTCGGGTGCCGAGCAGGCCAGCCTCGACGCGCTGCGCGCCGCCGGAGAAACCGCCTTCTTCAAGGATGACGACAGCCTGTGGGTGAAACTGATGGTCGAAGATGCCGCCGGCGAGGGCACTGTCGTCGAACAGGTCGGCAACCTGCGCGCGCAGGCCACGATAGAAGTACGCCGGTAAGTCGTTCGAGGGCGCCGGCGGAGGCCCCGGCAGAATCTGCAAGCCAACGTTCGCAATTGTCTAGACTTTTGCTATATGCAGTACGCGAAAGAATCTGGAGGTCGCGATGGCCGAGACGCTCGATACCCCCCTGGGGGCGGTATTCGATAATCTCACGGAGAAGCAGCGCGAGACGCTGGAATTGCTGGCCGACGGTCGGACCAGCAAGGAAATCGCGCACCTGCTCGGCGTTTCCGAATCCGCCATTATCCAGCGCATCGAGTCGCTGCGCGCCAAGACCGGCGGCATGCTGCGCAAGGATCTCGCCCGCGAATATCGCCGCTTTCTGGACGAACGCCCGGAGGAAGCGGCAACCTATAACGAAATTACAGGTAACAATTTTCATCTCCATTTCGCTAACGCTGATGCAGATAAGCGCAGTCGGCATTTACCGGAATCGGAGATGCGGCTGTCCGACTCCCTGCAAATGAGCGGGGAGCATTTCTGGGCCGACGATCTCCAGCCCCGGGTGGTGCCAGAGGTGCTCGATGGCAAGCACGCCGGGCTCAACCGCTGGTTGGCGGCAGCCGGCCTGGCGGTAGCGATCAGCATAGCCATGCTAGTCCTGCTCTCCGTTGCAGGTGAACTCAGCCGGCTGTTCTGATCACCCCCTGACTTGCCATCCCTCTGATGTGAACTTCGCTTCCCGGTGCGAGCAACCGGGGCGCTGGAGAGCCATGGATGTTGACCGTCGAAGCCGCCGGTGCGCGTGTCGCCAGGGACCTGGAAGACGCTGAGCGCATGACCAATGAAACTCTTCGCGCTATGAGCCGTCTGCAAATGTCTATGCTGAATGTCCGGCTGGACACCGATCTGCCCCAATACCAGGGACAGATCGCCGTGATCCGCCTGCAGGAAGCGCAGAAGCAGATGGTCGACGCGATGACCAATCTCACCAAGGTCCACAAGGCCATGCGTGACGATTTCACCAAGATCACGGGACTGCCGGATGAACCCGGTCGTTGCCCGGTCACCGGTGAGCTGGAAATCGCCGGGAGAAACACAGCGCTGGGCTGAGCCATTGATTCAGCGGCGCGGGATTGAGGTGACATCACCGCATGGAAGCGCTGCTGATCGAGTATCGGGCCTATATCCAGTACCTGATAATCTTCTCCCTGACGGCATATGCCTTCTGGCGAGGGGACGGCCCCGAGAAGGAAGCGGGCGCCATATTATCAGGCATGGTCGCAATGGATGTGGGCTATCACCTGCTGCTTCCCGAGTCCGGCGTATACAGCGAGGTCGATCTCGGACATCTCGTGATCGACCTCCTGGTTCTCATCCTTCTGGGACGCCTCGCGGTTCGGGCCAATCGGATCTATCCGCTATGGATGCTTGCTGGTCAGATCATCTCGACCCTGATGCACTTCAACAGGGAGCTCAGCCCAACGCTGGACCCGATCGCCTACCTGGTCCTGACCCGGATGCCATCATACTTGCAGATTATGGCGCTGGGTGTGGGATTGGTGGCGCATCGGGTCCGAGTTCATCGCTACGGTACCTACCGGTCCTGGCGCAATTCCTGACGCCGCTGGTGGGCAACAAGGCCCACGAGACGTCGCAGTTGCTGTTCCGTCGGTTTGGAAACATTTCCAATATCCTCGACGCAACACCGCAGTCGCTCCGGGAAGCCCTGCCCGGGATGCCGCAGGTCGGCGATGCCATCACGGCCGCCAGCCAGCTTTCCCGGGCAGGCTTTTCCGAAGCGTTGTCAAACGGGCAGGTTTCGGTCGAGGACCAGAAGTTCCAGGACTTCCTGCTCGCCACCCTGCAGGCCGAAGTCAGCGAGAAGCTGCTGGCGATCTACCTGACCCAGGACGGTAACCAGCTGGCGCAGGACCTGGCTTCGGTGGGATCGCGGGATTCGCTGGCAATCCGGCTGCGCCCGCTGATGGAGCGGGTCTTCGAACTGAAGGCCGCGGGTTTCCTGCTGGTTCACAACCACCCTTCCGGCAATGCCACTCCCAGCGACGATGACTGGGACGCCACGCACAAGCTGCGGTCGATCGCCAAGGCGCTCGACTGCGTGCTGTTCGATCACCTGATCGTGGGCCGCGGAGCAATCTACAGCATGGCGAAACGACAATTTCTGCGAAGGTAAGGACATGCCAGACGTGAAAGAAAAGAAACCACCGAGGACGAAAAAGTCCTATCCGCCGAATAGTGGGAGTGCATTCAGCTGGAAATATTCCAGCCTTGACGGCGTGCTCGCCTCGTCTCTCTCCGACGACATCAAGGGCACCTGCCTTGATCTGGCCCATGAAGGAGAAGCTCGTCTCGAGCTTCGAAAAAGCACGAAGGGAAAGACCTAGGAACTGCCGGTCTGTCTGTTCCCTTGAATCCGGACGTTCCGTGGAAACGAGCCTGGCGCGGATCGTGAGGCCCCCCAAGGAAATGCCCGTGCGATGGCACTGGATTCCCCTGATCGGCCTGCCAAGCGTCCTCGTGGCCACAGGGGACAAACCACCATCCACTTCACAGGATTTGCATTTCCGTCACCGCGATGTCGATTCATGAGCAGCGCCTTGCCGCCGACCACCTCCCGGCTTGTCCATCGAAGAATTCCCGATTACAACGCCGGACAAAATCAATTTGGTCCGGGAGAACCACGTAATGATCCGCCGTCTCAGTCTTGCGCTTGCCACCACTGCCGCCCTGGCGCTTACCGCGCCCGCCGTCTCGCAGGAGCGTCCCGCCGACCTGACCGAGCTGCCGCCGGTTCCCACCGATTACGAGCCGGACCGGCTGCCCTGGGGCGATTACGACTTCACCGGCACCTGGCCGATCGAGCCGATCAACAACGGCCGCATCCTGTTCCAGCGCCCGGAGCAGTATGGCGATCGATTCTGGGTGACCGACGAGGAATTCGAGCGCCGGCTGCAGGCCGCGCGCGGCAACGACGGTAACTTTACCCAGGCCAACGAAAGCGGCATCGGCGCCGGCGGCACGGAAGGTCTGGAGGAATGGTTCCTCAGCACCGACTGGGCCAAGTCCACCGCCATGCTGGTCTCGCCCGCCGACGGCCAGCTGCCCGACCTGACGCCCGAGGGCATGGCGCTGTTCCAGGCCGGCCGTTCGGGCTGGGTGCCGGGACAGGCCTACGACTGGGTCGACGATTTCGATAGCTGGGATCGCTGCGTCTCGCGCGGCTTCCCCGCCTCGATGTACCCGTTCCGCTACAACAACGGCATCCGCGTGTTCCAGTCGCCGGGCTACATCACCATCATGCTGGAGATGCTCGGCACCCGCGTGGTGAAGATCTACGACAGCGAGGAAGCCGCCCACGCCGCCAAGTGGGACGAGCCGGTCGAGGCCTGGATGGGCAATTCGCGCGGCTGGTGGGAAGGCAAGACGCTGGTGATCGAGACGACCAACATCGTCTCCGGCGATAGCGCCACCGAGGATGTCTACGCGCGCTCGGCGGCCCCGCTGAACATGGCGACGCAGTTCACCGGTACGCTGGACGTGCCCGCCTTCAACACCGTGCCGATGAGCACCGAGGCGATGACGGTGGAGCGGCTGACCATGACCGGCCCCAACACCATCATCCACGAGCTGACCTATTCGGACCCGCAGGTCTACACCCAGCCGTGGTCGACGCGCCTCGCCTGGGTGCGCGACGACGACTACGAGTTCTACGAATACGCCTGCCACGAAGGCAACTACATGCCGCGCGACTACATCAGCGCCAGCCGCGCCCAGCAGGAACGGATCGCGCAGGGCCTGGAAGAGCCGGTGACCGCCGAGAACGACGATCGCAGCCGCTTCGCCCGCCCGTTCGACTGGGATCCCGGCGTCGGCCCGCGTCCCGGCTTCGGACCGCCCCCGCCGTCGGATGACGAGGAAGGCGAAGACGGCTGATACGAAAAGGGCGGGGCCAACACCCCGCCCTTTCTCTTTGTCGTGAAGCCAGCCGTCAGTCGCGCGGGCGCGGCGCGGGCGGCGGGATCATGATCGGCGGCGCGTCCATGTCGTATTCCGCGCGCGCTTCCATGCCCTCGGTAATCACCAGCGTATAGGCGCCGGCCGATCCGCCATAGCCCTGCGCGCGGATGCGCAGGGCATCCAGCATGGCCGGCTGGTCCGCCAGGCGACCGAGGTCGACCGGCAGCAGCGAATTGAGGCTGCCCGCCCCGTCGTCGTCGGAATCGACCACGGCGAAGCCCAGCGGGGTTTCGAAGCCCAGCTCGATATAGGGGTCGATGCTGCCGCCGAAGTCGAGATCGCCGCCATCGACCGCGTTCATGCGGATGGTAACGGCGCCATCGCCCGCGCGAATGGCGGCCTTGGCCTCTTCGCTCAGCTGGTAGTCGATATAGGTCAGCATCAGGCTCTCGCCGTCGGCCCAGCCCGAGGCCAGTTCGCCGCTGGCCTCGTCGTCGATGCCGATCACCTGCAGCGGCAACTGCACCATGCTGTCGCGCCGCTCGCGCACGCGCAGCAGGTATTCGCCGGTGCTTTCGCCGTAACCGCTGGCGACAATGGTATAGGTTCCGCTCTCCGCGAAGGTATGACGGAGCAGCGAGTTGAGACCGTTGCCGCCGTCGTCGTTGCTGGCCAGCGTTTCGCCATCGGCATCGCGCAGTTCGAGATAGGGATCGAGCACGTCATCCTGCGCCACCAGCGCGATTTCGACCAGTTCGCCGGCCACGCCCTCGATGGTGAAGAGATGCGGTTCGCCCACGATGGTGCCGCTCTCGCGGGCGCCATAGGTCACCGCGCGGGTTGCCACCTCGACATATTCGCTGGTGGAAAGGCGCAGGTCGAAAGTGCCGCCGTAGGTCTCGCCTTCCTCGACCCATTCGGCATCGTAGCTGTCGACCTCGATGGTGATGCGGCGGCCGTTCTCGCCGGCGATGCGCACGCGCGAGTTCAGGCCCTCGCCGCCATCGTCGTCCTCGGCCAGCAGTTCGCCGTTGGCATCCATCACCCGCACCACCGGGTCGAGCTCGCCCGTGGCGATCACGTCGATCAGCATGGAGCTGTCTGCAGGGACGGTGACTTCAAACACCGCCGGGGCACCATCGATGCGGCCCTGGTAAACGCGCACGTCGCTGCGTTCCCCGTCGAGGTCGCGCACCTGTGCCAGCACGGGCGGTGAAAGCACGGCGCTGACGCCTGCCAGCAGCGCGGTGTAACGAATGATCTTCAGCATCGAGAATTCCCCCTGCAATCCCGTTTCGGGCGTAACCGCCTATTGGCAGCACATCAGTTGTAGCGCGTCAAAGCTTAATCTGCCCTACCCGCGCCATTCATCCTCCAGCAGGCCCCACAACCACGTGTCGGCCCAGCCGATATGTGTCTTCATCGCGTGGCGCAGGTGCGCCTCGCGCGTGAAGCCGAGCCGTTCGAGCAGGCGGTTGGAGCGGTGATTGCGCGGATCGACATCGGCAAACACGCGGTGGAACCCCTCGACCCGGAACAGGTGGGTGATCAGCGCGGTCAGGCATTCGCGGGCAATGCCGCGGCCCTCGTTGCCGGGGACGAGGATATAACCGATCTCCGCCACCCCCTCGAGATCGCTGCTGGCGACCATGCGGAACACCGGCGCGCCGCCTTCGCGCGGTTCCGCCACCCAGGTCCGCCCGCGCCAGCCGCTGTCGAACAGGTAGTCGCGAAACTCGCCGCGATCGCCAAAGGGCGCGCGCGACCAGTAGCGCATGTGTTCGTCGTCGGAGAATGCGGGCCAGAGAGCGGTGTCGTCGCCGTTCTGCAGCGGGCGGCAGGTAAAGCGCGGAGTGCTGAGGACCGGGGTATCAGCCATCGGCGGTGAGGAATTCCACCAGCGCCCTGACCTTCTTCTGGCGCCATTGCGGGCGCGGGGCGACCAGCCAGTAGGCGCGGCGGCAGTCTTCCTGCTGCTCGACCGCTTCCAGCCGTCCGTCGGCCAGCGCTTCTGCCACCAGCGGCAGCGGCAGCCAGGCGCGGCCCAGCCCGGCGATGGCGGAGGACAGCACCTGCCCGGCATTGCCGACATGCAGCACGACCTCGGCACCTTCCGGCGGCTCATAGGTGGGCCAGCTGATCCAGGCCTCAGGCGCACCCGGCGCAGCCACGCAGACCTTGCAGCCGGGCACCAGCTGCACGCCTTCCAGCTCCTCGGGGCCGTCGACCAGCCGGATGGCGAGGTCGAGATTCGCCTCGGTGAAGTCGGCATTCTCGTCAGCGGTCAGCTGCACGGTGACTTCGGGATTGGCCTTGCGGAATTCCGCCAGCCGCGGGGCCAGCCACTGGGCATAGAATTCGCGCGGGCAGGCAATCGCATAGCTGGAAGAGCTTTGCCCCGCCTGCATCGCCTGCACGCTTTCCTCGAACTTGAGGAAGCCGTCGCGCAGCGAATCGAGACCGGCGGCGGCCTCGTCGGTCAGCTCCAGCCCCTTGGAAGTACGGCGAAAAAGCACCACGCCGAGCACGTCTTCCAGCGCGCGGATCTGCTGGCCCACGGCAGCGGGCGTCACCGCCAGCTCGTCCGCCGCACGGGTGAACGAGAGGTGCCGGGCAGCGGCATCGAATACGCGTAGGGCGTTCAAGGGCAGGTGCGTGCGTTTCATGGTCTTGTCGCCGCACCTAGGCTGGCTGGCGCGCGGCGGCAAGCCGGTAGACCCTTTGGGCGCTTGACCCCGGCTCCCCCCGCGCACATGCAGGGCGCCTCAGGGACTCACGGGAGACTTGCATGCTTCGCCTGCTTACCGGCCTTTTCGCCGCCATGCTGACCATTGCCACGCCCGCCACGGCGCAGAGCATGCTGGACGGCAATTTCGATCCGGCAATTCCGACGCTGGAAGAAGTGGCGGGACACCGCTCCGGCGAGCAGATCACCCGCCCCGACGTGGTGATCGACTACATGCAGGCGCTGGCTGCGGCCGCCCCCGCACGCATGCGACTGGTGGAATATGCACGCAGCTGGGAAGGCCGCCCGCTGGTCTACGCCATCCTGACCAGCGAAGCGAACATGGCGCGGATCGACGACATCCAGGCCGACATGCAACGCATCGCCGCCGGCGGCGCCCCTGCCGCCGACAGCCTGCCGGTGACCTGGCTCACCTATGGCGTGCACGGCAACGAGATCAGCAGTTCGGATGCCGCGCTGGTGCTGGCCTACCACCTGCTCGCCGCGCAGGGTGACGAGCTGGTCGACACCATCCTGTCCAACTCGGTGGTGATCATCGACCCGATGCAGAACCCCGATGGCCGCGCGCGCTTCACCAACGGCTATTACCAGCAGCTGGGGATCGCCCCCTTCGGCGACCGCTATACCGCCGGCCATGACGAGCCGTGGCCGGGCGGGCGCTTCAACCACTACCTGTTCGACATGAATCGCGACTGGTTCGCGCTGACCCAGCCGGAAACGCAGGGCAAGGTCGCCGCCGTGCGCGACTGGCAGCCGGTGGTGCTGGTCGACGCGCACGAGATGAGCGGCGACGACACCTATTTCTTCCCGCCCAGCGCCGATCCCTTCAACCCCTACATCACCGCCGACCAGCGGCAGAAGCAGGACCTGCTGGGACGCAACAACGCGGCCTGGCTGGATCGCCTTGGCGTGCCCTATTTCACCCGCGAGGTCTTCGACGCCTTCTATCCCGGCTATGGTGACACCTGGCCGACGCTGAACGGCGCCATCGCGATGACCTTCGAGCAGTCCTCCGCCCGCGGGCTGGTGTGGGATCGCCGCAATGGCGAGACGCTCACCTATGCCGAGGGCGTGCGCAACCACTTCGTCACCACGCTGGCAACGGCGGAAACGGTGGCGCGCAATGCCGACATGTTCCTGCGCGACTATGCCGAATATCGCCGCAGCGCCGCGCAAGGCGCGGTGGGCACCGGCTGGTTCGTGATCGACCTGGCCGACCGCCGCTGGAACGCCGAAGCGCTGGCCCGCCGGCTGGCGCACCAGGGCGTCGCCGTGGGCCGTGTGGAAGGCCCGGCCAGCGCCTGTGGCCGCTCCTACCCGCAGGGCTATCTCTCGATTTCCATGCGGCAGCCGACCGCGCGCCTGATCCGCAGCCTGCTGGATGACGACGTCGAGCTGCCGGCCGACTTCATCGACGGGCAGGAAGAACGCCGCGCCAGCGACCTGCCGCACGAAATCTACGACACCACCGCATGGTCTGTCGGGCAGATGAGCGGGCTGGATGTCGCCGAATGCAATTCCGCCGCAGCCGGAACGCTGGTGGAGGCCGGGTCCTCCATCCCCGACATGGCCCAGTCGCCGGGGGCCTTCGGCCTCGCCGTGCCGTGGACCGACAGCGGCCAGGTGCGGCTGGTGGCAGAGGCGTTGAAGGGCGGCCTGGTGGGCCGTTCCACCGACACCGCCTTCACCGTCAACGGCCGCGAGTTCCCGCGCGGCACGGTGGTCTTCTCGCGCGGCGACAACCCGGACATGGGCCAGCAGCTCACCGACCTCGCCCGCTCGATCGGGGCCGAGACGGTAGCGCTGGAAAGCGGCTGGGTGGATGACGGGCCGAACCTGGGCAGCGACAAGTTCGTGCGCCTCGCCATGCCGCGCGTGGCCATGCTGTGGGATGACGGCGTGTCGCCGCTCTCCGCCGGCGCCGCGCGCTATGTGATCGAACAGCGCTTCGGCCTGCCGGTCGCACCGATCCGCAGCGGCACGGTGGCCCGCGCCGAACTGGCCGACTGGGACGTGATTATCGTTCCCGACAGTTTCGACCTGCCCTCCGCCGCACAGGGTGCGCTGGCGCGCTACGTGCGCGGTGGCGGCGTGCTGGTAGCCTACGGCGACTCGCTGGCGAGCTTTGCCAGCGGGGACGATGCGCTGTTCTCGACCAAGCGCGAGACCGTGCTGGGCGGCGAGCCGGCCGATGACGACGAGGACGAAGGCGATACCGCGCCCGGCACCGCCATCACCGATGCGGCGACCTATCGCGAGGCCATCGTCGATCCCTCGCGCCGTCCGGACACCCTGCCCGGCGCAATGCTGAACACCGTGGTCGATGGCGAGAACTTCCTCGCCGCCGGTTACGACGGTTCCGCGCCGGTGGTCTTCGCCGATGGCTCGCTGATCCTCACCCCGCTCACCCTGTCGGACGGCGTCAACGTGGTGCGCTATGCCGCGGCGGACGAGCTGGTGGCATCGGGCTACGTGTGGGACGAGAACCGCCGCCAGATGGCCTGGAAGCCCTACATGATCGCCGAAGCCAACGGCCGCGGCCTCGCCATCGGCTTCGCCCACGACCCGACCGTGCGTGGCTACCTCGACGGGCTGGACCTGCTGCTGGCCAATGCGGTGATCGTGGCGCCTGCACGGGTAAGGTGATGGTTTGTTTAGCCTCAGGCGGCGGCGGACCTGTCCGGGCCCTTAGGCTTTCGCCCTGCCGGGCGGCGATGACATCGCCAGTTTGATACCAAGTGCGGGACACGGTCGCACCAGCGACCGCAAGGCCGAACGGCCGCCCGCAGCGGGCGCAGCTTTGCTGCGCGTCTAGCGAGGATGAACCCGCGGAGGCGGGTTCTTGGAATTAAACGGAACTATCAGCAGGCGCGGCGAGCGGGAACTGCGGGATCGCCACTTCGAACAGCGTGCCGTCCGCATGGGCGAAGGTGTAGTGGCCTTCCATCGAACCCATGTTGGTCGTCAGCTCGCAGCCGGAGACGTAGTCATGCGTCTCGCCCGGTGCCAGGATCGGGGTTTCCCCCACCACGCCCTCGCCATCGACGATGTTCACCATGCCGTTGGAGTCGCTGATCCGCCAATGGCGGGTCTTCAGCTGCACCGTCTCGTCCCGGCCGTTCTCAATCCGGATGTGGTAGACCCAGAACCAGCGCCCCGCCCCCACGCGCGACTGTTCGGGCATGAAATTGACCGATACGCGTACGGTAACCCCCGCGGTAATCGCGACATGCTGGAACAGCGAGGAGATGGCGGCCTGAGTCATCGCCACCAAGGTAGCGGGATTCAAATGCGCGGCAAGGGGCTTGCGATCAAAGCCCCACTTTCCCGAGTGCCTGGTCAAGGTCTTCGAGCAGGTCGAGCGGGTCTTCCAGGCCGACGTTGAGGCGGAGCATGCCGTCCTCGATGCCTGCCGCCGCGCGGCCTTCTGCGCCCATGTTGTAATGGGTGGTGCTGGCCGGGTGGCACATCAGCGATTTCGAATCGCCGATGTTGTTGGAGATGTCGATCAGCTCCAGCGCGTTGCACAGCGCCATCGCCTGCTGCTGCCCCTTCGGCGCGAAGAAGGCGAAGATCGGGCCGGCGGCCTTCATCTGCTTCTTCGCCAGGTCATGCTGCGGGTGGCTGGCGAGCCACGGGTGCAGCACGCGCAGGCCGCGATCCTCGAGGAATTTCGCCACCTGCACGCTGTTCTCGCTCTGGCGATGGGCGCGCAGGTCCAGCGTCTCCAGCCCCTTCAGCACGACCCAGGCGTTGAACGGCGCGCAGATCGGGCCGGTATTGCGCTGGAACGGCGAGAGATAGTCGTCGATCCATTGCTGCGAGCCACAGACCGCGCCGGCCATCACCCGGCCCTGCCCGTCCATCAGCTTGGTGGCGGAATAGGCGACCACGTCGGCGCCGAAATCCATCGGGCGCTGCAGCACCGGCGTGGCGAAGGCATTGTCCACGACGGTGACGATGCCCTTCGAGCGCGCGAGGCCGCAGACGAATTCGAGGTCCACCAGGTCCATCGTCGGATTGGCGGGGGTTTCGAAGAAGAACGCCTTGGTATTGGGCTGCACGGCGGCTTCCCAGGCGGCATTGTCGGTGCCGTCGACCACGGTATGCTCGATGCCGAAACGGTTGAGCACGTTGTCGAGGATCCAGCGGCAGCTGCCAAACGCAGCGCGGCCCGCCACCACATGATCGCCTGCCGAGAGCATGCACAGCAGCGCGCTGGTCATCGCGGCCATGCCGCTGGCCTGCGCCAGGCAAGCTTCCGCCCCCTCCATCGCGGCGATGCGCTGTTGCAGCATCTCCACCGTGGGGTTCTTGAAGCGGGAATACTGCATCCCCTCGGCCTCGCCGGCGAAGCGCGCGGCGACTTCCTCGGCGGAATCGTAGGTGAAGCCGCTGGTGAGGAACAATGCCTCGCTGGTTTCGCCATGCTGGCTGCGCAGCGTACCGGCGCGCACGGCCTGCGTTGCGGGGCGCCACCTGGCGGTGACGGCGGGATCGGATCCGGTGGTCTTCTTCATTGCGACGTCCGTTTAGGGGCGCTCTGCCGATTTGCCAATTGCCCTCCGTCCCTCGCGCAATTATCGCAAGCCCTTCTATGAGCGAACCTCCCGCACAAGCCCGCGACCCGTTCCTGTGGAATTGCGCCATCGCGCTGGCCTTCGTCGCGGCCTGCGCGGTGCGCCTGACCGTCCCAAGCACGCCCTATTTCGACGAGGTGCACTACCTGCCCGCCGCGCGGGCGGTGCTGGACCTGGGCTTTGCCACCAACCTCGAGCACCCGCCGCTGGCGAAGCAGATCATGGCGCTGGGCATCATGCTGTTCGGGGACGAGCCGCTCGGCTGGCGCCTGATGAGCGTGGTGTTCGGCGCGCTGGCGCTGTTCGCTTCCATGCGCGCCATGTGGTTCGCCAGCGGCACCCGTGCAGCCAGCCTGCTGACCGGCCTGTTCGTGTCGACCAACTTCCTGCTGTTCGTCCATGCCCGCATCGCCATGCTCGACGTGTTCATGGTCGGCTTCATCATGCTGGCGCTGTGGATGTGCGCGGGCGCGGTGCGCGAGAACGAGACCGCGCGCTGGCGGCTGGCCATTGCCGGGGTGGCGCTGGGCTGCGCCATGGCCAGCAAGTGGAACGCCATTCCGCTGGCCGTGCTGCCCGGCCTCACCTTCCTCGGCGCACGCCTCTACGCCGGCCGTCGCCGCCCGGTGCGATCGGTGCGCGGCTGGCCGATCGGCGGGATGAGCCTGTGGGAAGCCGCCATCTGGCTCGGCGCCCTGCCGCTGGCGGTCTATGCCCTCACCTTCTGGCCGTTCCTCTACTGGCAGGTGCCCTCGGGCAATCCGGAGGGGCTGGTCGACCTGCACCGGCGCATGCTCGCCTTGCAGACGCAGGTACCCGAACCGCACAATTACATGAGCCAGTGGTGGGACTGGGTAATCAACAGCCGGGCCATCTGGTATCTCTACGAGGACATCGACGGCGCGCAGCGCGGCGTGATGCTGATCGGCAACCCGGTGACCATGTGGTTCGGCCTGATCGCGCTGGGCTGGTGCGCCTGGGTCGCCTGGAAACAACAGCGCTGGGACGCGGCCGCGCTGGTGGTGCTCTACCTTGCCAGCATCGGCCTGTGGCTGATCGCGCCCAAGGCGGTGCAGTTCTACTTCCACTATTTCCTCGCCGCCATGGTGCTTTCTGCGGCGCTGGCGCTGGCTGTCGAACGGCTGTGGCAACGCGGCGAGCGGGTGGTGCCGTGGGTGCTGTGCCTCGGCTCGCTGGGGTTCTTCCTCTACTGGTTCCCGATCCTGACCGCCGCCCCGCTGGACGACCCGCAGGACTTCCTGAAATGGGCGTGGACTACCGGGTGGCGGTGACTCCGCAGACACCCGGTAGCCTCATCCCTTGGCGGTGATCAGCCAGCCGAAGGGCTGACAGTCACTTCGTCACCGGCATCGGAGGTAGCGGTGAAGGAGCCGTCTTCGCCCGGCTCGCCTTCGCTCCAGCAGAGCGCTTCCGCGCCTTCCGCATTGCTGGTGAAGCACGACTTCCCGTCGACCACTTCCCAAGTGCCTTCCTCGGTCACGTTGCCGTCGGCGTCGATATCCTGGTAGGTGCCATCGCCGTTGAGCACCGAGGTGCTGAGAGTGCCGTCAGCAGCGGTGACGCTGAACGTGCCCGCCGCGGTGCCGTTGGCGGTTACCATCGCCGCTTCCTCGACGACTTCCTCTTCGACGACCGGCTCTTCGACGGCTTCTTCCGCACAGGCGACGAGCAGGATCGGTGCGGCAAGTGCCGCGATTGCTGCAATCTTACGCATTGAACTTCCCCCTTCAACGCGACCCGTGGCGGCGAGATAGCACCGATTGCCGGGTCTGGGGAAGTGAAGCCGAATTCCGGCCTAGCGGAAGCGGCCCCAGACGAACTTGCTCGACAGGGCGTAGTTCCACACCGAAGCCAGTGCGATGCCGACCAGCGCGGCTGCCCACCAGGCGAAACCGTTGGCTTCCAGCATGGCTGCCGCCGCCACGTTGGCGAAGGCGCCCACGGCGCAGGTGGCGCAGAAGCCGACCCAGCCCCAGAACATCGCCTTGGCACCTTCCAGCTTCTTGTCGCGATAGGTGAGCAGGTTGTTCAGCCAGAAATTGAAGGTCATCGCCACCATGGTGGCAATCGCCTGCCCCAGCGCGAAGGTGCTGCCGAAGGCGAGGTAGACGAGGCTGAGCACGGCCATGTGCACGAAGACACCGAGGCCACCCACCGTGCCGAACAGCGCAAAGCGCGTCGGGATGATGCGGCCGAGGTAGCGTTCGTACAGGCCGGCAATGAAGTCCAGCGCGACCCCGTGGTCGAGCTTGCTCTCGCCGCTCAGGCGCTCTGCAAATTTCAAGGGGAATTCCTTTACCCGTAGCTGCGGCCGCGCGGTGGCGAGAATGTCGAGCATGATCTTGAAGCCGATGCCGGAAAGGCCCGGTGCCTGCTTGCGCAGCTGTTCGGTGCGCAGCAGGAAGAAACCGCTCATGGCGTCGGTCAGTTCGGTGCCGGTCAGCTTGCGCGCCAGGGCATTGGCAACGCGGCTGCCCTGCTCGCGGCCCTTGCTGGACAGGCCGTCGGCATTGCCGCCTTCGGCAAAGCGGCTGGCGTAGGCGAGATCGTATTCGCCCGATTTCACCGCCTGCAACATGTCATTGAGCAGCGCGGGATCGTGCTGGTGATCGGCATCCATCACCGCGACGAAGGGTGCGGCAGTGGCGCACATGCCCTCGATTGCGGCGCTGGCGAGGCCGCGGCGGCCGATGCGCTGGATTACGCGGATGCGCGGATCGGTCTGGCCGATGCGGCGGGCTTCCTCGGCAGTGCCGTCGTGCGAATTGTCGTCGACGAACACGGCTTCCCAGCCCGAGGGGCCAAGCGCCTTCTCGAGCCGTTCGACCATCGGCGCGATATTGCCGCGCTCGTTCAGCGTGGGCAGCACCACGGCCAGCTCAAGCGGGCGCGAAGCCTGCACCTTCGCCAGGGTGGCGGCGCTGTCGATATGCTGCTGGAACTGCTCGTGGCTCATCTTCATGCACCCGGATTACGGCGAATTGTTAACCATAAGGTTACCGCCACTGCGGGCTAGAGCCTTGCCAGCACCGCATCGCCGATTTCGCCCGTCCCGGCAGAGCCGCCGAGGTCCGCGCCGAGCACGCCGTCTTCCAGCGCCTTGGCAACGGCCGCCTCGATGCGCTTCGCCTCGTCCTCGCGGCCCAGCGAGTGACGCAGCAGCATGGCGAGCGAAAGGATCATGGCCATCGGGTTGGCCTTGCCCTGCCCGGCAATGTCCGGCGCGCTGCCGTGGATCGGCTCGTACATGCCGAAGGTGCCGAACTCGGTCTGCCGTTCGCCCAGCGCGGCGCTGGCGAGCAGGCCGATGGAGCCGACGCACATGCTGGCCTGGTCGGAAAGGATGTCGCCGAACAGGTTGCCGGTGACGATCACGTCGAACTGCCCCGGCGCCTTCACCAGCTGCATGGCGGCATTGTCGACATACATGTGCGACAGCTCGACGTCGGGATATTCCGCGTGAGTCTCGATCACAATATCGCGCCACAACTGGCTGGTTTCCAGCACATTTGCCTTGTCCACGCTGCACAGGCGGCCCTTGCGGCCCTGTGCCGCGCGGAAGGCGACATGGGCGATCCGGCGCACCTCGTCCTCGGCATAGGACATGAAGTCGTAGCCCTGCCGCCGACCGTCATCGAGCGTGCGCATGGCCTTCTCGCCGAAGTACACGTCGCCGTTCAGCTCGCGCACGATCAGGATGTCGATCTGGCGGGCCACTTCCGGGCGGAGGGCGGACATGTCCTCCAGCCCGGGGAACATGGTGGCGGGGCGCAGGTTGGCGAACAGGCCCAGCTGGCTGCGCAGGCCGAGGATCGCCTGTTCCGGGCGCAGGTGGCGCTCCAGGTTGTCGCACTCGGGATCGCCGACTGCGCCGAACAGCACGCCATCGGCGGCCCGGGCCATGTCCAGCGTCTCGTCCGGCAGCGGGTGGCCGTGGCGCTTGTAGGCTGCGCCGCCCACGTCGCCTTCGAACAGCGTCAGGCCGGGCAGCGACAGCGCGTCGAGCACGCGGCGCGCCTGGTCCATGATTTCGGGGCCGATCCCGTCACCGGGGAAGAGTGCGATTTTCATCAGGTCATCCGTCCAAGCAGTTCGCGCAAGCGTTGCCGCGCGGCCATAACGTCTCCTCGCTTGTCGGCAAGCAGGTAGTGGTCCAGCGAGGGCGCAAGCGCGTCCATCGCCTCCAGCACCTCGGCCATGTCGCCCTCGGGCCGGCGGTCGGCCCCGCCATAGCCGAGTTCGCGCAGCAGCAGGATTTCATAGCCGACCAGCGCGCTGGCCCAGCCGCGCGCGGAAGGAGCATGGCAGACGGCAGCAAGCGTCGCGCCCAGCGCATCGAACAACGAAGGGTAAGGCTGGCGTTCCGGCAAGGAGGTGGCGGTGAGCGCGGTGAGCCAGCCGATGGCGGCGGCGGGCAGCGGCTCTGCCAGCCACGGCCCACGGCTTTCGGTCAGCTCCACCTTGGCGAAGGGCAGCTGGCTTTCCGAACGGGCCGAGAGTTGCAGGTCGACAAGGTTGCCGGGGATGACCACCGGGCGCAGCTGCCGCCCGCGTCCTCCCGCCACGTATCCGGCGACGATGCCGTATTCCGCGGTAAGGAACCGCGCCACCACGGCCGTTTCGCCATGCTGACGGGCGGCGACAAGAATGGCAGGCGCGCGGACATGCATCGCACCCCTTTGCGCATTGCCTCCTCGCACCGCAAGGCCATGAGCCTTGGCGCGGCACCCCATTTGCTCTATCATGCTGGAAAAAAGGGATGAAGGGGCGAGGGATGAGAGGCGCTTCGACACTTTTTGCACTGGCCATGCTGTCCAGCCCGCCAGAGGCTGACGCGCAGCAGCAGACCACCACCGATGCGCTGCTGGAGCTCTATTCGGAGATGTGGGCCATGGCGGGCATCTGTTCGCAGTACCCGCAATTCCGCGTGAACAGCGAAGACCTCGCCACCCGGCTCAACACCGACATTTCCCGGCTCGCAGCCGACCAGCAACACGTGATCGTCAACCGCAAGAACGAGAAGCTGGAAGAGATCTCCGTCCGCGTGGACGAACTGGAAGCCATGCCCCGTGGCGGCGATCGCAACGAGGCGGTGGAAGACAATACCGCGGCGCTGCTTACGCGTTGCCAGCGGCTGGCCAACCACAGCCTCGCCCGCGATTACTTCTCGCGCCGCCCCGGCTAGGGTTGCGGGCTAGCCCGCTTCCCCCAGCTCCAGCACTTCTTCGAGGAATTCCGCCTGCTTGCGGAAGTAGTAGAGCCGGTTGGCCAGCTTGCGCCAGCCGTGGCCTTCGTCGGGAATGCGAATGAAATCGGCGCGCACGCCACTTTCGCGAAGGGCCCGCACCATCACTTCAGTCTCCGCAATATCGACGCGGGGATCGTTGACACCGTGCGAATAGAGCACCGGCACGCGGATGGCATCGGCGCGGAAGACGGGCGAGATCTCCCCGTAGAAATCGCGCCAGCGCTGTTCGGAAATGTCGCCATATTCGATGCGGTCGGCGGCCTTGAGGCTGGGTGATGCCACTTCCAGCGCGGTGATCCAGTTGCCCACGCCGAACAGCGAGACGCCGGCCGCGAAGGCATCGGGATAGTCCGCCAGCACGGCATTGACCATGTAGCCGCCATAGGAGCCGCCCATCACCGCCGCGCGGTCACCGTCGACCAGGCCATCGGCATCGAGCGCCGCCAGCAGGTCGACGAGGTCACGAACCGAATCCAGCCGGCGCTCGCGGTCATCCAGCGTGGAATAGGTGCGTCCCAGCCCGGTGGAGCCGCGCACGTTGGGTTCGAACACCGCCACGCCGCGCGCGACATGGTACTGCGTCACCGGGTCCCAGGTGGGGCCGGACTGGCCGCTGGGCCCGCCGTGCACGCTGAAGACGACCGGCGGTGCATCCTCACCCGTCCCGGCGCCTTCGGGCAGGTAGAGCATGCCCTGCAGTTCCACCCCGTCGCGCGCCATGTAGCGCACCACCTGCGGGCGCACGAGATTCTCCGGATCAAGACCCGCCATGTTGGAGGCATAGACGCGCGTCGCCTCGGTTTCGCCGGGGGTGAAGCTGTAGATGTCGCCCGGCACCTGCCAGCCGTTGACGCGCACGATCGCCTTGTCGCCTTCGCAGTCGAGCGCATAGCTGCCTTCGGGCAGTTCAGGAGCGGCGACGGATTCGCCGTTGGCAATGTGCCAGAGGTGCAGGGTGTCGAAGCCGTCCTGGCTTTCGGTCCAGGCCGAATACTCGTTGTTGGCACCGCAGAATTCGAGATTGCCGACATCGCGATCGACCGCGTGATAGACCTGCGTCTCCCCTGTCCCGATCGCATATTCCGACAGGGCGCCGAATTCGCGGCCGACACTGCTGGAGAACAGGAAGGCGGAGGAATCCGCTGTCCATTCGAACCCGCCGAGTGAATGGCTCGCGCGATCTTCCACCGGCGGGGCGCTGATCGTGGTCAGTTCGCGGGTTTCGAGATCGAGCAGGTGGAGATTGTCGGCGTCCTCGCCCACGCCTTCGGTGATGATGGCATAGCGGCCATCGGGCGACATCCCGCGCGTGTAATAACCGAAGGTGCCTTCGTAGATGAGCTCGGAATTGCCTTCCAGGTCGCCGCGCCAGATGTCGAAATCGCGGCCATTGCGCACGGGGCTAGAGTAGACGTAGCTGCCATCGTCGGCGAAGCCGCCGAAGATGCGGAAGTCACCGGCAGCGGCGGGCAGGATCGAACGTTCCTCCGTCCCGTCGCGGCTGATCCAGAAATAGCCGGGCTGTTCGTTGCCGTCGCGGTCTGCGGCGTAGATCAGGCCGGAGCCGTCGGGCGTCCAGGCGAAGAAGGTCGGCCCGGTGCGGAAGGTCAACTGCTGCGGCTGACCACCAGTGGCGGGCATGATCCAGACTTCCGGCTGCCCGGTAACACTGGAGGAAAAGGCAATCAGTTCGCCGTCGGGTGACAGGGCCGCCCCGCCCGCCCCGCTGGCCAGCAGGTAGCGGGCGATGTCAGCAGGCTCGTCACCCGCCAGGCCGATATCGGCGTCGGAGCCATCGGGCTCCATCGCCTCGATGCTCATGTCGGGGCCGCTCTGGCCTCCGAAAGCGGTGTCCTGCGCGAAGGCAGGCGCGGCGACGCAGGCGGTCGCGGCTAGCAGGCTGGCATGAAGGCGCATCGGTCAACTCCCTGTTGGTCAGGGGCAGACACAAGCACGTTTGGGGATGTTACGGAAGAGGAAGCCTCAGTCGTGCTTCGCGGGCGGGCCTTCGTGGCCGAACACCTTGGCCTCCAGCGCGTCGATACGCGCTTTCAGCGCGTCGTTTTCTTCGCGGGCCTTGGCCGCCATGTCCTTCACGGCGTCGAATTCCTCGCGACCGACGAAGTCGAGGCCGCCCAGCGCTTCCCGCATCTTCTCGCGCGCACCTTCGCGCGCCTCGCGACTCATGCCGGCCATGGTGCCAGCAGCCGAATTGGCGAGTTTGACGAAGTCGGCGATGATCCGGTTTTCGCTTTGCATAAACAATATGTGGGACTTCGGAGGGAGATTCTCAAGAAGAAACGTCGCGCGCACCAAGCGCGGGACTACAGCTCCATCCGCTGTACCGCCCCGCTATCCCGGATATATTCCGCATGGGGGTTCAGCTCGAGGAACTGCCAGTTGAGCACAGTCGCGAACAACACCCAGGCGAGGTAGGGCAGCAGCAGCACGCCGGCCCAGGCGCGCACCTTGAAGAACAGCAGCACGGTTACCAGCAGCGCGGCGTCGAGCAGGATCAGGATGACCAGCGCCAACCGGATATCGTGCATGCCGAAGAATATCGGCGACCACGCCAGGTTGAGCGCGAATTGCACCAGGAAGACGAGGATCGCCCATACCCGCACGCTCGAACCCCAGGCGGCGCAGACCAGCGCCAGCGCAAGGCCCATCATGAAGTAGAGGATCGACCAGACGATGCCGAAGGTTGCCGGCGGCGGGAAGATGGCGGGCTTTTCCAGCGCCTGGAACCACGGGCTATCGGCGCTGCCGCCCACCTGTCCCGAGAGGAAACCCAGCAACATCACGGCGGGCACGATGAACAACGACCAGCGGATCAGGCTGGCACGCAATTGTGCGGGTGACGCAAGGCGGTTCATCGGTTCAGGCAACTCCGTGATTCGAAATCCGGGGCAACTTGGCGAGACCCCGCCACACTGGCAAGTCGTCTCAAAGGCTCTGTCCGCATTCGGGATTTCTACTGGCCGCGAACCGCGTTGACGAGGAATTCGACATTCCCCTCGGTTCCCGTGATCGGGCTTTCGACCAGCCCCTCGATCGTCCAGCCGCTGTCGCGCAGCCAGTCGCACACCTCGTCGCACACGCGCTGGCGCAATTCGGGCTCGCGCACGATGCCGCCCTTGCCCACCTCGCCCTTGGCGACTTCGAACTGCGGCTTGATCAGCGCGACAAGGCGGCACTTCGGCGCGGCCAAGGCCAGCGGCACCTCCAGCACCTTGGCCAGGCCGATGAAGCTGGCATCGCAGACCACCCAGTCGCAGGGCCGGTCGATCAGCTCGGGCGTCAGCGCACGGGCATTGGTCTGTTCCAGCACGGTGATGCGCGGATCCTGCCGCAGTTTCCACGCCAGCTGGTTGGTGCCGACGTCCACGGCAAAGACGTGCTCTGCCCCGTGGTGCAGCAGCACTTCGGTAAAGCCGCCCGTCGAACTGCCGATATCCATCGCCACCGCGCCCTTCGGGTCGAGACCGAAATGCTCGATCGCGTGCGCCAGCTTTACCCCGCCGCGCCCGACCCAGGGATGGTCGCGCCCGCGCACCTCCACCTGCCAGTCAGGCTTCACCTGCTGCCCCGGCTTGTCGATCCGTTGCAGCTTGCCCGGCAGCCCGGCGAAGACGTGCCCGGCCATCACCAGCGCCTGTGCACGGGTGCGGCTTTCCGCTTCACCGCGCTCGACAAGCAGTTGGTCGATCCGTTGTTTAGATGGCTTGCGCTCGGTCATCGGCAACGCGATAGAGCCGGCAATGGTGAACCGTCCAGAAGGAACCGTACCCATGCAATTGCGTCACGTGATGTCGCTTGGTCTGGCCGCCCTCGCCCTCGCCGCCTGCAACAGCAGCGAGGAGGTTGAGGAGACCGAGGAGGTCGCCCAGCCGGAACCGGTACTGACCCCCGCCCCGCAGGCCACCACAGCACCCGATGGCACCGCGCTGGTGCCGGGCAGCTGGATCGTCAACGAGAACGCGCAGGGCGCCATGGCCATGTTCGGCGAGGCGAATACGGAGCCGAGCCTGACGATCGACTGCGAAGCGGCGACGGGCACCGTCACCATGACCTTGTCGATCGACGCGAGCGGACCCGAAGCCTGGCGGCTGGACGCCGGCGGCGAAGCGGCGCGCATCGACATGGCGCCGGTCGAAGGCCCGCTGCCGCTGCTCGGCGCGGAAATCGAACCGAGCCTCGCCATCTTCCACGCCTTCTCCAACCCCGACGAAGTCGTCACGCTGACCGCGCCAACGGGCGAACGGTGGCAATATCCGACACATCCGGGCATCTCGCGCGTTCTCTACGCATGCAGCTGATGAAACGCCCCGCCTTCGCCGCGGCCTGTGCGCTGGCCGGATCGCTCGCCCTGGTCGCTTGCGTGCCGCCGGCGCCGGAACCGACTCCGGTGCCCTCGCCCGCACCGTCGCCGTCGCCCTCGCCGACACCTGCGCCCACGCCAACGCCGATACCTCCGCCCGTCGCCGAGCCGGACGATGCGCCGCTGCAGGTGGTGACGCCCACCTACGACAACTGGATGGACGCGCCGCGCACCCCGGGCGACTGGAGCTATGTTGCCGAGCCGGCTGAGACCTTGGCGGTGTTCGGCACCTCGCGCACGCCCGAAGGGGTGGAACTGCTGATCGTCTGCAACCTGGACACGCGCCGGGTCGCCATCGGGCGCAAGGGCACGGCGATCGGCCAGGTCGAAATGCTGGTGCGCACCGAGACCGCCAACCGCACCCTCACCGCCAGTCCGGTGCAGAGCCGCGCGCCGCTGCTGGTGGCCGAGCTTGCCGCCAGCGATCCGCTGCTGGATGCCATCGCCTTTTCCAAAGGTCGTTTCGCCCTCGACGTAGCCGGCGTGGAACCGATCTACGTTCCGGCCTGGCCGGAAATCACCCGCGTGGTGGAAGATTGTCGGGGTTGAGCTGTCACCGAACAGTCAAAAAACCGGCTTCGGAACAGACGCGCGATTCTGACTGTGAAAAAGAATAAATCAAGGCTTGTCTTCATGGACACCGCGATTCACAAATGCAGACAGGACAGGCAGTGAATGCAAGTCCTGAACGCCGGTGATGCGGCGGTTCTGGCTCTACAGCGCGAAAGGAGGTGATCCGATGTCTCATGGTTCAGCAGGGAGGTCGGTGACGACCCGTGCGGAGCATATTCGGTAGTCTTCATATCGCCGAGTAAGGCTTCGTTGGCGGTTTAACGACCGCTGACCATGCGAAGGGCAGTTCCACGAAAGGGTGGAGCTGCCCTTCTCATTTTGGCGTGGCAAGCTGACAGACCCGACCTGCGCTGGCCGCAGCCTTGCACCGCCGGCCGGCCAACGCATTGACAAGCAATGGGGCCTTCCGCAATCGTCGAACCTGAGGTTGGGATTGCGAGGAGGATGAGCATGACAAGCGAGAGGCGGACGGCCTTTTCGAAATTGGGCAGGAAAGCGCTACTGGGCGGATGCGCAGCGGCCGGCCTGGCACTTTTCCCGGCATCCCAGCTTGTCGCCCAAGGCGAAGGCCCCGACCGTACCGAACTGTTCTGGGGCGATTTGCACCTGCACTCGAACCACTCTCTCGATGCCTACATCACCGATAACACCATGGTCACGCCGGACATGGCCTATCGCTATGCAAGGGGCATCCCGATCGAGCAGCCCGGACTCGACCGCAAGGTGCAGATCCGGCGACCGCTCGATTTCATGGCGGTGACCGACCATGCAGAGATGATGGGGCTGTTCACGCTGCTGAACCGCGCCGATGAAACCTTGCTGGCCACCCCGTGGGGGCGTCGCGCAATGGCGGCGCATGTGCGGGACCCGGGGCGCAACGGCGCGATGAGCGTCACCGGTGCCGGCATGTCCGGCCCGCCCGGACCCGATACCGCCGAGATGATGAGCCAGATCCAGTCCGACGCCGTGCGCAGCACCGCATGGGCGGTGGAGATCGAGGCCGCCGAGCGCAATTACATCCCCGGCACGTTCACCACGCTGTTCGGCTGGGAATGGTCGTCCGTGGTCGACGGAGGCAAGAACCTGCACCGGGTCGTGCTGGCCAACACCGATGGCGAAGGTGCCGCCAGTTTCATCCCCTTTGGCAGCCAGGACAGCCAGCGCCCGGAAGATCTGTGGTCGTGGATGTCCGCAACGCGCGACCGGACGGGGATCGATTTCATCGCCATCCCGCACAATTCGAATATTTCGGGCGGGCTGATGTTCCAGATGACGGACACCGACGGGCAGCCGATTTCGGCCGCCTATGCCCGCGCGCGCCAGTTGTGGGAACCGCTGGTGGAAATGACGCAGGCCAAGGGCACGTCGGAAGTCCACCCCGAGATCGCCCCGTATGACGAGTTTGCGGAATTCGAGATTCGGCGCAAACTGCTGATCGGCACGCCGACGCCGGCCGATGCCGGGGATTACGCCCGTTCGGCCCTGCTTCGCGGCTTGCAGATCCAACAGCGCGTCGGGGTCAATCCCTACAACTTCGGCATGATCGGCTCGACTGACAGCCACACCGGCCTGAGTTCGGTGCAGGAGAGCGATTTCTACGGCAAGCTGGTCTCCGACATTCCGCTCAGCGAGCATGTGCTGGGGCCACGCCCGGTGATCTTCCCAGCCTGGGAAATGGGCGCCTCGGGCCGCGTGGCGGCCTGGGCGGAAGAGAACACCCGCGAGAGCATCTTCGCGGCCCTGCGGCGCAAGGAAGTCTACGCGACCACCGGCCCCCGCATCGCCTTGCGCATGTTCGCCGGCTTCAATTTCGCGCCGACCGACGCCGATGCGCGGGATATCGCCGCAATCGGCTATTCGCGCGGCATTCCCATGGGAGGCGACCTGACCGCCGCCCCGGCGGGCCGCGCCCCGAGCCTGTTGATCCATGCCGCGAAGGACCCGCTCAGCGGCAATCTCGACCGCGTGCAGGTGGTGAAAGGCTGGGTGGACGAAAACGGCGAGGCGCATGAGCGCATCTACAACGTCGCCTGGTCGGATGGCCGCCAGATCGACAGCGATGGCAACCTGCCCTCGGTCGGCAACACGGTTGATCTCGAAACCGGCCTCTACACCAATTCGATTGGCGCGGTGCAGTTGGCAACGGTGTGGCGCGATCCGGATTTCAATCCGGACGAGGCAGCATTCTACTACGTGCGCGTGCTGGAAATTCCGACCCCGCGCCACTCGCTGCTCGATGCCATTGCACTGGGCATCGATGTCGAGGAAACGCGGCAGCCTGCCACTATCCAGGAACGCGCCTATTCCTCGCCCGTCTGGTATACGCCGGCCAGCTAGATGTCGCTCATACGCTCGCTCCTGAAGGAGCCGCTGACCCATTTCGTCCTGCTCGGCGGACTGCTGTTTGCGGCCTATGCCGTTCTCAATCCGCGCGACACGCTGGATGCGGATTCACGCGTGATCACGGTGGACCGCGAGGCGCTGCTCACCTTCCTGCAATACCGCAACGCGGCATTCGAACCGGAATATTTCGAAGCGCAATTCGATGCCATGACCGATGCGCAGCTGGCCGAGCTGGCGCGGAATTACGTGCGTGAGGAAGCCATGGAGCGCGAGGCCCGCGCGCTGGGGCTCGACCAAGAAGACTATGTGATCCGCCGGCGCCTCGTGCAGAAGATCGAATATCTCGTCGCCGGAGCGGACCTGGAACCCGAACCGCCGACCGAAGAAGAACTGCGCGCCTATTACGACGAGCATCGCGCGGATTTCCTGCAGGACGCCGAATATACCTTCACCCATGTCTTCATCGATGCGGAGAAGGACCATGCCGGCGGGATGGAGGCGGAAGCGCGGCGCCTGCTCGGCCAATTGCGAGCGCGCGATGCCGGTTTCAACGACGCGCCCGGCTATGGCGACCGCTTTCCCTACCAGCGCAATTTCGTGCGGCAGCACATGCGTCCGGTCGCCAACATCTTCGGACTGCAATTCGCCGCCAGCCTGGCCAACTTGCAGCCCGGCGAGACGTGGCAGGGACCGATTGCCTCGAACTTCGGCTTGCACCTGGTGCTGTTCACCGATCGCACGGCGGCGCGCACACCCGCTTTCGAGGAAGTCCGCCAGCAGGTGCGCGAAGCGGTGCTGGAAGAACGCCGGGTGCGGACGCGCGAGACCCTTCTCGACGATCTCGTGGACCAATATGATGTCCGGTATGTCGACATTCCGGCGGAACCCGTCGACTGATGCTGCCCGCGTCCGCCAGTCGCAGTTGGCTCGCCCTGCTCCTCGCGCTCGTCGCCAATGCGGTCCTCGCCAGCATCCCGGCCGCGGCCCATGATGCCAGGCCCGTTTCCGTGCAGATCAGGGAACTGCCGGGCGAACGCTATGCCCTGCATGTCCGCACACCCGGCAGTGTCGCGGCGGACAACCTGCCCCGGCTCCTGCCGCCGGCAAACTGCATGCCCGTCACCATCGGGACCGAGGATGGCCAGAGCGAGGCGAGTGCCATGGTCGTCTCCTGCCCGGGCGGTATCGAGGGACAGGAATTCCGCCTGACCTTCCCGATCTACAATCCCTCGCTTTCCACGCTCTACCGGTTTGAACGCCTTGATGCCGCGCCACTCTCGGCGCTCGTCGCGCCTAGCGAGGGTGGCTGGATCGTGCCACAGGCCCCTTCCGCGCTCGAAATTGCCGGAGACTACTTCCGCCTCGGGATGGAACACATCTTCGGCGGTATCGACCACCTGCTGTTCGTCGTCGGCCTGTTGGCGATTGCCGGCACCTGGCGCCGCTCGCTGCTGGCTCTGACCGGCTTCACCCTGGCGCATTCGGTCACGCTGGCGCTGTCCGCGCTTGACCTCGTGCGGTTGCCGGTCGCGCCGGTGGAGGCGGTCATCGCGCTGTCGATCCTGTTTCTCGCCGTCGAGATCGTGCGCGCAGATCGCAACAGCCTGACTTATCGCTATCCCACCCTGGTGGCATCGACATTCGGCCTCGTTCACGGCTTCGGCTTCGCCAGCGTCCTGCGCGAAATCGGCGTTCCCGGAGACGAGATCGTGGTCGCCTTGCTTTCCTTCAATCTCGGCGTCGAGGTCGGGCAGGTGATATTTGTCGGCGTCTGCCTCGCCCTCGTGGCGGCCGCGCGGAAACTATTGCGGCACACGGCAATTCCTGGCGCAGGAGAAAGGTTTGGGCTGGTCCGATCGTTTGCCGCCTACATGCTGGGGACGGTCTCGGTCTTCTGGCTAATGGACCGGGTCGCTGGCTTTGCCTGACGCATCATGATCGTGCTTGCGGGAGCAGCAACCTTGCGCGCCCACCCTTGGGTCGCCGGGCGCCGTCATCGCAGTTCACGACCCGAATGGCTGGAAGCGGGTGGAAAGCGGACCTTCATTGCCGGTGAAAAAGCCCTTTGGCGCTGGCGTCATGGGTTCCCTCTCTAGCAGTGGTGAATCCCTACAGCCTTGCACATTCTATGCTCGACAGTCATGCTGACCGAACTGGAACAATAGTCTCGAACTTTTGGGCCATTTAAGCAGGGGAAAATTTATGAAGAAGGTTGTAGTAGTAGCCGCCGGGTTTGCGCTGGTTGGATGTTCTGGGGCGGATGAAGCTGAAACAGTTCCAGAAGAAGAAGTGGCCGCAGTCGAAGAAGCCTCTCCAAGCGATCCTTCCGCTTGGATGACGGCTGACGAGGTCGCGGGTTCCTATTCGCTGGTTTACGACGATGGGACAGAGGGTGTTCTTAATCTCAGCGCAGATGGCACAAGCGATGGGGTTATCGGCGGTGAAGATTTCGCCGCTACCTTCACGGTTACGGCTCCCGGCACAGTTTGCTATGAGAATCTTGAAGGTGAAATTGGCCTTCCTCCACAATGCTGGGTTAACTCCGCCGCTGAAGCAGATGGCACGTGGACTGCGACTGGAGACGATGGAACAACCGTAGTGGTCACACCGATCGAATAGGCTCCGTCCAGGCGAATATCATGCGAGGGACCGGAGGATTGCTCTTCCGGTCCTCTCGTTTTGGCAGAAGAGAGCCGCCGGGACAAAACTGCAAAATGTCACAATTATGGGTCCTTGAGTGACCGGCTGGAATTGGGTCGAAAGCGCACGCTCCTTCTCACCGCCTCTTGCTTCGCCCTGCCCTGCCCACTAATCGCCCTTGCTCATGAAATTCGAGCATCTTCCCCATCCTGCCCCCGTGCCTGACGCCGACCGTGCCCAGGCGATTGCCGATCCCGGTTTCGGCAAGATCTTCACCGATCACATGGTCATGATCGACTATGACGAGGGCGAAGGGTGGCACGACGCGACGCTTGGCCCCTGCCAGCCGATCCCGCTGCACCCCGCTTCCAGCGTGCTGCACTATGCGCAGGAAATCTTCGAGGGGATGAAGGCCTACAGGCTGTCCGACGGCTCGATGGCACTGTTCCGGCCCGACGCCAACGCGAGGCGCTTCAACGAGAGCGCCAAGCGCCTCGCCATGCCGGAAATTCCGGAGGACGTGTTCATCGAGGCGGTGCGCCAGCTGGTGCTGAAGGATGCCGACTGGTTCCCGCAGGTGGACGGCGGCTCGCTCTATATCCGCCCCTTCATGTTCGCCAACGAGCACTTCCTCGGCGTGCGTCCGGCGACGAAGTACAAGTTCATCGTCATCCTCTCGCCCGCCGGAAACTACTTCAAGTCCGGCTCGCCCGCCGTTTCGGTGTGGGTGAGCGAATATACCCGCGCGGCCCCCGGCGGCACCGGTGCGGCCAAGTGCGGCGGCAACTACGCGGCCAGCCTGGTGCCCACCGGCGAAGCCTTTGCCAAGGGGCATGACCAGGTGGTCTTCCTCGACGCCGCCGAGCGCAAGTGGATCGAGGAACTGGGCGGCATGAACCTGTTCTTCGTGTTCGAGGACGGCTCGATGATCACCCCGCCGCTGACCGGCACGATCCTGCCCGGCATCACCCGCGACAGCCTGCTGACGCTGGCCAGGGAACAGGGCCTCGACGTGCGCGAGGAAATGTATTCGATCGACCAGTGGCGCGACGATGCCGCCAGCGGCAAGCTGGTGGAAACCTTCGCCTGCGGTACGGCTGCCGTGGTGACGGCGGTGGGCAAGGTCGCCAGCCGCGATGGCGAATTCACTATCGGCAGCGGCGGCGCCGGCCAGATGACCAGCAAGCTGCGCGAACAGCTCGTCGGCATCCAGCGTGGGTCGGTGGACGACCGCCACGGCTGGGTGATGCGGCTGGAATAGGCTGACAGGCGATGGCGGCACGCAAGGTCCAGGTCTACCTGCCCGAGGAACGGGTGGCGCAGCTGGAAACGATCCTTGCGAAGCACAGCCGCCGGTTCTGGCGCGAGACCGTCCCCGGCGGGCAGGAGAAATACACCTGCGTCGTGCAGCAACGCTATACCGAGCGGCTGCTGGACGAGCTGGAATCCGCCTTCGCCGACGAACCCGATTTCACCGCGCACGTCGAACTGTTGCAGGCCGTGCTGCCGCCGGTGGAGGAGAATTCCGAGACCGAACTGCTGCTGGCGGGCGACATCAAGCCGCCGACCGCGCTGGAACGTTTCTTCATCCGCGACCGGCTGAGCACCGACGAGATCTACGACGATATCGAGGAAAGCCTGCACATCAGCACGTCCTACCTGCTGACGGTGACGCTCTCGGCCATCATCGCCGGCCTCGGCATGCGCAGCGAACAGACCGCCGTGGTTATCGGCGCGATGGTCATCGCCCCGCTGCTGGGGCCGACCATGGGCATGGCCCTGGCCGCCACCGTGGGCAACAGGCAGCTGGGCTGGCAGGCGTTTCGCACCATGGTGGTGGGCTGCGTGCTGGCGATCCTTGCCGGGTGGGTGCTGGGCCTGATCGTGGATATCGACCCGCAGGTGCCCGAGCTGTTCAACCGCACGCTGGTGCAGCCTGACGACGTGGCACTGGCGCTGGCTTGCGGCGCGGCGGGCGTGCTCGCCTTCAGTCGCGGAGTCTCGTCGGCGCTGGTGGGCGTGATGATCGCCGTGGCGCTGGTGCCGCCGCTGGCGGCATCGGGGCTCTACCTCGGCGCCGGCTATCCGGCAGAGGGCGCGGACGCCTTGTTCCTCTTCGCGGTCAACCTCGTCTGCGTGAACATCGCCGGGATCGCCACCTTCCTGTTCCAGGGCCTGCCGCCCAAGAGCTGGCGCCTGACGGGCAGCGTGCTCGCCATGTGGGCGTTGCTGTTGTTGCTGCTGGTCTCGATGATGGCGGGCAGCCTGCTGCTCGACATTGGCGAGCTGAAGCTGGCGCTGCCCTAGAGCGCCATGGCGACCGGCGCATCGCCCGGCTGCCACGGCTTTTCGCGCTGCATCACCGTCTTGAACAAGGGCGAGTCCAGGTGCCCCGCCAGCCAGCGGTGGACATGCGCGAACGGCAGCGCGTCGAACCAGTCGCGATCATGGTTGGCGAACTGCCGCACGAAGGGGAAAATCGCCGCGTCGGCCAGCCCGCGACGGTCGCCGCATAGCTGGCCGCCCTTGGCCAGTCGTTCGTCGAGCAGGCGCAGGAATTCGGCCCCGCGCTCGCGGTGAGGCAGCGGGTCGCAGTCGTCGTAGCGGTTGGGATACTTGTAGCGGTCCAGCGCCTGCTTGAACGGGCCGTCGTTCTCCGCCACCAGCGCCGCATCGTCACGCTCCAGCCAGCCCTCCGGATCGGTCTGGGACAGCGCCCAGCGCATCACGTCGAGGCTCTCGTCCACCACCGCGCCGCCTTCCAGCACCAGCACCGGCACGGTGCCCTTGGGCGAAGCGTCGAGCATGGCCTGCGGCTTGTCCGACAACTTCACCTCGCGCAGTTCGCAGGCCGTACCGCTCACCACCAGCGCCAGCCGCGCCCGCATGGCATAGGGGCAGCGACGGAAGGAGTAGAGGACCGGTTCAGCCATCGTCCGCGTCGTGATCCAGCTTGGCGCCGATATGCGCGCGGCCCTGCTCGGCGGCGAGCATCTCCTGCCGGTGCCGCTCGCGATAGGAGGCGCGCTGTTCGTCCGTCCGCGTCGCATGGCAGGCGGGGCAGCTGACACCCTCCTCGTAGAGCGGAGAGGCCTTGTCCTCGTCGCTCACCGGCAGGCGGCAGGCGTGGCACAGGTCGTAGGAGCCTTCGACAAGGCCGTGGCCCACGCTGACGCGCTGGTCGAACACGAAGCACTCGCCCCGCCACATGCTCAGTTCCTCGGGCACTTCCTCCAGGTATTTCAGGATACCGCCGTTGAGGTGGTAGACCTGCTCCACGCCCTCGGCCTTGAGGAAGGCGGTCGACTTCTCGCAGCGGATGCCGCCGGTGCAGTACATCGCCACCTTGGGCTCCTTGCCCTCGCCCAGCAGCCGCGCGCGCTCGCTGCGGAACCATTCGGGAAAGTCGCGGAAGCTGGCGGTCTTGGGATCGATGGCGCCCTCGAACTGGCCGATGGCCACTTCGTAGTCGTTGCGCGTGTCGATCACGATGGTGTCGGGGTCGGCAATCAGGTCGTTCCAGTCCTGCGGATCGACATAGGTGCCCGCATTGTGCGCCGGATCGAGATCGCCCTGCCCCATAGTCACGATTTCGCGCTTCAGCCGCACCTTCATGCGATGGAACGGCATCTCGCTGGCACCCGAGTATTTCACCTCCAGCCCGGCGCAATCGGGCAGGCTGCGGATGTGCTCCACGACCATGCCTACCCCTTCGCGCGAGCCGGCAATGGTGCCGTTGATCCCCTCGCCCGCCAGCAGCAGCGTGCCCTTGATTCCCTCGGCCAGGCACAGGGCAAGCAGCGGCCCGCGCAGGGCGGCGGGATCGTCGAAGCGCGCAAAGCGATAGAGCGCCGCGACGCAGACGGGCGCATTGGTGGCGGGGTGCGGGATGGCCATGGGCTGGCCCTTTAGCGACAGTCGATCAGTCGATCCAGCCGCGCGGGTTTGCCGCAACGGAATCTCGCCATGCCGCCAGCTCTGTCGCCAGTGCCGCGGCGAGCGCGAGAGCAAGAATTATGCGCCGCGTGATTATTCCTTTGGCGGGTAACTTGTTAATTCGCCTAGCCGAGCGCCTCACTACTGTCTAACTGATAGCGGTATGAGCATGGCAGACCAGAAGCTGGCGATCGACCATGCCGGGGACAGACTGGGGGCAATGCTGGCAAGCTTCAAACGGCTGACCGGCAATTCGCTGGCGGATGACGCCAATGGCCTCTGGCACGCGCCCGGCGCCATCGTCGCCCATGACACCAGCGATGATCCGGAGTTCTTCTTCGCCAACGCCTGTGCCCTCACCCTGTTCAAGATGGATATCGAGGATTTCCTCGGCATGCCGTCGCAAAAGTCCGCCGAACCGGCCGAGCGCGAGGAACGCGCCGCCATGCTGGCCAAGCTGGAAGCGGACGACGTGGTGGAAGGTTATTGCGGCGTCCGCGTGGCCGCCGACGGCTCGCGCTTCAAGATCATCGACGCGGTGGTCTGGAACATCCGCGACGAAGACGGCCGGCTGCTGGGACAGGCCGCCTGGTTCGAGGACATGGATTTTCTCGACTAGCCGGGCCGTTCAGCCCTGGTCGTCGGCCCATTGCCAGCGCACGGCGTCGCCGGCGTCGGCGGTCATCTCGCGCGCTTCTTCCCAGGCCTGTGCCGCCAGCACGTCCAGCAGCATGGCTTCGACCGGGTTCACGCCGGCCCGGGCATGATCCAGCGCACTGGCGGAATAGAGGAAGATGTTGCGCGTTACCTCGCCAGTAGCGGGGACTTCGGCGGTGGCGTGCTGGCGCACGTCTGCGGCCACTTCCACGGCCAGGCGGTATTCGCCGGCCGCGAGGTTTTCAAAGCTGTAGCTGCCGTCAGCCGCCGTGGTCGTCGACAGGCCCACCTCGGGCAGCACGACTTCGGCCCCGGCCACCGGCTGCGCGGCAGAATCGCGCACCACGCCCGAAAGCTCACCCGCCAAGGCAGGGGTGGCGGTGGCGGCAATCACGGCAGCAAGGGCAAGGGCGAGGCGCAAGGGCGAGGTCCATCTGCTGGGCCGCGCAAGGGCTGCACGGCTTCACCCTCGCCTCAACACGGCCAGTGTTACGCCCGTAAGACTCGTATTTCAGTTCGGTGACAGGGATGTGTCACGCAGGCGTCCGTCCCTCTCCTGCGGGAGCGGTAATCCTGTGCCGAATGACCTGCGGTTCCGTAGCCTAGGCCATTCAGTTCACCCTTGGCGCTGGCCCCGGAGCCTCGGCCAGCACTTCGGCCATCTTCTCCTGAAACCCGGCGCGGCGCGGGAATTTGGCCAGCACCATCACCAGCAGGCCGACGAGATGCAGCGACATGACGATGGCGAACATCGTCGGCAGCCCGCCAATCCGGTCGAACAGGCCGAACACGCTCGCCCCGATGGTGATGCCGAGGTTGGAACAGGCCATGTAGATGGTGAACTGCGTTGCCGCGACGCGGGAATCGCACAGTCGCATGGAGATCGGCAGCGCCGCCACCGTCAGCAGGATATCCAGCGCGTACCAGCCGTAGACGAAGAAGATGAACAGGCCGCTGTCTGCCCACATGTCCTGCGTCGCCAGCATCGTGCCACTGAACAACATGTAGCCGATGAAGAAGGCAATGGTCGTGCGCTTGGCGCCGAAGCGGTCGCCCAGCCAGCCGCCCAGCGTCAGGCCAAGGATGCCCGCCAACAATTGCGCAGACCCGGCAGTGGCGGTGATCGCCGCCTCGTCCCAGCCGAGATTGTTGGCGCCCATGTAGGGCGTCACCGCGTTGAACATGCCGTAGTGGAAGCCGCGCACCAGCAGCACCGGCAGCCACAGCAGGCTGGCCGGCAGCAGCAGCGACTTGAAGGTGTTCTTCATGATCGGCCACCAGGCGCCGAGATGGATCTCGCGGTTGCGCTGGTGCGCCTCGCCCGCGCTCCACGGCAGCCGTCGTTCGCCGGGCCGTTCGCGCAGGAACAGCACGTAGCCGGTGATCAGCGTGATGAAGCCCGCTGCCAGCAGGTAGGCGGCGGAAGGCCCGAAGGCAGCGATGGCCGCACCGGTGATGCCGGTGGCGGCGGCGATGCCGATATACTGCCCGCCGAACATCATCCCGCTGGCCCGCGCGCGCTCGTCCTCCTCCATGATGTCGACCGCAAGGCCGTCCACGGCAACGTCCTGGAAGGTGGTGGCCATGTTCACGGCGAAGCCGGCAATGCCGAGCAGCAGCACGTCCTCCACGCCCGGCTGCACCACGGCGCAGACGATCAGCAGCGTGATCATCACGCATTGCGCCCCGGTGATCCACGCCCTTCGCCGCCCCATGGCGAGGAAGGTGTAGCGATCCATGATGAAGCCGTTCACCAGCTTCAGCGTCCACGGCAGCGCGGTCAGTCCCAGCACATAGGCAATGTCGACAGCAGGCGCGCCATTGGCGGCCATCCATGCCGGTATGGCTGTCCAGAACAGCCCGATCGGCACCCCTTGCGCGACGTAGAGAATGAAGAGTGTGAACAGCCGCAATCGACTGTTCTGCGACAGGATCCACCGCGATGCGGCAGCAGTTTCGGTCATGCGCTTTCCCCCCGGCCAAGCGCCATGCGAACCCTGGGGGCAGTATGCCTGACTTTTGTCGCGAGGCAATCCCACCCTCCGGACCGGTGTAAAAGCCAGGCTGGCCCGCTCCCAAGTATCGCTTGCTTGTGGCCATGCGCGGCTGGCCCATCTATCGCTGCATCCAAAGATCACTCTTCGCAGGAGAGCAGCCATGGCCGATGATACCTACACCCCGCCCGAAGTCTGGCAGCCGACCGAAAGCGGCGGAGCCTTCGCCGGCATCAACCGGCCCACCGCCGGGGCCCGGTTCGAGGCGGAACTGCCGGTGGGCGAGCATCCCTTCCAGCTCTATTCGCTGGGCACGCCCAACGGGGTGAAGGTGACGATCATGTTCGAAGAGCTGCTGGAGGCAGGCTTTACGGACGCGGAATACGACGCCTGGTTGATCAACATCGGTGAGGGTGACCAGTTCGGCAGCGGCTTCACCGCGCTCAACCCGAACGGCAAGATTCCCGCATTGCAGGATCGTTCGGGCGATACGCCGTTTCGCGTGTTCGAAGGCGGTGCGATCCTCATCCACCTGGCGGAGAAGTTCGACTACCTGCTGCCCAAGACCAACCCGGCGCGCGCGGAAACGCTTTCCTGGCTCAGCTGGCAAATCGGCACGGCCCCCTTCATCGGCGGCGGCTTCGGGCATTTCTACGAATATGCGCCGGAGAAGTACCGTTATGCCATCGACCGCTACTCGATGGAGACCAAGCGCATCTTCTCGGTCGCCGACAACCAGCTGGCGAAGACCCGCTTCCTGGCCGGTGACGAGCTGACCATTGCCGACCTCGCCGCCTATCCGTGGCTCGGCAACCTGATGCACGGCGCCTACAGCGGCTCGGACAAGTTCCTCTCGCTGCACGAGAACGAGAACGTCGAGCGCTGGGTCAAGGAAATCGACGCGCGCCCCGCCGCCATTCGCGGTCGGCTGGTGAACACCAAGGCCATGCCCGAACGCCACTCGGTGGCGGATTTCGACGCGGTTGAAGACCGCAGCCTGTTCGATCCTGTCAGGAAACGTGCTGACGTTTGATTTCGGTGGCGGGCGCGGGTTGCACCTGCCGCCCGCCCCGCTATATGAGCGCCCCACTGCTGGGGTGTAGCCAAGTGGTAAGGCATCGGTTTTTGGTACCGACATTCGCAGGTTCGATCCCTGCCACCCCAGCCACTTCCCTTACATGATCGCTATGGCTGCGCGAGCAGGCCCTCCGCCTTCGCATCGCCAGGCATTTCCGCCAGCACGCGGGTGCGCGCCCATGCTTCGGGGCAGTTGTCGGTAATCCAGTCGGTGATGCCTTCGCGGATATCGCAGCGCAGGTCGAACAGCGTGGGCGAATCCTTGGCGCTCATCAGCAGGCGCACTTCCTTGGCATCGCGCGTGGTCTCGGTCACCTGCACCACCTGCACGCGTCCGTCCCAGCGCCTGTTCGCCTTCACCTGCCGTTCGAACTCCTCGCGGATCGGGCCGACCTTGGCGGTGGGGTCGAGGTAGAGGAACACGGTGCCCAGCAGCTGGGCGGTCGTCTTGGTCCAGTTCTGGAACGGCTCTTCCAGGAACTTGGTGGTGGGCACGATCAGCCGTCGCTCATCCCAGATCTTCACCACCACATGGGTGGTGCGGATTTCCTCGATCCAGCCCCATTCGCCCTCCACGATCACCACGTCGTCGATGTTGATCGGCTCGGTCGCGGCGACCTGCACCCCCGCGATCAGGCTGCGCAGCGCGGGTTGCGCGGCGGCGCCAACGGCAAGTCCGGCAAGACCGGCGGAGGCGACCAGCGTCAGCCCCACGTCGCGCACCCCGGGGATGGAGAGCAGCATCAGGCCGACGGTGACGAAGACCACCACGAAGGTGGCAATGCGGCGGAACATCGACAGCTTGGTGCGCTTGCGCCGGGCGTGGAGATTGTCCTCCACCGTGATGTCGGCCTTCAGCGCCATAGTCTCGACGAAGGCGTGCAGCACGGCGATCACCACCCAGCCGACCAGCGCGGGCATGACGAAGCCCGCCACCTTCTCCCATACGGCTGCCAGCACGGGTAGTTCGCGCGCGACCAGCACGATGGCGAGCGCCATCAGCGCATAGCGGGTGGGCCGCGCCAACTTGCGCAGCACGATATCGTCGGAGGCGCTGTCGCTGCTCCGCGCCAGCCGATGCAGGCCGCGGAACACCAGCCAGTGCAGCAGCCAGGCGAGCAGCATGGCGGCTCCGGCCAGCGCCAGGATTTCGAGAATTTGCGGTATCAGCTCGTCATTCCGGTCAAGGAATTGGCTCAATCTGTCCGGCATCGGCGCTCCTTTAGGTGCTTGTCCGTGTGCCTGTGTCAGGTCCGCTCCCGGCGTTCCCTTGCTGAGTCAATCACGAGCCTAGGCGGAAGTTCCGCTTGCCTCAAGCGGCGCATCGGACAGGCGGCGGCGCACCATCAGCGCAAAGCCGGTGACGCTCACCATGCTGGTGCCCAGCACCACCAGCGCGGCCCCCATCGCGCCGAACAGGCCGATCAGCCACGGCAGGGCAGCCAGTCCGACGGCCAGCGGCACGGCGCGGATCAGGAAATTGGTGATGGCCTGGCCGCGCGCCACCAGCAGCGCTTCCAGGCTGGCCCCGGCCAGTTCCAGCGAGGCGGCAGCGGCCAGCACCAGCATCGGCCAGAAGGCGGCAAGGTAATCCTCGCCCGCGATGGCGGTGATGATCCACTCGCCCGCCAGCAGGCCGAAGGCGATGACCAGCACCCCGGTAAAGGCGGCGATGCGGGTGATCTTGCCGACCAGCAGCTTGGCTCCCTGCGGGTTGCGCACCAGTTCCGGATAGACCGCGCGCAGCAGCGCCTGCGCCAGCTTCAGCAGTCCTTCGCCCAGTTGCGAGGCGACGCGATAGATACCGGCCAGCGCGGGGCCGCCGAGCACGCCCGTCAGCAGCACCAGCAGCTGGCGGCTGGCGATGGAGAGCATGCCCGTCAGGCTGGTGCCGGCGACGAAGCTCCATGCCTTTTCGCCGGCAGCGCGGCGTTCGCGCGGCAGGCGGGTCAGGCTGATGCGGCGCCAGTGGATCGGTTCAGTCGAGGCGGCCAGCCACCAGTACATGGCCGCCGTCGCCACCTCTGCCGCGCCCCAGACAATCAGGAAGCTCTGGATGCTGGGGTGGACGAAGATCACCACCACGGCGCCAACCACGCGCACGATACTGGTGGTGGCATCGGCCAGCGCCGCGCGGGCATAGCGATCATGCAGGCGGAGCAGCCCCGTCGGCGTGGAACGGATCGCCAGCAGCGAGGCGACGGTGAACAGGAAGGTGGGGAAGCGCATCTTCTCGGGCAGCAGCAGCCAGTCCCCGGCAAAGCCCAGCACCAGCGCGGCCACCGTGGTGCCGACAAGGATCGTCACCCCGTCCAGCGCGAGGGCAAAGCCGGTCGCGGTCTTGCGGTCGTCCTCGTCCTGCCCCCAGCGGATGATCGATTGCCAGGTCTGAAAGCTGGACAGCCCCACCACCAGCTGCGCGAAGGTGAAGGCGATCACGAACAGGCCGAACCGCTCCGGCCCCAGTTCGCGCGTGGCCAGCGCGAGGTAGACAAGGCTGAGCACCGCGTTCACGGCGCGCGCGCTCATCAGCCACCCGGTATTCTGGAGCGCGCGTCGAAGCATGATTGCGCCCTGCCCCAGCCAGCGAGGAATTGCAAAAGCCCTTTGTCGAAGCCAAGGTCTGCGCCGGGGAGAAACAGTTCATGTCCGCACCGACCGCGCGTCTTGCCTTCATCAAGCTCAACACCGGCGACCTCGAAGCGGCCACCGCCTTCTGGCAGGAGGCCTTCGGCTTTGCCGTCACCGGTTCCTATGACGTGGAGGCCTTCCGCGAAAACATCATGGCCCTGCCCGGCCAGAGCGAAAGCGGCCCGCAGCTGATGCTGGTGGAGCCCAAGCCGCGTGGGCCGCAGCCGGTGGGTCCGGGACACGGCCCGGTGGGGCTAGTGGTGGTCGACATCGCCGCCAGCCAGGCCCACGCCATGGCCAGCGGGGCGGAGGAAGTGATGCCCCCCACCGATGTCGGCGGGGTAATCGTCTCGCTGCTGAAAGCGCCCGACGGACACGAGATCGAACTGGTGCAGCCGCTCGCCGGATGACGCAGGTGCAGCCCAACATCGTCTTCATCATGGCCGACGACCTCGGCTATGCGGACCTGTCCTGTTACGGGCGGCTGGAATACGAAACCCCGGCGCTGGACCGGCTCGCGGCGCAGGGGCTGCGGCTGACCAATGCCTATGCCAATTCCGCCGTCTGCACGGCGACGCGCGTGGCGCTGATGACAGGGCGGTACCAGTATCGCCTGCCCATCGGGCTGGAGGAGCCGTTGCAGAGCAACCGCACCGGCCTGCCGCCGGAGCACCCCACCCTGCCCTCGCTGCTGCGCGACAATGGCTATCACACCGCGCTGGTGGGCAAGTGGCACCTTGGCGAACTGCCCGAATACTGCCCACTGAAGAGCGGTTTCGACGAATTCTGGGGCATTCGCGGCGGCGGAGTCGACTACTTCACGCACGAGCTGGACGGCGTGCCCGACCTGTGGGACGGCACCGAGAATATCGAGCGCACCGGCTACCTGACCGACCTGCTCGGCGACCGCGCCGTGGCCGTGCTGGAACAGCGCGCCGAGGCCGGCGGCCCCTTCTTCCTCAACCTCAACTTCACCGCGCCGCACTGGCCGTGGGAAGGTCCGGAGGACGAGGCCGAATCCGCGCGATTGCAGGCCAAGGTGGAGGCAGGCGAACCAATGCCGATCCTGCACTACGACGGCGGCGACATGGCCACCTATGCGGCGATGATGCGCAACCTCGACGCCAATTGCGGCAAGGTGCTGGAAGCGCTCGACCGGCTGGGGCTGGCGGAGAACACCGTGGTCGTCTTCACCAGCGACAACGGCGGAGAGCGGTTCAGCTTCAACTGGCCGTTCACCGGCAAGAAGACCGAGCTGCTGGAAGGCGGCCTGCGCATCCCGGCCTTGGTCCGCTGGCCGGGCGTGACTCAGGCAGGCACCACCAGCGACGCGATGACGATCACGATGGACTGGCTCCCCACCTTCGTGGCGGCGGCCGGCGGCGCGCCCGATCCGGACCACCCGAGCGATGGCGTGGACATTGCCACCGCCCTGTCAGGCGGAGCGCTGCCCGAACGCACGCTGTTCTGGCGCTTCGCCTACCGCGCGCAGAAGGCTGCGCGGCGCGGCGATCACAAGTTCCTGGAAATCTCCGGCAAGCGCTTCCTGTTCGACGTGACCGAAGACCCGCTCGAGCGCGGCAACCTGAAGGACCGCGAGCCGGAGCTGTTCGAGGGCCTGCAAGCCGCCTGGCACGACTGGAACGCCGACATGCTGCCGCCCGACCCGGAGGCCGGTCGGCACTACTTCACTGCCGCGAAACTGGCGGAATACTTCGGGGTCGACAGCTAGGCCTTGGCCGCCTGCCGCCCGCCGATCACCCCGCCGTTCACCACGCCCAGCGCGAACACCAGCGCGGCGATGATCAGCGCCGGGATGGCGGTGAGGCCGAGGATCATTTCCAGCGGCATGGTCGCCGCCAGCGCCATCCCGCCCAGCACCGGGAAGACGATGCCGCCCAACCGGCCAAAGCCACCGGCCCAGCCGATGCCGCTGGAGCGCATTTCCGGCGGGTAGCTGAGCGTCGCGAGGTTGTTGATGCCGGTCTGTCCGCCGACCTGGCAGAAGTTCCACACCACCAGCGCGGTGACGAAGGCCACGGCCATCTGCGGCGGGATGAAGCCGATTGAGAAGATCGCCACGGCATCGACCACGAAGTAGGCCGCGATCAGCCAATAAGGGTTCATCCGGTCCATCAGCCAGCCCATCACCAGCGTGCCCGAGGCGCCGCCGAAGTAACCGATGATCATGTAGAAGGCGAAGGTCTCCAGCGGCAGGCTGGCGAATTCGTACATGAAGGTCGCCAGCCAGTTGGCCAGCAGGGCGATGTTGCCGAGGCTGAAGAAGCACAGCGAGAACAGCAGGATCGTCTGGATGCGATAGCGCGAACCGAACATGGCGAGCGGGCCGTATTTCGACACCTCTGCCTGGTCGCCCATGTAGAACACCGTGCCCACCGGCACCTGCGCCAGCGGGTCCAGCCGACGGATCTGATCGGCAATGCGCGGGTCGCTGCCGTTGCGGTTGACGCGGAAGGCCAGGCTTTCCGGAATGAACAGCAGCAGGAAGAGTGCCGCCAGCGGCACCACGCCGCCGAAGATGAAGAAGCCCTGCCAGCCCAGCTCGTCGAGATAGCTGGCGGTCATGATTCCGCTGCCGAGGTTGCCGCCGGAAAAGCACACCAGCGCAATCGCCATGAACAGCGCGCGGCGACGCTTGGGCGTGCTTTCGGACAGCAGCGCCAGGCCGATGGGCAGCATGGCGGAGAAGAAGATTCCCGACACGCCGCGCAGCCAGGCCAGCATCTGGAAGCTGGTGGACCAGGCCGCCCACAGGGTCAGTCCGCCGAACACCAGCAGGCACAGGCCCAGCACCGGCTTGCGCCCGATCCGGTCCGCCAGCGGCGGCATCAGGAAGGCGCCGATGGCCATGCCGATCTGCTGGTAGGTCACCACCGGGCGCATATCGACCGACTCGCCACCCAGCCCTTCGGCGATGGCGGGCAGGATCTTGCCGAGGAAATACATGTCGAACCCGTCGAGGAACAGGACGACGGAGACGATCACCAGCGTCGCAATCTCGCGCGTCCCGATGGGGCGATCGTCGATGAACTTGGCGACGTCGAAACGCTCGCCTTCCGCTGTTGTGCTGGCCATGTCCTCTCCCTTGGCGGGGAGATTGACCATGTCCGCCGCTCAGGTCAATTGGCCAAAATCAGTCGGCTGCTGGCAGAGGGGGTTGCGGATTGTTGGGGACGAGGATCAGCTCGCCCTGCTCGATCCGCACGCTGGCCAGCCGCGAGAGCAGGTTCATGCCGATGACATTGGTATCGCCCAGTCCCGGCGCGATCACCGCATCCAGCCCGCGCGCCGCGACATTGCCGAAGCGCAGGGTATCGATGTTGGTCATCTGCGCGGCGACTGCACCGTTGGCCGTCTGCAGCCGGATCGGCAGCCCGCCGTCGCGTGCCTCCAGCCCGGCGGCCTCTGCCGTCGCGTCGGAAACGGCGGTCAGCGTCGCCCCGGTATCGACCAGGAACAGCGCGCGGTGGCCGTTGATCTCCGCTTCCAGCCAGTAATGCCCGTCGCGCGCCATGGGGATGCGCGTCTCGCCGCCCTCCACCACCTGTTCCGGCATGCCCAGTTCGGGAACGGCGAGCGAGAAGCGCGGGTCGAGCCGCGAGAGTTGCAGCACCACCAGCGCGAGAATGGCGATCAGCGAGAAGGTGCTGAACAGTCGCAAGGCCCGTCCGGCCCAGGGCACTCGGCCCAGCAGGAACGAACCGACCACGCCCGCGACCATTGCCACGATGGCCGCCATCAGCAGCCCCGACTGCGGAATCTCGCGGATCGAGTGAGCCAGCTGGTCGAAGACGGGCGCGAAGTCCATGGCAGCTATATAGGCTGCCTTGGCCGCGATTGCGATATCACGGCGCGGCGCGCGGCACCGTGGCGTGGGCAAGGATCAGCGAAAAGCGTTCCTGCGCGTCGGTCCAGCGTGCCACCGGGGTCCAGTGACCCGCCAGCAGCAGCGTATTGGAGCTGCGCATGTCGAACTTGTGGCTGTTCTCGGTGTGAATGCTCTCGCCCGCCTGCATGGCGAAACTCTCGCCTGCCACCTCGAAGGTGACGTCGGCCTGTGCGACCGCATGCATCTCGATCCGCGCATAGGTATCCACCCAGCGCGCCTCGTGGCGGAACTGGTCGACCGGAATCGTGCCTTCCAGCTCACGGTTGATGCGGTGGAGCAGGTTGAGGTTGAACTCTGCCGTGACGCCCGCCGCATCGTCGTAGGCCGCCTCCAGCACCTCGGTGTCCTTGATCAGGTCCATGCCGATCAGCAGCAGCGCTTCCGACCCGAGCGTGGCGCGCATCTCGCGCAGCAGGTCCACCGCCGTGCGCGGCACCATGTTGCCGATGGTGGAGCCGGGGAAGAAGCCCAGCTTGGGCATGTCCGCCACCTCGGCCGGCAGCTCGACGCGCTTGGTGAAGTCCGCCTCCACCGGATGCACCGGCAGGCCGGGAATCTTGGCGGAGAGTTCGGCGGCGGAGGCGCGCAGGAAGTCGCCCGAGATATCCAGCGGCACGTAGGCGCCGGGATCGATGGCCTTCAGCAGCAGCGGGGTCTTCACCGAGGAGCCGCTGCCGAATTCCACCACCGCGCGGCCCGGACCGATCAGCCGGGCGAAATCCGCGCCGCGGCTTTCGAGGATCTCGGTCTCGGCCCGCGTCGGGTAATATTCGGGGAGCTGGGTGATGTCCTCGAACAGTTGTGAACCGGCGTCGTCGTAGAGCCAACGGGCGGGAATCGCCTTCTGCCGCTGCGACAGGCCCGCCAGCACGTCCTGGCGAAAGGCGATATCGACCCCTTCCTCGTCACGTTCGACGAGCTGGATGCCTTCTTGTTCGGCCATTACAGGTCCTTTGCCAGCCGTAGGCCGGTGAACTGCCAGCGCTGCTGGGGATAGAAGAAATTGCGATAGGACGGGCGCGAATGGCCGCGTACCGTGGCGCAGCTGGCGCCTTTCAGCACCCACTGCCCGGCCATGAACTTGCCGTTGTATTCGCCCACCGCGCCCTCGGCCGGCTGGAAGCGCGGATAGGGCAGGTAGGCCGAACGGGTGAATTGCCAGACATCGCCAAACAGCTCGCCGGTGCCGACCGGCCGCGGCGGCTTCGCACCGTCCAACTGGTTGCCCGCAGAGGCATCGAAACCCGGTCCATCCTGTCCACGCGCGACAGCCTCCCATTCGAACTCGCTCGGCAGGCGACAGCCCGCCCAGGTGGCGAAGGCATCGGCCTCGTAATAGGAGATATGCGCAACAGGCGCGTCCGGATCGCGCTCCTGCCAGCCGGTGTGGGTGAAGTGTTCGCCATCCCGCCAGTAGAGCGGCGCGGTGATCTTGCGGCGGTCGAGCCAGGCCCAGGCATCGGACAGCCACAGGCGGTGGTCCGAGTAGCCGCCATCGGCGATGAACTCGTCCCACTCGCGATTGGTCACCAGCCGGCGGGAAATGGCGAACGGCTCCAGCAGCACGCGATGCACGGGGCCTTCGTTGTCGAAGGCGAATCCATCGGACTGGTGACCGACCCTGGCGACGCCGCCGGGATGCTCGATCCAGCCGTCCTCCTGCGCCGCTGACCTGGCGGGCACATCCGCCCACATCGCCGGGCCCAGCGGGTTCTTGGAGAAGGCGTGCTTGATGTCGGTCAGCAGCAGTTCGATGTGCTGCTGCTCGTGCGCGATGCCCAGTTCGATCAGGTCGACGTGGCGCGGATCGTCCAGCAGTACCTGCATCGCCGCGTCGACATGGGCGCGCCAGTCGAGCACTTCGGTCAGCGTCGGACGCGTCATCAGGCCGCGATTGCGCCGCAGGATGCGCTCGCCCTCGGCCTCGTAATAGGAATTGAACAAGAACGGCCAGCGCTCGTCGTGCAGGCGATAGCCGGGCGCGTGGTCGCGCAGCAGGAAGGTTTCCCAGAACCAGGTGGTGTGCGCCGCGTGCCACTTGGCGGGCGATGCATCCTCCATCGACTGGATCGTGGCGTCGGCCTCGCTCAGCGGTTCGAGCAGGCTCTCGGTCAGACGGCGTGTCGCTACATAGCGCTCCGCGAGGCCGGGCATGCTGTCTGCGGCATGCGGGCGGGTACTGGCGTGGGGCAATGCCCTCTCCCGTAGTCGGTGTCCGTTCCGTCCAACGCCTGAATGGGGCATCGGGTTTCCGATTGGAACCCCGGAAGTCGCCAAATGTCGGGGATTTTCCTGCGGTCAGGCCGCGCGCTGGACCTGGTTACGGCCGCCTTCCTTGGCTCCGTAGAGCGCCTCGTCGGCGCGGGCGAGCAAGCTGCTCTCGCTATCGCCGGGGCGGAAATGCGCGATCCCCACGCTGATGGTCACTTCCGGTAGCGCCGAGCCCTCGATCCCGGCTTCCACCGAACGCCGCAACCGCTCGGCCAGCTTGCGCGAGGAGGCGTCGGGCAGGCCGGGCAGCAGCCAGACGAATTCCTCGCCGCCGATCCGGCCCACCGCGTCACCCGCGCGCGCCTGCCGCCGGGCGATCTCGGCCACCTGCACCAGCACCTCGTCGCCGGTCTGGTGGCCGAAGGTATCGTTGACCTGCTTGAAGTGGTCGACATCGAACATGATCGCGGTCAGCGTCCCGCCGCGCTTGCTGGCGACATCAATCATCGCCTCCAGCCGGCCGAAGGTGCAGCGGCGATTGGGCAAGCCGGTCAGCGGATCGGTATTGGCCAGCTTCTGCGCCTCGGCCGCCAGCCGCACCGCCCGTCCGCGGGCCAGGTCGAGCGCCTCCTCGCGGCGGATCTGCTCGGTGACGTCCATGGCCACGCCGAACACGCCGATGCGCTTGCCGAGCATGTCGAATTCGTTCTGCACGGCAATCCGCAGGATACGTTCCGTTTCTCCCGGCGGCTTGATCCGATAGTCGAAGGCAAAGGGTTCGCGGTCCTCCCGGTGCTGTGCGATCTGGCTGAACAGTTCTTCGCCGCCATCGGGCAGCAGCGGGCGCACGTTGCCGGGATCCGGGGCAAGCGCGCGATCCAGCCCGTTGAGCTCCAGCATCTTCGGCGACCAGTCCTGTTCGCCCGTCACCAGGTCCAGCCGCCAGCGACCGATCCCCGCCGTTTCCTCCGCCAGGTCGAACAGCATCAGGCTCTCGTGCATCTTGGAATTGCGCTCGATCAGTTGCAATTGCAGTTCCTCGCGCTTGAGCAGCATGGCGGCGATCGGCAGCGCATGGTGAGCATCCAGCTTTGCAGCACCAGCGTTGCCTGCCCGGCGGGCATGTCGAGGAACGGCATGGGTGAGCCAGCGAAGATGCTGAGCACGGTGGCAACCAAGACATAGGTGAGGATGGTAAGCGCGCTGGCAGTCTGCCCGTAGCGAACCGTGGCGAACACCATGGCGGCGACCAGCAAGGGCATCAGCGCCACCTCGCTCACCTGCAGGGCGACCACGGCCAGCCCCGCGCAACCCAGCAGGGTGAGGAGGATACTGCGATCCATCATCGCATTCTGGACCCGCGCCCCGATCCCGAGCATCTGGCGAGCGAGCAACAGCACCGGCGTCAGGGTGAGGATCGCCAGCACGTTGGCAAGGAACCACCAGGCGAATTCCGCAAGGGTCTGCTCCGCGCGGAAGGGTATGGCGATCAGCGCGCCGACCAGGCAGCCGATGAGCGCGGCGCCGAACAGCCCGGCAACCTGGCGGAACCGGCGCGGCACCTCGCGCCGGCCGCCGAGCGCGGCAATGCCGAGGGAAGCGGCAACCACGGTCTGCACCAGGCTGGCGGTGGAATAGATGAAGGCTTGCGGCAGGGGCGTGCCCCACAGCCAAACCGTGGCCGCCTGCATCGGCAACAGCACCACGGTGAGCAAGGCCCAGCGGCTGCGGCGCGTGGCATGGAAGGCGGCCACGGCGACCCCGCTGGGAGCCCACAGCAGCAGCTGTCCGCCCCACACGTCGCGCACCAGCAGGCAAAGGGAAGCCAGGGCTCCCCACAGCAGGCCGGCAGCGACCGGTTCACGAAGATGACGCCAGATGCGCAAAGTCTCCCCCAGGCTTTCGCCAGGGGAGATAGGGCGCAGAGGTAAGGTTAAGCCGATGGCCGCCCTAGGGAATTAACCCTATGCGTTATTCACCGACTGCCCGAGGCTGCGTGGTCAGGCGGCGTCCTGCCGCGCTTCGCCAAGTTCGAGGTTGAGCATTTCCGCCAGCAGGAAGGCCAGTTCCAGCGACTGCGCCGCGTTGAGGCGCGGATCGCAATGCGTGTGGTAGCGGTCCTTCAGCCCCTCGTCGGTGATGGCGACGGCACCGCCGGTGCACTCGGTCACGTCCTGGCCGGTCATCTCGACATGGATGCCGCCGGCATGGGTGCCTTCCGCGCGGTGCACGGCGAAGAAGCCGCGCACTTCGGACAGGATGCGGTCGAACGGACGGGTCTTGTAGCCGCTGTCGGACTTGATGACGTTGCCGTGCATCGGGTCGCAGCTCCACACCACCGGATGGCCCTCGCGCTTGATGGCACGCACCAGCGGCGGCAGGCCTTCCTCGACCTTGCCCGCGCCGAAACGGCTGATCAGCGTGATCCGCCCGGCTTCGCGCGCCGGGTTGAGGATGTCGAGCATCTCCAGCAGCGCGTCCGGCTCCAGCGAGGGGCCGCACTTCACGCCGATGGGGTTGTTCACCCCGCGCAGGAATTCCACGTGGGCGCTGTCGACGAAGCGGGTGCGATCGCCGATCCACAGGAAGTGGGCCGAGGTGTCGTACCAGTCGCCGGTCAGCGAATCCTGCCGGGTCATCGCCTGCTCGTAAGGCAGCAGCAGCGCCTCGTGGCTGGTGTAGAAGGTGGCGGTCTTCAGCTGCGGCTGGTCTTCGATGTCGACCCCGCAGGCTTCCATGAAGTCCAGCGCCTCGCCGATGCGGTCGGCGATGGTCTTGTACTGTTCGGCCCAGGGGCTGCGGCCCATGAAATCCAGCGTCCACTGGTGCACCTGGCGCAGGTTGGCATAGCCGCCGCCGGCAAAGGCCCGCAGCAGGTTCAGCGTCGCTGCCGCCTGCGAATAGGCGCGCAGCATGCGCTGCGGATCGTTGGTGCGCGACTCGGGCGAGAACTCGATGGAGTTGACGTTGTCGCCGAAGTAGCTCGGCAGGGTCACGTCGCCCTGCGTTTCCGTGGCGCTGGAGCGCGGCTTGGCGAACTGCCCGGCCATGCGGCCCACCTTCACCACCGGCAGCTTGCTGGCGAAGGTCAGCACCGCCGCCATCTGCAGGATCACGCGGAAGGTATCGCGGATGTTGTTGGGGCTGAATTCGGCAAAGCTTTCAGCGCAGTCGCCGCCCTGCACGAGGAAGGCCTCGCCCGCGACGACGTCGGCCAGCGCGGACTTCAGGTTGCGCGCCTCTCCGGCAAAGACCAGCGGCGGAAACCCGGCGAGAGTGCGCTCGGCTTCTGCCAGCGCAGCTGCGTCCTCATATTCGGGCAGGTGCTTTGCGATAAAGCGGTCCTGCTTCCAGCTGTCGGGTGTCCAATTCTGTGCCACGGTATTTACCAATCCAAACGCGCCCGATCCCCGTCGGGCCAAATCCACATATAATGTCGGGGAAGCCCGATTCCTACAGCGCCGCGGCACGGCGCGCAAAGGTTACTTTAGAAACGGATCAACGCCCGGCGACGGTGGACGTACTGCGGGCCGCCGCGACGCTTTCCGGCAGGATCGACAGTTTCCACCCCGGCCGGTCCACCAGGTAACGCTGCGCCAGTTCCTGCACCTCTGCCGGAGTGGCATTGGAATAGTCGGAATAGAGCGTGCGCAGGTAGAGCGCCCGGTAGGGATCGAAGGCGGAACCCTCCAGGTTGTTGAGCCAGAAGGTGTGGCCGGTGCTGGCACGTTCGATGCGCTGGCGGATCGGTTCGATCACGCGCGCCAGTTCGTCGGGCGTCGGGCCGTTGGCCGCGAGGTCGCGGGCGATGGCCTCGGCTTCCACGAAGAACACCGGCACCAGCGCCGGATCGAGCTGCACCAGCGCGAAGATGACGCCGCCGGTCTCGGTATCGAGCGGCCAGTTGGAGATGACGAAGGGCGAATAGGCGGCACCCGCGCGCTCGCGCAGGCCGTCCAGCAGGCGGTTGGAGAAGACCCGTGCCATCAGGTCCAGCTTGCGGCTCTGCACCAGCCCGGCGGAACCGCCGGCGGTGGGCCAGGCGATGACGGCGGCGGCCTGGTCGGCATCGCCGGCATGGGTCAGCACGAGCGGTTCGCCGTTCGCCTCGGGGAAACTGAGCGGGCGATTGGCGACTTCGGCCGGCAGCGGGCGGCGCGGCGCGATCGCCCCGAAAGTGCGCGACAGCGCCTCTATCGTCGCCTGCCGGTCGATATCGCCGAACACGGCCACTTCCACCGGGCCTTGCGCCAGCAGGCGCGACCAGACGCGGCGGAACTGGTCGGGCGTCGCCGCCTGCAACTGCGCCGGCGTGGGCGTGGCGAAGCGCGGATCGCGGTCACGCAGCAGCCAGTCGAGATCGCGGTTGATGATGCCGTTGGGATCGCGGCTGAAGGAATCATACCCGATGCTGGCACTGGCGATGGCACGTTCCACCGGTGCCGCATCCCAGCGCGGCTGGGCCAGTTTGGCCGCGAACAGGTACAGCTGGTTCTCGAGGTCTTCCTGTCGGGTCAGGCCTTCGAACACGAAGGCGCCGTCCTCGATTTCGAAATCGAAGCCCAGCTTGCTGCCGGCGGCGGCCCGGTCCAGCTCGTTCTGGCCCAGTTCGCCGACCCCGGAATTGACCAGCGCCATGGCGCCAAGCTGCGCATAGACGGCTTCGTCGTCCTCGAACCCGCGCCAGCCTGCGCCCCAGCGCACGCGGACGGTGACGCGGCCCGGTTCGTTGTCGCGGCCGAAGATGATCGCCCGCACGCCGTTGGCGAAGGTCAACCGCTCGACATCGAGCACGCCGAGCGGTTCCTGCACGGTGGGCAGCACGGGTTCGCCCAGCGGCGGCAGGTCGGCAAAGTCGATGGGTTCAGCGTTCTCGCGGGCATCGGCCAGGGCGACCGCCGGTTGTTCCAGCGCCGCGCGCAGGTCGGCCTCGCTCGCACCACGCGGATCGGGGCTGAGCATGACGGCGCGGATGACTTCGCCCTCGAACAGTTCGCGGGTGGCCTCCAGCACCTGTTCGGGCGTGAAGCGTTCGCTGATCGAGCGGAACACCTCAAGGAAGGTTTCCGGGCTGGCGATGGCTTCGCGGATATCGACCGCCTGCACCACCTGGTCCGCCAGTTCGGACCCGGCCTGGATGCGCGACTGCTCCACCATGTCGACGAAGGCGACGTCGAACAGCGCCACGGCCTGGTCGATCTCGTCCTGGCTGGGCGGATGATCCAGCGCATCGGCAATCACGCCGCGCGCATCGGCCAGCGCCGCTTCCCAGTTGTCGCCGATGGGGGTGATCGACACGAAAGTGCCGTCGACCGTGCGGCTCACCTTGTCGCGCCCGACCGAGGCCAGCAGATAGTCGCCCCCGGCGCGCGCGCGATTTTCCAGCCGCCGGTTGACGATGGCCACGCCAACCGAGCCGAGCAGGTTGCGGCGATTGTATTCGAGATTGTCGATCACCTGCACCCAGGGGCGCATGATGCCATACGACAGCGTACGCGGCTGTCCGGCCTCGACGATCACCTCGACTTCGCCCACCGGATTGTCCGGGTCGGCCCCGGCGGGTGCCACCGGGTCGCCGAAATCGGGCGCGGGCGTCACCGGCCCCTCGCCTTCCCAGTCGAGGAAATGGCGTTCGACCATGGCTGCCAGCACGCGCTCGTCGGCATCGCCGACCAGCACCACCACGGCATTTTCGGGACGGTACCAGCGCGCATGGAAGGCCTGCACGGCCTCTGCCGTCGCGCCCTCCAGCGTCTCCACCGTACCGATCGGGCTGCGGTTGGCGAGCCGCTGGCCGGCGAAGAAGGTTTCGGTCGTGGTTTCGGCAATGCGGCGTGCGGGGCCGGCGCGCTCGCGCCGCTCGGACAGCACGATCGGCACGTCGAGCGAGACGTTCTCTGCCGAGAGCACCGGATCGATCACCATGCCGGAGAACAGGCGAATGCTCTCGTCCATGCTGGCGCGCGTCGCATTGGGCAGGTCCAGCTTGTAGGTGGTCTGCGTCGGCGTGGTGGTGGCGTTGGTATCGTTGCCCAGCGCCGCGCCCAGCCGCTGGAAATGCGGGATCGCCTCGCCCTGGCCGAAATAGCGCGATTCGCGGAACACCATGTGCTCCAGCAGGTGGGCAAAGCCGCGTTCCTCGTCGGTTTCATGGATCGAACCCGCGTCGATGGCGACGCGCAGGCTCATCTGGCACGGCGGCACGCCGTTGCTGCGCACCGCATAGCGCACGCCATTGGGCAGTTCGCCGAACAGCCATTCCTCGTCGATGGGAATATCGGTGCCACGGTAGATCCACGGATCGTCCGGCTCCGCATATTGCGGCTGGTCCTCCGCCGTGGCGGGGATCGTGCAGCTTTCGAACTGCGCCAGCGCGGGGGCTGGAACCAGCAGGACGAAGGGAAGCAGGGCGCGAGCGAAACGCGAGAATAGAGTCATGGCGGCCCATTAGGTCAGCAAGCGATGAAGCAAGGGTGAATAGGGGCCAAGAAGTCCTTGCGCCACCCGTGCTTTCGCCAGTCTTGCCGCCAGCGGCCCTCGCCCCTACATCGCAGCCATGTTCATCGAGACCGAAACCACGCCCAACCCCGCCACGCTCAAGTTCCTGCCCGGCCGGCAGGTCATGCCTTCGGGCACGCGCGACTTCGCCACCCCGGAAGAGGCCGAGGCCAGCCCGCTGGCGCAGGCCCTGTTCGACACCGGCGAAGTGACCGGGGTGTTCTTCGGCAGCGAATTCGTGTCGGTCACCGCCGGACCCGGCGTCTCCTGGCCGGAGCTGAAGCCGCAGGTGGTGGCCGTGCTGCTCGACCATTTCGTGTCCGAGGCCCCGCTGTTCGCCGGCGGCGATGCCAGCGGCATTGCCGTCCCGCCCGAGGCCGACGATGCCGACATGGGCGACGACGATGGCACCGAGGATATCGTCGCGCAGATCAAGGAACTGATCGAAACCCGCGTACGCCCGGCCGTGGCCAACGACGGTGGCGACATCCGCTATCGCGGTTTCCGCGCCGGGATCGTCTACCTGCAGATGCAGGGCGCCTGCTCGGGCTGCCCCAGCTCCACCGCTACGCTGAAGCACGGCATCGAGGGGCTGCTGAAGCACTACGTCCCCGAAGTGAAGGAAGTGCGTGCTGCCTGACCGGCAGTGAACTTTCGGCGCGCTGCGCCGTTGTCCACGCAAACCCTCCCCGAATTCCTCCCGGAGTCCCCATGTCCGAACCGCTTTCCGATTCCGCCCTCGACCAGATCTTCCGCGAGGCGCGCAGCTTCAACGGCTGGCTCGACAAGCCGGTCAGCAAGCAGCAGATTCACCAGATCTACGAATTGCTGAAGATGGGCCCGACCTCGGCCAACCAGCAGCCCGCGCGCTTCGTGTGGGTTCGTTCGGACGAGGCGAAGCGGAAGCTGGCCGACTGCGCGATGGAGGGAAACAGGGACAAGATCCTCTCCGCGCCCGTCACCGTGATCATCGGTTATGACCTCGATTTCCACGAGCAGCTGCCCTGGCTGTTCCCGCACACCGACGCCAAGAGCTGGTTCGAGGACGAGGCGGCGCGCAAGGAAAGCGCCTTCCGCAACTCCGTGTTGCAGGGCGCCTACCTGATGATCGCCGCGCGCTCGCTGGGGCTCGATTGCGGCCCGATGTCAGGGTTCGACCAGGACGCCACGACCAAGGCCTTCTTCGCCGATCAGCCGCGCTATCGCGCCGACTGGCTGTGCTCGATCGGCTATGGCGACCGCGATTCCATCTTCGAGCGCAGCCCGCGTCCGGAATTCGAGCGCTTCAACCAGGTCGCCTGACGCGCTAGGCGGGGGGCGTGAGAACACTGGCGATAGATTGCGCGACCGAGGCGTGCTCGGCGGCGCTGTTCGACGGCACGACCCTGGTCGATGGCCGTTTCGAGGTGCTGGGCCGCGGCCATGCGGAGCGGCTGGTGCCGATGATCGCCGAATTGCCGGACAAGGGGCGCGCCGACCGCATCCTGGTTTCGCTCGGCCCCGGCAGCTTCACCGGTGTGCGCATCGGCATCGCCGCCGCTCGCGCGCTGGGCCTGGCCTGGGGTGCCGAGGTGCTGGGCTATCCCACGCTGGAACTCGTCCGCGCGCGCAGCTGGCAGCCGACCCCGCGCGCCGTGACGGTGTGCATGAACGGCGGCCACGGCGAATTCTTCCTGCAGAACTTCGGCGCCGACGCGCAGCCGGAAGACGAGGTGCGCTCGCTGAAACCGGCAGAGGCGGCCAAGGCTGCCCGGCACAAGGTCATCGCCGGCAACCGGGCGCGGGAACTGGCTGAACTGCTGGGCGACGACAGGCTGGCGCTGGAACTGCTGCCCGATGCCAACCACGCCCACCTGCTGCACGAAACGCGGCTGACCACCGACCTCACCCCGATCTACGGGCGCGGCCCAGATGCCAAGCCGCAGGCGGTGCGCAAGTGACCGACGCGCTCGATGCCATCATGCTGGTGATGCAGGAAGCCTTCGACGATCGTTACGGCGAGGCCTGGACTCGCCGGCAGGTGGCGGATTCCCTCACACTGCCCGGCACGCACTTCACCCTCGTCGGGATCGACCCGCAAACGGAATTCGCGGCCGAGGACGTGCGCGGTTTCGCGCTGACCCGGCAGGTTCTCGACGAAGAGGAAATCCTGCTGCTGGCCGTGCGCCCGGCCTATCGCGGCAAGGGCGTGGGCAAGCAATTGTTGCAGGAAGTCATTGATGCTGCTCGTGCACGCAGCGTTAGGCGCCTGTTTCTTGAGATGCGCGACGGGAATACGGCGGAACACCTTTATTGCGGCTCCGGCTTCGAAAAAATCGGATTTCGCAAGGGCTATTACCGCGGCGCAGTAGGCGGGCCTCTGGATGCCATTACTTTTGCCAAGCAAATAGCCTGAAGAGCGCAATTATTCGCGCCTTGTAATCACTTGCGCGATAGAGTGCTTGTACTTTCAGATGAAACCGAATGCTTCCCACTTGAAGTGACCGGGCCTTTGCGCCAATGGGCCTTCCAGCCGCTCCGAGTAACGAGGGTGGTTCCAATAATATTGGGTCACATCACAGAGGTACAAATGGACAATACTGATAACGGCACGAATGAAATGCTGATCACGCTGACGGCTGACATCGTGACCGCCCACGTCGCCAACAACAATGTCGACGTAGACACCCTCCCTTCGCTGATCGAGAATGTTTATGGCGCCCTGGCTGGCCTGGGTTCGCATGAAGTCGTCGAAGCCGCGCCCGAACCGGCCGTTTCGCTGCGCGCATCGGTGAAGAACGATCACATCGTCTGCCTGGAAGACGGCAAGAAGATGAAGATGCTCAAGCGCCACCTGATGACCGACCACGGCATGACGCCGGAGGAATATCGCGAGCGCTGGAACCTGCCCGCCGATTACCCGATGGTCGCCCCGGCCTACGCCGAGAAGCGCCGCCAGCTGGCGAAGAAGATCGGCCTTGGTCGCAAGCCCGGCCAGAAGGTCAAGTCCAGGAAGGGCTGACAAGCTGTAGAGGGCCCAAGGCCCATGCTTGAGTGAAACGCCCCGTGCCACTATGGCAACGGGGCGTTTTCATTTTAGCGGGATGAACCTTGCACCAACCGATCGATCTTGAAGCCCTGTGCGCCGAACGTGGCCTGCGTATTACCGACCAGCGCCGCATCATCGCCAAGGTGCTGTCCGAAAGCACGGACCACCCGGACGTGGAAAAGCTGCACGAACGGGCATCGGCGATCGATCCGAAGATCTCGATTGCCACCGTCTATCGCACGGTGCGCCTGTTCGAAGAGGCAGGGATCCTCGACCGCCACGATTTCGGCGACGGTCGCGCCCGCTACGAAGCCGCGCCGGAAGCGCACCACGACCACCTGATCGACGTCGAGACCGGCAAGGTCGTCGAATTCGTCGACCCCGAGCTGGAAGCCCTGCAGAAGCAGATTGCCGAGAAGCTGGGCTATCGCCTGGTGGACCACCGGATGGAGCTATACGGCGTACGCATCGGGCGCGAGGACAAGGGCTGAGGCCAGCCCCGTGTCGCCCGAACGTGCTGCCATTGCCGAGGGCGTCCCCACGAATATCGGCGTGATCGGCTGGGTGCGGCTGATTGCCCGCACATTGCTGCTGCTCCTGGCGCTGCTGGTCTGCGTGCCGCTGCATTATCTCTATCGCACCCTTGCCTATGGCTCGCCCTTCCCCATGCTGTTCCTGCGCTGGGGCGCGCGCATCTGCGGGGCACGGGTGAAGACCGAGGGGACGGCACTGCGGCGCGACGTGGTGTTCCTTTCCAACCACGTTTCGTGGCTGGATATCCTGGCACAGGCGGGCGCCAGCGGCACGGCCTTCGTCGCCAAGGCGGAGCTGGAGAAAGCCCCCGTGGTCGGCTGGCTCGCCAGCCTCAACCGCACCGTCTACGTCAAGCGCGAGGCGCGCAATAACGTCGCCGCCCAGATCAACGCCGTGCGCGAGGCGATGGCCGACAACTGGTCCGTCACCATCTTCCCCGAAGGCACGACCACCGACGGGCAATCGCTGCTGCCGTTCAAGACCTCGCTGCTGAAAATGCTCGAGCCCCCGCCGCCGGGCGTGATGGTGCAGCCGGTGGTGATCGACTACGGCCCGGTCGCCGAGGAAATCGGCTGGATCGGTGACGAAAGCGGCGTGAACAACTTCAAGCGCATCCTCTCGCGCAAGGGCAGTTTCCCGGTCACGATCCATTATCTCGAGCCCTTCGACCCGGCGGAGAACGGCAATCGCAAGGAAATCTCCGCCAAGGCCCGCGCCGAGATCGAGGAAAAGCTGGGCGAATGCCTCGGCAAGCCGCTGCGCGACTACGGTCTCGACGTGAAACCGGTCCGCTACACGCCCAAGCAGCAGCCCGATGATCCGCCGACCTAGGCGAAGGCTTCACCCCGCGCCGCGAATGCTGTAGGGGCGCGCCTCCATGAAACCGAGTGACACCCCCAAGACCTACCGGGTTAAGAGCTTCGGCTGCCAGATGAACGTCTATGACGGCGAGCGCATGGCCGAACTGCTCGATGCCAAGGGCATCAAGCCTGCCGCCGATGGTGAGGAGGCGGACCTGGTGGTGCTCAACACCTGCCACATCCGCGAGAAGGCGACCGAGAAGGTCTATTCCGATATCGGCCGGCTGAGGAAGGCCGACGGCTCCAAGCCGCTGATCGCGGTGGCGGGCTGCGTGGCGCAGGCCGAGGGCGAGGAAATCATGGCGCGCGCCCCGGCGGTGGGCATGGTGGTCGGCCCGCAGGCCTATCACCGCCTGCCCGACATGCTCGACCGCGCGGTGAAGGGTGAACGCTCCACCGACACCGACATGCCGGAGGACGCCAAGTTCGCCGCCCTGCCCAAGCGCCGCAAGGTGGCGCCGACGGCGTTCCTGACGGTGCAGGAAGGGTGCGACAAGTTCTGCACCTATTGCGTGGTACCCTACACCCGCGGTGCGGAAATCTCCCGCCCGTTCGGCGAACTGGTCGACGAAGCTGCGCGGCTGGTCGATGCCGGCGCGCGCGAAATCACGCTGCTGGGCCAGAACGTGAATGCCTGGAGCGGCGAGGACGCCAAGGGCCGCGCCGTAGGGCTCGACGGGCTGGTGAAGGAGCTGGCCAGGCTGCCGGACCTCAAGCGTATCCGCTACACCACCAGCCATCCCAACGACATGACCGACGGGCTGATCGCGGCCCATGGCGAGATCGACAAGCTGATGCCCTATCTGCACCTGCCGGTGCAGAGCGGCTCCGACCGGGTGCTGAAGGCGATGAACCGCAGCCACACGGCGGACAGCTACCTCAAGCTGCTCGACCGCTTCCGCGAAGTACGCCCCGACATCGCCCTGTCCGGCGACTTTATCGTCGGCTTCCCCGGCGAAACCGATGCCGAGTTCGAGGAAACGCTGCAGATCGTCGATGCCGTGCGTTACGCGCAGGCCTTCAGCTTCAAGTACTCGCCCCGTCCCGGCACTCCGGCTGCGTCGATGGACGACCAGATCGCCAAGGAAGTGATGGACGAGCGCCTGCAGCGCCTGCAGGCCGCGCTCAACCGCGACCAGCTGGCCTTCAACGAGGCGAGCGTCGGCAAGACCTGCGAGGTGCTGGTCGAGCGCAAGGGCAAGTACCCCGGCCAGTGGCTCGGCAAGTCACCGTGGCTGCAATCGGTATTCTTCGAAGGCGACGCACAGATCGGTGACCTGGTACGCGTGGAGCTGGCCGAGGCCGGTCCCAACTCGCTGAAGGGGCGCGTGCTCGAAAGCGTTTCGGCCTAGGGCCTATTCCTCGCCTTCATAGGCACGCGCCACGGCTCCGGCCAGACGGATGGCGGGCGCATTGGGAGCAAGGTCGTACAGGGCTTCGAGATAGGCGCGGTCGAAGCGCGTCATCGCATCCGGACCGCCCGCGACAGGAAATGGCGAGGTGACGCTGGAAGGCGAGCCAGGCTCGTCCAGCGGCACGAGGTCGGGCGCCATCAGCCGCATAGTGGCGTAGTCGGCCAGCCGGTCGATCTCCATGCCGGGCACGACATCGGCATCGACGATGATGACCGCGCTGATCACGGCGCGGCTGAATTCCAGGTCGACCCGGCGCGGCCAGCCGTTGTTGTTGACCCGCGTCTCCACGCTCAGCGCATTGTGCACGCCCTGCGTGCCGCCGGCGACATTCTGCTGGAAACCGATCGGACGGCCTCCGGCGTTGTAGGTTTCCTCGTTGTGCCAGACGAGCACCTGCTCGCCCCGGTAGATGGCGCGGTCGACATCGTTGCGCTGCTGTTCGGGCAGCAGCCAGGGCTGCTCGTCCTTGATCCGCTCCACCAGTCCTGCCGGATCGTGCCAGACCAGCACCAGCGCGTTCGCGCGCGAACAGTCGGCCGAGCCGTCCAGCCCAGCCTGCGCCGCGTTCTCCAAGATGCGCTGCGCGACATAGGCATTGCCCGCCGCGTTCAGCCCGCTGACCGAAACGCACAATTCGTCGAAGAAGCGGGTTGAAGGAACGTCGCGGCCATGTTCGCGCGCCATGGTCTGCACCGCTTCGCGCACCGTGGCCGGTTCTTCGGGCGCCTCGCCTTCCACCACGATGTCACGCGCTTCCTGCGCGGCGGCGGTGGCCGGGGTGACGACAACGGCAGCAAACGCCGCAAGCGAAGCAAGAAGGCGCGTTTTCATGGGCTTGCACATACCGCAATTATGACGGTGGTGCTACTTTCCACCGCGCAATTGCAGTGCCCGGCTTGCCTAACGCCGTGCGCAGCCTATCTTCCCTGCAGAGTTCGAAAGGAACAGATGGCTCGCAAAGCAACCCGCGATGGCGGCAATCATGCTGCCACGATCGCCCATCCGGAAGAGCGCCGAGACGCTTCCCGCCGCGCCCGGATCGAAGTCACGTTTGACGACCAGGCCGTGCTCGGCGCGCTGTTCGGCGAATTCGACGCCAACCTCGTCCAGATAGAGAACCGTCTCGGCGTCTATATCGCCGCGCGCGGAGACAAGGTTTCCATCGAAGGGGCGGAGGACGATGTCGCCCGCGCCCGCGACGTGCTGCTGAAGCTGCACGAAAAGCTGCTGACCGGCGAAGAGATGGACGCCGGCGCCATCGAGGCGCTGATTGCCATGTCCAACGAGCCGACGCTGGACGGCATCATCACCGGCGACGCCAAGGTGCCGCCGATCATGATTCGCACCCGCAAGAAGACCATCACCCCGCGCAGCGCCACGCAGGGCGACTACATGCGCCAGCTGGCCAGTCGCGACCTGATCTTCGCGCTCGGCCCGGCGGGCACGGGCAAGACCTACCTCGCCGTGGCCCAGGCGGTCAGCCAGCTGATCACCGGCAGTGTGCAGCGCCTGATCCTGTCGCGTCCGGCAGTCGAGGCGGGCGAGCGACTGGGCTTCTTGCCCGGCGACATGAAGGAAAAGGTCGATCCCTACCTGCGCCCACTCTACGACGCGCTGTACGACTGCATGCCGCCCGAACAGGTGGACCGCCGCATCGCCAGCGGCGAGATCGAGATTGCGCCCATCGCCTTCATGCGCGGGCGCACGCTGTCCGATGCCTTCGTCATCCTCGACGAGGCGCAGAACACCACGCGCGAGCAGATGAAGATGTTCCTCACCCGCTTCGGCCAGAACAGCCGCATGGTGGTGTGCGGCGATCCCAAGCAGGTGGACATTCCCGGCGGCGCCCACATGAGCGGCCTTGCCGACGCGGTGCAGCGCGTCGAGGGGCTGGAAGGCATCGGCGTCACCCGCTTCACCGCCGCCGACGTGGTGCGCCACCCGATCGTGGGCCGCATCGTCGAGGCTTACGAAGGCCCCGCCGAAGGACTCGGCCACGCCGACTGAGCGCGATGGAACTGGAAATCGACATCGAAGACTGGCCTGACGGCGAGTGGGAAGCGCTGGCGGCCCGCGCGGCAGAGGCGCTGGCGCAGGTGGCCGAGGAATTGGACCAGCCGCGTCTGGTCACCAGCCTGCTGTTCACCAGCGATGCGCGCATCCATGAACTCAACCGCGAATGGCGCCAGCGCGACAAGCCCACCAACGTGCTCAGCTTCCCCATGCTGGAGCGCGAGGACCTGGTCCATCTCGACCCGGACGGCCCGCCGGAAATGCTGGGCGATATCGCCCTCGCCTACGAGACCTGCGCCCGTGAGGCGGCGGAAAAGGGCGTGCCGCTGGACCACCACGCCAGCCACCTGATCGTGCACGGCCTGCTGCACCTGGCCGGCCACGATCACGAGATTTCCGAGCAAGATGCGGAAGAAATGGAAGCGCTGGAAGTGAAGGCGCTTGCACTTTTGGGCATCGGCAACCCATATACGCCAGATAACGCACCATAGGGGACAGCGACAGGGCGATGCCCGACACAGATAGACCGGAAGACTCCCAACAGGGAGAGGCGGAAAGTACTCACGGCGGCGGATTGTGGAATGCCATTCGCCGCCTGTTCGATGAGCCGGGCGACACCTCCCTGCGCGCGCAGCTGGAAGAGGCGATCGACGAGCACGAGGGCGAGGCCGGCAATGGCAGCGCCAGCGAGCTTGGTTCGGGCGATCTCTCCGCCACCGAACTCACCATGCTGCGCAACCTGCTGCATTTCAGCGAGCACGATGCCGACGACGTGGCGATCCCGCGCAGCGAGATCGTGGCGGTGCCGGCCGATGCCAGCTGGGACGAGCTGGTGGCGCTGTTCGCCGAGCACGGCCACTCGCGCATGCCGGTCTACCGCGACCAGCTGGATAACGTGATCGGCATGATGCACATCAAGGATGTGTTCGCCTATCTCGCCGCCGGCAGGGAAGCCCCGCGCGACTGGACCACGCTGATGCGCCAGCCGCTCTACGTGCCGCAGGCGCGCGGCGCGCTGGACGTGCTGGCCGACATGCGCGCCCGCCGGGTGCACCTGGCCATCGTGGTGGACGAATTCTCCGGTACCGACGGCATCATCACCATCGAGGACCTGGTCGAGGAAATCGTCGGCGAGATCGAGGACGAGCACGACGAGACTCCGGAAGAACAGGTCGTCGCCGTCGACGAGGGCGTGTGGGATGCCGATGCCCGTGCCGAGCTGGACGACGTGGCCAAGGTGGTGGGCGATCCGCAGCTGGCCGAAGTGGAAGAGGCAGTCGACACGCTGGGCGGCCTCGCCTTCGTGCTGGCCGAGGAAGTGCCGCAACCCGGCACCGTGCTGACTCACCCCAGCGGCTGGCAGATCGAAGTGACCGAGGGCGACGAAACCCACGTCACCCGCCTGCGGCTGCACAAGCCCGCCGAGAACGAGCAAGTAGCCGAAGGTTAGGTCACGGAGCGGTCATATTTGCTTCGCGTCGCACAATTTTCTTGTGCAGTGCGGCAAAAAACCTCTGCCTCCTTGGCGATTTGCCCTCGACAGCAGGGAATTTCGCACCGACATTGCCGCCATGCGTCGTCTACCGCCCCTACGTGCGCTCGAAGCCTTCATCCGCGTCGTCCGCCTGGGCTCGGCGCGCGCAGCCGCGCATGAGCTGGGGCTGAGCCCCTCGGCGCTGTCTCGCCGGATCAGCAATCTCGAGACTTTCACCGGACGCAAGCTGTTCTCGCGCTCGGGCCAGACGATGAAGCTGACCGACGAGGGACGGCAGTTCTACGATGCCGTCGCGCCGCATCTCGAATCGCTGGCCGCCGCCGTGGAGTCGCAGTCGGAGAACCTGCAACTGCTGCGCCTGCGCCTTGGCGTCATGCCGCTGTTCGGCACCCAGCGGCTGTTCCCGCGCCTTGGCGAACTGCGCGCTTCGCACCCGCGCCTGCACCTCGACATCGACACCGGACCGCACCTGATCGACCGCGTCGGCGACACGCTGGACGCCGCCATCACGCTGACCGCGAAGCCCGATCCCAGCCTCTATTCGGTGCAGCTGGACCAGAACACGGTCCACGCCATCGCCAATACCCAGCTGGCAGAGGAACTGGGCGACACGCCCGACATCGCCAAGCTGGAGAAGCAGACCTTCCTGCTGCACACCGACATGCCGGGCAGCTTCGATGCCTGGAAGGAAGCGCTGGGCATCCGCAACCTGCAACCGGCCGCCATCGATCACTACGATTCCGGCCAGCTGATCCTGGAAGCGGCGGCGCAGGGCATGGGCATCGCCATGATGCATGACGACCACCTGGCGCGGAACAAGGATCCCCGCCTCGCCAAGCTCTACGACGTGAAGGTGGAAAGCCCCTATTCCTACTGGTTCATCTGTCGTCCAGCAGACCTGGAGGCGCGACCGGTGCGAATTTTCCACGATTGGCTGGTCAACGCAGGCTTGTAGCGACACCCCCTAGCAAGGCCGGCCGAAATCGGGCAAAGTCGGGCAAAGTCAATGAGAGGGATTGCCTGATGAAACTCTGGACCAGCCTGCTTGCCGCCACGGCACTTGCCGCAACCGCCACGCCCGCTGCCGCGCAGATGCGCGCGCTCAGCGATCCGGTGGTGCCGCATCCGGACCCGGAAAGCCTGTTTACCAGCGACGACCCGGTACTCCACCGCAACAAGCAGGCGGCGCTGCGCATCCAGCGCGACCTGCTCAAGTGCGGCCACTGGGCGGACGCCGGCAACTGGCTGACCGACCGCTACATCCAGCACAACCCGGTCGCCGCATCGGGGCTGGAAGGGGTGATCTACTACTTCACCCAGATCGCCAACGTGCAGCCGCTCGATCCCTGCCCGGCGCTGTCGGCAGACGATCCGAACGGCGTGGTCGCGGTGATGGCGGAAGACGACTACGTGACCATCCTCACCCGCCGGATCGTCCCCTATGCCGACGATCCGACGCAGACCTACACCACGACCTGGTTCGACACCTGGCGCTTCGTCGACGGCAAGGCCGACGAGCACTGGGACCCGGCCACTTTGCCCACCGGCGGCCCGCCGGCTGCGCTCGACGTCAACCAGGTGCTGCAGCAGGCGCAGGACCGCGCGCTGATCGAGGACCTGATGTGGCGCTATGTCCGCGCCATCGATAGCTGGAATCCCGATGCCTATGCCGCCGTGTTCACGGAGGACGGCTCGTTCCTCGGCACGCAGGGCCGCGACAACCTGCGGCAGATGGTGGTGGACCTCGGTGCCAACCGTAACGAGGACTCGCCGACGCTCTACCACGTCATGTCGAACCAGAATATTTCCTTCCTCTCGCCCAGCGTGGCGGTGGTGAACTATTACTGGCAGACGGTCACCGGCGGCTCGCCGGGCGCGGAAACGCCGCAGCTTTTGGCGCAGGGCCGCGGCCGCGACGTGGTGGTGAAGCAGGACGGCCAGTGGCTGATCCGCAGCCGCGACGTGACGCCGCAAGGAGAGTAATCCCGCCGCACCGGCACAAAAAAAGGGGGCCGCATGGCCCCCTTTTCGTATGCGGTTGGCAATCGCCTCAGGCGACGGTCGCCTTGACGATCTTGCCCGGCTCGCGCGGCGGCTCGCCGGTGGGCAGTGCGTCGATATGCTCCATGCCGCTCTCGACCTCGCCCCAGACGGTGTACTGGTTGTCGAGGAAACGCGCGTCGTCGAAGCAGATGAAAAACTGCGAGTTGGCGCTGTTCGGGTCCATGGTGCGGGCCATGGAGCAGACGCCGCGCACGTGCGGTTCGTTGCTGAATTCCTGCTTCAGGTCGGGCTTGTCCGAACCGCTCATGCCGGTGCCGGTGGGGTCGCCACCCTGCGCCATGAAGCCGGGGATCACGCGGTGGAACACCACGCCATCGTAGAAGCCTTCCTTCGCCAGCTCGGTGATGCGGGCCACGTGGTTGGGGGCCAGGTCGTCGCGCAGCTTGATCACGACATCGCCACCCTTGCCGTCACCGCAATCGAGGGTGAAGGTCAGTTTCTCGTCAGCCATTGAATAGTCTCCTTGGAAGTTTGGCTGCGGGTTAGAGGATCGGGGGGCATAAGTCACCCGCTGCCTTGCTTTTGCCACGCATCTGCATAGACCCGCGAGTGATGGCCGATACCGATCTCCACGAACGCGACGCCGCGGCACCCCTGCAGGGTGAGGGCGAGCAGTTCGACGAGGAGAACCGGCTGAAGCCCGAATTCGTCGAACAGGTGCGCGACGCGCTGTATGACGAGATCGAGGACAGCGTCTACGACCTGGTCGAACCGCTGCACCCCGCCGACATCGCCGACCTGTTCGAGCTGCTCGACCGGCGCGAGCGCGCCGACCTGGCTGCCGCCATTACCGACCTGATGAGCAGCGAGGTGGTGGCCGAGCTGAACGACTATGTGCGCGAGGACATGGTCGAGGCGCTGCCGCCCGAGGCCGTGGCCGAGATCGTCGGCCAGCTGGATACCGACGACGCCGTCCAGCTGATCGAGGACCTCGACGAGCCGGACCAGCGGGCCATCCTGGCCGAGGTGGAGGCGGAAGACCGCGCCGTCATCGAGACCGCGCTGGCCTATCCGGAAGAGACTGCCGGCCGCCTGATGCAGCGCGAGCTGGTGGCCGTGCCCGAAAGCATGACGGTGGGCGACCTGATCGACTACCTGCGCCGCGAGGACCAGCTGACCACCGAGTTCTGGGAAGTCTTCGTGGTCGACCACCGCTTCCACCCGGTCGGCACCTGCCAGCTATCGTGGATCCTGCGTACCCCGCGCGACGTGGCGCTGACCGACGTGATGAAGCGCGACCAGACGCTGATCCCGGTCGACATGGATCAGGAAGAGGTGGCGCTGCGGTTCCAGAAATACGCGCTGATCTCCGCCGCCGTGGTGGACGAGAGCGGGCGGCTGGTGGGCCAGCTGACGGTCGACGACATCGTTCACATCATCTCCGAAGAGGCGGGCGAGGACGCCCTGCTGATGAGCGGTGCTGGTGAAGGCGACATCAACGAGCCGCTGCGCGATGCCTATTCCAGCCGCGTGCGCTGGCTGGTCGCCAACCTCGGCACGGCCGTGGTGGCGAGCACGATCATCGCCTTCTTCGGCGCCGCGATCGAGAAGCTGGTGGCGCTGGCCGTGCTGATGCCGATCGTCGCCAGCATCGGCGGCAATGCGGGCACGCAGACCATGGCCGTGACCGTGCGCGCCATCGCCATGAACCAGCTGACCCGGTCCAACACCAGGCGGCTGGTGCTGCGCGAACTGAAGGTAGCGCTGATGAACGGTGCGACCATCGCCGTGCTGATCGGCCTCGCCACGGCGGCCATCTTCACCTGGCAACTGGGCGCGGTGATCGCGGCGGCCATGGTGATCAACATCATCGTCTCGGGCATGGCCGGCGTGCTGGTGCCAGTGGCCTTCGAACGGCTGGACCAGGACCCCGCCGTTGCTTCCAGCGTATTCGTGACGATGATCACCGATTCAATGGGCTTCCTGGCCTTCCTTGGCCTAGCCGTGGCCAGCGGACTGGTCGGCGTCTAATCCGCCAAATTGCCGCCCCAGTGATCCAAGGCGCGCAAGTCGTCCGGGCTGAGTCCGAGTCGGGCTGCCTTCCTGTCGGCCGTGCGGAACATCTCGACGGTCGCCGGGTCCAGCGCCTTGTCGAATTCGATGCCGCAAGAACCCTGGCGAGCCCAGGCGACCGTGCCAAAGACAGTCGAGCCGCGAACCTGCAACTGCACGAAACTGCCAAGGGCCGGCACTCTCTCGGATATGACCTGCGCACCGGTGGCCGAGACATCGGTGAGGTCGACCGGGTGGCGGTGGACGGAAGTGTGCAGGTTTGCCGGCAAGGCGACGTCGGCCCGCTCGCACGCGCGCTGGTTTCCGCTCCTGCCAATCCTCTTGCGACCAAAGCCGCTCATCTTGCACTCCCCAATGGAAGCGGCCAGCCTGGCGGCAAAGGGTGAAAACAAGGTTTTCGCAGGTTCATTGCCAGCACCCGCCTACGGCAGGCGCCAACCGCTAGCCTTCGATGGGCGTGACGCGATAGGACTGGCTGCCGTCGGTGCGGGTGGAGAGGAAACCGCCGTCAGCATCGGCCGGACCGTTGGTCCAGCAGCGTTCCTGCTGGTCCTCACCGTCACCTTCCGGATCGAAGCACATGGTTTCGCCATCGGTGCGCCAGGTGCCGCCGCCGACCGGCGTATCGCCATCGAGATCGACATAGGTGCCGTCGGCGTTGAGCCGGGTGCGACCATACTCGGTCGTCTCGTCGCCCACGGCGTAGAGGCCCGGCCCGATCACGACGCCAGCCTCTTCGGCCGGCACTTCGGTTGCTTCCGCAGCCGCCTCGTCAGGCTGCTCCGCACAGGCGGCCAGAGACAAGCTCACCGCTGCAATTGCCAGACACCTCATTCGCCTGTCTCCTTACCGGATCGCCACCGGATTGATGATTGCCTGCACACTGCCCTGCATCCGCGGTGCGCCGAGCACGAAGAAGAACTCGTGCACGCCGTCCGCAGCCAGTTCGCGCGTATCGACCGTTTCAAGGATGTAGACGCCGTATTCGGCGATCAGCGTGGCGTGGACGGGCAGGAACACGCCGTCGGGATCAGGCGCGTTGCTTTCACCCGAGGCACTGTCCGAGCCGACGGCGACCACGCCCTGCTCCGCCAGCCAGCGCGCGGCATCGCCGTTGATGCCCGGGGCCTGGCTGACGAACAACTCGGCCTCGTCGATGCGGTTGAGCCAGCCCGTATGGATCAGCACCACGTCGCCCGCCTGGATGGTCACGCCCTGCGCCTCTGCCGCGGCCTGCACGTCGGCGGCGTCGAAGCTGTCGAGCGGCTCGTTCACCTCCACCCCGCGATAGGCCGCCATGTCGATCATCACCCCGCGCGTGGCGATTGCCGGGATGTTCTCCGCGCCATAGCGGATCAGCCCGTCGGGACGCACGATCTCGTCGCGCGGCACGCCGTTGTAGTGCACCCCGTCGATGCCGATGTGGCCCAGCCCGTCAATCTGCGTGCCGATGCCGAGGTGGGTGGTCACGCGGTCGTCGTTGCCGGTCACCTTGTTGGGGCCGAAAGTGCCAAGGTCGATGATTTCCATGGCGTAGCTGCGATCGCCGAAGGCCGGTGTGTCCGGCCCGCTAACCACGCCCAGCCGATAGACCTTGCCCTCGGTCACCAGGCCCGCGGCATCGCGCACCATGCCGGTGGTAAGGCCCGTCAGCGCGCCGGCATCGGGATCGCTGTAAAGCTGTTCCTCGGCATCGCCCGCGCCGGCGTCTTCATCACCCTGCTGCGTGCATGCGGCCAAGGCCAGTGCGGCAACTGCCACCAGATAACGCATGGAAAATCTCCCCTTCCCTGTTTCCCGCAGACTGCGCCGGGGAGGCTGCTCGCGCAATAGTTGAGTTCGGAAATCGGGGTTGAGCGCGGAATTCAGTCGCCTATCTAGATCCCATGCCGCTCAACCTCACCAAGATCGCCTTCGGCGCGAAGAGCTTTGCCGACATCGAGGAGTGGTACGCCAACCGGAAGAGTTTCAAGGTCAACACCCGCTATCGCCCCACCCGCTGGGAGGAGACGATCGGCGGTTCGCTATTCTGGATCCACGAGCACAACATCGTCGCCCGCTCGAAAATCCTCGGCTACTCGCAGCAGGACAACGGCCGCTGGTGGATCGAGATCGAACCGCGGCTGGTCCGCGTCATGCCGCGCCCCAAGCGCGCCCACCAGGGCTGGCGTTACCTCAAGGGAGAGCCGCCGCGCGACCTCGTCGATGGCGAGGAAATCGGCGACGTGATCCCCGGCCGGCTGGCCGGCAAGCTGCAGCGACTTGGCCTGATCTAATGCGCTACCGCTACGCTGCTTGAGCGCGGCCTGATTTGAGACACTGCCAACTCGTTGCTGGCGGTTCAGGCGCCGGGAACAATATTGCTGCTGCCTCGCTAGACCTGTAGATGAGTCGACAACGATGACCGAATCCCGCCTGATCAAGCCCAACCAGGAGTTGCTGGCCCGCCTGCACGCAGCCTGCCGGCCTGCGAGTGAACGCAGCGCCATCAGCCTGCGCGCCGGCAAGCCGGGGGAGCTCGACCACGTGCTCGAAACGCCCGAAAACGTCGCGCGAGAGGAACAGGCTCCGCGCAAGGGCGACTATCGCCCCGAAGAGGCCTAGGCCGCCGCTTCCATATTGGCGATCTGCAACAGCGCGCGGGCGAAGTTCTCCGGCTCCTGCGCGCCCTGCAATCCATACTTGTGATTGATGACGAAGGTGGGGACGGCAGCGACGCCGCCTTCGCGCCCGCGCTGTTCTTCCGCGCGCACGGCGATCTCCAGCGCCTCGTCATCGAGCGCGGCCTTCGCCGCTTCGGCATCCAGCCCGACATCGGCGCAGAGGCTCACCAGCACATCGCGGTCCGCCATGTTGCGACGCTGCTGGAAGTGCGCGGCGAACATGGCTTCCTTCAGCTTGGTCTGTTCGGCCGGGCCATAAGTGGCCAGCGCCCAGCGCAGAAGCTTGTGCGCGTCGAAAGTGTTCCACATCATTGCGGGCGGGGCTTCACCCTCGCCGCGCCAGTCGATGGGAAAGCCCACCCGCTCCGCCGCGCCCGCCAGTTCGGCGCGCATCGCCTCGATCTCTTCCTCGCTGCGGTTGTAGGTCTTCGCGAGGTGCTCTGCCTGCAGGCGGCCTTCGGGCGGCATGTCGGGATTGAGTTCGAACGGCATCCAGCGGATCGAGACCTCGACGTCGTCCTTGGCCAGTTCCACCCCGGCGAGGAAGCTGCGGTAGCCGACGAGGCACCACGGACACATCACGTCCGACCAGATATCGACCACCATCGGCGTGCTCACGACGTTCTCTCCAGCCACCAGTGCAACATGTAGTGGGCGATAGCCGAAGGCGGCGGTGGAATGAAGCTTTGCGACTCCCGTCCCCTGGCCATGGCCTCGGCCACTTCGTCGCGGCTGAACCAGCGCGCGTCTTCCAGTTCGGTATAGTCCACCGCCAGCTCACGGCTGTTGGCGTGGCCGTGACAGCCGATCATCAGTTGCGAGGGGAACGGCCAGGGCTGGCTGGCGAGGTAACTGACGTCGCGCACGGTGACGCCCGCTTCCTCCAGCACCTCGCGGCTGACCGCTTCCTCGATGCTCTCGCCGGGTTCGATGAAGCCCGCCAGCGCCGAGTAGCTGCCCGCCGGATAGCGCGCATTGCGGCCCAGCAGCAGGTCGCCGTCGTGCTCCACCAGCATGATCGATACGGGATCGGTGCGCGGGAAATGCTGCGCCTCGCAAGCCGGACAATCGCGTTGCCAGCCGCCCTTGGCGATCTGCGTCGGCTGCCCGCAATTGGCACAGAAGCGGTGCCGGGCGTGCCAGTCGATCAGGCTGCGCGCCCCGCCGAACAGGGCGAGGTCCGGCCCGCTGAGGCGAGACAGGGCGAGGATGTTGATGCGCTGCTCATAGGCCGGGCGCCCATCACCCTTGCCGGCAACGCGGGCGAACACGGGCGCCTCGTCGCGCAGCCCCATGAACACCAGCTCGGCATCGTCGGGCAGGTCGGCCATGCCCGATAGCACCAGCGTGTCGTCCTCGATCTTTGGGGTCAGCCCGTCGAGCGCCACCAGCAACGCGTCGTCGCGCTGGCGCAGTTCGGCCAGCTTGGCCGGATCGACGCGGAAATGGTCCGCACGGTCAAGCCCGTGCCCGGTGAACGCTAGCGGCCGCATTACCCTGCCAGCAGGCGCGCAGCGTCGGCGGCCACCAGCAGTGGGAATTGCGTCTGCACGTCGAGCGTTTCGGCGGGCATGTACTGGGTCATCAGGTTGTGCCGCAGGCCGTACTTCAGGTTGACGAGGCCAGCGGTGCCGGCCGCGCCGAACCAGCCGAACAGGCCCTGTGCATCGCCCGTGCCGACCAGGCCGCCGGCACCGTAGCCGAAGGATCGGCCACCCGTGCTGAACCCGCCGTTGGAGGCCAGCGTATCCGGAAAGAGGTTGGAGGTAGCCAGCCGCACCGCCGGTTCGCTGGCGACGCGGGTACCGTCGATCTCGCCCCAGCCCGCCAGCATGGTCAGGAAGCGGTCGTAGTCGCGCGGGGTGGAGACGAGCCCTGCCCCGCCGAAGGGGAAGGCCGGCTGCTGGAGGTAGACCGAGCTGTTCGGGAGGTCGAGCGGGACGGGGAATCCGCCCAGTAGGAAATAGTTGCCCGTGAAGCGGCCCACGTCCTCGCGCGCGACGCGGAAGCCGGTGGAGGTCATGCCACACGGCGCGAAGATGCGCTGTTCGAGGAAGCTGTCGAACGCCTGCCCGGTTGCCAGCTCGATGACGTGGCCCAGCAGGTCCAGGCTGACCGAATAGCTCCAGCGCGTGCCCGGCTGGTACACCAGCGGCATGCGCGACAGCCCCTCGGCGAACTGCGCCAAGCTGCGCACCGGCGTGCCACCGAAGATCTCGCGCGCGATGGGCAGGTTGCTGATCTGGCCCGGCACCAGGCCATTGGCGATGTAGGCCTCGCGGATCGGACCTTCCTGGATGATCGAATAGCCTAGGCCCGCCGTATGCGTCAGCAGGTGGCGCACGGTGATCGGGCGGACGGCCGGCTCCAGGTTGTCGCGCGTGATCGGCCCGTCATAGGTCTTCTGCACCATCATGTTGGCGAAGCCGGGGATGAAATCCGCGATCGGCTGGTCGAGCGACAGCAGCCCCTCGTCGATGCACATGACTGCGGCGAGGCCGGTGATCGGCTTGGTCATCGAATAGATGCGGAACAAGGTGTCCGGCCCGACCGTGCCATTGCCGCCGAACGTGCGCGTGCCCGCAGCGATGGTGTCGGCAGACCCCTGCCCGAAGCCGAGCGTGGCGACCATGCAGGCCACCCGTTCCTGCGCCACGTGATTGCGCACGAACTGCGATACGCCGGGCCAGCGGGTGCCGGCGGCGTCCTGCGCCCAGGCGGCAGAGGCGAAGGGCAGGCTGGATGCGGCCAGGCCCGCGCCCAGCATGGCGGAGCCGCGCAATACGGTGCGACGGTTCATGGAAGCGGAAATCTGGAAATCACGCATTGGGGGGAGGCATCCTTCGGGTCTCGTGCGTTGGCGCAAGTCTTAAGCAGCGAATTTCGCTGCGACAAGCTTGCAGGACGCCACTGTATTGCTTATGTATAACACATGCTGAACATCATCTCGATCCTCATCGGCCTGCTTTCGCTGGTCATCGTCATCCCGGCGCAGATCCCGCTGCTCGGCTGGGCGAACTGGATTGCCCTGCCCTTCGTGGCGGTGGGCATCATCATCGGGCAGATTTCCAGCAGCAACGGCGGACGCAACTTCTGCCTCGTCGTGCTGCTGATCGCTGCGGTGCGCCTGATGCTGGGCGGCGGCGTCTTCTAGCCCCGACCGGCAAGCACCAGCCGCGCTGCCTTCGCGAACAGCGTTGGCAGCCCGGCGTCCTCGATCGCCTCGACCGGCCACCATTCGCCTTCGCCCGCGGGCGACGGCTCGTCTCCCGCATGGATCGCCACACCCAGTTCGAGGTCGAAATGGGTGAAAGAATGGCGCACCACGCCGCCGCCTTTCCATGCCCCTGAGACGGGCGCTTCGTCGTCACCGTCGCCGCGCGCAGACCAGCCGTCGTCGGGCAGCGCGCGCATGCCGCCCAGCATGCCCTTGCCCGGACGCGTCACCAGCCACACCTGTTCCTCGCGCTCGATCCAGAAGGCCGTGCCCGTGCGGCTGGGCTTGGGCTTCTTCTTCGGCTTTACCGGCAGCTCCAGCGGATTGCCCTCGGCGCGCGCGCGGCAGTCGGCCGAAAGCGGGCACAGCAGGCACTTGGCATCGCGCGCCGTGCAGATAGTGGCGCCGAGGTCCATCATCGCCTGCGCAAAGTCGCCCGCGCGCTCTTCCGGAGTGATCTCGTCCGCGGCCGCGCGGATGGCCTTGCGCGAACCCGGCAGCGGCTCGCGAATGGCGAACAGGCGCGCAACCACCCGCTCGACATTGGCATCCACCACCACGGCACGCTCGCCAAAGGCAATGGCGGCGACGGCGGCGGCGGTATAGTCGCCCAGCCCCGGCAGCTTGCGCAGCTCAGCCTCGGTAGCGGGAAATCCGCCCATGGCTGCCACTTCCCTGGCGCATTTCACCAGGTTGCGGGCGCGTGAGTAGTACCCCAGCCCCGCCCATGCGGCCATGACCTCTTCCTCCGGCGCGGCGGCCAAGGCCTCCACGGTCGGCCAGGTTTCGGTGAACTTCGCGAAATAAGGCGCGACCGCCGCGACAGTGGTCTGCTGCAGCATCACTTCGGACAGCCACACGCGATAAGGATCGGGCGACGGCACCCCGGGCGCCGCGCGCCACGGCAGCTCGCGCGCGTGGCGATCGTACCAGTCGAGCAGTTTCGCGGAAATCGTATCGGTGGCGGTGGCGGACACAGCCGCCCTATGGCATGGGTAGCGGCCTCATGGAACGCAGCGATCCACCGAAGCCGGGGAAGACCGGGACGAAGCGCCCGTCAAAGGCGGCCAAGCCCTATGAGCGCCCGCGCGGCGGACCGGCCAAGCCGGTATCCGAGCTGGTGCCGCAAATCGGGCGCGCCGCCTTTCGCCGTTTCGGATTCGTGCAGAGCTCCGTGGTCACCCGCTGGCCGGAAATCGTCGGCGAACACCACGCCAAGGTCTGCGCCCCCGAAAGCATCCGCTTCCCGCCCGGGGAGAAGAGCGACGGCATCCTGCAACTGGTGGTGCTGCCTGCCCATGCCCCGCTGATCCAGCACGTGATCCCGGAAATCATGGAGCGGGTGAACCGCTTTTTCGGCTACCGCGCCGTGGCCAAGGTGAAGATGCGGCAAGGTGCGGTTAAGCCGCCAGCTGCACAAGGGAAGCGCACGGCCCCGCCCTCGCTCAAGCCGATCCCGATGGAACTGGGTGACAGCTTGCGCGATATCGGCGATCCCGAACTGCGCGCCGTGCTGGAATCGCTCGCGCGTTCTGTCGCGCAACAGGAAGAGGACGAAACCAAATGAAGCGCTGGGCACTCGCCGGCATCGCACTCATCGTCGCCCCGGCCGCCATGGTCGCGGCGCAGGACTGGAACCTGACCTACGCCCAGACCGAGCGCGGCCACCGCGTCGGCAATCCCGAGGCGGAGCTGCAGCTGGTCGAATTCGTCAGCTACACCTGCCCCCATTGCGCCACGTTCGCAGCGCAGTCCGATGCGCCGATGCGGGCGCTCTACCTGCACGAGGGCCGCGCGGTCGTGGAAGTGCGATCCTACATCCGCAACCCGGTGGACCTTGCCGCTTCGCTGGTGGCCGAATGCGGCGAGCCGGACGACTTTTTCGGCAACCACCGCGCGCTGATGCTGTCGCACAATCGCTGGATGGAAACCGCCCGCCAGGCCACGCAGGCGCAGATGCAGCGCTGGTCCACCGGTGCCATCGGCGCCCGCATGCGCGCGATCGGCGACGATCTCGGCTTCCACGAACTGATGGAGCCGCGCGGCCTGTCACGCGTGCAGGTCGACCAGTGCCTGTCCGACGAAGCCAAGGCGCTGGAAATCGTCGAGGCGCACGAAGCCAACAATGCCGATTTCGACATTCCAGGCACCCCCAGCTTCGCCCTGAACGGGCAGTTGCTGCCGGGGATTCACAGCTGGGGCCAGTTGCAGCAGGTGCTCGACAACCCCGCCGTGCTTGAAACCACGGTTGAATCTGACGCCGAATAGGGGAAAAGCCTGTGCAAAAGCGGCCTTTCGGGTCGTCACGCGCTTTTCAAAGCCAACCATCCCCGGTCTAACTTGGGCGTTCGCCCGGTTGCCGGTCAAACTTACGGGAAGACACATGACCAATTTGCGCCGTATCGCTTACGCCACCCTCGCCGCCCCGTTGGCGCTGGGCCTTGCTGCATGCTCCGATTCCGATGGCGAGATCGAGGCCGCAGAAGCCTATGAAGCGGTGGCAGCACCCGATGGCCAGGCCTGGACCGACATTGTCACGGTGACCGAGGCCGACGGCTACCAGCTGGGCAACCCCGATGCGCCGATCAAGCTGATCGAATACGGCTCGCTCACCTGCGGTGCCTGCGCCAATTTCGCCCAGACGGGCGCAGATCCGCTGGTGGAAGACTATGTCGCCACCGGCGTCGTTTCGTTCGAACTGCGCAACCAGGTACACAACGCCTTCGACCTGACGCTGGCCCGGCTGGCCCGCTGCTCGGCACCGGAAAGCTTCCACCCGCTGGCGCACCAGGTGTGGACCAACTTCAACCAGGTGATGGGCGGCGTGCAGGAAGGCCAGGGCGCGCTGGCCAATGTCGGCTCGCTGCCGGAAGACCAGCGTTTCATCGCCATCGCCGAAGCCGCCGGCTTCCTCGATTTCTTCGCCGCGCGCGGTGTCAGCCGCGATCAGGCCCGTGCCTGCCTGGCCGATTCCGAAGCGGTGATGGCCATCGGCGAGCGTTCGACCGAACAGTCCGACGAACTGGGCATCGATTCCACCCCCACCTTCATCCTCAACGGCCGCGTCCTCGAAGAACGCAGCTGGGAGGAGCTGGAGGCCGTGCTGCAGCGCGCCGGCGCGCGCCCGGCGGCAGAGAGCTGAGGGGTAACGGCGGGCGCCTATGGAGTTTCGCAAGCTAAGGCTGAGCGGCTTCAAGAGCTTCGTCGAGCCCGCCGAACTGCGCATCGAACCGGGGCTGACGGGCGTCGTCGGCCCCAACGGTTGCGGCAAGTCCAACCTGCTGGAAGCGATCCGCTGGGTGATGGGCGAGAACTCGCCCAAATCCATGCGCTCGGGCGGGATGGAGGATGTCATCTTCGCCGGCACGGCCAGCCGTCCGCCGCGCGACTTCGCCGAGGTGCAGCTCCACGCCGTCGATGACGACGGCGAACCGCTGGACGTCACCCGCCGGATCGAGCGCGGCGCGGGCAGCGCCTATCGCCTGAACGGCGATGACGTGCGCGCCAAGGACGTGTCGCTGATCTTCGCCGACGCCGCCACCGGCGCGCACAGCCCGGCGCTGGTGAGCCAGGGCAAGATCGCCCAGGTGATCGCGGCCAAGCCGGTCGAACGGCGCATGATGCTGGAAGAGGCGGCGGGTATCGCCGGCCTGCACGTGCGCCGCCGCGATGCCGAGAGCAAGCTGCGCAGCACCGAGAAGAACCTCGAACGTCTCGAGGACCTGATGGCGGGGCTGGACTCGCAGATTGCCTCGCTGCGGCGGCAGGCCAAGCAGGCCGAACGCTACAAGAAGCTGTCCGAGGAAATCCGCGTAGCCGAGGCGCGGCTGCTCTTCGCCCGCTGGCGTGACGCCGCAGCCGCGGCGGAGGCTGCGCGCGAACAGGCGCACGGGGCCGAAGCCAAGGTGGCGCAGGCGCAGGAAGCCGCCAAGGCGGCGGAGAAGGAACAGCGCGAACTCGCCGAAACGCTGACCGAATTGCGCGACGAACTGGCCGATCGGCGCGACGATGCCAGTGCCCATGGCCACCGCATGGCCGCGCTCGCCAGCCAGCTGGAAGCGGCGGAACAGCGGTTGCGGGATCTCGACCGGCAGAAGCAGCGACTGGAAGAAGACCGCGTCGATGCCGACCGCATGACGCGCGACGCGGCAAATGCGCTGAAGGAACTCGAGGCCGCGCTGGATGCCGGCGCCCGCCAGCTGGTGGCGGACGAGGCCAAGCGGCCCGATCTCGAAAAGGTGGTCGAAGCCGCAGAGCGCGCCAGCCGCGCAGCCGAACTGGCGCTGGCCAATGCCACGGCGGACCATGCCGGCGTCGAAGCCGAATGGCGCGTGGCCGAGGCGGAGATCGCCCAAGCCAGGTCGCGCATCGAGCGGCTGGAAAACGAGGCGCGGCGGCTGGAGGACCAGCGCAAGGCCCTGCTTGGCGAGAGCGACCCCGAAGAGGACGTCGCCGAGGCGCAGAAGGCGGTCGAGGCCGCGCAGGCCGAGGTCACCCGCCTGCGCGAGGCACTGGAAAACGCCCGCGCGCAGAAGGACGAACTGGCCGGTGCGCGGGACGAGGCTGCTTCCACCCTCTCTACCGCCAAGGCCGAACTGGCCGGTGTCGAACGCGAATGGCAGGCGCTGAAGCGCGACCGCGAGGCACGCGAGCGGCAGAAGAAGGGCGGCCACGGCATGCCCGCCGCGCTCGACCGCGTGGCAGCCGAACCCGGCTACGAACGCGCTCTCGCCGCCGTGCTGGGCCGCGATGCCAAGTCGCCGCTCGGCTCCCCCGAAGGCAAGGCGGAGGGGCGGTTCTGGACCGGCTCCAAGGCCCCTGCCGCCGTGGCCGACAGCCTCGCCAGCCACTTGCGCGATTGCCCGGCGGAACTCGCCGCACGCCTGGCCCTGGTGCACGTCACCGAGGAAGACGACGGGCGTGACCTGAACCCCGGCGAATGGTTGGTGACGAGGGACGGCTTCCTGCGCCGCTGGGACGGTTTCGTCGCCCGCGGCGAAGGCGCTGCCGAGGCCGCGCGGCTGGAGGCGGACAACCGCTTCGCCGAACTGGAAGGCCGGCTGCCCGCGCTGCGCGAAGCCGCCGAGCAGGCCGAAAGCGCCGAGACCGAAGCCAGGGAGACCCTGAGCGCGCTGCAACGCGACCTCGTGGCGCAGGAGCGCGCCATTGCCGAGGCGCAGGAAGACGAACGCCAGGCCCTGCGCAGGCTCGATCAGGCCGAAGCCCGCCGCGAACGTCTTGCCGCCCGCCGCGAGGAACTGGCCGAGAGCGGCGAGGAACTGGAAGCCCAGCGCCAGCAGGCCGCCGAAGAATTGGCCGCAGCAGAGGCCCGCAAGGCGGAGCTGCCCGATCCCGAAGCGGGCCGTGCCGCGCTGGATGCCGCGCGCGCCAGGAACGAGGCGAGCCGCGAAAGCGCACAGGCCGCCACCGCCTCGCTCGCCGCGCATGACCAGGCACTGGCCGTCGCGCGCGAGCGCGTTGCCACGCAGCGCGCCGACATCAAGGGCTGGGAAGCCCGCGCCGGCGATGCCGCCCAGCGGCTGGCGGGGATGGAAACCCGGTTCGAGGAAATCGAGCAGGAACGCGCCGTCATCGCCGCCAAGCCCGCCGGTCTGATGAAGGAAATCGAAGGCGGCGAAGCCGTGCGCGCGCGGCTGGGCGAGGAACTGGCCAAGGCCGAGGAAGCGGTCGCCGCTGCCGAGGCCAAGGCCCGCGCCGCCGACAACAAGCTGCGCGACCTGAACGAGGCGCTGTCCTCCGCCCGCGAGGCGCGTGCCACGCTGGCCACCCGCGCCGAGAACGAGGAGCAACGCCGCGAGGAAATGGCGCGCGTCTCCGGCGAACGCTTCCAGACACCGCCGCCCTTGCTGTCGCAGAAGTTCGAGTTCGACGAAGCCGGGGTAAAGCAGTCGCAGGTCGAGAGCGAAGAGATGGACCGCCTCGTCGCCAGCCGCGAGCGGATCGGCCCAGTCAACCTCGTCGCCGCCGAAGAACTGGAGCGGATCGAGGCCGAGCACGGCGCCAGCGCCGAGGAACAGGCCGAACTGGCCGAAGCCGTCGCCCGCCTGCGCGGCTCCATCGGCAACCTCAACCGCGAAGGCCGCGAACGCCTGCGCGCCGCGTTCGAGGAAGTGAACGAGCACTTCAAGCGCCTGTTCACCCGCCTGTTCGAAGGCGGCCAGGCGCACCTGGCGCTGGTCGACAGCGACGATCCACTGGAAGCGGGCCTGGAAATCTTCGCCCAGCCGCCGGGCAAGCGCCTGCAGTCGCTCAGCCTGCTGTCAGGCGGCGAACAGGCGCTGACCGCCACCGCGCTGATCTTCGCGCTGTTCCTGACCAATCCGGCGCCGATCTGCGTGCTGGACGAAGTCGACGCGCCGCTGGACGATGCCAATATCGAACGCTTCTGCGACCTGCTGGATTCGATGAACCGCGAGACGAGCACGCGCTACCTGATCGTCACCCACAACGCCGTCACCATGAGCCGTATGCACCGCCTGTTCGGCGTGACCATGGTGGAACGCGGCATTTCGCGCCTCGTCAGCGTGGATCTGGGCGAAGCCGAGGCTTTGGCAGCGGAGTAACGGAGCCAAGGGCACGTTTCGGTCGCCCCTCTTGTCAGGTCCGTGCGTCTGCGTGCAACTGCGATGCGCTCCACGCGCAGGCAGCAGCGGCGCCCAGGCTTTGCTGGAACGCGCCGATGCGCTTGGCGATGACGGAAGCTTGGGCAAGACTGGCGCGGCGATCTGAATCGTCACGCGCCAGTTCTGCATGCATCAGCGCCTGCTGATGCGCGGCATATTCCTTGTTGAGGTCCATGATTATTCTCCGGCCTGCTGCGGGAATGCCGTGAGCATGGCCGCTTGTCTGTTTGACGCTCAATCGACCATCGCCGCGACAAGTCGTCGCAGTTCCAAAGTCGAGAGAATTCCGGGCAGGTCCGATTTGCTATCGATCTGCCCGCGATTGCCCTGACCAATGCCGGGGCGTGTGAAATGGCGCTTGCTGGCGCCCGAAAACGTATGATTCATTATATCCTTGTCGGCAGCTCACTGGCTGCCCTGTTCATTATGTGTCAGCGCCGAAAACCGCGCTTGCGAGCACCGCCGGGACCTTGCCCGGGAGTTCGCTCGCGGAATACGATCCGACCCTTGGTCAGATCGTAAGGCGTCATTTCGACATGCACGCGGTCTCCGGCGACGGAACGGATGCGGTATCGCCGCATCTTCCCCGCCGTGTAGGCGATGATCTGATGCCCATTGTCGAGAGTGACGCCGAAGCGTCCATCAGGCAGGACCTCGTTGATCTCGCCTTCCAACGTCATGAGCTCTTCTTTCGCCAAATCGGATCCCCGCATGCAGAAAATCGTCTGCGCAAGGGCGTATCCCGTGGCAGAGCCGTGCAGCATGAAAGGGAAGATCGGTCGCCTTCGCGGCGTAAATCTAAATCCGTCGCAGGCGACGTTAGGCAATGTCTATATAGCACAATGTAAAAAAATTGCAAGGTCGTGGTCTGCGAAGAAAATTCCGTTTCGGTGGCGATTACGTTTCCTACACTGACAGCCGCCTTCTCAATCCAGCACCGCCCGCGGCCCCGGCCCTTTCAGGCCGAGCTGGTCGTCCTTGTTGTAGAGCTGGCATTTCTGCAGGCTCAGGCAGCCGCAGCCGATGCACTGGTCGAGCTGGTTGCGGGTGCGGTTGAGCAGGCGGATCTTGTCGTCGATCTGGTCGCGCATGGCGCGGCTGATCTTCTGCCAGTCGGCCAGCGTCGGGTTGCGGCCTTCGGGCAGCTTGGCGAGCTGTTCCTCGATCTCGGCGAGGCCCAGGCCCAGCTTCTGCGCGATCAGGATGAAGCTGACGCGGCGAATGTCGCTGCGCAGGAAGCGCCGCTGGTTGCCGCCCGATCGCAGCGGGTGGAGCAGGCCCTTTTCCTCGTAAAAGCGCAGCGCCGACACGGCGACGCCGGTGCGTTTGGACAATTGCCCAATAGTGATGAAGCTGGCTTGCGGCATGCGACCCCCTGTTTGCAGCTGCCGAAATTTTTTCCACAAATGCTTGACCTCAACTTAGCTTGAGGTTGCATAGAGATGCAAGCAGTGATTCGAAGCGTGCTTGCGAAGGTGCCTCACAATCATTGCTAAACAATGATTTGAATGAGGAATATGACATCATGGCTCAAGGAAAGATCGAACACGTCAACCTGACGGTCAGCAACCCGGCGCGCTCTGCCGCGCTGTTCGAGAAGCTGCTCGGCTGGGGCATTCGCTGGCAGGGACCGGCCCAGAACGGCGGCCACACCATCCATGTCGGGGAGGAGAACACCTACCTCGCGCTGTACACCGATGGCGGCGATCACCAAGGGCAGCGCAAGGGTATGCCGCTCAACCATGTCGGGCTGCTGGTGGACGATCTGGATGCTGCCGAAGCGGTGGTCGCCAGCGCCGGCCTCGAACCCTTCGGCCACGACGACTACGAGCCGGGCCGACGCTTCTACTTCTTCGATTGGGACGGGATCGAGTTCGAGGTGGTCAGCTATGCTTGAGTTCGTTCCGCAAGAACCGATGTTCGCTCGCCGCCAGCCGCGCGCAAAGCGCGAGCCTGCGCAAACGCACCCTCGCGCCGCACTGCCGCAGGGGCCTCAGAAGCTGTGTTCGTAGACCCGCGAGATGTCCCCGCCCCACTCGCCGTGATAGAGGTCGAGCAGGCGCTGGGCGGGCACCTTGCCGCTGTCGACGATCTCGCGCAGCGGGTTGAGGAAGCCGCTCTCGTTGTCGCCCATGGAATTGCGCCGGTCGCGGGCGACCAGGCCGGCATGGGCGATATCGAGAACCTCGGCGGCAAACTCGCGCATCGTGCGGCCGCCCGGCACCGGCGCATCCAGCGCCAGCTTCGGAACCGCCATGCGCAGTTCCTCGCGCTCTTCCATCGACCAGTCCTTCACCAGGTCCCACGCGGCATCGAGCGCGGACTGATCGTAGAGCAGGCCCACCCACAGAGCGGGCAGCGCGCAGATGCGGTTCCACGGGCCGCCATCGGCGCCGCGCATCTCCAGGAAGCTCTTCAGGCGTACTTCGGGGAAGGCGGTGGAAAGGTGGTCCTGCCAGTCCGCCTCGGTCGGCAGTTCGCCCGGCAGCACGGATAGCTCGCCCTTCAGGAAGTCGCGGAAGCTGAGGCCGGCAGCGTCGATGTATGTCCCGTCGCGGTAGACGAAGTACATCGGCACATCGAGCATGTAGTCGACATAGTGTTCGTAGCCGAAGCCCTCGTCGAAGACGAAGGGCAGCATGCCGGTGCGGTGCGGATCGGTGTCCGACCAGATGTGGCTGCGATAGGAGAGGAAGCCGTTGGGCTTGCCCTCGGTGAACGGCGAATTGGCGAACAGCGCGGTGGCGAGCGGTTGCAGCGCCAGGCCCGTGCGGAACTTCTGCGCCATGTCGGTTTCGGACGAATAGTCCAGGTTCACCTGGATGGTGCAGGTGCGCAGCATCATGTCGAGGCCGAGCGTGCCGACGCGCGGCATGTGCCGCATCATGATCTCGTAGCGCTGCTTGGGCATGACCGGCAGTTCTTCGCGGGTCTTGTCCGGCCACATGCCGAGACCGAGGAAGCCGACACCGCATTCCTTGCCCACGGTCTTTACCTGGTCGAGATGGCGGCCGGTTTCGGCGCAGGTCTGGTGCAGCGTTTCCAGCGCCGCGCCCGACAGTTCCAGCTGGCCCGCCGGTTCGAGGCTGATCGTGCCGTCCGCGCCGGACATGGCGATGGTCTGGCCGTTCTCCAGCACCGGCTCCCAGCCGAAGCGCTGCATGGCATGGAGGATGTCGCGAATGCCGCCCGGCTCGTCATAGGACGGGGCGCGGTGGTCATCGAGCTTGTAGACGAGCTTTTCGTGCTCGGTACCGATGCGCCAGCGCTCCACCGGCTTCTCGCCACGTTGCATCGGCGCGACCAGCTGGTCGCGGCTCTCGATCCGCGGTTCGGGCGTGTCGCTGGCCTTGCGCGTACTCATGGGAAAACGCCCTTAGCGGATTAAAGCCGATTGGCCACTGGCATTTTGACTTTATCCGACAAGCGCTTCAGCCGTCGGACCAGTCGCCGGCAAGGCCCATCCACAGGGCCGTGGCGGCGATGGCGGCGGTTTCTCCGCGCAGGATGCGGGGGCCGAGCGAGATCGGCCGGGCCTGTTCCAGCGCCCGGATTGCCTCGCGCTCGGCATCGTCGAATCCGCCTTCGGGGCCGACCAGCAGCGCCGCCTTGTGCTGCCCTTCCCCGCGTTCCGGATACTTGGTGAAGGCAAAGGCATCGCTGGCCGGATCGCCGCCGTCCTCGTCCGCGAAGAACAACAGGCGGTCTTCGGGCCAGTCGCGCAGCAGCGCGTCGAGCTTTTGCGGCTCGGCGAGGCGAGGCAGCGCGGTGCGGGCGCATTGCTCGGCCGCTTCGGTAACAATGGTGCGGGCGCGCTCGGGGTTGAGCTTGTCGGCGACGCAGCGGCGGGTGACGACCGGGTGGATTTCGGCGACGCCAAGCTCGGTCGCCTTCTCCAGCACCAGGTCGAAGCGGTCTTTCTTCAGCAGCGCGGGGCAGAGCCAGAAATCGGGCACCTGCTCGCGCGGACGCAGTTGCTCCACCACCCCCAGGGTGACGTCGCGCTTGCCGGCGGCGACGACTTCGCTGGCCCATTCGCCGGTCACGTCGTCGCACAGGATCACCACGTCGCCTTCACCCACGCGCATCACGCGGGCGAGGTAATGCGCCTGCGGGCCGGAGAGCGAGAGCTGCGCGTCTTGCGACAGTTCCTGCTCGACGAACAGGCGCGGGGCGGATTTGGGCGGCCAGGCGGGCGTTGCGGGCATGGCTAGGCACTAGGGCCAAGCGCAGCTAACAGGCAAGTCATGACAGCCGATACCGTTACCCCGGACAGCGAGCACAAGTCGCTGGCAGAGCGCCTGCCGCAGCCGTTTCGCGACTATGCGCTGCTGGCGCGGTTCGACCGGCCGATCGGCTGGTGGCTGTTGTTCTGGCCCTGCGCATGGGGCGTCTGGCTGACGGGCGCCGGGGTGCAATGGCAACTGGTGCTGTGGCTGCTGCTGGGCGCCATCGCCATGCGCTCCGCCGGCTGCGTCTACAACGACATCGTCGACCGGGACCTCGACAAGAGCGTGGCGCGCACCGCCAGCCGTCCCGTTGCCAGCGGGCGGGTGAGCCTGAAGGCGGCCTGGGCATGGCTGCTGGCCTTGTGCGCGGTGGGGCTGGTCGTGCTGCTGCAACTGCGCTGGCAGGCGCAGCTGGTGGCACTGGGCAGCCTGGCGCTGGTCGCGGCCTACCCGTTCATGAAGCGCATCACCTGGTGGCCGCAGGCCTGGCTCGGCCTCGTCTTCACCTGGGGCGCGCCGGTCGGCTGGATGGCCATGCGCACGGAGCCGCTGCCGGTGATGCTGGCGCTCTACGCCGGGGCCTTCTTCTGGTGCATGGGGTACGATACGATCTACGCCCTGCAGGACCGCGAGGACGATGCGCTGGTAGGCATCAAGTCCTCCGCCCTGCGGCTGGGCGGCAAGGTGAAGAGCGGCGTCGCCGCCTTCTACTCCGCTGCCATCGGCCTGTGGGGCCTCGCCTTCTGGCTGCTGCGGGGCGACTGGCTGGCGCTCCTCGCGCTGCTGCCCGCCGCGCTGCACCTCGGCTGGCAGGTGGCGACGCTGGAAACCGACAATGCGGAAAACCCGCTCGCCCGCTTTCGCTCCAACCGCTTTGCCGGCGCGCTGGTGGCAGCGGCCTGCTTCGTGGTCGGCAATTCGGGGGCCTAGGGCCTATTCGGCCGGCTGCGGCACCGGCTGGCCCTTGCGCGGGTTCAGGCGGCGGAACAGGCGCGACAGGCGGGCCGTGATCACGCCGTTCTCTTCCATCCAGTCGTAATATTCGCGGTATTTCGGGTCTTCGGCCAGCAGATGCGCCTCTTCCGTGCGCGCGCGCCAGTAGTAGATGGCGCTCACTACGCCCAGGAAGATGGAATTGCGCACCGCGTCCAGCAGCGAGTCCGAGGTGACCAGGAAGGGCATGTAGCAGAACCACCAGAAGGCGTTCTTGGAGAGGTAGGCAGGGTGGCGGGTGTAGCGGTATGGCCCGTTGGTGATGACACCGCGATAGGTGAGGTTGGAAAAGCGGATGCCGAAGGCCACCGTCGCCCAGGCGTAGATCGCGGTGAGGAACACCAGCCAGGCCGCCCAAAGCCACAGCAGCGGTCCGGTATCGGCCAGCCAGAAAGCCCAGTCGGCGGTGTTGTATTCGTACTGGATCACCCCGCCATTGCCCATGATGCCATAGACGAAGGGCGGGTAGCACAGCAGCGCCGCCAGCCAGCCGGCAAGGAAGGGGTTGCCGCTGCGGATATGCGCATCGAGCGGGCGTAGCGTCAGCAGGTAGCCGACCGTGCCGATCTGTACGTCGATCACGAACAGCAGTTCGAACAGCAGCACGCCGAGGCGCACCGGGTCGTTCAGGATGACGGAGGCATCGGTCTCCACCACGGCGGCGAAGCCGGGCGGGAGGATGCCGATCATGAAGGCGGAGAAGAAGCCCTTGATGATCCAGGCCCGCCAGTGCTTCTTCACCTGCTCGCCGTCCCAGGCCTCGCGCCCCACCAGCATGGCGCCGAAGTGCCAGCAATGGTCCTTGGGGTTCACCATCACCCGGTCGATCCAGATCACATAGGGGATGGAAAGGACGAACATCGGGATCGCCGCCCAGCCGATCACCTGCATGGCGAAGAGGTAGTTCCCCTCCCAGTACCAGCGGCACAGGATGTAGAGCGCGCCGATGATGAACCACGTCGCCCACAGCCCGGCGAGCTTGGTGATGGAAATGTCGAGCACTTCGGACACCGCACGCCGGCGGCTCCAGTCGATCCCGGTGGAGGGATTGCGATGCACCTTCTCCACGATCACCGACCATGCCGCCATGGCGAGGCCGGTAAGAATCATCGTCGCCAGCGCGGCATTGGGGCCGGACAGGCGGCCGCGCTCGTTCGGCCAGCCCATGAAGGCGCAGATATCCGGCCAGTTGCGGGCGACGAGGACGCAGGACAGCAGCGTGAACAGGCCAACGAAGCCCACCCACGGAGAGACGTCGCTAACAGGCGGTCGCGACGCAGTTTTGCCATGCCTATCCATCGCGCCCGTCCTAGGCGCGAAGGGTTAAGGGGCGGGTAACGCCCGAACGGCCTGTCCCGCTTCGGAACAGTTAGCGGTAGGCGTGAATCTTGCCGCTATCGTCGAGGATATACAGCGTGTTGTTGGCCACTATGGGCGGCAACGAAACGCCGTCGTCGAGGCGAGTGAAGTCGGCTGCCTCGCCGGTCATCACGTCCAGCGAGCGGACATTGCCGCGGCTGCTGGCGACCCACAGGCGACCGCTGGCCAGCACCGGACCGGTCCAGAACACCGGGCCTTCGCGATCGTCCGGATCGCGCCAGCGTTCCAGCTGGGTGAGCCAGCGGATGCGGCCGGTGTTACGCTGGATGGCCAGCATCTGCGCTTCGTCGGTCAGGGTGAACACCCATTCGCCGATCACCGTGGGGGTGGAAATGCCCGCCAGCGTCAGTTCCCAGATGCGCGTACCGGTCAGCAGTTCATAGGCTGCCATGCGGCCGCCCTGGCCCAGCGCGTAGACGCGGCCCTGGTCGATAATCGGATCGGCGTCGACGTCGGTCAGCGTGCCGACCTGCGTCGAGATCGAGGTACGCGCCAGTGCGTCCGACCACAGTTCGCGCCCGTTCTCGTAACGATAGGCCACCAGCTCGCCGCTGGAGAAGCCGGCGATCACCGTGCCCTGCCCGGCGGCGGGTGCCGCCACGCCGAACACGCCGGACTGGCCGGAGGCGGCAGCACGCTGCCACACGATTTCGCCGTCCTCTGCGCTCAGCGCAAAGATCTGGTTGTCCTGCGTCATGACGAACACGTCGTTGAAGGCGACAGTCGGCGAACCGCGCAGCGGACCGGCCGGCTTCACGCGCCAGATCTCGGTGCCGTCGCTGGCATTCAACGCGACCACATCGCCCACGCCGTTGGTGGCATAGACGCGCCCGTTGTCGTAGGTGGCGCCGCCACCGAAGGTCGCATCCTCCAGGTCGCCCGACACGCGGATGCGGTGCGTCCAGCGACGTGCACCGGTCTCCGCGTCGAAAGCATGGATCACGGCCGCGGTATCGACCGCGAACAGCATGCCCTCGCCCACCACCGGTGCGGCGGCCAGGCGGCGGGTATTCGTCGTACCGGCGATGCTGGCGGTCCAGGCGCGGCTGGGCGCAGTCGACAGCGTGACATGGCCGGCCACCTTGGCGGCGTTGCCGCCAGCCTGGCTCCAGGTGGTGTTGGTCTGTGCCGGGGGCAGGATCACCGCCGTGTTGGCAAGATCGGGATCCGCGGTAATCTCGGTCGCGATGCGCGACAGGATGGGAATGCGCTGGCCTACGGTCGGCGTGTCGTCCTCATCGTCGCCGCCGCCGCCGAACAGGCCGCCGCTGCACCCGGCCAGAGCCAGGGCGAGTACGGGAGCGGCAAGATACTTCATCATCGTCATTATTCTCGCTCTCAGTTCACCAGCTGGACAGCAGGTGCTTCCTCTCCGGTGATTTCCGCCAGGGTCGCATCGACATCCTCGATGGCGTCAAATCCAAGCATGCCGGCCAGGCGGCGGGCACGGTCGCGGATGGATGCCGGGACATCATCGTTGCCCGCCAGTTCCACCAGCAGGGCACCGGCCTGGTCTTCCTGACCTTGGTCGATGTAGGCGTTGGCCACCAGTTCGGCGGCGCTGCCGTAATAGGGACTGTCCGGCACGGCGATCGGCCCGACGCGCGCCACCACGTCCTGCGGCTGCATCTCGTCGTACTGCACGGAAACGCCGCGGATCGTGGCAATGTCGCGCAGTTCGGCAGGCAGGTCGGCATTGCCGGAAATGCGATCGTAGATGGCCACGGCGTCGGCGGGGCGTTCGTCCTCGATAGCAATGCCGGCGCGCAGCATGGCGGCCATGGTGGCAACGCCGCCCTCGCCTTCTGCCAGCATGGCCAGTTCGCCGTCGGCGATCTCGCGGTTGCCCGCTTCCAGTTCGTCGATCGCCTGGATCAGCTGTTCGGACTGTGCCTCCAGCTCGCCCTCGCTGCGATCCTGCCAGAACAGGATGCCGCCGAAGGCCGCGATGCCCAGCGCGAAGGCAATGCCCAGCGGCCAGCCGTATTTCTTTGCGAAATCGCCGACCTCGTCCTGGCGGACGGCCTCGTCCACCTCGCGCATGAGCATTTCCTGCTCTGCATCGAGCTTCTGCGCCGGAGCGGGCTTGTCGGGGCTGTTCGAAGGAGTCGGTTGTCTGGCCACTATGCGTCGATCTGCTGGAATGAACGGTTGAGCCGCGCTCTTTAACGGATGGGGCGGGCTTTTCAATCGAAGAGGCGAGCCTGTCCCCGTGCGGGTGAATGGCCGCTTAAGCCTGTTTCCGCGCGGATCTACTCCGATTTCGGGTATTTCTGCATCAGCCCCCAGTAGAGCGCCCGGTAGCGTTCGATCATCTTGCGTTCGTCGAACTCCTCGCGCGCCTTCTGACGATTGGCCTGCCCCATGCGCTTGCGGGTGACCGGATCGTCGGCCAGCCGCGCGAGCGACCTGGCGAAGGCCTTTTCCTCATCCTTGCCGGTAATCGGATCGACCAGCGCGGGGCCGTTGTCGCTGGAAACCATAGTGCCGATGTCGCCCACGCGCGGTGCGACTATCGGCAGGCCCGCCGCCATCGCCTCCACCACCGAGATCGGGAACTGTTCGGAGCGGCTGGAGAGCGCGAAGATGTCGAACAGGCCGATCAGCTTCTGCGGCTCGGCCACGAAGCCGGGCAGGTGCACGCGGTCCTCCACGCCCCAGCGTTCGGCCTCGGCCAGCAGTTCCTCGCGTTCCGGCCCCTCGCCCACGATCACCAGCTGCCATTCGGCCGGCATGCGGTCCATCGCGCGTACCAGCACGTCGAGCTGCTTGACTGGGCGCAGGCCCGCCAGCGTGCCGACCCAGAACTCGTCCTTGTGCTTGACCAGGCCAGGCAGCAGGTCGCGCTTGGGCGGCGCGGCGAAGGCGCGAGTGTCGATGCCGTTCGGGATACGCCGCACGCGGGTGCGCGGCTGGCTCCACACGTTGAGGGCGATGTCCTCCAGCTTGGCGGAAGGCACCACCAGCGCCGCCGTGCGCCCCAGTGCGATCTTGCGATACCAGTTGCGGCGCTTCTTCAGGCGCTTGGCCTCGTCCTCGTTGAAGCCGTCCTCGTGATGCACCAGCGGCGGCAGCTTGAAGGCATCGGCGAAGACGGTGTGCGCCATCACCGCGTCGATCGCCCCCCAGTTGTAGGTGCAGATAAGGTCATACCCCGCCATCGCCTTGGCCAAGGCAGACAGGCGGCCGGGTGTCGGGCGCCCCTGCAGGGCGGGGAACTTGGGCCAGCTCACCCGCGCCTTGTTGCCCAGCAGCTTCGCCGCGCCGCGCTTTTCGAGATCGCCGGAGACGATGGCGTGGTCCACCTCCCGGCCCCATTCGTTGATCAGGCGGACATTGCGCAGCTCCTTGCCCCCGGCATCGAAGGTGGAGTGCAGGTGCAGGATCTTCGGCGTCTTGCTCATGCCACCCTCGACAGCAGCCGCGCGATGGCTTCCTGCGCCACCGGCTCTTCCAGCGTCGGCACGTGGCCCACGCCCGGCACGGTAACGGCGTCCAGCCCTTCGACCTCCTTGGCCATCCGCGCGAAGGTCTCGGCCGAGAGGATGTCCGACAGCTCGCCGCGCAGCGCCAGCACCGGGCGGCCCGCCAGCGCACGCCAGGCCGGCCACAGATCGATCTCGCCGGCGTCTTCCTCGGAATCGAAGGGCTCGGCGATCTTCATGTCGTAATCCAGCGTGATGCGGCCGTTGCCCCCCACGCACATCAGGCGCTTGGCCAGCTTGAGCCAGTCCGCCGTCTGGAAATCGGGATAGATGTAGCTGGAGCTGTCCTTCAGCGCCCAGGCGGCGTGCATCCAGGTGGGATAGCTGCGGCCCTGGCCGACGTAGTCCTTGATCCGCTCCAGTCCCAGTTCCTCGATCTCCGGGCCGATATCGTTGATGATCGCGCCCGCCAGCCGCTCGCCATGGATGGTCGCCAGCAGCATGGTGATGATCCCGCCCAGCGAGGTGCCCAGCAGCACCACCTTGTCGAGCTTCGCCTGCTCCAGCAGCGCGGTGATGTCCTCGACATAGGTCTTCGGCGTATAGCTGGCCGGGTCCTTGGCATAATCGCTGTCGCCGCGGCCGCGCAGTTCCGCACAGATCACGCGCCACTCGCCAGCGAAGGCATCGGCCACCGGCTCGAAATCGCGGGCATTGCGGGTCAGGCCGGGGATGCACAGGATCGCCGGGCGATCCGCGCGTCCCGGGTAATCGCGATAGTGCAATTTCAGCCCGTCGCTGCTTTCCCAGCTGCCGTCCGTATAGGCGGTGTCGCTCAAGTCCGGTCCTCTTGGATTCGCCCTGCCTTGCGGCGGGCCAGGTGAAGCTCCACTAATGGAAGCATGCGCAGCGAACCGCAACCTCACGAATACGACCCCGACACCGCTATCGAGCAGGTCGCGGATTTCCTTGCCGATCCGGTGCAGGCGGCGGACTTTCCGCAGGCCAACTTGCGCTTCCGCAACAGCCGGTGGGACAAGGCGGTAGGGCTGGATTCGCTCTCCGACGAGGAGTGGGTGCGCCATTTCGCCCGGTTCGAGCCTTTGCCCGGCAACCTGCCGCAACCGCTGGCCCTGCGCTACCATGGCCACCAGTTCCGCGTGTACAATCCGGAAATCGGCGACGGGCGCGGGTTTCTGTTCGCCCAGCTGCGCGATGGCGATGGCCGCCTGCTGGACCTTGGCACCAAGGGCAGCGGCACCACGCCCTATTCACGCACGGCCGACGGGCGACTGACGCTGAAGGGCGGCGTGCGCGAGATCCTCGCCACCGAGATGCTGGAGGCGCTGGGCACGAATACTTCCAAGACCTTCTCCATCATCGAGACGGGCGAGGCGCTGGAGCGCGGCGACGAGCCCTCGCCCACCCGCTCGGCGGTGATGGTGCGCCTGTCGCACGGACATATCCGCGTCGGCAGTTTCCAGCGACTGATGGCCTTCGAGGAGAACGACCACCTCGCCCGCCTCGTCGACTATTGCCTCGCCACCTATCCCGGCCCGCCGCCGCCGGAGGACGCACCGGGCCGTGACGAACCGGCCGTGCAGCTGATGCACCAGGTCACCGAGCGGCTGGCCGACCTTGCCGCCAGCTACATGGTGGCAGGCTTCGTCCACGGGGTGCTCAACACCGACAACATGAACGTGACGGGGGAAAGCTTCGACTATGGCCCGTGGCGCTGGCTGCCGGCGTGGGAGCCGGGCTTCACCGCCGCCTATTTCGACCAGACCGGCCTCTATGCCTTCGGTCGCCAGCCCGAGGCGATCCGCTGGAACCTCGGCCAGTTCGCCATCGCCCTGCGCCCGCTGGTGGAGGCCGAACCGCTGGTGGCCGCGCTCGAACGTTTCGGCCTGCTCTATCACCAGGCCATGGCGCGGCGTTTCTGCTGGCGACTCGGCATCGAGGCGCGCGGGCTGGAGCAGGACGCCGCCGTCATCAACGCCGCCGAAGTCGCCATGCGCGAAGGACGCATCGGCCCCGACGAATTCTTCTACCGCCATCGCGGCGGCCGCGCGGCAGAGGGTGCGCTGGCAGACGCCCTGCAGGGTTATCGCGAGCTCGACAGCACGCACGACTACTGGTCCGACGGCCAACCGGAATCCATGCTGATCGACGAAGTCGAGACGCTGTGGTCCGCCATCGACGAGCGCGACGACTGGCAGCCCTTGGCGGACAAGATCGCCCGCGTGCGGCGCATGGGCGAAGCCTTGGGAGAGCCTCCGCCGGCACCGGGGTGCCAAGTCGCCGAATAGTTGATAGGTTGCCTCCAGCGTTTCAGGACCTTGGAGGGAAATCCATGCGCAAGATCGTGATCGGTATCGCCGCCCTTGGCATCGCGGCGTCGGCCGCCGCCATCGAACCGGGCAACTGGGAAGCGACCAGCCGGATGGTCGACATCGAACTGCCCGACAGCATCCCGGCGGAGACCGCCGGCATGGTGCGCCAGATGCTGGGCGATCGCACCTTCACCAGCACCACCTGCGTCACCGCCGACCAGATCCAGAATGCGCCGGAGAACCTGTTCCGCGAGACCAATGGCGATTGCCAGTATTCGGAGTTCGACATGTCGGGGGGCACGCTGCACGCCGTGGCGCAGTGCAATACCGAGGAAGGCACGATGACCATGACCATGGACGGGACCTACACCGACACCACCTACGACATGACCATGGCCATGCGCGGAGACATGGGCATGGGACCGATGACAATGAATTATGCGGTGACGGGTCGGCGCGTCGGGACATGTAACTGATTGAAGCCAAAGCATTCGCAAACAGGCATGGTGACCGTCTTAACCCTAGAGCTTAACCGCGGCTTTGCGCCTGCGGCTTAGTTTCTCTAAGGGCCGATCCAGTTTCAGATTCAACCAAAGGGCGCTGCGCCTTGTCCGACACCCGAGAACTCGTTTCCTATGAACCTGCGACCAACGCCGAGCTGTGGCGGGGCAAGCATGGCGACGTCGACGATCTCGTCGATCGGGCACGCCGTGCCTGGCCGGCCTGGGCGGCGGAACCGCTGGCCAAGCGCATCGAACTGGTGCGCCGCTTCGCCAACGAAGTGCGCAAGGACCAGGACGACTTCGCCGAACTGATCGCGCGCGAGACGGGCAAGCCCCTGTGGGAAGCCCGCACCGAGGTGGAAGCGGTCATCGCCAAGGTGGAAATCTCGGTGAGCGCCTACGCGGAGCGGACCGGTCAGCGCAAGCTCGACAGCGCGCTGCAGGGCACTGCCGCGCTGCGCCACAAGCCGCATGGCGTGATGGCCGTGCTGGGGCCGTACAACTTCCCGGCGCACCTGCCCAACGGCCACATCGTACCCGCGCTGATCGCGGGCAATGCCATCATCCTCAAGCCTTCGGAAAAGACCCCGGCGGTGGGTGAGCGGCTGCTGACCTATTTCAACCGGGCCGGAATTCCCTCGGCACTGGTGCAGTGCCTGATCGGCGGCCCGGAAGAGGGCAAGGCGCTGGTGGCACATTCGGGTGTCGACGGCGTGCTGTTCACCGGCTCCGCCCAGGTGGGCATCGCCATCAACAAGAAGCTCGCCACCAATCCGGGCAAGATCGTCGCGCTGGAAATGGGTGGCAACAATCCTATCGTGCTGTGGGACACCCCGAAAATGTCCGACGCGGCGACGCTGATCATCCAGTCGGCCTTCACCACCGCCGGACAGCGTTGCACCGCCGCGCGCCGACTGATCGTGAAAAGCTCGATGTACGACGAGGCGGTGGAAACGGTGAAGAAACTCGCCAGCCGGATCATCGTTGGCGCGCCGTTCGACGAGCCGCAGCCGTTCATGGGTCCGGTGATCGACGTGAACACGGCAGACCAGCTGACCGAGAGCTTCCTCTACCTGCTGTCCAACGGCGGCAAGGCGATCTCGCACCTGCGTCGCCCGCAGGAAGACCTGCCCTTCCTTTCGCCTGCCATCATCGACACGACCGCGATGAAGGAACGCCCCGACGTGGAGCTGTTCGGACCGATCCTGCAAATCATCAAGGTCGACGACTTCGACCAGGCCATTGCCGAGGCGAACAACACGCGTTTCGGCCTTTCGGCCTCGCTGATCGGTGGCTCGCCGCAGCAGTACAACCGCTTCTGGGCGAATATCCGCGCAGGCATCGTCAACTGGAACCGCCCGACCAACGGTGCTTCCAGCGCTGCGCCATTCGGCGGCATCGGCCTGTCGGGCAACCATCGTCCGGCGGCATTCTACGCCGCCGACTACTGCGCCTACCCGGTCACCAGCACGGAAATGGAACAGCCGCGCGCCAGCGTTGGCGTCGGCTTCAAGGATGCCGGCTAACCACAAACGAGGCGTCCAGGCCGCTAGGCCCGGACGCCTCGGCGCGACCCCCTTTGACACGACCCAGAGAGTCGCGCTTCGAGACTGCCCAACAGGGGAGGCAGTACCGATGCCGGAATTTCGGCTAATGTTGATCCCGGAAGAGGCGCGGATATAGCGCCATCAGTGTTAACCGCAAGCAACCACCGGAAAAGTTTAATTAAATTTTCCAAAAGGGGCTGATTGGGCAAGATGACAGAAGAATCGGTCAGCCAACGTCGTGCCTTGTTATGTGCCTTGGCGACGCATGCGATCTGGGGCGGCCTGCCGCTTTACCTTATTCTTGTGGACGAAGTGCCGCCGCTCGAATTCGTGGCATGGCGCACGCTGTTCACCTTGCCCGTCTGCCTGCTGTTCCTCTGGCGGTTCGGCCAGTTTGCGGAAGTGCGGCGCACCGTGAAGGATCGCCGCACGCTCCGCACGCTGCTCGCCAGTTCGTGCATGATCGCGATCAACTGGTTCCTCTATGTCTGGGCGATCCAGACACACCACGTCTACGCCGCCAGCCTCGGCTATTACATCTTGCCGCTGGTGATGATGGTGCTGGGCATGCTGTTCCTGGGCGAACGCCTGTCCCGCTGGCAGCAGGCCGCCGTGGTCATGGCCGCCATCGGCGTCGCGGCGTTGGCCGCCGGGGCGCTGACCACGCTGTGGGTCAGCCTGACGCTGGCAATCACCTTCGGCATCTACGGCCTGCTGCGCAAGACGGTGAACGCCGGACCGCTGGTCGGCCTGACAATCGAGGGGACGATCCTGCTGCCACTGGTGGCGGGTTACCTCACCTGGGAGGGTGTGTCCGGCAATGGGATCACGCTGGGCCGCGAACTGGTCGAAAGCCTGGCAATTGTCTTCTCCGGCGCGCTGACGGCGATCCCGCTGATCCTGTTCGCCACGGCCACGCGCGCCCTGCCCTACACCGTGATCGGCTTCCTGCAGTTCCTCTCGCCCACGGCGATCTTCATCCTCGGCCTGACCGTGTTCGGCGAGGATCTGAAGCCCGCGCAGCTGATCTGCTTCGTGCTGATCTGGCTGGCGATTGCGCTGTTTACCTGGGACATGTGGCGCGGCGCACGGCGCACCGCGAAGAACGTCGTCCCGACCTAGCCGACGAAGCGCCAGCGCAGGCTCTCGCCCGCATGGAAGGGCACCAGTTGCGTATCCGGACCGGGCAGCGCGGCGGGCACTTGTGTCTCCACCTTCTCCAGCGTCACCTGCGCTTCATTCACCGGCAGGCCGTAGAAGCGCGGTCCGTGCAGGCTGGCAAAGCCCTCGAAATGCTCGATGGCGCCCTCTTCCTCGAAGACGGCGAGATAGCTTTCCAGCGCGAAGGGCGCGTTGAAGATGCCCGCGCAGCCGCAGGCGCTTTCCTTGGCCTCGCGCGCGTGCGGCGCGCTGTCGGTGCCGAGGAAGAACTTGGAGCTGCCGCTGGTCGCTGCCTTGCGCAGCGCCAGCCGGTGCGCCTCGCGCTTGGCGACGGGCAGGCAATAGGCGTGCGGACGGATGCCACCGACCAGCATGGCGTTGCGGTTGATGTGCAGGTGCTGCGGGGTGATCGTCGCTGCGACATTGTCAGGCGCGCCGGTCACGAAATCGACCGCCTCGCTGGTGGTGATGTGCTCGAAGACCACCTTCAGCTGCGGCAGCTCGGCGATCAGCGGCTTGAGGATGCGTTCGATGAACACGGCCTCGCGGTCGAAGATGTCGATGTCGGCGCTGGTCACCTCGCCATGGACGCACAGGACCATGCCGATCTCCGCCATCACTTCCAGCACACCGCGGATATTGGCGATATCGGTGACGCCACTGTCCGAATTGGTTGTCGCCCCGGCCGGGTAGAGCTTGCAGGCGGTGAACACCCCCTGCTGGAACCCGCGCCGCACCTCTTCCGGGTCGGTATTGTCGGTGAGGTAGCAGGTCATCAGCGGGGTGAAGTCGGCGCCAGCCGGAAGTGCGGCCATGATACGCTGGCGATAGGCTTCACCCGCGGCAACGGTCGTCACCGGCGGGGTGAGGTTCGGCATCACGATGGCGCGGGCGAACTGCCGCGCGGTATGGCCCGCCACGGCTTCCAGCATGGCACCGTCGCGCAGGTGCACGTGCCAGTCGTCGGGGCGGCGGATCGTCAGGCTGTCAGTCATGGTTTGCCTATGGCGCGCGCCGTCCTATCTGTCACCCATGAGTTCAACCTGCCTCACCAGCCGCGCCGTGGTGCGCGTGTCCGCCACCGACCAGACGGAAGATCCCGCCGCCTTCCTGCAAGGCCTGCTCACCAATGACGTGACCGGCGACTTGCCCGGCTATGCCGCGCTGCTGACCGCACAGGGCAAGACCATGTTCGACATGATCGTGTGGCGCGACGGGGCGGACCTGCTGCTCGACTGCGAGGCGGACCAGGCCGAGGACCTGGTGAAGCGCCTCTCGCTCTACCGCCTGCGCCGCAAGCTGGCGATTGCCGTGGACGATTCGCTGAAGGTGCACTGGCAGGCAGAGCCGCGCGAAGGCGCCGCCGCCGATCCGCGCCTTGCCGCGCTCGGGCATCGGTGGCTGTCCACCGAAGCAGGAGAAGCCGCCGACCACGCATGGCAGTCCCATCGACTCGCGCTCGGCGTGCCCGAGGGGCACACGGAGCTGGCCGACATATTGTGGCTGGAAACCAATGCCGTGGAACTGAACGGCGTCAGCTTCACCAAGGGTTGCTACATCGGGCAGGAGAACACGGCGCGGATGAACTGGCGGCAGAAGGTCAATCGCCGGCTGGTGATCGTGCCGCTCGATCGTTCGGAAGAGAAGCGCCGCAAGGTCGCCTATCCCGAACTGGGCCTCGCCGTGGACCACCTGCGGGTGGATGACATTCCGGCGGACCTCAAGCCCGCCTGGCTCGAGCTCTAGGCCAGCAGCCCGCTTTCCTTGAGCGAGGCCACCAGCATCGCCTCTGCCCGGTCGCGCGCGGCCATGCGATCCACGTTCAGCGATTCGGCCAGCTGCTCACCCATCAGCGCGTCTCCCAGTGCCAGCAGCACCAGGGTGAACGTCGTTTCATGCATCGACAGCTTGGCGTCGTGCTGTGCCTCTTCCGGGGCGAGGTCGTCGACCAGTTCGTGAATCGTCTCGACGATCGGGTTGAGCGCATCCTCGTTACCCGAGGCCAGCATCCAGCTTGCCAGCGGCCCGCCGCCCTCGCGCCCGAAAGCGTCGAAGGTCAGGTCCACCACTTCGCGGGGACTGCCGATGCCCGCACGGGTCGCCCGCACCGCCTCGCCGATGGTGTCGCAGACCGTCTGCGCGAGGTGGCGCGCCAGTTCCTTCTGCAAGCCCGAGGCCGATCCGAAGTGGTGCAACAGGTTGGCGTGGGTGCGTCCGATTCGCCCGGCAACCGCCTTCAAGGTGACGCTCTGCGGACCGGTTTCGATCAGCAGCGCCCGCGCCGCCTCCAGCGCAACCGCGCGGCTTTCCTCTGGGCTGAGGCGCTTCCTTATTGACATTAGTGTAAGTTTCTCTCACATAGGTCACGAGGGACAAGGCTGATTCGGACCATGATATGACCGCAAACACACCTCCCAAGGCAAGCCCCGCGGAAATTGTGCTCCATGCGCGAGACCGTCGCTTCGGCCGCAACGTGCAGCGCAAGAAGGGCAAGGACCCTGTCGCCGCAGCCTGGTTCCTGGCGCTATCCGCCTCCTTCCCGCGCGGCGAGGCCATGTTCATCGAGGCCGTGAAGGCCCACCGCGACGGCACCCCCGAACGCCTGGCGGGCGAAATCCGCGAGTTCATCAAGCAGGAAGTGAACCACACCCGCGAACACATCGCCTTCAACCGCGCTGCGGTGGAAGCCGGTTACGACGTTACCAATGTGGAGCGGCGCGTGAACGCGCTGGCGGACGAGGCGCTGGACGCCCCGCGCATCGTCACCCTGGCGATTACCATCGCGCTGGAACACTTCACCGCCATCATCGCCCACCTCTTCCTCACCGACCCGGACAGCATCGTGTCCGACGGGATCGGCGATCCCGAACTGTGGCGCTGGCACGCTGCCGAGGAAATCGAGCACAAGGGCGTCGCCTTCGATACCTGGAACCACGCCACCCGCGACTGGACCGACCGCAAGCGGTACATGGTCCGCACGCTGGTGATGCTGAAGACCACGGCCCGCTTCCTGCGCAACCGCGTGCGCGATTCGCTGGAACTGATGGAGCAGGACGGCATCACCGGCTTGTCCGCCCGCTGGAAGCTGTTCGCCTACCTTCTCGGCAAGCCCGGCATGCTCCGGCGGATCTTCCCGGCCTGGCTGTCGTACTTCCGCCCCGGTTTCCACCCGTGGGACCACGACGACCGCGAGCTGATCCAGCTGCACGACAGCGCCTATGCAGCCGCCAACATGGAGGCCGTGCCCGCCGAATAGCAGGCACGGCACACCCGATCAGGCTGCCTGGTCGGTCACCCGTTCGACACAAGCCGGATTGAGGCGCTCGTAGCGCCGGGCGAGCACCAGCTCGCCACCCCGCGCCAGGCACGAGGTCGGCCGCACTTCGCCCGTTTCCACGAAACCGGCGGCGCGCAGCACCTTTCCGCTGGCGGCATTCTCCAGGTAGTGGCCGGCCTCGACCCGCTCGATACCCAGCGTATCGGAAATCTCGAGCACGCCCTTGGCGGCCTCGGTCGCGTAGCCGCGCCGCTGCCACTTGTGCCCGATCCAGTAGCCCAGCTCGTGGCCACTATCGTCCATCGGCTCAATCCCGATCATGCCGATCAGCGGCGCGCCGGACAGTTCGGGCAGAGTGATGGCAAACTTCAGCGCACCGTTGGGGACCGGCTTGCGGGCAAAGGCGACGGCATCGGCCGGGCGATAGGGCCACGGCGCGCGCGCCAGCATGCTGACAACGCCGAAATCGGCGATGCCGCGATAGATCTCGCGCCAGTCTTCGGGGAACAGGGGCCGCAGGAACAGCCGCTCGGTACGCATGAACATTGTTATTCTCCCCATGGGCCGGGTGCCCGCCTCCAGTGGGCCTCCGGTCTGACCTCGCGATGACGGCGAGGCAGTTTTTCGGAAGGAGAATCAAAAAAGGAGACGGGGCGGCCCCATCTCCTTCCGAATTTCCGGACCTGTGGTGTCCGGAAGGGGCCATCCCGGTGGATGACCCCTTTATCTGGTCATCCGGTTATTCGGCGGCTTCCGCCATCGCGTCGACCGAGACGTATTTGCGGCCGAGCTTGCCGTCGTGGAAACGGACGACGCCTTCGGTCAGCGCAAACAGCGTGTGGTCCTTACCCATGCCGACATTGGCACCCGGGTAGAACTTCGTGCCGCGCTGACGCACGATAATGTTGCCGCCGATCACGTCCTGACCGCCGAACTTCTTCACACCAAGGCGACGGCCGGCTGAATCGCGACCGTTACGCGATGAACCGCCTGCTTTCTTATGTGCCATTGCGTCTTACTCCGTATGCATCCGGGCCAAAGGGCACTTGGGCCGGATTATTCCTTGTCAGCCGTCTTCTTGGCGGCGGGCTTCTTGGCGGCGGCCTTCTTCGGCGCTGCCTTCTTTGCGGCGGGCTTCTTGGCCGCAGCGGTTTCCTTCTTGGCGGCCGGCTTCTTGGCCGGAGCCTTCTTGGCAGTGGCCTTGGCGGCGCCAGCGGCTTCCTTCACCGGAGCAGCCTTGTGCGCCTTCGGCGCGGCCTTCTCTTCGGAAGTGTCCTTCTTCGGAGCGGCGGCCTTCTTGGCCGGAGCCTTCTTGCCTTCGCCAACGGCGGTGATGCGCAGCAGCGTCATCTGCTGGCGGTGGCCGTTCTTGCGGCGATAGTTGTGACGACGGCGCTTCTTGAAGACCGTAACCTTCTCGCTCTTCGCCTGGGCGATCACTTCCGCCGACACGGTGACCTTGGCGGCATCGGCGATCTTGTCGCCTTCACCGGCCAGCAGGACATCGTCCAGCACGATCGTGTCACCGGCCTCACCAGCCAGCTTCTCGACTGCGATCTTGTCTCCTTCGGCGACGCGATACTGCTTGCCGCCCGTGCGCACTACTGCGAACATGGTGCTCAAATCCGTTTCTTCTGGTGTCTTACCCTGCACCCCAACCCTGGAAACCAATCCAGCGCCAATGCGCAGCAACGACAAAAAAGGCGCCCACAGGGCACCGTAGAGAGCGCAGCCGTTAGGCGAAGCACCCGAGACTGTCAACCAAGAGATTGGCCGAAAGTCAGCCAAAATGCATGCTGGAAAGCCCGTGCGAGGGAATGTAGGGCAAAAGCCGCATGAGACAACCGCTGCGCCCGCTTTTCGTCCTTACCATGGTGCCGCTTGCCGCCTGTGCCGCGCCGCGTGACGAGTACCCGTCGCTGGCGGTGCGCGACATAGAGCGCGTTACGGGGACGATGGAGGTGGAGCCGGCGCCGCCGCCTCCGCCACCCGCCCCTGCGCCCGCCACCATCGAACAGTTGCAGCAGCTGGCAGCCGACGCGCGCTCGGCTCATGCCGAATTCCTCGAAGCGGCGCCTGCGGCCCGATCGACCGTCGTCGCGGCGGCCGGGGCCGAGCATGGCAGCGACGGCTGGGCCCGCGCGCAGGTTGCCATCGCGGACCTGGAGGCGCGACGCAGCCGGACGACGATTGCGATGGCCGACATCGACCGGATTTTTGTCAGCGCAATGTCAGATTCCGTGCATATTGAAGAGATTGAGGCTACTCACGCGGAAATCGGCAGCTTGCTCGCCGAGCAAGATGCGGTGGTCGATTCGCTGCTGGAGTTACTCACATCATGAGCTTGGCCTGTGCTTCCTGTCCCGTGCGCGATAGCGCCGCCTGCTCGGTTCTTTCCGAAGATGAGCGTGACGCGCTGGCGAAGGCCGGGCGCACGCGCGAGCTTTCCCGCGGGGAAGTGCTGTTCGCCGCCGGCGACGAAGACACTGTCTGTGCTACCCTGCTCAGCGGCGCACTGAAGGTCTGTTCCTACGACGAGGAAGGCAACGAGCGGATCCTGGCGCTGATCCACCCTGCCGGCTTCGTGGGCGAGATGTTCGCTCCCTTCGCCGCGCATGACGTGGTGGCGCTGACCAAGACCAAGCTGTGCGTCTTCGCCCGGGCCGATATGGAACGCGCGCTGGAGACCTATCCCGACCTGACGCGTGCCCTGCTGCGTCGTTCGCAGGAAGACCTTTACTGGGCGCGGCAGTTGCTGGCGCTGGGCTCCGGCCGCAGCGCGACCGAGCAGGTCGGCACCTTCCTGCTGGCGCTGGCACAGGCGGCGAGCGATTCGCCGTGCCACCCCAGCCAGAAATTCGAATTGCCGCTGACGCGCGGCGAAATGGCCAGCATGCTGGGCCTGACGATCGAGACGGTCAGCCGGGCGCTAACATCGCTCGAACGCGAAGGGGCGATCAAGCGCGACGGAGCGCGCGGGATCGAATTGCTCGACCCCGCGCGCCTGGAGGGTTCGGTCTAGGTCGGGAGACGATCAGACCAAGGCAGCAATTGCCACCACGCACACCCCCCACAGGAAGATGAGTACAGGCAGGATCATCACCTGCACCGTGGCATCACGGGCACTGGCGCGGCCAGATGCGGTCATGACGCCTTCCTGCTGAAAACGGCCCCAGGTCTTGGACTTGCTCTTCGTCTGGGGTGCGAGACGCGTCCAGACGAGCGGCAGGCCGAAACCGGCGATAACGGAAAGTGCGAAGATCACCGCGAGGATGGTCAGCTCGGGATGGGCGAAGGTCACCGCCAGCATGGCGATGAAGCCGAGGTAGAGGCCCACCGTTCCGATGTAGAGCCCCTTGGGCAGTTCGAAAGTGCGGTCGACGGGCGCGGCAACGCGCGGCGCGTCAATGTGAATGTCGGCGTGCTGGGCAATCTGCTCGCGGGTAAGTTGTTCGGCCATGTTGGGGCTCCTTCCTGTGCGAAAGGAGATGCCGCGAATCGGACCGGGCTGCCTTGACCTCGATCAAATGGCCCAGCGGGCCAGGTCCTTGTGGTCATCCGCGCGCGGTTCGATCCAGTGCCAGCCGTCGCTGCGCTGCTCGCGCTTCCAGAACCAGCTGTTGGATTTCAGGTGATCCATGCAGAAATCGACCGCGTCGATCGCCCCGCGCCGGTGCCGGGCGCAGGCTGATACGAGCACGATCGGTTCTCCGGGACGCATCACGCCGTGGCGGTGCACCATCAGCAGGCCCATCAGCCCGAATCGGTCCGCCGCCTGCTCTGCCAGCTGCTGCATGCCCGGCAGGGTCATGCGCTCGTAATGCAGCAGTTCCAGCGCCTCGACATCGTCCTCGCCGCGCACTTCGCCAACGAAGGTGCACACGCCGCCAAGGCCGGGATGGGCATTGGTGAACGGGCCGACGAACTCGCCGGGGTTGAACGGCTGGTCGAGCAGCTTGACGGTGATCGCCATGTCAGCCTCCGCTGACGGGCGGGAGCAGCGCCACCTCGTCGCCATCCTGCGCGGCCAGCGCGGTCTTGTCCGCCAGCACGGCGCCGTTGAGCGCCAGCTTGGTGCGTTCGTCACCAGCTGCCTGCGCAATGTCCTCGCCCAGTGCCTGCGCAAGATCCGCCCAGTGGAGCGGAGCGGTGACTTCGCGCTCGCTCTCGCCGGCAATGTCAGCCAGCTTGCCGAGGAAGACGACGGTGACCGCCATCAGCCGCCCGTCATCGACATGTGGCGCGGCTGCGCCGGGGCAGCGCCCTTCTCGATGCGGAAATGGTGGCGCTCGGGCTTGATTCGCATGGCCTCGTCCAGCGCGGCGGCGACGTTGGCGTCAGGCGCTTCGGAGCGCAGCGCGGCGCGCAGGTCCACCTTCTCCGCCCCGCCGAGACAGGCGTAGAGCTGGCCGGTCGCGGTCACGCGGATGCGGTTGCAGCTGGCGCAGAAATTGTTGGTGAGCGGGGTGATGAAGCCCAGCCGACCGCCGGTTTCCTCCACCCGGACATAGCGCGCCGGGCCGCCCGTCGAATGATCGATGTCGGTGAGCGTGAACCGCGTTTCCAGCACGTCGCGCACGGCCGGCAGCGGCAGGTAGTGGTCGACGCGCTCGCCATCGACCTCGCCCAGCGGCATCACCTCGATCAGCGTCATGTCGTGGCCGTTGGTGCCGGCCCATTCGACGAGGAAGGGGATTTCCTCCTCGTTGAGGCCTTTCAGCGCCACGGTGTTGATCTTCACCTGCAGGCCGACGCGCTTGGCCTCGGCGATGCCGCGCAGCACGGGAAGCAGTCGGTCGCGGCGAGACAATTGTTCGAACAGCGCGCCGTCCATCGTGTCGAGCGAGACGTTCACGCGGCGCACGCCGGCCTCGAACAGGTCGCCCGCAAATTCTTCCAGCCGGGTGCCGTTGGTGGTGAGCGTCAACTCGTCCAGCCCGTTACCCAGCTTGCGGCCCAGGGCCTGGACCAGCTCGATCACGTCGCGACGCACCAGCGGCTCGCCACCCGTCAGGCGGATCTTGGTGATACCGCGTTCGATGAAGGCGAGGCCCAGCTTGTGCAGCTCTTCCAGGCTCAACACTTCCTTCTTGGGCAGGAAGGTCATGCGCTCCGGCATGCAGTAGGAACAGCGCAGGTCGCAGCGATCCGTCACTGACAGCCGCAGGTAGGAAATGCGGCGCTGGAAGGCGTCTACGAGGGGCTGGGAACAGGACATGGGGCCAATCTAGTCGCTTGTGTCCGCTACGGCCAGCACTTGCCCGGTAACGCCGGGGGCTGCGGCCAGATAGACGCATACTTCGTCCAGCGCGGCGTCGGCAGCACCGACCACGCCGTTCACGCGGCAGGGCGCGGCCTCGCGCGCCAGTTCCTCGACCGCAGCCTTGCGCCAGCCTTGATGCTCGTGCCCGGCGGGATCGAACAGCACGACAATGTCGTGATCGGCCGAGGCCTTCCGTGCCGCGGGAACGATACGCGCATGGAACGCCGCCGCCGCATCCAGCGGGCCATCGGGCAGCGATCGCGCCTCTATGCGGGCCAGCTCGCTCACTTGCGCTCCCGCACCAAGGTGATGCCGATTTCCTCGTCCGCCTCGCTCAGCGCCAGCTTGACGATCTTCACGCTGATCTCCTCGACCCGCTCGTCCTGCAGGAACAGCGTCTCGCAGACATGGTCCGCCACCGCCTCGATCAGCTTGTAGTGCCGGTCGCCCAGCGCTTCCGAGCAGGCGAACTTCAGGTCCATGTAGTTCTTGCTGGCATCTAGCGGCGTGTCGGCATCGTAATGCCGTTCCACCTTCAGCTTGACGCGCACGGTGAAGCGCAGCGGCTGCGGCTGGCCGGTCTCTTCGGAATAGATGCCGGTGTGCACCATGTGCACGAAGTCGACGAGTTCGAGATGAAGGCTATCGGCCATATGCGGCGCGTGATTACAGCCTGCGACGCGTTTTACAAGAAAACAGACACAGTCAACGAACCAAACCTGCCAGCGACCATGGACCTTTGGTCGCAGTTGACGATTGCCCCGGTTTAAGGGCACTCCTGTCGTCAGTCAGGGAAAGGGAGCCAATCATGGCCGCAATCGAAGCAACGGCGACGACGCCGAAAGCTCAGAACAAGTTCATCCGCTGGATCGGCAACTTCGTGCTAGGCGGCGCAGTGCTGATGGTGGCGATCGTGCTGATCGCCGCCACGCTTGCGCGGTTCGACATGATCGACAAGCTATCGGGCTTCATCCCCTTCGCCATGGCGCTCAACCCCGCCCGCGCGCTGACGATCATCGGCGGCGTCGCGCTGATCTATGCGCTGGTGAAGAAAGTCGGGCCGACTAAGAAGCTGCTGGCGGGCACGGTGCTGTCGATTGCCATGGCCTTTGCCGTCTATTCCATGCTGATCATCCCCGCAGGCAACGTGCCGCCCATCCACGACGTGACCACCGACCTCGACGATCCGCCGCAGTTCACCGTGCTGGATGTTGACGTGCCGGTCAGCACCGGCCCCTTCAGCCAGGAGGAATGGCGCGCCTTCCACGAAGGTGCCTATGCCGACGTGCAGCCGATCGTGATCTCCGCTCCGCCGGAAGAGGTGCTGGCTAGCGCGCAGGCCCTGGCCGAGGACCGTGGCTGGGAAATTGCCAGCTACGATGCCGAGGCGGGCAAGCTGGAGGCGACTGCAACCGCTGGCTACGTGCGTTTCTATGACGACGTGATCGTGGAAGTGACACCGATTGCCGACGGCTCCACCCGCGTGGACATGCGCAGCGTCAGCCGCGTGGGCGTGAGTGACGTGGGTTACAACGCCGCACGCATCCGCGATTTCCTGGCGGACATGCCGCGCGGCTAGGCTGGATTGCTCCACCGCGCGAAGATCGCGGTGGGTAGCAGGCGGCCGTTCTCGCCATCCTCGCGCACGGCCAGGTCGCCGTGCTCGACCTCGCCCGGCAGCCCGTCAAGGGCCTCTGCCAGCAGGCCGCCGATGGCGAGCGAGCTCATCCGCACGGCATAGACCGTCAGGAACAGGAACCGGCTGTCAGCATCGAGCAGCTGGCGGCAATCGGCGATCAGGCCGGGCAGCCCTTCCTCGATGCGCCAGGTCTCATTCTTCGGCCCGCGTCCGAACTTGGGCGGATCGAGGATGATCCCGTCATAGCGCCGCTCGCGCCGCACTTCACGCGCGGTGAACTTGGCGGCATCGTCGACCAGCCAGCGGATCGGGCGATCTTCCATCCCGGAAAGCGCGGCGTTCTCGCGCGCCTGCGCCACCGATTTCTTGCTGGCATCGACATGGGTGACGGGGCCGCACTTGCTCAGCGCCAGCGAACCGACGCCGGTATAGCCGAACAGGTTCAGCGTCTGCGCATCCTCGCGGCCATCAAGCTGACCGCGCATCCAGTGCCAGACGGGTGCCATGTCGGGGAAGAAACCGAGGTGGCGGAAAGGTGTGCATTGGGCGGTAAACTTCACCTCTTCCCAGGCCAGCGGCCAGCCATCGCTCGGCACGTCGCCGGTGAACTGCCAGCGGCCGCCGCCGTCCTCGTCGCTGCCGGGCACGAATTCTCCGTCGGCTTGCCAGTTGGCTTCCCGCGGAGACCACATGGCCTGCGGTTCGGGGCGGATGAAGCGGCGGCTGCCATAGCGTTCCAGCTTGCGGCCATGTCCGCTATCGACCAGGCCGTAGTCGGCCCAGCCCTCGCCGATCATGACTACCGGATCGCGGACCAGCTCTGCCATCAGGCGCTGGGCGTGCCGTGCTGCGAGACGTAGGCCGCCACGGCGTCGTATTCGCCGGGCAGTTCGGCGAAGCTCTCGCTGCGTTCGAACAGGTCGCCGATGCGCGAAGGCAGCGCCGGACGCACGCCGGTGGCGCGCTCCACCGCGTCGCTGAACTTGGCCGGATGAGCGGTAGCCAGCGTCACCACGGGGATGGCCGCATCGACGCCTGCCTCGCGCGCAGCGTGCAAGCCGATGGCGGTGTGCGGGTCGAGCACCTCGCCGCAGTTCTCGTAGGTCCAGCTCATGGCGCGTGCCATGGCCTCGGCATCGACGCGCGCGCTGGAGAACAGCGCTGCCGCGCCTTCGCGCTGGGCATTGGTCAGCTGCATGGCCTTGGTCGCCTCGAAACCGCGCATCTGCTCGGCCATGGCGGCACCGTCGCGGCCGCCAAGGTCGAACAGCAGGCGTTCGAAGTTGGAGGAAACCTGGATATCCATGCTCGGCGCAGCCGTGGGCGTGACCGTGCCCGCCGAATAGTCGCCGGTGGACAGCGCACGGTGGAGGATGTCGTTGACGTTGGTTGCCACGATCAGCCGCTCGACCGGCAGGCCCATCTGCGCCGCGACATAGCCGGCGAAGACATCGCCGAAATTGCCCGTCGGCACGCTGAAGGCGACCTTGCGGTGCGGCGCGCCCAGCTGCAGCGCGCTGGCGAAGTAGTAGACCACCTGCGCCATCAGCCGCGCCCAGTTGATCGAGTTGACTGCGGTGATGCGATACTTGCCCGTCATCGCCTGGTCCACGAACATGCGCTTCACCATGGCCTGCGCGTCGTCGAAGCTGCCTTCGATCGCGAGATTGTGGACGTTGGGCGCACGCACCGTGGTCATCTGGCGACGCTGCACGTCGCTGACCCGGCCCCTGGGGTGCAGCATGAAGATATCGACCCGCTCACGCCCCGCCACGGCATCGATGGCCGCGCTGCCGGTATCGCCGCTGGTTGCGCCGACAATGGTCAGGTGATCGTCGCGCTTCTGCAGGAAGTGTTCGAACAGGCGGCCGAGCAGTTGCAGCGCCACGTCCTTGAAGGCCAGCGTGGGGCCGTGGAACAGCTCGAGCAGCTGGTGCTGCTGGTCCAGCTGCACCAGCGGGGTCACGGCGACGTGGCTGAAACGGCCGTAGGCGCGCGTGCACAGGTCGCGCAGCTCGTCTTCGGTCAGCGACCCAGCGACGAAGGGCGACATCACCCGCACGGCCAGCTCGACATAGGAGAGACCCGCCATGTCGGCGATCTCCGCCTCGGTGAAGCGGGGCCAGCTTTCGGGCACGTAGAGGCCGCCGTCGGACGCGAGGCCGGCCAGAGTAACGCCTTCGAAATCGAGCGCCTGCGCGCTGCCACGGGTGGAAATGTACTTCATGTCGGCGCGCGGCGTAGCGCCAGCATGCGCGGGCCGCAAGAAAGCTGTTGTTTGCGGGAGGCGTTTCAGCCTTCCGCGTCACCATCGCGCCAGCGCCGCCGCAGGGCCAGCCAGTAGATCACCAGCGCGGTCAGCGCGAAGAAGAACCACTGCCCGGCATAGGCGAGGTGATTGTTGGGCAGGTCGCTGGGGTCGGGCCTGGCGAGCGGTTCGAGGCCGGCGACCGGCGGCTCGGCAATGATGCGCGCGCCGGCAGGAGACGGCGCCAGGACGCCTTCAACCACTCCTCCGTCCCAGGAAACCAGGTCCGGTCGGGAGGACCAGCCAAGGGCAACCTCGCCTTCGCCACCGCCGGAAATGGCGCATGTGGCAAGCTGCATCCAGCCTTGCTGGCCTGAAGCGGAACGACCCGCGATGCCATTGATGGCAACGACCCGGTCGCAGCGCAGGTTGCTCCGCTGGAACAGGCGTTCTTCGACCTGGGCCTCGTTCTGCGGCCAGGCGACCGTTTGCGGATCGTTCGCTGCCGCCGCGTAGCGGTCCAGCAGCCCTGCCTTCCAATCCGCCCTGCCCAGCTGCCACACGCCCAGCGCCACCATGGTGGCGGCGGCGGCCATGACGAAGATCGTTGGGATGATCGGAATGCGGCGGGTCATGTCAGGTCGCTCCCTTCATGGCGGTGTTCCTCGGCGCGGCGCTGGTACTCCGCGACGAGCAGCCAAGCCTTGGCGGCCCGCAGTCCGGCAAGCACGCCGACAATGGTCAACGGCACCCACAGGATGACGTGCACCCACCATGCCGGCTCGACCGCCAATTGCAGCCACAGTGCCAGTGCGACGATTATCGTGCCGATGCCCAGCGTCAGGAAGGCAGCCGGGCCGTCGCCAACATTGAACTTGGCGTACTCCAGCCCGCAGGCGCGGCACCTGTCGGCAAAGGCGATCCAGCCGTCGAACAGCGTGCGCGCACCGCAGCGTGGGCAAGAACCGAAAAGGGCGGCCTCGCGCATGGCGGGCCGCCCCTTCGTGGTGTCCGGTAATTCGGTCACGGACTGGCTTAGTGGCCGATTTCGGCGCCCCAGCCGCCCCAGACGTAGACGGTCACGAACAGGAACAGCCAGACGACGTCGACGAAGTGCCAGTACCAGGCAGCGGCCTCGAAGCCGAAGTGCTGCTTGGGCGTAAAGTGGCCGAGGTAGGCGCGACGCAGGCAGACGATCAGGAAGATCGTGCCGACCAGCACGTGGAAGCCGTGGAAGCCGGTCGCCATGTAGAAGGCCGAGGAGTAGTTGTTGCCGCCGAAGCCGAAGCTGGCGTGGCTGTACTCGTAGGCCTGAATGGCGGTGAACAGCACGCCCAGCGCGACGGTGAGCCACAGGCCCTTCTTCAGGCCGTCACGGTCGCCGTTGATCAGGCTGTGGTGCGCCCAGGTCACGGTGGTGCCCGAGCACAGCAGGATCAGGGTGTTGAGCAGCGGCAAGTCGAAAGCGTCGAGCACTCGCACGCCGTCGGGCGGGAAGTTCGCCAGGGCAGCGGCGCCTTCCTGACCGATCAGGTTCTGCCACACGCCGTCGCCCATTGCCTGGATCGGGGCGGGGAACAGCGCGAAATCGAACCAGGACCAGAACCAGCCGACGAAGAACATCACTTCCGAAGCGATGAACAGGATCATGCCGTAACGCATGTGCAGCTGCACGACCGGGGTGTGGTCGCCACTCTGCGCTTCGTTCACGACCTTCGAGAACCAGCCGAAGAAGGTGGCAATCAGGCCGGCGATGCCGAGGCCGAGCACGACGCGCCACAGGCCTTCACCGAAAACGCCTTCGTCCGCGTGCATGAACATCACCATGCCGGTGGTGAAGGTCAGTGCCGAAAAGGCACCCACCAGCGGCCAGATGTCGGGAGCGAGAATGTGAAAATCGTGGTTCTTGGAACCGGCCATGATGATATCCTGATTCTGGGGCCTGATATTCGGGTTCGAAGGGCCTGTAATGCGTGGGCGCGTCCGGGTCCAGAGCCTAGCTGCCGCTTTCCTGCGGCAATTCCGGCTGCTCGGGCGCACGATGGAAGGTATAGGACAGGGTGATCTGCTCGACCCCCTCCATGTTCGGATCGTCCAGCGCCGCCGGGTCGACGAAATAGAGCACCGGCATGCGGATCTCTTCGCCGGGCTGCAGCGTCTGCTCGGTGAAGCAGAAGCACTGGATCTTGTTGAAGTAGCGACCCGCCTGTTCCGGCTCCACGTTGAAGGTGGCCGTGCCGGTTACGGGAATGCTGGAATTGTTGCGCGCGGTGTAGAAGGCCATGTCGCGCTGGCCGATGGCGACCCGGTCGGTCACCTGCACCGGCTTGAACTCCCACGGCATGTCGCGCGAGGTGTTGGCGTCGAAGCGGATCGAATAGGTCACCCCGCCGGCACTCGCCGCCATGCGTTCTGCCAGACTGGCCTCCGCCTCGGTGGCGACCTGGGTGGTGCCGCCGAAGCCGGTGACGCGGCAGAACAGGTCGTAGAGCGGGACGGCCGCATAGCCGAGCCCCAGCATGCCCAGGGCGATGCCGAAAGCGACCAGCATGGTGCGACGGTTGCGGTGTTCGAGAGTTGCTGCGCTTGCCATCAGTCGCCCATCCTCACGATGGTGATGGCATAGAACAGCGCGACGAAGCCGAACAGGATCAGCCCGATCACGACATTGCGCACCTTGCGGCGGCGGATGAACTCTTTCTCTTCTTCAGGCGTCATGACAGCACCATGCGATCTGCGACAAGCGCGGTAAACAGGGCGAACAGGTAGAGCACCGAATAGGCGAACAGGCGCTTCTCCGGCTTCATCGAATCGTCCGCTACCGTGCTGCGCAAGCCTACCGGAACAGACAGCGCCACAAACACGGCAGAAAGGACCAGGGCCGACACGCCGTAGATGGCGCCGGTGCCGCCGATGGCCCAGGGCAGCAGCGCCGTAACCAGCAGTGCGACCGAGTAGTAGAGCACTTGGCGGCGGGTGGACTTCTCGCCCTTCACCACCGGCATCATCGGGATGCCGGCCTCGGCGTAGTCGGTCTTCACGAACAGGGCGAGCGCCCAGAAGTGCGGCGGCGTCCAGATGAAGATGATCGCGAACAGCAGCAACGGCATCGCGGTGATTTCGTTGGTGACCGCGATCCAGCCGATCAGCGGGGGAAAGGCCCCGGCCCCGCCGCCGATGACGATGTTCTGTGGCGTGCGCGGTTTCAGCCACATGGTATAGATCACCGCGTAGTAGGCAATCGACAGCGCCAGCACGAGCGCGGGCAGCCAGTGGATGGCCAGCCCCATGATCATCACCGATGCGCCCGACAGCAGCATGCCGAAGTCGCGCGCATCCTCGCGGCGCATCCGGCCCGCAGGCAGCGGACGCTTGGAGGTGCGCTTCATTTTGGCGTCGATGTCACTTTCCCACCACTGGTTGAGCGCCGCAGCGCCACCGGCGCCCATGGCGATGCACAGGATGGTGGTGAAGCCAAGGACCGGGTGAATCGCACCGGGCGCCGCCAACAGGCCGCAGAGGCCGGTGAAGACCACCAGGCTCATCACCCGCGGCTTGGTCAGCGCGAAGAAATCGCGCCACTCGGCGGGCAATTGGGTTGCAGCAGGGGCGGCGGTTGCGGTCACTTGGTGTCAGTCTCGATATGAGAAGGGGCGCCCCGTCTCCGGCGCGCCCCCTCCCCGTTTTCCGTTTGAGCGAGGGCCCGCGCGGTTACGCGGTAGCGGGCTTCTCGCTGATGTGGTCGTCAGCGCTGTGGTGGTCTTCGATCACCGGCAGCGTTTCGAACTGGTGGAACGGCGGCGGGCTGGACAGGCTCCACTCGAGCGTGGTCGCACCCTCGCCCCAGTAGTTGCCCGCGGCCTTCTTGCCGGCGATGAAGGCGTAGGCGATGTTCACGAAGAAGATCACCATCGAGCCGGCCATGATCATGTAGCCGATCGTCGCGATTTCGTTCCAGTAGGCGTAGGCAGCCGTGAAGTCCGGATAGCGGCGCGGCATGCCCTGCAGGCCAAGGAAGTGCATCGGGAAGAAGATCACGTTCACGCCGACGAAGAACGTCCAGAAGTGCAGGTGGCTCAGGAATTCCGAGTGCCAGCGGCCGGACATCTTCGGGAACCAGTAGTACCAGCCGGCGAACATCGAGAACACCGCACCCATCGACAGCACGTAGTGGAAGTGCGCCACCACGTAGTAGGTGTCGTGCAGGTTGTCGTCGACGCCGCCATTGGCGAGCACGACGCCGGTCACGCCGCCCACGGTGAACAGGAAGATGAAGCCCATGGCCCAGACCATCGGCGACTTGAACTCGATGGAGCCGCCCCACATGGTGGCGATCCAGCTGAAGATCTTGATGCCGGTGGGCACCGCGATGACCATGGTGGCCGCGGTGAAGTACATCTTCGTGTTCACGTCGAGGCCGACGGTATACATGTGGTGCGCCCAAACGATGAAGCCGACGACGCCGATGGCGACCATGGCGTAGGCCATGCCGAGGTAGCCGAACACCGGCTTGCGGCTGAAGGTCGCCACGATCTGCGAGATCATGCCGAAGCCCGGCAGGATCATGATGTATACTTCGGGGTGGCCGAAGAACCAGAACAGGTGCTGGTACAGGACCGGGTCACCGCCACCGGCGGCATCGAAGAAGGTCGTGCCGAAGTTGCGGTCGGTCAGCAGCATGGTGATGGCGGCAGCCAGCACCGGCAGCGCCAGCAGCAGCAGGAAGGCGGTAACCAGCACCGACCACACGAACAGCGGCATCTTGTGCAGGGTCATGCCCGGCGCACGCATGTTGAAGATGGTGGTGATGAAGTTGGTCGCGCCCAGGATCGAGCCGGCACCGGCAAGGTGCAGCGAGAAGATCGCGAAGTCGACGGCCGGGCCGACGGCGCCGCTGGTCGACAGCGGGGCGTAGACGGTCCAGCCGACGCCGGCGCCCAGGCCCGTGCCGCCCGGCACGAACATCGAGAACAGCAGCGACAGGAAGCCGGCAACGGTCAGCCAGAAGCTGATGTTGTTCATGCGCGGGAACGCCATGTCCGGCGCGCCGATCATCAGCGGCACGAACCAGTTGCCGAAGCCGCCGATCATGGCCGGCATGACCATGAAGAACACCATGATCAGGCCGTGCGCCGTGATCAGCACGTTCCACATGTGGCCCTGCTGGTCGAAGCTGGAGCCGTCACCGCCCAGCATGTTCACCAGCTCGCCCATGACCTGCAGGCCGGGCGCGCCCAGCTCTGCGCGCATGAAGCCGGAAATGGCGCCACCGATGATACCCGCGATGATCGCGAAGATCAGGTAGAGCGTGCCGATGTCCTTGTGGTTGGTCGACATGAACCAGCGCGCGAAGAAGCCGGGCTTGTGATCGGCATCGTGGTGCGCGTCTTCGTGGTGGGCGTCGAAACCTTCAGCGGTGGTAGCCATTGTCAGCGAACCTTATCGTCAGTCTAAATCAGGTAATCAGGCGGCGGTGGCGGCAGCTTCGTCGGCTGCTTCTTCCGCTGCTTCGTTAGCTTCGGCCGGAGCCGCGGCAGCAGCTGCCTCGGCCTCGATCTGCGCGCGGGTCATGCCGCCCGGCTGGCTCTGCACCCAGGCGTTGAACTCTTCCAGCGGACGCGCCTCGATGGCGATCGGCATGTAACCGTGGCGGGCACCGCACAGCTCCATGCACTGGCCGTAGTAGATGCCCGGCTCCTCGATGGTCAGCATCTTCTCGTTGATGCGACCCGGGACGGCGTCGAGCTTGAACCACAGCGAGGGGATGCCGAACGAGTGGATCACGTCGGCACCGAAGGTCTGCAGGCGGATCGGCACGCCGACGGGGACGACCATGCGGTTGTCCACGGCCAGCTGGTGCGGCTCACCGGCATCCAGCGCCTCGCTCTCGTCGAGCATGTTCGAGATCACCTCGAAACCGCCGTTGTCGACATATTCGTAGCCCCAGTACCACTGGTAGCCGTTGGCCTTGATGGTGATCGCGTCTTCCGGCGGCGACTGGTACTGGCGCGCCAGCAGCGTGATCGACGGGACGGCGATGACCACCAGGATCAGCACCGGGATCACGGTCCAGATGACCTCGATCAGGGTGTTGTGGCTGGTCTTGGAAGGCACCGTGTTGGCGCGCTTGTTGTAGCGCACGATGACCCACAGCAGCAGTGCCAGCACGAACAGGCTGATCACGGTGATGATCGGCAGCAGGATCGCATCGTGCATCCACAGCGCATATTCACCGTTCTCGGTGAACTGCGGCTGGAAGGTCAGGCCGCGATCAACGGGCTGGCCCTTGATCATGTCCGGACCATAGTGCTCGAAAGCGGGTGCCTCGGCAGCGGCGGCTGCTTCAGCCACGGCTTCCGTCTCGGCAGCTTCCTGCGCCAGCGCGGGCTGAGCAAGCGCCGACAGGCCAAGTGCCAGGCCGGCCATCAGATTGAGTGTCTTGCGGGCAAATACGCCGAAAATCATCGCGTCAATGCTTTCCATTTTCTGTCCCGGGCACGAAGGCCCATTCGGCCACGAGAGGCCGCCTGCGCCGCGCCTATACGCGCGCTTGCCCCATGCCTCAAGCGCAACTAGGGACTTTTTTCCACGCCGCTCAAAAACCATCAATGCGGGCTTTGGTCCAAACCGTGGCCGACCCGCAGCACTTGCCATAGGAAAGGCCCCGACAAAGGCATGACTCAGGACGAGGTCCTCAAGGAATTTCGCGCCAGCGGTGCATTGCTGGAAGGCCACTTCAAGCTGTCGTCGGGCCGACATTCGGGACACTATCTGCAATGCGCGCGGGTGTTGATGAACCCGCATCGCGCCGCGCGACTGGCCGAAGCGCTGGGTCAACTGATTCCCGGCGAGATCCTCGATTCGCTCGATGTCGTGGTGTCGCCTGCCATGGGCGGCATCATTATCGGCCATGAAATGGGCCGCGCGCTGAATCTCGATGCCATGTTCCTCGAACGCCCCGATGGCGAGTTCCACCTGCGACGCGGATTCGCGCTGCAACCGGGCGCAAAGGTGCTGATGGTGGAGGACGTGGTCACCACCGGCCTGTCCAGCCGCGAGGCGATTGCCGCCGTGGCGCGCGAGGGCGGCGAAGTGCTGGCCGAAGTGGCGCTGGTCGACCGCTCCAGCGGTTCTGTCGACCTTGGCGTGCCGTTCTTCCCGCTGATCGATATCGACTTCCCAACCTATGCGGAGGACGAAGTGCCGGCAGAACTGGCCGCGATCCCGATCACCAAGCCCGGCAGCCGGAAGTAGAGCGATGAGCCACAAGCTTCGTCCCAATGGACTCAGGTTGGGCGTGAACATCGATCACGTGGCGACCATCCGCAACGCGCGCGGTGGCGACCATCCCGATCCGGTGCGCGCGGCGGAGATCGTGGCGCGCTGCGGCGGCGACGGCATTACCGCGCACCTGCGTGAAGACCGCCGCCATATCCGCGACGAGGACTTGCGGCGCATCCAGGATGCGACCGACCTGCCGCTGAACCTGGAAATGGCCGCGACCGAGGAGATGCTGGCTATCGCCCTCGCCCACAAGCCGCACGCCGCCTGCATCGTCCCCGAAAAGCGCGAGGAACGCACCACCGAGGGCGGGCTGGATGCCGCCGGGCAGCACAACCACCTCGCCCCCATCGTCGGCCGCCTGCAGGATGCCGGCATCCGCGTCTCGCTGTTCATCGAGGCGAGCGAGCGCCAGCTCGACGCCGCGCTGCGCCTTGGCGCGCCGGTGGTGGAATTCCACACCGGCGAATATGCCCATGCCGGGCTGGACGGCGACAGCGAGCGGGTCGCCAGGGAACTGAAGCGCGTGGCCGACATGGCCGCGCTGGCCGCCAAGAACGGCATCGAGCCGCATGCCGGCCACGGCCTGACCTACGACAACGTCCAGCCGATTGCCGCGATCCCGCAACTGGCGGAACTGAACATCGGCCATTACCTGATCGGCGAGGCCATCTTCTGCGGCCTCGAACCGGCGGTGCTGAAGATGCGCGAACTGATGGACCTGGCGCGATGATCATCGGCCTCGGCTCCGACCTCTGTAACATCGAGCGCATCCAGAACTCGCTCGATCGCTGGGGCGAGCGGTTCATCAACCGCGTCTTCACCGACATCGAGAATGCCAAGGCCGCGCGCCGCCCGCACACGCAGGCGGGCACCTATGCCAAGCGGTTCGCCGCCAAGGAGGCGTTCTCCAAGGCTGTCGGCACCGGGTTCAAGCGCGGCGTATTCATGAAGGACATCGGCGTCATCAACGCCCCCAGCGGCGCCCCCACCCTCGCGCTTACCGGCGGCGCGGCCTTGCGGCTGCAGGAACTGACCCCGCCGGATCACCTTGTCTCCATTCACCTTACCCTCACCGACGATCACCCATGGGCACAGGCCTTCGTGATTATCGAGGCGCATCCGAAAGCCTGACAGCAATTCCATGAGCGACGACAAGTCCAAGGACACCAAGGAACCTATCAACTGGGTCGCGGAAGTGCGCGGGCTGGCGCTGATGCTGCTGGCCGTGCTGGCCTTCCACACCTTCATCGCCAAGCCGTTCTATATTCCCAGTGCCAGCATGGTGCCCAACCTGATGGTGGGAGACCGGCTGGTGGTGAGCAAGTATCCCTATGGCTGGTCCTGGGTCTCGGCCAGCTTCCACCTGCTGCCGCGCGACGACTGGCGCATTGCGCCCTCCACGCCCGAATACGGCGACATCGTGATCGTCGTGCCACCCGACAGGGCGGAGGACTACATCAAGCGCGTCGTCGCCCTGCCGGGCGACACCATCGCGCTGGTCAACGGGCAAATCATCCTCAACGGCGAGCCGGTGCCGCAGGAGGTCGAACCCCCGGTGCGCATTCCCGCCGAGCATGACAACCAGTGCGGCTTCACCAACTGCCTCTATTACTTCGAGGACTACCGCGTCACGTTGGAAGACGGCTCGCAGGTCTACGAGCCGCCCACCTATCGCGAGACCCTTCCCAACGGCGCGAGCTACCTGATCATCGACCACATCGAACAGAGCCTCGACAACATGGCCGAGATTACCGTTCCCGAAGGGCACGTGTTCCTGATGGGCGACAACCGCGACCATTCGGCGGACAGCCGCGCGCCGCTGTTCAGCAGCGGGCTGGACGGGCCGGTGCCGCTGGAAGACGTCGGCGGACGCGCGGAAATGATCACCTTCTCGCTCGACGGTCGGGCAAGCTATAATCCGCTCAGCTGGTTCGAGGCCTTGCGCGGCGAGCGCGCATGGACCAGCCTGCGGCCCGAACTGCGCGGAGCGAGCGAGGAATGAGCGACGACAGCAACGACGACGGCGAAAACATCGGCGCCAGCCCCGCGCGTATCTCCACCCCGGAACTGCGTCTGGAGGCCTGGCGCGCGCTGACCTGGACCGTGGTCGTCGGCCTGGTCGTGCTGTCGGTCTATCTCGCGCAGAGCCTGCTGGTCATATTCGGCGCCCTGGTGTTCGCCTCCATGGTCGACGGCGGTGCGCGCCTGCTGGGCCGGGCACTCAATATCGGGCGCAGCTGGCGCATCGCAATCGTGCTCTTCACCTCCGTCGCTTTTCTCGCCTGGCTCAGTTTCTTTGCCGGCACGCAGATCTCCCGCGAGGCGGCGGAATTCCCGCGCATCGTGCAGGAACAGACCACCGCGTTGTTCGAATGGCTGCGCGCGCAGGGCTTCCAGATCGACGTGCAGAACGTACAGGGCATGGCCAGCCAGGCGATCAGTGGCTTCGGCACCGTTACCCGCGCGCTGGGCGGCATCCTCGGCGGCTTCACCACCCTGCTGCTGATCGTGATCATCGGCATCTACCTGGTGATCGAACCGCGCCTCTACGAGCGCGGTGTCGCTTGGATGCTGCCCAAGCCGCGGCGGCACGAATTCTACGAAACCATCAGCCGCATGGCCTTCACCATGCGTCGCCTGATGTTCGGGCGCCTGGTCGGCATGGTGTTCGAGGGCGTGTTCACCTACGTCATGCTGTTGGGATACGGCATCGTCACCGGTGACCCGATCCCGATGGCGGCGCTGCTCGCTATCCTTACCGGCCTGCTGGCCTTCGTGCCCAATATCGGCGCGGTCGTTTCCGGCGTGCTGATGGTGCTGGTGGGCTTTTCCGGCGGCGCGCAGATGGGCTTCTACACCATCTTCGTCTATTTCGCGGTGCAGAACATCGATGGCTACATCGTCATCCCGATGATCGCCCGCAAGACGGTGGACCTGGCACCGGCGCTGGTGCTGTCGATGCAGCTGATCATGGGCATCCTGTTCGGCATCCTCGGCCTGTTCCTGGCCGACCCGATGCTCGCCATGCTCAAGGTGGCGCTGGAACAGCGCGCCAAGGCCAAGGACGCGGAAGACGCCGCCCAGGCCGAGAACCCGGAGGCCACCCCTGCGTAAATTCCTCTACACCATCGTCGTGCTCATCGTGCTGGTGATTGCCGGGCTGTTCGTGCTGCGCATGTACGCCGAGGAGCTGACCGAATTCGCGATGGTCCCGCGCGTCGAATTCGTCGAACAGGAACCACTGGCGGAGAATGCCTACGAGGATCCCGCCATGTGGTTCAGCCGCCCGGGCATGGGCGCGGTGAACGACCCGGCGCGCTGGCAGCCAGCCTTCAGCGAGGACCGTTCGCTGCTGCCGACACCGACGGAGCCGGCTTCGGCCGCGGACACCCCGGCCTTCGCCGTGTTCTTCGTCCACTCGACCAGCTTCACGGAAAACGATGCGTGGAACGCACCGCTGGACGACGAACCGTCGCAGGAGCGCGCCCGCGCCATGGTGCGCAGCATGGGCAGCGCCTTCAACCAGGCCAGCGAAATCTGGGTGCCCCGCTATCGCCAGGCGACCTACGGTGCCTTGCTTACCGACAGTGCCGACGCCGGCCGTGCGCTGGATGCGGCCTATGCCGACATCGAGGCCGCCTTCGACTTCTTCGTCGATTCGGTGCCGGAAGACGTGCCGATCGTGATCGCCGGGCACAGCCAGGGGGGCTATCACGTCGTCCGCCTGCTGACCGACAAGCTGAAGGGCTCGCCGCTGCTGGAGCGCGTGGCCGTGGCCTACTCCGTGGGCATGCCGATCTCGGTGCAGGCCGACTTGCCCGAACTGGGGCTGCCCGCTTGCGCCACGGCCGAACAGGCCGGCTGCATCGCCAGCTGGGCGAGCTTCGCCGAGCCTGCCGATACCGCACAGTACCTGCGCCTCTACAACGAAGTGCCCGGCATCAACGGGGAGCCGCGTCAGGGGACGCCAATCCTCTGTTTCAACCCGCTGACGGGCAGCCTGAACGATAGCGCCGAAGCGTCGCGCAATCTCGGCACGCTGGTGCCAGAGGACGACCTTGGCAGCGGCGAACTGGTGGCCGGCGCCGTGCCCGCGCGCTGCGACGCCGCATCCGGCGTGCTGCTGATCGGCGACCCGCCCGACCTCGGCCAGTATGTGCTGCCGGGCAACAACTACCATGTCTACGACATCCCGCTGTTCTGGCGGAACCTGCAACAGGACGTGGTCACCCGCGTGAACCGATGGCACCAGCAGCAGCACTCGTAACCGAAGACGCCGGCGTCTTCCGCGATGCCTTGCCCGAGGGTGGCGTGCTGCTGGGACTGGACCTCGGCAGCAAGACCATCGGCACGGCGCTGTGCGATGCCGGATGGAGCTTCGCGACGGCGGGCAAGACCCTGCCCAAGGGCAAGTTCACCCGAGACAAGGATGCGCTGGCGGCAATCTGCAAGGATCGCAGCGCCGTCGGGATCGTGATCGGCCTGCCCTTGAACATGGATGGCAGCGCCGGGCCGCGCGCGCAGGCCAGTCGCGCCTTCGCCCGCAATCTCGCCGCCGCGCAGAACGGCCTCGGACTGCCGGTGCTGCTGTGGGACGAGCGCTGGTCCACCGCTAGCGCCGAGCGGGACATGATCGCGCAGGACATGAGCCGCGGGAAACGCGCCGAGCGGATCGACAGTCATGCGGCTGCGGTCATCCTGCAAGGCGCGATCGACCGGCTTGCGGGCGGCATCCTCTAGGCCAATTCGTCTAAGCGGGCGCCAGTTCGCGCCGCCGCCGCGTGGCCTCCATCTCCACCAGCCTGCTGCCCGATCCTTCCGCCCTGCGCCACAAATCGTCGCGGCCCCCTTCGTCGAGCACACCCGCCTGCGCCTCCAGCGCCACCAGCCGCATCCGGTCGCTGGGATGCGAGGCGGCGAAATTGTGCGCCAGGTCGCGCGCCTCTGCGCCCCCCAGCCCCACGGCTACGCGCAGGAATATCTCGCTCCCTCCCGGGCTGATCACGCCGCTGATCTCGTCCTTGTCGACGTCGAACTTGTACTGGTCGAGCCAGCCCTGCGCCCCGCCTGCATGCATGATGTTGAGCGAGACGGAGAGGCTTTCCGGCGGCAGTTGCGAATGCACGTCGCGGTGAGCGCGGTAATGCATCAACTTGCCGGGATCGAGCGTGCTGCGCTCGATGAACCGCAAGCCCGCCCTCTCGCCGATCCCGCCAGCGACCTTGTCGTAGTCGTACTCATAATAGTCGCTGGCATAGCCGGGGCCGAAATAGCCGACGGTCAGGAAATCGAAGTTGTGATCGTGCGGCAGTTCGTAGCTGAAGGCGGACGATCCGCTGGCCCGGAACATGTGCTCGTCGGCGCTCGGCCAGAAATTGGCGCGTATGAAGTATTCGCGGCCAAGCTCGCACAGCATCACCACCTGCGGGCCATAGCTGCTCGCCTCTTCGGCGGCCTTCACGCCCTGCTTCAGCTCCTCCAGCATGATGTCGCCCAGGAATTGCCGGTTGTTCCCCAGTCGCCGCAACCAGGCGGCCGCGTGCAGCAGGCTTTCTTCCTCGTAGGGTCGGAATCCTTCCGCCTCGAGAGCGGCAAGGCAGTCGCCAAGTTCGCAGGAAGTCTCGTCGCGATGGTCGATGACGCGGGGCATCAGGCAGCCTCCACTTGGGCCAGTTGGGGATAGGTTTCGAGCAGCTGCGCGCGCAGGGCGCCGGCCTGCCCGGCCAGCGGGTCCTCGCTGCGGCGCGCCACCGTATAGAGCGCAGCGAAGCCCGTGGCGGTGTCCAGCGCCAGCGCTTCACGCATGGCTTGCCAGCGCAGCGAGTTGTCGCCGTCGGCCATGGCGACTTGGGCGATGGCCGGCGCGGCATCGTCGCGCCCCATCCGGCCGAGCAAGGCGATGATCGCCTCCTGCCGGCTGGTGGCAATGCAGCCTGCGCTCTGGTGCAGCAGGCACCCCGTCTCGGCGCAATATTCGCGCCCGGGCTGCGGGTCCGCGGCAGTGCGCATCAGCCGCAGGATGACCACGCGGCGGGTGACCCGGTCGATCATCAGGGCTTCAGTAGCAAGGTCGAAGGCGATGCGATGGCCGGGCCGCAGGTGCACGCGCTCTTCGACGAATTCGGCGGCTTGCTCTTGCCGGGAAGCGATCCGCACGATGCGTGCCTCGGCTTCCCCGGCCAGCACGGCATCGAAGCGGGAGGCATCGGAGAAGATGTAACCGGGATTGGCCATCTCTCCCGGCTCGCGCGCCTGCAGCATCAGCTGGGCACGGCCCGCCCGGGCCAGCAGGATGGAGCTGGCCATCCCGTCGAACCCGTTGCGAAACGGCGGGTGGCCGATCGGGTTGGCGGCAATGGCATTGCAGTAATGCTTCGAGAGCAGGCCCATCAGCCGTTCGGCCTCGCCCTGTCCGGTGAACACGGCTTCCAGTGTCGAGCAGGCCTCCAGCGGGGCGCCGGTGCCATAGGCATCCAGCTCCGCCAGCAGTTCGGACGCGCCCTCTTCCGCGGCCCACGCATCGCGCGCGGCAAGGATGGCGGTCTGGGCCTGGCGTTGCGGAGCGCGATCGCTCCGCAACGCCGCGATGTCGGGGTGGACCTGCATCGCGCGCGGCCCCGCTCAGATGAGCCCGCCGCTGGGCGGGTTGCTCTCGTACACGATGGTCGCGATCACGATGATGGTGTCATCATGTCCCGGCGTCCGCATGGAACCGAAGAACCCGGTGAGAGTATCGAGGTCCGGCAGGCTGGCCAGGTCGATTTTGGGCAGTTTCATTGTTTTCTCCCGAAGTGGAGCAACACCGTGTCGCTGCTGTCCGGGAGAGTGCGGCGCGGGAGGCGCGGATTTAAGTTAAATGTCTGTAATGTGACCGTTCTCAGCCGCGTTCGAGCACGACTACGAGCCCTTTCGGCATGTCACCATCGTGCGGCAGGGTGAGCCGCGCGGCATCGGCCCGCGCCCGGTCGAGGATGGTCGCCGGGATCGCAGCGTCGGCAATCACGGCATCGGCGCTGCCCAGCAGGCGCGCCTGCCTGATGGTCAGCTCTTCGGGGTCGTCGCTGGTAATCGTGAAGCGGTGAATGCCGCTGGCCGGCGGGGTATCGGACTCGTCGATCCATGCCTCGACTCGTCCGGCGCTGCCTTCAGCCAGCACGTTGAGCGGCCCGCCCTCGCCCAACGCCTCGTCGAGCGCGCGGCGGCGCTCGGCCATGGCGGGGAAACGCACCTTGATCGCCTCGCGCATGGCGGAAAGCCGCTCCGCCAGCGCGCCAAGGTCTGCCGGCAGCAGCTGCTCCAGCCGCAGGCGCAACTGCTTGGCGAGGCCGGCAGAGGCACCGCTGGTGCCCACGGCGATCAGCACCGGGTCCCGCTCCAGCAGGCTGGGGGTGGTAAAATCGCACAGGTCGGGCCGGTCGACGACATTCACCAGCAGCCCGGCGCAGCGCAGGCGAATCGCATCGCCCTCGCACATCTTGGCATCGTCATGGGCGATGAAGGCCAGCCGCGCGCCCTCGTCGATGCCTTCCTGCATGTCGCTGACCACGCGCCCCCCGGCGCGTTCCACCAGCCGGCGCTTGGGCTCGGCCATGTCGCCCTCGCCCAGCACGATCACCGGCTGTCCGGCAATGCGATGGAAGAGCGGCAGCGAGCGCATCAGTCCTTGAGGAAGTCCGGCACCCGTTCGGCATCGGCGATGTCGCCCGGCGGGATGCGATCTGCCACCACGGCGAAGTCCGATCCGTCGACCATCACTTCGGCCACGAACCCGCGCGAGTTGTAGGAGGAGGCCATGGTCGCGCCATAGGCGCCGGCGGTGCGGAACACGGCAAGGTCGCCGGCAATGAGGGTATCGATCTCGCGGTCCATGGCGAAGGTATCGCCGGTTTCGCAGATCGGGCCGACGATGTTGGCGACCATTTTTTCCCCGCTGGGCTTAACTGCGTCGAAATCGTGCCAGGCACCATACAGCGCAGGCCGGGCCAGGTCGTTCATCGCCGCATCGACGATGACGAAGGGGTGCTTCAGCCCGCGCTTCACGCGGATCACGCGGGTCAGCAACACGCCGGCATTGCCCGCGATGACTCGGCCCGGTTCGAACATCAGTGTGACGTCCCAGCCCTTGGTGGCGCGGGCCACCATGGCGCCATAGTCGGCCGGCGACGGCAGTTGTTCGCCCGCCTTGTAAGGCACGCCCAGGCCGCCCCCGAGGTCCATGTGGGTGATCGTGTGCCCCTCGGCGCGCAGCTGAGTCATCATCGCGCCCAGCTTGGCGAAGGCGGCTTCCAGCGGGGCGAGGTCGGACAGCTGGCTGCCGATATGCACGGCAAGGCCGCGCAGGTTCAGGCCGGGCTTCTGCGACAGCTCCGCGAACAGCGCCGGGGCATGGCCGATGGGCACGCCGAACTTGTTGTCCGCCTTCCCGGTGGAGATCTTGTCATGGGTACCAGCGTCGACATCGGGGTTGACCCGCAGCGCGCACTGGGCAACCTTACCCTTGGCGGCCGCGATCTCAGCCAGCTCGCGGCCTTCCTCGCCCGATTCGATGTTGAACTGGCCGATGCCCGCATCGAGCGCGTCGCCGAGTTCCTTGTGCGTCTTGCCGACGCCCGAGAAGACGATGTCGCTGGCCGGCATGCCTGCAGCCAGTGCCCGCGCCATCTCGCCGCCCGAGACGACGTCGGCCCCCAGCCCTTCGCGGCTGAGCAGGCTCAGCACGGCCAGGTTGGGATTCGCCTTCACGGCAAAGGCGATGTGCGGCGGGCGTTCCAGCCCGCTCAGCGCCTTGCGAAAGACGCGGGCATGGCGCTCGAAGGTCGCGCGCGAATAGACATAGACGGGCGTGCCCACCGCTTCCGCGATGCGCGACAGGGGCACGTCCTCGGCGTGCAATTCACCGTTCCTGAGCTGGAAATGGTCCACTTAATTCTCCGGCGGGAGGTCGAACGGATCGTCCTCGCGCTCTTCGCTTTCCCGGCGCAGCTCCACGCTACGCTCTGGCGCGGCTTGCGGATCGAGTTCGAGCAGTTGTTCGGCGGTGGGCGATTGGCTCTCGCCATAGGCTGGCGGCGGCAATGTTTCGCCCGGTGGCGGCGTCAGCGGCGCGCGCTGGCCGCAGGCGGCAAGCAGCATGGCGGCGACGGCAATGGCGGCGATACGGGTCACTGGTCCATCTCCAGCTGCTCGCGCGCCTCGGCCACGCGTTTGCGCACCTCGTCCGGCGCGGTGCCGCCGTGCGACTTGCGCGCGGCGACCGATGCCTCGACCGATAGCGCGGTATAGACCCGCTCGTCGATGCGCACGTCGATCGCCTGCAATTCGTCCAGCGACAGCGCTTCCAGCGCCACGCCCTTGCCTTCCGCCAGCTTCACCGCGGCGCCGGTGATGTGGTGCGCCTCGCGAAAGGGAATATCCGCCTCGCGCACCAGCCAGTCGGCAAGGTCGGTGGCGGTGGCATAGCCCAGCTCCGCCGCCTCGCGCATGCGCTCGGTACGGAAGGTGGCGCCTTCCACCATGCCGGTCATCGCGGCGATGGAGAGGTTGAGCAGGCCGGCGGCTTCGAACACCGGCGGCTTGTCGTCCTGCATGTCCTTCGAATAGGCGAGCGGCAGGCCCTTCATCGTCACCATCAGGCTGGTGAGGCAGCCGACGATGCGCCCGGCATGGCCGCGTACCAGCTCCGCCGCGTCGGGGTTCTTCTTCTGCGGCATGATCGAACTGCCGGTGCTCAGCGTATCGGGCATGCGCACGAAGCCGAACGGCTGGCTGGCCCAGATCACGAACTCTTCCGCCAGCCGCGACAGGTGCAGGCTGCACTGCGCGGCGGCCTGCAGGTAGTCGAGCGCGAAATCACGGTCGGACACGGCATCGAGGCTGTTGTTCGTCGGCGCGGCAAAGCCCAGCGCCTGCGCGGTCATCTCGCGGTCGATGGGAAAGCCGGTGCCGGCCAGCGCCGCGCTGCCGAGCGGACACTGGTTGAGCCGCTTGCGGGCATCGGCAAAGCGCGAAACATCGCGGGCGGCCATTTCGTAATAGGCCATCAGGTGGTGACCCAGCGTCACCGGCTGGGCGGTCTGCAGGTGGGTGAAGCCGGGCATGATGCTATCGGCATGTTCGCCCGCCCGCGTCACCAGCGCGCGTTGCAGCGCCTCCAGCCCGTCCAGCGCCTGGTCGATGGCGTCGCGCACCCATAGGCGGAAGTCGGTTGCCACCTGGTCGTTGCGGCTGCGCGCCGTGTGCAGGCGACCCGCCGCCGGGCCGACCAGTTCGGCCAGCCGCGCCTCGGTGGTCATGTGAATGTCTTCGAGGTCCCAGTCCTCCGGCACGCCGTCGGCTTCGTATTCGGCGGCGACCTTCTCCAGCCCCTCGATGATGGTCTCAGCATCATCGTCCGAAACGATATCGCAGGCAGCCAGCATTGCGACATGGGCCTTGCTTGCGGCAATATCCTGCCGCCATAGCGCCTTGTCGAACGGGATACTGGCATTGATCTCGCGCATTATGGCAGAGGGGCCCTCGGCAAAGCGCCCGCCCCACATCTTGTTGCCCTGCTGGGCTTTGGAGGAATTGTCCGTGGCCAAAACTCGCCCGATCCTGTCCGTTGCGGCCTGCTGTGCTGCCGGCCTTCTCGCCGCGTGCGATAACGGCGGGGAAGAGGCGGTGCAAGAAAACGCGGCGCTGTCGCCAGAAAGCGCAACTATCGAACTCACCGGCATCCTCGACCGCAGCTTCGTGGGCGAGGAGGTTCCGCAAGTTACCGTGACCGACCCCGCAGGCGCGCAACTGGCGCTGGCCGAGGTGGGCGAGCCGATGCTGCTGAACCTGTGGGCGACCTGGTGCGCGCCCTGCGTGGTGGAAATGCCCCTGCTCGACGAGCTGGCCGTCGACCTGGCGGGCCGCGTGCGCGTGGTAACCGTCAGCGAGGACCTGCGCGGGGCCGAGGTGGTGGAACCCTTCTTCGCCGCGCGCGACCTGCCCAACCTGCCGCGCTGGCTGGACGAACAGAACGACCTCGCCTTCTCCTTCGGCGGCGGCCCGGTGCTGCCGCTGACCGTGCTCTACGATGCCGAGGGCAAGGAGCTGTGGCGCGTCATCGGTGCATACGACTGGGGCAGCGAGGAAGCCCGCGCCGCCATCGAGGAAGCGCTCGCGGAAGGCTAGGCTCCGGCGCCACGACTGGTTTTCACGGGAAAGGGATGGTGGGCGATGACAGGCTCGAACTGCCGACCCTCTCGGTGTAAACGAGATGCTCTACCAACTGAGCTAATCGCCCATCCTTGCGGTCCGCGCGCCCCCTAACCCAAAGCTGCGCGGCGGGAAAGGCCCATTTACGCGGCTGGGCAAGTTCCTTGCTCCGCGCTAGGGCGCTGGCATGCGCGATGCTTCCATCCTTGTGCTGGCGACCGGCGGCACCATTGCCGGACAGGCCGGTTCCGCCACGCGGCGCGACTACCGCCCCGGCCAGATCGACATTGCCGATTTCCTGGCCTCTTTCGCCGAGCTAGGCTTGCCCGCGCGGCTGACCGGGCGGCAGGTAGCGAACATCGATTCGGCCAATATCGGGCCGGAAATCTGGCGCGAACTCCACTCGGGTATCGACGCGGCCATCGCCGATCCGCGGTGCGACGGGATCATCATCACCCACGGCACCGACACGGCGGAGGAAACCGCCTTCCTGCTCGACCTGACGCTGCCGACCGCCAAGCCGGTCGTGCTGGTTGGCGCGATGCGTCCTGCCGATGCGGTAGGCAGCGACGGGCTGCGCAATTTCGCCAATGCCGTGCAGGTGGCAGCCGATCCCGATGCAGGCGGGCGCGGCGTGCTGCTGGTGATGGGGGACCAGGTGCTGGCTGCCCGCGATGCGCGCAAGGCCCGCACCAGCGGCTCCAATGCCTTCGAAGGCTTCCCGCGCGGTGCGGTGGCGCTGGCGACACCGGCGTCGCTCGACTGGCTGCAACCGCCGTGGCGCCTGGGAGAAGCAGCCCGCTACGCCTTCCCGACCGAATTCTCCGAAGTCCCCATCCTGCACGCCTATGCCGGGCAAGGTGCGGACAGCGTTACCCGGCTGGTGGAGGCAGGCGCGAAAGGCATCGTGCTGGCGGGCCTTGGCGAAGGCAATGCGCCCGACGCCGTGCGCGCAGCACTGGCCGATGCGGCAGCGGCCGGGATCGTCGTGGTTCGCGCCACCCGCGTCGACGAGGGGCTGGTCGACCGCGAACCCGCCGACGACAGCAACGGCTTCGTCGCCGCCCGTGCGCTTGGCCCGGCGAAGGCGCGTATCCTGTTGCAGGTCCTGATCGCCAACGGCATCACCGAGCCGCAGCTGGTGCAGCAGGCCTTCAACCGGCGCTAGGCCAGCACGGCCGCGTCCTGTCCCAGTTCGGCGAAGTAGCGCGCCATGGCGTCGGCCGCCTTGTCCGACAGCCGGATGAACGCACGGCGGCGGTCGGTATCATCCTCCACCCGTTCGAACAGGCCGGCATCGGTCATCTGGCCGATCCAGCGCAGCGCAGTGGTGGGCGGCACGCCCGAGGCGATGCACAGCGAGGTGACCGATACCCGCGCGTGCTCGACGCGCGCGGCCGTCAGGTCCAGCAGCATGTCCCATGCGGGATCGGCGAAGAGCTCGGAATCGAGAAACCGCGCGCGCGCCTTGCGGGCGGCAATGATCTTGCGCACCAGCCGCGCGCTGGGCAGCGGCGCCCTGGTCTTGCGCTGCGGCTGGCGTTCCTGCCCCGGCGCGCAATAAGTATCCACCGGCGTCTCGAAGCGGAAGGCGCTGGAGCCGGTGCTCTCCGCCTCCTTGCCCCAGCCGCGCCGGTCGATGGTCTCGAGCCGCTCGGCAATCTTGCTGACCTGCTCGGTGAGCCGCAGCAGCGCCAGCCGGTCCGTCTCCGACAGTTCGCGCAGGCGCAGGTTGGGCACCTCCGCCAGCATCCGGCCGATGGCGATCACCCGGTCCGCGCGGGTCGGGTCGACCAGGATCTGCGCGCGCGATTCGGCGCAGGCGGCGAAAACGTCGTCCAGCCCGTCCACCGAAGTGGAGACGATGATCCGGGCACCCGATTTCGCTGACCGGCTGTCCAGCCGCGAGAGCGCGGCCATGGAAGAGGCATCGGGCATGGGGCAGTCGATCAGCACGAGATCGCCGAGCACCTTGGCGTCGCCAGCCAGCAGCGCGTCGATCGTGCCGCATTCGCGCGTGGTGAAGCCCGCGGCGACAACGTCTTCCTGCAAAATGGCGCGCACGTCCGCATCGTCGGCGAAGATCGACACGCCCAGCGGCAGACCCGCGGCATCGGCCGCCACGTCATAAACAAAGTCGGCTGGCGGCATTTCCCGTTCTCCCCTGATTCGCGTTGGAACAGGAGTAGAACAAAAGCAGATTATGTCAAGAATATCGTTGGCTTACAGTTCCGCGAACGGATTACGCACGAGGATGGTGTCGTCGCGTTCCGGGCTGGTGGAGACGCTGGCCACGGGGCACTCGATCAGTTCTTCGATGCGGCGGATGTACTTGATCGCCTGCGCCGGAAGCTCGGCCCAGCTGCGCGCACCCTCGGTGCTTTCGCTCCAGCCTTCCATTTCCTCGTAGACCGGCTCCAGCCGCGCCTGTTCCACCGCGCTGGAAGGCAGGTAGTCGATTACCTTGCCGTCCAGCTTGTAGCCGGTGCAGATCTTCACCGTATCGAAGCCGTCGAGCACGTCCACCTTGGTCAGCGCGATGCCGGTGACGCCGCTGATCGCGCAGGTCTGGCGCACCAGCACGGCATCGAACCAGCCGCAGCGCCGCTTGCGCGCGGTGACCGTGCCGAACTCGTGACCGCGTTCGCCCAGCCGCTGGCCGACCTCGTCGTCCAGCTCGGTCGGGAACGGGCCTTCGCCCACGCGGGTGGTGTAGGCCTTGACGATGCCGAGCACGAAACCGGCCGCATTGGGACCGACGCCGCTGCCGCTCGCCACCGTGCCGCTGACGGTGTTGGAGCTGGTGACAAAGGGATAGGTGCCGTGGTCAACGTCCAACAGCACGCCCTGCGCGCCTTCGAACAGGATGCGCGCACCATCGGCCCGCACCTCGCGCAGGCGCTTCCACACCGGCTGCGCATATTGCAGCACAAAGGGGGCGATTTCCTGCAGCATGGCGACCAGCGCCTCGCGGTCCACCGGCGGCTTGCCGAAACCGGCCAGCAGCGCATCGTGATGGGCGCAGAGGCGATCGAGCTGGGCGTCCAGCTCGTCGAGGTGTGCCAGGTCGCACACGCGAATGGCGCGGCGGCCCACCTTGTCCTCGTAGGCCGGGCCGATACCGCGCTTGGTGGTGCCGATCTGGCCCTTGCCCGCGGCAGCTTCACGCAGCCCGTCCAGTTCGCCGTGCAGCGGCAGGATCAGCGCGCAATTGTCGGCGATGCCGAAATTCTCCGGCGTGATGGAAACGCCCTGCCCTTCCAGCTTCTCGATTTCGGAACGCAGCGCCCACGGGTCCAGCACCACGCCATTGCCGATCAGGCTGAGCGTGCCGGTGACGATGCCGCTGGGCAGCAGCGAGAGCTTGTAGGTCTTGCCGTCCACCACCAGCGTATGGCCGGCATTGTGACCGCCCTGGAAGCGCACCACCGCATCGGCGCGGGTGGCCAGCCAGTCGACGATCTTGCCTTTGCCTTCATCGCCCCACTGGGCGCCGACTACGGTGACGTTGGGCATGAATTCGATTCCTGCAAAGGGGACAAACGGCGCGGCACTAGGCCGTAGGAGCGTGGACCGCAAGCAGTTGCGGTAATCCATCCGCCGCGTTGGTGCGGGAATGCCGCGACAGGGGCCCCTGCAACTACTGGAAGATCTTCCGCTGGCGCAGCGATTTACAGCGCGCGCGGCGCAGCGCCGTCGAGCACGTGCGAGCAGCCGAGCGTCTTGCCGTCATCGGCATCGGACAGTGCGGCGACCGTGCGCCAGCCTTCGGCACGCAGCTTCGCCGCCGCATTGGCGTCGTGGCCCAGCGGCAGGAACAGCTTGTCGCCGAACTGCTCGTCCGCCTTGACGGCTTCGACCAGGTTTTCGGGATAGAGCGAGAAGCCGGTTGCCGCTTCGTCGCTGCCGCCGATGCAATAGGTGCCGCCCCGGCCAAGCTCGCCGCGCACGCCATCGGCGTAGAGGGTGAAGCCGCACCAGCTCTGGTATTCGAAGCCGTGGCGTTCGCTGGGGTCCAGCGTCAGCCGGGCGCGGTCACCCACGCGTGCGGCGATCTGGCGCAGGCCCTCGATGCGAGTCTCAAGCACACCTGAGGTATCCAGCGCGGACAGTTTTTCGACCGCGCCGGCAAAGTCGCCGGTGGCGTGGATCAGCGGCAGGTAGGCTTCGCCGCCAGCTTCCACCAATCCGCCAGCATCCTTCATGTCGAGCTCGCGCCGCACGCGTTCGCGCTGCGCCTCGTCCAGCGGCATGGGGCCGTCAGCCAGGGTGTCGACCAGGTCCGGCAGGGTGAAGTCGACCGAGATGCCGGTTGCCCCCGCCGCTTCCAGCGCGGTGATGGCAAGTTCGACGATCTCGCTGGCGGCGGCGACGCTGTCGCTACCGATCAGCTCCGCGCCGACCTGCAGGTCCTCGCGCCGGGGTTCCAGCTTGCTGCCCTGGATGCGGGCGACCTGCCCGGCATAGCACAGCCGCAAGGGGCGCGGCGCATTGGCGAGGCCGGTGGCCGCGATGCGCCCAACCTGCACCGTCATGTCGCTGCGCAGGGCGAGCGTGCGCAGCGAGGCAGGGTCGGTGAAGCGGAACATGTGCCGCGTCATCACCCCGTCCATGCGGCGGCTCATCGAGCGTTCGAACTCGACCAGCGGCGGACGCACACGGTCGTAACCATGCGCGCCCATCGCCTCCAGCATCGCACGTTCGATGCGGGTCGCCGCAGCCGCGGATTGCGGCAGGCGGTCTTCCAGCCCTTCGGGCAACAGGTCCTGCGTCGGATCGGTCATGCGCGATGCCCTAGTCGCAAAGGCGTCAGAACGAAAGCGACCTGACCACCTTCACGCCATCCAGCTTGCAGGCCTTGTCGACCACTTCCTGCGGAATGTCCTGATCGACCGACAGCAGCACGATGGCCTCGCCGCCGTTGTCGCGGCGGCCAAGGTGGAAGGTGCCGATGTTGATGTCGTATTCGCCCATCAGCGAGCCGACGCGACCGATGAAGCCCGGCGCGTCCTCGTTGACGATGTAGAGCATCTTGCCCGACAGGTCGGCCTCGATCCCGATGCCGAAGATTTCCACCAGGCGCGGTTCGTTGTTGCCGAACAGCGTGCCGGCGACCGAGCGGTTGCCCTGGCTGGTGGCCACAGTGACGCGGATCAGCGTGTGGAACACGCCTTCCCTGTCGTTGCGGATCTCGCGCACTTCCATGCCGCGTTCCTTCGCCATGAAAGGCGCGTTGACCATGTTCACGCTCTGCGAATAGCGCTTCATCAGGCCCGCCAGCACGGCACCGACGATCGGCTTCTGGTTCAGTTCGGCGGCGTGGCCTTCGGTCTCGATGCTGATCTTGTCGAGATCGCCGTGGGCGAGCTGGCCGATCAGCGAACCGAGGTTTTCGGCGAGCGCCATGTAGGGCTTCAGCTTCGGTGCTTCCTCGGCGCTGAGGCTGGGCATGTTGAGCGCGTTGGTGACGCCGCCGTTGACGAGGTAGTCAGCCATCTGCTCGGCCACCTGCAGTGCCACGTTGACCTGCGCTTCGGTGGTCGAGGCACCGAGGTGCGGGGTGCAGATGAAGTTCGGCGTTCCGAACAGCGGGTTCTCCTTGGCGGGTTCCACCGCGAACACGTCCAGCGCCGCACCGGCGACGTGGCCGCTTTCCAGCATGTCCTTCAGTGCCGCCTCGTCGATCAGGCCGCCGCGCGCGCAGTTGACGATGCGCACGCCGGGCTTGGCCTGCTCCAGCCGCTCGCGGCTGAGGATGTTGCGGGTCTCGTCGGTCAGCGGGGTATGCAGCGTGATGAAGTCGGCACGGGCCAGCAGCTGGCCGAGGTCCACCTTCTCAACGCCCAGTTCGATGGCGCGTTCGGGCGTCAGGAAGGGATCGTAGGCGACCACCTTCATCTTCAGGCCCAGCGCGCGGCTGGCGACGATGGCGCCGATGTTGCCGGCACCGATCAGGCCCAGCGTCTTACCGGTCACCTCGACGCCCATGAAGGCGCTCTTGGGCCATTCGCCGGCCTGCGTGCGGGCATTGGCTTCGGGAATCTGGCGGGCCAGCGCCATCATCATGGCGATGGCGTGTTCGGCCGTGGTGATCGAGTTGCCGAACGGCGTGTTCATCACCACCACGCCCTTGGCGCTGGCGGCGGGGATATCGACGTTGTCGACGCCGATGCCGGCGCGGCCGATAACCTTCAGGTTGGTCGCGGCTTCAAGGATGTCGGCGGTCACCTTGGTCGACGAACGGATGGCAAGGCCTTCGTACTGGCCGATGATTTCCTTCAGCTCTTCAGGCGTCTTGCCGGTGATGACGTCGACGTCGCAGCCGCGCTCCTCGAAAATGCGGGCGGCATTGTCGTCCATCTTGTCGGAAATGAGGACTTTGGGCTTGGTCATGATAAGTCTCTTGTTGTGCCGGTGCGCCAAACGGTTTTCGGGCGCCATCCGGGCATGAATTCGTAAACGGAGGGATGCGCGCCCCGCCGGATCGGCGGGGCTACGCGGTCAGGCTAACCTCAGAGGTTGCCGGCCTTGAGCTCTTCGTAAGCCCATTCGATCCACGGCAGCAGACGCTTGATGTCTTCGGACTCGAGCGAGCCGCCGCACCAGATGCGCAGGCTCGGCGGAGCGTCGCGGTAGCCGTTGAAATCGTAACCGATGTCCATCTCTTCCAGCTTGGAAGCGATTGTCTTCGGCACGGCGGCCGCTTCCTCGGCGGAGAGGCTTTCGATCCACTCGCCCTGGAAGCACATGCACACGCCGGTGTTGGTCTGCTTGGCCGGATCGTCGACCATGTTGCGCAGCCACGGCGTGGCTTCGATCCAGTCCTTGACGATCTTGGCGTTCGCGTCGGCACGGTCGAACATGGCCTGGCGGCCGCCGATCGACTTCACCCACTCCAGCGCGGCGATGTAGTCTTCCGTGGCCAGCATCGAAGGCGTGTTGATCGTGGCCCCCTCGAAGATGCCGCGATTGATCTTGTCGCCCTTCTTCAGGCGGAACAGCTTGGGCAGCGGCCACTCGGGATCGTAGCTCTCGATCCGCTCCACGGCCTTGGGGCTGAGGATCAGCATGCCGTGCTGCGCTTCGCCGCCCAGCACCTTCTGCCACGAGTAGGTGGTGGCATCGAGCTTGGCCCAGTCCATCTCCATGGCGAAGATGGCGCTGGTGGCATCGTTGATGGCCAGGCCTTCACGACCCGGGGCGAGCCAGTCGGTGTTCGGGATCTTCGCGCCGGAGGTGGTGCCGTTCCAGGTGAAGACGACGTCGTTTTCCTGCGGCACCTGGCTGAGATCGGGGATTTCGCCGTAGCCGGCATCGAGGACCTGCAGGTCCTTCAGCTTGAGCTGCTTGACTGCATCCTGGATCCAGACGTTACCGAAGCTTTCCCATGCGGCGACGGTCGCGGGGCGCGCGCCAAGCATGGTCCACATCGCGCATTCCAGCGCGCCGGTGTCGGAACCGGGCATGATGCCGACGAGGTAGTCGTCGGGGATGCCGAGCAGTTCCTTGGTCAGGTCGATGGCGTACTTCAGCCGGCCCTTGGCGTACTTGGAACGGTGCGAGCGGCCCAGCGACTTCAGGTCGAGCTTGTCGATCGACCAGCCGGGAGGCTTGCAGGTGGGTCCGGATGAAAAGAAGGGACGCTCCGGACGGAGCGCAGGTTGTGCAGTCATGTATTCTCTCCTTGCAGAGAGCTCGCGCGGCGTTGGGACCGCGTGGCCCGCAGCGGCCACTAGAGATTGCGCTTGCCGAGTCAAACGAATTTGCGGTTTCGTGTGCAACCATCGCGATGGACGGCGCCTGCGCCGCGCACGGTTGTGTCACGATGCTTCGAGAAAGCGCGATGGAAACCTTCTGTTAACCATGTCTTGGCAGTAAAATGTCATGCGCAATGTAATCATGCTCCCCCTGGCAGCCTTGGGCCTTTCGGCCTGTTCGCTGGTGCCGCAGGTCTCCGGTGGCGGCTACGCCGCAACCGAGACTGCCTCGCATGACCGATCCACCGTTTCCGCCCGCTCGGCGCGAATCTATGCACCGGCGCCGGTGGCGCAGAACAATGCCGACAACCAGTGTCTGGCGCAGCTGGGCGAGGCCGGCGCGCGCTTCGAGCCCTTGCCCGACCGTTACCTGGGACAGGGTTGCAGCAACCTGGGCACGGTGATGATGCATGCCCTGGCGAGCGATACCGGCCAGTTGAATGTCAGCAACCTTGGCCCGGTCACCTGCCCCGTCAGCAGCGCCTTTGCCGCCTGGGCGCGATTCGGCGCCGACCGCGCGGCGCAGCAAATTTTCGGGCAGCGGCTCGCCAGCATCCAGACCATGGGCAGCTATGCCTGCCGCAATGTCGCGGGAACCAGCCGCCGCTCCGCCCACGCCAGTGCCGACGCGATCGACATCGGTGCCTTCATCCTGGCCGACGGCACCCGCATCAGCGTGGCCGAAGGCTGGAACGGCAATGCCAAGGAGCGCGAATTCCTGCGTGTCGTGCAACGCAGCGCCTGTCGCCGCTTCGCCACCGTGCTGGGGCCGGACTACAATGCCGACCACCGCGACCATTTCCACTTCGAAGGCGTGATCGAGGGGAACTCCTACTGCCGCTGACGGCGGTGGGCCACGCCGGCAACGGCAGCAGAAGCGACTGTGGCAGGCTGGGAGACGCCCGCCACCCGATCACCCTCGCATGATCGGTGCCATGGCTTCGCTCGCCTGCGCCTCATCGAAGTCCGCTTCCAGCCGCAAGCGCACGGCCTCGGCGGCATGGTTGGCACCGAGCTTCGCCATCATGTTCGCGCGGTGAATCTCGACCGTTCGCGGACTGATTTCCAGGTTGCGCGCAATGGCCTTGTTCGAGCAGCCTTCCGACAGCCAGTCGAGCACTTCACGCTCGCGCTTCGAGAGCCCCTCTATCCGGCGGCGGGCATCGATGAGCCGGCGCCGCGCCTCGGCATGGCGTCCGGCATCGCTGTGGACATGGCCGACAAGGCGCTGAAGCTCGTCCTCGCACAGCGGCAGCCGCACGAAGTCGAGCGCGCCGGCCTGGATCGCCTCCACGACCTCCTCGACCAGCGGGTCCTCCTTCGCGGCGATCAGCGGCACCCAGATGCCCGCATCGGCTAGTTCTTCGAGCAATTCGGTGATGCCGTTGTCGAGCACGCCATCACTGGCGATGATCACCCCCGAACGCGGTGGACGGTCGATCAGTTCGACCAGGTCCGAATAGACCTCTGCATGGTGGCCCATGGAGAGGATCAGGCGGGACTGTTCGGCCCGCGAGCGGCTGTTGCCGCCGACAATGTGGATTGTGATACGCTGTTCCATGGGAGGAATTTGCGCAGAATGTACGGAAGGAAGCACTCCGTAGTACTTCGGAATTACACCTATAACCCTTTGTTATATAGGAAAAGGTCAGCTTTCCCGCAGGCAGGAATGCCTCCGGTTCGGACCTATTTCCGTAATTTCCCGCATAGGCCGAAGCCCTTGGGGCCGGGCCCTATCCGGATCGGTGGCTTCGACTAGGTGGAATCACTTGGCTGGTAGAAGCTGTAGTCGGGCAGCGAGTGGAAGGCGCTGCGCAGCGCATCGCTCCAGCTGTTGGAGATCGCATCGAAGTACGGATCGTTGTGCTCGACGCGACGCTCGTGCTTGGGGGTGAAATTGTCCCGTTCCATCACCAGCAGGTCGAGTGGCAGACCGACTGAGAGATTGGCCTTCAGCGTCGAGTCGAAGCTGACCATCAGCAGCTTGACCGCGTCCTCGAAGCTCATGTCGCGATCATAGCCGCGGATCAGGATCGGGCGGCCGTACTTGGTCTCGCCAATCTGGAAGAAGGGCGTATCCCAGCTGGCTTCGATGAAGTTGCCTTCCGGGTAGATCATGAACAGGCGCGGCTCCATGCCCTTGATCTGGCCGGCGAGGATGATCGAGGCGGTGAAGCGTCCCTTCCCGCTCTGGCCGTTGTCGTCCTGGGTATCCGTAATGGTCTCGCGCAGCAGTTTGCCGATTTCGCAGGCCACCTGGAACATGGTGGGCAGTTCCATCAGCGAGTTCTGTCGCTCGGAGGGGGCCTTGCTGCGTTCCTCCAGCCGGCTGATCACCGCCTGCGTGGTGGCGAGGTTGCCCGCCGTCATGATCGTGATCAGCCGGTCGCCCGGAATCGACCAGGTGAACATCTTGCGGAATACGGAAATGTTGTCGACGCCCGAATTGGTGCGGGTGTCGCTCATCAGGACCAGGCCCTTGTCGAGCATCAGGCCAACGCAATAGGTCATTGTTGTTGTTGTTCTTCCAATTGTTGCTCCACCGCCAGGTTTACCGACAGGTCTTCCGTCACGGCGCCGAAGCTGATCCCGGTAATCGGCGCGGCATCGCGGTAGTCGCGACCCGTCGCCACGCGCACATAGCGCGGATCGGGGCTGATGCCATTGGATATGTCGAATCCGACCCAGCCCAGCCCCTGCACCCAGGCCTCCGCCCAGGCGTGAGTCGCTTCCTGTTCGACCCGGTCGTTCATCATCAGGTAGCCGCTGACATAGCGCGCCGGGATCTCCAGGCTGCGCGCCGCGGAAATGAAGATGTGCGCATGGTCCTGGCATACGCCCACGCCTTCCGCCGCCGCTTCCTCGCCCGTGGTGGTGACACCGGTGCTGCCGGTGCCGTATTCCACGTTCTCGCGGATGACGGCGGACAGGTTGTGCAGCGTGGCCACCATGCCCTCTTCGCTGCGTTCCACTGCATTGATCAGTTCACGGATCTTCGGTCCCGGCTTGGTCAGCTCGGTCTGGCCGAGGAAGGCCCATAGCGGCAGGTGCCCGGCATGGTGCCCGATCACCCCGGCGCGATCGTGCGTGTCGACCTTCCCGCTGCAGGTGACGACCACTTCCTTCGCGCCCTCCTCTACCGACACCAGGGAGACGTGGTTGAAGTTCTGGTCGTCATAGGAGAACTGCTCGCGCGCGCCTTCCAGCTCCATGTTCCATTCGATGATTTCCTGCCCCTGCGTCTCCTTCGGGGTCAGGCGCAGGCGCTGGATGCCGTGAGCCACCGGCTCGGCAAAGCGATAGTGTGTGGTGTGACGGATCGAGAGGCGCATGGTCTGTCTGTCTCCTCCCTCAGCTCACGAAGCGATAATCTTGCGCGATGGCCCCGGCCAGCGCCTGGTTGCCGGCGATGAATTCCAGCAGGAATTCGTGCAGCCCCTGATCGAAGATGTCTTCCACGCTCTTGCCGGCCAGCCGCAGGTCAGCCTCGCGCATCAGCTCGTGGCTGGTGCCTTCCGCGCCGTGCAGCTGCGCCAGCTCCGCGAGGTTTTCCCGCATGCAACCATAGCAGAACACCAGACTGCGAGGGAAACGCTCGTCAAGGATCAGGAAGTCGGCGATCGAGCGGGCATCCATACGCCCGGCATTGAGCCAGCGGTAGGCGCGCTCTGCCGAAAGCGAACGCAGCACGTTGTCCCACTGCCCGGTATCGAGCGGTGTGCCGACGTAGGATAGCGAGGGCAGCAGCAGGTAATACTTCACGTCGAGGATGCGTGCGGTGTTGTCGGCACGCTCCAGGAAGGTGCCGAGCCGGGCGAAGCTGTAGGTCTCGTTGCGCAGCATGGAACCATGCGTGGCCCCGCGTGCCAGCGTGCTCTCCCGGCGGATCGTCGCCAGCACCGGGTTGAGACTGGATTCGCGCACCGGGCGCGCCAGCATTTCGCGCAGGGTCATCCAGCCTTCGTTGACGGCCTCCCACACTTCCGCCGTGATCGCCGAGCGGCAGGCGCGGGCATTGGTGCGGGCGCGCTCCACCATCGACAGCACGTTTTCCGGATTGTGCTTCGACCGCAGCACGAAGTCGCAGACGTGCGCCCCGGCGTAATCGTCGAAATGCTGTTCGTAGGCGGCGCGCAGGCCCAGCGTGGTAAGGATCGACTTCCACTCGCTGTCGGCCATGTCCTGCCCGCGAGTGAGCGCCATGCGCTGTCCGGCGGCGAGCAGGCGCGCGGTATTCTCCGCCCGTTCCAGATAGCGGTACATCCAGAAGATGCCGTGAGCGACGCGTCCTAACATCAGTCGTCCAGCACCCAGCTATCCTTGGTCCCGCCGCCCTGGCTGGAATTGACCACCAGCGAGCCCTTCTTCAGCGCGACGCGGGTGAGGCCACCCGGCGTGATGTCCACCCCGTCGGGCGAGCACAGCACGAAGGGGCGCAGGTCGACGTGGCGCGGGGCGAGGCCCTTGCGGGTGAAGATCGGACAGGTCGACAGCGACAGCGTGGGCTGGGCGATGTAGTTTTCCGGGTTGGCTTCCAGCTTGGCGCGGAACTTCGCGATCTCTTTCTTGGAGGAGGTCGGGCCGATCAGCATGCCGTAGCCGCCCGAGCCGTGGACTTCCTTCACCACCAGCTCGGCCAGGTTGTCGAGCACGTATTTGAGGCTGTCGGGATCGGCGCAGCGCCAGGTCTCGACATTGGGCAGCAGCGCCTTCTCGCCAGTGTAGAATTCGACGATCTCGGGCATGAAGGAATAGATCGCCTTGTCGTCCGCCACGCCGGTGCCCGGCGCATTGGCGATGGTGATATTGCCCGCGCGGTAGACATCCATGATGCCCGGCACGCCCAGCATCGATGCCGGGTTGAAGGTGAGCGGATCGAGGAAATCGTCGTCGACGCGGCGATAGAGCACGTCCACCGGGCGGAAGCCCACCGTGGTGCGCATCTGCACCTTGCCGTCGACCACGCGCAGGTCGCTGCCCTCGACCAGTTCGGCACCCATCTGGTCGGCCAGGAAGGCGTGTTCGTAATAGGCGGAATTGTAGATGCCCGGCGTCAGCACGGCGATGCTGGGCTTGTCGCCGGCCCCGTGTGGGGCGCAGGCGGCCAAGCTCTTGGCCAGCCGCCGCGGATAGTCGGAGACCGGCTGCACCTTCACCTTGCTGAACAGCTCGGGGAACATGGCCATCATCGTCTCGCGGTTCTCCAGCATGTAGGAGACGCCGCTCGGCGTGCGGGCATTGTCCTCCAGCACCATGAACTCGTCCGGCCCGGTGCGCACCAGGTCGATCCCGACGATGTGGGTGTAGACCCCGCCGGGCGGGGTGAAGCCGACCATCTGCGGCAGCCATGCGGCATTGTCGCGAAACAGCCGTTCGGGAAGGCGACCCGAGCGGATGATCTCCTGCCGGTGGTAGAGATCGTGCATGAAGGCGTTGAGCGCGCGCACCCGCTGTTCGATACCGCGCGACAGGCGGCGCCATTCCGCACCGGTGATGATGCGCGGGACCATGTCGAAGGGGATCAGCCGTTCCTCGGCATCGTCCTCGCCATAGACATTGAAGGTGATGCCGGTCTTGCGGAAGAAGCTCTCGGCCTCGAAGTCCTTGCGCCGCATGGAGCCGGCTTCCTGCTGCTCCAGCCATTCGTTGTAGCCGACATAGGCATCGCGCACCGAGCCATCGGGCGCATGCATCTCATCAAAATTTACCGGCTCGGAAGCGGTCACTCAGGTCCCCCGACTGCATTTGAACCTGCCTTATCTCGCAGGTGCAGCATTTCGTCAAACGTCTCATGCACACAAAGCTTGATCAGCGCTTCAGTTCCTCATCCAGCGCCAGGATCACCTCGGCGGAGTTGCAAAAGCCCATGTGCGTGCAGCGCAAGGCCACCGCCCGATCGCGCTCGCCCGGCAGCCCGCAGGCGGCGCGGCGCGAGATGACGCCGTCGCGCGGGCTCCAGAACGCGACCGTCTCGACCGGCGGCTTCTCGTAGAGCACGCCGTCGATCGGCGGCTCTTCCACCCGATGCCCGGCCGTCACCTGGTAGACCCGCCACATGTTGTTGGAATAGGGCGAGTGGCTGAAGGGCGTGCCCAGCGTGATGACCCGCTCCACGCATTCCGGGTGCAGCTTGGCGACCTCGCGGGCGAAGACCCCGCCCAGGCTCCAGCCGATCAGCACAACGTCTTGTCCATACCGCTCGCGCACCGAGCACAGCCGGTCGCCCAGCTGGCGGAAGTTTTCCGGCGTCGGCCCGAAATTGTAGCCCATGCCCCAGCGCTTCACCTTGTGCCCGGCGCGTTCGAGCTGCTGCGCCATGTAGCGCATGCGCCATGGCCCGGTGGCAAAGCCGGGCAGCAGGATCACCACCTTGGGCGACCCCGCCGGCTCGATCGGCAACTCCGGTTCGAACCTGCGGCGGATCGGGGCGACGAGATAGCCGATTTCGGCAAGGAACCGTCCCTTCGACGGCTTGTGCACGTTCTCGGGTTCCTCGCCGCGCAACAGGTCTATCCGGCGCAGGACCGACTGCCGGAAGTCGCGCAGGTTGTCCGCGATCCGGCGGCGCGCTGGCGGGAATCTCTCTTCGGTCGCGGCCATGGTCCCAGCGGTTTCCCCCATCCGGCTTGTCACTGCAAGAACGGGCTAGTCGGGCAGGGTTTCCGTTTCGCCGTCTTCCGTTGGGGCCGGACAATCGCCAAGACGCCGGGATTCCACCATCAGGACGAACCGCTGCATCCCGCCGGGAATGCCGGGGCCTTGCTGGACCACCCTGCTCTGCAGCCGCGAATCCTGCGCGGAGACTTTGCCGCGCATGACGATTTCGGAAATCGTCCCGTCCGCGATCTCGCAGGTCATTTCCGCGTGGAGCGATGTCTCGCTGGTGTCGAAACGCGTCGAGCTGCAGGACCCTTCCTGCATGGCCTGGACCAGCGACAGGAAACCGTCCTCGCCGGCGGCAAGGCAACCCTCCACCACCTGCGGCTGCAGCCCGCCAAGACGTTGCTGCATGCGCGTCGCCTCCTGCGGACTGGCGCCCGGCAGGGCGAATTCGGTCATGGTGCTGGTGGTGCGATAAAGCCCCGGTTGCGGCGCAATCAGCACCTCGGCGCGAGCCAGGATCTCCTCTTCGGAAACGAAGTCCGGCTCACCCGCGCAAGCGGATAGCGACACGATGCTCAGGATACTGGCCAGGGGTAAAAGTCTCACCCCGGCAGGATAGCGAGCCTAGCTGCAATCGCCAGTGCGTTCCGAAATTACCCGCATCCGGATCGTGGCATCGCCCACGCCGGGGATCGGCTGGTTGAAGGCCATCTCCATGTCGGAGCCGGTTTCGGTGGCCGTGCCGGTCATCAGGATGCGACCTTGCGGACCGTCGGCGGCGTCGCAGGTCATCGCCAGGTTGAAATCGTTGCCATCGGCGGTGAGGCGACTGACCGTGCAGGTATTGTCGGTCATTTCCGAAATCCACGCCTCGCGGGTCATTTCCTCGGTGACGCAATAGCTGGCGTCGCTGGCGGCGCCTTCTGCGAATTCTTCCTGCAACGCGCTCATGTCGATGCTGGTGGCACCGGGCATCTCGAACGAGATCAGCTCCAAGGTGGTGCCGTACTGACCGGGCTGCGGCATCACGCCGTTATCCTCGATCTCGGCCAGCACCTCGTCCATCGACAGGGCCTCTTCCGACGCTTCCTCGGCGGAATTGTCGCAGGCGACCAGGGCAAGGCCGGCAAGCAGCGGCAGGGCGTGAATAAGGCGCATCGGAATTTCCCCGTAAGCAAGCGGCAGGCAATGCCCGCCGGGTTCGCTGTGAAGGAATACCTATGCCACCGCCACCTGCAATTCGCAGAGTGCAAAAAGCCGGGCGCTGTCCCATTTCGGGCCAGCCTAAGTTGTTGATTTGACGCGCGAGCCTACTCAACCAGCGCAGTCGCCGATGCGTTCGGTCTGATTGCGCAGCACCATCCGCATGGAATCGCCTTCTTCGGCATTGGCCATGTCCATCGTCACGGTCATGTCCTGCGAGGTTTCGCTGATGTTGCCGCCGAATTCCATGGTGCCGGTGCTTCCCGCCCCATCGTCGCACTGCATGGTCGCCGCCAGCGTGTTGCCGTTGACACTGAATTCGGAGAACTCGCACTCGTCGGTGCCTTCGGAGAGGTTCTCGAGGAATTCGCGATAGCCTTCGTCGGCTTCTTCCTGCGTCATGCAGAAAGTGCGTTCCTGCGTCGCGGCCATTTCCATGATCCCGCGGATCATCTGGATTTCCTCGTCTGAGGCGCCGGGAACCGCCAACTCCACCAGTTCGCCGGTCATCCGGTATTCGCCCGCCAGCGGCTTGGGCAGGTCGGCCGTCGCCGCGGCAATCTGTTCGGGATCGGACGGATCTTCCACCGCGCCGGAATCGCCGCAGGCGACAAGGGCAAGGCCGGCAACCAGCGGCAAGGTATGGATAAGGCGCATTGGAAATTCCCCCCGAGAACATAAGCGCGGCACAACGCCGCTGGGTTCAAGGGCTTACGATAACGAGCAGCGTGATGCCTGCCAATGCGCTTGCGGCGAAACGCATTGGCATTGCCTCAGCAATCGCCGGTGCGGTTGCCTTCCTGCACGGCGATGATCTTGAGGTAATGGGTGCCCTCGCCGGGGATTTCGGCAGAGCCTTCCATGGACACGACCATGCGGAAATTGTCCTCCCGCTGCACGACCGAGGCGTCGAACCGCGGGTTGAACGTCTCCATCCCGCCGACATTGCGGCACTGGCCGGTGGTGGTCACCCGCGCGCCGTTCACCTCGTAGGTCTCGAATTCGCAAGCCCCGCCCGCGCGCCAGTCGAGCACGTCCTGCTGCCCCTGGCGGTCGCTGAACACCGGTTCTCCGCACCGTGCCTCGCTGGCGTTGAGCCGGGCGATTTCGGGCGGCAGCATTTCCGGCCGCACGATCGTGCCGTCGATCGTCAGGCTGTCGAGCTGCGTGGCCATCTCCCAGTTCCCGCGCAGGGGAATGTTGTCGGGATCGTCCTCGGCACAGGCCGCCAGCATCGGCAGCGCGGCAAGCAGCATTGCAGCAGGGCGAGGCATGGCCTCCTCCTTCGATAGCGAAGCCGCTGAGATATCGGGGAAATGTAAATATCGGGCAAAGCGCGTTGCCAAGGCGTTCCGCCTCTCCCATATCACCCGCCATGGCAGAGCTCGTCATTCGCCGCGGACTGGAAGAGCCGGACACCTCCGGCGAGTTCACCCCGCACAAGCCCGCGCGGCCGGAAAAGGCGAAGGACCAGAAGCCGTTCAAGCTGGTTTCCGATTACGAGCCGAGCGGCGACCAGCCGACTGCCATCGCCGAACTGGTGGAAGGCGCGCAGCAGGGCGAGCAGACGCAGGTGCTGCTGGGCGTGACCGGCAGCGGCAAGACCTTCACCATGGCCAAGGTGGTGGAGCAGTTGCAGCGCCCTGCCCTTGTCCTCGCCCCGAACAAGATCCTGGCAGCCCAGCTGTATGGCGAGTTTAAGAGCTTCTTCCCGGAAAACGCGGTCGAGTACTTCGTTAGCTACTACGACTACTACCAGCCCGAGGCCTATGTGCCCCGGTCCGACACCTACATCGAGAAGGAAAGCTCGGTGAACGAGGCAATCGACCGGATGCGCCACTCGGCCACCCGCGCCCTGCTGGAGCGCGACGACGTGCTGATCGTCGCCTCGGTCTCGTGCCTCTACGGCATCGGCTCGGTCGAGACCTATTCGGCCATGGTCTTCGACATCAAGGCAGGCGACACGGTCGACCAGCGCGAGCTGATCCGCAAGCTCGTCGCCCTGCAATACAAGCGCAACGACACCGCCTTCGCGCGCGGCTGCTTCCGCGTGCGCGGCGACAACCTGGAGCTGTTCCCCAGCCACCTGGAGGACACCGCCTGGCGCATCAGCTTCTTCGGCGACGAGATCGAGGAAATCGCCGAGTTCGACCCGCTGACGGGCAAGAAGGGGCAGAACCTCGACAAGGTGCGCGTCTATGCGAATTCGCACTACGTCACCCCCGGCCCGACGATGAAGCAGGCGACCGAGGCCATCAAGTTCGAGCTGCAGGAACGGCTGAAGGAACTGCACGAGGAAGGCCGCCTGCTGGAAGCCCAGCGGCTGGAGCAGCGCACCAATTTCGACCTCGAGATGATCGCCGCCACCGGCAGCTGCAACGGCATCGAGAACTACAGCCGGTTCCTGACCGGGCGCCTGCCCGGCGAGCCGCCGCCGACGCTGTTCGAATACCTGCCGGAAAACGCGCTGCTGTTCGTCGACGAAAGCCACCAGACAGTGCCGCAGATCGGCGCGATGGCGCGCGGTGACCACCGTCGCAAGCTGACGCTGGCAGAATACGGTTTCCGCCTGCCGTCATGCATCGACAACCGCCCGCTGCGCTTCAACGAGTGGGACGCCATGCGCCCGCAGACCTTCGCCGTGTCCGCCACGCCCGGCCCGTGGGAAATGGAGCAGACCGGCGGCGTGTTCGCCGAGCAGGTGATCCGTCCTACCGGCCTGATCGATCCGCCGGTCGACGTGCGCCCGGTGGAAGACCAGGTGCAGGATTGCATCGCCGAGGCCAAGGCCGTGGCCGCCAAGGGCTATCGCACGCTCGTCACCACCCTCACCAAGCGCATGGCCGAGGACCTGACCGAGTTCATGCACGAGCAGGGCGTGAAGGTGCGCTACATGCACTCCGACGTGGAGACGCTGGAACGTATCGAATTGATCCGCGACCTGCGGCTGGGCGTCTATGACGTGCTGGTGGGCATCAACCTGCTGCGCGAAGGCCTGGACATTCCCGAATGCGGGCTGGTGGCGATCCTCGATGCCGACAAGGAAGGCTTCCTGCGGTCGGAAACCTCGCTGATCCAGACCATCGGCCGCGCCGCGCGCAACGTCGATGGCCGCGTCATCCTCTATGCCGATCGCATCACCGGTTCCATGGAACGCGCCATGGCGGAGACCGAGCGGCGCCGCGAGAAGCAGCGCGCCTACAACGAGGAACACGGCATCACGCCGCAGACGATCAAGCGCGCCATCGCCGATATCGTCGCCCACACCGCCGCGCAGGACGGCGTCACCGTCGACACCGGCGACGACGAGGTGAACAACCTCGTCGGCCACAACCTGCGCTCCTACATCGAGGACCTGGAAAAGCGCATGCGCGCCGCCGCCGCTGACCTGGAGTTCGAGGAAGCCGGGCGCCTGCGCGACGAGATCCGCCGCCTCGAAAACGACGAGCTCGGACTGGGCGATGGCGAGAAGAAGGCCCCTCTCGTCGGCCGCAGCAACGAGGGCAAGCCGGGCACCCGCAAGCTGCGTTACGGCAAGACGCAGCGGAAGATGGGCCGCTAGCACCGCGCCAGCGCTTGACCCTGCCCTTGCGGCACCCTTAGTTGCCCGCGCAACATTCAGGGAAACCCAGTTCATGACCAAGACCCGTCCGCTCGCCCTGCTGGCAGCCACCGCGCTGTGCGCGCTCGCCACCCCCGCGGGGCTGGCCCAGGATCGCACGGCCGACGGCGAGACCCACGAGGTCGCCGCGCCCGAGTTGCAGGTGCGGACGGCGGACATGACGGGCACCTTCGGCGGCCAGCGGATCGACTATCGCGTGACGATGCAGGAGAACCTGCTGTCCGCCGACGATGGCACGCCCGAGGCGGTGGTGGTCACCACTTCCTATGTCCGCACCCCGCGCGACACCTCGCGTCCGGTGTTCTTCCTGTTCAACGGCGGTCCCGGCTCGGGTTCGGTGTGGTTGCAGATGGGGGCTTTCGGCCCGGTGCGGGTCGCCATCCCGTCCGACGCGCAGGACGACGGCGGACCGCCCTACCCGCTGCTGCCCAACCCCGACAGCCTGCTCGATGTCGCCGACCTCGTCTTCATCGACCCGCCGGGCACCGGCTTCAGCTACCTGCTCGAAGACACCGATCCGGCGCGGTATTACGGCCTGACGCAGGATGCCGAGGCGGTGGCGGAAGTTATCCGGCGCTGGATCAACGAAAACGGGCGCTGGAACAGCCCGAAGTTCCTCGGCGGCGAGAGCTACGGCACCACCCGCACCGCGACCGTGGTCAACCAGCTGGAAGGCTCGACCTACAACGACGTCGGGCTCAACGGCCTGATCCTGATTTCGACCATCCTCGACTTCGCCGCGCGCGAGCCGACGTCGGGCAACGAAATGGCCTATGTCGTCACCCTGCCCAACATGGCCACTGCCGCCTGGTACCACGGCCGGGTGCAGGCTCCCTCTGCTGAGGCCATCGCCGAGGAGGCCCGCCAGTTCGCCATCGGCCCCTACATCACCGCCTTGCTGCAAGGCACGGACCTCCCGGCGGAGGAACGCGCCGCCGTCCGTGCCGAGCTTTCGCGGCTGACCGGACTGTCGGAGCGCTACCTCGAACAGGCGGACCTGCGCGTCACGTCCCAGCGCTTCTACAAGGAGCTGCTGCGCGACCAGGGGCTGACCATCGGTCGGCTGGACGCGCGCTATACCGGTACCGACTTCGACGATGCCGGCGAAACACCGGATAACGATCCCAGCTTCTACGGCATCGACGCGGGCTATACCGCCGCGATCAATGCCTGGACGCGCGAGACCCTGGGCTTCGAGACCACCCGTGAATACCAGTCGATCGGCAGTATCGGTGGACTGTGGGACTGGACGCTCAGCGGATTCGGTCGCAACGCCTATCTCAACGTGGCGCCCTACATCGGGCAGGCCATGCGGCAGAACTCTGACCTGCGCACCTTCGTGGCGCAGGGCTACTACGATTTCGCCACGCCGTTCTTCGGAGCCGAATTGTCGCTCAATCGTACCGGCATCCCGCAGGACCGGGTGGAGTTCCACTACTACGATGCGGGCCACATGATGTACGTGCGCGACGAGGACCGACACAAACTGTCAGAGGATATTCGCGCCTTCATCCGGGCACGCTGATCCACCCGGCAGTCCAGCTATCGGGCAGCACCGCAGAGGGTAATTCGGGACAAATCGCCGATACCGCTTGATTTCCGAAGCTCCTCGCGCGCATCGCTGCGGACGATGCGATACCTGCCCGCCATCCTCCTGCTCTCGCTCGCCGCCTGCGACCGCCAACCGGCCGTGCCGCAGGAAGGCGTGCAGCGGGTTGCGCTGGACGAGGCCGCGCGCGAGACCATGGCGGAGCCGTCGCCCGACACCAGCGGCGCGCGCTGGAGCGTGGCCGGGGACGGCCAGGCCATCGCCTTCGGCTATGTCGAGGAAGAGCCCTTCCTCACCCTCGCCTGCGAGGTGGAGGCCGATCCGCCCGAAATGGTGATCATCCGTCATGCCACCGCCCTGCCGGGGCAAGGCGCGCTGTTCCCGGTGCTGGGCAACGGCATGAGCAGCCGTTTCCTCGTCGACGCGACGCTGGGAGAAGGCGGCTGGCACTGGGAAGCGCGGCTGCCCGCCGAAGACCCGCAGCTGGAAGTATTCGAGGGCACGCGCGACCTGATCGCCACCCTGCCGGGACGCGGCACGCTGGAGATCGGCGGCAGCCGGATACCGGGCGAATTCGTCGAATGGTGCCGCGCGGGCGGCATGCCGGAGCCGGTACAGGCACCGACCCCCGAAACCGAAGAAACAACCGAAGACTAGTCCGCGCCGGAGGCCAGTTCGGCCAGCATGTCGGGCGTGAGCACCTGCGGCAGCTGTTCACCCGCTCCGCCAGCCGGATACCAGACATACAGCGGCACGCCCGCGACCTGCCATTCTTCCAGGTAACGCGTGATTTCCGGATCGCGCTGGGTCCAGTCGCCGCGCATGGCCACCACGCCCGCTTCCTCGAAGGCTTCGCGTGTCGCCTCGCGTTCGATGGCGACCTGTTCGTTGACCTTGCAGGTGAGACACCAATCGGCGGTGAACCACAGGAACACCGGCTGCCCCGAAGCGCGCGCCTCGGCCAGAGCGGTCTCCGAATAGGCCACCGGATCGAGCAGGCTTTCCGCGCTGGCGACCTGCTCTTCCACGCGGAACGGCAGGCTGACGGTGAAGTAGAGCGCGGCAAGCGTGGCGATCCCCGTCATCACCAGCCTGCGCTGCCGCCACGAGATCAGCACCACCACGATCAGGACGCCGACCGCTGCCGCGCCGAAGGCGAAGTGCGCGCCACCAAGGCGCCATGCCAGCCAGGCCAGCGCCAGCGCGGTCAGGCCCATGGGCACGGCCAGCACCTTGCGGAAGGTCTCCATCCATGCGCCGGGCTTGGGCAGCATCCGGCGCAAGGCAGGCACGAAGCCCAGCAGCAGGAACGGCAAGGCGAGGCCGAAGCCGAGGGCAGCGAACAGCAGCAGCGCCTGTGCAGCAGGCAGCAGCAGCGCGGCCCCCAGCGCAGCGGCCATGAACGGGCCGGTGCAGGGCGTCGCGACCACGGCGGCGAGCAGGCCGGTGGCAAAGGCTCCGCCCTCTCCGCGGGTGCGGATCGGCAGGCTGGGAATCTCGAACAGGCCGGCAAAGTTGGCGGTGATCAGCAGGGCCAGCACCAGCAATGCAGCAACCACCAGCGGCTCCTGCAGCTGGAAGGCCCAGCCGATCTGCGCGCCGCCCGCGCGCAACACCAGTAGCAAGGCGCCCAGCGCAAGGCAGGCGAGCACGACGCCGGCGGTGTAGGCCACCCCCTCCACCTTCGCCTGCCGCTCCTCGCCGCCCGCACGGGCCAGCGTCAGCGCCTTCAGGCTGAGGATGGGGAAGACGCAGGGCATCAGGTTGAGCAGCAGGCCGCCAAGCAAGGCGCCGCCCAGCAGCAGGTAGAGCGGCGTATCGACCGCGCGCCCGCCAAGGCGTGCGCCCCCTGTCGGCACCTCTCCGGGCGCGGCGGTGAAGCGGATGCCCTCACCCTCGTCGCCGAAAGCCAGAATGCCCGCCAGCATGTCCGGCTCCGCACGCAGGCCACCGCGCGCGATTTCCGCCACCAGCAGGTCGCCATCGCGATAGAAGGCCTGCACCGCACCGTAATCGATCACGTCCTTCTGCTCGATGTAGACATGCGGATCGGGCAAGCCGACAGCAGCGGGCAGCGGCACGGCGAGGCGCAGGTGCTGGTCAGTCACGGCCAGTCGCGCCTGCTGGTCGATCAGCGGCGGAATGGCAGCGCGGTGTGCGTCAAACTGGTTGCGCAGTTCGGCTGTTTCCTGCGGGAAACGCAGCGTCAGCGTCGCGCGTTCTGGAACGCAGAGCCGGTCCGAACAGGCGAGCCACTGCGCCTCGACCGTGATCGGCGCGATGTTCGCCACGGCGGTATCGGCGGGCACCTCCAAGGGCACCAGCACCGCGTAGGGATCCTTGTAGACGTGATTGATCAGGCCGATCAGTTCCAGCCGCTCGGGCACCGGGTATTGCGGCTCTCCGGCCTGCCAGCCTGCGGGCAGGTTCCAGTCGAGCACCATCCCTTCGCCCGCATCGCCGGGATTGGCCCAGTAGCCGTGCCAACCCTCGTCCGGACGGAAACGCAGGGCGACCGTCAGCGTCTCGCCCGGAAGCGGCGCGTGTTCGGCCACCAAGTCCGCCGCGATGCGGTTCGGCTGCTGCGCCGCAACCGGTGCGACCAGAAGGGCACCGAAGAGCGCCAGAAGCGTGGCGACATACCGGAAAAGGGACAGGGTGCTTGCCTGCATATCGCGGGACAACTAGTGACCGATCATATGGCGGACAAGCGCGATCTCCTCATTCTTGGCGGCGGCCTGGTTGGCATGACGCTGGCACTGGCCGCGGCGAAGAAGGGCATTTCCAGCCACGTCGTCGACCGCGCCGATCCGGCGGAGCTGACCGCCGAAGGCTTTGACGGACGTGCCTCGGCCATCTCCACCGCCAGCTGGAACCTGTTCAAGAACATCGGCCTGGCTGACGCGCTAGAGCCGCACGGCTGCCGGATCGAATCCATTGCCGTCACCGACGGGATGAAGCCCGGTCGCATCGATTTCACGCCCGAGCCGCACGAAGGCACGCTGGGGCGCATGTTCCCCAACCGCACGCTGCGCCTCGCGCTGTTCGAAGCCGCGAAGGACGAACCGCTGATAGCCTGGCACGCCAAGGCCAACGTGGTCGAGCGGCAACGCGGCGAACATGGCGTCTCCGCCACGCTGGGCGACGGCACGGTGCTGGAAGCCAGCCTGCTGGTCGGCGCCGAAGGCCGCGGCTCGCCTACGCGCGAGGAAGCCGGTTTCACCATGGCGCACTGGGACTATCGCCACCGCGCCATCATCGTGGGCCTGACGCACGAGAAGCCGCATGACGGCGTCGCCTGGGAAATCTTCTACCCGGATGGCCCCTTCGCCCTGCTGCCCTTGCTCGACGACGAGCAGGGTCGCCACCGTTCCGCCCTGGTGTGGACGGTGGACGAGAAGGATGCCGCGGGCGTGCTGGCACTGAGCGACCGCGCCTTCCAGCGCGAAGTCGAAAAGCGCATGCACGGCATTTTCGGCGCCATCGAAATGCAGGGCGGGCGATCGAGCTACCCGCTGGGTTTCCAGCACACCGCCAAGATCATCGACCACCGCCTGGCGCTGGTCGGGGACGCCGCCCACGGCATGCACCCGATTGCCGGCCAGGGCCTGAACCTTGGCCTGCGCGATGTCGGCGCGCTGGTGGAAGTGCTGGTGGAGGGCATGCGGCTGGGCCTCGAACCCGGCGATGCGCAGATGCTGGCCCGATACGAGAAGTGGCGCGCGCTCGACTCGCTGATGGTAATGGGCGCGACCGATACGCTCACCCGCCTGTTCGGAATTCCCGGCAAGCTGGCCAGCGCGGTGCGCCGGTTCGGCATGGGCGGCGTGCAGCGCATGCCCGCGCTGAAGCGCTTCTTCATGGACGAAGCCCGCGGGATGAGCGGCGAGCTGCCCGAACTGCTGAAGGGCTAGGCTTCCGCCTAGTCGACCGCTTCGCTGTCGCGCACGGCCGGGCTGGCCTGTTGCACCGGCTCTCCCTCCGCATCGCGCAGGCCGCGCGGATCAAGTACGGCGGCCGTTTCCAGCGTTTCCAGCGCCCGCTGCGCGGCGGCGAAACGCTCGGCATCGGCAATCCATTCTTCCGCCTCCGCCGCGTTGGGCAGGTTGCGGATTTCCGACACCGCCGCCTCGATGCGTCCGCTTTCCAGGAACAGGCGCGCCCGCTCCAGCCGCCGTTCGGCGACCGGCGACGGCGTATCCTCGCGCCGGACGATGAAGAGTTCGGACAGTTCGCGACCGATACGCGTGAACACGCCTTCATCGGCGGGCGCATTGTTGAGCATCGGGGCGAGGCCTTCCAGCCGTGCCACCAGCCGGTCCAGCGTGACCGGGTCCTGCGAAGCGTCGATCACGGTCTGCACGGCGTTGGGGCGTGACTCCCCGAAGCGCAGCCGCAACTGGTCCGCCAGGTAGCCGAGCGGCGCGCCGCGTTCGATGGCGCGGCGGGCGGCGAAGGCAATCAGCAGACCCTCTGCCCGCGCGGCATTGCCCGCGGCGGCCTGCGACTGGATGTCGAGCCGGGTCAGGCGCTGTTCCATCGCGGCAACGCGGCTGTCGAGACCGCCGGCTTGGACCACGACCTGCTCGGCGCGCTCCACGACTTCGAGCGCTTCGGACGCGGCGCTTTCCGACGCGCTGGGACTGGGGACTGGCGTGGCGATGCTTTCGGAAGCGAGCGCCGCAGGCTGCTCCGTCGCCTGCTCGGCAGCATCATCGCTGCGCACATTGAACAGGCTGCCAAGTCCCAGATCGCCGCCGCTGGCGAAGTAGTAAGCGGCTGACGCACCCAAGAGGAAGGCAACGCCCGTTGCGATCAGCACAGGGCGCATCGTCGCCTTGGTCTGCGGACTGCCTCCCGGCCGGTAATCGTATCTCTGGTTCATGACTTCCTTTGACGACCCGTCGCGAGACTTCACGCGGTCCCGCGTATCGGATGAGAATTCCTAATGACACATGTCAGCAGCCAAGGCCAACAGCTCCGCGTCGCTGGGTTGTGGAGCGGATTTGACCTCGGCCCACCCCTGTCCAGCCGCCTTTTCCACGCGCGGGCCGATGCAGACGAGCCGCATCTTGCCACGGTCGAGGCCGAGACGGTCGACCTCGGCAGCGAAATGCTGCGCGGCGGCCGCGCTGTGCAGCAGCACCAGCGGATCGCCCGCCCGCAGACCCACCTGCGCGCTGCCGGTAATCGGCAAGGCGCGCACCTCGTAGACCTCGCGGGTGGTGATCGTGCTGCCCTTGGGGGGCGTCAGCGGCACCTTCTCGACTCCGGCAAGACGGAGGAAGCGGGTCGGCTGCTGCACCGTGTCGAGCACCTTTTGCAGCCCACCCTCGCCCGTCTGCGCGACTTGGAAGCCAGCCTCGCGCGCGGCGTCGGCGGTCGCCTCGCCCACGGCGTGGACGGGCAGCGACTGGTACTGCGCCAGCTTGTCGCCGCCATAGCGCAGGGCATTGGCGCTCCCCAGCAGCAGCGCGTCGAACTGCTCCGCATCGGGCGCGTCCCAGTTGCGCGGCATCACCTCGAACAGCGGCAGACCGACCGCCGGAAGGCCCCGTTCGCGGGCCGCCTGCAAGGTGGATTGCAGGCCGGGTTCGGGGCGGATGACGAAGATCATTGCGGACCGTCGAAAACGGCGGCGATCGCTGGCGTGGCGCGGGAGAGCAGGTCTGCCGCCAGCCGGGCCGGCGCCGCCGTATCGGAGACGGCAAAGCTCGCCTCGGCTTCCACCCGGTCCTTGCCATCGGGGCTGAAGATCGCGGTGCGCATGGTGAGGGTCTCGCCCGCATGGTCGCACAGCACCGCCACCGGCGAGTGGCAATTGCCACCCAGCGCCTGCAGCAGGGCGCGCTCGGCCATCACCTCGGCGTGGCTAGGCGCGTGGTTGAGCACGCCCAGCAATTCACGCGCCCGCGCATCGTCGGCGCGGCATTCGATGGCGATGGCGCCCTGCGCGGGTGCGGGCAGCCAGTCGGCAGGATCGAGGGCGACGCCGACATCGTCCTGCCCCAGCCGCGAGAGGCCGGCGGCGGCGAGGAAAGTGACATCCGCCTCGCCCGCGTCGAGCTTGCCGAGCCGCGTCGCGACATTGCCGCGAAAGGTGACGACCTTGCAGTCCGGCCGCTGGTGCAGCGCCTGTGCCGCCCTTCGCGGCGCACTGGTGCCGATCACCGCGCCTTCGGGCAATTCGGCCAGGCTGGCCGCGCCGATCAGCCGGTCGCGCTTGTCGGCACGCGGCAGCACGGCGACGATGTGCAGGCTGTCGGGCCGGATCGTCTCCACGTCCTTCAGCGAATGGACGGCGGCATCGATGCTGCCATCGGCCAGCCACTGGTCCAGTTCCTTGGTCCACAGTGCCTTGCCGCCGATCTCCGCCAGCGGGCGATCCTGCACCTTGTCGCCGCTCGCCACCACGGGCACCAGTTCCACGGCATTGCTGTCCCAGCCATGGGCCGCACACAGCCGCGCGCGGGTCTCTTCAGCCTGCGCCAGCGCCAGCGGCGAACGCCGCGTTCCGAGCTTCAGTAAGGGTTGTTCCGACATGGGTTTGCTTGCCCTAGACATGGGTTCGTCTAATGGGAAGCGCGATGACACTGGTTCTCGGGATCGAAAGCAGCTGCGACGAAACGGCAGCCGCGCTGGTGACAGGTGAGCGCGAAATCCTCGCGCAGGCCATCGCCAGCCAGGAAAAGGAGCACGCGCCCTACGGCGGCGTTGTGCCCGAGATTGCCGCACGCGCCCATGCCGAACGCCTCGCTCCGCTGGTGGAGAAGGTGCTGGCCGAAGGCGGCAAGACGCTGGCCGATTGCGATGCGATTGCCGCCACTGCCGGTCCCGGCCTGATCGGCGGAGTGATGGTCGGCCTCGTCACTGCCAAGGCACTGGCCATGGCCAGCGACACGCCGCTGCTGGCGATCAACCACCTCGAAGGCCATGCGCTCAGCCCGCGACTGGCCGACCCGGACCTCGAATTTCCCTATGCCCTGCTGCTGGTGAGCGGCGGACACTGCCAGATCCTGCGCGTGGATGGCGTGGGCCGGTACCGGCGCCTGGCAACTACCATCGACGATGCGCTGGGCGAAGCGTTCGACAAGACCGCCAAGATCCTCGGCCTCGGCTATCCCGGCGGCCCGGCGGTGGAGCGGCTGGCGAAGGAAGGTGATCCCGCAGTGGTGCCCCTGCCCCGCCCTATGGTCGGCAGCGGGGAGCCGCATTTCAGCTTTGCCGGGTTGAAGAGCGCGGTGCTGCGCGCGCATGACAGCGGCGAATATGCCGACGCCGATATCGCCGCCAGCTTCCAACAGGCCGCGCTCGACTGCATCCTCGACCGGCTGCACATCGCCTTGCGCAGGATGGGCGAGGTCAATGCGCTGGTGGTGGCAGGCGGGGTCGCGGCGAACCAGACCATTCGCGGCGGGCTGGAACACTTGGCGGATGACTTCGGCTTGCGCTTCACCGCCCCGCCCTTGCCGCTGTGCACGGACAATGCGGCGATGATCGCCTGGGCGGGCGTCGAACGGCTGGCGGCAGGATTCCCGGCGGACCCGCTGGACCTGCGGGCGCGGCCGCGCTGGCCGCTCGATCCGGAAGCCGAACCCGCCCGCGGAGCAGGAGTAAAAGCATGAGCCAGTCCTCGATCGGAGTCGTCGGAGCGGGTGCCTGGGGCACGGCCCTGGCGCACATGCTCGCCAGCGACGGGCGCGAGGTGCTGTTGTGGGCGCTGGAGGACGGACTGGCGGAGGCCATCAATTCCACCCACCGAAACGAGCTGTACCTGCCCTCTGCCGAACTGGCGCCGAGCATCCGTGCGACCGGCAACCTGTCTGCCATGCCGGACTGCGACATCCTGCTGCTGGTCACGCCCGCGCAGCACATGGCCAAGGTGATGGAAGCCATGGGCCGTTTCCCGCGCGACCTGGTGCTGTGTTCCAAGGGCATCGAGGCGAGCACCGGCCGGATGATGCACCAGGTGGCGCACGAGGCCGCGCCCGATGCCGATATCGCCGTGCTGTCCGGCCCTACCTTCGCGCATGAAGTCGCCGCCGGGCTCCCGGCTGCCGTCACGCTCGCCTGCGGTGGCGGGAACGAGCAGTGGCGCCGCCTTGCCCCGGCTATCGCGCGGGCGAACTTCCGCCCCTATTACTCCGACGACGTCACCGGCGCGGAGATCGGCGGGGCGGTGAAGAACGTGCTGGCGATAGCCTGCGGCGTAGTCGAGGGCCTGCATCTGGGCCTGAACGCACGGATGGCGCTGATCACCCGCGGGTTTGCCGAAATGCTGCGTTTCGGCATGGCGCTGGGCGGCAAGCCGGAAACGCTGAACGGGCTGTGCGGTCTGGGTGACCTGGTGCTCACCTGTTCGTCGGAAAACAGCCGCAACTTCTCGCTCGGCAAGGCGCTGGGCGAAGGCATGAGTGCGGAGGATGCCCTTTCCGACAAGCGCACCGTCGCCGAAGGCGCGCATACGGCACCGGTGCTGCAACGGCTGGCGGAAGAGCACGGCGTCTCCATGCCCATTACCGAGGCGGTGAACGACCTGCTGGGCGGCAAGCCCGCCAATGACGTGGTGCAGGGCCTGCTGGCCCGCCCGCTGAAGGCCGAGGGGCACCGGGCTTGAGCGAGCAGGCGAAGCCGGCATCCACCGCTGCGGACGGCACGGATGACATGACCACGCTCGTCAAGGGCGGGCGCACCAACACGCTGGGCTTCGTCATCCGCCTGATCGGCGGCATCCCGTTCCTGTTCCTCGGCTATCGCCTCTACGGCGTGGAAGAAATGGGCCGCTTCGCCTCCGCCGTGGTGGTGGTGGAACTGTTCGCGCTGATCTGCGCGCTGGGCGAGAAGCGCGGGCTGGCCCAGCGACTGACACAAGGCGCGGGCGAGGACGACAAGTCGAAGACCAACCTCGTGTTCGACGGCATGCTGGCATCGCTGCTGTTGTCCGCCCTGATGGTCGGACTGCTGGCAGTGTTTCCCTACCTGATCTTCCCCAACGGCATGAGCGGGCGCTGGGACATCCTGATTATCGGTGCCATCCCGGCCTTCGCGCTGACCGAGATCCTGCTGGCAGCGCAAGCCTATCGCTTCGATATCGCCACCACCGTGCGGGCGCGCGCCGTGGTGGAGCCGTGGACGCGGTCCATCGCCGTGGTCGCCTTCTTCTTCATCCCGGCCATGCGCGACGGCGGGGTGGCACTGGCCTATCTCGCCTCGATCTATGCTGCCATGCTGACCGCCGCCTGGTCGTTCCTGCGCACTTACGGGCGGCCACGTGGATGGCGTCCATCGCCGGGCGGCCTGCTGCAACTGATCAGCAAGGCGTTGCCGCTGGCCGGGGCCGACGTGATCGAGCGCGGCACGCGCCTGATCGACGTCTTCCTGCTTGGCCTGTTCACCTCCTCCACGGCGGTGGGCATCTACTACTTCGGCAAGGAAGTGGCGAGCCTGCCGCAGAAGCTGAAGACCAGCTTCGAGCCGATCCTGTCGCCGGTGATCACCAAGAACCTGAAGACCGGCAACATGAAGGCCATCGCCTCGCAGGTGCAGCAGGTGGGCTTCTGGATCATCGCGCTGCAGCTGGGCATCGCCCTGGCGCTGGCAATCCCTGGACAGGCAGTGATGGGCCTGGGCGGGTCGGACATCGTCGGCGGTACCGGCGCCCTCGCCCTGCTGCTGATCGCCGAGGCGGTCGCTTCCATGGCGGTCGTGTCCGAAGGCGTGCTTGTCTACATCGCCAAGAAGCGCAACCTGGCGATCTCGGTCGGGGTCATCGCGCTGCAGGCGGTGATGACCATCGGCATCATCCTGCTGGCGCAGCGCCTGGGCCTCGACGAAGGCTACATGGCGGCCGGCGCGGCCATGGCCCTGCTGCTGGCGCTGGGTACCTCCAGCGTGATTAAGGCGCTGCTGCTGAAATCGCTGCTGAAGGCGCCGGTCGGCAACCTGCGCATCGCGCTGGTCTGGGCCACGGGCGCTGCCGTGCTGGTGGGACAGGTGGCGATCCTGCTGCCCGAATGGCTGGAACTGGTCATCGGCATCCCGGCGATCCTCGTCGCCTACGGCTGGGTCATCTGGACCAAGGGCTTCGGCCCCGAAGACCGCGTGCTGTTCCAGAAGAGCAAGAAGTCCGCCTGACGGCGCGACACGCTACCCCCGCGTAAAACGAACCGAATTTGACGAATGGGACCAATTGGGGCAGAGCTTGCCTTAATTTCGCCATAATTCATCTATGTTTCATGTTATATCATCTCTTTTCGGAGAGTCGGACCGACTCGTCCGACACCAAGGGGAGAGATGACATGACCAATCGCAACAGGTTTGCCGGGTTCGCCGGCGCAATCACTGCCTCCGCCATCACGCTGGCCCTCGTCGCCTGCGCGCAGGACAAGCCAGGCTCCGAGCCGGTCGTCGAGCGGGTTACCACCGTGGATGCTTATGCCCCGCCCGCCCCGGTGATGGCCGAGCGAGAAGCCGCCGACATGTCCTACGCTGTCGCCCCGCCCCCGCCGCCGGTGATGATGCCGCAGTACCAGGACCGCGAGCGCTACGATGGCGAGGAAGTCTCCGCCATCCGCATGGTCGCCACCCACCCGGTGTCCACCTTCTCGGTCGACGTCGACACGGGCGCCTACGCCAATGTCCGCCGCTTCCTGTCCGACGGCCAAATGCCGCCGCAGGCCGCCGTGCGGACCGAAGAGCTGATCAACTACTTCCGCTACGACTACCCGGCCCCGGCCGACCGCTCGCAGCCCTTTTCCGTCACCACCGACATGGCGATCACCCCGTGGAACCCGGATACCCGCCTGCTGCGCGTGGGCCTGCGCGGCTACGACCTGCCACGGGCCGAGCGGCCGCCCGCCAACCTCGTCTTCCTGCTCGATGTCTCGGGCAGCATGAACGCGCCTGACAAACTGCCGCTGGTGAAGACGGCGATGAACCAGCTGGCCGGCGAACTGGGCGAGCAGGACCGCGTTTCCATCGTCGTCTACGCCGGGGCCACAGGTGTGGTGCTGGAGCCGACCAACGATACCCGCGCCATCCGCCGGGCGCTGAACCAGCTTTCCGCAGGCGGTTCCACCGCCGGCGCCGCCGGCCTGCGGCTGGCCTATGACAGGGCGCGCGAGGGCTTCATCGAAGGCGGGGTGAACCGCGTGATCCTGGCCACCGACGGCGATTTCAACGTCGGCATCTCGGATCGCGACGCGCTGGTCGACATGATCGAACGCCAGCGCGATTCCGGCATCACGCTCACCACGCTGGGCTTCGGCACCGGCAACTACAACGAAGCGATGATGGAGCAGATCGCCGACCACGGGAACGGCAACTATGCCTACATCGACAGCGCGATGGAGGCCCGCAAGGTGCTCTCCGAAGAGATGCAGTCGACGCTGTTCACCATCGCCCACGACGTGAAGATCCAGGTCGAATTCAATCCGCAGCACGTCTCGCAATATCGCCTGATCGGCTACGAGAACCGCGCGCTGCGCGAGGAGGATTTCGACAACGACACGGTCGATGCCGGCGACATCGGTGCCGGGCACCAGGTCACCGCGCTGTATGAGATCGTGCCTGCCGGAGAGGACGGCTGGGTGCGCCCGCGCCGCTACGACGGCAATAACGGTGAGGAACGCTCGGTGGTGCGCACGCGCGGTCAGGCCGACGAAATCGCCTTCGTGCAGCTGCGCTACAAGCTGCCGGGGCAGGATCGCTCGCGGCTGATCCAGCGGCCCGTCTCCACCCGCGTGCTGGCCGATGCGCGCGCGGCCCGGGGCGACATGGCCTTCGTCGCGGCGGTCGCCGCCTATGGCCAGCGGCTGCGCGGTGACACCCTGCTGCGCGGCTTCGACTATGACGATGCCGCCACGCTGGCCGGTCGCCAGCGCGGCTACTGGCGCGAGGAATTCCTGCAACTCGTCGGGCTTGCGGAAACACTCGACGCGTCCTGATTCATCGCGCTAAGGCGCTGGCCATGAAGTTCCTGCGCAAACCACAAGTGGCGATCGTGGGCGGCATGCTGGCCTGTGTCGCCCTCGCCTACACCGTGGCCGGGGCCAATGCGCCCGCCCTGGCAGACCGTCTCGCCGCCGCTGCCCCCGCCGCGATCGAAGCGGCAGGCGGCGCCGGCCAGGTGGAGGCCCATTTCCGCTCTCCCAATGGCTGGCCCAGCCGCCACCCGGTCCTGACCGGCGGGGAACCGCTGGGCGAAAACACCCGCGCCGCCATCGCCCGCGCCGTGGCCGACATTCCCGGCGTCGGCGGCATCCGCTGGTCCGATGGCGACATGATGGTGGAGGACTATTTCAGCCCGCTGCATTGCCAGGAGGACGTGCAGGCCCTGCTGCGCGCCCGCACCATCCGCTTCGAGGAAGGTTCCGCCCGGATCGAGGCGGCCAGCCAGTCGCTGGTGGACGAAGTGGCGCGCGCGCTCAGCCCCTGCCTTGGTGCGGTGATCGAAGTGACCGGCCACACCGACGATTCCGGCGCCGAGGAGCGCAACCTGCAATTGTCGCGCGAGCGTGCCGAAGCCGTGCGCGCGGCGCTGGTCGGCCGCGGCATCCCGGAAGAGGCGTTGTCAGCCAAGGGTGAGGGTTCCGCGCGCCCGGTCGACGGTCTCGAACCGGGCGACCCGGCCAATCGCCGGATCGAGTTCAGGGTGATCTCCACCCAGCCGCTGATCCCCACGCCGGTCGACACGCCCGCGCCCCGCTAACCCCACGATTTGCCCGAATCGGGCGAGTATTCCAAAGGAGCCGACATGCCGATCTGGATGGAAGTGCTGGTGCTGATGCTGCTCGCCTACGCGGTGGGGCTTGGCCTCGGCTGGCTCATCTGGGGTCGCGCCAACTGAACTGACGCAAGAGGAAGCACATGGTTGAATTGCTGGAGGCCAACTGGCTGCTCGTGGTCGCTGCGCTGGTGATCGGGCTGCTTGTCGCCTGGTGGATTTTCGTCGTCTCGCGCCGCACCACGGTGGAGCGCGAGGAGCAGGTCGAGGATGCCCCCGCGAAGCGTAACCAGGCGCTGATCGACGCCCCGCCGGTGGCCGCGAAGAGCCCGGCCAATGCCGATGAGGTCGCCACCGCTCCGCTGGGTACCGACGCCGAAGCCGGCAGCGGCACTCCGATGCGCGAAGCGTTGGACAAGGTCCCGGCAGCCGCTCCGGCTGGTGGCGACGACCTGACGCGCATCAAGGGCGTCGGCCCCAAGCTCGTCACCCTGCTGCACGAGAACGGCGTCACCAGCTTTGCCCAGATCGCCGCCTGGGACGATGCCGAAATCGATCGCATCGATGCCAAGCTCGGGCGTTTTCAGGGGCGCATCCGCCGCGACAACTGGATGGAACAGGCCAAGCTGCTGAGCGGTGGCGATATTTCGGCCTACGAGGCGAAATTCGGCCGCACCTCCTGACCGCTTGCCTCCCGGCTTCGGGAACCGGCCCGCTGCTATCGCGTAGATTAGGACGCAGCAGGCAGGAATTCCTCGAAACAGGGTGAGGGTAAGCAATGGCCAGCCAGGCAGATACAAACCAGCCGACGGTGCTCGTCGTCGAGGACGAGTTCATCATCGCGCTCGACCTTAGTGAAACCGTGCGCGACATGGGTTTCCGCGTCGAAGGCCCCTATGCCAACAAGGACCATGCCTTCATCGCGATCGACCAGGAAATGCCCGATTTCGCCATTCTCGACGTGATGACCGCCGATGGCGAGGTATTCCCGCTGGCCGATGCCCTGACCGACGCCGGCGTGCCGATCATCTTCCATTCGGGCCATGCGACGCCAAGGGAACTGCAAGAACGCTATCCCGATGCCTTAGCCTGTTCCAAGCCTTGCCCGCCCAGCAAGCTGATGGAGATGATTTCCAGGGCCAAGGAACGCGCGGTCCACTAGGGCGAGCGTCCGGGCGCGGATTTCCCGCCTTCCCTCCCTTGCTGTCTCCGTCCGGACTGCCTAGTGGCGGTTTCAAAGGAGACTATCTGCAATGGCCGACATGGTGCCCTTCGACTGGGCTGATCCGTTCAACCTCGATGCCCAGCTGACCGAAGACGAGCGCATGATCCGCGATGCCGCGCACGCGTTTGCCCAGGGCACGCTGCAGCCGCGCGTGATCGACGACTTCGAGGCGGAAAACGACGCCAGCGAGCTGTTCCCGCTGATGGGCCAGGCCGGCATGCTGGGCGTCACCATCCCGGAAGAATTCGGCGGTTCGGGCGCAAGCTATGTCGCCTATGGCCTGGTCGCCCGCGAGATCGAGCGCGTCGACAGCGGCTACCGCTCGATGGCCAGCGTGCAGTCCTCGCTGGTGATGTACCCGATCCATGCCTACGGCTCCGACGAGCAGCGCGCCAAGTACCTGCCCGGCCTCGCCTCGGGCGAGCTGATCGGCTGCTTCGGCCTGACCGAACCCGATGCCGGTTCCGATCCCGCCGGCATGCGCACTGTCGCGAAGAAGGACGGCGACGGCTATTCGCTCTCCGGCGCGAAGACGTGGATTTCCAACTCGCCCTTCGCCGATGTCTTCGTGGTCTGGGCCAAGTCCGAAGCCCATGGCGGCAAGGTGCGCGGCTTCGTGCTCGAAAAGGGCATGAAGGGGCTGGAAGCACCCAAGATCCGCGGCAAGCTGTCGCTGCGCGCCAGCACCACCGGCATGATCCAGATGGACGAGGTGAAGCTGCCCGCCGACGCGCTGCTGCCGGGTGTCGAGGGCATGAAGGGTCCGTTCGGCTGCCTCAACCGCGCGCGTTACGGCATTTCCTGGGGCAGCATGGGCGCGGCAGAGTTCTGCTACCAGGCGGCGCGCCAGTACGGCCTCGACCGGCACCAGTTCGGCGTGCCGCTCGCCTCCAAGCAGCTCTACCAGCTCAAGCTGGCGGACATGGCGAGCGAGATCGCGCTGGGCCTGCAGGGCTCGCTGCGGGTGGGCCGCCTGCTCGACGAGGGCGCCTTCGCGCCGGAAATGATTTCCGTGGTCAAGCGCAACAATGTCGGCAAGGCTCTGGGGATTGCCCGGGCCGCGCGCGACATGCACGGCGGCAACGGCATTTCCGGTGAATACCAGGTGATGCGACACATGGTGAATCTCGAAACCGTAAATACTTACGAGGGTACGCATGACGTGCACGCGCTGATCCTGGGGCGTGCGATCACCGGAATTTCAGCCTTTTAAAACAACTCAACGATTCCAGTGCACTGCACATCGGCCAGCTTGTTGTGTTTGCGCAACAGTTGCCGCCGGAATGCGCGAATTGTTTCCCAAGCTGGAACGATAGTGTAATTGTTCTATTTGTGTGAGGGACGCGGGAGTTCCTTCCGCAAGTCGTAATGAGGACTAACATGAAAAAGCTTCTTCTTGGTGCCTCGCTGGTCGCACTTGCCATTCCGGCAACGGCGAACGCGCAGGCATACATCGGCTTCAGCGGTGGCCTCGTCACCAATGAAGACGCCGAAAACGAGGGTGAGTTCACCACCACGCTTCCGGCTATCGGTTCGATCCCGGCCATCCCGGCTGGCACGGATTACGAGTTCGAAACCAACGTTGATGTGGGTTGGACTGCCGGCGCGCAGCTTGGCTACGCCTTCGACAACGGATTCCGCCTCGAACTGGACGGCAACTACCAGTCGATGGACATCGAGTATCACCGTGGCCTGTTCATCGGTGGCACGGCGCAGGACGGCAACGACCTCGGTCGCAACCTGCTGCGCAGCGATCCCACCGGCACCGACATCGGCAGCTTCCTGGCCGCCGCCACCGGTGACGTGGAAACCTACGGCGTCTTCCTGAACGCGCTGTACGACATCGACCTCGGCGCGGTGAAGCCGTACCTGGGCGCCGGTGCCGGCCTCCACGTGATCGACCTCGATTACGCTCCGAGCGGCGTGACGCTGGTCGACGATGCCGACACCACCTTCGGCTGGCAGGGCATCCTCGGTGTCTCGGGCGAGCTGGGCGACAATGTCGAGCTGTTCGCCGAGTACAAGTATCGCGGCATGTTCGAGGAACCCGACTTCAACGTGTCGAGCGTTCTGCCGATCACCATGACGTCGGAATTCGCGCAGCACAGCGGCACGCTGGGCCTGCGCTTCTTCCTGGGTGGCGAAGAGCCGGCCCCGCCGCCGCCTCCCCCGCCGCCGCCTCCGCCGCCGCCGCCGCCTCCGCCTCCGCCGCCTCCCCCGCCGCCGCCGCCGCCTCCGCCGGCTCCGGTCTGCGAGCAGGGCCCCTACATCGTCTTCTTCGATTGGGATAAGTCGGACATCACGCCGGAAGCGGCCACCGTGCTCAACAGCGCCATCACGGCCTATGGTGACTGCGGTACCGCCGCCATCATGCTCGCCGGTCACGCTGACCGCTCGGGTTCCGCCACCTACAACGTCGGCCTGTCCGAACGTCGTAACGCTTCGGTCCAGGAATACCTGACCGCACGTGGCATCCCGGCCGCCCGCATCTCCAGCGAGGCATTCGGCGAAACCATGCCGCGTGTCCCGACCGCCGACGGCGTGCGCGAACTGCAGAACCGTCGCGTGGAAATCACCTACGGGCCGGGCTCGGGCAACTAAGCCCTACCCAACCAGACAAATGGGGCCGGGAGAGCACTCTCCCGGCCCCTTTTCTTTGCGTCGCGGCCAGATGAGGTTCATCGACGCCGCGATAGCGCGCCGGTCTCGCCGTCAGGGAAGCGAAAGCCATCCAATCACTCGACCAAGTCCAGGCAGATCTGCCGTGGTGGCGGAAGCTGGCTCCCGGCCTTTCCGAGGAAGCCGCGCGTCGCGGTGCCGGCTTCACCCTCGCGCTGGCAATCGAGGCGGCGATCATCCTGCTGCTGTTGTCGCTCGGCATGGGGCGGAGCGATCCCGAACCCGATACGGTGGCCATCAGCAGCTTCGACGTCAGCGAACCGCCTGCTCCCGCGCAGGAAGAGGAAGCACAGCCGGACCCGCCGGGCGCCAGCGCGCCTGCCGAAGCCGAACCGCAGCCGGAGCAGCCTGACACGCCGCTCCCGGCCTTGCTGCCCTTGCCGTCCGCCCTGCCGGTACCGACGCTCCGGCCAGCGCCGCCCGTTCCCGTGCCCACGCCCAGCCCGTCACCCAGCTCGCGCATCGGTGCGGTGGTACGGTCCGACAGGAGTTACGGCCCGGCAGATACCGGCTCACGAAATGGGGAGGACAGTCCGGTGGTCGGCACCGCGCCCGACGGCTCTCCGCTCTATGCCGCGCGCTGGTATCGCGAGCCCTCGCACAGCGAGCTGGCGGGCTATCTCTCCACCGCCAACAGCGCTGGCTGGGGCCTGATCGCCTGCAAGACCGCGCCGAACTGGCGGGTGATCGATTGCCAGGTAATCGACGAATACCCGCAAGGCTCCGGCATAGCGCGGGCCACCCAGGCCGCCGCGTGGCAGTTCCGGGTCCGGCCGCCGCGCCTGCGCGGGGAATACCAGGTCGGGACCTGGGTGCGGATCAGGATCGACTACACCCGGTCCTGACCGCCTGCATCAGTCGACCAGCATCAGCGCGTCGAGCGCGATCACGCCCTGTCCCTGCGGGTAGACGATCACCGGGTTGAGGTCGATTTCGCGGATCGCGGGATTGCCGGTCATCACCCGGCCCATCTGCACGATCAGCTCTGCCAGCGCATCGACGTCGAGCGCCGGGCTGCCGCGCCAGCCGGTCAGCAGCGGGGCCTGTTGCAGCGACAGCAGGCCTTCCTTGACCTGCTCCGCGCCAAGGTCCGGCGTGAACAGCTTCACGTCCTTGAGGATTTCCGCGGTCACGCCGCCAAAGCCGGCCAGCACCACCGGACCCCATTCGGGATCGTGCTTGGCGCCGACGATCATCTCGGTGCCCATGGTGCCCATCTTCTCCACCAGCACGCCGTCGAGCGTGATCGAGGCATCGTAGGAAGCGACGTTGTCGAACATGCGGGTGAAGGCTTCGCGCACTTCGTCGGCGGACTTGAGGTTCAGGATCACGCCACCGGCATCGCTCTTGTGGCCCAGCGCAGCGGCCTGGGCCTTCATCACCACCGGATAGCCCAGCGTATCGGCCGCGGCAGCGGCATCGTCGGCGCTGGCCGCGAAGGTGCTGTCGGGGAACGGGATGCCCAGCGGACGCAGCAGGTCCTTGGCACGATATTCGGGAATGACGCCGTGCTCGTCGGCAATGCCGGCAATCGGCAGCGGCTCGCCCGAACGGTCGGTCAGGTCGCGCTTGGCGAGGTCGGCCAGGCGGGCAATGGCGCGATAGGCACGCTCGGTGCTGGCGAACCAGGGAATGCCCACGGCGCGCAGGCCATCGATATATTCCTGCGGCACGTTGGCGCCTTCGTCGACCCCGGCAAAGACCAGCGGCTTGTCGAAGGTATGGCCGTCCAGCACCTTCTGAATGGCGGGAAACTTGATCTTCGAGGTGATCGGGTCCGACTGGATAATCGAGGCGACCACGCTGCCGACCCGGTCATCCTCCAGCAGCGCGGTGAGCAGCTTGGTGTAGATCTCCGGCTCGGACAGGCCGATCGCGGTAATGTCCGTGGGGTTCGACACCGGCACGAAATCGGGCAGCACCTCGCGCAGTTTCGGCGAGTTGTCGTCGTCGAGGTGCAGCAGGTCGAGGCCAATGTCCTCGGCAATGTCGAAGGCGAGGCCGCGCAGCGCGCCGCTTTCGCCCAGCACCACCATGTTGGCGCCCGGCAGGCTGGGACAGGTCAGCGCAATGGTGGTGATGTCGGCCAGCTCTTCCAGCGTCTCGGCGAAGATCACGCCTTCGCGCGCCAGCTTGGTCTTCATCAGCTTGAAGTCGCCTGCCATCGCCCCGGTGTGGGTGGCGGCGCTTTCCTGCGCCTTGTCGCTCTTGCCCGGATGCAGCAGCACGATGGGCTTCCCCGCAGCGCGCGCCCGGCGGGCAGCGGCGATGAAGGCGGCGGGACGACGGAAGTTTTCGACATACATGGCGATGACGTGGGTGTTCTCGTCATCCACCAGCCATTCGACATAGTCCTCCACGCCCGAGGCGGCCTCGTTGCCGGTGGAGACCGAGGTGCTGACATAGCATTCGCGCGGGTGCAGCGTGGTGGCGAGCACCGCGGCCAGCGCGCCCGACTGGCTGGCGACGCCCACGGCGCGCACGCCCTTGGGCGGCGATTTCATGTTGGTTTCGACGAAGGTCAGCGGCACGCGCTCGACATAGTTGGTGCAGCCGAGGCAGTTCGGGCCTTCGATGATCATGCCGTACTGTTCGGCGATGCGCGCCAGTTCGGCCTGGTCCTTCGCGCCTTCCTCACCCGCTTCGGAGAAGCCGGCCGAATAGATCACCACCGCGCCGCAGCCGCGTTCGCCCAGCACGCGGACGGTATCGACCACGAAGGGACGCGGGATCGCCAGCACGGCACAGTCGATCCCCTCGGGCAGTTCCTCGGCCGACTTGTAGACCTTCAGCCCCTGCAGCTCGTCCCGCTTGGGGTTCACCGGGTAGATGTCGCCGTCGAATTCGTACTGCACGAGGTTGTTGAGCAGCGTCGCGCCCAGCGCGCCGTGGCGGTCGGAGGCGCCGATGACGGCCACGCTCTTGGGGCGCAGCAGCCGGTCGATCTGGGCGTTGGTGAAACGGCGGGTGTCGGTCATGTCCATCTCCAATCGTCATCCCCACGCCGGCTGCGCCCGCTGCCGGGCCGCCGTCGCGGGGAATTTCCATCCCGCCTGCGCGGGATCGACGAAGTTTGCAATCAGTCCTTTTGGACCTTGGTCTTGTCGAAAGCGCCGAGGCCGGGCTTGAAGGTCTTCTCGTCAAGGAACTGCTTGGTGGCTTCCTTGCGGGTTTCCCAGCCGCCGAAATCGTTGAGCGCTTCCTGCGCGCGGATCAGGTAATCCTCGGCATTATCGTAGGTCATCTCGCGCACGCGGCGCACGGCCCACTTGGTGGCGCGAAGGGCGTGGGTGTCCTTCTTCTTCAGGTTGTCGGCCACTTCCTGCACGCGCGCCTTCAGCTTGTCGGCGGGCAGCGATTCATTGACCATGCCCTTGGCCGCGGCTTCGGGACCGGTCAGGTTCTCGCCCATCATCGCGTGGTACATGGCGTCACGGAAGTTCAGCAGCTCTGCCGCCACCTTGGAGGCGCCGCCGCCGGGCAGGATGGCCCAGTTGATTTCCGACAGGCCGAACTGTGCATCGTCGGAGCAGAAGGCCAGGTCGCAAGCGAACAGCGGGCCATAGGCACCGCCGAAGCACCAGCCGTTGATCATGCCGATGGTCGGCTTCTCGTACCAGCGCAGGCGTTCCCACCAGCTGTAGGCTTCGCGCTGGTGCTGGCGGGTCTTGTGGATGCCCTGCAGCTCAGCCTCGCGGAAGTATTCGAGCAGGTCCATGCCAGCCGACCACGAGCTGCCTTCGCCCGTCAGGACGAGCACCTGCACGTCGTCGCGGAATTCCAGTTCCTCCAGCACGATCAACATCTGCCGGTTGAGCTTGGGGCTCATGCAGTTCCGCTTGTCCGGACGGTTGAAATAGACCCAGGCGACGCCGTCGACGATCTCGTACTTGACGGTTTCTTCCTGCGGACGGGGATCGGGTTGGGACGGCATGGCCATGATTTCATCTCCTCTGTCCCGCGACTCGCGGGTTGTGTCACAATTGTTATTGCTCATAACATAAATTTTGCTATGAACAATAGCAATCGCGATGAAGGACCCGCTCTCCCACTACCCGGGCTATGCCCTGCGCCGCGCCGCCTTCGCGACGGGGGCGGAGCTGTCCGCGCGGCTTGAACCGCTGGAACTGCGGCAGAGCGATGTCTCGCTGCTGATGCTGATCCAGGCGAACCCCGGCGCCACCGCCAGCGCGCTGGGTCGCAAGCTGGATATCCAGCGCGCCAACATGGTGCCGATCCTGAAGCGGCTGGAAGATGCCGGGCTGGTCGCACGCGAGGCGATCGACGGGAAGTCGGTCGGCCTTGAACTGACCGGCGATGGCCAGACCAAGCTGGCCGAGGCACGCCGTATCATCGAGAGCTTCGAGGCCGAATTGCTCGAACGCGTACCTGCCGCGCACCGCCAACACCTGCTCCCCGCACTCAATGCCCTGTGGAATGCTGGTGCGGAGCCGACAAATTGATTATGTCCGCTGAAAGCCAAGGGGAGGGTTTTTCATGAAGCATCTGATTGCAGCCGTTGCAGGCACGGGCCTGCTGGCACTGGCGACACCGGTCGCCGCGCAAGTCGCGGGCGTTCCGCAGGAACAGTTCGCATGCCAGCGCGAGTGCCTGGAGGACTACGTCGAGCGTTACCTGCAGGCGATGAGCGACGGCGACGTGTCGGACGACCTGTTCGCCCGCGACGTCCGCTTCACCGAGAACGGGGTGGAAATGCCTCTGGGCAACGAGGGGCTGTGGGCCACCACCGTCTCGCCGGAAGGCTATCGCCTGATCGTGCCCGACGTGGAGACGCAACAGGTCGGCGCGCTGGTGACGGTGCAGGAATCGGCCACTTCGTCCGCCGCCGGTGCGCAGCTGGACCCCGAAGCTGTCGGTGTGAGCCTGCGCCTGCGCATCGATGCCGATGGCAAGATCAGCGAAGTCGAACAGATTGCCGCGCGCCCCGACCGTCCGCTCGGTGGCGGCGAGTCCAATCCCGGCATCTTCGGTAACACCGGCGACATGGTGGAAGCCATGGGCCAGCCGTGGGAAGGCTACTCCACCGCCATCCCGGAAGACGAACGCGCCAGCCGCGCCGAACTGGTCGCCGTCGCCAATGCCTATTTCGAAGCCATCCAGCGCAACGACGGGAACGGCTACTACCCCTTCACCGACGATTGCCTGCGCTACGAGAACGGCATCATCGCCGCCGCGCCCGAAGGTGCTCCGGTCGGTTCGCTCGGCCCGCGCCTGGGCTGCCGCGAGCAGCTGGAAACCTCGCTGTTCGACGTGGTGACCTCCATCCGCGACCGCCGTTTCGTGGCGGTTGATCGGGAACGCGGCGTGGTCTTCTCCTTCGCCTTCTTCGATCACCGCTCGATCAACTGGACCTGGCAGCTGGGCGAGCTGTTCAAGATCGAGAACGACCAGATCAGCCGGATCGAGGCGATTTTCATTCGCGGTCCCTACGGCATGTGTTCGGGCTGGAGCACCTATGCCCAGTGCCGCAGCGAGGAGATCCAGGATGTCCGCTAAGACCCTCATCCTCGCCCTCGCCGCGACGCTGGTCGCAACCCCTGCCATGGCGCAGGACGGCCCGCCGGAGCCCGAATTCGCCCCGCGCGTGGACCGGCCAACCTGTACCCGCGCCGAACTGCAGGAGCTGACCGCCGCCTATGTCGCGGCGCAGGAGGCAGGCGACCTGTCCGGCCTGCCGCTGCTCGACAACGCGCACTTCCTCGAGAATTTCGAGACGGTGGAGCGCGATGCCGGACTGTGGAACACCGCCTTGCCGGTCGCCCATTCGCTGAGCTTCCACGACGACACCCGGTGCAAGACCTTCACCGAGATGGTCGTCACCGAGAACGAGACGCCCTATGTCATCGGCACCCGGCTGTTCGTGCACGAGGGGCAGATCCTGCGGGTGGATTCGATCGTCACCCAGCCCGGCAACTGGCTGTTCAACGCCAATTCCTACTTGCACTATTCCAGCACCGAGGACTGGAGCGAGCTGCATCCTTACCAGCGCACCGACCCTGCCGAGATGATCCGCGGGGCCAATGCCTACCTTGATGCCTTCGCCGACAAGTTCACCGACATTCCCTGGGGAGTGCCCTGCGCACGGCTGGAAGGCGGCGCCTATACCAACCGCGACGGTCGCCCCGACGCCAGCTGCGAAGTCGGCATCCCGCCGGGCGTGCTCTACATCGTCGAGCGCGATTACCTGATCGACGAGGAGATGGGCGTGATCAACGTGTTCTGCCGCTTCGGCAGCAGCGAGGGCGCGCCGGATTCGCACACCTTCCGCTACATCGACGGCAAGTTCCGGCTGATCCACACGCTCAACCCGATCCCCGGCCCGCAAGCTGCTGACGATGGCAGTGTACCGGGCTTCAACCCCAATGCTGAAGAGAGTTAGCTTTTGCCCAGAACCCGCCTCTACTCGCTCGATGAGCTATACGACATCCCCGGCACCAAGGTGTTCCGCGCCCGTGAAAGCCGGCAGGCCTATCACCTGCACAAGTTCTGCATGAGCCTGATGAAGGCGGAGAACCGCGAGGAGTTCAAGGCGGACGAGCGCGCCTATCTCGACAAGTTCAAGATGAGCGAGGAGCAGAAGCAGGCCGTGCTCGACCGCAACCTGTCGAAGCTGATCGAGCTGGGCGGGAACATGTATTTCCTCGTCAAGATTGCCAGCACCGACGGCTGGAGCGCGCAAAAGGCCGTGTCATCCATGTCGGGCATGAGCGCCGACGAGTATGCGCAGATGATGCTGGAAGGCGGCCGGTCGCCCGAAGGCCTGCGTTCGATCAGGGAGAAGCGCTGATGGCCCGTATCACTGCCGGCATCGCCACCAGCCACGTGCCCGCCATCGGCGCGGCGATTGACCTCGGGAAGACCGAGGAGCCGTACTGGAAGCCCGTTTTCGAAGGCTACGAATTCGTCAAGGAGTGGGCCAAGGAGCACACGCCCGACGTGGTGATCCTGATCTACAACGATCATGCATCCGCGCTGATGCTGGATATCGTGCCTACCTTCGCCATGGGCTTTGCCGAGGAATTCGAAAGCGCCGACGAAGGCTGGGGCCGCCGCCCGGTGCCGGTCGTGAAGAACCACCTCGACCTGGCCGCCCATATCGCCGAGCAGCTGGTGATCGACGAGTTCGACCTGACTCTGATCAACGAAATGGACGTCGACCACGGCCTGACCGTGCCGCTGTCGCTGGTGTTCGGGCAGGTCGACGAATGGCCGTGCAAGGTCATCCCCATCGCGGTCAACGTCACGCAGTTCCCCACCCCGTCGGGCGAACGCTGCTGGAAGCTGGGCGAGGCGATCCGCAATGCGGTGAAGACCTTCCCGGAGGACCTCGACGTGCAGGTCTGGGGAACCGGCGGCATGAGCCACCAGTTACAGGGCACGCGCGCGGGCCTCATCAACGAGGAGTTCGACCGCCGCTTCCTGGAACTGCTGGCGCACGAGCCGGAGGAGCTGAAATACATCACCCGCCTCGAATACCTGCGCGAAGCCGGCACCGAGGGGATCGAGCTGATCATGTGGCTGATCATGCGTGCCGCCCTCGGCTACGGCGTGGAGGAAAAGCACCGCTTCTACCGCGTGCCCGCGAGCAATACTGCCGTGGGGCACGTCGTTTACGAAACCAAGAGCTGAAACAGAGACTTATCAGGACCGATTGATGACTGACCAACCTACCGCCGCCGACCTTTCCGACGACATTCGCCGCGTCTTCGAGGCGCAGCAGGCCAACCAGTGGAACGTGAAGGCCAGCGACGCCGCCACGCGCCGCGCCAAGCTGGAGAAGCTGAAGGCCGCCGTCGAGAAGCATGCCGACGACATCGTCACCGCCGTGCTGAAGGACACGCGCAAGCCCGAGGGCGAAATCCGCGTGACCGAGGTGATGAACATCGTCGGCAATATCCAGCTCAACATCGACGAGCTGGAAGAATGGATGAAGCCGACGCCGGTGACCCCGTCCAAGTCGGAAACCGACAAGGCGATGATCATTCCGGAAGCGCGCGGCGTGTGCCTGATCCTGGGCCCGTGGAACTTCCCGCTCGGCCTCACGCTCGGCCCGGTGGCCGCAGCCGTGGCAGCGGGCAACTGCTGCATGGTCAAGCTGACCGACCTGTGCCCGAACGTGGCGAAGGTGGCCAAGGTCATCATCGAGGAATGCTTCGACGAGAACGAAGTCGCCGTGTTCGAAGGTGACGTTTCGGTTGCCGAGGCGCTGCTGGAACTGCCCTTCAACCACATCTTCTTCACTGGCAGCACCCGTGTCGGCAAGATCGTGATGGCGGCAGCTGCCAAGCATCTTTCCACCGTCACGCTGGAACTGGGCGGCAAGAGCCCCGTCATCATCGACGAGGGCGCGGACGTGGCCCCCATCGCCGCTGCGCTGGCGGGCGCCAAGCAGTTTAATGGTGGGCAGGCCTGCATCTGCCCCGACTATGTCTTCGTGCCCGAGGACAAGCAGGGCGAACTGGTGGAGGGCTTCCGCACCAATGTGCAGAACAACCTCTACAAGGACGGCGAGATCGACAAGAGCGCCATCGCGCAGATCGTCAACAAGGCGAACTTCGACCGCGTGAAGGGCATGGTGGACGACGCCGTGGCCAAGGGCGCGACCGTGGCCGTGGGCGGGCAGATGGACGAGGAAGACCTCACCATCCACCCCACCATGCTGACCAACGTCACCCCGCAGATGAAGATCATGCAGGACGAGATCTTCGCCCCCGTGCTGCCGGTGATGACCTATGACAACCTCGACCAGGTGGTCGATTACATCGAGGCGCGCGACAAGCCGCTGGCGCTGTACATGTTCAGCCCCAGCGAGGAGAACATGGACAAGGTGCTGAAGCGTACCAGCTCGGGCGGCACCACGCTGAACGGCGTGTTCTCGCACTACCTCGAAAACCGCCTGCCCTTCGGCGGCGTCAACGGTAGCGGCATGGGCAGCTATCACGGCTATTTCGGCTTCAAGGAATTCAGCCACCACCGCGCCGTGTACCAGCACATGGCGGCCTAAAGGGGACGGCGGGGCGCAAGGCGCGCCCCGCCCCTCCCGTCAGCGGATGAAGTATCCGACGACTTTCAGGCCGGATTCTTCCTCGGCCATGATCACCGTCTCGGTCGCGCTCGGCGCGTTTTCGAAGGCGGTGGAGAACTGCACCACTTCGTAGTCACCGGCCGGCGCGCCCGGTAGGTTGTCCATGCGCTGGATGGTGGCGACTTCGCGCGAGGTCACCGCGCCCAGCGGATCGCGGACAGAGGTCGCAGCTTCCGCCCATTGCGCGGCAGTCACCTCGCCTCGGAACATGGTTCCTGCGGCTTCCCAGCTTGCTTCCCATTCGCCCGCATCGGCCATTGCCAGCCAGGCCAGCGCGGCCTGCTCGCTGCGGCTGTCGGCGGAAGCGATTTCGGCAGCGACCTCCTGCGAGGGCTCCTCGCTGGCGGGGGTGAAAACCATCATGGTGGCGGCGGTAATCAAGGCAATCACGGCAATTCCTCCTGCTAGCCAGCCAATCCGGCGAAGGATTGCCCGGCGCTGTTTCGACTGCCCCGATAGTTGCTCATCAGTCCCGCCAGCGCCCATCCCCAACTGTTTGGGTGCATGAATTTGGGGTGTGCTGCCCTCGGCATCACCCAAGATTCTTGCGGCCTCGCGGCTGCTGCCGACCCCCAGTTTCCTGCGGGCGGAGCGCAGCCGATCGTTGATCGTATGCACCGACAGGCCGAGTTCGGCGGCGGAGGACTTGGCATCGTGCCCGCCCAGCAGCAGGCGCAGGGCCTCCTTTTCCTTGTCGGTCAGCTCGGCCAGGCCCTGCTGCATGGTCAACCCTTCACCACCTTCACCCGCGCCTTCAGGTCGGTGCGGCAGAAAGCGTGGAGGAAGCAGGTCTGCTCGCCCATATCCAGCGCGGCGCGCGCGAATTCCGCGTTCTCGTCGCTGTGCAGGTAGACGTGGGTTTCCACGGGGTCGGCCTTGCCCGCCTCCCCGGTCCCGCCACTCGCCCCGCCGGGCGAGAAGTGGATGTCCTGCACGATGTTGTAGGCATCGAGGTGCTTCTTCGCGATCTTCGCATAGCGGCCCAGCTGGGTCATGAAGCAGAAGCCGATGCCTGCCGCCATGTAGCTGATCGCATCGGGCGCGCGGCCTTCCTCGTCGCAGAGGAAATGGAAGATCGAGCCGTGCGGATTGAACAATTGCTGTTCGACCTGCTTCACCCCGTCTTCGCGCAGAGTGCAGATGCCGCGAATGTGCAGCACGCGATCCTGCTCCTCCGCCAGCGACGAGCCTTGTGACGACGTCGCCTCGTCGGTCAGCGGGCTCATCCCCGCGCGGCGCGGCATCTCTTCGGCGGAGAGCGGGTGGACGCCCTCGATTAGGTCCGCCGGATCGGGCGGCACGTCGCGCTGCACGGGCTTGGCCTTGTCGGGGATCACCTGCCGACCCTTGTGGGTCAGCGTGAACAGCGAGTCCTTCTCCCCGCGCATCAGCCCGTTGAGCGGCGAAGCTGCGACCGCATCGTAGACCAGCGCCCGCAGCGTGTCGGCATCGGCATCGCTGTCGATCCGCGCTTCCAGCTCGATGTCCTTGGCGCCGCCGGTCATCGTGCCTTTCAGCGCGCTGCCCTTCATCGTGTAGTAGTTGTCCTGCACCAGTTCGACGCGGCGCAGGGTGATGCCGCGCTGCTGCGCCAGGGCCAGCAGTTCGGTCATGTAGCTGGAGACCATGCCGACGGTGAGGAAGCTGAGGGGGCACGGCGCCTCGTTGAAGCCGTCGAGATAGGCGCCCTCGTCAGAGACCAGCCGCCACACCTGCCCGCTGGCGGAGGAGGCGACCAGCCCCTCCTTCTGCATGACCGACAGCGAACGCGCGGCAAAGCGGACGGCCTGGCCCAGCCGGTCAGGCGGCGGGGCGAGCAGGTCGGAGCCATGCTCCACCGGGAAAAACGACGGGCGCGGATCGGCGCCAAGGATGTTCTCGTGCCCGGCCACTATTCGTCCCGCTCCGGCAGCATGGGCGAAGGCTTGCCCAGCACCAGTTCAGCGTCGGAAAACTTGATCGGCGTGCGCAGGCCTTTCAGCCCCTCTTCCTCGAGGTCGATCACCATGCCGCGGGCAACGATCTGCGGGTCGTTCAGCGCCTGCTTCACCGTGTTGATCGGCCCCGCGGGAATGCCGCGGTTCTCCATCTTCAGCAGCACGTCGTCGCGCTTCATCGCGCCGATGCGCTTGGCGATGGAGGCGGAAAGCGATTCCCGGTGCGTCACGCGACGGGCATTGGTCGTCCATTCCTCGCGCAGGGGCAGGTCGATGGCCTCGGCGAAGCGGGCGAACTGGCGATCGTTGCCGACCGCCACGATCAGCCAGCCGTCCTTCGCCTCGAACGCCTCGTAGGGAACGATATTGGGGTGCGAATTGCCCATGCGCTTCGGACTGCGGCCGCTGGCGAGGTAGTTCATCGCCTGGTTGGCCAGCGTGCCCACCATCACGTCGAACAGGGCCATGTCGACCAGCTGACCCTTCCCGGTCCGCTCACGCTGGTGCAGCGCCGCCTGGATGCCGATCACGCCGTAGAGACCGGTCATGATGTCGGCATAGGCCATGCCGATCTTGGTCGGCGGGCCGTCGGGGAAACCGGTCAGGTCCATGATCCCGCTCATGCCCTGCACGATGAAGTCGTACCCGGCGCGCGCGGCGTAGGGCCCGTCGTGACCGAACCCGGTAATGGAACAATAGACGAGGCGCGGGTTGATCTTCTTCAGGCTCTCGTAGTCGAGGCCGAACTTGTCGAGCGAGCCGGTCTTGAAGTTCTCGATCAGCACGTCGGCATCGCGGATCAGCTCCAGCACCTTCGCCTTGTCGTCGGCGCGGTTGAAGTCGGCAATGATCGTGTCCTTGCCGCGGTTGGCGGCGTGGAAATAGGCCGCGTCCTTCGATCCGTCGGCGCGGTCGAGGAAGGGCGGCCCCCACTTGCGGGTGTCGTCGCCCTCCGGGCTTTCGACCTTGTGCACTTCGGCGCCCAGATCGGCCAGCACTTGCCCGGCAAACGGCCCGGCAAGGATGCGCGCCAGTTCGACGACCTTGATTCCCTTGAGTGGTGCTTCGCTCATGCGAAGCTTCCTACCTACTCCGGCGCGATATGGAACACCCGTTCGGCATTGCCGTGGCAAAGCGCGTGGCGTTCCGCGTCGGTGCACTCGAAGGTTTCGATGAACTTCACCGCCGGTTCCATCGGCTGGTACGGGTAGTCGATCGCCCAGATGACGTTGTCGATGCCCATGCGATCGATGGCGTAGCGCAGCGCGAGGTGGTCCTCCACGCCCGAGGTCGTGAAGACGAAGTTGTCGCGGAAGTATTCTTCCATGCTGCGTTCGGTCTTGGGCGCGCGCCCCACCTTCTGGGCGCGGCTGTTCATGAAATTGATGCGCCAGATGAAGAAAGGCACCATTTCGCCCATGTGGCCGACGCAGATCTTCAGGTTGGGGAAGCGATCGAACACGCCGCCCGCCATCATCCGCAGCATGTTGGTGCCCACTTCCACGCCGTAAGCCCACATGGCGCTATCCATGGCATAGTCCATCAGCGGGCCCTTGAGCGTGTCCGACGGGCCGCGCGGGTGGATGTAGATGGTGGCGTTGTGCGCCTCCGCCGCCTCCAGGATCGGCCAGAAGCGGTAATCGTCGAAATAGTCGCCGTTGGTGTGCGAATTGACCACCAGGCCGTTCAGCTTGAGCTCGGTCATCGCCCGTTCGACTTCCTTGGCGGCGCGCTTGGGCGAATGCGGGGCGAAGCTGGCCAGGCCGGCAAACCGCTTGGGCCACTTGGCGCAGATTTCGGCCATGCGGTCATTGCTCAGCGCGGCGAGATCGGTGGCGGTATCGGCATCGAACATCTGCACGCCCGGCGCCGTCAGCGTCAGCAGGTGCATGTCGACGCCGTACTGGTCCATCTGCGGCAGGCGCTGTTCCTCGATGTCCTTCAGGCCGTGGAGGAAGTTCATCTTGCCGTAGCCGGTGGTGTCATGGTCGGCATCGTAGATGCCGCCGACCAGCAGCTTGTCCGAGCTTTGCGTCGGGCTGCGAGCGATCTTGCGCAGTTCCTCGGCAACCTCCGGGATCGACCAGGCTTCCTCACAGGCGATCAGGCGACACTTGCTTCCCACTTCGTACTCCTCCCCAAAATCCTCTCGCCCGCACAATGCGGTAACCCATGGACCGGTGCAACGCCGATCAGGCGTACCAGGCGAAACTTCCCAGCCAGAAAACGAAATCGCGCCAGGCCTGCGTGCTCGAAACCGGCAGGTTGAGGAACTGCGGCACGACGACGATGGCGCTGGCAATCCAGGTCGGGCGGCTGATCGCGCCGAGCACGCGGCGTTCCTGCCACAGCACGGCGGCCAGCAGCACGTCCATGGTCAGGTAGGTCTCGATCACCGGCACCCGGTCGATGCCGAGACCGAGCATGTAGACGCGGTTGATGCCCGGCATGAGGATGGCGATGGTGGCGATCAGGATCAGGTCGCGATGCACCTGCACCTTGCGTACCGCCCGGATCGCCATGGCGAAGATCACGGCAAAGCTGGGCGGCGCGACGACCGACAGGAAGAATACCGCCGGACCACTGCCGGACAGGTCCGTGATGGAAGCACCGGCGATGGTGATGAAGGCGCCCATCATCACCACCAGCGTGCCGACGGCAATGCCGAACGTGCCCAGCGAGCGGTGCAGCTTCACGTTCTTCACGTTCACCAGCAGCGATTGCACCAGCAGCAGCAGCATCCAGCTGAAGAAGACCACGCCGTGTAGGTGGACGATGGGTGCATCGCCCGTGCGCGTGCCCGCAGCGACCGGCCACAGGTAACTCATCCCGAAGCCGGTGAAGACGAAGGCGCACATCGCCAGCACCATCCACAGGTGGAAGCTCGGCCGGAAGCCACCTTCCTTCGACACGCTCGCCATATTTCCTCTCCCGGCACGCATCCTATCGCACATCGGGCCGGCGGCAACTGCGAAACTTGTCGCACGGCAGCGGCAGGCGTAGCTTGGCAGGCCATGACGCGTGCAACCGCCACCGACGACCAGAGCTGGACCAGCCAGGGCCTCGCCCGGCCGGAAGCGCTGCGCGAATGGCGCGACTGGGCGGCCTCCACCATCGCCCCGATCGAGGTGGAGGTGTTCGATGCCGACGCCTTCGCCGCGCAATGGGTGAGTCACGGCATCGGCCAGCTGCGGCTGCTGCACCTGCACGCCCCGGCGCAGCGGGTGACACACACGGGGGCGGACCAGGCGGCCATGCGTGCCGCGCCATCGATCCAGCTGGTCTATGCCCGCGAAGGGGCGCTCCACACCAAGATGGGCGGCCGCGAATTCGTGGTGGAGCCGGGACAGTTCGTGCTGCTCGACAACACCCGTTTCTACCAGATGGAGATGACCACCCCGCACGAGTGCATCGACCTGATGATGCCGCAATCATGGCTGGAGCGGCACCTGCCCGACCCCGGCGCGCTGCTGGCGCGCCCGTTCGATGCCCATAAAGGCTGGGGCGCACCGCTGGGCGCACTGCTGGAAACGATCCTGAGCGACGGGCTCGACAATGCCTCGCTGCCACGGCCGATGATTGCCGAACAGCTGGGCACCTTGCTGGCCATGGCCACGGGGTTCGAGGATCGCGGCGGCTCCTCACGCCATCGCGGGCAGCTGGCGCGGCGCATCCTGCGACGGATAGAGCGCGGCTATGCCGACCCGGACCTGTCGCCGCAGGGCGTGGCCACCGAGGTAGGCATTTCGACGCGCTACCTGCAATCGCTGCTGGCGGCGGCGGGCACCAGCTTCGTGCAGGAACTCAACGCCACGCGGCTGGAGCGGGCGAGCGACCTGCTGGGCGACCCGCGGTTCCGGAACCTGCCGGTGTCCGAGGTTGCCTATCGCACGGGTTTCCTCGATCCGGGCTACTTCACCCGCCTGTTCCGCAAGCGGTTCGGCATCACCCCGCGCGAATGGCGCGCGGGCCACGCGCCGCAGCCCTGACGACAAGGACAGCTGAATGAAATTCGCCCTCGGCCTGCTGGTCCTGCTGATAGCCGCGCTGTTCATCTCCTACTGGCTCTCGCCACTGCACACGTTCAACACGCTGGTGCCCAAGGATGGCGGTGCGCGAAAGGTGGCTGCGAGCGTGGCCTTCGGCGACGATGCGCGACAGGCGCTGGATATTTATGCTCCTGCCAATGCCGAGGGCGGCGCCCTGCCGGTGATCGTGTTCTTCTACGGCGGCAGTTGGGACAGCGGCACGCGCCACGGGTACGACTTCGCGGGGCGCGCGCTGGCCGCGCAAGGTTTCGTGGTGGTCATTCCCGATTACCGGCTGGTGCCCAACGTCCACTATCCCGCCTTCGTCGAGGATGGCGCGAGCGCGGTGCGCTGGGTGCAGGCCAATATCGCCGACTATGGCGGCGATGCGAGCCGCCTCGTGCTTTCCGGCCATTCGGCGGGCGCCTATATCGGGGCCATGCTGGCTTACGACGACCGCTGGCTGGGGGACGCGCGCTCCGCCGTGCGCGGCTTTGCCGGGCTGGCCGGGCCGTACGATTTCCTCCCACTCGACACCGCTGCCAGCCGCGCGGCCTTCGGCGAATGGCCAAGGCTGGAGGAAACGCAGCCGATCAGCTGGGTCGAAGCAGGTGCACCACCCGCGCTGATCCTGACCGGAGCCGACGATACCACGGTGAAGGCGCACAATGGTCGTTCGCTGGCGGAAAGGCTGACGGACCGCGACGTGGTGGCGCAAGAGGTGGAGTATGCCGGCGTCGATCACATCGACATCCTGATCGCCATGGCGCGCCCGCTGCGGGGCCGCGCGCCCGTGTTGCACGACGTCGCGCAATTCGCCCGCAATGTCGCGGGTTCGTCCGACTAGAACCGCACACCAAGACAAAACGCTTGCGCTTTTGTCCTATTTGCCATGCGCGAGAATCCTTCGCGCCTACGCCGCATGCGCGTTAGCCTCCGGGCATAAATCCGTCACGAGACGCGAAAAGCGCACGGGCGGGAAAAGACGCATTCACGGAGAGGATGCCACCATGTCCAGCGAAGCCAAGAGCTTTCCGATGCCCAGCAGCCTGGAGGTTACTCCGGGCACGGAAGAGGCGCAGGCCGCCTATCCCTACTACTGCCAGTTCCAGCCGGAAGACGACGAGCGGTTCTGGTTCTACAACTCGATGCACTTCCCCGAGCCGATGCATCATTTCGACATGATCACGGCGGAAGCGGCCTATTGCGCGCTGGGGGCCTTCAACACCCGCGTCCACGTGCTGCCCACCACCAAGGGGATCGACCACCGCATCATCAACGGCCGCGTCTACATCGGCGGCGTGCCCGTCACCGATCCGGCCGAGATCGAGGCGCGCGCGGCGGAATTCCAGCAGCGCGGCTTCTACTACTACGAGCACTGGGAGAAGCTGTACGACCAGTGGAAAGAGAAGATGAAGGCGCTGATAAAGGAAGCGCAGGAGCTGCCCAAGCCCACGCTGCCTGACCTGGAGCCGATCGAGACCACCCATTCGGGCAAGGGAATCGCCGCCAACCACGCGCTGATCGAGACCTATCGCAAGCAGCTCAATGGCTACTACCAGATGTGGCACCACCACTTCGAGTTCCTGCTGCTGGGCTATGGCGCCTACCTGACCTTCTTCGATTTCTGCAAGAAGGCCTTCCCGGAGATTTCCGACCAGGCAATCAGCCGCATGGTCGCCGGCATGGAAGCCGAGATCTTCCGCCCCGACGAAGAGGTGAAGCGCCTCGCCCGCCGCGCCGTGGAACTGGGCGTGGACCAGCACTTCACGCCGGACATGGATATCGACGCCGTGCTCGCCGATCTCGACAAGGTCGGCAATGCCGGCAAGGAATGGCTGGGCGAGCTGGAGACGAGCCGCAACCCGTGGTTCAACGTCAATGTCGGCGACGGTTTCTACCACTATCACCGCAGCTGGAACGACGACCTGTCGATGCCCTTCGCGGCGCTTCCCGGCTATATCGAGAAGATCAAGGCGGGCGAGAATATCGAGCGGCCGATGGACCAGCTGGTGGAGGAGCGTAACCAGCTCGTCGCCGACTACCGCGAACTGCTCGACACCGAAGAGGACAAGGCAACCTACGACCAGCTGATCGAGCTGGCGCACCGCGTGTTCCCCTATGTCGAGGGGCACAAGTTCTATTGCGAACACTGGTACACGAACCTGTTCTTCAACAAGATCCGCGAATTCGGCGCGCTGCTGGCGGAGCACGGTTACTGGGAGAAGGAGGAAGATGTCTTCCACCTTACCCATTACGAGCTCGAAAGCGCGATCGTCGACCTGATGTTGAGTTGGTCCTCCGGGTCGTCCCCGATTGGGCCGTCTCGCTGGCCCGCTATCGTAAAACAACGGCAACAAGCCATCGATAGCTGGGCCGGCGAGACAATGCCTCCCGCGCTGGGCCACGTGCCCGACGTGATCGACGATCCCGCGATCGTCATGCTGTGGGGCATCACGCGCGAGAACCTCGACCAGTGGCTGGGCGAAGGCGAGTCCGACCCCAACGAACTGCGCGGTTTCGCCGCCTGTTCGGGCGTGGTCGAAGGCACGGCGCGGGTGGTGAAATCCGTCAAGGAAATCGACCGCATCCAGCAGGGCGACATCCTCGTCTGCCAGGTCACGAACCCGACGTGGTCGCCGCTGTTCCAGAAGATCGGCGCGGCGGTGTCCGACATCGGCGGTTCGATGTCGCACATGGCCATCGTGGCGCGCGAATACGGGCTGCCCGCCGTGGTTGGCACCGGTTCCGCCACCACCAAGATCAAGGACGGCGCGCGCATTCGCGTGGACGGCGGCAAGGGCACGGTCACCATCCTGGAGCAACCCGCAGCAGAGCGGGTGCTGGAGGACGCCTGAGCCATGGAAGCCGTAGCCTGGTTCGCAGATGTAGGCATTACCGACCGCCCCACCGTGGGCGGCAAGGGCGGCTCGCTGGGCGAACTGACCCAGGCGGGCATCGACGTGCCGCCCGGCTTCGTCGTCACCACCGCCGCCTTCGAGCAGTTCCTCGCCAAGCTGGAGGCGAGCGAGCCGATCCGCCCGCAGGTGGAAGCGCTCGATCCCAATGACCTTGGCGCCGCCACGAAACTGTCCGAACAATTGCGCGCGCGGGTAATGGAAGAACCCATGCCTGCCGCGGTGGAAGAGGCGCTCAAGACCGCCCATGCGGAGCTGTGCGCCGACGGCCAGCCGGTGGCCGTGCGTTCGTCCGCCACCACGGAAGATGCCGAGGACGCCAGCTTCGCCGGCCTGCAGGACACCTTCCTCTGGGTGCTCGATGCCGAGAACATGATCGAACGCGTGCGCGAATGCTGGGCCTCGCTCTATTCGGTCGAGTCCATGACCTACCGCCGCAAGCAGGACTTCCCCGAGGAAGGGGTGGCCATGGCCGTGGTGGTGCAGCGCATGGTCGACGCCAAGTGCGCCGGCGTGATGTTCACCCGCAGCCCGACCAGCGGCGACAAGTCGGTGATCACCATCGAAGGCGCATGGGGTCTGGGCAGCGCGGTCGTCTCTGGCGAGGTGACACCCGACAAATGGGTGCTGGGCAAGATCACCGGCGAGATTTCCAGCCGCGAGATTTCCGACAAGCACGCGCGGCAGGTGCCCGCCGAGGGTGGCGGCATCGTCGAGGTGGAGAACGAGGACGACGTGCGTTCCGCACCCTGCCTCACCGATGACGAGCTGATGGCCCTGCGCGAGGTCGGCCGCCGGATCGAACGGCATTACGGCAAGCCGCAGGACATCGAATGGGCGCTGGACCAGGACGGCAAGGTGCTGCTGCTGCAATCGCGCCCCGAAACCGTCTGGGCGATGAAGGATGCCGAGGCGAAGCCGGTGAAGCAGGTGGAAGGCAAGGCCTACAACCACGTGATGACCATCTTTGGCGGGGGCAATCGCAAGTGAGCCTGACCGGCAAGGACGTCGCCGAGATTTCCCGGCTGCTGGGTGAATCCCAGTTCAACTCGCTCGACCTGAAGATGGGCGATTTCCGCCTGCGCATCCGCCGTGATGGCGGCGGCGGTGGCCGCTGGGTCGCTGACGAGGACGAAGTGGCCGAGGCCGCCCCCGTGCCGACCCCGGCACCTGCCAGCGCGCCGACACCCGTTGCAGCTGCGGCCAGCGGCGAGGTCGACGTGCCCGCCCCGCTGCTCGGCAACTTCTATGCCGCCCCGCGGCCGGGCGAGGATCCCTTCGTGGCCGTGGGCGACAAGGTGGAACCGGATACCGTCGTCGGCATCATCGAGGTGATGAAGCTGATGAACTCGGTGCGCGCAGGCGTGTCGGGCACGGTCGTCGCGGTACTGGCGGAGAACGGCAGCGCCATCGAGAAGGGCCAGCCGATCATCCGGGTGAAGACCGACTGATGGCCGATATCCAGATCGTCGAAACGAGCCTGCGCGATGGCAACCAGTGCCTGTGGGGCGCGACCGGCATCGATACCGCCAAGACGCTGACCATCGCCCCGGCGATGGAGCGCGCCGGCTATCGCGCCATCGACTTCACCACCTCCACCCACATGGGCGTGGCCGTGCGCTACAAGCAGGAAGACCCGTGGGAACGCATTCGCGCCATGGCGGACATCTGCCGCACCACGCCGTTGCAGTTCCTTTCCACCGGTTTCCGCTTCATCGCCTGGGAAACCGCGACGCCCGAATTCATGGAGCTGGCCTTCCGCACGCTGGCCACCAACGGCATCCGCCGCTTCGCGCTGGCGGACCCGATGAACGATGCCTCAAGCAATGTTGAGGTTGCCAAGATGGTCAAGCGCGCGGGCGGCGACCAGGTGGTCGGCGCCCTCGTCTATTCGATCAGCCCGATCCACGATGATGCCCACTATGCCGAGGCCGCGCGCACCATGGCTGCCAGCCCGGATATCGACGGGCTCTACATCAAGGACCCCGGCGGACTGCTGAGCCCCAAGCGCGCGCAGACGCTGATCCCCGCCATCCTGGCCGAGATTGGCGACAAGCCGCTGGAATTGCACAACCACTGCACCATCGGCCTGGCCGAACCCGCCTGCCTCGAAGCCGCGGAGCTGGGCGCCGCCGCCGTGCAATGCGCCAGCGGCGGCGCGGCGGACGGCACCAGCAACCCGCCGATCAGCCGCATGATCGCCAACCTGCGCGCGCAGGGTCACACCGTCGATGTCGACGACGAGGCGGTGGCCGAAGTGGCCGACTATTTCACCGCGCTGGCCGAGGCGGAAGACCTGCCAACGGGCCGCCCGATGCCCTTCGACGCCGCCTACTACCAGCACAACCTGCCCGGCGGCATGGTCGGCACCATGCGCCGCCACCTGGCCGACCAGGGCGTGCCCGAGCTGGAAGGCGCGGTGATCGAGGAAATGGGCCGCGTGCGGCAGGAGCTGGGCTGGCCCATCGTGATGACGCCGTTCGCGCAGATGCTGCAGACGCAGGCGGTGATGAACGTGACGGGAGAGGAACGCTGGGCCGTCATCCCGGACGAGATCATCCGCTTTGCGATCGGCAAGTTCGGCCGGCCCAACGTGCCGGTCGATCAGGACGTGATGGATCGCATCATGTCCAACCCGCGGACCAAGGAGCTGGAAGCCGAGACCGGCATGGCCGACGTCAAGACGCTGCGGAAGAAGCTGGGCGAGAACCTGTCGGACGAGGAATTCCTGCTGCGCGCCACCATGCCGCAGAACCTTGTCGACGCAATGCAGGCCGCCGGCCCGGCAGAGCGCCAGTACGATCCGAAGAAGGTGCCGCTGATGAACCTGCTGCGCGAAGTTCTCGCGCGCACCGATATCGACCACCTCAGCATCGAGAAGGACGGCTTCTCGCTGGAAGTCGAAGCGTGACGATGGCGCGCTTTCCTACCGTCGTCGCGCGCGCCAGTATCCACCCATGATTTTCACTCAAGTTACTGGAATACATCGGCTTTCATCCACATCGGGGAATAGCAGGATTCCTTCCCCTGAACCGTGTTCCAAGTGTTCCACATTAGGCAGGCGATGATGCGTACACCCAAGGGTTTCATGTTCGATCTGGACGGGACGCTGATCCTCTCCAACCGCAAGCTGGGCAGCTATGACGCCATTCCCGGTGCGGCGGAGGCCCTGCAGGAGCTGGACCGGCTGGGCGTGCCGTGGATCGCACTGACGAACGGCAGCGCCTATGCCAGCCGCGTGCAGGCACCGCGCCTGCGCAAGGTCGGCCTGCCGGTGCCCGACGAGCGGTTGTTCACGCCCAACTCGGTGGCCGCGAAGGTCATCGCCGATGGCGGCTACCAGCGCGTCATGGTGCTGGGCAATGCGGGGGTGTCCGAGGCGCTGGAGGAACTGGGCGTCAACTGCGTTTCACCCGATGCCGAGGACCAGGCTGGTTGCGACGCGGTCTACATCGCCTGGCATCCCGATTGCTCGATGCCGCACATCCACGCCGCCTGCGAGGCCGTGCTCGATGGCGCGGCCTTCCTCACCGCTTCGGACGTGCCCTTCTTCGCCACCAAGGAAGGCCGCAGCTTCGGCTATTCCTGTGCCATCAACGGTGCCGTCTCGCGGGTGACGGGCGTGGAGCCGCAACCGACCGGCAAGCCGAGCGCCCATGCGCTGGACTTCATCGCCGCCGAACTCGGCATCGCGAAAGAGGACGTCGGCGTGGTGGGTGACGACGCCAAGGCGGAAATGCAGATGGCCCGCGAAGGCGGCGCGATCGGCATTGCCGTCACCAGCGGCGCGACCAGCGCAGAGCAATGGGCGGACCAGCCGCCCGAACGCACGCCGCACCTGGTGGTGGAGAACATCGGGGCATTGGTGGAGACGCTCGGCTTGCGCTAAGGCCCTTTTCGAAAGGAGCCACCATGCAGCTTGGCCGAATGAACCACGTGGGCGTCGCCGTCCCCGATCTCGATGCCGCCATCGCCTTCTACCGCGAAGTGATGGGCGCGAGCGACATCACCGAGCCCTTCGACCTGCCCGAACAGGGCGTGCGCGTCTGCTTCGTGAACACCCCGGACATTGCCGATGGCCCCGGCACACAGGTGGAACTGCTGGCCCCGCTCAGCGAGGCATCGCCGGTAACCAACTTCCTCGCCAAGAACCCGGCAGGCGGGCAGCACCACATCTGTTTCGAAGTGCCCGATATCGAAGCGGCGCGCGCCGAGTTCGAGGCAATGGGCAAGCGCATCCTCGGCCCCACGCGCATCGGGGCGCACGGCACGCCGATCTTCTTCGTCCATCCCAAGGACATGCTCGGCCAGCTGACCGAGATCATGGAAACGCCCAAGGAAGCGCATTGAGCTTCGACTACGAAGCCTACCTCGCCTGCTTCCTGACGGGCGACGACGACAGCCTCGTCGAGCGCTTCTTTGCCGAGGACTGTGAAATGCGCTCTGCAAGCGGTGTCCGGCGAGGGCATCAGGGGATGCGCGAATTCCTGCACTGGGCGCATGACGGCGTGCGCGAGTGCCCGCGCGTGCAGCATTACCTGCAGGACGAGCGGACCGTCTTCGCCGACATCGACATGGACTTCCACGCGACCTCGCACCGCCCGGATTTCCCCTTCGGCGAACTGCATCCGGGCGACAGCCTGACGGTGAAGTTCCTCGCCCGCTACGACCTCGACGAAGACCAGAAGGTGAGGGTGCTGACCACCGCCGCCTGGCCGCCGGGCGTGGGCGTCACTACCCTGCCCCCGCTGGGCGGGCATCCCAGCCAGCTGGCTGCCTACCACGCCTATGCCGCCGCCTTCTCCAACGGCGATCCGCAGCGCTACACGCGCTTCTATACCGACGACGTGGTGCTCGAACTCGGTTCGGTGCCCAGGATCGAGGGCGCGCAGGGCATCGCGGACTTCTACACCGCCATGTTCAGGACGGTGCGGGAGACGCTGACGATCCACGACCTCGACGCCAGCGACGAGCGGATCGTGGTCGACTGCACCAGCCGCTTTACCGCCATCGCCGACGCGCCGGACTTCGTGGTGGCGCCACTGGCGAAGGACGACTTTGCCGAGGTCGGGGTGAAGGTGACCTACACCCTGCGCGACGGGCGGATCTGCCACATCGGCGTCCAGCGCACGCGCGATCCGGTGGTGACCCGCGCCTAGCGCGCGGCGAGGATGGCGCTGATCCGTTCGAGGTCTTCGGGTGTATCGACGTCGAGCAGGGTGCCAGGATCGGGTTCGACAACCTCCAGCGATGCAAGACCTGCCAGCATCGGGCCCGCCCCACTATCGCCATCGAGACGCGCGGCCTTGCCTACATCCTGCGCAGCGATGCAGGCAGGCACGCCTGTTCGCCCGTCGGGATAGCTCGACGCAGCGCTTGTCCCGCATTGGGTGAGGCGGCGCAGGTGTTCGGGAGCAACCAGCGGCATGTCTGCCAGCACGACCAGCAGCGCACGCGATTGGCGTTCCGCCTCGCGCGCGGCGATGGCGACGGAGCCACCAAGGCCATCTTGGGGCGCTGGATTGGTCAGCAGGCGCCAGCCAGCCGCTTCACGCGCAAATTGCGGAGCCTCCGGCCCGACCACGATTAAGGACGGCTCCAACCCTGCCGCCACGACTGCATCGAGCACCCATTGCCCCACCGGCTTGTCCGCACAGTCTTCGTCCAGTTTGCCGCCACCGAAGCGGCTCGCGCGTCCGGCGGCGAGCACGGCCACTAGTGGCTGGCTGTCAGCGGGCGTCGACACGGTGGTGCGGGTGGCGCAGTTCGTATTCGCCGGAGATGCCTGCCAGCGTCGAAAGCGCCAGCGCCAACGGCTCGCGGCTGTGCATCACCGTGCCGATCGGACTGGCGATGCGGGCCACCTGCTCCGGAGCGAAACCTGCGCCGACAAGGTCCGCCTCGCGTTGGGCACGGGCGGGCGCCCCGCCCTGCGCGCCGATAAAGAAGGCGGGCGTGGTGAGCGCCCATTCGAGGATCGCGCGTTCCCACTCATGGTCGTGGAACAGCAGCACGATGGCGGTCCAGCGATCAGCCGCGATCCCTTCGGGCAACTGGCCAAGCGACAATCCGCCGTCGTCGCGCCCGTGCGCCTCCACCGCCATGCCCGACGCCTCCGCGACATGGGCCATGGCGGCCAGTTCCGGCCCCTCACCGAACAGCACCAGCCGCAGCTGGGGCACGTAGCGGCGCACCGCCAGCGGGCTTGGCTCCGGCAGAGCCAGTCGCGCCTCTGCGCGCTGCTTGAGCTGTTCGACCGCAGCCGCACAGGCCGCGGTATCGGGCACCGGGTCGATCAGGATGTCCAGTCCGCCACCACAGGGCAGGCGGAAGTCGATCTTGGGAGAGCCCGCGCCATAGCGGATCACCCGCCGCTCCCCGCCACTCACCACTTCGCGCGCCAGTTCCTGTTCGAGGCAACCGTCGGCGAGGCTGCCGACCACGCTGCCATCGGGCAGCACGGCCAGCTGCGCGCCAAGGCGGCGGGAGAAGCTGCCCTCGATATTGGCGATGGTGCACAGGCCCACGCCCGGCACGCAGGCCGCGCGCAGGGCAGCGTGATCGTCGGCAAATGCGGTGGCGGTCATGCCATCACTGTCGGGGAGGAATCTCCGACGGGTCAATCCCCATGCGCAGCTGGGCTTCCTCGCCGCGCAGTTCTTCGAAGGCGACCATCAGGTTGATGTAGGCACGCCCGCGCGGGGTACCACCATACTCGAGGCCGGGCAGCGGCTCGTCACCCATGAAGATGGCGAAGCTGGGAACGCCCTCGAGGCGAGCCAGCGCGTCTTCCGGGGTCCCGCCCATCTGCGCGGTCTGCTCCGCCACCTGCACCAGGCCACGGTTGAAGGTGATCCAGCTGAGGAACTCCTCGCGCGTGTGCGCGCTGCCATGGCCGGCAAGGACAGTCTCGGCATCGGGCACGTTGTAATAGGCGGCGGTGACCGTGGTCGGCAGCGCCAGCATGGACCCGCCCGAAGCCGGATCGATCAGCGGGCTCATGTGCCAGGCGTAGATGTCGCCCGCCATCATCACCTTGTCTTCGGGGAAGAAGATGAAGGCGTCGCCATCGGTGTGACCTGCGCCGAAGTAATGCACTTCCACCTTGTCGGCCCCTTCGCCGATGGCGCGGTAGTTGGTGAATTCCATGTCCACGCGGTTGGGCGGGAACGGACCGCCGCCTTCGCGCATGCGCGCCGCGGTGTTGGCCTGGGCCACCACCTGCACGCCGTCGTTCTCGGCGAAGAAGGCGTTGGAGCCGACGTGGTCAGGATGCGAGTGGGTGTTGATGACGTAGGTCACCGGCTTGTCGGTGATCTTGCGGATCTCGGCGAGGATGCTTTCGCCCGAATTGGGCAGCTTGGTATCCACCAACACCACGTCCTCCGACCGGACAAAGACAACGCTGTTGCCGCCCGCGCCGGGAATGCGCCACACGTTTTCGGAAACCTGTTCGGCCTCCTCGATGCCCGGCAGCCCCTGTGCCATGACGCCGGTAACGGCCATGCCGCCCAGAACGATTGCCGAAAGTACTACCGCGCGTTGCATTGTCATCCGCTCCCCAAACTCAGGACTCTGTCAACGAACCAATAGGCACCTGCGAGGATGACCGCAAGCGAACCGATGGTGACGATACGTTTTGTTACGAGTGGGTATCGCGGCCGCAGCCAGGCCAGCACCAGCGCAGCGGGGATGACAATCGCCAGCTGACCGATTTCGACGCCGATGTTGAAGGCCAGCAGCGACCAGGCCAGGCTATCCTGCGGCAGGCCGAATTCGCGCAGCACGAAGGCGAAGCCGAATCCGTGCACCAGGCCGAACAGCAGCGCGAACCAGTGGCGCAGGTCGCGCTGCCCTTCCTTGCGCAGCAGGTTGTCTACCCCCACCACCACGATGCTGAGCGCGATCAGCGGCTCCACCAGCCAGGCCGGCGGCGCGAAGGTGCCCGTGGCCGCCAGCGCCAGCGTGACCGAATGGCCCACGGTGAAGGCGGTGACGATGATCGCCAACCGGCGCAGCGATCCGCCCAGCAGGATCAGCCCGATGATGAAGAGGACATGGTCCGGCCCGATCACCACGTGGTGCGCGCCGGAGGGCACGAAGGTGCCGAACACTGCCGCCACGCCCGCCGCGGTGCCGGCGTAGTGAGCCTGCGGCGCAGTGTCCGCATCGAACAGGAATTGCTGCCGCAGTTCCCCGTCCTCGTAGAGATTGACGAAGGTCTGGTGCGCCGGATCGTAGGGAAACAGGTTGGTGTCGATGCGCAGTTCCGGAGGCTGGACCACGTCGGCCCGGAAGGTCAGCTGCAGAGCATCTTCCTCCGGCGCAGGGACAATTTCGTTGAATTCCAATGCGATTCGCGCACCATCGCCGTCCGACATCACGATTCGCTGTTGCAGCAGCGACTTGATATTACTGTATTGAGACGCTAATACACGTTCGTCGAGCAGGGTCGACGGTTCCTCGATACCGAGTTCGTGTGCAACGTCGATCGTGTGAACAGTCAAACTGCCTTCGATGCCCTGCTCCTCGAGCTGGACGTCGAGATAGCTGAAGGGGGCAGGATGCGCGGCAGCCGGACGAGCGAGCAACGCGAAAGCCACCAGCAAGCTGACGAGAAGAATTTTAAAGCTGCGCACGGGTTTCACTTTGTTGCGTGGATAACACGGTAATGCGGCCTGTTACGCATTGTGACAAGCAACTGGTTGGAACAGATACTATCCAGCGATAAGCATTTGACGGGGACGGACAAGTAAATGGGTGGGAATATCCGCATGGGCAGTTTCATGACAGCGCGACGCTGTATGCTGGCGGCCACGGCACCGCTGGCACTGGCAGCCTGTGCAACGCCCACTGTCGATATCGCGCAGCCCGAAGTGGCCGTGCCTGCCGACTGGCAGGTGTCCGACCCGGCTCCGGTCTCCACCGACCTTACCGAATACTGGACGATGCTGGACGATCCGCTGCTCACCGGCTTTGTCGAGCAGGCGATCCTCGAGAACCGCGATCTTGCGCAGAGCGCTGCCCGGCTGGACCAGGCGCGCGCTTCGCTGGTGCAGGCCCGCGCGGGCTACCTGCCGTCGCTTTCCGCCAGCGGCGGGGCCAATCGCGACATCGGCGACTTCGCGCGCGACGGGGTACAGTTCAACCTGGGCGCCGATGCGTCGTGGGAGATGGACCTGTTCGGGCAGATCTCCGGCAATGTCGCTGCCGCCGAGGGAGACCTTGCCGCACAGGGCTATTCGCTGGCCGACCTGCAGCGCCTGATCGTCGGGCAGGTGGCCGTGGCCACCATCAATGCCCGCGCCACGGCAGAGCAGCTGGCCATCGCCCGCTCCACCCTCGCCTACCAGGACGATAACCTGCAGATCGCCCGCTGGCGCAACCAGGCCGGGCTGGTCTCCAGCCTCGACGTGGAACAGGCGCGCACCCAGCGCGCTCAGACCGCCGCCACCATCCCGCTGCTGGAAAGCAGTCTGACGGCCACGGCCAACTCGATTTCCACGCTGATCGGCGAACCGCCGGGACGCGTGCTCGAAGCCTTCCTGGCGGAACAGTCCGCCTCGGTTCCCACGCCGCCCATGCTGGCCGGGTTCGAAGCCCCGGCCGAAGTGCTGCGCCGCCGTCCCGACGTGCGCGCAGCCGAAGCCAGCCTGGTCGCCAGCACCGCCCGCATCGGCGTGGCACGTGCGCAATTGCTGCCGCTGGTCCGCCTGTCCGGCTCGATTGGAACGGGTCCGGTGAATGCCGGCAGCTTGTTCGACATCGTCACCGGCGGCATTTTCGCCGGTGTCAGCCAGCTGCTGTTCGACGGCGGGCGTACTGCCGCACAGGTCGACAGCGCCGAGGCCGGCGCACGCGCCTCGCTGGCTGCATGGGAGCAGACCATCCTCGGCGCGCTGGAAGACGTGGAAAGCTCTGCCGTCGACCAGCGCACCGCCGACCAGCGCGTCGGCATCAACGAGGAAGCGGTGGACGCCGCCAACAACGCCGCCTTGCTGGCTCGCAGCCAGTACGAGGCGGGACTGGTCGATTTCCGCACCCTGCTGACGGCCGAGAACCAGTTGCTCTCGGCACGCAACCAGCTGGTCGGTGCAGAGGCCGACCGCGCCACCGCCTTTGTCCGCCTGACCCAGGCGCTGGGCGGCGGCTGGACCCTTTCCGATGACGACATTCCGCCTGTCGTCGAAGCCCGCTTCGAACAGACCGGCAATAGCGACAGGACCGCACAATGAGCGATACCGACATGACCAACGCACAGGATATCGGCGACTACCTCGAAGCCGCCAAGGAACGGCCCTGGTACAAGCGCCGCATCGTCTGGATCATCGCCGCCGTGCTGGTGCTGCTGATTGCGCTGTCGACGGTGTTTTCGGGCGGCGATGACGGCCCCGATTACATCACCGCCGAAGTGGAAGAGCGTTCGCTCGACCTTACCGTGGTGGCGACCGGCAACCTGCGGCCCACCAACCAGGTCGAGGTCGGCTCCGAAGTCTCCGGCCGGATCGACGACGTGCTGGTCGACGTGAACGACCAGGTGACCCGTGGCCAGGTGCTGGCCCGCATCAATACCGACGTGATCGAGGACCAGATCACCCAGGGCCGCGCCAACCTCAACGCAGCGCGTGCTTCGGTGGCGCAGGCGCAGGCTACGCTGGAGGCCGATGCCGCCCAGCTTTCGCGCCTGCAGGAAGTCCAGCGCCTGTCCGGCGGCCGGGTGCCCAGCCAGGCCGAGATGGAGCAGGCCGAGGCCGCCGTGCGCCGCGGCGAGGCAGCTGTCGCTTCGGCGCGCGCCAATGTCTCCAGCGCCCAGGCCCAGCTTTCCAGCGCGCAGACCAATCGCGATCGCGCGGTGATCCGCTCGCCCGTCTCCGGCGTGGTGCTCGCGCGCCAGGTGGAACCGGGCCAGACCGTGGCTGCCAGCTTCAACACGCCGACGCTGTTCGTGCTGGCAGAGGACCTCGGCACCATGCAGCTGCGCGTCTCCATCGACGAGGCCGATGTCGGCCAGGTGCAGCCCGGCCAGGAGGCCGCCTTCACCGTCGACGCCTATCCCGGCCGGCGTTTCCCCGCGACGGTGGAACGGGTGGACCTCGCCTCCAACAACATTGCCCTGTCCGACCAGCAGCAACAGCAGTCGCAGCAGGTGGTCAGCTATGAGGCGCGGCTGATCGTGGTCAACGACGAGGGCCTGCTGCGCCCCGGCATGACCGCCACCGCCACCATCGCCACCCAGAGCACCGGCGTCGCCATGCTCGTGCCCAATGGCGCGCTGCGCTTCGACCCGGACGAGGAAGAGGAAAGCACCGGCATCTTCGGCAACCAGCAGTTCGGCCTCGACGACGAACAGGGCGCCAGCATCGGCGTCGGCAGCCGCCAGCGGGTACACGTGGTGGACGAGGACGGCAGCCTGCGCGCCATCGAAGTCGTCACCGGCCAGAGCGACGGTCGCCAGACGGTGGTGACGTCCGACGAGCTGGAAGTGGGCATGGAAGTCGTCACCGGCGTCAGGGCGGGCGGCGAGTGAGCGACGCACACCTCATAGAACTGGAAGGCATCACCAAGACCTTTGGCGAGGGCGCGGCCGCGTTCCAGGCGCTGAAGGGAGTGGACATGACCATCGATCGCGGCGATTTCGTCGCGGTGATGGGGCCATCGGGCTCGGGCAAGTCGACGACGATGAACATCCTCGGCTGCCTCGACGTGCCGACCAGCGGCGTGTTCCGCTTCCGCGGCGTGGAAGTGCAGGCACTCAGCCGCGACCAGCGTTCGCTGCTGCGCCGCCGCTACCTCGGCTTCGTTTTCCAGGGCTTCAACCTGCTGGCGCGCACCACCGCGCTGGAGAACGTCGAACTGCCGCTGCTCTATCGCGGCGAGAAGAAGGCCGTGCGGCAGGAAGCTGCCGAACGCGCGCTCGACCAGGTCGGGCTGCTGCCATGGGCGCACCATACCCCTGCCGAGCTTTCCGGCGGTCAGCAGCAGCGCGTGGCCATCGCCCGCGCCCTGGTGACCAATCCCGACGTGCTGCTGGCGGACGAGCCGACCGGCAACCTCGACACCGAACGGTCGATCGAGATCATGGAACTGCTGTCCGAACTCAATCGCAACGGGATCACCGTGCTGATGGTGACGCACGAGGAAGAAATGGCGCAATTCGCCAAGACGATCGTGCACTTCCGCGATGGCTTGGTGGAGCGGGTTGACCGCGGCAAGCGCGCCGCAGCGCTTAGCGGGGAGCCTGCCTGATGCTGGGAATGATCGGTGCCACCATGCTGCTCGCCCTGCGCGAGATCAGGCGACACCTGTTGCGCAGCTTCCTGACGACGCTGGGCATCATCATCGGTGTGGCCTCGGTCATCACCATGGTTTCGCTGGGTGCGGGCCTGCGGGCAGACGCACAGGAGACGATCTCGGGCCTGGGTTCCGATGCCTTCATCATCTTCCCCACCCGCGTCGATCCCAACATCCCCGCCCCGCCCTTCGACGGCGAGGACGTGCGCGCGGTCGAATTGCAGATTCCGGGCGTGGAACACGCCGCTGGATCGGTACAGAGCAATACCACCGCCTTCCACAACGGGCAGGACTGGGGCACCACCGTGCAGGGCGCGGACACCCGTTTCTTCGGCGCCCAGGGCATCGAGATCGTGCAAGGCCGCGGCTTTTCCGAACGCGAGGAATCTCGCGGCGAAGCAGTCTGCATCGTCGGCCCGAAGGTAGTGGAGGAGATCTTCCTGCCCGACCAGATCATCGGCGAGCAGATGCGCGTGGGCAATGTCGCCTGCCAGGTGATCGGCGTGATCGACGAACGCGCTAATGCCGTGGGCGGCGGCAACGATGCCGACGATATCGTGTTCATGCCGCTCAAGACGGTGCAGCGCCGTTTCACCGGCAGCCAGGACGTGCAGTTCTTCGTGGTGAAGTATGACCCGGTCTACGATTCCGGCGCCATCCAGGACCAGCTGATCAGCCTGCTGCGCGAACGCCGGGTGATTCAGGAAGGCGAAGAGAACAACTTCAACATCGTCGACACGGCGGAGATCAACGACACGGTAAACCAGATCACCGGTGTCATGACCCTGGTGATTACCGCCATCGCCGCGATCAGCCTGCTGGTGGGCGGCATCGGGATCATGAATATCATGCTGGTCTCGGTAACCGAGCGGACCCGCGAAATCGGCATCCGCCTGGCCATCGGCGCACTGGCGCGCGAGGTGCGGCTGCAATTCCTGACCGAAGCCGTCGTGCTGTGCTGCTTCGGCGGACTGATCGGCATCCTGCTGTCGCTGGGCTTCTCGGTGATGCTGACCGGCGCCTTCGACATTCCCTTCATCTTCAACCCGACCGTGGTGATCGTCAGCTTCGTGTTCTCGGCGGTGATGGGTATCATCTTCGGCTATTACCCGGCTCACCGCGCCAGCAAACTCGACCCGATCGACGCGCTGCGGCACGAATAGGGCCAGGCCCTCGCCTTTGCACGAGACCCCACGGCAGCTATGCTCCGCCGATGACCGGTCTCGCTCGCCTGGCCGTGGGGTTAGCCTTGCTTGCAGGCAGCTTGCTGCCGGCCAGCGCGCTCGCGGGCATCATTGTGAAGTCGACCGGGCCTTCCGCCAGCGAATTTCCTGTCGGACGTGAAATTCCTGACGGCCTCCCGATCGACTTGCTGGATGGCGACAAGATTACCGTGCTGGAAGATGGTCGCACCCGCATCATTGTAGGGCCCGGTACGTTCGTGCTTGGCGAAGGCGAACTGGTGGCGAGGCAGTCTTCGATTCTGGAGCGCACGCTGGTGCCCGTTAGGGTCGATTCCCGCGATTCACTGGGCGCGACCCGCGTTTCATCGCCGGAGGATGATCAGCCACCTCGCACCGTCTTCGATCCCGATGTCGGCTACTCGCAAGTCGTCTGCGTGCCTGCTCATGTCGAATGGCGGCTCTGGCGCGCCGACACATCGCGGTGGGAAACCTATCGGGTAATCGATGACGGGGGCGAGATTGTCGGCGCAGCAAGGTTCCGCGGAGAGCACCATTTCGCTGACCTGTCTCTCGAGCCGCTGGACAGCGACCAGCCGGTGATGCTGACTTTCGAAAACGTCGATAGCGGCAGCATCACCAAGCTGACCTTTAGACTAGTCGATACTGGCGGCGAGGATGTACCGGACCTGCCGCAGTTCCTCGAGGAGAACGGCTGCGAGGACCAGTACACCCTGCTCGACTAGGCGGTATCCACTAGCACCACTTCACTGTCCTCCAGCGCTTTCACGCGCAGGGTATCGAGGTCGGCAATGGCCACGCCGTCGCGTGCTTCGGCCACCTCGCCCTCGATCTCCAGCTTGCCGGTAGCGGGGACAAGGTAGCCCTTGCGGCCGCCAAGGTCGTATTCGACCGTTTCGCCTGCCGCGATGGTCGCACCAAGCACCCGCGCATCGCTGTTGATGCGCAGCGCCTCGTCGTCGCCATCGCGTCCGCTGGCGAGCACGTCGAACCGGCCCGAACGCGCGTCCTTCGGGAAACGCTTGGTCCCCCAGCTGGGCGGATGGCCCTGCCGGTCGGGCAGGATCCACAGCTGGAAGGAGTGGGTCTCCTCGTCATCCAGGTTGTACTCGGCGTGGGTGATGCCGGTGCCGGCAGTCATCACCTGCACGTCGCCCGCTTCGGTGCGGCCTTCGTTGCCAAGGCTGTCCTTGTGAGTGATCGCGCCTTTGCGGACGTAGGTGATGATTTCCATGTTGTCGTGCGGGTGCGGCGGGAAGCCGCTGCGCGGCGCGATGATGTCGTCGTTCCACACGCGCAGTTTGCCCCAGTGCATCCGGCGCTGGTCGAAATACTGCGCGAAAGAGAAGTGGAAATTGGCATCCAGCCAACCGTGGTTGGCCTTGCCGAGCGTGTCGAACTTTCTCACTTCGATCATGGCTATTCTCCTTTGCCAAGGAGATGGGTTCTGTCTCCTGCCCCGCAATATGGGCGCTTCTTGAGGCGCCCCAAGGCAGGCTTTAGTCCGCCTCCAGCCGGTATCCGAGCGGGAACAGCGGGTCGGCACTGTCCGCCGCTGCGCCCGGACGCTGCGCTTCGACCGCTGCCATGCTGCGCGGCAATTCGTAAGGCAGCCGACCGCGCGGAGGGGCCTTGCCGGTCAACACGTCCAGCAGGGCCGCGTCGCTGGCACCGAAGCTGGCCAGCAGGATCGCCGCATCGTCGAACGGCGTCAGGATGGCGGGGCGATCCAGCTGCACATCCGCCACCAGCGGCAGGTCTGCCGGGAGCGATGCCATGAATTGCAGCGCCTCGTGATCGTCCGGAAAGGCCAGGCTGCCTTCCTGGTGCATCGAGCCGAATATGTACTGCGGGTGCAGCAATTCCGACGGCGAGCGCGTGCGCAGCACGGCGAGATCCGCCTCGGCAGGATCCGAGACCGGCTCCAGCCCGGCGGCGCGGGCAAGGTCGGCATTGAGACCGAAGAGGATGACCTTCGTGCCCTCCGGCAGCGGCGTGGCTTCATCCCGGCGCAGCAGCACCATGGACTCCGCCATGGCCTGCCGGCCCATGGCCAGCTCCTCCTCCGTGCCGATCCCGGCTTCGGCGGCGACAGGGTCGACGAACGGGTCTTCGAACAGGCCAAGCTCCAACGCCTGCACCAGGATGCGCGTTACCGCGGCATCGACCAGCGCCTCGTCCACCAGCCCGCTTTCGACGGCCTCGATCAGCGGCGACGGATCATCGACTCCGCCGAAGATATCCAACCCGGCCTGCAGGCCCTTGGCGAAGCGTTCCGCCTCGGACAGGTCTTCGACACCCCAGGCGGTGGAGACGGTGGCGAAACTTGGCGGCTCGCCTTCCGGATGGCCTTCCACGCACTCGACGCTGCAGTCCTTGGTGATCGCCCAGTCGGACAGGATCACCCCGTCGAAACCAAGCTGCCCCCGCAGCACGTCGGTGAGCAGGTAGCGGTTGTAGCCAACGCCCACCTGCTCGACCAATTCGCCGTCCAGTTCCAGCTCCTGCAGGATCGAATAGGCGGGCATCACCCCGGCGGGACTGGCCTGCAAGGCGCCTGCGAACGGGCGGATATGCTGCTGCCATTCGGCCGCGTTCAGCAGCGAGTGGCGGCCATAGTAATTGTGCGCGTCGAACCCGGTGCGCGAGGCGGAATAGCCGGCGAAGTGCTTGATAACCGCGGCAACGCTGGTTCGGGTCAGCCCCTCGTCGCCACCCTGCAGGCCGCGCACGAAGGCCGCTGCGGTGCGCGCCGATACGGCAGCATCCTCGCCATAGGTATCGAAGTTGCGCGGCCAGCGCGGTTCGGTCGCCAGGTCGATCTGCGGGCCGAGCAGCATGGTGAACCCGGTCGCGCGCAAGTCCTCGCGCACCAGTACGGCATAGGCCTCAGCGAATTCGGGATCGTCGAGCGCGGCGATGCCCACGCCGTTGGGGAACTGCGCGAACTGCCCGCCCTCGACACTGGCGCCCGCCAGTTCGGTATAGCCGTGGCGGGGGTCCGTCATCACGACGGCGGGGATGCCCAGCCGCCCGTTCTCTGCCGCCTGCTGCACGGCGTTGTTGGCCTCGGCCAGCGCGGCATTGGTGGTGGCGAGGCGCGAGATCAGGTGGGTGATGCCGCGATCGACCACCGTCGCCCGGACGGCTTCAAGGTCATAACCGGTCGCCGGCTGGCCCATCGGGGCATTGCCTGCCAGCGAACCGACCACCATCTGCCCGGCCTTCTCTGCCAGCGTCATGCGCGGCACGAGATCGGCGGCACGTTCTGCGGGCGACAGGCGCCAGTCCTCGTAAGGCGTCAGCGCGCCATTGCGGTCGAGATCGCGGAACTGCAGGCCGTCCACTTCCAGCAGCGGCGCGTCGCGCGTCTCGATGCCCGGTTGCGCGGCCTCAGGTCCGGCACAGGCGGCAAGCGCCAGCGCGGCGGCCCCGGCGATGTTCCAACGATGCAGCATGGTCCTCCCTCTCAGGAGGTCAGCCTATAATCGTCGCCCGACATTCGCCAAGGCCGATCCGCGCGAAACCGTCCTTTTCCGCGAAAGCGACCATGATCACCTCGTCACCATCCTCCAGGAAGGTGCGGGTTTCGCCGTTGGGCAGGCTGATCGGCTTCTTGCCGCCCTCGGTCAGCTCGATCAGGCTGCCTTCGCCGCCATCTTCGCCGCTGGTCAGCGTGCCGGTGCCGAGCAGATCGCCCGGCTGCATGTTGCACCCGCCGACCGCGTGGTGGGTGACCAGCTGCGCCGCCGTCCAGTACATGGCCGTCATCGGGCCGGAGCTGAGCTTGTGCGGTGCCTCGCCATCTTCGCGCATCTTGGCGGTCGAGAGATAGACCTCCATCGTCACGCCGAAGGCGCCGTGCGCCTGGTCTTCCGCATCGGAAAGGTAGTCCAGCGGTGCCGGATCGCCTGCGGGACGCGCAGGCTGCGCCTCACGGAAGGGTGCGAGCGCGTCGAGCGTCACGATCCACGGGCTGATGGTGGAGTGGAAGTTCTTGGCGAGGAACGGGCCGAGCGGCTGATATTCCCACGCCTGGATGTCGCGCGCCGACCAGTCGTTTAGGATGGAGATACCGGCGATATGGCTTTCCGCCTCGCCGATCGGGATCGGCTCGCCCAGCGCATTGCCCTCACCCACCCAGATGGCCATCTCCAGCTCGTAGTCGAGCCGCTTCGACGGACCGAAGCTGGGCTTGTCGGCATCGGGCGCCTTGGTCTGGCCGCTGGGGCGCTTCACGTTCACGCCCGACAGACGCACCGAGGAGGTGCGGCCATGGTAGCCGATGGGCACGTACTTGTAGTTCGGCAGCAGCGGATTGTCCGGACGGAACAGGCTGCCGATGTTGGTGGCATGGTGGATGCCGGTGTAGAAATCGGTGTAGTCGCCGATATGCACGGGCAGGTGCAGGGTACAGTCCTCGGCCTTGTACAGCGCTTCGCTGACGGCCTTCTTCTTGCCGTCGTCGGTCAGCAGGGTGAAGACGGCCTGGCGCAGCTTGCGCGTGGCCCCCTGCCCCTTGGCCAGCAGGTCGTTCAGCGTCGCATTGCCGGCCAGCCGCGCGGCATTGGCGGCATCGCCTTCCAGCATGTCGGCCACGGCGGCGACGTCCAGGATCATGTCGCCAATCGCCATGCCGCCACGCGGTTTGCCTTCGCCCGACGGGGAGAAGACACCCAGTGGCAGGTTCTGCACCGGGAAGTGCGGATGGCCGTTGGCGCTTTCCACCCAGCTGGTAGCGCTGGCGTCATGCGTGAAGTCGATCGTGTCGGTCATTCGGGGAGTTTCGCTTTCTCGAAGCCTGTCCAGCAGGCATCGTAATCGTCTTGCAGGTGGCCGCCGGTCATGGCGAACTGAGTCGTCTGGATGATGGCGCGGCTTTCGAACATGAAGGCCAGCGTGTCGTCGATTTTCACGGGCTTCAGGTCCGCTTCCATCGCCTTCTGCGTGCTTTCAGCGTCCGGTCCGTGCCCGTTGAACTGATTGTGTAGCGATGCGCCGCCGGGGACGAACCCGCCGCCTTCCTTGGCGTCGTAAACGCCCTTCACCAGTCCCATGAACTCGCTCATGTGGTTGCGGTGGAACCACGGCGGACGGAAGGTGTCCTCGCCCACCATCCAGCGTGGCGGGAAGATCACGAAGTCGCAATTGGCTGTGCCCGGCGTGTCGCTGGGGCTGGTCAGCACGGTGAAGATCGAGGGATCCGGATGGTCGAAGCTGACCGTGCCGATGGTGTTGAACCGCGCTAGGTCATAGCGGCAGGGCGCGGAATTGCCGTGCCAGGCGACCACGTCGAAGGGCGAGTGGTCGATGGTGGTGGTCCACAGCTTGCCGTTGAATTTCTGGACGATCTCGAATTGCTCGTCGCGGTCCTCGAACCAGGCGACGGGCGTTTCGAAATCGCGCGGGTTGGCAAGGCCGTTGGCGCCGATGGGGCCGAGGTCGGGCAGGCGGAAGGGCGCGCCGAAGTTCTCGCAAACATAGCCGCGCGCGGGGCCGCCGGTCAGTTCCACCCGAAAGCGCATGCCGCGCGGGACCAGCGCGATGAAGCCCGGTTCCACGTCCATGACGCCGAGCTCGGTCACCACCCGCAGGCCGCCCTGCTGCGGCACGAGCAGCATCTCGCCATCGCTGTTCTGGAAGGCACGCGTGTCCATGCTGGCCGTGGCGGCGTAGAGATGTATGCCGATGCCGCCCTCGGAGGGCGAACCGTTGCCGGCATAGGTCACCATGCCGTCGACGAAATCGACGCTGGTTTCCGGCATGGCCAGCGGGTCCCAGCGCAGCCGGTTCGGCGTCGTGCGGCTGCCGTCGGGCGCGGCGAACAGTCTGGCCCCGGCGTAGGGCTGAAACGCCCCGTGCGCCGTGGTCGGCCGCATCCGGTAGAGCCAGCTGCGCCGGTTCTCTGCCCGCGGCGCGGTGAAGGCGGTGGTGCTGAACTGTTCGGCGTAGAGGCCGAAAGCAGGGCGTTGCGGCGAGTTGCGTCCCTCGGGAAGCGCGCCCGCGACTGCCTCTGTGGCGAAGTGGTTGAGAAAACCCGTCTGGTAGCTCATGGCCATTTAGTATCACGTGAAACTTTATTGCACAATGCCCCGCGCATCGGCATGGTGTAGTGCACCAATGAACGAACGCGCCGGAGGTTGCGATGAAGCTGTACGGATATTGGCGAAGCTCGACCAGCTACCGCTTGCGCTGCGCGCTGGAACTGAAGGGCCTGCCCTACGAGCAGGAGCCGGTGAACCTGCTCGAAAGCGCCCAGCGCAGCCAGGCCTTCACCGCGCGCAATCCCTTTGCCGGGGTGCCGATGCTGGAAGCTGACGGCCGCGACCGGGCACAAAGCATGGCGATCATCGAGTGGCTGGAGGAGCGCTACCCGGAACAGCCTCTGCTCCCTGCGGATATCGAGCAGCGCTATACCGCGCGCGAGCTGGCCTATGCCATCGCCACCGAACTGCACGCGCCGCTCAACCTGCCGGTGCTCAAGTATCTCAAGAACGAGCTGGGACAGGAGCAGGAGGCCATCGACACCTGGTATCGCCACTGGCTCGCCAAGACCCTGCGCCCGCTGGAAAGACGGCTGGAGCAACTGGATACCGGCGATTTCCTGTTCGACGCGCCCGGCCTGTTCGAGGCGGTGCTGATCCCACAACTCTACAACGCGCGCCGCTTCGATTACGACCTGTCGGACAGCCCCCGCACCTTGCGGATCGAGCAGGCCTGTCTCGTCCTTCCCGCTTTCGAACGCGCGCATCCGGCAAACCAGCCCGACGCTGCCTAGTCGCCCTTGTCCCAAGCCTCTCGCCCGCTAGATAGGCAGGCAAAGGAGAGGCCCGACCATGAGCGATTTCGTCCGCAAGCCCGCCAGTTCCACCGGCACGCATTGCACCCCGGAGGAATACGACGCCCTCTATGCCCGCTCGGTGCAGGATCCGGACGGTTTCTGGCTGGAGCAGGCGGAACGGCTCGACTGGTATGCCAAGCCCGGCAAGGCCGGCGAATGGTCCTACGATCCGGTCGACATCAAGTGGTATGCCGACGGTTCGCTCAACCTCTGCCACAATTGCGTCGACCGGCACCTGCCCGAACATGCCGACCGAACCGCGCTGATCTTCGAGCCGGACGATCCCAATTCGCCCACCCGCAGCCTCACCTATGGCGAACTGCACGGCGAAGTCGTCCGCATGGCCAATGCGCTGAAGAAACTGGGCGTCACCAAGGGTGACCGCGTCACGCTCTACATGCCGATGGTGATCGAGGGGCTGCTGGCCATGCTTGCCTGCGCCCGCCTTGGTGCAATCCACTCGGTGGTGTTCGGCGGCTTCTCTCCGGAAGCCCTCGCCGGGCGGATCGAGGCCTGCAACAGCCGTTTCGTCATCACCGCCGACGAAGGCCTGCGCGGCACCAAGACCATACCGCTGAAGGCCAATGTCGACGCCGCGCTGGAAGAGCCGGACCACGATCTCGACGTCGCGGGCGTACTGGTGGTGCGCCACACCGGCGGCGATATCGCCATGACCGCGGGGCGCGACCACTGGTACCACGACCTTGCCAGCGACGAGGACTGCCCCTGCGAGGAGATGAACGCGGAGGACCCGCTGTTCATCCTCTACACCAGCGGATCCACCGGCAAGCCCAAGGGCGTGCTGCACACTACCGGCGGCTATGCCGTCTGGGCGGCCACCACCTTCCACTACACTTTCGATTACCAGCCGGGCGAGGTGTTCTGGTGCAGTGCCGATATCGGCTGGGTCACCGGACACACCTATGTCACCTACGGCCCGTTGCTGAACGCTGGCACCAGCGTGGTGTTCGAGGGCGTGCCCAACTATCCGGACCACGGCCGCTTCTGGGAGGTGATCGCCAGGCACAAGGTCAATATCTTCTACACTGCGCCCACGGCCATCCGTGCGCTGATGCGCGAGGGGGACGACTGGGTGACCCGGCACGACCGTTCCAGCCTGCGCCTGCTGGGCACGGTGGGCGAGCCGATCAATCCCGAGGCCTGGCGCTGGTATCACGAGGTGGTGGGCGAAGGCCGCTGCCCGATCGTCGACACCTGGTGGCAGACCGAGACGGGCGGCCACATGATCACCACCCTGCCCCATGCGCACGACATGAAGCCGGGCAGCGCGGGCAAGCCGTTCTTCGGCGTGCAGCCGCAGCTGGTCGACAACGAAGGCAAGGTGCTGGAAGGCGCGACATCGGGCAATCTGTGCATCACGCACAGCTGGCCGGGCCAGGCACGCACCGTATACGGCGACCACGACCGCTTCATCGAGGCCTATTTCAGCACCTTCAAGGGCAAGTACTTCACCGGCGACGGCTGCCGGCTGGACGAGGACGGCTACTACTGGATCACCGGCCGCGTGGACGACGTGATCAACGTTTCCGGCCACCGCATGGGCACCGCCGAGGTGGAGAGCGCGCTGGTGCTGCACCCCAAGGTCGCCGAGGCTGCCGTGGTCGGATACCCGCACGACGTGAAAGGCCAGGGCATCTATTGCTACGTCACCCTGATGGAAGGCGTGGAGGCTTCCGACGAGCTTTATGCCGAACTGAAGCAGCAGGTGCGCAAGGAAATCGGCCCCGTGGCCACGCCCGATCACCTGCATTTCACCGACGGCCTGCCGAAGACCCGTTCGGGCAAGATCATGCGCCGCATCCTGCGCAAGATCGCCGAGAACGACTACGGCTCGCTGGGCGACACCTCGACGCTGGCCGACCCCTCGCTGGTCGACCGCCTGATCGAAGGGCGGCAGAACCGCTAGGTGATCAGTGCATGTGCGGGGTTTCGGCCCCGCGCGGCACACGGATGTTGTCGACCAGCTTGCGCACCTCCAGCGGCGGCCCCTTGGTCATGCTGGAGACGGCAATCGCCACGGCGAAGTTGATCAGCATGCCGATCACCCCGATGCCCTCCGGCGAGATGCCGAGCAGCCAGTTGGCCTCCACGTTGGCGGCAGGTTCTCCCCACAACTTGAAATAGGCGATGTAGAGGAAGGTGAAGGCAAGGCCCGTCACCATGCCGGCAATCGCCCCCTCGCGGTTCATGCGCTTGGAGAAGATACCCATGACGATGGCAGGGAACAGGCTCGCCGCCGCAAGGCCGAAGGCGAAGGCCACCACCTGCGCCACCCAGCCGGGCGGGTTCACACCCAGATAGCCTGCGACCAGGATCGCCGCCGTCGCCGCCAGCCTTGCCGCCAGCAGCTCGCCCTTCTCCGTGACGTTGGGCCGGAAGGTCTGTTTCAGCAGGTCGTGGCTGACCGAGCTGGATATGACCAGCAGCAAACCTGCCGCCGTCGATAGCGCCGCCGCCAGGCCGCCCGCCGCCACCAGCGCGATCACCCAGCCGGGCAGGCTGGCGATTTCCGGGTTGGCGAGCACCATGATGTCGCGGTCGACATAGACCTCGTTGTCGTTGTTGACGGTGGCGTTCTCCACCAGCCGCTCGCCGGATAGGCCGGTCTCACCCTCGATGAAGGTAGGCGCGCCTTCGAACGGATCGCCGGGGCGATATTGCATGCGGCCGTCGAAGTTCTTGTCGCGCCAGGCGATCAGGTCGTTCGCCTCCCAGTTGGTGAACCACTCGGGGGCCTGCGAATACTCCTGCTCGTTCACCGTATCGATGAAGTTGAGCCGGGCGAAGGCGCCCACGGGGCCCGCCGTGGTGTAGAGCAGCGCGATGAAGACCAGCGCCCAGAAGGCGGACTTGCGCGCGTCGCTGGCCTTGGGAACGGTGAAGAAGCGCACGATCACGTGCGGCAGGCCCGCCGTGCCAACCATCAACGCCATGGTGATGCAGAACACGTCGAGCGTGGACTTGCTGCCATCGGTGTAGGCGCCAAAGCCGAGGTCGGTCAGCACCATGTCGAGCTTCTGCAGGACGTACATGTTGGACCCGTCCTCTACCGTCGCCCCCAGTCCCAGTTGCGGCAAGACATTGCCAGTCACCAGGAAGCTGATGAAGAAGGCGGGCACCATGTAGGCAAAGATCAGCACGCAATATTGCGCCACCTGGGTGTAGGTGATGCCCTTCATCCCGCCGAGCACGGCGTAGATGAAGACGATGCCCATGCCGATCACCACGCCCCAGAAGATCGGCACGTCGAGGAAGCGGCTGAAGACGATGCCAACGCCGCGCATCTGCCCGGCGATATAGGTGAAGCTGATGAAGATCAGGCAGACCACCGCCACCACGCGCGCCGCCTTGGAATAGTACCGCGTGCCGATGAAGTCGGGCACGGTGAACTCGCCGAACTTGCGCAGGTAGGGCGCCAGCAGCAGGGCCAGCAGCACGTATCCGCCGGTCCAGCCCATCAGGTAGACGCTGCCATCGTAGCCGGAGAAGGCGATGATCCCGGCCATGGAGATGAAGCTGGCCGCACTCATCCAGTCGGCAGCGGTGGCCATGCCGTTGACCACCGGGTTCACCCCGCCGCCCGCGACATAGAATTCCGCCGTCGATCCGGCGCGGCTCCAGATGGCAATGCCGATGTAGAGCGCGAAGCTCAGCCCGACGAAGATGTAGATCAGGGTCTGCGTTTCCATCGGCGCGCTCAGTCGTCGAGGTCGAACTTGCGCTCGATGCGGCGCATGGCGACCACGTAGATCGCAATCAGGACCAGGAAGACGTAGATCGCGCCCTGCTGGGCGAACCAGAAGCCGAGCGGATAACCGCCGATGCTGAACTGGTCGAGCCATTCGCGAAACAGGATGCCCGCGCCGAAGGACGCGGCGAACCAGATGCTCAGCAAGATGGCCAGCAGGCGGATATTGGCGCGCCAGTAGGCGGCCTGCCGCTGCTCATCGCTGCCCTCGGTATTTTCGCCCTCATCCATCGCCGTCTCCCCTCACGCGTGGCCTATCGCAATTACAGCGCCCCTGCCAACCGCTCTATCATCCAGTAAGTGGCCAAAATCCCCACCCCGTAGCCGGCGAAGCGCGGGACATTGGTCGCCGACGCCTTGGGCCCGAACCGCTCCAGCAAGGCGATGACGCCCAGCACCAGCGCCGCGAAGATGACCTGTCCGATCTCGATGCCGACGTTGAAAGCCAGCAGCGCGGCTGCGAAGCCCTCGTCCGGCAGGCCGATCTCGCGCAGCACGGCGGCAAAGCCGAAACCGTGCAGCAGGCCGAATGCCGCTGCGACCACCACCGGCCGCCGCCATGTCAGCGTGTCGCGCCGCCCTTTGACGATCTCCACCGCGAGGAACACGATGCTGAGTGCGATCACCGCCTCGATCGCCGCAATCGGCAGCCGCACGATATCGAGCGCGGATAGCGCGAGCGTGACCGAGTGTGCCAGCGTGAAGCCGGTGATCGTCACCAGCACGCGCCGCCAGGTGCCGGCGATGAAGATCAGCCCGGCGACGAACAGCAGGTGATCGAACCCGATCAGGATGTGCTCGACGCCAAGGCCGAGGAAGCCCGGCCAGCCGGTGGCACCGGCCTGCTCTTCCGACAGCGCGATCTGCCCCTGCTCGGCAGGCGCGACGATCGTCGTGGTGGAGCCGCCAGCTTCCGGCGTGAAACGCACGATGGTGGCCAGCGCCGGGTTGGCGAAGGGATAGTCGACCGTCAGTGCGCCGGGCACCGCGTCGCAGCGCCAGTCTTCCTCCCGCCAGTGGCCCAGGGCATCGGACCAGTTGCGGCTCGCCCCCTCTGCCGCGCAACCTGCGGCGGAAAGCTGCGGCACATGGCGCGCGGCGACATTGGCAGGCACCTTCCAGCGCGCGGTGAATCTGCCTTCTCCCGCAGCTTCCAGCTGGACGCTGAGCGGGCGATTGTCATCGGCACGTGCCGGCATCGCCCAGGCGAGCGCGACGAGGATGGCGACCAGCCACCGCATGGTCACCGAAGCTCGTCCGCGACGGTGATCTCGTACTGGCCAAGGAATTCTTCCAGCGCCGCGTTGGCCAGCGCCTGGCGCTTGGCGGCCAGCGCGTCCTCGCGCACCCTCGCCTCGACTTGCTCGAATGCCACGTCCTCGCCGGAGGAGACCTCGCTTGGCAGGACAAGGTGCCAGCCGTGCTGCGATTGCAGCGGTTGCGACCACTCGCCTTCGGGCAGGGTCAGCACCGCCTCGGCAAAGGTCGCGCCGAACTGGCTGGCGAGCAGTTCGCCGTCGGCATCGACATAGGCGCGCTGGTAGGGGAAGCGGTCGCCCACGGGCACCTGGCTGCCCGCCAGCATCTGCCCGCGCATGGCAATGGCCCGGCGCTGGGCCCCGTTCCCGCGCAGGAAGACATGGGTGAAGCTCACCGTCGGCGGCAAGGCATAGAGAGCGCGGTTGTCCTCGAAATGCGCCGCAACCTCTTCGTCGGTGACGGAAATGTCGGCAGCGGCCTCCTCGATCACCAGCATGCGCATCTGCTGCACCACGCGCTGGCGGATCAGTGGATCGGCGGCGGCTATGTCGAGCGCCAGCCCCTCGCGATAGAGCGCCTCCTGCAAGGCGGCATCGCGCACCAGCTGCTCGCGCTCGACAGCGGGCATGGCCTCCAGCATGGCGGCAAAGGTGCCCTCCTCGTAGACCTGCGCGCGGCCCTGCATGAAGACGAGCAGGTCGTCGCGGTCCACGGTGATCTGCCGCCCGGAGGTATCCTCAGGTTGCAAAGCAGCGACGACGGCAAATATGGCGGCCCCGGCCAACAGGAAATGCAGCAACGGCTCGCGCAGGATCGAGCGACCTCCTGCCACGTCAGGCGTCCGGCGTGTCGAGGGTGAAGGAAGCAGGAAGCAGTTCCGAGATGGTCATGCTGACGGCATTCTGCCCCTCGCTGTCGCAGCAGATGACCTCGATATCCGTCCCGCTCACGCTACCCGCTTCGGCAATCGCCTGGCGGCAACCGCCGCAGGGCATGACGGCGCCGACATCCTTGCCTTCACGTGGTCCGCCGACAATCGCGATGCGGCGAATTCGCCCGAGACCGTAAGCGACCTGCGCCGCCGACAGCGCCGACTGCTCGGCGCAGACGCCAAGGCGGTAGCAGGCATTCTCGACATTGCCGCCCACGGCAATCTGACCGTCCATGCTTTCGACCGCGCAGCCGACAAGGAAGTTCGAATAGGGCGCATAGGCGCGGGTGCGCGCCACCAGCGCCGCCGCGATCAGGGCGTCCTTGCCGCTCACGCGGCACTCGCCCTGGCCGTTTCCCCGTCGAGCCGCTTCGCCAGCGCCACCGCGCCGACGATCAGGAATGGCACCAGCACGAAGCTGAGCACGATCTTGGCAATGGCCTGGCCGACCAGCAGGTTGCCGATGGGAAACTCGCCATAGAAAGCCAGCGTGATGAAGATCAGCGTGTCGATGGCCTGGCTGATCGCCGAGGCAATCGCCCCGCGCGCCATCAGCCAGGCACTGCCGCCCTGCCCCTTGCCGCGCAGCCGGTCGAACAGCCAGACGTTGAGCAGCAGCGACACGCCGTAGGCGACCGGCCCGGCAGCCATGATCCGCGGCGTCTGCGCATGGACGGTGTTGAAGGCGGCGAGGTTTTCCGCCGGCATGTCGGGCGATGGCGGCAAGGCCAGCACCAGCCCGATCAGGGCGATGGAAAAAGCCAATGGCAGGAAACCCCACAGCACCAGCCTGTCCGCCATGGCCTTGCCGTGCAACTGCGAGACGGCGCTGGAAATGACCACCAGCAGCAGGAAGGCAAGGATGCCGCTCTCCACCACCAGCGGGCCGATCGCGAACTGCTTGAACGCCAGCACGCCGGCAACCACCGTCATCCCGCCATACAGCAGGCTATAGACGAACAGCGAACGCGGCAGCGGGTTATTGTCGAATGTCTGGTCCATCCGTGACGGCTATTCAACGTGGGCGCGAAATGGAAGGGGTGTGGAGAAAATCCGTTTGAATGCAGCAGGCGTTCGGGCAAAAGGGCGCATCCCGCAAATACAGGAGCCCGCGTGCCTCCACAGTTGATTTCCCTTGCCGGTATTGCCGCCATCCTTGCGCTGGCATTCCTCCTTTCCAACGCAAAACGACAGATCAACCTGCGCGTCGTGGGCGCCGCCTTCGCGCTGCAGGCCGGTATCGCCGCCCTCGTCCTGCGCACCGATGGCGGGGCCGCTGTCATCCGCACCATGGCCGATGGCGTCGCCGCGCTGCTGTCCTATGCCGATGCCGGCACGCAGTTCCTGTTCGGCAGCAACGACGCCAATCCGCTGTCGGATACCTTTGCGCTGGGCGCGCTGCCGGTCATCGTGTTCTTCGCCTCGCTGGTGTCGATCCTCTACCACCTCGGCATCATGCAGCGCATCGTGCGCTGGCTGGGCGGCGCAATCGGCTGGATCACCGGCATCTCCAAGGTCGAATCGCTTGGCGCGGCAGCCAACATCTTCGTCGGCCAGTCGGAAAGCCCGCTGGTCGTGCGTCCCTACCTGGAAGCGCTGGCCCCATCGCGCCTGTTCACCCTGATGACGGTGGGAATGGCCGGCGTCGCCGGCACCATCCTGGCGGCCTATGCCGGCCTGCTCGGCTCCAGCTACCTGCCGATCCTGCTGGCTGCAGCCTTCATGTCGGCACCCGGCGGCATCCTGATGGCGAAGATCATCATGCCCGACACTGACGAAGCCGCGCCGGAAGCCGAGGGCGAGATCGCCCTGCCCAAAAAGCGCATCAGTTCCGAAGGCCCCGCCGCCCTGACCGAGGGCGAGGTTCCGCACGAGGTCGAGGCAGCCGCCCATTTCGACGAGAACGGCCGCGCCGCGAACATCATCGAGGCGGCAGCACAGGGCGCGCAGACGGGTCTGAAGCTGGCCGTGGCCGTTGGCGCCATGGTGCTGACCTTCGTCGCCCTGATCGCGCTGGCCAACGGCATCCTCGGCGGTGTCGGTGGCTGGTTCGGCATGCCGGACCTGTCGTTCCAGCAGATCCTCGGCTGGGTGTTCGCCCCGATCATGTACCTGCTCGGCATTCCCTGGACCGAGGCGCAGGTCGCGGGCGGCCTTTTCGGCACCAAGATCGTGCTCAACGAATTCGTCGCCTTCATCGACCTTGGCGCGCTGGCTGACGGCACGCTGAGCACCCGCGCGCAGGCGATTGTAACATTTGCATTGTGCGGCTTTGCGAATTTTAGCTCGATTGCCATCCAGATGGCGGTTACAGGCGGGCTCGCCCCCAACCAGCGTCCGGTCATCGCCAAGCTTGGCCTCAAGGCGCTGGCAGCCGGATCTCTCGCCAACCTCATGAGCGCGGCCCTCGCCGGCCTGCTGCTGCCCCTGTAGGACACCTCGTAATGGACACCCTGGCCACCGTTTCCCTCGCCCGTCCGCTGTCGGAAATCGCCGACGACCTGGGCCGCAGCTTCGCCGAATACGGCTTTGCCGTGGTCTGCGATCACTCGATCCCGCAGGACCTGATCGACCGCGCAGAGGAACTGGCGAAGGAATTCTTCGCACTGCCGGAAGAGACCAAGCGGTCCTATCACCTGCCCGGCGGCGGCGGGGCGCGCGGCTACACCCCGTTCGGCACGGAGATCGCCAAGGACGCCGAGGTCCACGACCTGAAGGAATTCTGGCACATCGGCCGCACCCTGCCGGAAGGCCACAAGCTGGCCAGCTACATGGCCCCCAACATCTGGCCGACCGAGATCGAAGGCTTCCGCGAAACGTTCGAGACGCTGTTCGCCGAATTCGACAAGGCCGGCGACACCGTGCTGCGCGCCATCGCTATCCACCTCGGCCTGCAGGAAGACTATTTCGAGGACACGGTGGCCGACGGCAATTCGGTGATGCGCCTGCTGCACTACCCGCCGCTCGGCGATGACGTGCCCGAAGGCGCGATCCGCGCCGCCGCGCATGGTGACATCAACTGCATCACCCTGCTGCTGGGCGCCGAAGAGGCCGGCCTCGAACTGCTCAACAAGCAGGGCGAGTGGATCCCCGTGTCGCCTCCTGCCGGTGCGCTGGCGGTGAACGTCGGCGACATGCTGGAACGCCTCACCAACAACAAGCTGCGCTCAACCACCCACCGCGTGGTCAATCCGGGCGGCGAGGCAGCCAAGCGCTCGCGTTATTCGATGCCCTTCTTCCTGCACTTCCGGCCGGATTTCATGATCGCCCCGCTGGAGGAATGCATCGAACCGGGTGACGAGGTACTGGAGCCGATTCTGTCGCACGATTTCCTCGCCCAGCGCCTGCGCGAGATCGGACTCGCCTGATTCGTCAGGACAATCCTGCGGCATAATCGTCGCATTCAACAAAGTTTCGCATGAAATTGTGTTGCGCTGCAGCAACGCATCGCAACGGAATTACACGGATACGCCAAAGCTGTGTCCGAATCGCGTCCGATGCGCGACAGGCTGTCACCCATCTGCAAAGAAACTGTTGGCTTAGTGCAGTAGCTGGCCGGTCGCCAAAACGAACGGCCTATCACCATATCCAGACTAGGGATCTTCCGGACATGAAACTCAGGTATCTCCTCGCTGCCAGCGTTGCGAGTGTCGCCACTGCCGTGGCTGCACCGCAGGCTGCCTATGCACAGCAAATCACCTCGGGCGTGCAGGGCACCGTCACCGACGTGGATGGCAACGCCCTCCCCGGCGCGACGGTTACCGTCACCGACACCCGTACCAACACCGTGCGTACCCAGACGACCGACAACAGCGGCGCTTTCCGCTTCGGTTCGCTGAACTCGGGCGGTCCCTACACCGTCACCGTCACGGCCTCCGGCTTCGAAGGCCAGTCGGTCGAAGACCAGTACATCAACATCTCCGGTAACACCGCCTACACGTTCGAGCTGACCGCCGACGCGGGCGCCGCTGCCGACAACTTCATCATCGTGACCGCCGCGCGCGCCAACGTGCAGCAGCTGGCCGTCGGCCCGGGCATCGCCCTTGGCCAGGACACGCTGGAAGGCTTCCCCTCCATCACCCGCGACGTTCGCGACATCATCCGTATCGACCCGCGCGTCAGCCTCGACCGCGCCAACGAAGTCGATCGCATCTCGTGCCTCGGCGGCAACGACCGTTCGAACACCTTCACCGTCGACGGCATCGTGCAGGCCGACGTGTTCGGCCTGAACGGCACCCCGTTCGCCGCTCGTAACTCGCTGCCGATCCCGTTCGACGCCATCGGCGAGACCTCGGTCGAGTTCGCTCCGTTCGACGTCGAGTATTCGGAATTCACCGGCTGTCTGGTGAACGTCGTCACCAAGTCGGGCCAGAACGAGTTCCACGGCAGCGCGTTCTACGCTTTCCGTAACGCCGACCTGCGCGGCGACTCGATCGACGGCACCCCGAACATCGTCGACGACTTCAAGGAAAAGCGCTGGGGCGCGACCCTGTCGGGTCCGATCATCCCCGATCGCCTGTTCTTCTCGGCTGCCTACGAAGAAACCGACCTCGGTTCCGCCAACGACTTCGGTCCGGCCGGTTCGGGCTTCGCCAACGAAGCCAACTTCGTCACCCAGCAGCAGTTCGACCGCTTCGCGCAGATCGCCCAGAGCGTCTACGGTCAGGACATCGGCGGTTACCCGACCACCCTGCCGGAAAGCTCGGTGCGCTACTTCGGCCGTCTCGACGCCGTGGTTGCCGACGGTCACCGCATCGAAGCCACCTACCAGCGCCTGGAAGAAACCAATGTCGAAAGCGACACCGGTTCGCAGGAACTGACCGGCTTCAACAGCTTCGAGGACGAAGGCACGGTTTCGGACTACTACTCGCTGCGCATGTTCAACGAGTGGAGCGACAGCGTCTCCACCGAACTGCGCCTGAGCCGTGCCGACGTTGCCGACGTGCAGGGTCCGGTGGGCTTCGGTGAAGCGCAGTCGGATGCCCCGACCGTGCGCCTGGCAGTTGGCGTCGTGGGCCCGACCCAGAACGGCATCCTCGCCACCGGCCCGGGCATCTTCCGCTCGGCCAACGCGCTCAACTCGCAGATCGACCAGGCGAAGTTCCAGGTGAACATTTCGCAGGAAAATCACGACATCAAGCTGGGCATGGAGCTGAACGACCTGGAGGTCTACAACCTGTTCGCCATCAACGCGACGGGCACGATCTTCTTCCGCAACCTCGACGATTTCGAGAACGGCGTGGTCGCCAGCGGCGGCTTCTCCAGCGTCTTCGGCTCGGCCGACGACCTGGCCAGCGGCGCCCTTGGTGGTGCCACCATCGCCCAGACCCCGTCGGGCGACATCAACGAGACCGCGGCAACCTTCAACCGTCGCATCTTCTCGCTCTATGCGCAGGACACCTGGCAGGCCAACGACAACCTGTCGCTGACCGGTGGCCTTCGCGTGCAGTGGTACAGCGGCGACGCCCCGCGTGAGAACCCGAACTTCGCGAACCGCTATGGCTTCAGCAACGCTGTCGCCTTCAGCGATCTCGAACCGCTGGTCCTCCCGCGCTTCGCCTTCGACTACGAATTCGACAACGACGGCTTCTTCTACGACACCCGCTTCACCGGCGGTGTCGGCCGCTTCTCCGGCGGTGACCCGGTCGTCTACTTCTCGAACGCGTTCTCGAACAACGGCTTCAGCTACGCCAACGGCGACACGTTCTCGAGCGAGTGTGCCGGCCTGCTGGACTCCAACGGCAACTTCAACGTGCTGTCGGGCGGTACCTTCACCGGCATCCCGCAGTGTGCGCTGGACGATGCCCGGGCAACTGCGGCTGCCGGCCTCGCCGACACGCAGTCGACCGATCCGAACTTCACGCTTCCGAGCGTGTGGCGCGGTAACCTGGGCCTGGCCTCGCGCTTCGGCACGCAGGGTGGCTTCTTCAGCGACTGGTATGTCCAGCTGGACTACATCTACAGCCGCTTCGTCGACACTCTGAACTTCGTCGACCTGTCGCAGACGCCTGACCTGTCGGAAGGCATCGGTGGCTACACCGTCGACGGTCGCCCGATCTACGCGGCGATTGATCCGTCCAACGCAGGTTGCGGCGCCATTCTGCAGGGTACCGGCGGCACGCCGCCCGTGTACACCAATGTCAGCGCAGCTTGCTTCAACACCCGTCGCGACGACGAAATCCAGCTGACCAACGGTCCGAACTACGACAGCCACGTCATTTCGCTGCTGCTCAACAAGCAGTTCGAAGGCGGCCTGTTCACCTCGACCGGCAGCGTGAATGTCAACATGGGCTACGCCTGGACCGAATCGAACAACAACCGCAACAATGGCAGCTCGACGGCAACGTCCAGCTACGACGTTACGGCTGCCTTCGACCGCCAGGACCCGGCGATCTCGACCTCGAACTATGAAACCCGCCACAACTTCACCCTCGCGGTGAACCTGCGTGAACAGTTCATCCAGGACTACGACACGCAGCTGGGCTTCATCTTCGTGGCGCGCTCGGGCCGTCCGTACTCGCTGACCTTCGATGGCGGCGGTGTGTTCAACGACAGCTCGTCCGGCTCGGACAACGCTCTGCTGTACATCCCGACCGGTCCGAACGATCCGAACCTGTCGCCGCTGTCGGACATGGATGACGTCAACGACCTGTTGAACTACCTCAACACCAGCGAAGTCGGCGGCCAGTGCGATTTCGAAACCGGTGCCTCGATTGCGCGCAACACCTGCCGCAACGACTGGTTCTTCGACCTCGACCTGCGCTTCAGCCAGGAAATTCCGGGCCCGGCACACTTCGCCGGCGTCGCGGACGACCGCCTGGAACTGTTCGTCGACTTCGACAACTTCCTCAACTTCTTCGACGACAGCTGGAACGTGTTCCGTGCACGTGGCGACTTCGTCGACCTGGTTGACGGTGGTGTCGACTCCGAGGGCCGTTACATCATCAGCGGCTTCCGTCCGGACGACCAGAACTTCGTCGGCACGACCTCGTCGATCTGGCGCATCCAGATCGGTGCTCGCTACGAGTTCTAAGGTACCGACCTAAGCAACAAGAAGGCGGCGGCGTTCGTAAGAGCGCCGCCGCTTTTTTTGTGCCTGTAATCGGCTATGGGATTGCCATGCATACGAAGCTCGCCGCCACCCTGCTTGCCACGTCGCTGCTGACCGCCTGCGCGACAGTTCCGGACAGCCCCACGCCCGCGCCCGTCGCGGTGCAGATCCTCGCGCTCAACGACTTTCACGGCAACCTAGAGCCGCACTCCAGCGAGACGACCTACTCCGACGGCCCGGAAACCCGGCAAGCCCGCCTGGGCGGCGCGGCCCGGCTTGGGGCGACCTTGCGGGAACTGCGCGGCAACGCCTCTATCACCGTTGCCGCGGGTGACCTGATCGGCGCCAGCCCGCTCATCTCCTCGCTCTTCCTCGACGAGCCGAGCATCCGCGCCCTTTCCGTCATCGGGCTGGAGCTGGCTTCCGTCGGCAATCACGAATTCGACCGCGGCGTGGCCGAACTGCGGCGCATGCAGCAGGGTGGCTGCGAACAGCACACGCTGCGCGAACCCTGCGCCGTCGAGCCCTTCGTCGGCGCGGACTTCACCTATCTCGCGGGCAACGTCGTCGATGACGCAGGCGCCAGCGTGTTCCCCGGAACCGCCCTTCGCGAAATCGGCGGGGCCTCCATCGGCTTCATCGGCATGACGCTGGAAGGCACGCCCAACCTCGTTTCCGCCGAAGCCACGGCCGGCTACAGCTTCCTCGACGAAGCCGAGACCGCCAACCGTCTCGCCGCCGAACTGATGACACAGGGCGCGGACGCCGTGGTGGTGCTGCTGCACCAGGGCGGCGACGTCACGCCGCGCTTCAATACCTCCGGCTGCCCCTCGCTGACCGGGCCGATCGTGGAGATCGTCGAACAGCTCGACCCCTCGATCGCGCTGGTCGTATCGGGCCACACGCACCAGGCCTACGTGTGCGAGGCAGAACGCTCCGACGGCGAGACCATCCTGCTGACCTCGGCCGGGCGCTACGGAGGCTTCGTCACCGATATCGAACTGGTCGTGGACCCGGTTGAAGGCCGCGTGATCTCGCGCACCGCCACCAACGTCGCCGTGGTGGAGCGAGCGGGCAGCCACCGCGCCGCTGCCGAGATCGTCGCGCGTTATGCCGAGGCCGTCGCGCCGATGGCGAACCGTCCGGTCGGTCCCATCGCCGACAGTGGCGAACTGGGCGAGGACTGCGGCGATCGGCCGGCGCAGGACTTCGTCGCCGATGCCTATGTCCACGCCGCCAATGCCGCACTGGGCGAGCCGGTGCATGTCGGCTTCGCCAATTCAGGCGGCGTGCGCTCCGACCTGTCGGGGGCCGAGGACGGCCTGCTGAATTATGGGGAACTGGCGGCCATGGCCCCGTTCGGCAACAGCATGATCGTGCTGGAGATGACCGGCGCGCAGATCAAGACGCTGCTGGAACAGCAGTTCTGCGACGAGAACCCGGCGCGCATCTGCGATAGTGTATTGGTGCCTTCTGCCGGATCGTCCTTCTCTGCCGATCCCACGCGCCCGGCGGGGCAGCGCGTGTCCGAGGTGGTGATCGCCGGGGCACCGCTCGACCTCGCCCGCACCTATCGCGTGGTGACCAACAGCTTCCTGGCCGATGGCGGCGACGGCTTCGCCCAGTTCGCCGAACTGCCGCATGCGGCAAACGTCGGCTTCGATATCGATGCACTGGAGGCCTATGTCGCCACCGGCACCGTCAGCGTGCCCGTCTGCGGGCGCGTGCGCGGCATCCCGCCAGCAGACTGAGGATCAACGCAGCGGCGGTTCGTCGAAGCTGCGCAGCTTGCGGCTGTGCAGGCTGTCGCCTTCCTCGCGCAGCAGGCCGATGGTCTCGATACCGATGCGCAGGTGCTGGCTGATCGAGCGTTCGTAGAAAGCGTTGGCCTGTCCAGGCAGCTTGATTTCGCCGTGCAGCGGCTTGTCGGAGACGCACAGCAGCGTTCCGTAGGGTACACGGAAGCGATAGCCCTGCGCGGCCACCGTCGCCGATTCCATGTCGATGCCCACCGCGCGGCTCTGGTTGAAGCGCAGCGCGGAGCGCGTGTAGTGCAGTTCCCAGTTCCGGTCATCGGTGGTGACGATGGTGCCGGTACGCAGGCGGCTCTTCAGCGTCTCGTCGGCATCGCCCGTCACGCTGCGCGCGGCGTTGAACATGGCGGTCTGCACCTCGGCAATCGGCGGGATCGGGATTTCCGGCGGCAGCGCGCTGTCGAGCACGTTGTCGTCGCGCAGGTAGGCATGGGCGAGCACGTAGTCGCCGATCTTCTGGCTGGGGCGCAGGCCGCCGCAGTGGCCGATCATCAGCCAGACTTCGGGGCGCAGCACGGCGATGTGATCGCAGATGGTCTTGGCGTTGGACGGGCCGACGCCGATGTTCACCAGCGTGATGCCGCAATTGTCCTTCCCGCGCAGGTGGTAGGCCGGCATCTGGTGCTTGCGCCAGGTGCCGGCAACGATCCGCGCCCGCGCATCCTCGAGGTCGCCGCGCTCGATCAGCGCACCGGGGGCGGAGAAGCTGTCGTAGCCGCTATCGGGATCGGCGAGCGCCTCCAGCGCGAAGTCGATGAACTCCTCGACGTAGCGGATATAGTTGGTGAACAGCACGTAGCGCTGGCAGTGCTCCGCCGGGGTGCCGGTGTAGTGGCGCAGGCGGGCAAGGCTGAAATCGGTGCGCTGGGCATCGAACAGCGCCAGCGGGCGACTGTCGTCCCCGCTGCTGGCCCAGGTGCCGTCCGCCACCTCGTCGCCGATGTTGACGAGGTCGGTGGAGGGGAAATGCCGCACCAGCTCCGCGCTGGAGAGGCCGCGGATTTCCTCCTGCGCGCTGTCGAGCACATACTGGTAGGGGATTTCGTCGGCGGAACGCGCGGCTTCCAACTCGATCGAATAGTCGCGCACCAGGTGCGTCAGCTGCTCTTTCAGGTAGGGCCGGAACAGTGCCGGATCGGCAATCGAGCTGCGATAGGTGCCCGCCTGGTTGAGCCGAGCATAGGCGCGCGCGGGATAGTTCTGCACCTCGTCGCTGGCATAGCGCAGGATCAGTTCGGGATAGGCGAAGGCGCCCGCCGCCCGGTCCGCCTTGCCCGGCGCGGTGCGATCCGTGGCGAAATGTCCAAGAGCTTCGACGAGGTTGTTGCGCGAGGCATCGTAGATGCTCTCCAGCCGGTCCAGGATATCGTCAATCTGTTCAACCGTCGTCGTCACGTAATCTTTGCTCCGGTAATTTCATATGCCTGTGCCCTACCCCAGACCGAACGCGGTGTGGAGTGCGCAAGATCCTTCCGATGAAGGATAATCCTCTGTCGTCAGCCGACTATTCGGCGGCTTCGGGCGCGAATACCCAGTCGAGATAGGCCGCCAGCCGGACGCCCGCCTGCGCCAACCGGTGCTCCACCGTATCGACCCAGTCCCAGTGATAGCGATAGCGCAGCACGGCCGGCGATTCCGCCGTGCCCATGCCCCACTCCTCACTGGTGCCGGGATAGATGCGGTCGCGCAGTTCGGCGCTTTCGCCAATCCAGGTCTCGGGATCGGCGTCCCACCAGGCTACCGTCTCTTCCGACGAAATGCGCGGCTCGATGCGAGCGGCATATTCGGAATAGGACAGCTGCTGGCGTAGGATCATCCCCTCGTCCCACACCCAGTGCAGATTGGTCTGCGTGTCGAACCAGTCGACGATGAAATCGTTGCCGCCCCGGTCCGTGCCGTTCCCGGCGTGCAGCGGCTGGTGCAGATCGCCCACGAGGTGGACGATGAAGCGAAGCGCCAGCGCCTTGTCTTCCTGCGAGGCATCGGGGTTGCGCAGGGTGGCAGTGAATTGCTCCAGCGCGGTCGCCGCGTCGCCTTCGGGCGGGTGTTCCAGCATGTCTGCGGTCCGGCCTTCGGGCAGTGTCACATAGTGGAATGGCGAGGCGGTTTCCTGCCAGAACGGGGCCGGGTTGGACCGTTCCTCGTCCGGCCAGGTACTGGCTTCCGGCAGGCCTTCGTGGCCGAGGATCTTCTCGATCTCCGCCCGCGTCCTGCCACTGACATTCTGCTCGGCGATCTCGGCGCTGATGCGGTGTCCGATGGGGCCCCAGGCAAGGGCCGGGGTGGCGGTGGAAAGCATTGCGATGGCAAGGCTTGCGACAATGGTCTTTTTCATACCGCCTTCTTGGACGAGCATGATGGCAATTCCAAGAAACAGACGGCGCTTTTGCGACAAAAAGCAGCCGATGCCCCGCCTTGCCAAACAGTTGATTGACAATGTCCGCCCGAAGTTGCTCAATGGCCTGCGGGAGGATTCCAATGGGACAGGACAGCAAATCCGGCGGCATGGGCCGCAGGGCATTTCTCGGCGCGAGCGCAGCGGGCACCGGTGCCATGCTGACGGGCTTCGTCGCACCGCAGGCGGCGCATGCGCAAGGCACGCATCACGCTCCGCAGGTGGACTTTCCGGAAGACCCGCGCGCCTTCGGCGGTGGCGGTGCTGCGGCGGGCGCGGTCAACCGCACCGAGATGGACCTGATCGATTGCGAGGTCGAGGGGGATTGGCCGACCGATCTCGACGGCGCCTTCTACCGCGTAGGGCCTGACCCGCAGTATCCCAAGGCACCCGAATGGGTCGGCGACATTCCCTTCGACGGTGAAGGTCATGTCTCCATGTTCCGCATCAAGGACGGTCACGTCGACTATCGCACGCGCTATGCCAAGAACCAGCGCTGGAAGGCCCAGCGCGAGGCACGCCGATCGCTGTTCGGCATGTATCGCAACCCGCCGACCGACGATCCTTCGGTCGCGGGTCTGAGCCGCGGCACCGCCAACACCCAGCTGTTCGTCCACCACGGCAAGCTGCTGGTGTTCAAGGAGGACAGTCCGCCGGTCTACATGGACCCGCTGACGCTGGAGACGGTGGACGACTACTACACCTTCGGCGGCGCGCTGCAGAGCCTGACCCACACGGCGCACCCGAAGATCGACCCGCTGACCGGCGAATACATCGGCTTCGGCTACGAGGCTTCCGGCTTCCTGTCGAAGGAAGTGAACGTCTTCTCGGCCGACCGCGACGGGCGCAGCACCTGGAGCGTGACGGTGGAAGCGCCTTACGCCGGCATGATGCACGATTTCTGCGTCACGCAGGATTATGTCGTGCTCTACCTCACCAACATGGTCGCCGATCCGGACATCATCGCTGCCGGCGGGCCGCACTTCGCCTATGATGCGACGGTGCCCTGCTACCTCGGCGTCATGCGGCGCGGCGGGGACGGCAGCGACCTGCGCTGGCTGACCGGGCCGAACCTGTTCTGCACCCACGTGATGGGTGGCTGGAACGATGGCACGCGCATCACCGTCGACATGGACGGCGGCGAAGGCAACCAGTTCCCCTTCTTCCCCAGCAAGCAAGGCGGCTTCGACCCGCAGGCCTCCATTGGCCGCATCCGGCGCTTCACCGTCGACATGGCGGCGGGCGGCGACAGCTACGAGGCGGAGACGATCTTCCCCGAAATCACTGGCGTGCTCTCGCGGCAGGACGACCGCTATCACACCCTGCCCTATCGCTACGGCTTCCTGCTGGCGACCGGACCCAATGGCGGCTGGGCGATCATCGATCACCAGACCGGAACCAGCCGCGTCTTGTCGGTGCCGGGCTACAGTCTCTCCGAGATGTGCTTCGTCCCGCGTGCGCCCGATGCACCCGAAGGCGACGGCTATCTCATCGGCATCGGCTCCAGCATGGAAGAGTCCGGTCGTTCGGACCTGATCCTGTTCGACCTGCAGAGCGGATCCGATGAACCCCGCGCGCGGGTGCGCATGCCATTCAAGTGCGTCGGCCAGGTGCATGGCTTCTGGGCCGATGCCAGCGCCATTCCGGGGGCGACCGAGGGATGATGATGCTGCTGCGTCCTGCCCTTGCGGCGGGGCTGATGCTGGCGGGCCTCTCCGGGGCCAGCGGCCAGACGGACAATAGCCAAGCGCCGGGCCAGTCGGTGGACTGGCAGAACACCGGGCGCACCTACGATGAGCAGCGTTTCAGCCCGCTGAGCCAGATCCATGCCGGCAATGTCGGCCAGCTTGGCCTCGCCTGGTATGCCGACCTCACCACCGACCGCGGGCAGGAGGCGACGCCCGTGGTCGCCGATGGCGTGCTCTACAATGTCGAGCCGTGGAACATCGTCACCGCATACGACGCGGCGACCGGGCGACAGTTGTGGCGGTTCGATCCGCAGGTTCCGTTGCGCTTCGGCCGGCTGGCGTGCTGCGACATCGTCAGCCGCGGTCTCGCCTATTCCGATGGCAAGGTCTTCGTCGGCACGCTGGACGGGCGGCTGATCGCTTTGGACGGTGCCAGCGGCGAACCCGTCTGGTCCATCCTGACCGTCGACAATTCCGAAGGCTACACCATCACCGGGGCGCCGCGCGTCTATGGCGACAAAGTGCTGATCGGCAACGGCGGCGCGGAGATCGGCGTGCGCGGATACGTCTCAGCCTATGATGCCGCGACGGGCGAGATGCTGTGGCGCTGGCATACCGTGCCCGGCGATCCCGCGCTCGGTTTCGAGAACGACGCCATGGCCATCGCCGCCGTCACCTGGACCGGCGAGTGGTGGCACCGTGGCGGTGGTGGCACGGTGTGGGATTCAATCAGCTACGATGAAGACCTGGGCCTAGTCTACATCGGCACCGGCAACGGCTCACCCTGGGTGCAGCACTGGCGCAGCCCCGGCGGCGGCGACAACCTCTACCTCGCCTCCATCGTCGCACTCGACGTGGAGACCGGCGAATACCGCTGGCACTACCAGACCGTGCCTGGCGAGCAGTGGGACTACACCGCCACGCAGAACATGATCCTGGCCGACCTGATGATCGACGGGCGCTTGCGGCAGGTGCTGATGCAGGCGCCCAAGAACGGCTTCTTCTACGTGCTCGACCGCGCAACCGGAGAGCTGATCAGCGCCGAGACCATCGCGCCGATCAACTGGGCGACCGGTATCGACATGGCGACGGGCCGCCCGATCGAGAACCCCGAAGCACGCTACGGCACTATCCCGGTCATGGTCAGTCCCGGCGCGGGCGGCGCGCACAACTGGAACCCGATGGCCTTCTCGCCGCAGACCGGCCTCGCCTACATCCCCGTCACCGAGACCTACATGGCCTATGCAGCTGCCGAGGAATACGATCCCGAGGTCGGCACGCTCGGCACCGCATGGAGCGGGCATGACGACATCCGCCGGGAAATCGCCACTTATGCGGACGAGCATTCGAAGGGCTGGCTTTCCGCCTGGGACCCGGTGACGCAGACCGAACGCTGGCGCGTGCCTTATGCCCAGAAGGGCAGCGGCGGCGTGCTGGTGACGGCGGGGAACCTCGTCTTCCAGGGCACCATCGGCACCACCTTTGCCGCCTATCGCGCCGATACCGGCGAGAAGGTGTGGGAGATGCCGGTGCAGAACGTGCCGATTGCCGCGCCCATCACCTACATGGTGGACGGCGTGCAATATGTCGCCGTCAACGCCGGTTGGGGCGGCGGCCTCGCCCATGTGGAGCGAAACGCCTATTCCGACCTGCTCCTCGGCCCGCCACGCCTGCTGGTGTTCCGCCTCGGCGGGGAGGCGCAGTTACCGCCGATGCCAGCCGAGAGCTTCGTGGTGCCAGAACTCAACCCGCCGCCGCCGGCGACGGCAGATGCCGAAACGGTGGCGCTGGGTGAACAGCTCTACGGCCAGAACTGCGCGCTGTGCCACGGCACGGCCGCGCGCGGCGGGGTGAAGGACCTGCGCCACATGTCGCCCGAGACGCACGAGGCTTTTGCCGACATCGTGCTGGGCGGCAGCTTGCAGGCCAATGGGATGGCCAGCTTCGCCGATACGCTGTCAGCCAGCCAGGCTGCTGCCGTGCATGCATACCTGATTTTCCGGGCGAACGAGGACTGGAACGCCGACACAGGGAGGGAAGCCCAATGAACCTGATCCGCAAATGTATGACGCTGCTTGCAGCCATTGGCGTCGCCATGGCCACGCCGGCGCTGGCGCAGGACTACGATTACCCCGACAACTACGCCGCCGACCGGGCCGAGATCGAAGACCTGATGGCGCGCTACCTGTTCGCCATGGATTATGGCGATCTCGACGCCTACGTCGCCACTTTCACCCCGGATGGCTCCATCGAGTTCGCCAGCGGCACATTCACGGGGCACGCCGAAATTCGCGAAGCGGTGGGCCGCTTCAAGGACGCCATCGGGCAGTTCTACACCACCGAGGATGGCTCGCCCGCCGCGCTGCGCCACGTGCTGCTGCAATCGGTCGTCCGCGTCGAAGGCGACCGCGCCTGGTCCACCTCGCTGTGGATGGAGATGGCCAACGACGGCCCCGGCGACAGCTTCAAGATGGGCACCTTCGGCATCTACGAGGACGAACTGGTCCGCGTCGACGGGCGCTGGCTGTTCAGCCGCCGCGTGGTGCTGAACGAGTTCCTCGAAGGCCGCGAATCCGGGCCGGACAACCCGGTGCGCGACATCGATGCCGCCGCCCAGGCTTACCGCGAAGCCACGGCCGAGTAGCTAGCTCTCCGGCGCCGCGTCATAGGCCAGCCGGAAGCCGACATTGCTGGCGCCCAGACCCGGATCGCGGCCCTGCCGCGCCGCCGGGCGATAGCGCTGGCAATAGTTCGGCGCGCAGAGGTAGGACCCGCCCTTCATCACCCGGCTGGGCTGCACCGGGTTCAGCGGATCGTAGGCGGCATTTTCACCGGGGCCGCGTGGATTGACCGTGTCGGCGGGCTCATGCCCCGGCGCGTAGTAGTCGGCGGTCACTTCCCAGACATTGCCGATCATGTCGTAGAGCCCGTTGGCGTTCGCCGCGAAGCACCCCACCGGGGCGATACCTGAAAAGCCGTCCTCGGCAAGGTTCACTGCCGGGAATGCGCCCTGCCAGCTGTTGGCGCTCTGGCCATCGGGCTGCTGCGTGACGGGCGGCTGGCCTGCCGACGCCGCGAATTCCCACTCCGCCTCGCTCGGCAAGCGCCCGCCCGCCCACTCGGCGAAGGCCAGCATGTCCTCGAAGGCGAGGTGCACCACGGGCTGGTCGGGCTGCGCCTCCGGGCCATCGGGGCCGTAAGGCTTTCGCCAGTTCGCCCCCGGCACATAGGTCCACCAGTCGGCGTAGCGCATCGACGGCCGCTCGGGCGGCGTGAAGACCGCCGACCCCGGCAACAGCAGTTCGGGCGGAATCTGCTCGGCAGGCACGCCGTAGAGTTCCGGCGGCACGGGCTTTTCCGCCAGCGTCACATATTGCGTGTCGGCGACGAAGGCGGCGAAGCGGCGGTTGGTGACCTCGTGGCTGTCGATCCAGAAACCGTCGACCTGCGTCTGCCGCACCGGGCCTTCCTCGGCATAGATGCCCTCCTGCCCCATGGCGAAGGTGCCGCCGTCGATCCGCACCACGCGTTCCGTGGTCGGCTGACAGGATGCCTCGGTAGCGAAATCGGCAGCTTGGCGTGGCTCTTCCGCCGCCGGTTCGGGGGGCGTCTCGCCGCAGGCGGCGATCAGCAGGCTCAATGGCAGCGTGGCGAGAGCAGTGGATGGAGGAATTCCGCGCATTTTCGGCAGCATCATTCCACGGGACCGCAGACCGGGCAACCGCCAGCGGCACCGCAGGCTCCGGAATTCAGCGGCTTGGACGCGCTCGGCGCGGTTACGCAAATCCCTCTTCCAGAGGCATGTAGGCGAAGTTGGTGCCAGTCTCGGTGAGCGGACCGAGGTCGGAGGTGGCGGGGGGCGATCCCGAGCGGGTTCACTAGCTCGCCGGGAGTGCTTCGACTTCGCTCTGTCCTTCGTTCCGCGCGAACCAGCCCTTGATCCGGTCGACCGCGCGCATCTGCAGGATGGCCAGCGCGGGCACCAGCAGCTGCTGCATCACCGTGCCGAACAGGATGCCGAAGCCGAGGCTGGCCGACATGGGAATGAGGAACTGCGCCTGCAGGTCGGTCTCGAAGGTGATCGGGGCGACACCCAGGAAAGTGGTGATCGCGGTCAGGATGATCGGGCGGAAGCGCGACTTGGCGGCATCGATAATGGCCTCCTTGCGCGGCATCCCAGCCTCGAGATTCTCGTTCATAAAGTCGATCATCACCAACCCGCCGTTGATCACCACGCCTGACAGCGCGATCACGCCGAACATCGAGACGATGCCCAGCGAGATGCCCAACAGTAGGTGACCGATCAGCGCGCCGATCATGCCGAAGGGGATCGCCGCCATGATGATGAAGGGCTGCACGTAGGAGCGGAACGGGATCGCCAGCAGCGCATAGATGCCCGCCAGCGCCAGCAGGAAGGCCCCGCCGATATCGCCGAAGCTCTCCTGCTGCTGTTCCTGCTCCCCGCCGAATTCGAATTGCAAGCCGGGATAGTCCGCCGCGATGGTGGGCAGTACCTCGTTCGACAGCAGCGTCGCCACTTCCTGGCTCGTCACCACGTCGGTGTCGAGATCGGCTGTCACGGTGTGGATGCGGAAACCGTCCTCGCGCTGGATCGAAGTCGGCGCATTGCTGATCGAGATGTCGGCCAGGCTGGATAGCGGCACCTGCCCGCCCGGCACGCGCACGCGGTAATTGCCGATGTCGGGCACGGAATTGCGCTGCTCTTCGGGCAGGCGAACATAGACGCGCACGTCCTCGCGCCCGCGCTGAACGCGCACTGCTTCCGCCCCGAAGAAGGCCGCGCGCACCTGTCCGGCGAGGTCCTGCAGGGTGATCCCGAGCGTCCGGGCCGAAGGCTTCAGCGTCAGGTCAACCTGCCGCACGCCATCGTCCTGATCGCTCTCGATGTCGAACACGCCGGCCACGCGGCCAAGCTCCCCCATCAGGCGCGTTGTGGCTTCTTCCAGCACCTCGCGGTCCGGGTGCGACACGCGCACGTTGACCGGCGCGCCAGCCGAAATCAGGCTGGAACTGATGGAGATCGAGCGCGCCTCGGTCACCTGCCCCATTTCCTCGCGCCAGGCCTGCTCGAACTCCATGGCGGTAAATGTGCGCTCGGCTGCGGGGATCAGGGCAATCTGCACGTTGGCGACGTTGGGCTGCAGCGTCTGGAAGCTGTTGATCGGGTTCGCGCCCGAGGAGATCAGGCCGATGGTGGTGTAGGACGCTTCGAAGATGTCGGCATAGCCCTCCTCCTCTTCGGAGAAGCGTTCGAGCGCGCGTTCGCCTGCCGCTTCTATCCGCGCGGTCACGGCAGCCGTGCGTTCCACCGAGGTGCCGGCGGGCATTTCGATGGAAGCGGAGACGACATCGGCCTCGATTTCCGGGAAGAACTGTACCTTGATGATGCCGCCGGGGACCAGCGCGCCAACCACGATCAGCAGCGATACCGCTCCCGCCAGCACGAGATAGGGCATGTCGACCGCGAACTTCAGGCCACGATCCAGCGGACCGTCGATGAAATCCTGCAAGCGGCGGTCGAAGCCCTTCTGCACGGTCTCGAAGCGGGCGAGGAAGCGGTTCTTCGTCTCCGTTCCGGCGGCGGGCAGGTGGCTGAGATGGTACGGCAGGATCAGCAGGGCCTCGATCAGCGAGAGGCTGAGCACGGCGATCACCACCAGCGGGATATCTGCCAGCACCTTGCCGATCGTACCACCCACCGCCAGCAGCGGCGAAAAGGCGACGATGGTGGTGGCCACGGCGAAGATCACCGGCACCTTCACCCGCTGCGCCCCGGCAATCGCGGCACCGATACCGGACCTCCCGCGCTCGCGTTCGGAATAGATGTTCTCCCCCACGACCACGGCATCGTCGACCACCAGGCCGAGCGCGATGATGAAGCCGAACAGCGAGAACATGTTGATGCTCGTGCCCATCAGTTCGATCACGTACATCGCGCCGACGAAGGTCGCGCCGATGCCCAGAGCCGTCCACGAAGCCAGCCGCACGTCGAGGAACAGGGTCAGGGCCGCCAGCACCAGCACCAGGCCGATGGCGGCGTTCTTCAGCAGCATCGACAGGCGATCGTCGAACAGTTCGGAGCTGTCGTCCCAGATCGCGTAGCTCACACCCGGGGGCAGCACGCGCGCGGAATCCTCTTCGAGATAGGCGATGGCCGCATCGGCCACGTCGAGGACACGCTCATCCGAAGTACGGTAGACGTCGACGAAAGCGACCGGCTGACCGTTGAACTCGGTGATTAGGTCGGCATCCTCGAACCCGTCGGTAACGGTGGCGACATCGCCCAGCCGCAGGATGGTGCCATCGGGCCGCGTGCGCAGGATGATGTTCTCGAAATCCTGCTGGTCGTAGTTCTGGCCCACGGTGCGCACGCGGACCTGTTCCTCGGAGGTTTCCACCGAGCCGGCCGGGCTATCGAGACTGCTCTGGGCGACGATGCGGGAAATGTCGGTAAGCGAGAGGCCGAGAGCCTGCAGGCGTTCCTGCGGCACGTCGATGAAGACCTGGTACTGGCGCACCGCGCTGGTCTCGACGTAGCTGATCTCCGGCAGGGCAGCGAGCGCGTCTTCGAGCTGGTAGGCGGACTCCTTGAGCGTGCGCTCGGGCACATCGCCATAGAGTGCGATCCGCATCACGCTCTGGCGCGTGGTGTTCTCGCGAATGTCAGGTTCTTCCGCGTCCAGCGGGAAGGTCTGAATCTGGTCAACCTCGCTCTTCACGTCGTCCAGCGCGCGGTCGACATCGGCCCCGGTTTCCAGCTCGACCCGCACCGTGCCGACGCCTTCGGAGGCGGTCCCCACCACCTTCTTCACGTCGTCGATGGCCTGGACCGCCTCTTCCACCTTCTGGACGATCGATTCCTCGACCTCTTCCGGCGTGGCCCCCGGATAGGAGACAGTGATGGTGATGGCGTCCTGGCTGATCTCGGGAAACACCTCCTGCGCCACGCGGGTGTAGGCGGCATAACCGGCCACCAGCATGAAGATCATCAGCAGGTTCGCGGCGACGCCGTTGCGCGCCATGAAAGCAATGATGCCCTTGCGGTCGCGCGCCCGGTCGGTCGCGGGGTTGCCGAAGCGGTCTAGCGGCGCGTCGCCGCCGTTCCCGTCTGCGGGAGGCAGGTCGACCGTGTCGCTCACTGCTCGCCAGCCTCGCCTTCGGCGCGCAGTTCCATGCCATTGACCGGGGTGCGCAGCGGGCTGGTGATGACATGGCCACCCTCGCCCAGGCCGGCCCCGGTGACATAGGCGAAGGTGTCAGTGCGCTGGAGCACCTCGACCGGCACGATCTCCAGCTTGCCGCCACGCAGCACCCAGACCTGGTTGTCGGGCCGCAAGGCATTGAGCGGAATGCGCGCGAAGGCCTGTTCGCTACCGCCGGTGATGGTGGCGCTGACGAAGCTGCCCAGCAGCAAGGGCGGCGCAGCAGTCGCCGTGCCCTCTTCCTCGGCATTTACCGGGACGCCGCCGCGCGTCGGATCGGGCACGCGCAGGAATACGTCGATGGTGCGCGTTTCGGGATCGAGGATCGGGTCGACCCGGTCGACATAGGCGCTCCAGCGATAGGTCGTATCGCCGTAGTCCAGCATCACCTGTGCGGGCACGCGCGTACGACTTGCCTCGAACAGCGCCGGGACCAGCGCGGCCTCGGCCTCGGTGAGCGAGACCCGCACCTCATAGGTCGAACTGGCAACCAGCGTGCCGAGCGACTGACCCGGTTGCACCAGCGTGCCCACGGCGGCGTTCTCGCTGCGCACAATGCCGGAGAAGGGCGCACGGACCGTCGTGCGGGACAGCGCCAGCTGAGCATCGGCAAGCTGAGCCTCGGCCCGCTCGCGCGCGGCCTGGGCAGAGCGCAATTGCGGCTCGCGCGTGGCGAGGATGTTGGGGCTATCCTGGCTGGTAACGGGCTGCGGCGCAGATGCAGGTTGCAACCCTTCCGGGGGCCGGATCCGCGCCGCGTAGTCGTTCTCGTCGATCGAGCGGCTAAGTTCGGCACGCGAGGATTCGCGCGAGGCGAAACGGTCCAGCTCGGCAGCCGCAATCGCCATCTCTTCCTGCGCCTGCAGCACGGCGACATCCTGCGCGGCGATATCGGCCTGCGCACTGCGGACGCGGTTGGCGTAGTCGGCTGCGTCGATGCGGAACAGCACCGCACCGGCAGGGACGCGATTGCCTTCCTGGAACGCCGGATTGACGTAGACGAGTCGCCCGGCGACCTCGGCGCCCAGCGTCACCTCCTCCCGCGGCTGCACGGAGCCGGAGCCGTGGATCTCGATGGCCCCGGTGGAGACCTCGTAGGGCACCGTCTGCACCAGTGGCACGCCAGCGACTTCCTCGCGCTCCTCCGGCTCGGGCCGCAAGACGACCATCAGGGCCGCGATGGCAAAAGCACCGACCAACAGCAGAAGCGACCATCTTGCCTGCTTGCTCATTCCGCCATGTCCTTTTCGTCTTGCGATTGTCCGCCCTCGTCCGTTGCGGAGAACCAGTCGCCGCCCAGCGCCCGGTGCACGCCCAGCCTGGCCAGCGCGACATCCCGTCCGGCGGCGGAAAGGCTGCCTTCGACCTGGTGGTAGCTGCGCAGGGCATCGAGATAGCCGACATAGTCGCCCACCCCCGCCTCGTAGCGACGCGCCTGCAGGTCCAGCGTGGCGCGCGCCTCTGCCGCCTGCGCGGTGATCAGGCGATAGCGCTGGCGCTGCTCTTCATAGGTGTCGATGGCCGTCGTGGCCTCGCGATAGGCATTGAGGACCGCGTTGCCGTATGCCGCGGCCGCCTCGTCATAAGTGGCTCGCGCGGCGGCGATATTGGCGGAGATGCGTCCGCCATCGAAGATCGGCGCGACTAGGTTGGAGCCGAGCGACACCAGCCAGTTCTGCCCCACATCGAACACGTTTTCGGGCGAAGCTGCCTGCGTGCCGGTACTGGCGGACAGGCGCAGTGCCGGGAAGCGTTCCGCCCGGCGCGCACCGATGCGTTGGCGCGCTGCCTCCAGCCGTTGCCAACTCGCGGCGACGTCTGGGCGCTGCGCCAGCAGGTCCGCCGGCAGACCGGCAGGCACGGGATCGAATGCCAGTTGCGGCAACAGGGGTTGGTCCAGCGTCGTCGCCAGGGTTTCGGGATAGTCGGCCAGCAGGACCGCCAGCCGTCCTTCGGCATTAGTCAGCGCAATCTCGCGCGCAGGCAGGCTCGCCTCGGCGCTGCGGAGCTGTTCGCGCACCTGATAGAGCTCGAAGCTCTGCGTAAGGCCGCGCAAGTACCGCTCCTCGGTGCGCTCGGTGCGTTCGGAAAGCACGTCGATGGTGTGCAAGGCGGTTTCGATCTGGAAGCGCGCATCGACGATGTCGAAATAGGCCGAGATGACTTCCGCCGCCGTCGCCAGCCGGACGGCGCGCAGGTCGTATTCGGCGGCAACCGCATCGGAACGGGCCGCGCCAAGATCATTGCGAACCCTGCCGAACAGGTCGAGCTCGTATGCCGCGGCAAGGCCGAGCGAATAGGTTTCGTTGGTGATCCGCGAGGGCGCGCCGGGGAAATTGGCAAAGGCCCCGCCCGCCACCGGCGTGTCCGAATAGCTGGAGCCGGCGCTCGCCTCCAGCGAGGGTAACAGCCCGGCGCGGGCGACACGGGCCTGGGCGGCGGCGCGTTCGGCTCGTGCAGCCGCCTGGGCGATTTCAAGATTGTCGTACAGCGCCCGGTCGACGAGCCCGTTGAGCACCGGATCCTCGAACCCGTGCCACCAGGCCGCCGGACGGTATTCGCCTGCATCAGCGCCCTGCGGGAAGGCTTCAGGCATTTCGGTGACGGCCGTGACCACTTCCGGCTCGGGCGCCAACGACACGCAGCCACCCAATGCCAGCATCACGCCGTAGACAGGCATGTAGAGCCGCCTCATCCGCGCTCTCCGGCAAGGATCGCGCGCGCCGACTGGTCCAGTTGTTCAAGCAGCATCGTCTTGGTTGGAGCGTCGAGAGTTTGGGCATCCATCAGCAGGCTCAGCGAAGCGCGCGAGTGGCGCAGGGTGATGGCCATGCCGAACAGGAAGACGGTGACCGCCTTGGCCTCTGCCTCGTCCAGTTCGGGCCGCAATATGGCCACCTGCCGCGCCAGCGCCTCGATCATCGGCATGATCTTCGCCTGCATCAGCTTGCGTACTTCCGGTGAGGGATCCTGCTGCTCGCGACCGATGAACAACGCGAAAGCGGCACTCTTCTCGCTCAACATGAATTGGCCGGCCGAGCGGATCATGGCGCAGATCGCATCGGTGCGTTCTTGCGGCAAAGCATCTTCGCCAGGCAGTTCGAAGCGTTCGGCACCCAGCAGGTCCCGCAGGTGGTCGAAGATATGCTCTGCCGCGGCATGGTAGAGCCCTTCCTTGCCGCCGAAATGATAGGTGATCGACGACATGGGCGTGTCCACCGCAGCCGCGATTTCGCGCGTGCCGACGCCGTCGAAGCCCCGCTTCCCGAATCGCTCGATCGCTGCATTGATGAGCTTTTCCCGCATGATAGAATCGTTATTCGTTCGATCGAACAAAAACAACCCCGCCTTTGGGGAAAGCCCTTCTGCCATGGCCAGCGGCTGGCTGTGGCGTTCTGTTCTCGTCTTGACTGCGACCGGGACGCGGCCCCCGGTCTAACGCTCCTGCAAGGATTGGCGGGTCGTCTTCAGCAGGGGCTTGGTGATGTATTCCCACACTGTCTGCGATCCCGTCAGGATCTCCGCCGATGCGGTCATGCCTGGCTGCAGGTCGATGATCATGTCGTTGCGCGGCGTCATCGTATCGGTGTCGACTTCGAGATTGACCCGGTAATAGGTCGTCACCGTCCCGTCTTCGCCTTCCTCCGACAGGGTATCGGGACTGATATAGACGACTTCGCCTTCGCCCGTGCCGTAGACCGCACTGTCATAGGCATCGAAGTTTACGCGGGCGCGCTGGCCATTCTGCACGAAGGCAATGTCTCGCGGGGAAACCTTGGCTTCCACGATCAGTTGTTCCCCGGTCGGCACGATCTGCAGCACTTCGTCGCCCGGACGCAGCACGCCGCCAACGGTCGTGATGCGGACGTTCTTCACGATCCCGTCTGTCGGGGCGACCAGTGACGCGGCCCGCATCGAATCCTCTCGCTGGGTGAGAACCTGTTCCGCAGCGACGAGCCGCTCCTCGGTCTCGGCAAATTCGGTCTGCAGGTCGCGGACATATTGCGCGCGCAGGTTGGAAATACGGCCCTGGGTTTCGACGATGGCGCGCTGCATCCGGATGATTTCCGACTGCGCCACGTCCCCAGTTTCGACCAGCGGCTCGTTCAGGGCGAGTTCCTGCTCCTGCAGGTTGGCCATGGCCTGCAGGCTATCCAGTTCCGCAGCCAGCGCGGCCTGACGCCGCAGGAAGAGCTGGCGCTGGTTCGAGGTGAAATCGGGGAATTCCGCCAGTTCGGCCGGAAAGCGCAGCGGCTTGTTGAACAACTCGGCATCGATGCGAGCCATGCGGCTGCGCAAGGCGGCAACCTCGGCCCTTGCCTCGGCCACGGCAGCCGTCAGCTGGACGGTGTCGAGTTCGACGAGCAACTGCCCCTGTCGCACCATGTCGCCTTCGCGCACGTGGATCTGGCTGATTGCGCCGCCCTCTTCGCTCTGCACGATCTGGACGCGGGCGAACGGCACCACGCGACCAGGGGCACGCGTGACCTGGTCGAGTTCGGCCCAGTTAGCCCAGCCGACAAAGGCGAGGAGCGTGGCCGCGATGGTGATGATGATCCAGTGTGCGGGGCGGAGCGCGCGCATTACGAGGCCTTCTTCTTGATGGTGGTCGTCACGGTGCCGGACTTGCCTCCCTTGGAGTCCAGCTTGCGCGGCAGCAGGTCACGCAAGACCTGCTGCGCGTCGCCGTCGCGCAGGACCTTGCCGCCCGACATGGCGATGATGCGTGTGAAGCGCGTCAGCAATTGCGGCTTGTGAGTCACCATCACCAGGATGGCATCGTCGTCGAGCCTGCTTTCGATCGCCTCGAGCGCGGCACCTTCGGTGGTCTGGTCGAGCGACGCCGTTGGTTCGTCAAGCAGCCATACCTTCGGTTCGGACAGCAACAACCGGTTGATCCCGACCAGGCTGCGCTGGCCGCCGGAAAGGCCACGCCCGCCTTCCTGGATCTGGGCCGCGAGGCCGTCCGGCTGACCGGCAATCATGGTGTCGAGACGCGTCTTGCGCGCCATTTCCATGATTTCCTCGTCGGTGACGTCGCCAAGCCCCATCGCAAGGTTATCTCGCAGAGTGCCGTTCACGAGCCGGGCATCCTGCGAGACGTAGCCGACATGGCGCCGCGCAATGTCCTCCGCCACCTGTCCCAGGTCGAGTCCACCCAGCAGCACGCTTCCTTCCTGCGGCGAATACATGCCCGACAGGAGCTTGAGCAGCGTCGACTTGCCTGAGCCGATCCCGCCGATGACAGCGACACGCTCGCCCGGCTTGATCTCGAGGTTTTCGATCTGCACCGCCGGCCGTTGCGAACCGGGATAGACAAACGTCGCATCCTTCACGAGGTAGCTCCCGGAGAGCTTCTCGGGACGCAAGGCGCCTGCACCGCTGGCTGGATCGAGCGGTAGCGCCATAATCGCATCCAGCGCCTTGAGCGAGCTGCGGGCATAGCCCCACTGCACGATCAGGTTGGGCAATTGTGCCACGAGGGGGCCGTTGATGCGTCCGGCGATGATCGAACATGCCAGCAAGGCGCCGGTGGTGATCTCTCCATTCGCCGCGAGATAGGCGCCCCAGCCCATGATCCCGACGTAGGCAGCCTGCTGCAACGAAGAGAACAGCGAGCCCGCCACGGCAGAAGCTTTCTTGACCGGCATCTCGTAGTGGTGAATCTCGCGCACCACCCGGTTCCAGCGCCCCATCATGAACCAGCCGCCACGATTGGCCTTCACCGTCTCAGTGGCATCCAGCGATTCCACCAGCATGCCGTTCTTGCGGTTCCCGCTGACCTGCGCCCGGTCGGCACCGCTGCGGATGATGCGGGACAGGACCAAGGCGAGGATGATCGCAACCGGCAGGCTGACCGCTGGTACCAGCGCCAGCTTGCCACCGATCATGGCGATAACCGCAATGAAGAACAGCGCGAAGGGCAAGTCTGCAATGAGAAACAGCGAGCTTGACGACAACACCTGCCGCACCTGCTCCTGACCACGCAATTGCGCTGCCATGGTGCCGATGCCCGGCGGTCGAGCATCCAGCCGGATGGCTTGCGCGCGCGCGAAGAAGAATTCGCTAACTTCTGCATCCACGTCCTGCGCTTCGCGTTCGATCAGCAGAGCCCGCAAGCTGCGCAGGACAAGGTCAAGCGTCAGCGCGAACAGCACACCGGCGGTCAGGACGAACAGCGTCTCGAAGCTCGCCAACGGTATCACCCGATCGTACAACTGCATCGAGTAGAGCGCCGTTGCCAAGGTCAGCATATTAGCGAAGATTGTGGCCAGTCCGGCCATGATCAGAGGCTGCTTGCGGCGCTTGATGGCACGCCAGAACACCGAAATGGCCCGGTCGCCATCGCCAGACAGCGGATCGGGCAGTGGCATGGCATAGAATGACTGCGCCTCGTCGTAAGGCAGGCTCGCACGTTCGCCCACAAGGGCCATGGTGTCGCTGCCATCCCACTGCTGGACAACCGCCCAGCCGAAGTGGGGATCGTGTACGATCAGCGGGAATTGATCGGGGCGCGGCCTGCCCTTAATCTGCCGCGCGGGCTCCCAACCGAGCACGTCGAGCAATGCGGCGAGGGCACCTTCTCCTTCGGGCAGGTAGACATACTGCAGCTCGAGGTTCCAATGCGGGGAAATCGACTTCCCAGTAGCACGGGCGTAGTTCTTGACTGCCTCTTCTACTGTGTTTGTGTCCATCACTGAGTCCTTTCGGCAGGAGTGATATTGCCTTCAGGGTCCCAGCGGCAGGTCAAACTCAGGATTCGTGCCGCGCCGGCCACGGCGTTGACCCTTGCCTCGCTTTCGGAAAGCCTGGCGTTGGTGGCCTCCCGCGTCGCATTCATCACGTCCAGCCAGCTGCGCCGACCAGCAATGAACTGACGTCGATAGCTGGCAATGATCTCAGCCGCTGCGTCAGCTGCGAAAACGGCAGATTCGATCCTGGCCCTGGCGGCACGCACCAGCACGTAATCGCGCCGCAACTGTTCTCGCAGCATTCGCTCCTCGTTCCCGAATTCCGCGAAGGCACGCTGTATCCGTGCATCGGCACTGTCTATGGCGGCCAGCTGCGACAAGCCATTGCCGAACTGCGACCGCAACACGATTGCCGCTCGCGCCCCGGTTATCTCGTTCTGCGACAATTGCAGCAGCACCTGCGGCCACAGCTGGGCCTCGGCGATATCGCGATCGGCCTCGGCAACGGCAACCAGTTGCGACAATGCCGCCAGGCTTGGGCTGCAACCTAACGCCTCGGCCAGGGCAAGATTCTCCGGCGGAAGGATGTCTACCGTGCTCACCGGCGGCATGACCGGCTCGACCTCGAGGCCGCCGGTCAATTCGGACAAGCGGACCAGCGCGGAATCGCGCGCCTCGCCAGCCAGTGCGAGATCGAGCTCCACTTGCGCGGTCCGGGATTGGCCCAGCGTGAGGTCCGCTCGCGGCGAGACTTCTTGGGCGACGCGGCGACCGATTGCATCAAGCAACTCTCGGTGCTCGGCCAAGCTTGCTTCGAGCACCGACTGTCGCTGGTCGGCCAGTACGAAGTCATAGTATGCCTGCACCACCTGCAGCACGATATCGGTCTGTGCCTCGCCGACTCTCTGCTGCCCGGCGCGCAGCGAGGCCCGGGCCCGATCCACCTGGCCGTCGATCCGGCCGCCGCTCCATAAGGGCTGCTCGATTGCGGCATTGAGCGTCAGACCGTCCTGGTCGGCGAAGGATGAGCCTCTAGTAGCGGCAAGCGCTTCAACCGACAGACTGGGATAATAGAGCCAACGCGCACCCCGCAGGTCTGAACCCAGTGCGGTAGCCTCGGCTTCAGCCACATCAACGAATGGATGTGTGGCAACGGCGCTGTTGGCCGCGAGGTTCAACGGCTGAGGGATGGCCAGAGGCGCGGGCTCGACAGTTGCGACTTCGACCGCCGGCGGTCCGTATGAATCCACCTCGGCGTCCTGACCCTCATTAGCGTAGGAACTGCCGGCGGCTGCCAGCGTCCCCACGAAGCAAGCGACCCTGGTGAAAAAGCCAAGTGGCCTTCGATGTGTCGGTAGAGATGCCGGAAACTCCCGCGCTTGGAGATGTCCGGCGTGCTCCATGTACATTCCCTGTCCCCGTGTCTTTAGGCCAAGCCGTGTTTCGACATTCTTGGCGGCAACATGTGCGACTTTTCGGCCCACAACAAGGCCGCAAATGAACCGCCCGGAGTTGCTCTTGAGGGTAGGAATGTTGCCCTCGAGAAAATCAACGTGAGCAGGAAAGAACGGGCGGCACTCGCCCTGAGCGCCGCCTGTCTCTTCCAGTCTTCGGCTAACCGAAGGACAAGTCCTGAAGGGCGATGTTGTTCTCGAGATCCACGGTTACTGACAAAGCCGCACCTTGGTCCGGCAAGATTGCCGAAGACGGGTTCATATCGTCACCGATGACCTCCGTCGCATTGTCGATTTCGACCAGTGGCTCGGAGACGCCTAGCAGGACGACCCCATGGCCATCCCCCAGTTTGATGATCAGATCGTCTACTCCGTCACCATCGAAGTCCCGGACCCTTTGGCCCACGATGCTCACATCGTCGAGGAAGACGATAACATCCCCCTCCCCGAAATCGGTGATGATATCCCTGCCATTAGCCGGGCCGAAGGCGAAGACGTCATTGCCTGCTCCACCGGTCAGGATATCGTTGCCAGCGCCACCTTCGAGATAGTCGTTGCCATCGCCTCCATCGAGGACATCGGAGCCCTCGCCGCCGAACAGCTCATCTCGGCCCGCGCCGCCAAACAGACTGTCATCACCAATCTCACCGAACAGGTCATCGGCACCTTCGTGTCCGAATATCTGATCGGGTCCAGTGCCACCAAAGATGGTATCCTCGGACCCTGTCAGGTCTTGGTCGCCATTGAGGTCTTCAATCGCCTTGGTGTTAGTATCGACGATTGTGCGTTCATCGTCCGCAAGGACAACGTCGACAGTCAGTGTCCGGGTATCGGTCCCGCCTTCACCATCGCTGATAGTGAAGTCGAACTCGTCGGTCAGGCCCGTGACTCCGCTCAGTTCGTCCAGTGCATCGGCATCGGCCGAATAGGTGTAACTACCATCCGCCTGGACGACCAGCGTGCCCCATTGCCCCTGAATTGCCGTGCCTGCCGCGACACTGGCGGCCCCGGCAGCGATTGTCGTTACCGTCAGCTCATCGCTACTGTCAGGATCGCTCGCTCCGTCGAGCAGGTTGCCCGATGTACTGAGATCCTCGACAGCGGTGTCGCTCTGATCGACAGCGGTTGGCGCATCGTTGCGGCCTTCCACCACGAAGCTCGCACTGGTCGGGGTCACCCCGCCGTTGCCGTCCACCACGTTGTAGCTGACCGTCACCGTCTCGCTCTCGCCGACCGCCAGGTCGTTGAACTGCGACGGGTCGAGGCTGAACGCCCCGGTCTCGGCATCGTGCGTGAACACCACCGTCCGGCCCGCGTTCGACGAGCTGGCAGTGACGCTCGCCACGTCCAGGTCATCCGAGGTATCGGCATCGCTGGCATTGGCCAGCAGGTCGAGACTGTAGGTCCCCGCGTCCTCGTTGGTGGTCGCACCGGAGATCGCCGCGCTCACCGCAGGCGCATCGTTGCGGCCTTCCACCACGAAGCTCGCACTGGTCGGGGTCACCCCGCCGTTGCCGTCCACCACGTTGTAGCTGACCGTCACCGTCTCGCTCTCGCCGACCGCCAGGTCGTTGAACTGCGACGGATCGAGGCTGAACGACCCGGTCTCGGCATCGTGCGTGAACACCACCGTCCGGCCCGCGTTCGACGAGCTGGCAGTGACGCTCGCCACGTCCAGGTCATCCGAGGTATCGGCATCGCTGGCATTGGCCAGCAGGTCGAGGCTGTAGGTCCCCGCGTCCTCGTTGGTGGTCGCACCGGAGATCGCCGCGCTCACCGCAGGCGCATCGTTGCGGCCTTCCACCACGAAGCTCGCACTGGTCGGGGTCACCCCGCCGTTGCCGTCCACCACGTTGTAGCTGACCGTCACCGTCTCGCTCTCGCCGACCGCCAGGTCGTTGAACTGCGACGGGTCGAGGCTGAACGACCCGGTCTCGGCATCGTGCGTGAACACCACCGTCCGGCCCGCGTTCGACGAGCTGGCAGTGACGCTCGCCACGTCCAGGTCATCCGAGGTATCGGCATCGCTGGCATTGGCCAGCAGGTCGAGGCTGTAGGTCCCCGCGTCCTCGTTGGTGGTCGCACCGGAGATCGCCGCGCTCACCGCAGGCGCATCGTTGCGGCCTTCCACCACGAAGCTCGCACTGGTCGGGGTCACCCCGCCGTTGCCGTCCACCACGTTGTAGCTGACCGTCACCGTCTCGCTCTCGCCGACCGCCAGGTCGTTGAACTGCGACGGATCGAGGCTGAACGACCCGGTCTCGGCATCGTGCGTGAACACCACCGTCCGGCCCGCGTTCGACGAGCTGGCAGTGACGCTCGCCACGTCCAGGTCATCCGAGGTATCGGCATCGCTGGCATTGGCCAGCAGGTCGAGGCTGTAGGTCCCCGCGTCCTCGTTGGTGGTCGCACCGGAGATCGCCGCGCTCACCGCAGGCGCATCGTTGCGGCCTTCCACCACGAAGCTCGCACTGGTCGGGGTCACCCCGCCGTTGCCGTCCACCACGTTGTAGCTGACCGTCACCGTCTCGCTCTCGCCGACCGCCAGGTCGTTGAACTGCGACGGGTCGAGGCTGAACGACCCGGTCTCGGCATCGTGCGTGAACACCACCGTCCGGCCCGCGTTCGACGAGCTGGCAGTGACGCTCGCCACGTCCAGGTCATCCGAGGTATCGGCATCGCTGGCATTGGCCAGCAGGTCGAGACTGTAGGTCCCCGCGTCCTCGTTGGTGGTCGCACCGGAGATCGCCGCGCTCACCGCAGGCGCATCGTTGCGGCCTTCCACCACGAAGCTCGCACTGGTCGGGGTCACCCCGCCGTTGCCGTCCACCACGTTGTAGCTGACCGTCACCGTCTCGCTCTCGCCGACCGCCAGGTCGTTGAACTGCGACGGATCGAGGCTGAACGACCCGGTCTCGGCGTCGTGCGTGAACACCACCGTCCGGCCCGCGTTCGACGAACTGGCAGTGACGCTCGCCACGTCCAGGTCATCCGAGGTATCGGCATCGCTGGCATTGGCCAGCAGGTCGAGACTGTAGGTCCCCGCGTCCTCGTTGGTGGTCGCACCGGAGATCGCCGCGCTCACCGCAGGCGCATCGTTGCGGCCTTCCACCACGAAGCTCGCACTGGTCGGGGTCACCCCGCCGTTGCCGTCCACCACGTTGTAGCTGACCGTCACCGTCTCGCTCTCGCCGACCGCCAGGTCGTTGAACTGCGACGGATCGAGGCTGAACGCCCCGGTCTCGGCGTCGTGCGTGAACACCACCGTCCGGCCCGCGTTCGACGAGCTGGCAGTGACACTCGCCACGTCCAGGTCATCGCCCTCGACGTCGCTGGCATTGGCCAGCAGGTCGAGACTGTAGGTCCCCGCATCCTCGTTGGTGGTCGCGCCGGAGATCGCCGCGCTCACAGCGGGCGCGTCGTTCACCGGATCGATTGTCAGGGTGAATGTGTCGCTGACATCGAATTGACCATCGCTGGCAGTCACTTCGATATCGATGCTGCCATTGAAATCCTGGGGCGGCGTACCGGAGAACGTCGTCCCGTCAAAGCTCAGCCAGGCCGGAAGCGGATCGCCGTTTGCCAGCGTTGCAGTCAGCGTCAACGGATCGCTGTCCGGGTCGCTGAACGTATCGGCCGGAACCGTGAAGCTCCATGCATTGTCTTCATCGACGTTCTGATCGAGGATCAGGTTGTCGAGTTCCGGCGCAAAGTTGGGCGGCGCGTTGATCGTGAACGCGTAGGTGATCGCATCCGAGGATTGATCGTCGTTCACGCTTTCGGTGGCCGTCGCCGTCGATGTGAGATCGAAAGTGCCGAAGTAGCCGTCGGCGACCGTCATCACGAGGCCATCAAGGTCAGATGGATCCGTAATGTCGATAACCCAGGTATCGTTCGGACCAGCTGCCCCGAGGTTGAAGGTGGTGCCTGCCGGGAAACCCGACAAGACAACCTGCACCGTCTCCGATCCGTCGAGGTCTTCCCAGTGGAGATCCAGCACCACGGGCACCGGATCACCATAGTCGGCGGTCAAGCCCGAAAGCTGAGTGAAGTCGAATACCCCGGTTTCGTGCAGACCGCTGGCCTGGTTGAAGAAGACAATCCCTACCGAACCGTCAGCAAGGCTCGTCGCTGCAACATTGAGATCGATGACGTAAGCATCATCCTTAACCAGGAAATCGCTACCAATGGCAGTACCGTCGGCCTCGAAAAGCCGCCCACGAATACTGTTCGTACCATCAGAAATGTCGTATTCTCGATAGATTACCGTGAAGGTCCCGTCCGGGTTGGCAACCACAGTCGAGAAATATTCCTCGTTGGCAGTCGCCGCTACGACCAATTCGTCGCTAACAGGCGTTCCATCAGGTGCGAAGACGCGGGCCGTAATGTCATTAAGAGTGACCCCGCCATTGCCGTAATCATTCCACGAGATGACAAAATTGCCATTCTCGAGCACCGTGATCGAAGGATGGATCTGGTTGTTCGCCGTCGTCTGGTTGACGAGGAATTCATCCCCTGCCGGCGCTCCATCAGCGTCATAGATCCTGGCCACGACACCGTAGTTGCTGGGATCGTTGGCACCAGAAACATCACCCCAGGTAACGACAAAGCCTCCACCCTCCAGGGCGGCGACCTTCGGGAAATACTGCGTGCTGGCGGTGGCCTGGTTTATCTGGAACTCGCCACCGTCCGTGGTGCCATCGGCATTGAAGCGCTGGCCATAGACACCCCAACCGGATCCGTCCTGTCCATTCGACATCCAGACCACCAGGACATCGCCACCCTCCAGCTCAACGACCTGTGGATACATTTGGTCAGCGCTCTCGTAGGTGTTGGCCTGCACCACCCCACCCACAGAATTGCCATCCGCATCGAAGCGCTGCACTTCGATTGAATAACCTGAAGTATCGCCGCCAAATTCCGTCCATGCGACGACGTAACCGCCATCACTGGTGGCCGTGATTGAAGACCAATGGCTATTGCTCCCGCCGGATGGCGAAACCATGACCGACGAACCAACAGGTTGACCGTCCGCATCGAAGCGGTCGACGAATATTTCCCAGACGCCTGTGGCGGGGTCTGGGGCCGAGCGGGCAACGAGGTAACCACCATCAGCCAGCGCCGTAATATGCGGCTTGTTATGGACCTGACCCAGCGCCGCACCCGAATCCGGGTCCTGCTCCACCAGCACTTCTTCGAAGAAGATTTCCGATGCGCTGGCTTCGCTCACGAAAGTGTGAGTGTAGGTACGGACCTGCCCATCGTCGTCGGTTAACTGATACCGCAAGACCTTGGTCGAAGGCCCGGACAGATCCTCGTTCTGGTATCGCACCGAATCGACGAGATCCGCCAGCTGCTGGAAATAGCTCTGCTGAGCAGAACCGGTAATCAGAGGCGTGATCACCAGCGGCGCGCCATCGGCACCGCCGCTCACGGTCGCAATCGCCGTGGTGCCGCTGTAGATAGTGTTACCGGAAATGGTCAGCGAGGTATCACTGAGGTCGAGAAACAGCTCGTCGGTTGCAGTCGCGGAATCGATCGAGAAACGCAGCTCGGTGAAGTGATCGACATCAAAACCTTGCTGGAAATAATAGGAACCAGCGTCTGACGTGGGATCGTAGACTTCCCCGTCATCGTTGTACCGAGTGGGCTCGAAGACGGGGTTGATGTAAGCATTTGTAAAATTGTACCAATTATTCCAATTGTAGAAATTGGACCAATTGTCGAAACCCCAATGCGACATTGCTTACCTCGCCAAGTCAAAACAACCCTAGGAAGCCAGAACTAGGTGGCCTCAAGAGCTCCAAGTTGTTCGCGATTCCCCGCTGCATGAGAGGTTGAATCCCCTCTGTTGTTATGTCTATGCATACCCGCAGAAGTAAACGTGTCAACGTGAGCAACTATCTTATTGGGAACGTTCAACATGGGTGTGTCAAATGGGGACTTGGCCCAGTGGTATCGCGGTCAGCTTCCCCCGGGAGCACGCACGCCGCTGCAACTTTTGATCATCCAGAGCACGACGTTCTGCAACCTTGATTGCAGTTATTGTTATCTGCCGCTGCGCGACAAGAAGAACCGCTTCGACCTCGACCTAATTCCCGTCACCGTCGACAAGCTCGTGGCGGCGGGTCTCATCGATCAGGAACTAACCGTCGCCTGGCATGCCGGTGAGCCGCTGGTCATGCCGGTAGATTACTATCGCGAGGCCGTTCGCCGCTTCGCAGAGAGCGTGCCCGATCATGTGACCGTCACCCATAATTTCCAGACTAATGGGATGCTCATCTCCGAAGAGTATGTTGAGTTCTTCAAGGAAATAGAAGCGCGAATTGGCGTCAGTATCGATGGGCCGAAGGATATCCACGATGCGCGGCGGACCACTCGCGATGGTCGCGGGACCTACGATCGCGTCATGGCTGGGTTCGAGAAACTGCGCGCGGGTGGACTTCAGCCTGCGACGATCGCCGTCCTGACCGAACACTCACTAGGACAGGCCGAGCGGATCTACGATTTCTTCAAGCAGCTTGGCGTCGCTGAAGCCGGGTTCAACATCGAGGAAATCGAAGGGGAGAACGAGAGCTCTTCGCTTGCTGGACCCGAGATGGAAAAAAAGGTTCGCGAATTCTATCGCACCATGCACCGATTGGTCATGGCCGATCCAGAACCGCTACGGGTGCGTGAGATTGTCCACGGCAGAGGAGTAGCCCTCGCCAGCCTCACGGATGGGAAAAGCGGCAACAGCGAAACCAATCCCTTGTCGATCATCTCCATCGGACACGATGGCCGCGTATCGACATTTTCGCCCGAGCTACTGCAGGTCCCCGGCGACAGCGATGCCTATACCTATGGCGACATCAGGACGATCGATTTTACCCAGCTCTGGCGCAACAACCGCTTCATCGATGTATATTCGCAGATCGAGGCTGGCATCGCGAAATGCGCCAAGGAATGTCGGTATTTCAATTCTTGCGGGGGCGGAGTTCCAGCAAACAAGCTGGCCGAGAACGGGTCATTCAATTCCGGCGAAACGATGCACTGCAGGCTAACCAGGCAAGCGCTGGTCGATACCATGGAAGATGACCTGATCGACCGGCTCCTGGCCCGCAAGGCAGAACGACTGGCACCGCCCTCAACCGGCGATGAGAGTGCTCAGCCGGCACAAAGGCCGCCGCGCGTCATCCAGGGCAAGAAACAAGACGAATCCGGCCATACCAAGAGCAACGGCAGCAGGAAGAAGCTCTCGCAGTTGATTGGCATTGGCTCTGCCAAGGCACGCCCCCAACAAGGCAGGCTCCAGAATGCAAGGCAAGAGATTTTCCCGCATCTGGGCGCAATCAACCTTTTTGCGCCTACAGACCGCATCACCCTCAGCCCGGGAACGCAGGCCGTCCTTGGAGATAGCGAGTATACCGATGGGGCGAGAATCCCCATCCAGGAGTGGCGTAGCCTCTCGGATGTTGAATATGCTGCACTGTCTTCAGGTTCGCGATCGCCAGCGCCTTTGAACTTTGTCGCCCTCGTTCAACTGCCGGAGGAGCTGCAGCAACAATTTGCGCTCCTAAACAGAGATCATTCCAATTCGTCGTCGGGAGACGCCGAGGACAAGGTAAAGCTCGATCAATTCGCCAAAGATCTGATCAAAGCCTTTGGGGGCGGCGATACCGACAAATCCAGAGTGCTTGGTATTGTCGCTCAACCTGGTCAAAAGATGACGTCGACGATCGAGCGCGAGAGCGGCAAGCTCTTGGGGCTGCATGTCGATAGCTGGGTCAGCGATAATGTTTCGGGTCGCTCACGTTCGCAAAACCGAATTGCCGTCAACCTGGGCGAGAAGCCTCGCCATCTCTTGATGCTGGATCTCGGAGTCGAGCAACTCGTGTCGTTGATGAAAGAGCACGAAAATGACGAGATCGAGCTGGAAAACCCCACAACCATCGCTCGCAGGTTCATGGAGCGGCACCCTTCATATCCCGTTCTTCGTCTCGAGATCAGACCTGGCGAAGCCTATATCGCTGCGACCGAGAACATCGTCCACGACGCAGCATCGATGGAAACCGACTTTGACGCAGCACTCCATATTCTTGGAGAATTCCCACGATCCAAGGCGTTGAAACAGGTCCTTTCCAATTAGCGGAACTTGGCGAGATACTCTTCGTGCATGGGCAGGGTCGCGAGAAGATTCAGCCTCTTGCTATCAAGTAGATGCTCTCGCCCCGACCGGCTGAGGGAACCATCAAGGCTCCGGATGTTCTTGGGTAGGCATTCCATTCCGTACAGCACATAGGCATAATTCAATGCTGAGAAGACATGATCCGTAGGAAGATCCTCGGTGATAGGGACCGCTGTTTGCCAGATTTCGAGGAGTTCCTGCAGCCGCTCTGGAATGTGCTTATCCTTGGTCACAGCACGCCAAAACTCTGAATCTGTCCTTGTGCTCAGGCAATAGTGCAAGACGATGAAGTCGCGGATCTCGTCAAACTGTTCAGCCATGTAGCGGTTGAACTGTCGCCGCGCGGCTTCATTGTCTCCTCTTGGATCGAAGACCCTGCAAAACATGCGGGCCGCATCTTCGATCAAGAAGATGCCCGTCGATTCAAGGGGTTCGACAAAACCCGCGGACAGCCCAATCGCCAGACAATTCTTTTCCCAGCAACGCGCCACGCGACCGGTGCGGAACGACAAGTGACGCGCCTCGGCATCCTCTGGGATACTGGCATGTTCGCGCAAACGGTGCTCAGCTTCGTGAGGATTCAATGTCTGCGAACAGTAGACATAACCCTGACCGACCCTTTGCTGCAGGCCGATCTGCCATGACCATCCATGCTCCAGAGCATGACTGGTGGTGTACGGGAGGATCGCCTCCCCCTCCCGATATGGACGCCGAAACGCAACTGCCCTGTCACAGAGCAGATGCTCCCCGTAGCTAACATACTCACCGCCACCAATTTGATTGTGCAGTACCGAAGCAAAGCCCGTACAATCGAAAAAGAAGTCGCCGGCTATCCGGGAACCATCTGTCAGCTCGACGCCGGAAAGATGCCCGTTGGTTCCTTCCAATAGCAGTCGGGAGACATCTCCGTGGATATGTTCAACGCCCCGATTTTCGGCTGTCCGCTGAAGCAGATCGGCCAACTTATCGGCGTCAACATGATAGGCGTAATTTAGCTCGCCCTGATAGTCTGGACACACCAGTGTTTTCGGCGATCGTTGAACTTCAGCCAGCAACGATTGAACACCGACCTCGTATGCAAATGGCCGCGCCTCACCAATCCTGTTTCGCGCCAACCATCGAGAGCTAGCTTCCGGGCCGTCTTCGCCGCGCAATGCCTCGAATGGATGAAAATAGTAGTGTCCCTTGCGGAGCCAATCATTGAACCGGATGGCATGTTTGAATGTGGCGCCGGTTTCGCGAAGGAATGTCTGCTCTTCGATCCCGATCGTCTCAAGCGTGCGTTTGAGTGTAGGAATCGTCGCTTCACCGACCCCGATCCGAGACTGACGCGAAGACTCGATCAATATGATTTCGACTTCATCTCCAGCCTGCGAGAATTCCCTCTCGACCAAGCAGGCCGTAATCCATCCTGCGCTGCCACCGCCGACAATGACAAAGCGATAGGGTTTGTCCGTCATGTCAGGCTTGTCGCATGAAGCAGTTGAGGGTCAATCGGCCTCGGCCAGGTTGACTTGGGAGGCCAGCGTCAGCGTTCACCATACCCGAGTGGAGCAATTGCCCCCGGTAGATCATGAGCCGATTGAACTTCGCGCGCACTTTTCCGATCTGACGAAAATTCTCGTTTGAGGAGACAAAATATCCGCCCCCGACAGCCTCCTCTCGGCCATCCCCAGGAAGGCAATTCTTGTAATCGTCGACATTGCCGGAATCGATCACTTCAATTCCAGTTGGGACCTGACGATAGAATGCGGTTCCTCCATAATCTTCTTCGAACAGGTAGTGCACGGCAGCAAGGGCATTGCTCCCAACGCCATCATAATGCGGCACGCGCTGCATGACTGTGAGTTCGTTTGGATCAGTCGTGGTCACAGAGAACATCGTCTGGCTCTCGATGCTTCGTTCGATCCTAAAATCGAATGTATCTGCAATCGCTAGACCAAGAACATTCGTGAGCTGCTCAAGATATACATCTGGCGCCAGTGCCCTGACACCCGGATAATGCGCAAGCAGTTCCGGATCGCTCGAAAATTCAATTTGCTCTTCTGCGTAGCGCACCCATTCCTTTGGATTTGCGAGCAAGCCATCGACAATCATGACTGGAGATTTGCTCCGGCCAACATTGCGAACCACGATTTCGGGTTCAGCGCTGAATGACAAATCATAACCAGCTGCTGTTGCCGTTGCCGATCTCGGTAATGACCGTGGCTCCCGCTGCTTGGCTCGAAGATTTGGCTGTCGCTTGGGCTTGGAGAAGGAAAGTCTCACGGATATCTCTGTTGCTGAGTGACATTACCATATCGGCTGCTGACGCGAGTGCAATCGCGACCGCATGGAACATCGGGGCAGGAGGTCAGGTTTATCGGCAAGAGCCAGGGCGGGGTAGGTCACCAGCTGACAACTCATTTGCGTATTCTGCTATGCACACAACTGGCAGCGCAACGCAGTTCGCAGCCTTCAACTCATGAAGTAGCGTTCGAAGCAGCAAAGGGTGTGCCGCAAGTACGTGCGCCAACTACAGTGCTTCGAAAGTCAGGCCGGCATTCGCCTCAAGCCGCTCAATCAAGGCGTCGCCCATGAGCGCAGCCGGGGTCCAGAAGCCGCCGGAATTCTGGCCCGTTTCAGCTGTTTCGAGGATGCACAGCGCCGCTTCGGAAAGCATCTTCGCGGTGGAGCCGTAGCCAGGATCACGATCACCGGTGACACGCACGCTCACGACATCGCGGCTCGCCGTGGTGCCAGCCAGCTTGATCTTGAAGAAGCCGGCCTCCCGAGCCTCCTTCGAAGGTCCTTCTCCCGGCTTGGGCAGAAACTTCTCGGCCAGCCAACGTGTCGGCGACAGCGCCAGCACGCCCATGAAACCGCCCATCCCCAGGGTCATGGCAATCGACCTGAGCCTGCCGCGAGGGCCGTCGCCGGTCATGGTGTATTCAGAGTAGCGGAAGTTCTCGCCGTAGCGGTTGTTCTGCAGCGCGTTGCTGCGTTGGACGACCCGGGTGTTGATCCCGGCCATCACGAAGGGAGCGCACCACGATCGGAGCGCATCGCTGTAATAGCGCGCCTCCGTGCGCTGCCTCGCCGTGTTCGGGTAATCGTCAGGGCAGAGCAGGTAGGGATCGGCGAGCTTCTTGCGCAAGGCTGGATCCGCTCCCGCTTCCTTCAGCACATTGATGAGGCTCGCGACTGTGCCGCCGCTGAACCCGCCCTTGGCTGCCTGCACACCGAGTTCGACCGTCTCGCACGTGCTTCCGGCAGTCTCGAGCGCATGCTTTTGCAGGAAATATGTACCGAGATCGCTCGGAATGGAGTCGAAGCCGCAGCAATTGACGATCAGCGCCCCGCTTTCGCGCGCGGCGGCTTCGTATTTCTCGATCATCGCGGCAATCCACTGAACCTCGCCCGTGAGGTCGCAATAGTGGGTGCGACTGCTCGCGCATGTCTTGACCAGCTTCTCGCCGTAAAGCGCATATGGCCCGACGGTCGAGATGACGAGGCGCGTCTGGGCGCACATGGCGGCAAGCGATGCCTCATCGTCCGAATTGGCAATGATCGTGGGAAGATCAGCCGCAGCTTCTCCCAACCGCTCCTTCAGGGCAGCGAGTTTGGCTGGCGAGCGGGCGGCGATGGCCCACCGCACGTCTCGACCGACGCCGTATCTCGCCAGAATATTCTCGGCCGTGATCGCGCCCACGAAACTGGTGGCACCGTAAATGACGAGGTCGAACTGCGCAGCTTCGGTCATGCTGCTTGTTGTAGCGCCTCAAGTCTTCAAATCGACCATTATCGCTCGACAAGATGCGAAATTGCGGGGGAGCGCCTTGGCAGGGTCGCAGAATGGGTGGCGGAGCGGGAGGGATTCGAACCCTCGATACGGGGTTGCCGTATACACACTTTCCAGGCGTGCGCCTTCGACCACTCGGCCACCGCTCCGCATGCCTGACTTGGCAGAGGCGCGCACCTAGCGAAGCTGTGTGCCCATGACAAGCGACACTCGCATGCCTATTTCACCCGGCATGAACCGCACAATCGGAAACGCGCCCTCCATTGAACAGCTGGAAGCCCTGGCGCAGGCCACCTTCGACCGCATCCCCGAAGCCTTCGCCGCGCACCTGGGCGACGTGGTGATCCAGGTGCAGGACTTCGCCGAGGACGAGTTGCTGGCGGAAATGGGCATCGAAAGTCCCTTCGAACTGACCGGCGTCTACGAGGGCTTGCCGATGACCGAGCGCAGCATCGAGCATTCGGGCACCATGCCCGATCGCATTCGCCTGTTCCGCCTGCCGATCCTGCTGGAATGGTGCGAGCGCGGGGACGAGACGCTCGAACACCTCGTCGGCCACGTCCTGGTGCACGAGATCGGCCACCACTTCGGCCTTTCGGATGACGACATGCACGCGCTGGAAGACCAGGTGCTCTAGCCCTTGCCAATTGGCCGCGCGGTGGCAGGGTGTGGTCATGCACAAGTTCACCCTCGCCAGCTTCGCGCTTGCCCTCGCCCTTCCCGCAGCCGCGCAGGAGGAGGAACCCGTCACGCCCGGCTCCGTCGTCGCTTCCGCCAGTGCGGAGGAATGGGTGGAGATCGCAGCGGACGACCTGCTGGTGATGGAGCTTGCCCCGGCTGCGGACGGCTCGGAGCGCCGTGTGGTGATCCAGCTGATGCCGCCGCCCTTCAGCCAGCCTTGGGTCGAGAATATCCGCACCCTGGCGCAGGCGCACTGGTGGGACGGCACGAGTGTCTACCGGGTGCAGGACAATTACGTCACCCAATGGGGCGATGCGACCGAGGAGAAGGTGTTGCCGGAAGGCGTCCGGTCTCCTTTGGCAGGCTACGAAAGCACAAATGGCGCGGCGACCGAGGTGCAAATGGAAGCCATGAATCCAATCGAGCTTGGTCACTTGCTCGAGCAAGGCACCGAAAACCCCGAGTATCGACGGAACCGAGCGATCCAGGAGCACCTCAGAGCGGATCCCTATGCAGAACAAACCGCTTTCTTCATGGGGTGGCCAATTGCCCAAGGCGGCAGCATCTACGAGTCACCTATCTGGCCCATCCACTGCTACGGATACATCGGTGTCGCGCGGGACTATGCGCCTGACACGGGCACGGGCGCGGAACTCTACACCATCATCGGGCAGCCGCAGCGGCACATGGATCGCAACCTGGCCGTTGTGGGCCGGGTGATCGAGGGGATGGAACACCTCTCCAGCCTGCCACGCGGGCACGGCGAACTGGGCTTCTATGCCGAGGACGAGGAGCACCTGCGCACGCCGATTGTCTCCGTCCGGATGGCAAGCGAATTGGAAAACGCACCGCGCTTCGAATACCTCGACACCGCCAGCGAGAGCTTCGCCAGCTACGTCGCCGTGCGCGCCAATCGCGATGACCCGTTCTACACCGTCCCTGCCGGCGGCGTGGACGTTTGCAGCGTGCAGGTGCCGGTAAGGCCCGTTGCGGAATGAGCACGGGCGACACCCTCACCTTCTCGGCCACGCTGCTGGGCTGGACCAATGAGAGCGACATGCTGGCGACCTATGTCGAACTGCCCGCGGATACCGCGAAAGCCGTCGCCACGCATGAGCTGCACCAGCGTATCCTGACCGGCAAGCGGCGCGGCTTTGGCTCAGTGAAGGTCAATGTCACCATTGGCGCCAGCGAGTGGTCGACCAGCCTCTTTCCGCAGAAGGACGGCACCTGGTTCCTGCCGGTGAAAGCGGACGTCCGCCGCGGCGAGAAGCTGGCCGAGGGCGACGAGGTCACCGCGACGCTGGAACTGCTCTAGATACGATCGGCCTGGGCCACGGCATCGGTCGCCCGCAGGGCGCTGAGGATGCGGGTAAGGTGCGCCAGGTCCTGCACTTCCAGGTCCACGTCATAGGTGTGGAACGGGTCGTCGCGCTGAGTCAGCACCAGGTTCATCACGTTGGCATTGTTGCGCGCGAAGACGCCTGCCATTTCCGCCAGCGTACCGGGGCGGTTGTAGAGCACCACGTTCAGGCGACCGACCGCACCGTGCGAGCGTTCGCCCCATGACAGGTCGATCCAGTCGGTATCGACGCCGTTGGCCAATTCCAGGCAGTCGATGGCGTGGACTTCCACCGTTTCGTGCGGACGGCGCAGGCCGACGATGCGATCGCCCGGCACCGGGTGGCAACATTCTGCTAGGTCGAAACCGACACCGGGGGTGAGGCCCTTGATGGAGATGGCACGTTCCTGCTCCGGCTCTGCCGGAAGGTCAGCCGTGCAGCCCGGCACCAGCGCTTCCATCACCTCGCGGTCACGCAGCTTGCCCGCGCCGATGGCGTACATCAGATCCTCGGCGTCCTCCAATTGCAGCCGCTCGGCCGCCTGCTTGATGGCCTTCTTGCCCACCTTGGCGGGCAGGCGCTCGGCAATCTCGTCGAACAACTTGCGGCCGATCTCGGCAACCTCGGCGCGTTCCTTCAGGCGCACGGCACGGCGAATGGCGGCGCGCGCCTTGCCGGTGACGACGAAGCCCAGCCACGACAGCTGTGGCTCGGCATTCTTGCCTTTGATGATTTCCACCACGTCGCCGTTCCCCAGCGGGGTGCGTAGAGGCATGTGTCGCCCGTTGATCTTCGCGCCCACGGTCTGCGCGCCAAGGTCCGTATGCACGGCGAAGGCGAAGTCGACCGCGGTGGCGCCCTTGGGCAGCTGGAACAGCGCCCCCTTGGGGGTGAAGGCGAAGATGCGATCCTGGTAGATCGCCAGCTTGGTATGCTCGAGCAGTTCCTCGGCATCGTGGCTGGCATCGACGATCTCGATCAGGTCGCGCAGCCAGGCCACCTGCCCGTCATGCTTACCGCCCTGCTTGTAGGCCCAGTGCGCCGCCAGGCCGAAGCCGTTGGTGCGGTGCATCTCGCGGGTGCGAATTTGCACCTCCACGCGCATGGACTTGTCGTAAAACAGCGTGGTGTGCAGGCTCTTGTACCCGTTGTTCTTGGGGGTGGAGATGTAATCCTTGAACCGCCCCGGCACGAACTGGAAGGTGGTGTGCAGCACGCCCAGCGCGGCGTAGCAGTCCTCCACGTTGTCGGTCAGCACGCGGAAAGCCATGATGTCGGTTACCTGTTCGAACGGCAGGTGGCGCTCGGCCATTTTCCGCCAGATCGAATAGGGATGCTTCTCGCGGCCCCAGACCTCCACTTCCAGTCCCGCCTGGCTGAGCGCCTGCTTGATGTCGAGCGCGATGCGATCGACCTGTCCGGCGTCGGACTGGCGCAGCTGGTCCAGCCGCTTGGTGATGGTGGTATAGGCTTCCGGCTCCAGCTGTTCGAAGGCGAGCAGCTGCATCTCGCGCATGTATTCGTACATGCCCACCCGCTCCGCCAACGGGGCGTAGATATCCATTGTCTCGCGGGCGATGCGGCGGCGCTTTTCCGGGTTCTTGATATGGTGCAGCGTGCGCATGTTGTGCAGGCGGTCCGCCAGCTTCACCAGCAGCACGCGCAGGTCTTCGCTCATGGCGAGCAGGAACTTGCGCAGGTTCTCCGCCGCGCGCTCGTTCTCCGCCATCTGCTCGATCTTGGAGAGCTTGGTCACCCCATCGACCAGCCGGGCCACCTCGTCGCCGAAATTCTCGCGCACGTCGTCGATGGTGGCGAGCGTATCCTCCACCGTATCGTGCAGCAGCGCGGTGACGATGGTTTCCTGGTCCAGCTTCAGGTCGGTCATCAGGCCGGCGACTTCGACCGGGTGGCTGAAATAGGGGTCGCCCGAGGCGCGCTTCTGCGTGCCGTGCTTCTGCACGGTGTAGACATAGGCACGATTCAGCAGCGCCTCGTCGGCGTCGGGGTCGTACTCCTTAACCCGTTCAACTAGTTCGTACTGGCGCAGCATGATTACCCCCTAAATGGGGGTGAATCGTGTCGATTTGCAACGGGAAAGCGCTCTTGCAGCGTCAGCTGCCGCTTGCGCCCTCGTAACCGACGATCTCGTCCACTCGGCTGCGGGTGTAGCTGTGATAGCCGCCGCGCGTGTCCGCATAGATGCGCGTGGCGATCGGGCGACCCCAGCGGCCGGTATCCCACAGCGCGCGGAACAGCGGCGAGACGAACTTGTTGCGGCCCACCTCGGCAAGGAATTGCTCGGCCTGCGGTACAGCGGGATCGTATTCGTTGCGCAGCGCCGCCTCCAGCCACAGGAACAGCACTTCGTTGTTGCCGTTTCCGGCAAGGCCGAGGCTGCCGTTGAGCGATGCCAGCTGATCGGCTGACAGGTCTTCCGGCAGTTCCTGCAGGAAGCGCTGCTGTTCGGCACCGGTCCAGTTGGTCCAGGTCGCGACCAGCGGCAGCGTGCCGTCCGCGGCATAGGCGGCGGCAGCCTCGTCGACTTCGGCGAAGGCATCGGCCTTCGGAGCCACGGCATTTTCCGGAAGTCCGGTGCCGTAGATCCACTCGTCCAGCATCAGCGCGTCTTCCAGTTCTTCGTCCCCGGCAACCAGTTCCTCGCGCAGTTCGGCAAGGAACATTTCTGAGGTCGCTGGCTGGAAGGCGTGGCGATCGAACCAGCCGCGCATGAAGGCATCGAATTCCTCGCGCCCGACGATGGTTTCCACCGTGCGCAGGAACACCGTGCCCTTGTCGTAGATCGCCTCGCCCACGGTATCGAAGGGGCTGATGCCTTCGGGCGTGCGCATGGCGGTGTTGGGATTGTCCGCGCCGTTTTCCTCGATGGCTTCGACCAGCGATGCGTAGCTGAGCGCATATTCCTGCTCAGCGCGCTTCTCACCGAAGACGGATTCGGAAATGCGGCTCTCGAAATAGGAGGTCACGCCCTCGTTCAGCCAGCCGTCGCGCCAGCTAGAATAGGTGACGAGGTTGCCCGACCAGCTGTGCGCGAGCTCATGCGCGACGAGGCCGGTGTTGGAGCGGTCGCCCGCGATGAAGGTCGGCGTGAGGAAGGTCATCACCGGGTTTTCCATGCCGCCGTAGGGGAAGGCAGGCGGCAGCACGATCATGTCGTAGCGGCCCCAGCGATAGTCGCCGTAGATCTCTTCCGCGGCGTCGATCATGGCTTCGGTATCGACCAGTTCGGCGGCGGCCTCTTCCAGCACTTCAGGTTCCGCCCAGACGCCCGAGCGCGGGCCGAGTTCGGCGAACGCGATGTTCCCGGCGGCAATCGCGATCAGGTACGGCGGGACGGAATTGTCCATGGCGAATTCGAAAGCGTGGCGGTTCTCGTCCACCTCCTCCGGCTCGCCGCGCGAAATGCCGCTCATCACCACGTTCAGTTCCTTCGGCGCGGTAATGCGCGCTTCCCAGGTCTGGCGAATGCCGGGGCTGTCCTGCGTCGGGATCCAGCTGCGGTTGAGGATCGCCTGGCCCTGGCTGAACACGAAGGGATGCTCACCGCCGGCGGTCTGCTCCGGATCGAGCCATTGCAGTGCCTCGGCCTCCGGCGCGCTGGTGTAGTCGATGACGACCTGCTGCAAGGCGGAACCATCGATCTCGCCCAGCTTCACCGTGATCGGTTCGCCCTTGTCGGGATCGTTTTCGCCCACGGTGAACTCCAGCGCATTGCCTGCGCCGTCCATCACACCGCCGATCACCAGCCCGTTGGAATCGAGGACGATCTCGTCCACGCCTTCGGCGGCCTGCACGTCCAGCGTGGCCGTGCCTTCCACCCGGCGCGCCTCGAAATCGAGAGCGAGATCGAGCGCCACGTGGGTCACCCGCGCTTCGGTGGGGCGGGCATAGGTGAATTCGTCGAAGGCCTGCTCGCTGGTCAGGATCGGCGCGACGGTACGTTCTTCCGGGGCCGTTTCGGTGGTGCAGGCGGCAACCAGCAGTGCCGGCAGCGCAAAGAGTGCAATTCGCATGGAGTCTCCGCTTTTATGCGACCTTGTTTGGGCGGCTGCATAGCAAATCGTCGAGCCAAGTCACCGCTTCATGGGTTTTCGCTAGGCAACTGCCGTGTTTTCAGCGAGTTCACAGGCATCGCATTTGCCGCGCCGTCGATTTTGCGACGCGATTCAAGCGGGACATGCTATGGAGAATCTCGTGATGAAGCCCCCCCGACTGTCCTCCTTGCTGGCCTGTTCCGCTGCTTTTGCGGTGATCGCCTTGTCCGCTGCGCCGCTGGCTGCGCAGGATGCCATTACCGAGGTCGAACAAGCGCTCGATCCCGAGGTCGAGGGCGGACAGGACATCGTCGTTACCGGCGAGCTGGGCGAAATGCACTCGCAGGCGCGAGAGCAGGCGCGGGACATAACGCCGCGCGGTGGTTCCGTGGCAGCGCCGCTGGCGCGCATGCAGCGTCCCGTGTGCCCCGGCGTCTTCGGCGCCGAAACGCGCACCGCCTACGAAATCATCGGCCGCATCCGTTCCAATGCGGAGCGCATCGGGCACGAGGTTATCCGCGGCGAACCCTGCACGGCCAATGTCATCGTCGCCTTCGTGGACGATCCGCATGACGAGTTCGAACAGTTGCGCGATGCCGATCACTACCTCGCCGACGGGCTCAGCTTCTGGGATGCCAAGCGCGTGCGCGAGACCGAAAGTCCGGTGCTGGCATGGAACGTCACCACCATGCGCAACCGTGACGGCATCGCCTCCAACGGCAATCCGCCCACCTTCGCCAGCACGGCGATCAGCCGCACCGAGCTGGGCGTGCGCGAGGATATCGATGTCTCGGTGGTGATGATCCGCCGCGATGCGATCGAGGGGCTCGATACGATTGCCATCGCCGATTACGTCACCATGCGCGCACTGGCGCAGACGCTGACGCCCGAAGGCGCGACCGAGCTCGGCACGATCCTCGAACTGTTCAACGAGGATGTCGAAGCCCCGCCGTTCCGGCTGACCGCTTTCGACGAAGCCTATCTCACCAGCCTCTATCGCGAACAGGCCAATGCCCCCAGCCGCGTGGCACTGCGTGATGTCGGTCGGTTGATGGAGCGCGGCAGCGAGTGACAGCCCCTGGCATGGCCGCTAGGCTGCGACCATGCAAACACTCCTGACCAAGACCGCCCTCGCCCTTCCCGTTCTCGCGCTGGCAGCCTGCCAGCCCGCCGCTGACACAAGTGCCCCGCCTACCGAGGCGGAAGTCGATGCGGCGCAGGCGCAGAACGGGCGCGAACTGCTCTTCTCCGACGAGTTTTCCGCCGAGCAACTGGACCGCACCAAGTGGAACGTGGTCGGCATGGATTTCTGGGTGAACGAGGAGGAGCAGGCCTATGTCGACTCCCCCGAAACCATCCAGTTCGCGCAGGGCGTGGAAGGTGCCGACGGCGGTGTGCTGGTGCTGCGCCCGATCTATCGCCCCGGTGAGGACACCAACGAGGAGCGCAACGCCGACTTCCTTTCGGGCCGCATCAACACCCGCGGCATTTTCGAATTCACGCACGGCCGCGCCGAAGCCCGCATCCGCATGCCTGACGCTGTCGGCGTGTGGCCCGCCTTCTGGCTGCTGGCCGACGCGCCCTGGCCCAGCGAGGGCGAGATCGACATCATGGAATATGTCGGCCAGGCAGACTGGACCGGCGTGGCGGTGCATGGTCCCGGCTATTCGGGCGACATGGGCATCGCCGACAGGCAGTACTTCACCGATGGGTCGGACGTTACCGACTGGCACGTCTACGCCGCCGAATGGACGCCAGAGGGCGTGGAATTCTTCGTTGACGACGTGCTGACCTTTCGCGTGCCCAAGACCAATGTCGAATTCTTCGGCGACTGGGTGTTCGACAACCCGCAATTCGTGGTGCTGAATTTCGCCGTGGGCGGTATCTACCCCTACAAGATCAACGGCATTGACGAGCCCTACAAGGGCATGCCGCAGTCAACCGCAGACCGCATCGCCGCCGGCGAAATCGCGATGGAGGTGGACTGGGTGCGGGTTTACGGGCCGGAAACCGATTAGCTCCAGGTCACCTCGGGCGGCAGGCTCATCAGGATGGCATCGATATTGCCGCCGGTCTTGAGACCGAACAGCGTGCCGCGGTCATAGACCAGGTTGAACTCGACATAGCGGCCGCGCCATTCACGCTGGGCGGCTTTCTCTTCCTCGGTCCATTCCTGGCCCATGCGTTTGCGCACGATGGCGGGGAAGGCGTCGAGGAAGGCCTCGCCCACGTCCCGGGTGAAGGCGAAGTGACGGTCGAAGGTAGCCGTGTCCTCGCATTCGAGGTGATCGTAGAAGATGCCGCCCACGCCGCGCGCCACGTTGCGGTGGGGGATGAAGAAGTAGTCGTCCGCCCACTTCTTGAACTTCTCGTAGTAGGTCGGGTTATGGGCACTGCATGCCGCGCGCAGGCGGGCGTGGAAGGCCTCGGTATCCTCCGCATATTCGATCGGCGGGTTGAGGTCCGCGCCGCCGCCGAACCATGCGGCCTGCGTGGTCAGGAAACGGGTGTTCATGTGCACGGCTGGCACGTGCGGGTTGGCCATGTGGGCGACCAGCGAAATGCCGGTGGCGGTGAACTCGGGGTTCTCCACGCTGGCGCCGTTCACCTGCCCGGCGAACTGGGGACTGAACGCGCCAGAGACGGTACTGACGTTGACGCCGACCTTCTCGAACACCTTGCCCTTCATCACCCCGCGCACGCCGCCGCCGCCGTCGGAATCGTCGTCGGTCTCGCGGTCCCAGGAAATGTATTCGAAGCTCGCGTCCGAACCGGCCTCGCGCTCGATGGCTTCGAATTCGGCGCAGATGCGGTCACGCAGGCTTTCGAACCAGGTACGGGCCTGTTCGGTCTGTTTTCTCCAATCCATGATTCGGCCTCTTGCCAAAGCCGGTGGCAGGCGGCAAGTGAGCCGCATGGTTCCCGTTTCGTTCGCCTTTCCCTTTTGCGGGGACGAGTTCGTGCTGACGCAGTCGCGCGCGCTCTACTGGCCGCGCGAGCAGGCGTTGCTGGTGGCGGACCTGCACTTGGAGAAAGCGAGCTTCTTTGCCCGGCACGGACAAATGCTGCCGCCTTACGACAGCCGCGAGACGCTGGAACGGCTGGCCGAGGCGATCCGCGAGACGGGCGCGAGGCGCGTTTTCACGCTGGGTGACAACTTCCACGATTCGGAAGGCTCGCAGCGGCTGGAACCGCACGCGGAAGGCATGCTGGCCGCCCTCACCCGCGCCACCGACTGGGTGTGGATCACCGGCAACCACGACCCCGCCCTGAAAAGCACGATGGGGGAAGCCAAGAGCGGCGGCACGATCGCCGAGGAGCTGGAGGTCGCCGGTATGGTGCTGCGGCACATGGCCAAGAAGGGCGAGACGCGGCCCGAGCTTTCCGGCCATTTCCACCCGCGCGTGCAGCTGAAGGTGCACCATCGCCATATCCGTCGCCCCTGCGCGGTCGTCAGCCAGAATGGCGATGGCGGCTGCGGGCGGATGATCCTGCCGGCCTTCGGTGCGCTGACCGGCGGCATGGATGCAGCCGACCCCGCAATCCTGCAGGCGCTGCAACCGGCAAGCGCCGTCGATGCGCTGGTGCCGACGGCCAGGAAGCTGGCCCGATTCCCGCTGTGGCGCGAGGCTGCTTGAACCTCTGGCCTTTGCCCGCGTTACTCCCTACATAGGCCGCAGAAACACCAGTCGAAACAGGAGCGATTCCATACCTCGTCCACCCCGCCGCATGATGGCACCGCCGGTCAAATCCGGCCCGAAATACGACCAATACATCCAGGCCGAAAAGGTTCGCGTCATTGACGAGAATGGCGAAAACCTCGGCGTGATGTACACCGACGAAGCGATCGAGCAGGCAGCCGATGCCGGCCTGAACCTCGTCGAGGTTTCGCCCAACGCGAACCCGCCGGTGTGCAAGTTCCTCGATGTCGGCAAGTACCGCTACGAAGCCCAGAAAAAGGCCAACGCGGCGCGCAAGACGCAGAAGACGCAGGACATCAAGGAAGTGAAGATGCGTCCGAACATCGACACGCACGACTACGACGTGAAGATGCGCAACGTGAACAAGTTCATCGAGAACGGCGACAAGGTGAAGGTCACCCTGCGCTTCCGTGGCCGTGAAATGGCCCACCAGCACCTGGGCATGGACCTGCTCAAGCGCGTGCAGGACGACGTGGCGGAAATCGCCAAGGTCGAAGCCTTCCCGCGCCTCGAAGGCCGCCAGATGCTGATGGTGCTGGCGCCGAAGTAAGCGCCGGCAGGCCGGGCGGAGGCATTGGCCTCCGCCGCCTACCTATTCCTTACAGCTCCAGACCGAATTCCAGGCCGAACGCGGTTTCCGCGAGGTAGATGTTCGCCTCGCCGCCGCCGTAGTTCATCGGGATAGAATTCAGGCCCAGCACCTCGTTGCGCGGGGCGCGCATGGCATAGGCGGTCAGTTCGAAGCCGCTTTCGCTGCGCCAGGTGGCACCGACGGTGAAGTGGTCCTGCACCACGCCGGGGGCGAGGATGTTGAGGAAGGTCTCCGAACGCGGCACCGGGTTGTCCGAACGGCCATAGCCGGTGCGCAGCGTCAGGCTTTCGCTGACATCGTAACTGGCGCCGAGCTTGAACACCGTCACGTCTTCCCAGCCGAAACCGGGGCCGTCATCCGCACCGAAGGGGACGCCGGTGAACAGCACGCCCAGCGGATTGCCGACCGAATTGACGCCCGAGTATTCGATTCGCTTCACGTCGGCGGCGAAAGTCAGGCCTTCGACCGGCGTGACGGCGATGCCCGCGCCATATGCGGTGGGCACGTCGAACCCACCCTGGTCAGCGAACAGCCCGGCATACTTGTCGAACTCGGTCGCCCAGATGGTCGACTGGTAGAAGGCGCCGATGGCAAAGTTCTCGCTCAGCTCGCCGTAGTAGCCGATGCGAAGGCCCGCGCCGAACGACCAGTCGGTGTCGCGATTGGTGAAGTTGGCCGGGTCGGCGGAGGCAGCGGCAAACGGCTGGATCCCGCTGGCGCGAAAGCCCTGCACCAGGCCGATGGCGGATACGCCGACGCTGTGCCCCTCGGTGAATTCGTAGGCCAGCGTCGGAGTGATGAAGACCTGCTTCAGGTCCACCCCGGCATCACCGGTCGCGCCGAAGGCAGCGAAGGGGTTTGCGCGCTCGTAATCGGTGTTCATCCCGCCGTTGCCGTTGATCGACAGGCCGAAGGTCAGGTTCTCTCCGATCGGGCGGACATAGCCGAATTCCGGCAGGACGAAGGGATTGGAGCCGTTGCCGTCATAGCTGCCGTCGAGGCCGGCACCGTTGCCGGTGATCTCCGCCCCGCGGTCGGGAATGAAGATCTCGACCCCGAAATCGACACGCCCCTCGATGCCGCTGATGCTGGCCGGGTTGTTGATGTTGGCCATCGCGTCCTGCGGGAAGGCGATGGCCGCACCGCCCATGCCCTTCGCTTTCGCACCGTGGCCGTTGAGGAAGTAGCCGTCGGTCGCCTGCGCCGCGCTGCTGGCCATGGCCAGGATACCGGCGCCGGTGAAGGCGGCGATGCGCAAGCTGCGGATGAGCGACCGCGTGGTCGGGTTGGTGGTTGCCATGGGGGACCCCTGTGCTGCTGTTTTCTCTTGGCCATGTCGGCCTTTTCGGGGGTGCAGTTGGCGTTTCCGTCGGGCAATGAAAACGCACGGATTCTTAGCCCGTGGCAATCTCAGCTTTAGCTGGCGGCTGCTTCCCACAACTCGACGGGATTGCCGTCGCAATCGGCGATGCGGGCAAAACTGCCGACGCCTTCCATGGCTTCGCGGTGGGTCGCCTCGATCCCGGCCGCCTCAAGGCGCGCCAGCAAGGCGTCCAACCCCTCGACCCGCAGGTTGAGCATCACCTGCCGCTCGGCCTGCCAGTAATCGCTGTCTGCCTTGAAGCCGGCGAAGACCGTTGGCCCCGCCTCCTGCACCCACACCCACTCGCCGTCAGGCGTCGGCTGGCCGCTTTCCGTGGCCGCAATGCCGAGGTGGTCGCGATACCATGCGGCCAGTGCCGCCGGATCGGCTGAACGGATGAACAGCCCGCCAATCCCCAGAACCTTGCCCTCTGCCATGCTCCCCTCCTTGCCCCGGCGCGGCGAATCCCGCAGGGTTGCCAACTATACGGGCCGGGAGGGTAATCGCCTAATATGACCGCACAGCGCATCGGCTTCTGGCTGGGACCGGCGCTGTTCGCGCTGACCCTGCTGCTGCCTGCGCCGGAAGGGATGTCCGCCGCGGGCTGGAACGTGGCCGGGCTGGTCGGGTGGATGGCGACATGGTGGATGACACAGGCCGTGCCGCTCAGCGCCACGGCGCTGCTGCCATTCATCGTCCTGCCCTTTGCCGGAGGCGGCACCGCTGGCGAGGTCGCGAGCGACTACTACTCGCCGATCATCTTCCTGCTGCTGGGCGGGGCCTTCCTCGCCCTCGCCATCGAGCGGACCGGGCTGCACAAGCGGCTCGCCTGCTTCATCCTCGACCGGATCGGCGGGCGAGGCGGGGAGTTCGGCCTGCTGCTGGGCTTCATGATGGCCGCCGCCATCCTGTCCAACATCATCTCCAACACCTCCACCACGCTGATCATGATGCCGATGGCCCTGGCCGTGCTGGCTGGCGGCGTGGTGCTGAACGATCGCGGATCGGCCTCGAGCAGCGAAGCGATCGGCCAACAAGAGGGCCTGTTCGGGGCGCTGCCCATGGGCCTCGCCTTTGCCGCCAGCATCGGCGGTCTCGGCACGATCATCGGTTCTCCCACCAATGCCATCGGCGTGGCGCTGCTGCGCGATATTTCCGGAATCGAGATCACCTTCGCCATGTGGGCCATGTTCGGCGTGCCGGTGGTGCTGGTGGGCATTCCATTAGCGGCATGGATCATCGCCCGCGTGCAGAAGATTGCCGAGCACCCCTTCGACATCAAGGCAGCCCGCGAATCCATCGATCCGCACGGTCCGTGGACCGGGGCCGAGCGGCGGCTGGTACCGGTCATCGCGTTCACCTTCGTCGCCTGGATGCTGCGCGGCTGGGTCGCGCCCTATTTCCCCGAAGGCTCGCTCACCGACGGCACGATCGCCATTGCCGCCAGCCTGGCGCTGTTCGTGCTGCCCGACGGCACCGGCAGGCGGCTGCTGTCGTGGGAAGAGGCCAATCGCGCGCCATGGGGCGTGCTGCTGATGTTCGGCGGCGGGCTGGCGCTGGCGGGCGGAATGATGCGCACCGGGCTGGCAGACTGGCTGGGGCAGGCGCTGCTGCCGCTTTCCGCCGTGCCGATGATCGTCGTCGCGCTGGCGCTGGTGGCCATGGTGGTGCTGATCACCGAGTTCGCCAGCAATGTCGCCACCGCCAGCGGCATCATGCCGGTGGTGGCGAGCCTTGCGGTGGCGCTGGGCGGCGATCCGCTGCTGCTCGCCCTGCCTGTGGCGCTGGCGGCAAGCTGGGGCTTCGTGCTGCCCGCCGGGACCGGCCCCAACGCGATTGCCTGGGCGACCGGGCGCATCGCCCTGCCTCGCCTCGTCAAAGCTGGACTGGCGCTGGACGTGGCAGGCGTATTCCTGATCGTCGGCGTCGTCTTCGCCCTTGCCCCGCTCGTCGGCTGAGGCTTGCGCGCGCCGCCCCTGCCAGATAATTACAGCTGAAACCGGATTCACCGTCCGAGTTCCCGGCAGATGCGTTCCTGCGGAGGTTAGGAGCGGGTGGCCCGGAACTCCTTATCGGCCCCTGCCTTCCTAGGGGTAAGAGCGCGCAAGGAAGGAGCCAGCCATGGCCAACGAAACTCCCGATCCCAAGGACCCGCTGGGTGCCATCGACACTCCCACCCCGCGGCGCAAGCCCAAGCCCGAAGTCACCACCATCGGCGGGCGGGAGCTGAAGCCTTCCACCCTGATGATGGGCCACGGCTACGACGCCGCGCTGTCCGAAGGCTCGCTCAAGCCGCCGATCTTCCTCACCAGCACTTTCGCCTTCGAGAACGCAGCCGCTGGCAAGCGCCATTTCGAAGGCATCACCGGCAAGCGGCCCGGAGGTGCGGAAGGCCTCGTCTATTCGCGCTTCAACGGCCCGAACCAGGAAATCCTCGAGGATCGCCTCGCCATCTGGGACGGGGCGGAGGATGCGCTGTGCTTCTCCAGCGGCATGACCGCGATTGCCATCCTGATCCTCGCCGCCTGCAATACGGGCGACGTGATCGTGCATTCCGGCCCGCTCTATGCCGCCTCCGAAGGCTTCGTTGCCAAGGTGATGGCCAAGTACGGCGTGCGCTATGTCGACTTCCCGGCCGGCGCCAGCCCGGAAAAGCTGGACGAGGTGATGGCCAAGGCCAAGGCCATGGCCGAGGAAACCGGCGGCACGGTTCCGCTGATCTACCTCGAAAGCCCCGGCAACCCGACCAATGCGCTGGTCGACATCGAGGCGGTGCGCGATGCCCGTGACAAGCATTTCAGCGCCGACACCACGCCGATCGCCATCGACAACACTTTCCTCGGCCCGCTGTGGCAGCGCCCGCTGGATCACGGCGCGGATCTGGTGGTCTATTCGCTCACCAAATACGTCGGCGGCCACTCGGACCTGGTCGCGGGCAGCGTTTCCGGCGGGAAGAAGTGGATCGATGCCATCCGTGCACTGCGCAACACCATGGGCGGCATTGCCGATCCCAACACCGCGTGGATGCTGCTGCGCTCGCTGGAAACGGTCGAATTGCGCATGCAGCGCGCGGGGGAGAACGCCGCGAAGGTCTGCGCCTTCCTGAAGGCCCATCCCAAGGTGGAGGGTCTCGGCTACCTCGGCATGATCGAAGACGCCCGCCAGCAGGACATCTACGACCGTCACTGCCTTGGAGCCGGTTCCACGTTCTCGCTGTTCATCAAGGGCGGCGAGGCGGAATGCTTCCGTTTCCTCGATGCGCTGAAGGTGGCGAAGCTGGCCGTCAGCCTTGGCGGTACGGAGACCCTGGCCAGCCATCCGGCCAGCATGACGCACCTTTCCGTGCCCGAAGGTCGCCGAGCCGAACTGGGCATTGCCGACAACCTGGTGCGCATTTCCATCGGCATCGAGGACCCCGACGATCTCATTGCCGACTTCGAACAGGCACTTGAAGCCGTGTAACCGCGCAAATGGCGGGTTGCCCCGCTTGGCCATGGACAGCTAAGGGAAAGGTCAAGCCGCCTATGGCGGGACGAATCTTCGTAACGGACGGGAACAACGTGCTTCGCAAATATGCCCTTTTTGTCGGCGTCGCCGCCCTTGGCGCCCTGGTAACTTCCTGCGGTGGAGACGATACCGGCACCCCCACGCCAACCCCGACCTCCACGGAAACGCCCACTCCGACGCCAAGCCCGGCAATCGACTTCGACCTGATGGACGATTTCGAAACCCAGGCCGTCAATGCGAACTACGCTTTCGCCTATTTCACGCCTGATGCTGGCGGGGACGAGACCTTCAACGGCGCATCGCGCCTTAATGGCACCTCGACGATCTCGCTCGGTTTCTCGCCCGAAAGCGTCACCTTCACCTTCCCGGACCTCAACGATCCGGTGACGTTCGATGACGGTGACTTCGTCTCCGGTACGGCCACCCGCCGCGAATATGCGCGCGGCGACGAAGGGCTGGTGCTGGAACTGCCGTTCGCCCACATCCTGCGCGTGACCTACGAATTCGCGGAGGCATTCACCCGCGACACGACCGATGGCACCCTGCGCGGCAACAAGGTGACGATCTTCTTCAACCAGGTGACCACCGAGGACGACCTGACCGTCGACATCAATTACACCGGCAATGTGCAGGTGGCTGGCGGCGATCCGGCCAACACCTTGTCCGACGTGATATCCTCGCCGCAGGTCACCTTCACCGTCGATGCCAGCGAAGGCACGGTGAACGGCACGATCGAAATCTACGAAGATATCGCCGGCGTGCCGACGCTCGTGGGCACGCTGGTGTTCGACGGCGCGCTGAATGCCAATGGCACCTTCCAGGGCACGCTCGAGGATACCGCGAACGACCTGGTCGGCGCCTTTGCCGGCGCGATCTCCGGCCCGAACCGCGAGGAACTGTTCATCCTCTTCTCCGCTTCGGGCGACACCGATGTCGATGCCGACGACGATCGTCGCTACGTCGGCAGCTTCATCGGCGCCGACTAAGAGAGACGCTTGCCCTGATCGGCTTGCCGGCGCTAACCTTCCGCCCGAAATCGGAAGGGGAGCCGGTATGATTGCACGCATTTCCGCAAGTCTTGTCGCCGTGGCGCTGGCCGCGACGCCTACCCTCGCGCAGGAGGCCGACCTGACGCTGTCGCCGCGCGAGCTGGCCGTGCTGGCCGGTGCGGAAGTGGCTGACGAAGGCTGGGAAGTGCCCCGCACCCCCTGGGGCGATCCGGACATGAGCGGCATCTGGCCGCTGGACGTGGTCGGCCGCACCAGCACCGAACGCGCGCCGGAATTCGGCACCCGCGCCTATTACACCGAGGAAGAATATGCCGCCGCGCTGGCCACGTCGGAGGAAATCGCCGCCGGCTACGAACAGGAAGACGCCAACGACGAGATCGGCAGCGGCCACTGGTTCGAATGGGGCACGCCGCTGAAGCAGATTTCGCTGATCATGGCCCCGGCCAACGGCCGCCTGCCGCCGCTGACCGATGAGGGCGAGCGGATGAGCAGCGAGATGCGCTCCAGCTGGAACATGACGCAGTTCGATACGCTGGCCGACTTCAACTCGCTGGACCGCTGCCTGTCGCGCGGCCTGCCCAGTTCGATGACGCCTTTCCCCTACAACAACGGCGTGCGCGTCTTCCAGTCGCCCGGCTATGTCGTGCTGCAGCTGGAGCTGATCCACGAAACGCGCATCATCCCGATCGACAGCGAGCCGCTGCCCGGCAACATGCGCCAGTGGCTGGGCAGTTCGGTGGGGCACTGGGAGGGCGATACGCTGGTTATCGAGACCACCAACCTCACCGGGCTGACACCGATGAACATCGTCGGACCCGGCAACAAGCCGATCCCCACCAGCGACCAGCAGACGCTGACCGAGCGGCTGACCATGGTGGGGCCGGACACAATTTTTTACGAGGCCGAAATCCGCGATCCCGTGGTGCTGACTGCGCCTTACACGCTCGCCTTCCCGTGGAGCCGCGACGACAGCTACGAGATGTTCGAATACGGCTGCCACGAGGGCAACACGACCATCCGCGGCTACATCACCACCACCTCGCCCCGGTTCGTGGGCGAGGATGCCGGGCCGGTTGACGATCCTGCGGAGTGGGTGGCGGATACGGTGGTGCGGTAGGATGAAGGGCACTCTCGCATCGGCAGTCGCCGCAGCCACGCTGGCCACGCCGGCACTTGCGCAAGAGGCACCGCTGGTCATGACGCCCAGCAGCAACTGGACCGCCGACTTTGGTGAACATAGCTGCGCCCTGCGACGCGAATTTGCCGCCGACGGCAAGACGATGTTTCTGGAATTGGCGCGTTATGCGCCGACGGTCACGATGGAAGTTACTTTGGCGAGTGACACCCTCGCTGTCAGCGAAGATGAACCGCGCATCGGCTTCACCCCGGTGGAGGAGCCGCAGGCACCGGACTTCTTCGAGCGGGTCAGTACGACCGCCGGTTACGCCGGTGTCATTGTCACCCGTTCACTGGCGCCCGACGAGGACGTACCGCTACCCGAACAACGCGCAGCCGCGCTGCGCAATACACAGGCGACAAGCGGCCTGAGGGTAGAAGACGCCTTCGCGCAGGATGTCCTGCTCGAAACCGGCCCGCTGACCGACGTCATGGCGGTCATGGACGCCTGCACCACCGATCTTGCGACCTATTGGGGTGTGGATGCGGAGGCGCAGAACACCATGAGCCAGGCAGCGCAATGGGATTGGGACGATCGCTGGCTCGATCGCTATTTCGAACAGGCCCGCGCGCTGGAGGATGCCCATAATCTGTCGGTGCTGCGGAGCCAGCTGCTGGTCGATGCCAACGGCCGCGTCAGCCGCTGCGTGGCCTACCAGCTTCCGGCGAACATCAGCGCCGACAATCCCGTTTGTGCACTGCTGATGGACGAAGCACGGTTCGAGGCCGCGCGCGATGCGGAAGGCAACGCGATCGCCAGCCTGCTGCATTTCGATGTCGTCCGGATTGACCAATTCTTCATGAACGAGCGGCTGCGCGAACCAGGTGGCAGAGACAGCGTGCGCTATCCGCCCCGCGACATCAGCGATGCGATCCAGTAGGACCCCTGCGCAAGCAGCCGCTCAAAGCTTTGCCAGCACTTTCCGCAGTTGGTCGACCTGCACGTCATCGCGCAGGCGGCCTGCCTCGGCATCGAAAGCATGGTAGAAGCCGGGCACGGAAAGGGTGCCCTTCACCTCGCCCGCGAAATGCGGCGCGGCAGTCTCCGCCAGCGCGAGCACGCGGGCGGCCCCGCCCGGACCTGGCGACGCTGCCAGCAGCACCATCGGCTTTCCCGCCCAGACGTCGCGCCCCACCCGGCTGGCCCAGTCGAACAGGTTCTTGAACGCGGCGCAGTAAAGGCCGTTGTGCTCCGCGAAGGAGACCAGCAGCGCGTCGGCGGCGGCAATCTTCGCGCGGAAGTCGTGCGCCAGCTGCGGGATGCCCTCGGCCTCCTCGCGGTCATGGCGATAGATCGGCATTTCGTAATCGTGGATGTCGAGGAATTCGACCTCGGCATCTTCCAGATGCGAGGCGGCGTATTCCACCAGCTGGCGATTGATCGAGACGGAAGAATTGCTGGCGGCGAATGCCAGGACCTTGCGGGGCATGCTTACCCTTTCCACTCGCGGCGTTCCTCCGCCGCTTTCAAGACTTCATAGGCGAGTTGCAGCTTCTGGAACTCCTCGGCGGCTTCCTTGTCACCGGGCTTCACATCCGGGTGGACCTTCTTCGCCCGTGCCCGCCATTCGCGTTTGATCGTGGCGAAGTCGACGTCGGCTTCCAGCTCCAGCACTTCCAGCGCGCGCATCTCGTCGGCGCTGCGGGAGCCATCGCCGCTCCCGCTCCAGCCGTAGTGCTGCGCCTCGGCATAGCCGGCGCTCTCCGCTTGTTCCGCCTTGGCGCGGGCCTGTGCCTCTTCCTTGTCGAGACCTTCGAAATAGTCCCAGCCCTTGTTGTATTCCGCCGCGTGCTTTTCGCAGAAGTACCAGCGGTCCTTGCTGTTGGGGCTCTTGGGCGCGGGGCAGTTACCCGGTTCGTTGCAACCATGGCGGTCGCAGATGCGCACTTCCACCGCCTCGCGGCCGTCGTCATAGCCACGCCAGCGGGGGAAGCCCCAGTCGTTGGATCGGCCGGAGCGGGCCATCAGTCAGTGATCCTGCGGAAATGCATCAGCAGCCATATAGGGAGGTAATCGGCGAAGGTGAACCTGCCTGTTGGTCTTGCCGCGCTGCTACATGTCGCACGCAATTGATACAATTACGTGCAAAATGCTGCATTGCAATATGGCCGGGAACGGCTATCTCCCAATCGGACAAAGTCAAATTAAAGGTTCTCATGAGCAAGCAGCTCGCCATCTCCGCCGCATTTTCCGTCTTCGCGATGGCGGCCTTCGTGCTGTTTGCCACGCCTGACGCGAGCCAGGGCCTGGCCGTAACGCATACGGGCGCGACAGCCCATGCTGCCGCGCCCGCTCTCGACCGGCTTGCGCCGGCTGTTGCCGGACTGATCGGCTAGGTCTTAGCGTTCAATCATCACCGTGACGGCGCGACGGTTGCGCGCCCAGGCCTGCTCGGTCGAACCGAGGGCAACAGGACGTTCCTCACCATAGCTCACCGTGCGCAGGCGGCTTTCCGGCACGCCCAGGCTGACCAGGTAGTTCTTCGCCGCATTGGCGCGACGCTCGCCCAGGGCGAGGTTGTAGTCACGCGTGCCGCGCTCGTCGGCATGGCCTTCCACCGTGGCGGTCGCCGAGCTGTACTGCAGCAGGTATTCGGCCTGGCGACGCAGCGCGGCCATGTCTTCGGTATCGATGTTGTAGCGATCGGTATCGAAGTAGATCGTATCCGCACCGGCCATGGCCGAAGCGAAGTGGGACTGCGAGCCCGGCTGCGGGCCCTGCGGCACGGGTGGCGGGGTCGGAGTCGGCGTCGGGGCCACCACGTCCTGCGGCGGTTCCGGCGTCATGACCGGCGGTTCTTTCTTACAGGCGCCGAGTGCGAGTGCGCTCGACAGGGTTACAGCGATAATCAGGCGATTCATGTTGGCTCTCCTTGAACCATGGATACCGGCCCCCCTGACCGGATTTCGTTGAACTGTTTTCTGCCCACCTTGGGGAACTAACGCATTTACGGCAAAACCGGTCCCCAGGCCGGGTCTGACGCTCCTACCGGTGTGCGCAGGCGACGTTCGTTCTCTCCGGTGAGATCCACCTGGTAGATTGCCGTTTCGCCCGAACCGCGCTCGGTCCGGAAGAACTGGATAATGCGGCCATTGGGCGCCCAGGTCGGGGCCTCGTCATGCCACGCATTGGTCAGGGTGCGCATGTTGCGTCCCTGCGGGTTCATCACCGCGATGCGGAAATCGCCGGCGATGTAGGTGAATGCGATCTGGTCGCCGCGCGGACTCCATTCCGGCGTGGCGCAACGCCCGCCAAAGAAGCTGATCCGCCGCTGGTTCGAACCGTCGGCATTCATCACGTAACACTGCTGCGAGCCGGACTGGTCGCTCTCGAACACGATCTGCGACCCGTCGGGCGAGTAGGACCCGCCCACCTCGATCGCCGGGCTGAAGGTCAGCCGTTCCGGCTGGCCACCGGTGGCGGGCACGCGGTAGATGTCGGTATTGCCGGCCACGGCCATCGAATAGAGGATGTAGCGGCCATCCGGGCTCCAGCGCGGGGCAAAGGTCGGGTTGCTGCTCTGCGTCACCAGCGTCTGCCGCCCGGTGCCGATGTCGTAGACATAGATGCGCGGATTACCGTCGACATAGGACAGGTAGGCGATCTTCGAATAGTCGGGCGAATAGCGCGGCGTCAGCGCGGTCGACTGGCCATTGGTGATGAAGCGGTGGTTGGCGCCGTCGCTGTCCATGATGGCCAGCCGCTTGATGCGGTTATCCTTGGGGCCGGTCTCGGCGATATAGGCGATGCGGCTGTCGAAAAACGGGCTTTCCCCCGACAGGCGCGAATAGACGAGGTCCGAGCACTTGTGCGCCGCGCGGCGCCATTCCGATGGGTTCACCACCCAGCCCTCGCGCACCAGCTCGCTTTGCAGCGCGACGTCGTAGAGGTAGCAGCCGACCGTCAGGCGACCGTCGTCATTGGCACGGACATAGCCGTGCACCAGCATCTCTGCCGAACGTCCACGCCAGGTACCCCAGGCGGGATCGGTGATTTCGCCGTAGGTCGGGCGCGGCAGGCTGTCCGGGCCGACCGGACGAAACAGTCCGTTGAAGCGCAGGTCCGAGTAGACCACGCGGGCCAGTTCCAGCCCCAACGCCTGCGTCCCGCTAGCATTGGCGGGCGTCGGCTGGTCGCGGTTGGTGGCGAAAGCCGCAATGGCGATGCCGAGATCCTGCCAGCTATCAGCCGTTACGGTTACCGAAATGCCTTCGCCCTCTTCGCCCATGTCGGCCTGATCGACGGGATCCACCCCGATGTCGGCCGGGTCGAGATCGGTCAGCAGGTCGCTCTGCGCGGAGGCAGGCGAAGCCGACAAGGCCAGAGCGATGACGGCGAAGGGTGCGAGGGCTTTGCTGAAAGTCATTGGGCCAACCTGTTGTCGAAGTTCGACGTGACGACACGCCATCCGGAATAGAATTGTTCGGGCAAATTGAATGGCGCTGCAAGCCGCACGGCACGCACCGCCTGTTCCTGGTGGCGGCGCACCTGCGCGCGATTGGCATCGTTCTGCCCGGTCGTGCGCAGCACTTCGGGCGCGGCCGCCAGCGACCCATCGCGGTTGAGGCGGAAGCGCACCACCGTCACCAACTGGTCCACGTCGATGCCCGAGGGCGGCTGCCAGTGCGGGCGCAGCTGGCGGATAATCGCCTGGCCGATGGCAGCCTGTTCCGCCGGACCAACGGTCTCCGCCGGCGAGCCGCGATCACCGCTGGCATCGCTGGCACCTTCCAGGAAGTTCTCGTCCAGCCTGCCGCCCCGAGGTTCCTGCCGGACCGCAGCCGTTTGAGTCGGCGTGGGCGTGGGCGTCGGCCGCGCGCTTTGCGTGGGCGTCGGCGCAGGCGTGCTGCGTTCGCTGGTGCGACGCGGCGGGGCCGCCACCGGGCGCTCGACCGGCTGTTCGGCCGGGGCTTCCACCATCTCCTGCGGCGCTTCCGGCACTTCGGCCAGCTCGGGCGCCGTGGAGGCCGCCGGTTCGGCACTGGGATCGGGCGCAGTGGATTCGAGGCTGACTTCGCTCGCCAGGCTCACGTCCATGCGTTCGGGCGGCGCCAGCGCGGGCGGCTCCCGCGTCGCCTGCCACGCCAAGGCACCCGCCAGCGCAACATGCGCGACGATGGCGGCACCGACGCCGATGCGTTCTTCGCGAGTGAGGTTGGCGAAGTATGCCATGCAGCCCTCGACGCTATTCCTCGCCGTCTGAACTGTCGGTGACCGGCTCAACAGCGGGAGCGGGCGCGGCGGCGGTGGTCACCAGCGAGATGCTGGTGAACCCGGCCCGGTTGAGCTCACCCATCACCGCCATCACCCGACCATAGTCGAGGCTGGTATCGGCGCGCAGGTTGATCAGCGGCTTTGACAGGCCTTCGGGTCCGGCCATGTTGTCCAGCACCTGCGGCAGCACGTCCTGCTCCACCAGCTGGTCGTCGATGTAGATGTAGCCCGCTTCGTCGATCGCGATGGTGACCTGGTCGGGTTCCTGGTCCAGCGGGTTGGCATTGCTTTCGGGCAGGTCGATCGGCACCCCACTGGCCAGCAACGGCGCGGTGACCATGAAGATGATCAGCAGCACCAGCATCACGTCCACGAAGGGCGTGACGTTGATTTCCGCCATCGGCGCGCGACGCGAAGAGCGTCCGCGGCGGGCCGAGGACATGACCCCCATGGCCATCAGGCTGCTTCCATTTCGCGGCTGATCTGCGCGTGCACACGGTCAGCAAAGCGCTGCAACCGCGCCTCGAAACCGTTCACGCGGTTCGACAGCCGGTTGTAGGCGATCACCGCCGGAATGGCGGCGAACAGGCCGATCGCGGTGGCGAACAGCGCCTCGGCAATGCCCGGCGCCACCACGGCAAGCGAGCTGTTCTGCTGCAGGCCGATCTGGAAGAAGCTGTTCATGATGCCCCAGACGGTGCCGAACAGGCCGACGAAGGGCGCAACCGAGCCGGTGGTGGCAAGGAAGTTGAGGCGGTTGGCCATGGTGTCCGCCTCGAACGCCACCTGGCCTTCCAGCGCCTGGGCCACGCGGGCGCGCGCGGCGGCGGTATCCTTCAACCCGGCCCGGTGGCTCCGGCGGAACTCGGCGATGCCGGCAGCGGCAACGCGGGCAGAGGGATTATCCTTGCGGCGCTTCAGGTCGAGCACGCTGTCGACATCTTCGTGCGTCCAGAATTCTTCCTCGAACTCGTCCGCGCGCTTGCGCGAACCGGCGATGCGCAGCGAGAAGCCGATGATGATGGCCCACACCCAGACGGAGGCCAGCACCAGGCCGAGGATGACCAGCTGCACGACGATATCGGCTTCGAGAAACAGCGCGATCGGGTCGAGCCGGGTCGGGGCGGCAGCAACAGCAAGGGTATCGAGGACAGTCATTCTCACTCTTTCACGGGATCACTGGGTACTGCGAATTCGGCGAACGCCTGGCGCCAGGCATCGGGCTGGCGCTTCGGGCGGCCATCGGGAGCGACGAACGCGGCAACGATGTCGACGGTTGCGAGCAATTCCTCTCCCCTGAAGACCTTCTGCTCCATACGCGCACTGGCGGCTCGCAGTTCCGTAGCACGGGTTTCGACCAGCAGCACATCGTCCAGCCGTGCCGGGCGACGCCACTTTATCTGCGCCTCGGACACGGCATAGAACCCCTCGCCCGCCTCGTTGGCGGCGCGCTGGTCGATACCAAGCAGTCGCAATATGTCGGAACGGGCACGCTCACACCATTTCAGGTAGTTCGCGTGGTAGGCGATGCCGGACAGGTCTGTATCCTCAAAGAAGACGCGCACCGGGTAGAAGTGTCGCGACCCTTCGATTCTTCCGGAGGGCGGTTGCATTTGGTCTTTCATCGATGAACGGCGGCTTACAGGCGACTAGCCGCCAAAAAAAGACCGTTTAGCGGTGAAGCGAGTCAGTAACGCGGCCTAACGAGCGAGCATCGGTCCCAGCGGCCCGCCACCGAACAGGTGGACATGCAGGTGCGGCACTTCCTGCCCGCCATTGCGACCGACATTGCCGAGCAGGCGATAACCGCGCACCACCAACCCCTTGTCCCGCGCGACATGGCCCACGGCGCGCACGAAACCGGCGATTTCCGCGTCCGATGCCTTGGCCGAGAAATCGTCCCAGCTGACATATTCGCCCTTGGGGATCACCAGGATGTGGACGTCCGCCTGCGGATTGATGTCGTGGAAGGCCAGCGACCACTCGTCTTCATAGACCTTGTTGCACGGGATCTCGCCGCGCAGGATCTTGGCAAAGATGTTTTCTGAATCGTAGGGCTGGGTCGGGTCAACGGCCATCAGTCGTCCTTCCTCGATGCTTTCTCCACCAGGCCGGAAATCCCTTCGCGCCGGTCGAGCTCGGCCAGCACGTCAGCCAGCCTTATGTCCTTTGCGCCAAGCAGTACCAGCAGGTGGAACAGCAGGTCGGCAGCCTCGCCGGTCAGCTCTTCGCTGTCGCCGGAGAGCGCCGCAATCACGGCCTCGGTGGCCTCTTCGCCCACCTTCTGCGCGATCTTGGGCAGGCCCTTGGCGTTCAGCCGCGCGACATAGCTGCTTTCGGGCGAGGCAGAGCGGCGCTCTGCAATGATCTTTTCGAGGCGTTCGAGTGTATCCATCGCTGCCGCAGATGGGCGATATGGCAGCCCGAGGTCAAGCGGAAGCGGTCAGTCCTGCCCGCCATCCTTGTCCGCACCGCGCATCGACAGGCGGCGGCCGATGATCACGCCCAGTGCGCCAAGCGCGAAGAGGGTCAACTGCGATCCTTCGGGTATTTGCGTCGCGCCTGCCGCTGCTGCGGGCGCAGCTTGCCACAAGAAAACGGCAGCCAGGGTCAGTCGCGAGAACATGGCCCTGCCATGCGCCCCTACCCTCCTGAAATGCAATGCGACGTTCGCCAGGTGTCCCGCAACAGGACTGTCAGCTGCGCGCCGGAAGCCCCGCCGCGCGCAAGGCCGCGTGGGCATCTGCAATGGTGTAGGTGCCGAAATGGAAGATGCTGGCAGCCAGCACCGCGCTGGCGTGTCCCTTGGTCACGCCTTCGACGAGGTGCTGGAGCGTTCCCACCCCGCCACTCGCCACCACCGGCACGCTGACGGCATCGGCGATGGTACGGGTCAGTTCGAGGTCGTACCCTTGCTGCGTGCCGTCGCCATCCATTGAGGTGACGAGCAGTTCGCCCGCGCCAAGTTCGGCCAGCTTCACCGCGTGTTCGAGCGCGTCAATGCCCGTCTCGCGCCTGCCGCCATGGGTGAAGATTTCCCAGCGGCCCGGTTCGCCCGGCTGGGAAACGCGGCGCGCATCAACGCTGGCGACCGCGCACTGGCTGCCCATGCGCTCGGCAATGTCGGCCATGATTTCCGGGCGGCGCACGGCAGCGGAGTTCACCGCCACCTTGTCGGCGCCCGCCAGCAATAGCGCGCGCGCATCCTCCACGCTGGAAACGCCGCCACCCACGGTCAGCGGCATGAAGCAGACCTCGGCCGTGCGCCGCACGATATCGAGCAGCGTGCCGCGACCTTCGTGGCTGGCGGAAATATCCAGGAAGCAGAGTTCGTCCGCCCCGGCGGCATCATAGGCCTGCGCCTGCTCGACCGGATCTCCAGCATCCTTGAGGTCGACGAAATTGACGCCCTTCACCACGCGGCCATCGGCCACGTCGAGACAGGGGATGACGCGGATACGGACGGTCATCGGCCAATCAACCCCGGTTCGCCATCGCAATCGCCGTCGCGAGATCGAGCTTGCCCTCGTACAGAGCACGGCCGGTAATCACGCCTTCGATCCCCTCGTCCGCGTGCAGCGAGAGGATGTGGATGTCGTCCAGTCCCTTTACCCCGCCGCTGGCGATCACGGGAATGTCGACGCTCCGCGCCAGTTCGACCGTCGCATCGACGTTGCAGCCCTTCAGCAGGCCGTCGCGGCCGATATCGGTGAACAGCAGGCTGGCAACGCCCGCGTCCTCGAACCGGCGAGCCATGTCGACCACGGGCACGTCTGACACTTCCGCCCAGCCCTCGGTGGCGACCATGCCATCGCGCGCATCGACGGCGACGACGATGCCGCCTTCCCATTCGCGCGCCATTTCCTTCACGAATTCCGGGTTCTTGAGCGCGGCGGAGCCCATCACGATGCGCGCCACGCCCAGGTTGAACCAGCCTTCCACGCCAACCGCATCACGGATGCCGCCGCCAAGCTGCACATAGCCGGGAAACACCTCGATGATGGCTTCCACCGCCTCGCGGTTCTCGGTGCGGCCGGCAAAGCTGCCGTCGAGGTCGACCACGTGCAGGTGCTCGGCGCCAGCCTCGGCGAAGATCATCGCCTGCGCGGCCGGGTTGTCGCCGTAGACGGTGGCGCGGTCCATATCGCCCTCGGCAAGGCGCACCACTTCGCCGCCCTTCAGGTCGATTGCGGGGAAGACGATCATGGTTTCCACTCCAGGAAGCGACGCAGCAGGGCAAGGCCATAGGCCTGGCTCTTTTCCGGGTGGAACTGCACGCCAACGATATTGTCTCGCGCCACGGCTGCCACCAGACCGCCGCCGTGGTCGGTCATCGCGGCAATGTCGCGGCCATCTTCGGGCACGAAGTGATAGGAGTGGAGGAAATAGGCCTCGCCCTCCTCGATCAGCCCGTGGTCGCCATGATGTGGGGTCAGCGCCACGTCGTTCCAACCCATGTGCGGCACGCGGATTTCCGGATCGGTGCGCTCGATCAGCTGCACCTCCCCGGCGATCCAGTCGAGGCCGGGGCATTCGCCATGCTCCAGCCCGCGGGTCGCCAGCAGCTGCATGCCGACACAGATGCCGAGGAAGGGCACGCCCTTGTCCAGCACCCGTTCTTCCAGCGCTTCGACCATGCCGGGGATGCCGGTCAGCCCCTCGTAGCAGGCGCGAAAACTGCCGACGCCGGGCAGCACGATCCGCTTGGCACCGCGCACCAGTTCGGGATCGGCGGTGACGGCAACATGCTCCGCCCCGGCCGCCTTCAGCGCGTTGTAGACCGAATGCAGGTTACCGGCGCCGTAGTCGATCAGCGCGATGGCTTCAGCCACCAAGCTGCCCCTTCGTGCTCGGCACGGCCCCGCCCTTGCGCGGGTCCAGTTCCACCGCCTGCCGCATGGCGCGGGCAAAGCCCTTGTATAGCGCCTCGCAGATGTGGTGGTTGTTCTGGCCGTAGAGCACCTGGCAATGCAGCGTCAGGCCAGCGGCCTGCGCCACGGAGTGGAACCAGTGCTCGATCAGTTCGGTATCCCACTCGCCCAGCTTTTCCTGCGTGAAACGGGCTTTCCAGACGAGATAAGGCCGCCCGGAGATATCCAGCACCACGCGCGCCAGCGTCTCGTCCATCGGCGAATGGGCTTCGCCGTAACGCCCGATCCCGGCCTTGTCGCCCAGCGCATCGGCCAGCGCCTGGCCCAGCGCGATGGCGCTGTCCTCGGTGGTGTGGTGCTGGTCGACATGCAGGTCGCCATCCACCTTCAACGTCACGTCGATCAGCGAATGGCGGCTGAATTGCTCCACCATGTGGTCAAGGAAGCCGATTCCGGTGGAAATGTCATATTTCCCCGACCCGTCGAGGTTCACCTCGACGAGGATGTCGGTTTCGGCCGTTTTTCGCTCTGTTCGCCCTGTGCGCATGGGCAGATGCCTATAAGCGCCCTTCGCGTGCGCGCAAGGCGGGAAGCGGGGGAAATCGCCTAATTCACGGCTCATTCCGGCTTGATTTTGCCATGCTGCACCGCCACCTAGCGCAATATGAGTGACGATACACCCGACAGCCTGATCCCGTACGACGAGATCGTGCAGGAGGCGCTTCGCGCCGTTGTCGGGCGCGTGCTGGGCACCGTGGAACGCGACGGCGGCACGCTGCCGGGCAACCACCACTTCTACATCACTTTCAAGACCGGCGCGCCGGGCGTGGACATTCCCGCCAGCCTGCGCGAACGGTTCCCGGACGAGATGACCATCGTCCTGCAGAACAAGTTCTGGGACCTCAACGTTACCGAAACGGGCTTTTCGGTTGGGCTGAGCTTCAACCAGATCCCGTCGAAGCTGCAGATTCCCTTCGCCGCGATCACGGCCTTCGTCGATCCGGCAGTGGATTTCGGGTTGCAGTTCCAGGCCGCGGTCGACGATGTCGAACCGACCGAGCACGAAGACGCCGAAAACGACGCACCCGGCAGCGAGGAACGTCGTTCGCCGAGCGACGTTGCGACAACCGAGGACGGCTCGAATGTCGTGACGGTCGATTTCGGCCGCAAGAAGTAGCAGGGCCTGACCCTGCCAAGGGGGCGCGATGAGCGAAAAGCTGAGCCGCGAGGAAATCCATCGCCGCGTTCGCGAGCGCGCCGGCAAGGCACCCGTGCCCGGCCCCAGCGAAAACCCCGCCACCAACCTGCTGCTGGCGGACGTGGTGATGAGGATGGGTTCCTACATGCTGCGCAGCGGCGTGGAAAAAGCCTTCCTGAAAGGCCGCTACGGCAAGGAGACGGCCAGCGAAATCGTCGACAACCGGTCGCTGAAATGGACGCTGGGTTCCGTCGTGCTGGCGAAGTTCGCCACCCGGTCGATTCCGGGCATGGCGCTGGTCAGCACCGGCATCCTCGGCAAGCTGCTGTACGACCACAGCAAGACCCGCCGGGCGAACCGCGCCAAGGGCGACGCCCAGCTGCTGGGACAGGCAGGTGAGGAACCGCCGGTCTCCGACACTTGATAACCGTGCCGTGCACGCGCCATAGCGGGGCATGACCGAATCCACTTCTTCCCAGCCGCTCGCCCGTCGCGGGCTCATGTTCATCCTTTCCTCGCCATCGGGCGCAGGGAAGACCACCATCGCGCGCAAGCTGCTGGCGGACGTGGACGGGATCGGCATGTCGGTATCGGTCACCACCCGGCCCAGGCGTCCGGGCGAGGTCGAAGGAAAGGACTACCATTTCGTCGATCAGTCGACCTTCGACCGGATGGTGGAGGATGGCGATTTCCTCGAATGGGCGAAGGTTTTCGGCAATTGCTACGGAACCCCCAAGGCGCAGATCAAGGCGGGGCTGAAGGCCGGCCAGGATTTCCTGTTCGACATCGACTGGCAGGGTACGCAGCAGCTCTACCAGCGCATGGAAGTCGACGTGGTCCGCGTCTTCCTGCTGCCGCCAAGCATCGCCGAGCTTGAGCACCGCCTGCGTTCGCGCGGGACCGACAGCGAGCAGGTAATCCAGGACCGCATGGACCGCGCCCGGTTCGAAATCAGCCACTGGGACGGTTACGACTACGTGGTCATCAACGACGACATCGAACGGTGCTACGAGAAGGTGCTGACCATCCTCGAGGCCGAGCGAATGAAGCGCGCGCGGCAGACCGGCCTGGTCGATTTCACCCGCTGGCTGATGAGCTAGAAGCGGCGGCTCCAGCGGAAGGCTGCGCCCAGGTCATCGGGCGCGTTCTCATAGTGACCCGGCTCCCGGCGGATGAAGACACTCGCCGCCGCCTCGCCGCCCAATAGTTCCCCCCGCCAGGTGAGTTCTCCTGCCAGTTCGCGTCCTTCCGGAGCGAGATTCAGGCGCTGCACGGAATATCCGGGCTGCAGGGTCTCGTAGCTGAAGCTGCTCGGCAGGCTAAGGTTCAGACCGCCCGTGGACACCCGCAGGGGCTGCGACACGCGCAAGGCCAGCCGGTCGAAGTCCGCGAAGACGCCGGTGCGCTGGAGGTCGAGCGACCAGGCGCTGCTGGTGAGGTCGGAGCCGTCCGCCAGCAGGGCCGCGCGGCGCAGTCGGGTGAACCCCTGCCGCCATCCCGCGCCCAGGCGCCAGTGTTCGGCCAGAGCCAAGCCCATGTCGGCATCGAGGAACAGCGTATCGCTGCCCGCAAGGCCGAAGCCCTCGTGGAAGCGCGCACCCAGCACGGTGCGATCCTCGCCCGTCCAGGTCAGTCCCAATGCCGCGTCGAGCGAGCCGAAGCGCCGGTCCAGCGCCACGCCGAAGCTGGCAAGGTCCTCTTCCGCGCGCCGCCCGCGCAGTTCGGCGGCGCGGCGCTGGTTGGCCGCGGTGATGGTGGAGCCGGTCTCGGCGCTCACCGTCAGACCCCAGGCGCCCAACTGGCGACGCAGCGCAATGGCGGTGTCGGTCTGCGCGATGATGCCGGTCTGGCCCGCCGCGCCGGTGGCGATCATGAAGGCAGGGCGCTCGCGCCCCTGCAAACCTGCCACAAGCCCCTCTGCTCCCTGGCGATAGCCGAAGCCAAGCTGCATCTCCGGATCGAGCTGCAAGGCCACTCTTGCCGCCAGTACCCGCGCCTGTTCAGCATCCTCGCTACGCAGGTGCAGTGCCTCGGCCCGCGGCGGCTGCCGCCCGGTCGCGTCGATGGAGAAGGCCACGCTCGCCCGCGTGGAAGCGGCGGACAGGTGACGCATGGACCGACCGATGGCTCCGTGCAGCCGCTCCGGCACCTCGGCGCCGCGCAGCGTTCCGGCAAGGTCGGTCTGGAAAGCGCGCTGGTAGCGGTCGGTAATCAGCGTGGGAATGGAAGCGGTGGTGAAGGCATCACCCATGGCCGGGGAACCGGTCGCAGTGCTGTCGCCCAGCGCCAGCGCCGTGCTCTCCCCTGCCAGTTGCGTCGTGCCGATGGGCTGGAAGGCCGCAGCGATGTTCAGGATGCCCTGCCCGTAAATCCCGTCATCGCCCATGACGCCGGCATCGAAGGCGCTCTCGAACAGGATTTCGGCAATCTCGGTGCCCGTCAGGTGCGGAAAGGCCTGCGCCAGCAGCGCGGCCGCCCCGGCGATCTGCGGCGCGGCGAAGCTGGTGCCGGAAAACAGGAAGGCGAAGCCCTCGTCATCGACGAAGATCTCGCCGTTCTCGTAAACGCAGCAGATCGCCTCGCCCCGCGCCGCGAGGAAGAAGGCCGGATTGGCCCCGGGGCGGTTGGAGAAATCGGAGATCACGTACTGCTCGTCGACCGATCCGGCGACGATGACGCCGCCATTGCCGGCATTGGCGAACTGGCGCGCGAAGTCGGTCAGCTCGCCCTGGCCGTCGTTGCCCGCGGCCACCACCACCAGTGCACCTGCCGTCACCGCATCGCGGATGGCATTTTCCAGCTCCACCGTGATGCCGCCCGGACCGCCGAGCGAGATATTGATGACCCGCGCATCGTTGGCGACGGCATAGGCGATCGACTGCGCAATGGCGGTGTCGGTGAAGCCGCAATCCGAATTGGGGTTCTGCAAATTGTCACCCGCGCAAGAGCCGGGCTCGTCGGCGCGGATCGCCAGCACCGTGGAATTCCACGCCATGCCGAGGATGCCGGTATCGTCGCGGCCCGCCGCCGCCACCAGCGAGACAAGGTTCCCGTGATCGTCCGGCCCCTCCAGCCCGCGCGTGCCGAAAATGTCGGTCGAGGCGGCGGACAGGCGACCAGCAAATTCGGGGTTGTCCGGATCGATACCGGTATCGATCACCGCGATGGTGACGCCGGCGCCGGTAAAACCGTCGAGCCAGGCGCTGGCCGCATTGTGCTGGCCGGGGCCATCCGACAGGCGGAATTCGCTGGTGTCGAACTGGGCGGGCACCGAAGCGACCGGGAAGGCCGGACTGCTCGGGGTCGGGGTGGGAGTTGGTATGGGGCTTGGCGTGGGTGTTGGTGTGGGCGCCGGGGCGGGCGTCAGCACCGGACCACCACCACCGCCCCCACAGGCAGACAGCAGCGCCACCGCTGCCACCAGCGATGCGTGATACCGGTGTTTCCGCCGAAGTGCCTGTGTCTGCGGTTCCAAAGTCAGCCCTTGCGCAAGCCGTATACCTGCCCGTTTACAGCGTAACCGGGGCTGAATGGCCAGCCGAAAGGCGCGCCCGGGTGGCTTGCCACCTTGTATGCCGGCGCGCGACGGGCTAGCCGCGCTGGCAAAGCACATTCGACTTACAGGGAGCCAGCCGCATATGTCCGCCGAACTCGAAGCCTTGATCGAAGAGGCCTGGGAAAACCGCGCCGAGGTAACCCCCGCCAGCGCCGAGGTCCGCGCCCCTGTGAAGGAAGCGCTGATCATGCTCGACAAGGGTGAGGCCCGCGTGGCGGAACCGGACGGCAATGGCGGCTGGAAGGTCAACCAGTGGCTGAAGAAGGCAGTCCTGCTGTCCTTCCGCCTCAACGAGAACCGCGTGACGGAGAACGGCTCTGCCGGCACGCCTGCTTACGACAAGGTGCCCAGCAAGTTCGCCGGGTGGGGCGCGGCGCGCTTCGCCGAAGCCGGTTTCCGCGTGGTTCCGGGTGCCATCGTCCGGCGCGGCAGCTTTATCGGCAAGAACACTGTGCTGATGCCCAGCTTCGTCAACATCGGCGCCTATGTCGACGAGGGCACGATGGTGGATACCTGGGCGACGGTCGGCTCCTGCGCGCAGATCGGCAAGAACGTGCATATCTCGGGCGGCGCCGGCATCGGCGGCGTGCTCGAACCGCTGCAGGCAGGCCCGGTGATCATCGGCGACGGCGCCTTCATCGGCGCCCGCGCAGAAGTGGCAGAAGGCGTCCGCGTGGGCGAAGGCGCGGTACTGTCGATGGGCGTCTACATCGGCGCCTCGACCAAGATCGTCGATCGCGAGACCGGCGAAGTGCATCGTGGCGAAGTTCCGCCCTATGCCGTGGTCGTGCCCGGCACCCTGCCCGGCAAGCCGCTGCCCGACGGGTCGCCCGGTCCCAACCTGTACTGCGCCGTCATCGTGAAGACGGTCGATGCGCAGACCCGCTCCAAGACCGGTATCAACGACCTTCTGCGCGACTGAATCCGCCCTTACCGGCGACACCTGCTTTGGTCTGTAAACCGCAGTTCTGCGGAACTTCCGTCCTGCGTGGCCGTAATTTTACCAAAGGGTCCGACTTTGGACGAAAGGTAAAAGCCATGAGCGAAGAGATTAACGGCGAAGTCCATATCGACGAACAGGATGCCGCTGCCGGCTCCAAGGAAGGCGTAGTGCGCCGGGTGCTGCTGATCAGTCTGCTGGCCGCCATCCTGATCCTGTCGGCCATCTGGATTACTGGCGCGCTGACGCAGGACGAGGGCGAAAGCTCCGCCACCGCGACTGACTATTCCGCGGATACGCCGGAGAACCCGGCTGGTGAATAGCCGCAGTTCCGCCCGTCATCGGGGATGACGCAAGGCTCCGGCCTGGAGCGCTTCGTGCGCGCGCAGGCGGGCATCTATCCCAGTGCTTTGGCCGAGCTTCAGGCAGGCCGGAAGCAGACGCACTGGATGTGGTTCGTCTTTCCGCAAATCGCGGGGTTGGGGCTGAGCCAGACCTCCCGCCTTTATGCGATTGACGGCAGGGACGAGGCCCAAGCCTATCTCGACCACGACTTGCTGGGGCCGCGCTTGCGTGAATGCACCCGGGCCATGCTCGCGCACGCCGGGAAACGGACACCGCTGCAAGTCCTCGGCCCCATCGACGCGCTGAAATTCAGGAGCTCGATGACCCTGTTCGAGGTCGCCGACGGGGAAGGCTCGGTGTTTTCCGAAGCACTGGACGAACTGTGCGGCGGTGAGCGCGACGCAGCGACGCTGGGCCTGCTGGACGCGCCCTAGTCTGCCGGGCTTTCCAGCGGCTCCATGTCCGCCAGCGCGGCGGCGCGATCTTCCGCCGCACGCATCACCCGCAGCATGTTGCGATAGGCGATCGCCTCCAGGTCAGCCTGCGAATAGCCGCGCCGGGCCAGTTCGGTGAACAGCGCAGGGTAGCCGGTCACGTCCTCCATGCCGACCGGGCCGCTGGCCATGCCGTCATAGTCGCCGCCGATGCCGATATACTCGATCCCGGCGATCTCGCGCACGTGGTCGACATGGTCGGCCATGTCGGAAATCGTCGCCGGGGGCGTGGGATTGGCTTCGTCCCACTCGGCCATGCCGGCTTCCACCAGGTCGGGGCGGCCCTGCCACCAGGCCTGCAACCGCGCCTGCTCCGCCTGCCGCGCCGCATACCAGATGCGCTGCGCCTCGCTGAGGTAGCCGGGCAGACCCACCACCATCACGATGCCGCCGTTCTCCGGCAGGCGGGCGAGCACGTCGTCCGGCACGTTGCGAGCATGGCCATTCACCGCCTTCGCGCCGGAGTGGCTGAAGATGACCGGCGCCTCGATGGCATCCAGAGTGTCATGCATGGTCTCGGGCGAGACGTGGCTCAAGTCCACCAGCATGCCCAGCCGTTCCATCTCGCGCACCACCAGCACGCCGAACTCGGTCAGGCCGCCATGCGCGGGCGCATCGGTGGCGCTGTCGGCCCAGGGCGTGTTGCGGCTGTGGGTCAGCGTCATGTAGCGCGCGCCCAGTTCGTACATCTGCCGCAGCACGCCGAGGCTGGACCCGATCGAGTGACCGCCCTCCATCCCGAGCAAGGACGCGATGCGTCCCTCCGCGACCGCCGCTTCCACGTCGTCTGCCGTCAGCGCCAGCGCCAGTTCGTCGGGATAGGCATCAATCAGGCGCCGGGTGACGTCGATCTGCTCCATGGTGTTGACCACCGCCTGCGGTTCTTCCAGCGCGGCGGGGACGTAGACTGACCAGAACTGCGCCCCGACCTTGCCTTGGCGCAGGCGCGGCAGGTCCGTGTGCATCTCGCCGGGCGTCCAGGCATCGCCTTCCAGCGTGTCGTTGAAGTCGAAATCGGCCAGCACATTGCCATGGCGGCCGCGCAGCCGGCCGGGCACGTCATTGTGGCCATCCCAGACGGGCGCCGCTTCCAGCGCGGCGCGAGCGACATCTTCGGGCGCTTCCTGCGCAGCGGCGGGCGCGGCGAGCAAGGCGGCGGCAATGGCGGCGAGACAGGTCTGGCGGATCATGCGAACTCCTGTAGGGATCGGAATGTTGCCCGCGACTATGCCGCCGTGGGCCAAGTGCGCAAGGGAGGGATGATGACCAGCGCCCAGGAGCTGATCGCCAGGCTTGGACTGGAGCAACACCCGGAAGGGGGCTGGTTTCGCGAAACCTGGCGTGCGGAAGCTGCCGCAGGCGAACGCGCCAGCGGGACGCTGATCTACTTCCTGCTGGAAGCGGGCCAGAAATCGCACTGGCACACGGTCGATGCCGCCGAGATCTGGCTGTGGCACGGTGGCAATCCGCTGCAGCTTTCGATCAGCGATCCGGCCAATCCCGCTGTCGAACACCACCGCCTCGGCCCCGACGTGGCCGGCGGCGATCTGCCGCACTACGTCATCCGGCCGGGTGACTGGCAGGCAGCCGAGCCTTTGCCGGGAGAGCATGACTATACGCTAGTCTCCTGCGTGGTTTCGCCCGGCTTCGACTTCGCCGGATTCACCCTCGCCCCGCCCGGATGGCATCCGGAAGCATGATCCGCGTCGCGCTGCGATACCTGCTGGCGCTGTTCTACGCCTACGCCGGGTACCGTCACCTCGTCGGGCCCGAACCGTTTCTGACAATCACGCCCGGCTGGGTGCCCTTCCCCGAAGCCGTGGTGTTCTGGACCGGCATTGCCGAAATCGCCGGAGCCATCACCCTGGCACAGCCGCTTTCACGCCGCCTGTTGCAGGCTGGCGCGATCGGGCTGGCGCTCTACGCGCTGTGCGTCTGGCCGGCGAACGTGAACCACATGCTGATGGACATGGCGCGCGAGGACGGGGGATGGGGCATGGCCTACCACGTGCCGCGCATGATCGCGCAGCCGCTGATCATCTGGCTGGCGCTGTGGACTGGGCTGGTGATCGACTGGCCCTTCGGCAAGCGAGGCGCTCAGCCGAAATAGGCCTCCATGAAGGGCTGCATCTGCGCGCGGTAGCGGTCGGCTGACCCCACCCTGGCGCGGCTGACCGGTTGCCGGACCTGCGCCGTACTGGCGGTGCTGACCGCGCGCCGGGTTTCATGCGGAACGAAAACCTCCTGCTCCTGCGGCAGCCCGCAATGGGCAAGGATGCGGCGCGTCCAGACAGCTGGCTGTTCGGCCAGTTCTTCCAGCGGGACCACCAGCAGCTTGTCGCCCAGCACTTCCTGCCAGTGCGTGCGCAGGCGGTCCTCGATACGGAACTGCCAGGCAATGTCTTCGAGGTCGCAGGACCAGCCGAAGGCGGCGGGAAAGTAGGTGCGGAAGCAGGAAAAGGCGCAATCGATCCGGTCGCGTGTGAGCCAGACCAGCGGAGCGTCAGGCAAGGTCGCTGCGGCGAGGCCGATGAAATGCGAGGTGTCGAGCGACTTGTCGACCACCCTTCCCGCTGCCGGGAAGCGTTCCGCCAGCAGGTGGCTCCAGAGCCGGGCAGCGCGTGCCGCCTCGTGCCTGGCAAGGTAAGCCTCGATCGCTGGCATCGTGTTGCTGCGCACATCGCTCGCCAGCATGCGCAGGCGGCTGATCTCGGCACCGTCCGCCACCTTTGAGTGACTGGCGAGGATCTGCTCGACCAGCGTCGTGCCCGAGCGCGGCAGGCCGGTCACGAAGATCGCGCGGTCGGTCGGCTCCGACTGCTGCTGCGCAATCGCCTCGATGGCTTCCGCCGTGAACCCTTCCAGCGAGGCTTCCGCCCGCTTGTTGGCGCTCTCCCGGTCGTAGGGTTGGAGAGCGCGAGCCATGGCGGCACCGCGCGCGAAGGCGGCGAAAGCGGCATCGTGATCGCCCTGCGCGGCAAGCGCGTTGCCCAAGGCGTGACAATAGGGGGCGGCTTGCTGGGGCGGCGCCCCTGCCATCCGATCATGTGCAGCCACGATCGCATTGGCGAGGTCGGTGTCCTCGGCAAGGTCGATCGAAGCCGAAAGCGACAGCCAGGCCGCTCCGTGGCGCGGGTCCAGCCGGACCGCCCGCTCCAGTTGCGCCCGCGCCTGCTCCATGTCGCCGAGGTAGAGCGCCACCGTGCCCAGGCTGTAGGCGTTCGAGGCTGGGTCCGGCACATTTTCCGGCAAGCTGCGCATGATCTCGCGCGCCTCGGCCAGGGCGCCGGCCTGCTCCAGCAAGGCGACCTTCAGGTAGATCGCCGCCGGCGCATGGCCGCGTGCTTCGACGAACAGGTCTATCGCCTGCCGCGCCAGGGTAACTTCGCCATGGCCCAGCGCCAGGTCTGCCAGCGACCGCCACTGTTCCCCCATCGGCGCGCGCAGCGAGACCAGTTTGCCGATCGCCCAGACCAGCCGCTCCCGGTCGCGCAGCTGCATGGCGGACTGCAAGTCCTGCACATGCCGCGCAGCAGCCGCCATTTCGCGGGTATTCGATGGGTGTATGCCGGAAGGCGGATACAAGCGGCTGACCTTGGTCTGGCGATCGGGGGGTGTGCGCCCTAGTTCCAGCTTATCAGCGACTTAGCCGCAAGGAGAGAAGTGTCGCAGTTTGTAACCCGGCGCGCAGCGTGCCCAAACCGGCCCTGCAACAAGCCATTTGCGATGCGCGGTGAACAGGCGCATAGATTGCATCGGGGGCGGATAACGGCTCGACACAGAGCGAGCTGCAACAGTCTGCCTTGTGGGAGGGACTGTATGAAGGGCAATGCCGGTAGGGGACGACGGACTCCTATCCAGCTTCGCGCCGAGCTACTGCAATTCATCGAGCCCGAGGACAACGGCCGCGCGCGGCCGCGCGGGCCGTACCGGCGTCAATGGAGCGAGCGCGACCTGCGCCGGGCAATCGCGATCGCCAAGCGCGCCGGGCTGTGCCGGTTCCGGGTCGAGATAACGCCCGAAGGCACGATCTCGCTGGTTGTCGGGGCCAGGCCCGGCAGGCGCTGAGCGGCAGAGACCAGCCCAGCGCCGCTGGCGATCAGTCTTCCTTGCCGGCCACGCCGTAGTTGATGCTGGCGTTGCGGGTCTTCTGGAATTCCGGAACGCTCATGCCCTTCATCGCGGCATAGATGTCGATGTTGCCGATACCGGTCACCGCGCCGAGCTTTTCCAGCATGAAGAAGATTACGCCGTAATGGATCATGCCGATCCAGTCGCGGCGGCGGACCAGGTCCTTCTCTTCCTCGGTAAGGCCACCCTTCTCGTAGGCAGCTTCCTCGTCCTCGCGGAACAGCTTGCGCATTCCTGGCTCGGTCAGCGAGTGCAGGAAGTGGTTCAGACGGAAGCCCTTCACGCTGCGTTCGATGGTGAAGGGATAGGTGCCTTCCATGTCGGCGGCGCCCTTCCAGTCCCACTCGATACGGTCGCGCAGCGCTTCGTCGGATTCGGGCGGCGGGGCGACGTCGCCCTTGTCGTCCATCACCATCGTGGCAATCGCGCACATGGAGGGGAGGAAGTAGCTCTTGTGCTTGAGCTCGACCTCTTCCGACAGGGCGCCGCGCATCATCAGCCACATGACGACTTCCGCGCCTTCCCAGCCGCCCAGCTTGGCCAGCTCGGCGATCGGGTAGTCGAGCAGGCTCTCGGGGTTCTTCTCGAGCTTCTCCATGAACTCATGGTCCCACTCGGGGTTGTTGAAGCCGCAGCCTTCGCCATGGACCTGGTGCGACAGGCCGCCGGTGCCGGCAATCGCCACCTTGATGTCCTTGGGATAGGACTGGATCGCGCGGCGCAGGCTCTTGCCGAACTTGTAGAAGCGGCGCGCACTGGGCAGCGGCACGGTCAGCACGCCGCACACCACCGGCAGCAGCTTCACAGCCCAGCCGTCGTCGTCGTAGTCGACCATCACCGACAGCGGCGAGAATGCGCCGTGGTCGAGGTTCTTGCCCTGGAAGTAGGACAGGTCGAATTCGTCGGCGACCATCACCTTGGCCACGTGCTGGGCGAATTCGGGATCGCCGTCGATACCGGGAATGTCACGCGGGCCACCGCCCTCGTCAGCCGCTTCGAAACGGGCACCGACACCCAGCGCGAAGTGGCTGTAGTGGTCGAAGAACGAGGTCATGTGATCGTTGTAGATGTAGATCAGCACATCGGGCTTCTTCTCGCGAAACCACTCCTGCACCGGCTCGTAACTTTCAAAGATCGGTTTCCAGACAGGGTCGTCCTGCTTGCCGCCGTCCTTGGCGAAAGCGATGGTGGGAGTATGCGATGTGGCGACGCCGCCGACGATCTGGGCCATTTCGAATGCCTTTCCTCTGTGCAGCCGCTCTTCCGGCCTGCCTTATGTCTTGTTGCCACATTGCCATGTGGGCCCGCATTGCGGCAAGTCAAAACCTACAGAAATGCGAATTCTTCGGATATGTGAACCGCATTTATCTCGCGCAGACGAAAGCGGGCGAGCAGCTTGCGCCACTCGCCCGCCAGTGCAGGTCGCCTTGCGGCGCCCTGCTAAGCCATAGGCTCGATCAGCTCATGTGCTTGGAGACGGCACCCGTCATCTTGAACATGGAAATCTGATCGTTGCCGATCACCGCGCCGAGCTTGGCGTCGGGGTTGATCATCCGCTTGTCCTTGGAATCCTGCAGGCCGTTGGCCTTGATGTGATCCCACACCTTGCTGGTAACCTGCGCACGGGTCATCGGACCCTTGCCGACCACGGCTTCCAGCTGCGGCGTCAGGTTCACCGGCTTGTTGAGCGCGTTGTTCTTGGCAGCCATTTCCTTGGTATCCTTTCAGTCAAATAGCCGGACAGGGTCTTAACACCCTTCAATCGTCCGCGTCTTCATCATCCCAGTCGTAATCCCCGCCTTCTTCACGGGCGTATTTACCCGTCAAAAGGGCCAATCCCACGACGTGGCCTTTCATTTCCGCTTCCAGCTCCTCGCGACTTGCGCCGGGCATCAGCACCAGCGGCAGGTCCAGCGCGAACAGCTGGAAGACGTAGTCATGCGGATCGACACCCGTCGGCGGGTCAGGCAGCAGCCATTCGGAATTGCCGAAGCTGTTCTTGCCCACACGCTGCGGCGTCTCGCCTTCGAGGATCTGCCCCTTCTGGCCGGGCATGCCCCAGACCAGCCAGTGACAGAAAGGCTTTTCTCCCGGCGAATCAGCATCTTCTACCACCAGCACCAGTTCCTGGGTACCCGGTGGCGGCGCTGTCCATTCAAGAGGTGGTGCGACCGCATCTTCCTCGTCCGCCGTGAAGGAGGGATCCAGCTCGCCGCCATTGGCGAAGGCCGCGGACGAAAGCGTGAAGCCGGACTTGCCGACCAGCCCATCCGCCCCAAGGCGCGCAGCGACCAGCCGGCCATGCCCCTCGCGCACCGTTCCAAGTGCTGCCGAAAGCCAACCGGGAATCGTGTCTGCCATGGTGAATCTCTACTCCTGCAAGTTCGGAAGATGCCTCGCTGTGCCGCTTGCGCCCAGTCATTTCAAGGCTTGCCGCCGTTCATCCTGTCGAAGGATTAGTTCTGGCAGCACCTTCCCACAGGTAAACCCGGTGGTTGGGGTGCAGCGCTTGCCTAGCCCCTATCGTCGGGTTACCCCTGCAACAAAGCGGACGGCCATCGCAAAGGCCTCAAAAGTCGGGACATTTTCATGCGCACTTCGAAGCTTGCACTTTCCATTGCTTGCGCCGCCATGGTGGCAGCCTGCGGGGGCGGGGGCTCTCCCACGCCCACGGCAACCGCCGGCCCGACGCCGACCCCGACACCCGCTCCGACGACTTCGGCCTGTTCGCTGGCCTCTCGCCAGGATGTCACGCGGGACGTGATCGACGAGTGGTACCTGTTCCCCGACCTGGTCGACACGACGGTCATTCCCGGCAATTTCAATGACCTGCAATCGTACATCGATGCGCTGGTCGCCCCGGCCAGGGCGGAGAACAAGGACCGCTTCTTCAGCTATGTCACCTCGATCGAGGAAGAGAACGCCTTCTTCAACGGCGGGGCCAGCGCCGGCTTCGGCTTCCGGCTGATCTACGATACGACCAACCGCCGCGTGTTCATCGCCGAAACCTTCGACAGCACCCCCGCCCTTGGCGCCAATATCGAGCGCGGGACGGAACTGATCTCGGTCGGCACCAGTTCCAGCAACCTGGTGACGATCAACAGCCTGATGGCCACCGGCGGCCCGCAAGCGGTGATCGACGCGCTCGGCCCCTCCGATCCGGGCATCACCCGCGTGTTCCGCATCATCGATGCCAGCGGCGTCGATCGCGAAGTGAGCATCACTAAGGCGGAATATTCGCTCGACCCCGTACCGCGCTACGGCGCACAGATCATCAACGATGGCGGCAAGCAGGTGGGCTACATCCGCCTGACCAACTTCATCAACGATGCGATCGACGAACTGCGCGATGCCTTCGCCGATTTCCGTGCTGCAGGCGTCACCGAGCTCGTGATCGACCTGCGCTACAACGGCGGCGGCGGAATCAACGTCAACGAATTCTTCGGCGACATGCTGGCGCGCGACCTGAACGGACAGGTGTTCGAGACCATCGCCTTCCGCGACAGCAAGGCCGCCAACAACGAGACATACCGCTTCCAAGCGCGGCCGGAATCAGTGGCCCCGACGCGAATTGCCTTCATCACCACCAGCGGTTCGGCCTCGGCCAGCGAAGCGCTGATCAACGGGATGCAGCCCTATCTCGGCAACAACCTCGCGATCGTCGGCCAGAACACCTTCGGCAAGCCGGTGGGCCAGTCCGCCTTCGACATCGCCGCTTGCGACGACCGCTTGCGCATCGTCACCATCAAGCTGGAAAACGCCGACGGCCTGGGCGAATACTTCAACGGCCTCGCCGCGACGGTGCCCAACAGCTGCCGCGCTACCGACGACATCTCCCGCAACTTCGGCGATCCGCAGGAAGACATGCTGGCAACCGCGCTGGACTTCCTCGCCGGTCGCTCATGCACGCCGATTGCCGGTGGCCCGGCCACGACGCAGTCGATCGGTCGCCAGCTGCTGCAGCCCGAACGGCCCAGCACCGTGGCGCATCACGAGACGCCCGGCGTCTACTGACCGGCGGTAGCGCAGCCTTCGCGGTGCTCGCTGCCGATCTGCAAGGTCGCCACGAAGGGGTAGATCCGGTCGCTCATGCCATCCGAGCACTCGGCGGGCGTGATGGCGAGATCGAATGCCTGCCCGTCCAGTGCACCGCTGAACGACAGGCCGCCGCGCCCGGCAAAACGGGTGACGGGGATCGTGGTACCGTCGATATTGTCAGGGGTGGAATAGGTCAGCCGGTCCCCGATCACCGATCCGCCCCAGAAAGGTTCCGTGCCAGTAAAGCGGATGAGTTCGTCCTCGGCGATTTCAGCATAGGCGGCGGTGTCGGAGGCGTCGCCGGGCACTGTGCTGTCGCTGCCCTGCTGGCAGGCCGCCAAGGTGAGAATGGCGGTGACGGCCAGGGTGGTTTTCATCACGCGTGAATGCTCCATTGCAAATGTGATTTGGCATTTGGGTTCGCTTGGGGCCATATAGCGCCCGCGTACCATGCCGGGAGGGGACATGCTGTCGCTGATTTATGTGAGTGTCGCAAGCGCGGGGCTGACTGCCGCCGACGTGACAACGTTGGCGGAACGCGCCGCCGCCAACAACGCAAAGCATGACGTCACCGGCATGCTTGCCTATAATTCGCAAAGCTTCATGCAGCTGCTCGAAGGGGACGGGGCACACGTCCTTTCGATCATGCGCAGGATCGAGCAAGACGACCGGCACGGCTCCATCACCTACATCCGTCAGCATGATCGCGAGCATCGCGAATGCCCCGATTGGTCGATGCGGTCGCTGGTTACCCCGATGACCGGCATCGGCAGCGCCAATGTCTTCACCAAGTCACTGCCCGAAGCGATGGATCTCGACACGAAGATCCTGTTCACCAGCTTCGCCTCGACGCTGACGGAAGAACAGGCGGCGCAATATGCCGAGCGCGAACAATCGACGATGTGGGACCTGAAGGCCGACAACGACTAGCGCCCGCGGCGATCCCCTAGTCCCTCGTCCTGCCAAGCACACGCACCGGACAGCGATCGAAATCGCCGCGCATCACGTTGGGCACCAGCAGCATTTCCAGCTGGCCGGTGCAGACACTGCCCGATCCGCGAACGTCGAGCGCGATCTGCTGGCTGAAGTCCAGTTCGGGACAGGTTCCCCGTGTTTCCAGCAACCAGCGTTCGGATACACCGGTCGACACCCAGATGCGATCATCGCCACCAGGGCTGGACGGAGCGTGCGAGAAACCGTTGACCTCGCGGGCGAAGAAACAGGCGCGCTCGGTATCGAGTTCGGCGAGCGTTGCATCGTATTCGTCGCTGGCGGGCTCCTCCATCGGTGCGCAGGCGGCCAGGCCGACGGCGCCGCAGACAGACAGGATGCAAGCTGCAACGGGGTGGGTGTAACGGGGCATTCTTCCTTCTCCTCAAAGGCCCACTTCATACGCCGGCGGAATGCTCTGCACACTGCTGAAACGTGCAGGCCAAGCTTTCGCTACAGCGCTAGCGCTGCCACGCCGAGCGCAATCGTCAGCCCGCCGAGGCTCAGCGACAGCGGGATACGCAGGCGCATCCACCACACGGGGCGGATCGTGACCAGCCGCGCGTCGACCAGCGGCGTGACCAGCAGGGCCGCGCCCAGTGCGAGCAGCGACGGACCGGGCCAGCTTGCCCCGAACACCCACGGCAGGAAGGTCGCCAGGGCGAACAGGCTGGGCGTGACAGCCGCTACCCACAGCCAGCCGGGGGCGTTACGCCCCTCGTCCGGGGCGGCGGCGGCCAGCCCCCACCACAGCCCGCCGAGGAAGCCGAAGATCAGCGCCGCATAGGCCCAGCCGATCGCCAGTGCGCTCCATTGCCATTCGGGCGGACCGAACCAGGCAGCCAGCACACAGGCAAGCTGCGGCAGGATACCGGCATAGCCGAAACGGCGGGGCATGGGCGGCACGATCATGCGTCGAGGGTCCTTAAGTCTGCTTTTCCTGGCGCAGACATAAAGGGGCGGCGGCCCGCTGGCCACCGCCCCCGTTGCCGTTCTCGAAGGGGAGTGAGCTTACGGCATCAAAACGGTGTCGATCACGTGGATCACGCCGTTGGAGGCGTCCACGTCGGTCGCGGTGACATTGGCAGTGTTGCCCTGCGCATCAGTCAGCACCACGCCGCCATCGACCACGCTGGCGACCAGCGTGCCGCCGTTGACGGTCTCGACGCTGTAACCGGCCTCGCCCGCGCCTTCGATCGCAGCGAGCAGGTCTGCGGCCATCACTTCACCGGCCACGACGTGATAGGTGAGAATGGCGCCGAGCTGTTCGGTCTCAGTCGTGGTCAGCGTCTCGACGGTGCCTTCGGGCAGGGCATCAAACGCAGCGTTGGTCGGCGCAAACACCGTGAACGGGCCTTCGCCGGCCAGCGTGTCGCCAAGGCCGGCAGCGGTGACCGCGGCAACCAGCGTGCCGAAATCTTCGTTGCCCGAAGCCACATCGACGATGGTGCCCGGAGTGGCAGTCTCGTTGGCCATTTCATCGGCCATGGCATCGTCGGTGGTCGCTTCATCGGCGGCGCCGCCGCAAGCAGCAAGCGCGAGGGCGGAGCCCAGCATCAGCGGAGTAAGAAACTTCTTGGTCATGTCGGTCCTCTCTGGATCGGTTGCTCTTGACGCGAGGAACCTAGGGATCGACCGGCGGCGGTGTAGATGGACGAAAGCGGGATGGACGAAAGTGGGTAGGAACCTTTCGCCCGTCAGCGCTTTGCCGCTCTTCCCGCCGCATTGCCCGCACGCTCCGTACCAGGCGGTTTGGATCGACTCGGCAAGAGGGTGTACAAGCACACTCATGCAATGGACCGGCGACGCAGCGCAGCGCCCGGTCCTCGAGCCCGCCGGACAGCGGGTAACGCCAGGCATGGCGGTAGATCGCACCGACGCCTTAGCGGAGCCGGTGCGATCCTCGTTAAGGCACCTTGCGCCCGTTTCCCGATTGGCGCAGCATGGCTCCCTATGAGCGAGCGTTATTCCACTTTCGCCGAGTTCTGGCCCTTCTACCTGCGCGAGCACGCGCTGCCCAAGACGCGGGCGTTGCACTATGTCGGCACGGCGCTGGTCTTTGCAGTGGCGATCTTTGCCCTGGTGACGGGGCGCTGGTGGTTCCTGCTGGCAATGCCGTTGGCGGGGTACTTCTTCGCCTGGCTGGCGCATTTCACCGTCGAGAAGAACCGTCCGGCAACCTTCACCTATCCGGCGTGGAGCCTGGCTGCGGATTTCCGCATGTTCTTCCTCTGGCTGACCGGCCGGCTTGGGCCGGAGCTGGAAAAGGCGGGCGTCAGGGCACCGCGCTAGTCGGGCTTACTGCAGGGGCGAATCCGGCGGGGCGATCTGCACCGGCGTATCGACATCGACGCTGAGGAATTGCGGCATGCTGCGCAGCTTCTCCAGGTCACAGTCCTCCGCCTCGCCCAGGATCATGCCCAGCTCTTCCAGCAGCTGCTTCACGTCGACCCGGTTCTCGCTCAGCACCTTGCGCACTTCGGTCAGCGAAGCGTCTGGCGCGAGGATGAAAATCAGGTCGACCATGGTGCAAATATGGGGCCGTCAGGGTGCCTGCACAAGGCCGGCGCCCACGTCCGTGGCCGGGTGCGGCAGCGACCGGGCGAGCGCCTGCAACCTGTCCGCCAGGGCCTGTCCGCGCAGCGTCGGGTCCGACTGTGCCAGCAGTGCGGCAACGCCCGCCACATGCGGCGTCGCCATGCTGGTACCCGACCAGCTGGCATGGAGCCGCGGGCGCGGCAGGCTGGAGAATACGCCGACGCCCGGCGCGGCGATCTCGATCTTCCCGCCATTGGAGAAGCTGGCGACGTCCAGCCGGTTGTCGAGCGCGGCCACTGCCACCGCTCCCGGCGAGTTTGCCGGCGCGCCGGTGGGCACAATCTGGCCGGGCCGCCTGCTGTCGTTTCCCGAAGCCGCGATCACCAGGCTGCCCGCCGCGAGGGCGCGCTGCATGGCAGCGGTATAATACCCCTGCACCGGAATGGCCGCGCCCAGCGACATGGAGATCACCTCGCAATTATTGGCGATCGCCCAGTTGATCCCCGCGAGGATGCCCCCTGCCGAGCCGGAGCCGCTGTTGGACAGCACCTTGCCGGCGAAGATCTCCGCCTCGTGCGCAATGCTGTAGCGCGGCACGCCGCCGTCGGGAGCGTAGGGCCCGCAGGCCGTGCCGATGCAATGCGTGCCGTGGCCGTGGCCATCCTGCACGGACTGACCGGGAATGAAGGAGGCCGAGGTCATCGGTCGCCCAGCGAAATCCGGGTGCCCCAGGTCCATCCCGGTATCGAGCACGGCGACCTTGATCCCCGCGCCCGTCCAATTGGATCCCAGCACGCGCGTCGCCTGCAGGCCCCAGGTGGCATCGGCATTGTCTTCGATCGCGTTGATGGCGAAGGCGAAGGTCTCGGGCTCGATCATGAACTCACCCTGCGGCCCTTCGCGCCTTTCCATCCCGCCTACGGCTGCGGCGCCGAAGTCTTCCACGGCCGACGGCACGAGGATGGCGAGGTGCAGCTGCTCCAGCACCAGGCTGGCGGCATCGCCCATCTTCTCGCGCGTGGGCATCTCGTCGCCGAAGTCGCTGGCAACGGCCGCCGGGCCGAAGCTCGCCAGCTGGGCGGTCATGCCCTGCACGTCCAGTTCCTCGTCGAAGGTGACGATCTGGCGACCGGTGAACGGCGCCTGCCCGCTCGCCAGCGCTTCTTCCAGCAGCTGGTCGGGCGAGGCGTTGAGATCGAATGCGGCAGCGTCGTTGGTATCGGGCATGGTTTCCCTCCTGTGTTTGACAGGAGAGGGCTAGGCCCCCGCCAAGGGATTGCGCGTGACGCCTGTCACGCCAGACGCGATTTCGCGGCGAGGGATGCGGCAGGGTGACGCGCCGCCTCAGTTACCTGACAGGCACCTGTGAACCCCGTTCGGGGCGCGTTCACACTGCCCCTGACAGCTTGCGAGGCAGTTCGATGCGATGGACCTTGCAGGGGAGGACCAGCACATGAAGCGTACAACACGAACCACTCGTCGTTCATTTCTCGCGCGCGTCGCGGGCGCTGCCGCGGTCGGCACCGGCCTTTCCGGCTGCACGACGCTGGGGGCCGGCACGGATGCCGATGCCGGGCCATATGCCGACCCGGTCGGCTACGGGCGGGGCTACAATGGCTACAACGCCTACAACTCCGGGATCACCGACGCCGACAGCGGTGCCTATGCCGATCCGGCAGGCAACGGACAGGGCGGCTATTACAACTCCGGCATTACCGACAGCGATAGCGGCAGTTACGCCGATCCCGCCGGCAACGGACGCGGACGCGGCTACAACACCGGCGTGACGGACAGCGACAGCGGCAGCTATGCCGACCCTGCCGGACAAGGTCGCGGGCGCGGCGGCTATGGCTCCGGAGTCACCGACAGCGATTCCGGCCGCCATGCCGACCCGGCGGGCCAGGGACGCGGACGCGGGATCACCGACAGCGACTCCGGTCGCCATGCCGATCCGGCCGGGCGCGGCCGAGGGCGTTAGCCCTCGTCTTCCTCGATCATCTTGCCAAGCACGCGGGCGGAGCAGCGATCGGGCCGTCCACCGGCAGTACGGGGGATGACCAGGTCGACCACGTCGCCGGTGCAGACCGCGGACTGATGATTGGGATCGATCCCGATCTGCCATGACCAGTCTAGGTCCGGGCAGGTGCCCAGCGTTTCCAGCAGGAAGCGGTCACGCACCCCGGTCCTGACGTAGAGCCGGTCGCCGCGCGGGCCGTCGGGCGCCTCGTTGTAGCCGTTGACCTGGCTGACGAAGAAGCACTCGCGCTCGGTCGACAGGTTGGCAATGGGCTCGGGTTCCTCCTGCCCGTCATAGACGCAGGCAGCAGTGGCCAGCACGGCCAGGGGGGCAAGCAACAGGGTCAGTTTGTGCATCGCATTTCTCCGGTGGTAACAGCGTATTACTGCACCCCCGGACAGCAGAAGACATTGACGCGTCTCAAAGTCTCACGGACACCGCCGACTCTTCGGAACTAGTCCTCGCTTGGCGGAACCTTGGTGTGGCGATCGGCCTTGCCGAAGTGGTGGTCGAGCCGGCTGGCCAGCTTGTCCGCTGCCAGCCGCGCCGCCGTGTCGACATCGCCAGCATGGGCCGTTACGCCGATCGGACCGCCCGAACGCGGCCGCGCCTCGATGGTGCAGGACTTGTCGTCTCCGCCACCCTTGCGCGCATTCTCGTCGCGCACGTGGACTTCCAGTCGGGTAAGCCGCTCTGCATGCCGCTTTAACTTGTCGCGCACCACGCCCTCGATCCGCTCCGCGACATTGTCGGTCCCCATGACCGAGGAATCGGAATTGAACTGGACCTGCATGGCGGTAACTCCTTCTGCCTAATTCTCATTTGGGTAACAGAGATGGAGAGCCAGTCCAGAAAATGCCAGTGCCCTGGTCGCTGGTCCGCCTGCATAAAGCGGGATTTGGCGCGCAAGCGAAGTGTTACTCGTCGGGATTTCCCTCGGACAAGCGGGCTTCAAGCATCTCGGCCTCTATGCGCAGCCGACGTTCTTCCTTCGCCTTCACGCGATCTTCCTCAACCTTGCGTGACTGTTCCGCCAGACCCCGCCAGGTTTCCTCGGCGCGCAAGTGGCGGTCTCGGACGTTTTCCAGCGTGGCATCTTTCGCGTCCGTCGCAGCCTTCTCGGCCTGTTCCATGTAGAACTGGTAACCCTGAGACATGGCAATCCTTCCTCGTGCGGGCTTCCTGAAAGACGGGAGCGACCCTTGAGCCGCCCCCGCCCTCGAATCCACCCTCCCCCCAAGGGCGGGAAGATCAGGGATTAGTCGGCGGCAGAAAGGTTGATTGCGCTTTCCTTGCCATTGCGCCCCATCTCGACCTCGTAATTGAGGCGCTGCTCCTTATCGAGCGTCTGCATGCCGGCAGCCTGAACTGCGCTGATGTGAACGAAGCTGTCGCTCGAACCATCATCGGGCTGGATAAATCCATAACCCTTGTCGGTGTTGAAGAATTTCACTGTGCCAATCTTGGCCATTTGTTGTTCCTTTCGAGAACGTAAGTGTTGCCACGCCGCGACGTGCAGCATGGTCGTGCGTCAAATCGTCATCGAAAAGGAAGTCGTCGTCTGGTTTGCGCCGGGGCCGAAAATGGGCAAGCGGCGGTCGGCAAATCTCGAAGTCCGTCGCAAATATCGACGTTCAGCACGCCGTGCATAGCGACTGCGGCCTTGCATGGCCAATCATTCTTTCGGCGGCCGGGGTTCGTCAGTCCAGTGATACCGCGGCAGACCGGCCGAAATCCGGAGTTTCCGGATACGTTCGGCGTAATATCCCACCAGATCGAAATAGGTTTCGCGATCCCGCATCGTGCGCGCACTTCGCTGGTTGAACAGCGCGCGCTGGTGGTTGGCGAGCAATTCGTTGAGGTCCATCGCTTAATCCTTTGGCGACCGCGCGCTCGGTCCGTTCATGGACGTCGTCACGCGGGCTAAAAGGCGAAAAGGATGGAGAGTGGCGCTTCGTGCAAACAGCCCAGGCCGTCAATCGCGTCTCATAGCTGAAGGCTGTATAGCATAGAGTTGCCTTGGCAGCTAATTCATACTCCAAACCAACATCACCATTGCCACACAGCACGCCACTGTCCGAACGTGGTTCAGCCGCGTCCAGCGGACAAGGTAGTCCCGCCACACTGCGCGTCCTTGCTCGGTCACGGGGTCGGCGGCGTCGAGCTGATTGTTGAGCGGGACATTGCCCGCGGCGGTCACCGCGAACATGCCCAGCACGTAGGTCGCGGCTCCGGCCACCATGGCCCAGGGATCGTCTCTCGCGAGGCCCAGCAGTCCCAGCACCACCAGCGCCGCGCAGGCGAGCGTGGAGAGGAAGAACAGTGGCAGGAAGGGGCTGCGCAGGATCACGCGGTTTATCGACTGCATCGCCCGCATCCCCGCCTCGTCCCCCAGCTCCGCGAAGGATCGCATCGCGAAGGTGGTGAAGGTAAAATAGACGCCTGCCATGATCCCTGTGCTCAGCACCGAGAACCACAGCAGGCCGTCAACGATCAGTTCCATGCAATTTCCCCCCCCCTCACGAAAGAAGGGAGGAGACTGCGATAAACCCGCAGGGCTTACAAGCGGCGAGGCCGCAGCCTAGTCGTGTTCGCGATCACCCTGCCCCATGTAGAGCTCGCGGCCGGTCTCATCGTAAACCTTGCTCATCTCTTCCATGCCCTTTTCTGCCTCTTCGGCGGCGACGAACTCGTCCGAGGACTGGTTTTGCAGCTTGGCAAACTCGCGCACTTCCTGGCTGATCTTCATCGAGCAGAACTTCGGGCCGCACATGGAGCAGAAGTGCGCCGTCTTGGCGCCTTCGGCGGGCAGGGTCTGGTCGTGGTACTGCTCGGCCGTGTCGGGATCGAGCGACAGGTTGAACTGGTCGCGCCAGCGGAATTCGAAGCGCGCCTTTGACAGCGCGTCGTCGCGCACCTTGGCGGCGGGGTGGCCTTTTGCCAGGTCCGCCGCGTGGGCGGCCAGCTTGTAGGTGACAACGCCAACCTTCACGTCGTCGCGGTCGGGCAGGCCGAGGTGTTCCTTGGGCGTGACGTAGCAAAGCATCGCCGTGCCGTACCAGCCAATCTGTGCCGCACCGATGCCGCTGGTGATGTGGTCGTAACCCGGTGCAATGTCGGTGACGAGCGGGCCAAGCGTGTAGAAGGGGGCTTCGCCGCAGGCTTCCAACTGCTTGTCCATGTTCTCCTTGATCTTGTGCATGGGCACGTGGCCCGGGCCTTCGATCATCACCTGCACGTCCTGCTCCCAGGCGCGCTTGGTGAGTTCACCCAGGGTGTAGAGCTCGGCGAACTGCGCCTCGTCATTGGCGTCGGCGATGGAGCCGGGACGCAGGCCGTCGCCCAGCGAATAGGCGATGTCATAGGCCTTCATGATCTCGGTGATCTCGTCGAAGTGCTCGTAGAGGAAGGACTCCTTGTGGTGCGCGAGGCACCATTTCGCCATGATCGAGCCGCCGCGCGACACGATGCCGGTAACGCGCTTGGCCGCCAGCGGCACGTAGGGCAGGCGCACGCCGGCGTGGATGGTGAAATAGTCGACGCCCTGCTCGGCCTGTTCGATCAGCGTGTCGCGGAAGATCTCCCAGCTCAGGTCCTCGGCAATGCCGCCAACCTTTTCCAGCGCCTGGTAGATCGGCACCGTGCCGATGGGCACGGGGCTGTTGCGGATGATCCATTCGCGGGTGTCGTGGATGTTGCGGCCGGTGGAAAGGTCCATGACGGTGTCCGCACCCCAGCGGATCGACCAGACCATCTTGTCCACTTCGCTCGCCACGTCCGATGCCACGGCGGAGTTGCCGATGTTGGCGTTGATCTTCACCAGGAAATTGCGACCGATGGCCATCGGCTCGGCTTCCGGGTGGTTGACGTTGGAGGGAATGATCGCCCGCCCGCGCGCCACTTCGTCGCGCACGAATTCGGGCGTCACGTAATCGGGGATTTCCGCGCCCCACGAATTGCCGCCGTCGCGGTCGTATTCGCGCAGGCGTTCACGGCCAAGGTTCTCGCGCTCGGCGACATATTCCATCTCCGGCGTGATGATGCCCTGCCGGGCGTAGTGCATCTGGCTGAGGTTCTTGCCCGGCTTCGCGCGCAGCACCTTCTTGGCGACATTGGGGAAGGCGGGGACGCCGCCGGAGCGGTCCGGCCCCAGCTGGCCGTTGTCCTCAGGCTTCACCTCGCGCGCGTCGTATTCCTCCACGTCGCCGCGATCGAGCTGCCACTGGCGGCGCAGCAGCGGCAAGCCGGTGGAGATGTCGATCTTGGCATCGGGGTCGGTGTAGGGGCCGGAGGTGTCGTAGACGCGGACCGGCGGCTCGCCCGAAGACGGCTCCAGGTCGATCTCGCGCATGGCCACGTTGAGCTTGCCAACATGGATCTTGCGGCTGCCGCGGATGGGGCCGGTGGTAACGCCGATTTCGAACTGCGAATTGATGTCGGCCATGGGTTTCCTCTCTGTCGGCAGAGGGGTTTCCGGGCGCGTGCAACAGCCCTTCCCTCCGCCCGTGCTAACGGGTTCAGGTTCAACGGGTCGCAGGATGCTAGCCCTGCCTCTCAGCCAAGCGGCTCCCCGGGGATGGCAGGGGTTTAGGCGCGTGCGGGCAGCGAGTCTAGGCAGCCTTTAGAGACAGTACCGGTCGCCGCGCCGCGCGACATGGAAACCGCGTGCCTCCACCTCCGCGCTTTCGGGTGAGGCGGGATCGCGGATCGGGTTGGTGTGGTTGTAGTGGATGAAATGGACCTTGCCGCGTTCCTCCGGCGGCAGGTCGTCCAGCAGGTCCATCGTGTCGCTCACGCGCGGATGCGGAATTTCCGACATGTCGCGCCCCGGCAGCTCGTTGTCGTCCCAGAAGGTCGCGTCGATGAACATCCGGTCGACCTGCGGCAGGATCGATCGCAGGAAATTCTCGCCGAACCGTTCGGGCCAGTAATCGATGTCGGGCAGATAGAGCGCGCTGCCGATGTCCGGGTGGGTGATCACGAAGCCGACGGTTTCGGAGTATTCGTCGCGATGCGGAACCTGCACCGGCGTCACCGCCAGGCCACCCTCCAGCATGTGCGCGCGCTGGTGCGCCATCGGCCGGAGGCGAATATTGCCCAGTTCCACCAGCTGGCTCCACGGGCCGTTGTCGCGCAGGAAACGCGCCATGCGCGGCATGGCCATGACCGGGATGCGACTGGCCCCTGCCGCTTCCCGTCCGAAATAGGCAAGGCCGAGATAGTGCCCGATATGGGCATGGGTAAGGAAAACGCCGTCCACACCGAGCCCCTCACCCGCAGGCGAGACTGCGTCGAGAACGGCCAGCTGTTCGGTTATCGCCGGGCTGGCATCGAACAGGTAGCGCTTGCCTTCGGTCCGGTCGATCAGCGCCAGCGAACTCGGCAGCAGCCGGGGACCGTGGTCGTCGGCATTGCCGATTTGCGGTGCGCCTGCGTCCTGCCCCGCCCCCAGCACGACGATTTCGTAGGCGCATGTATCCTGCGCATAGGCAGGTTCAGGCGCGGTCAGGCTGGCCGTCGCCAGGACGGCCAGCCACGTGCCCTTGCCCCAATTCGCTGCCAGCGTCCCCGTCATTTGGTCCCCATTGTCTGCCCCGGTCAGTGTGCAGCAATGTGCAGTTCTTGAGAATGATGACAATGCCGTTAGGCATTCGGACAAGACGAATTCGCAAGCAACGGGACATGTGATGACAGAATTTCCCAAGCCGGCTGGCAATGCCGCACCAGCAGCCGACATGCCGAAGCGCAATGCCTTCACCCGCTTCCTCGACGGCGTGGAGTGGCTCGGCAACCTGCTGCCGCACCCGGTGACGCTGTTCGCCTTGCTGGCCATCGGCATCGTGTTCGTGTCCGGCCTGTTCGGCTGGATGGGCGTGGCCGTCACCGATCCGCGCCCCGCTGGCGCTCCCGGTGTGGCAGAGGACGGCATGATCCGCGCGGTCAGCCTGATGGACGGCGACGGACTGCGCCGCATCTTCACCGGGCTGGTGGACAATTTCACCGGCTTCGCACCGCTGGGCGTGGTGCTGGTGGCCATGCTGGGCGTAGGCGTTGCGGAGAAGTCCGGCCTGCTCTCCGCTGCCGTGCGCTCGCTGGTACTGGGCGCCCCGCCCAAGCTGGTGACGGTGGCCATCGTGTTTGCCGGTATCATCTCCAACACCGCGAGCGAGGTGGGCTACGTGGTGCTGATCCCGCTGGGCGGCGCGATCTACTATGCGCTGGGGCGCCACCCGCTGGCGGGCATGGCCGCCGCCTTTGCCGGCGTTTCGGGCGGCTACAGCGCCAACCTGCTGATCGGCACGATCGACCCGCTGCTGGCGGGCATCACGCAGGAAGCCGCGCAGTTGATCGACCCGGACTATACCGTGCTGGCGACGGCCAACTGGTACTTCATGTTCGTCTCCACCTTCCTCATCGCGGCGATCGGTTCGCTGGTGTCGATCTACATCGTGGAACCCAAGCTTGGGCCCTACGATGCCAGCAAGGCCGACCCGACCATCCTCGACGACGGGATGATGCAGCCGCTGACAGACAAGGAACGCAAGGGGCTGCGCTGGGCCGGCGTGACCCTGCTGGCCGTGCTGGGGCTGATGGCCCTGACGCTGGTTCCCGACTGGGGCGTGCTGCGCAACGCGGAGACGGGCGACCGCATGGACTCCCCCTTCTTCGATGGTTTCGTGGTGTGGATCTTCATCTTCTTCGTCGCCATCGGTTACGCCTATGGCCGCGCCACTGGCACCATGAAGACCGATCGTGACGTGATCGACGCCATGGCCGCCGCACTATCGGCGCTGGGCCTCTACATCGTGCTGGTGTTCTTCGCGGCGCAGTTCGTGGCCTTCTTCGGCTGGACCAACCTTGGCGCCATCACCGCGGTGACTGGGGCCAATTTCCTCGTCGAAAGCGGGCTGACCGGACCGGCGGTATTCTTCGCCTTCATCCTGATCTGCGCGGTGATCAACCTCTCGCTCGGCTCGGCCAGCGCGCAATGGGCAGTAACCGCGCCCATCTTCGTGCCGATGCTGATGCTGATCGGCTATGCGCCCGAAGCGATCCAGGCGGCCTACCGCATCGGCGATTCCACCACCAACATCATCACCCCGATGATGAGCTACTTCGGCCTGATCCTGGCCTGGGCCACGCGCTACCAGAAGGACCTGGGCGTGGGCACGCTGATCGCGATGATGCTGCCCTACACCATCTTCTTCATCACGGCCTGGTCGGTGTTCTTCTATCTCTGGACCTTCGTTGCAGGGCTGCCGGTGGGTCCGGGATCGCCCACCTATTACACGCCCTGACGGTGTAGCCGGTGACCATGCTCTACCGCCTCGATGCCGATGCCGGGGCCATTGGCGACACATTCGGGGCGCGAGTCGGTGACGATCCCTGGACCGGTGGCCATGTCGCGCCAGGCAGCTTTGCTCCGGTCATTACCATTGGCCGGGAATTCATTGCCGGGCCGATGGCCGCAGGCCAGCCGAAACGGATGTTGCCGCGCCTGTGGGGCGTGCCCCCGCCGCCCTCCGCCCCCGATGCGGCGCGCCCGGTGCTGAGCGTGCGCAATCCAGACAGCCCGTTCTGGGTCGGCAATCTCCGCAATCCGGAATTCCGCTGCCTCGTGCCGGCTACGGCCTTCATGGAATGGGGCAGCGGGACCGATCGCGAGGGCAAGCGCATCCAGCACTGGTTCGCCTGCACGGACCAGCCGCTGTTCGCTTTCGCCGGCGTGTGGAAGGACAGCGAAGTGCCCGGCTTTGCCTTGCTGACCTGCGAGGCTAATGCCGAATTGAAGCGTGTGGGTCGCGACACCATGCCGGTGATCTTGCCGCCGCATTCGGGCGCGCATGAACTATGGCTACGCGCAAGTTGGGACCGGGCGAACGAGCTGCTCCAACCCTATTCATCGTCCCTGATGCGTGAACTGGCTACCAGCGCCGCGACGGCCGTCCGCTGAAACCGTCCGCCGGTGCGGTCGGGGAGGCGGCGATTACCTAGAAGCGGAGCATCGCCACGCAGATCAGCACGATGCCCATGCCAGCCGACAGCAGCGCCCAGACGCGGTTGATGGTGCCAAACATGCCCGAGGCATAGTGCAGGAAGGCGCGCCCGAAGGCGAAGATCACCAGCCCTTCGAGCACCATCCCCGCACCCATCACGGTGACCAGGATCGAGAGCCAGTCGCCCGGGTTGTAGGGATTGACGAGGTAGATCGTCGCGCCCAGCGACAGCACCACCAGCCCGGCAAGGAAACGCAGTCCCTCGCGCTGTTCGAACTCTTCCAGCATCGCCGCCCAGCTGCCCGGCGAACGCAATTCGCCCAGCGCGGCGCCAAGCGCATAAAGCCCCATGAACAGGGCAATCCAGGCGGGAATGTCTGCAGTCTCGGCCATTGCGTGCCTTCTCCTCCACAAGCTCAGCCACAAGGGTTAGCAGATTCGCCGGGGCTGCACAGGCAGGCATGATGGATATTCCCGGCCGGCCTGCCCTCAAGCCGGCATTTGCCTGTCGCACGCCAGCCGCTATGACCGGTTGCAGCTGAAACAGACCAGTAATGGGGACCCCCTGACGATGAAGCTTTTGCGTACTGCCCTGCTTACCACGGCATTGACCCTCCCGCTGACGCCGGCGCTGGCCCGCGAGATGACGCCCGAGGACGTCGCCCGCATCGAATATACCGGCACCGTCGCCGTCTCGCAGGATGGCAATCATGTTGCCTACACCCGCGTCCACTATCCTGACGTGACGCGCGGCGAGGACAATGGCTCGGCGCGCCAGCAGTTGTTCCTGGCCGATGGCGCGATGGACGTGCGCGCCTACCTGCCCGAAAACATGAGCGTTTCTTCCATCGGCTTCACCCCCGATGGCTCCATGCTCACCTTCCTGTGGACCGACGAAGGCGACGACCGCGCGCTCTGGGGCATCCCGGTGGACGGTGGTTCGCATCGCAAGCTGGCCGGCGTGGAAGATGCCGCCGTACGATCCTACGCCTTCTCGCCCGACGGCAGCGAAGTCTACCTGCGCGTTGCCGCGGCGCCGGACGAGGCGCGCGAGGATGAGGCGGACGCCGGTTTCAACTCGGTGGTCTACGAGGAAGAATTCCAGTTCAACCGGATCGTCGTCGCCAGTGTCGAAGGCACGACTGTCGATGCCGATCCGCGCGAGATCGAGGTGCCTGGTTACGTCACCTCGTTCCAGGTGGCGCCGAGTGGCGAATTCGCCGTCTTCACCAGCGCGCCCTCGCCGCTGATCGACGACGAATACACCTCGCTTCGCGCCCACATCCTCAACTTCGCCACCGGCGAGACGATCGAGGTGGAAACGCCCGGCAAGCTGGGCGACATCGAGATCTCGCCCGACGGCATGCACCTGTCGATGATCGCCGGCGTGGACGAGCACGACCCGGCTGACACCACCCTGCACCTCGTCGACACCTCGACGGGCGAATACTACGCGCTCAACGCCGGTGCTCCCGAAGCTGCCGTCGATGCCGAATGGATGGCCGATGGTCGCCTCGCGGTCGTCGTCCACGTCGGCGTGCAGAGCGTGCTGCGCTTCTACGACGACAACGGCGAGATGCTGCGCGAATATGACCCCGACGGGCTGATCCTCACCAGCATCGAGCAGGGCGGCAACCGCCTGGTGGTGGAGGCGAACGCGCCGACGCACCCGAACGAGCTGTTCTCCTTCAACGGCGGCAATTTCACCCGCTGGACCGACCACAACCCGTGGCTGGCCGAGATCGACTTCGGCGAGCAGCGTCCGTTCCGCTTCGAGGCGACCGACGGCACCGAAGTCGAAGGCGTGCTGATTCTGCCCGTCGGCGGCGTGCCCGGCGGCGGCGCCCCGACCATCTTCGACGTGCACGGTGGCCCCGAAGCACATGAAAGCAACGGCTGGGTCACCGGCTATTCCAACCCCGGCCAGGTCGCTGCGGGCCAGGGCTATGCCGTGTTCCTGCCCAACTATCGCGGCTCCACCGCCTACGGTACCGACTTCTCCAAGGCGCACTCGGGCAACTACACCGATCCCGAATTCCGCGACCTGGTGGACGCCAAGCACTGGCTGGTGGAAATGGGCATCGCCGATCCCGATCGCGTGGGCATCACCGGCGGGTCCTACGGCGGTTATGCCACGGCCTGGTCCTCCACCTACAATTCGGAGCACTTCGCCGCGGGCGTGATGTTCGTCGGCATTTCCAACCAGATCAGCAAGACCGGCACCGGCGACATCCCCATGGAGATGTTCCTGGTTCATGCGCGGCAATGGCCGTGGGACGATTGGCAGCACTTCCTCGAAGTCAGCCCGATCTACTACGCCGACCGCGCCGATACCCCGCTGCTGATCATGCACGGCGATGCCGACACGCGCGTCAGCCCGACGCAGAGCGTGGAAATGTACCGCAACATCCGTATCCGTCGCCCGGACACGCCGCTGCGACTGGTGATGTTCCCGGGCGAAGGCCACGGCAACTCCCGCGCCGCATCGCGTTACGAATACAACGTGCGGATGATGGAGTGGTTCGACACCTACCTGATGACTGGCGACCGCGACGCTCCGCTGCCGCCGGCGCGTCCGGAACTGAACATCGAGGACTGATCCCTCGCTTCAGGCAAACGAAAAGGGGAGCGGCCTTGCGGTCGCTCCCCTTTTTCATTGGCGTCAGGGCCGGGTCAGAAAGTGTAACCGACGCCTACGGCGCCGAGGAACTGGTTCCTCGTGCCCCGCACCGCCGTGAAGGGCGTGTCCGCCGCATCGCCCAGGACGCGCGAATAGCCGCCGATCACCACCAGGCCCAGGCCGCCATTGGTGACGTCACCATCGAGGTCGATGCCCATCAGCAGGTTCACGCCTGCGCTCGTAAATCCGCCGCCATCCGGATCATATACAGCCAGCGGCGATGCGCCCGGCCCGGTGTAGGCGAGCGGGTCGACGCGGTAGTAATAGTCCTGGAAATCCTCGTCCGCCCATTCGGTGGAGAAGGTCAGGCTGGCCACCACCGACTGGCTGAGCGGGGTGAAATAGGTGACCGACGGATTGACCACCATGCCCTCGTGCGCGCCGTTGATGTCCCACATCACGTCGGCGCCGATGGTCAGGCTGTCGAACGGGTTGAGCACCTGCGGAACCCTCACCCCGACATGCGGGCCGACCTCGATGGCACGATCCAGCTCGCCATAGAGCTCGACCACCTCGTCCTCGATCTGGGTCGCCCGGTTGGCGCGCAGGCGCCCGGAAATGCCCAGGTCCAGGCCCACGCCTTCATCCGGGTCCTGCACGAAATCGAGGGTGATCCCGGCGGCGCGTGGCGAAATCTCCACGCCCAGCAGCGAACCCTGCACGATCGGCAGGACGTTGAAGACGTAGTCGTCCGACCCGGTATAGGACGGGTTGATGGCTACACCCACGCCGATGGAGAGGTAATCTCCCGCGAACACGGTATCGCCCATGTCGACGGGCGGACCTTCTGCCTCCTGCGCCATGGCGGGCGCAGCGGTTGCCAGCGCGAGGCCAGCCGCGGAGAGGGAAAAACGGCGCATGTGCATGCTGAATATTCCTGTTGCCTTTGCCATTCAACGGGTCTCGTGAAGGGCGGTTCCACCACTTCGTTGCAAAATGATACCGGACCAAGGGCGGTGATTGCGCGCAGGTGCCAATGCGCTAAGGCCGCTGGGCGATGAGCGGACGGACCACGGATATTGCCATTGTCGGCGGCGGCCTTTCGGGCGGCCTGATCGCGCTGGCGCTGGCCATGTACCGTCCGGAGGTATCGGTCAGGCTGATCGAGGCCGGCGCACGGCTGGGCGGCAACCACCGCTGGAGCTGGTTCGCCAGCGACCTTTCCCCGGCTGGCGAAGAGCTGCTGTCCGGCTTCCGCAAGGCCGAGTGGGACGATGGCTACATCGTCCGGTTTCCCACCTACAAGCGCCGCTTGAAGGCTGCCTACCGGTCGCTGCAAAGCGCGGACTTCGCTGCACGGCTGGAGCGCGAACTGCCCGAGGACACGATCATGACCGGGCGCGAAGTCGCCGCGCTCGACGCAGAGGGCGTGGACCTGCGCGACGGCACCCGCATTACCGCGCGCAGCGTGATCGATTGCCGGGGCTTTGCGCCCACCCCGCACCTCACCGGCGGCTGGCAGGTATTCATGGGCCGCCACCTGCGCACGCCCGAGCCGCACGGGCTGGCCCATCCCATCATCATGGACGCCCATGTCGAGCAGCTGGGCGGCTATCGCTTCGTCTACACCTTGCCGGTTGGATCGCACGACCTGTTCATCGAGGACACCTATTACCAGGACACGCCCGATCTCGACCGTTCGGCCCTGTCCGCCCGGCTCGACCAGTACCAGGCCCGCATGGGCTGGAGCGGAGAGCCCGTCGCCTTCGAGACCGGCGTGCTGCCGGTCGTCACCGGCGGCAATTTCCGGGCCTTCCAGCAGGACCAGCAGATCAACGGCGTGACCGTGGCCGGCGCGCGTGGCGGCTTCGTCCACCCCCTGACCAGCTATACGCTGCCCGTCGCGGTCGAGGTGGCGCTGGCGATTGCCGAGGATGCGGACCTGCCCGGCGACCAGCTCTCCGCCAAGCTGGCATCCAGCGCGCGGCGGCACTGGTCGAACATGTCGTTCTATCGCCTGCTGGGCACCATGCTGTTCGGCGCGGCGCAGCCGGAACAGCGCTACAAGGTGTTCGAACGCTTCTATCGCCTGCGCGAACCGTTGATCGAGCGGTTCTATGCCGGGCGTTCGCGACTAGCGGACAAGGTGCGGGTGCTGGCGGGCAAACCGCCGGTGCCCGTCGTTCGCGCCATCGGAGCCATCGCCGGCTCATCCCCTCCCCTGCTCGATCCGACAAGGAATTCCCCCCGATGACTACTCCCGAAGGCAGGACAGCCTGTGTGATCGGCTCCGGCTTCGGCGGCATGGCACTGGCCATCCGCCTGCAGAGCGCCGGCATTGCCACCACCGTGGTCGAAGCGCGCGACAAGCCGGGCGGCCGCGCCTATTTCTGGCAGAAGGACGGCTTCACCTTCGATGCCGGCCCGACCGTCGTCACCGATCCCGATTGCCTGCGTGAGCTGTGGGCGATCAGCGGGCACGACATGGACGAGGACCTGGAGCTGATGAAGGTCATGCCCTTCTACCGGCTCAACTGGCCCGACGGCACCAACTTCGACTATTCCAACGACGAAGCCGACCTGCGCAACGAGATCATGAAGCTGGAGCCCGCCGATGTGGACGGGTACGATCGCTTCCTCGATTACTCGGCGGGAGTCTACGAGGAAGGCTACGTCAAGCTGGGCACCGTGCCGTTCCTGGACTTCAAGTCGATGATCAAGGCCGCCCCGGCGCTGGCCAAGAAGCAGGCCTGGCGCAGCGTCTATTCGATGGTGTCGAAGTACATCAAGAACGAGAAGCTGCGCGAGGCCCTGTCGTTCCACACCCTGCTGGTGGGCGGCAACCCGATGAAAACCAGCTCCATCTACGCCTTGATCCACAAGCTGGAGAAGGATGGCGGCGTGTGGTGGACGCGCGGCGGCACCAACCGCCTGATCGCCGGCATGGTGCGCCATTTCGAGCGGCTGGGCGGCACCATGCGCGTCGGCGACGCGGTGGTGAAGGTGGAAACCGAGGGCAAGCGCGCCAAGGCCGTGCACACGGCCAGTGGCTGGACACAGAAGTTCGATGCCGTCGCCAGCAATGCCGACATCGTGCATTCCTACAAGCAGCTGCTGGGCGACAGCCATCGCGGCAAGACCTATGGCAAGGCGCTGACGCGGAAGAGCTTTTCGCCTTCGCTGTTCGTCGTGCATTTCGGCATCGAGGGCACCTGGCCCGGCATCCCGCACCACATGATCCTGTTCGGCCCGCGCTACAAAGGGCTGCTGGAGGACATCTACGACCGCGGCATCCTGCCCGCCGATTTCTCCATCTACCTGCACCACCCGACCGTGACCGATCCCAGCATGGCGCCGGAGGGGATGAGCACCTTTTACGCGCTGGTGCCGGTCGCCCACCTGGGCAAGATGCCGGTCAACTGGGACGAGGTGGGCAAGGAACTGGAGAAGCGCGTGCTCGACGAAGTCGGGCGGCGGCTGATCCCCGACATCCACGATCGCATCGTCACCAAGTTCCACTACACCCCGAAGGATTTCGGCCACGATCTCAACGCCCACCTCGGCAGCGCCTTCAGCCTGGAGCCGGTGCTGACGCAAAGCGCCTGGTTCCGCGGCCACAACCGCGACTACGTGATCGAGAACTTCTACCTCGTCGGCGCGGGCACCCATCCGGGCGCTGGCATTCCCGGCGTGGTCGGCAGCGCCAAGGCGACGGCCGGGCTGATGATCGAGGACTTGTCTTCCTGACGCTTGCGGTTACGGCATTTTCCCATGTCGAACAGCTTTAACCGTCTCGCCGTCTATTGCGGCTCCGCTACCCCTGCGGATCCGCGCTACATGCAGCTTGCCCGCGATGTCGGGCAGACGCTGGCCAAGCGCGGGATCGGCGTCGTCTATGGCGGTGGCAAGGCCGGGCTGATGGGCGCGGTCGCATCCGGCGCGCTGGATGCCGGCGGCGAGGTCATCGGGGTGATCCCGCAGGCGCTGAAGGACATGGAAGTCGCCAACCTCGACTGCACCGAGCTGTACGTCGTCGCCAACATGCACGAGCGCAAGCAGATGTTCACCGACATGTCGGACGGCTTCGTCACCCTGCCTGGCGGCGTGGGCACGATGGACGAATTGTGGGAAGCAGTCAGCTGGGCGCAGCTCGGCTACCACCAGAGCCCGGTCGGCCTGCTCAATTCCTTCGGATACTATGACGGCCTGCTGGCGTTTAACCGGGAAATGGCCGAAACCGGCTTTATCAGGGAAATGCACCGCGACATATTGATCGTGGGCGACACGCTTGAAGGACTGCTCGAGAAGATGGCCGAATACCAGCCGATCCAGACCATCGTGCAGATGCGCGCCGAGGACCTGTGAACCTGAAGCGGGTCAAACCCAGGCCACTGGTCGCCAGCCAGCTGCTCAAGGCGACGCCCAGGCAGGTCGGTGGCGGCAGGCCGCGCGCATCACTGGTCAGGCGCGCCCGCGAGAGCATCGCGGAGGGCTCCAAGAGCTTCACCGTCGCCTCCCTGCTGTTCGACAAGGACACGCGCGAGCGGGCGCACCTGCTCTATGCCTGGTGCCGCCGCTGCGACGACATTGCCGATGGGCAGGACCATGGCGGCACGCTGGACCTGAGCAAGGCCGGAGATAAGGACCGGGTGGAGGCCATCCGCGTGCTCACTCACCGGGCGCTGGAAGGCCAGCCGACGGCCGATATCGCCTTCGACGCGCTGGGACAGGTCGCCGCCGAAGTCGGCATCACGCGCGAGATGTGCGACGATGTGATCGACGGTTTTGCGCTGGATGCCGAAGGCTGGATGCCGCGTACCGAGGGCGACCTGATGCGTTACTGCTATCATGTCGCGGGCGCTGTCGGGGTGATGATGGCGCGGGTGATGGGCGTGCCCAAGGATGCCGAGGATACGCTCGATCGCGCCTGTGACCTTGGCCTGGCCTTCCAGCTCAACAATATCGCGCGCGACATCTGGGAAGATGACGCCGCCGGGCGCTGCTACCTGCCGCTGGAATGGCTCGCCGAATTCGACATTCCGCCGGGGCAGCACATGAAGCCGCAACACCGCAAGGCGCTGGTGAAGATGGCCCGGCGGCTGGTGAAGATGGCCGAGGTGCACGATGCCTCCGCCCGTATCGGCGCGGGTCGGCTGCGCTTCCGCCAGCGCTGGGCGATCCTGTCCGCCGCCAACATCTACGGCGCCATCGGGCAGGAAGTGGTGCAACAGGCCGAACTGGCGTGGGACCACCGCGCCCACACCACGCTGGGACAGAAGCTGCTGCACGTCGCCGCCGCGCTGATGGAAACCGTGGCCGGATCGTGGGAGCCGCAGGAAAAGCCCAAATGGACGCGCGGCCAGCTGATGGTGATGGCGCGCATGGCGCAGCCCATCGCCGACGTACCGCGCACCCCGCTGCGCGACGAAGGCGTGCGCCGCAAGGACGACTGACCGCCTCCGGCGAAGGTTGCATTTGCAACCACATGCAGGCATCCGGCGGAACGAGAGGATTGGTCCGATGACACACCGCATATCCACCCTGTTCGCCCTGCTTTGCCTTGCCCTCGCACCGTTTCCGGCATCTGCGGGCGAGAATGCCGAGAGGGAGCGTGTGCTCGAGACGGTCGAGGCCTTCATGGCGGCGTTCGATGCCAAGGACCCGGAAACGATGGCCACCATGCTGACCGAGGATGCCGTTGCCACCTGGGTGCACGCGGAACAGCCTGACGTACCAGCGCAATCCACGCGGGCTCAGGAGCTGGTCGCGTTTGTCGCCAGCGTTCCCGGCGAAATCGCCGAGCCGATCGAGGTTATCGAGGTGCTGGTAGACGGACCGGTAGCCATGGTCTGGGCAGATTTCGGCTTTTACCTGGATGGCGAGCGAAGCCATTGCGGGGTCGATATCTTCACGCTCGTTCGCGAAGGCGATGAATGGAAGATCGCCACCATCACCTACAGCCACGTCACTCAGGCCTGCGAGGACGCGCCGACCCCATGATTGCCAAGCTGCTCATTGCCAATCGCGGCGAGATTGCCTGCCGCATCATCCGCACCGCGCGCGCAATGGGGATCGCCACCGTGGCGGTATATTCCGATGCCGATGCCAAGGCGCTGCATGTCCGCCAGGCGGACGAGGCCGTGCACATCGGCCCCTCGCCCGCTGCCGAAAGCTATCTCGTTGGCGAGAAGATCATCGCCGCGGCGAAGGAAACCGGCGCACAGGCGATTCACCCCGGCTACGGCTTCCTGTCGGAAAACGCCGCCTTTGCGCAGGCGGTGATCGATGCCGGGCTGATCTGGGTCGGCCCCAAGCCGAGCAGCATCGAGGCCATGGGCCTGAAGGATGCCGCCAAGAAGCTGATGCGCGCGGCGGGCGTGCCCGTCACCCCCGGTTACGAGGGTGAGGACCAGTCAGTCGAACGGCTCAAGTCCGAAGCCGACGCCATCGGCTATCCGGTGCTGATCAAGGCTGTCGCGGGCGGCGGTGGCAAGGGCATGCGCAAGGTCGATGCCGCTGGGGACTTCGAAGCCGCGCTGGAAAGCTGCCGGCGCGAGGCCAAGGCCAGCTTCGGCAACGACGAAGTGCTGCTGGAAAAGTGGATCACCTCACCTCGCCATATCGAGGTGCAGGTGTTCGGCGACAGCCACGGCAACGTCGTCCACCTGTTCGAACGCGACTGCTCGCTGCAGCGGCGCCACCAGAAGGTGATCGAGGAAGCCCCCGCCCCCGGCATGGACGAGGCCACGCGCGAGGAAATCTGTGCCGCCGCCGTGCGCGCTGCCAAGGCTGTGGACTACGAAGGCGCGGGCACGATCGAATTCATCGCCGACGCCAGCGAAGGCCTGCGCGCCGACCGCATCTTCTTCATGGAGATGAATACCCGCCTGCAGGTGGAACACCCGGTGACCGAGGAGATCACCGGCGTCGACCTGGTCGAATGGCAGCTGCGCGTCGCCAGCGGCGAGCCGATCCCGTTGCAGCAGGACGAGCTGAGCATCAACGGCTGGGCGATCGAGGCGCGGCTCTATGCTGAGGACGCGGCGAAGGGGTTCCTGCCCTCTACGGGGCCGCTCACCCATCTCGATCTTGTCGGTGACCGGGTGGAAACGGGTGTCGAGGAAGGCGGTGAGGTGTCACCCTTCTACGACCCGATGATCGCCAAGCTGATCGTCCATCGCGAAGATCGCGAAGCCGCCATCCAGTCGCTTGCGCTGGATTGCTCGGAAGTGATTTGCTGGCCGGTTCGCACCAATGCCGAGTTCCTCTGGCGCGCGCTCGAACACGAGATATTCCGCTCTGGCGAAATGACGACGGGCTTCCTCGAAGCCGAAAGCGATGCGCTCTTGCCCACCGGGGAGCCGTCGGCCGCAGCCCTTCAGGCGCTGACCGATCATTTCCTCGCCGCTGCGGATGAAACCTCGCCGCCGGAACTCGTTGGCCTGCGCCTCAACGCGCCCAAAGCGGAGCCACTGATGAAGTTCAGCATCGGCAGCGCGACCTTCGACCACCGTCACCAGTGGCATTCGCCGCATGCCGGACGACACGTGGAAGAAGTCGAAGAGGGCGTGCTGGTCAACGATCTCGGCACCACTTTTGTCGCTACAATCGCGCGCAACGAGACCGCCGGTGTCCACGCCCACGACGGCGACATCCTCGCTCCCATGCCGGGCAAGGTTATCGCTGTCCATGTGGCCGAAGGTGATCCCGTCACGGCGGGCCAGCGGCTGCTGGTGCTGGAAGCAATGAAGATGGAACACGCCCTCACCGCACCGTTCGATGGTTTGGTGGCAGAACTTTCCGCCAGCGAGGGCGCGCAGGTCCAGGTCGAGGCGCTGCTGGCGCGGGTTGAGGCACCAGCGGAAGACTAGCTGCCGAGGTATTCCGCCAGCGCGGCCTGTTCGGCCTCGCTCATGTGCATGCCCTGCTTGGTGCGGCGCCAGAGAATGTCCTCCGCCGTCACGGCCCATTCCTTCTCGCGCAGATAAGTGACTTCGGCTTCGGAAAGCCCCGCACCGAAATTGCGACCAAGGTCGTCCCAGCTCTTCGCCTCGCCCAGCCAGTCGACCGCACGGGTGCCGTAGGCACGGCCGATGCGCAGCACGTCGCGCTCGGAAAGGAAGGGATATTCCTCCGCCAGCACGTCGATCAGGTGGTGCTGGGCTTCCTTGTCGAAATCGCCGCCGGGCAGCGGCGTCTTGCCGGTCCAGTGCTCGCCCTGCAGCACCTTCAGGCGCTTCGCCAGCTTGTCCACCGCCTCTTCCGCCACGTGGCGATAGGAGGTGATCTTGCCGCCGTAGATGCCCAGCAGCGGCGCCCCCTCGTCCTCGTCGCTCAGCGCCAGCCGATAGCCGCGCGTCGCCGCTTCGGGGCGGCCTTCGCCAAGGTCCACCAGCGCGCGCACGCCGGCATAGGTGTGCACCACGTCGGCCTGGGTCACGTCATGCTCGAAATAGCGGTTCACCGCGTCGAGCAGGTAGCGCACCTCCTCGTCGCTGGCTTCGACCTCGTCGAGCGAGCCCTTGTGGTCGGCATCGGTCGTGCCCACCAGCGTGAAGTCGCCCTCCCACGGGATGGCGAAGCAGATGCGCGTGTCGGGCTGCTGCAGGATGTAGGCGCAGTCGTGGTCGAACAGCTTGGGCACCACGATGTGCGATCCACGCACGCGGCGAATGCCATAGGCGGGCTTCTCGCCAGCGACCTTGGCAATGTCGTCCGCCGCGGGGCCGGCCGCGTTGACCAGCGCGCGCGCCTTGAAGGTGCCGGCCGACGTTTCCACCACCCACAGGTCGCTTTCGCGTCGCGCTGAGGTGACCTCGGTGCGCGGACGGATGTCGGCGCCCATCTCGGCGGCGTCCATGGCGTTCAGCACCACCAGCCGTGCATCGTCCACCCAGCCGTCCGAATACTCGAAGGCGTGCTTGTAGCGCCGCTCCAGCGCAACGCCCGCGCGGTGCTTCTTCAGGCTGATCGAGCGGGTCTTCTTGAGGCCGCCATGCCCGCCGATGTGGTCGTAGAGGAACAGGCCCGCACGCAGCATCCACTTGGATCGCATCTCGGCGGTTACGGGCAGCACGAAGCGCATCGGGTGCACGATGTGCGGGGCGATGGACCACAGCACGTCACGCTCGCCCAGTGCTTCGCGCACCAGGGCGAATTCGTAGTACTCGAGGTAGCGCAGCCCGCCGTGGACCAGCTTGGTCGACTTCGACGAGGTACCGCTGGCCAGGTCGCCCTTCTCCAGCAGCAGCACCTTGGCGCCGCGCCCTGCGGCATCGCGCGCCACGCCCGCGCCGTTCACCCCGCCGCCGATCACGATCAGGTCGTAGATGTCACTCATGGCACCACCCGCTCCTTCGGCGGCATGACATTCAGGCGCCGGAACAGCCTGCCGCGTTCGCTGAACAGCACCAGCATCAGCGCGGTGGATGAGCAGATCAGCAGCGCCCAGGCGAAGGGAATGGCGGTGCCGTCGTAGGACTGGCCGATTATCATCCCCACCATGGCCGCGCCGAACATGCGGAAGAAGGTCTGCACGCTGCTGGCCGATCCGGCGATATGCGCGAAGGGCTGCATGGCGATGGAGCCGAAGTTCGCACCAAGGAAACCCAGCAGCGCGAGATTGATGCTCATCAGCGGCAGGAACCAGGAGATGTTGCCGGGGTGGACGTAGGAGGACCACACCTGCACCGCGCTGACGGTGATGAACATGATCACCCCGAAATGCGACACGCGCCGCGCGCCGAAACGCATGACGATGCGCGAGTTGATGAGGTTGGTGAAGCTCATCATCGCGGCGGTCGCGCCGAACAACACGGGGAAGGCCGCATCGCTGACGCCGAAGGCATCCTGGTAAAGCTGCTGGCCGGAATTCACGTAGCCGAACACCCCGCCCATCACCAGCATGGAGCCGAGGACATAGCCGATCGACTGGCGGTTCATCAGCGAGACGCCCATGTTGCGGGCGATCACGGGCAGGTTGATTTCCTGCCGGTTCGCCGGCGCGAGCGTTTCCGGCAGGCGGAAATAGACCCAGGCAGCCGTCGCCACGCCCACCAGCGAGAGGGCGACGAAGATCAGCCGCCAGCTGCCCACCAGCAGGATGGCCTGCCCCAGGCTGGGCGCGAAGACGGGGACGGAGATGAACACAGCGGCGATGGTCGACATCAGCCGGGCCATGTGGTCGCCTTCGTAAAGGTCACGCACGATGGCCATGGGCACCACCATTAGGCCCGCCCCCAGCAGGCCGGTAACGCCGCGGATCACGATCATGCTTTCGAAATCGGTCAGCATCGCCGTCACCAGCGACAGCACCGAAAAGGCGATCAGCGCGAGGAAGATGATCGGGCGCCGGCCATAGCGGTCGGCATAGCTGCCCGGAACCAGGCAGCCGACGCCCATCATGATGGTGTAGACCGCGATCACCAGCTGGCGATCGTTGCCGTCGGCCACGCCAAGGTCGGCCGCCATCTCGTCCAGCGCGGGCAGCATCGCATCGATGCCGAGCGCATTGAGGCTCATCAGCAGCGCCAGCAGCACGATCAGTTCGCGCCGTCCCAGCGGCAAAGAGTCGAGTGGGCTGCCCTTGGTCATTCACCAACTGCCCTAGACCGGGCACCTTGGCGAGAAAAGGATTAAGTCAACGAAGCGCACGCGGTAGAAGGGCGGCATGGCGGAATCACCGGGATTTGACGGCCCCGACGGCGAGGAGGACGAAGCGCAAGGCCTGCGCAAGATCATCCACGTCGACATGGATGCCTTCTTCGCCAGCGTGGAGCAGCGCGACAATCCGGAACTGCGCGGCAAGCCCGTGGCCGTCGGCGGCTCTTCCGGACGCGGCGTGGTGGCCGCGGCCAGCTACGAGGCGCGCAAGTTCGGGGTGCGCAGCGCCATGCCCTCGGTCACCGCCCGGCGGAAATGCCCGGACCTGATCTTCTGCAAGAGCCGCTTCGACGTCTATCGTGAGGTGTCGGAGCAAATCCGCGCGATCTTCCGCCACTACACCCCGCACGTGGAGCCGCTCAGCCTCGACGAAGCCTATCTCGACGTGACCGAGGACCGGCACGGTATCGGCAGCGCCACCGCCATCGCGCAGGCGATCCGCAAGCGCATCCGCGAGGAGACCCAGCTGACGGCGAGTGCGGGCGTGTCCTACAACAAGTTCCTGGCCAAGCTCGCCAGCGACCAGAACAAGCCCGACGGCATCTGCGTGATCCGCCCCGGCGAAGGCGCAGCCTTCGTACAGTCGCTGCCGATCCGCCGCTTCCACGGGGTCGGCCCCAAGGGGGCGGAGAAGATGGCGCGGCTCGGCATCGAGACCGGCGCGGACCTGGCGGAGAAGGACCGCGACTGGCTGAACCGGCATTTCGGCAGCTTCGGCGACTACCTCTTCCGCGCCGCGCGCGGCATTGACCTGCGCCCCGTGCGCGCCAACCGCATTCGCAAGTCCATCGGCGGCGAACGCACCTTCAGCGAGGACATTTCCGCCGAGGACGAGCTGCGCGACACGCTGGAGCGGATCATCGACATCGTGTGGGACAGGATCGCCGAGAAACAGGCCAAGGGCCGCACGGTGACGCTGAAGCTGAAATACAACGATTTCCAGATCGCCACCCGCGCGAAATCGCTGCCGCAGCCGGTCGCCGACAAGCGCGAATTCGCCGAGGTGGCACGCTCCATCCTGGACAACGAACTGCCGCTGCCCATGCCGATCCGGCTGATGGGGCTGACGCTCAGCAATCTCGAAGGCGTGGAGCGCGAAGAGCCGCGCCGCGACGACGCCCAGCTATCGCTGCTGTAGCAGCGGCAGCCTGCGCATGGCCTGACCGGTCAGCTGCGATGGCAAGCGGTCGAGCGAGAACCATTCGACCGCGATCACCTCGCGATTGTCGGGGCGCGGTTCGCTGAGGGCGCGGGCGGCGAAGATGGAAACCAGTTGCGGCGCGCCGTACAGGCGTTCCTCGCACTGGTGCAGCATTTCCAGCGAGTGCAACTCGCAGCCCAGTTCCTCGTAGACCTCGCGGCGAATGGCGACCTCCGGGTCCTCGTCGCGCCTGGCGCCACCGGCGGGGATGGTCCAGGCTCTCGAGCCGTAAGACTGGCGCAGGAACAGCACTCGGCCGGCGTCGTCCTCGATGAACACGCAGACCCCGGCTATGCGCGGGCGGAATAGGCTCAGGTAGCTCTTGCGCAGCACATGGCCGAAAGGAAGCGCGGCCCGGTGCGCCCAGGCGGGCATCAGGTGAAGCATGTCACCTGCTGCATTGCCGCGCCCAGCAGGCGGGCGACCGGCAAGTCGTGCTCGCCCGCCACCGCCGCATCGAATACCGCGCGCTTGTCGTCGCCGCGGATGACGAACATCAGCGCATCGGAATTGAGCAGCGCGGGGATCGTCAGGGTCACCCGGTCGAACGGCGCTTCGGGCGGCAGCGGGTCGGGCGTGAGCCGGCGCACCATTTGCGGATCGTCGAACTGCGGATCGGTGTTGGGGAACAGCGAGGCGATATGGCCGTCCGCCCCCATCCCCAGCCAGACCAGCGCGAAATGCGGCACCTGCTCCATCTCGTTGAGCGTCGCGACCGTGGCACCGACCGGCTCGAACAGCTGGCGGATCTTGCCGGTGTTGCTGGCCGGATGGTCTTCCGGAACGACGCGGTCGTCTCCCGGCCAAACGGCCACCCGCGACCAGTCCAGATCGGCACGCACCAGCTTCTCCATGATCGGGAAGGGGGTGGACCCACCCGGCACGCTGATGGCGACCGTTTCCGCGTGCTCGGTCAGGTTGCTGCGCAGCACCGCCTCGATGAAGGTGGCGATATAGTCGTCGGAGGAATCTTCGATGATGTCGATGTCGGCCATGTTTCCCGACTATACGCAAAACCGCCGCGAGGCGAGAGGCCGCGCGGCGGTTCCGGAGGGGTCGGGGGAAACTTACTTCAGCGTGGATTCGAGGAACCAGACGCGTTCCTCGGCCATGTCGGTCCAGTCGTCGATCAGGCCGTCGGTGGCGTTGTCGCCGGCCTTCTCGGCATGTTCCTTGAGGGCCTTGAGACGCTCGACCAGCCTGGCGTTGTCGTCGCGCAGCTCGCGCAGCATGTCCTCGGCCGACAGCTCGGCATCGTCCTGGTCGGCGATCGCGGTGTGCTTCGCCACGGACCCGATCGAGGTCAGCGTCTTTGCGCCGTTCTTGCGCACGCGCTCACCGATGATGTCGATCTGGTCGCGGATTTCCACCGCGTGTTCGTCGAACAGCAGGTGCAGGTCGCGAAAGCGCGGCCCGGTCACGTGCCAGTGGAAGTTCTTGGTCTTGAAGAACAGCGCCAAGTGATCTGCGAGCAGGCCGTTGAGCCCGTCGATCAGCGCGGTTTTCGAATTGTCGCCAGAAGTGGCCATGATTTTCCGTCCTTTCAAATCGTCTTCTTACCCGACCAACGGACGGAACAGGTGGTTGGTTTCATGCGATTAGTGCGTCAGTATAATCGCCTAAGTCGATTGTATCTGGATTCTTTAAGCGAGAAAGACGATTGCCAGCGCCGCGAGCAGCAGGCCCGCCGCAACCACGTACCGCAACAGCCGCTGCGGCAGCGCCTGCCAGTCCTCTGCCGCAAGGATTGCCGCGCCCAGCACCACCAGCGCCCCCGTCGCCCCGCCGGCCGCGGCATAGAGCGCCTCGCCGGTGACGATGGCCATCGACAGGATGATGAACCCGCTGGCATCGGTGACCATGCCCAGCAGCAGCACCAGGGTAATCGCACCCATCGAGCGGGTCGGTTCCTTCGGCGCCGGCGAAGGACGGCGCAACAGCACCTCCAGCCCGGCCAGGCCCAGCGCGATGGCCACGACCAGCGGCTTGTACTGCGGCGGGATGACCGGTCCCAGGCTTTGCGCGATCCATGCCGCCAGCGCCGCGCCGGCCAGCGCCGAGGCCAGCACCGTCACCGCTAGCGGCCCACCCCACCCCAGCGCCAACCGCAGCCGCGCCACGCGCACCGCGTCCTTGCCCGCCAGCATGGCGGCGGCAACTGCGATGAAAGTGAGGAAGAAGGCCGGCATGACGGCCTGCCTATATCATGGAGCGGGTGAAGGGAATCGAACCCTCGTCTTAAGCTTGGGAAGCTCCTGCTCTACCATTGAGCTACACCCGCATACCGACCGGACAATCCGTCCGGGGTCGCGCCATTAGCGCCGCGGCGGCCCCAGCGTCAATCGCCATCGACGGGCGGTTTCGCCGGTAGCCGTCGCAATTCCGGACATTTTCAATCTCAGGGGTATCAAAAGGCCGCAAAGACGGGTGGCTGACCGCGTATACTATCGCTATGGAACCGATTCGAACGTTCCGGACCAAATCACCGGAACAAGCGAAAACACCGGCTATCGTAGGGAGCACGAAATGCCACTGGTACACATGAAGCCGCTGCTGCGGCACGCGATGGACAACGGTTATGCCGTCGCGGCGTTCAACCTTGTCGACTACAACACCACCAAGGCGATGGTGAAAGCGGCAGAGGAACTGAACGCCCCCGTCATCTGCCAGACCAGCAGCAAGACCATCGACTATTACAGCCACGAGGAAATCGTCAGCTGGGTGCGCACCTGCGCCGAGAACTCGCCGGTGCCGGTGGTGCTGCACCTCGACCACTGCAAGAACCTCGAGATGATCGAGAAGTGCGCGCAGACCGGCTGGACCTCGATCATGATCGACGCGTCGGAATTCCCGTTCGAGGAAAACCTCGAGATGTCGAAGCGCGTGCGCGAGATCGCCGAGAAGTACAATGTCGGCATGGAAGCCGAGCTGGGCCAGATCATGGGCGTGGAAGACGATATGGTCGTGGCCGAGGAAGACTCCGTCCTCACCGATCCCGCAGACGCCAAGGTCTTCTGCGACGCGCTGGACCTGTCGGCCTTCGCCTGCGCCGTCGGCACCGCGCACGGCTTCTACAAGGGTGAGCCCAAGGTCGACTTCGACCGTATCGAGGCGATCAACAAGGCCACCAATACGCCGATGGCGCTGCACGGCGGCACCGGCCTGTCGGACGAGACCTTCGCCAAGGCCATCGCCCGTGGTTCGGCCAAGGTGAACATCTCCACCAACCTGAAGCACGTCTTCGTCGAGAGCTTCGAAGCCTATCGCAAGGCCAATCCCGACGACTACGAGCCGCTGCGCGTTATCGACGCTCAGTACCAGGCCTGCAAGCAGCTGTTCTCCGGCTTCATCGAGAAGTTCGGCGGCAAGGACCAGGCCCAGCCGTTCCTCGCCACGCTGAAAGAGAACGCCTGATGGTGAAGGCAATCATTTTCGATTGCGACGGCGTGCTGGTGGATACCGAGCGCGATGCGCACCGGGTCGGCTTCAACATGGCCTTTGCCGAATTCGGGATCGACGCCGAATGGTCTGTCGACTTCTATGCCAAGATGCTGCTCGTCGCTGGCGGCAAGGAACGCATGACAGCCTATTTCGAGGAATATGGCTGGCCGGAAGACAAGGTTGCCGAACATGGCGGCAAGGCGGAACTGATTGCCGCCCTGCACAAGTACAAGACCGCGCAGGTCTCCGAAATCGTCAAGGACCTGCCCGTGCGCCCCGGCGTGCTGCGGATCGTGGACGAGGCCATGGCCAACGGCGTGCGGCTGGGCGTGTGCACCACGTCCAACCCCAAGTTCATCGATGCCGTGCTCGACCTGTTCGGGGCCGAGCGCAAGGCTGCCTTCGAATTCGTCCATGCCGGCGACGTCGTCAGCAAGAAGAAGCCCGATCCGGAAATCTACGAACTGGCGACCAAGTCGCTGGGGCTGGACCCGAAGCACTGCGTGGTGGTTGAAGACAGCCGCAACGGCCTGCTCGCCTCCACCGGCGCGGGCTACCCGACGCTGATCACCACCAGCACCTATACGGTGGACGAGGATTTCACCGAGGCCGCGCGCGTCGTGCCCGAGCTGGGCGATGCGCCCAACCCCGAAGTTACACTTGCAGACCTGTCCGCGCTGACCGCATAGCTTGGCGCCAGAGGGAGAGAAGAATGTCGACTATTACGCTTGCCCAGATCGAGAAGGCGATCGATCACACCTGCGACACCGTAATCGCCAACGAAAAGTACTTTTCCGACCTCGACGGCCTCGCCGGCGACGGTGACTTCGGCACCTCGCTCGCCACCGGTTTCAAGGTCATCAAGAAGGAACTGCCCGAAATCGACAAGAGCGCCATCGGCGCCATGTTGCTGAAGATCTCGATGATCTGCTCGAAGCATGTCGGCGGTTCGTCGGGCCCGATCTGGGGCACCGGCTTCATGCGCGCCGGCATGGTGAGCAAGGGGCTGGAAGAAGTGACCTACGACCAGCTGACCGAGATGCTCGGCAGCGCCATCGAAGGCATCGTCGCCCGCGGCGGCGCCAAGCGCGGCGACAAGACGCTGCTCGACGCGCTGTGGCCGATCCATGACAAGATGCAGGAAATGGACGGGTCGGACCTCGGCGCCGTGCTGGCCGCCATCACCGCGGAAGCGGACAAGGCCATCGACGAGACCCGCACGCTGGTGGCCCATCGCGGCCGCGCCAGCCAGGTGGGCGAACGCAGCGCCAACACGCCCGATCCGGGCATCGTCGGCGTGGCCACAATCCTTTACGACTGGTGCAAGGCTTACGGCGTGGATTACACCCCGAACGCACCGGAACTGAATCGCTAAGACTACCCAAGGGAGAGAGACGCATGAAGAAATTCGTCAACAATCCGGAGAACTTCGTACCGGAATTCATGGCCGGTGTGATCGCCGCCAACCCCGACCTGCTGGAAGCCATGCCGGAACACCAGCTGATCAAGCGCAAGAATGTCGACGCCTCCAAGGTCGCCATCGTGCAGGGTTCGGGTTCGGGCCACGAGCCTGCCCACGTCATGGCCGTCGGCCCCGGCATGCTGACCGCCGCCTGCCAGGGCCCGGTCTTCGCCGCCCCGCCGGTCGACGCCTGCTACGAAACCATCAAGTCGGTGGCCACCGATGCCGGTGTGCTGGTGCTGGTGAACAACTACCAGGGTGACCGCATGGCCTGGGACATGGCCTGCGAAATGGCCGAAGCCGAAGGCATCAAGCTGAAGCAGTTCATCATCAACGATGACGTCGCCGTGCAGGACAGCCTCTACACCGTGGGCCGTCGCGGCGTGGCCGGCAACTTCTTCGTCATGAAGGCTTGCGGCGCGCTGGCCGAAACCGGCGCCGATCTCGACGCGGTTTATGCCGTGGCCGAGAAGGTCAACAACAACGTCCGCACCATGGGCCTCGCGCTCACCAGCTGCATCCCGCCGGCCAAGGGTGACCCGATCTTCGAAATCGGCGACGACGAGATGGAAGTCGGCGTGGGTATCCACGGCGAACCGGGTCGCGAGCGCACCAAGATCAAGCCGGCTGACGAGATCACCGAGCTGCTGTTCGAAGCCGTCGCCAACGACCTGCCCTACAACTCGGGCGACCGCGTGGCGCTGATGATCAACGGCCTCGGCGGCACCCCGCCGGCAGAGCTCTACGTGCTCTACAACAAGGCCGCCCAGCTGTGCGCCGATCGCGGCCTGACGATCGCCCGCAACTATGTCGGCGAATATTGCACCGCCATCGAAATGGCCGGCTGCTCGCTGACCCTGCTGAAGCTGGACGACGAACTGGAGAAGCTGCTGGCTGCTCCGGCCGAGACGGCCTGCCGCATCTTCTGATCCATCAGGTCAGACCAAACGCGAAACGCCCGGTCCTCTCGCGAGGGCCGGGCGTTTTCGTTTGCCTGAAGCCGTTGGAAGGCGGGCCTAGCCCAGCCGTGCGATAGCCGCAGCCAGCATGGCGCGGACCTGCTCCGCAGCTTCGTGCAGTTGCGGATTGTCGATTGCCTGCATCGAGGCGACCGGATCGATTGCCGCCACTTCGATACCGCCATCCACCTGCTGCACGATGACGTTGCAGGGCAGCATCAGGCCGACCTTGTCCTCCAGCTGCAGCGCCTTGTGCGCCATGCCCGGATTGCAGGCGCCGAGGATGACGTAGGGACGGAAGTCGGCGTCGATCTTCTTCTTCAGCGTATCGGCGATGTCGATCCGCGTGAGCACGCCGAAACCCTCGGCCTTCAGCGCCTCTTCGGTACGGGCGATGGCATCTTCCATAGCACCGTCGACGCGGGTGGAGATGTAGTAGGCCATCCCCGCCTTACCGGCCCGCGTCGCGCGCGGAGTTGATGTCGACCGACTTCGGGCTCTTGGCGAAGAGCGCAGTGTAGGGATCATCACCGGTGTCCATGGTGTGCGGCTCCGTACCCTCGCGCACCGTGGTGCGGCGCATGTCGCGCTTGTAGGCGGTGTAATCGTAATCGCCGCCGCGGTGCATGGTGCACAGGTTGTCCCAGATCACCATATCGCCCGGCTGCCACGACCACTTGAAGGTGTACTTCGGCTGCGTGGTGTGAGCGATCAGGTCCTCGATCAGCTGGCGGCCCTCGGCCTTGTCCATGCCTTCGATATCCATCGTGTGCGCGGCGATGAACAGACTCTTGCGGCCCGAACCGCGATGGGTGTGGACGATCTTGTGCTTCGCCATCGGGCGTTCGTAGATCTCGTCCTCGCTGACTTCGGCACCGGCCTTCTTGCGGCTCCACCACAGCGAGTTCACGCCGACCTTGTCCTCGATCAGGTCCTTGGTTTCCTGCGGCAGGTCGTCATAGGCGGTGCGCGCATCGGCGAACCAGGTCTCGCCGCCCGCCTCGGCAGGCGGAGTGACGTGGGCGAGCAGGATCGAATAGCTGGTGCGCTTCTCCAGGAAGGCGCTGTCGGTGTGCCAGAGCCGGTCGCCCTTGCGATATTCCACCGCCGCCGGATCGGTGGTGATCTCGCCCTCGAGGTTCAGGTTCGAGGCATCGAACAGCTCGCGATAGGGCAGGCGCATCTTCTGGCCCTCGGCGCGCTTGGGCACGCGTTCGAGGTAACCGAAGTTGCGGCTGAACTCGACATGCTGCTCGTCGGTCAGGCCGGTGTTGCGCCAGACGGTGACGCCATACTTGTCCATCGCATCGGTAATCTGTTTGACTTCGTCTGCCGAGAGCGGCTGCGTCAGGTCGATTCCCGAACACACCGCGCCGAAGTTCGGCAGGATCGGTTCGACTTTCAGGCCCATGATTTCACTCCGTTTATTCCGGTCTTTTGCGTTGCAGGCTGGTGCGCTTGCAGCTGGCTACCAGCACGTCGTCCTGATTATAGGCACGATGAATGAAATTGACTATGCCCTGATTTGGACGCGACTTGCTTTGACGTTTGTCAATCACCTCGGTCTCGATCCGCAGGGTATCGCCGATGAACACCGGCGCGGGGAAACGCACCTCGTCCCAGCCGAGGTTCGCGACTGCCGTGCCCTGCGTGGTGTCGTTGACGCTGATCCCCACCATCAGCCCCAGCGTGAAGCAGGAATTGACCAGGATGCGGCCATATTCGCTGTCCTTCATGAACTCGGCATCGAGATGCAGCGGTGCGGGATTGTGCGTCAGCGCGCTCATCATCAGGTTGTCGGTCTCGGTCACCGTGCGGCGCAACGGGTGATCGAACACCTGCCCCACCTCGAATTCTTCGAACCACAATCCGGGCATGCCATTTCTCCTCTTGCGACAGGCTCCTAGCGCCTGTGTGGGCGAGGCGCTAGGATGATGCCATGAGAAAGGCCCTCATCCCCTTCGCGCCCCTGGCCATCGCCGCCTGCGCCGCGACTGCCCCGCCGCTGGATGAAGACGGCAATCCGCCGGTGCGCGAACCGGCCGGTGAATGCGATGCGGAGGCTGCGCAGCACCTGGTCGGCGCAACCGCCAGTCCGGACCTGGGGGCCGAACTGCTGGAGCTCACCGGCGCGCGCACGCTGCGCTGGGTGCCGCCGCGTACCGCCGTGACGATGGATTTCCGGCCCGACCGGCTGACCGTTTCCTATGACGACGACATGACAATCGAAAGGATCACTTGTGGCTGAACCCAACGACGGACGGCAACGCATCCCGCCGCTCGGCCCCTTCGAGGAAGCGGCCGGTTTCACCCGCGCCATCCGCGTGGGCGACCGGATCATCGTATCGGGCAATGTCGGCGTGGAGGAGGACGGCACAGTCAGCCCCGACGCCGGACGGCAGGCGGATCGCTGCTTCGAACAGATTCTCGATTACATCTCGCAACTTGGCGGTCATTCGGGCGATGTCGTGCGCGTAAGGATGTTTGTAACCGATATCGCCTATGCCGATGCGGTGACTGCTGCCTTCACCCGGGCGGTGGGCCATGCCCGCCCGACCGGTACGCTGGTGGCAATCTCGGCGCTCTATAGTCCGGAGTGGAAATGCGAGATCGAAGCCGAAGCCGTGATTGGAAGCCTGCAATGATGGCTCGCGTCGCCGTGCTGGCAGGGGCGGCCGCGCTGCTGTCTGCCTGCGGTGACGATTTGGAGAGCCGCAACGCTGCCGTGCAGACCGAACGTCCGCAGGAAGGCATGCGCGTGGTGCAGTCCAACACCAAGTCGCGCAGCACTGCCCAGTCCAGCGCGCCCGCTGCACCGGCAAGCTTCGCCGATGCGGAAGCAGACGACGGTGAAGAAGTCCTGGAAGTCGAGGCCGGGCCGGAGTCCTTCATCGACGACGCACAAGGTTTTTCGACCGATCCGATCGACAATACCGCCGGGTTCGATCCCACCCCTGCCGATCCGCAGGGTTTCGCCGCGGAACCCGGCTTCGACGACTGAGCGCACCCCCGATCAGGGTGGTTGCACAAGAAACCGGTTGCCCCGATGCGCCCCTTTTGACAGGAGGTGCGCGCAGGAGACACGCATGACCGGACAGTTCCAGCTTACCGAAGACCAGCTCGCCATCCAGGAGATGGCGCAGCGCTTCACCGCCGACAACATCACCCCCCACGCCGCCAAGTGGGACGAGGAGCACATCTTTCCGAAAGAGGTGATCCAGCAGACCGGCGAACTGGGCTTCGGCGCGATCTACGTCTCCGAGGAAAGCGGCGGCATCGCGCTCGGGCGCCTCGAAGCCGCGCTGATCATGGAAGCCATGGCCTATGGTTGCCCCGCCACCAGCGCCTTCATCTCGATCCACAACATGGCTGCCTGGATGATCGACACCTTCGGCGGGCAGGAGCTGAAGGATCGCTTCCTGCCCGACCTCATCACCATGGAAAAGCTCGCCAGCTATGCCCTGACCGAACCGGCCAGCGGGTCCGACGCGGCGGGCCTGAAGACCACCGCGCGCCTCGACGGCGACCATTACGTGCTCAACGGCACCAAGCAGTTCATCTCGGGCAGCGGCGTGAACGACGTCTACGTGGTGATGGTGCGCACGGGCGAGCACAAGACCAAGGGCATTTCCTGCGTCGTGGTGGAGAAGGACACGCCCGGCGTCAGCTTCGGCGCGCCGGAGAAGAAGCTGGGCTGGAACGCCAGCCCCACGGCGCAGTTGATCTTCGAGGATGCCCGCGTGCCGGTTGCCAACCGTGTCGGCGCAGAGGGCGAAGGTTTCCGCTTCGCCATGGCCGGCCTCGACGGCGGCCGCATCAACATCGGCGCCTGCTCGCTGGGCGGGGCGCAGCGCTGCCTCGACGAAGCTGTCGCCTACACCAAGGATCGCCAGCAGTTCGGCACGCCCATCGCCGATTTCCAGAACACCCAGTTCATGCTGGCCGACATGGCGACCGAACTGGAAGCGGCGCGCGCGCTGCTTTACCTCGCCGCCGCCAAGGTAACCGACAACGCGCCCGACAAGACGCGCTTCTCCGCCATGGCCAAGCGATTGGCGACCGACAGCGGCTCCAACGTCGTCAACAACGCGCTGCAGCTGTTCGGCGGCTACGGTTACCTGAAGGACTATCCCATCGAACGCTTCTGGCGCGACCTGCGCGTGCATTCGATTCTGGAAGGCACCAACCAGGTGATGCGCATGATCGTGGGCCGCGACATGCTGCGGCAGGGCTGACGAGATGAGCGAGAACGTAAGCTGCACGATCGACGGCCGCATCGGCCGCATCACCCTCACCCGGCCCAAGGCGCTGCATGCGCTGACGCTGGACATGTGCGAGGCCATGTCGGAGGCGCTGCTGGCATGGCGGGACGACGAGGCGGTCTCTGCCGTGATGATCGAGCACCAGCCGGACACGCGCGGGTTCTGCGCCGGCGGCGACGTGGCGCTGCTGCGCAATTCGGCGATCGAGGATGGCGGCCAGCGCGGGCGCGAGTTCTTCCACGCGGAATATCGCCTCAACCACCTGCTGTTCACTTACCCCAAGCCCAATGTCGCCTTCATGGATGGTGTGACGATGGGTGGCGGCGTCGGCATCTCGCAGCCCTGCAAGTTTCGCGTGGCGACCGAGAACACCAAGTTCGCCATGCCCGAAGGTGCAATCGGCCTGTTCCCGGACGTGGGCGCAGGCTGGTACCTGCCGCGCCTGCCGGGGCAGATCGGCAAGTTCCTCGCGCTGACAGGAGCGCGGCTGGACGGGGCGGAATGCCTGTGGGCGGGCCTCGCCACCCATTTGCTGTCAGCAGAAGCCGTGGCCGATGCCAAGGCCCGTCTGGTTGACGGAGAATCCATCTTCACGGTGCTCGACAAGCATGCCGGTCATGCACCCGAAGCACGCATCGCCGGCAATGCCGAGAAAATCGACCGGCTGTTCGCCCCCGATACGCTGGAAGGCATTATCGCCGCGCTCGAGGGCGACGACAGCGAATGGGCGGCGAAGGAGCTGAAGGCCGTCACCACCAAGTGCCCCGCCACGGCCAAGGTCGCGCTACGACAGTTTGCCGAGAACGCCAGGTGCGAGACCTTCGCCGACAACATGGCCATGGAATACCGGATCGCCGCCCGCATGATCATGCGCCCCGACTTTGCCGAGGGCGTGCGCGCGGTGCTGGTGGACAAGGACAATGCGCCCAACTGGAATCCGGCAACGCCCGAAGGGGTGACCGAAGACATGGTCGATGCCGTGTTCGCGCCCATGCCCGCAGGCGAGGAATGGACGCCCTTCCCGGCGGCCTAGAATCCCAGCTTCCCCAGCTCCGCCTTCACCCGCTGGCGGTAGGCGTGGCCGAACAGGCGCAGGTGCACCAGCAACGGCCATAGCCGGTAGACGGGCAGGCGTTCACGCCAGCCGGGCTCCAGCTCCAGCGCATCGAAGAAGCTGTCCGGCGGGAAGTCGAACAGGGTCAGCATGGCCACGTCCACCTCGCGGTGGCCGATGTAGCATGCGGGGTCGATCAGCGCCACCAGCTTGCCCCGGTTGAACAACACGTTCCCGCCCCACAGGTCGCCGTGCAGCAAGGCGGGCGGCGGCGTTGCGGGCAGGATGCTCGGCAGGCGTTTCGCCAGCGCCTCCAGCCGCCGCGTCAGGCTGCCGTCGACCTTTTCGCCATGGCACAGCAGGCGGTTCTGCGCCCAGAAGCGCGACCAGTTTTCGGCCTGCGTGTTGAAGATCGGCACCGGGCCGAAGGCATAGTCCGCATCCCAGCCGAAGGGCGCCTCCTGCCCTGCATGCAGCAGGTTCAGCGCATCGGCGAGGCTGTCCCAGCCGGCTTCGCCGTCTGCCTCCACATGCTCCATCAGCAGCAGTTCGCCCTCCGCATGGAGCACCTTGGGCGCCGGCGCACCGGCTGCGGCGATCGCGCGCAACATCTCGGCCTCTCGCGCCACCAGTGGGCCGTGCTTGGCGACCAGCCGCCCGCCGTCTGCCAGTTCGACCAGCAAGGCACCGCCGAGGTCGCCGCCTGCCAGCTTGTTCGCGCCGGAGACCTCGCTGCCCGTGACCGCGGCGATCGTCTCGCGCAGGGTCATGCGCGGAAGCGGGCCACCAGCGCCGCTGCCGCCGCCGTCACGTCGCGCCAGGTTTCAAGGAAGCCTTCGTCGCCGCCGTAGTAGGGGTCGGCCACGGCCTGCCCGGTCCGGCCCGGCACGGCATCGAGCAGCAGGCCCAGTTCCGCCGAAGCATCGAAGGGCGAGAGCATGCGCAGGTTGCGCAGGTTTTCGCTGTCGAGCGCGTAGATGTGGGTGAAGCGGGTGAAGTCCGCCTCCTCCACCTGCCGGGCGCGCAGGCCCGAAATGTCCACGCCGTGCCGCAGCGCCACGGCCTGCGCCCGCTCGTCCGGCGGGTTGCCGACGTGCCAGTGGCCGGTGCCCGCACTGTCCACGTGCAAATCCAGCCCGACTTCCCCCGCCGCAGCGCGCAGGGCGCCCTCGGCCAGCGGCGACCGGCAGATATTGCCGAGGCAGACGAACAGGATCGCCGGGGATTGCGTCATGCCTGCGGCCAGGGTCCGGTAATCGCCAGCGTCATGGTGGGGCTGTAGACGTTGAGGAACATGGTCCGCCCATCAGGCGAGAAGCAGGCGCCCGCCGGCTCCGTTTGCAGACGCAGCCGGGCGAAGGGATAGGCCTCGCCCTGCGGCGTGATTCCGCGCAGGTAGTTGTCGACCAGCGCGCCATACTGGTCCTCGCACACGATCAGGTCGCCGAAGGGCGCGATGCAGAGATTGTCGCCGTAACTGAATTCCGCCTCGGAGGGGCTTTCGTAGAACAGCTCCAGTTCGTCGGTACCGTGGATGTCGGGACGCAGCCGGAAGATCTGGCCTTCCTTCGCCACGCCGCCGCTGGTGGCGGTGAAGTACATTTCGCCATCCCCCATCCAGATGCCCTCGCCGCGCGAGAAGGTGGCCGCGCCCATGGCCTGGCCGCGCGTGCGCAGGTCGTCTTCGGGCGCCTCGACATTGTCGAGCGTAATCCAGTGGCCTCGCACCGGCAAGCCGACCGGCATGGTCACCCCGTTCTGGTTGCTGGTATCGGTCACCCCTTCCAGCACCAGCGCCTGCAGCGTGCCGCCGCGCGCCAGTTCGCCCGGATGGCTGGGGATGAAACGGTAGAGCAGCGAATCCCGGCGATCCTCGGTCAGATAGACGATGCCGGTTGCCGGATCGACGCCTGCCGCCTCGTGGTTGAAGCGTCCCATGGCGGTGAGCGGCACGGGATCGACCATGCCACCGGCAGCGGCGGGCACTTCGAAGACCCAGCCGTGATCGCGATTGATGGTGCCGTCCGCCCGGGAGGTATCCTCCTCGCAGGTAAGCCAGCTGTTCCACGGTGTTATGCCGCCGGCGCAGTTGCGGATCGTCCCGGCCAGGCTGCGATACTGCTGCTGCACTTCCAGCGTTTCGGCATCGAGCACGATGGTGGTGGTGCCGCCCGGCAGCGGGCGCAGCGAACGGGCAACTGTGTCGAACGCCGGACCGGTCGCGCCGCCGCTGTCCTGATCGGGCTTCAGCTCATGGTTCCGCACCAGCGCCAGCTGGCCATTGCCGATATCGAAGCAGCCCATGCCGTCCGCCCGGTCAGGGACGGTGCCACCATCGTCCATGGCATCGCCCAGCCGCGACAGCACCCGGTAGGAAAAGCCTTCGGGCAGGTCGAGCACCCCTTGCGGGTCGACTAGCAGCCCACCGAACCGCTCGGCCGCGCGAGCAGAAGAAACGGCTGTGCGCGGGGCACAGGCACTGAGATAGAGCCCGGCAAAAGCGCTGCCCGTGGCAGCCATGAACTGCCGGCGATCACTGCGAAACATTGGTTGCGAACCCTCTGACTAGCGTATCGTGGTCGTCATTGTAGTGCCAAATGTGCCGGCAATATTACAACCCGCTATTCCCGTGCGGCTGCCGAGCTGGCATCCAGATAGGCGGCGATGGCGGCAATGTCATCGTCGGACAGTTCCGAAGCGCGGAAGGGCGACATGGCCCCCACCCCGCGCCGGACGAACAGCGACAGGACGGGCGCGGGCAAGTCGCTGCGCAGTTCCAGTGCGCCGGGGCGACTGCCTTCGTATTTCTCCGTCAGCGCGGCGGTGCCGGGCAGCATTGCGGAACCGTCGTCACCCGGACCCTGTCCGTGACAAGGCGCGCACTGGCGCTCGAACACCTGCCGCCCGTGGGCCACCTGCGGGTCCTCGTCCTGCGCGGCGACTGAAAGCGACAGAGCGGCACCGAGGGCGACAGAAGCGAGCAGGACCCTCATGCGCGAAACCTTGTCGGCCACACGCCGCCACGTCCCGGCGCGATAATGCCATCGGGATCGACCGCGTCCTTCATCGCCTCGAGGAATTTGCGCAAGGACCCGCCGTTGAAGCTGTAGGTCGCCGCCACGTCGTCCTGGTAGATCGGCGCGGCGCGATAGTCGCCCCAGCCGTGCTCGGCGGCGACGGCGACCATGTGCTTCATCGCGCGGTGGACCATGGCGTTATGCTCCGGATCGTCGCGCTTGATGCTCGGCGCGAAGACCATCTGGAAGGTATGGCTGTGCCAGAACAGCGGCGCGGTAATGGCGCTGAAATAGGGCGGCAGGGGATATTCGCGGCTGGCATCTCCCAGCACGCGCTGCATTTCGAACACCGCTTCGCCATCGCGCGGCAGCACTGGGAAGAAGCCGACATGACCGTCGTCACGCACGATTTCCCAGATACCCAGCGAAGGCACGCCCAGCGCGCCCCGGCGGCGAATGGCCGAAGGATAGGGCTGCGTCACGTTGTCGAGTTGCTCTTCCGTGGCGGGCAACGGGAAGTGGTCGCCTTCCAGCGCCTCGGCACCAGGAATGTCGGACAGGATGCGGTCCTTCGCATAGTCCCACTGCGCCGCCGTCGCTGCTTCGGGGCCGAGGAATTGCAGGTCGATCGCCCAGCTATGCAGCCCTGCAGCGCTGGCAGCGGCATCCATCTCCACGTCGGCAGGGCCGCCCAGCCTGGTCGCCAGAGCGTAGAAATCGGGATTGCCCATTAGTGCCGATAGCGGGCTGGCGAAGCGCACTTCGCTCACCATGCCGCTGTCCGACAGGTAGTTCACATGCTGCACCAGCTTGATGAGGTCGCGGCGGCGCGGCACGCGCACCAGGCCGGTGCGGTAGTATTCGGGCTGCGGCATCAGGCGGAAACCCATCTTGGTGACCACGCCGAAATTCCCCTGCGCGAACAGGCCGGAAGGGTCGGGGCCGAAGCCGTAAGGGTATTCCTGCCAGCTGTCCGCCCCCGGCAAGGCGCCCATGCCGGTGCGCATCAGCTCGCCATCGGGCAGGACGACTTCCATCCCGCAATGGGCGCCGAAATGGTCGCGGAACTGCGGCATGGTGTAGCCCACGCCGCGATCGAGCGCATTGCCGACGGGCGATCCCCAACCGGGATCGGGGCAGTCGATCATCGCCTTCAGCCCGCGCTCGGAGATGTGGCGGTAGAGATCGAAATAGGAGACGCCCGGTTCGACAAGGCAGTAATTGCGTGCCTCGTTCACCTCGATCACGCGGTCCAGCCGCTTGAGGTCCAGCACGGTGCTGCCCTGCACGTTGGGCGAGGGCCCGCCGTAGCCGAAGTTCTTGCCGGTGGAGATCGGGTGCAGCGGCACGCGGTGGCGATTGGCGATCCGCACCACTTCCTGCACCTGCGCCACGTCGGCGGGAGCGACCGCGCTGCTCGCCTGGATCTCCTCCGGAGTGTTCCACACCGGCGAAAAGGAGTCGCGATAGGGGAACATGTCGCTTTCGGACGACCACACCCAGTCCTCCCCCACCGCACCGCGCAGGTCGGCCAGGAAGGCGGCGAATCCCGCTTCGTCGAGGTCGGGCGGGAGAATGCTCACGCGGTAACGCTCGGGTGATGCGGGGCGATGATCCAGCGGTAGGCCTGCACGCCGTTGACGCGCGGCAGATCAAGCGCGGTGCGCGAAACGACACGGCGGCCGCGATGCTCGGCCAGCATCTCCAGCACGAACAGCGCATCGCTGCCGGTGATCCCGCCCAGCACGTGCCCGCGTTCGCGCCAGCGCGCGGCAAGGTGCCCGGTCCACAGCGGGGTGACGTCGCCGGCGAAGCGCCAGACGGGCACCGGGGCATTGGCCAGATCCTGCGACCCCGGAAAACGCGTGTCGAGCACCAGTGCATCCAGCCCCTGCGGCACGGCGGCAAAGGCGCCGTGCCAGCCGGTGCCGAGCGCGGGCAGGACTGCCCCCCATTTCAGGATGTCGCGGCGAGTGGTCATGGGTCGGTCTCCAGCGTGGCCATTTCGTCTGCCAGCAGCGGCGTATGCGCGCCGCGATCTTCCAGCGGTGCAGTCAGGTAAGCCGACAGCGCCGCCAGTTCGGCGTCGGAAATCTCGGTGGGGCGGAAGGGCGGCATCCAGGCGACGCCGTTGCGCACGAAATAGGCGACCAGCGGCGCGGACAGATCGGTGCGATCCTCCAGCGCGGCGGGAATGTCGCTATCGGCATATTTGATGGCGAGGCTGGCAGTCCCGGCAAGGCCCGGATGGTCCGCATGGCAGGGCGCGCACCAGTGAGCATAGACCGCCTTGCCTTGCTCCAGTTCCGGCGCGGCGGGGCCCGTGCGCGTGGCCTGCTGGGCGGTGGCGGCACCCACGCACAGAGCCAGCGTGGCGGCGCTTGCGAGTACGAACCTCATGCCTCGCCTCCCTCGCGCAGGTGCTTCGGCCAGACGCCATAGCGTCCGGCGGAGATGATGCCGTTGGGGTCGAGCGCGTCCTTGATCGCCTCGTTCACGCGGCGCAGCTTGTGGTCGCCGAAGCTGTAGGCCCCCATCACGTCGTCCATGAAGGCGGGCGGACAGCGGTATTCGCCCCAGCCGTGCTGCGCGCAGGTATCGATGATCTCGCGCACGGCATCGCGCAGGTGCGCGTTGCGGCCATCCTTGTAGACCGGCACGGCGGCGAACAGCACGAAGCTGCGGGTCCAGCAGGTGACGGCGGGCGCGAACATGAACAGGTCCAGCCCCAGCCGCTCGCATTCGGCGCGCATCACGCGGTTGGCGTCGATGATGCCCTTGCCGCTGCGCGGGATGACGGCCGAGAACCAGATGTGCCCGTCGCTTGGGTTGAAGTCGCCATAGCCACGGCTGCCGACGCTGAAGATTTCCAGCGAGGGGATACCGAAGCGCGGCTTGTGAATGCGCTCCATGTCGTCGGGCGAAAGCGGCAGGTCGACGAAGCTCGTCTCGGCAAAGCGCACGCCGGGAATATGCTCGAAGCGCGACTGCACATAGGCCCACTGCTCGCGGATCACGCGTTCGGGGCCATAGAAATTGGGCGCGAAGCTCCATGCCGCAAGCCCGCTTTCCTCCACCATGCGGTTCATCACCGCGGGTTCGGGCACCATGGCCATGGCGATGGGGTTCTGCTGCGTCAGGACGGGCGAGCTGAATCCCGGCATCCCGTTGAACAGGTTGCCATATTCCAGCTCGTTGGCGATCCGCACCAGCTCGTCGAGATCCTCGAACCGCATCACGCTGACGCTGGCCGAAAGCCATGCCTCGGGCGTGGGAAACATCCAGAAGCCCATCTTGGCGACCACGCCCAGCGAGGACTGGCGGAACAGCCCGTCCAGGCACGGGCCGATGCCCATGCGATACTGCTGCCATGTCTCCGAACCGGGCAGCGCCCCCATGCCGGTGCGCAGCAGCTCGCCATCGGCCATCACCGCCTCGATGCCGCAGACGGCCTCGAAGTGGCCGCGATAGCCCGCAACGGTATAGCCGCCGCCGCTGTCCAGCGCATTGCCCACCAGCGAACCCCAGCCCGGATCGGGCACGCTCATCATCAGCTTGGAGCCGCTCTCGCGCAGGTGGCGGTACATGTCGAAGAAGCTGACGCCCGGCTCGACCAGGCAGGAACAGTTGTCCTCGTTCACCTCCAACACGCGGTCCATGCGCTTCAGGTCCAGCACCACGCTGCCGCTGAGCACCGGGGCCGCGCCGCCATAGCCGAGGTTGCGGCCGGTGGAGATCGGATAGATCGGGATGCGCCGTTCGTTGGCCGCGCGGACCACCGCCTGCACCTCCTCCACGTTGGCGGGCGCGACGGCGGCGTTGGCGACCTTCTCCTCCGGCTCGCCCCACAGGACGGAGTAGAAATCGCGATAGGTGTTGAGGTCGGCGGGCTGGTCGAACACCCATTCATCGCCGACGGCGCTGCGCATGGCGGCAAGGCCATCGGCGAAGTCTGCCGCGGTCATTCCCGGTGGTGTGGTCATCTGCCCGTTCACTCCCCGCCCCGATTCATACGACTGTATAAATCCGTGACGGGCACTTGGCAATCACGACGCGGTTCCACCGGTCAGCGCCGCATGGGCAAAGCCGAGCAGGAATTGCGGATCGTCCAGCGCCCTGCCGTCCGGCAGGTTTGGCGCGCCTTGCAGGCGCGGCGGCGGCCCAAGTACCGCGCCCGAGATGAAGCGCAGCCGAGCGCGCAGGATCTCGGCATCGAGGTGTGGGCACAGCGGCTGCACGGCTTCGCGCAGGCGGCTGCTGAACTGTTCCATCGCTTCGATCACCTGCCGACGCGGCGCGCCCTCGCCATGGGCGGCGATCTCGTCCAGCACCACCAGCGCGCGACCGCCCTCGGTAAAGCAGGCGGGCCGCTGCATCGGCAGCAGCCAGGCGCGCAAGACTTCGTCCAGCGTCATGCCGGGCACGATGCTCGCCCAGTCGGACAGGATCGGATCGAGATTGCGCGTGGCCAGTTCCCCCAGCAGGTTCTCGATGGTCTTGAAATGATAGGTGACCAGCGTCGGGTTCACCCCTGCCACGTCACCCACCTTGCGCACCGACAGGCCGGTCACCCCCCGCTCGACAAGGATCCGCTCTGCTGCGGCCAGCAAGCGGTCACTGGTGGTCATCTCGTTCAGGATCGGCCTCCCTCTCCGCCAGCGGGACATGCCCCAAACAGCAGGTCAGCGGCAAGCGAAAGGCGGGTTGCGAGCCGCCATCAGTCCGCGTCGCCGGTTCGGCGGCTAGCAGGCACGCTTGACGAACTTGCCGCCCAGCATGATCGCGGCAAGCTTCTCGCCATCCGCGGCCAGCAGGGAAATGTCTTCCAGCGGATTGCCATCGACCAACAGCAGATCGGCATGCGCCCCTTCGACGACACGACCAAGGCGACCGTTTTCGTTGAGAATCTCGGCGTTCACGCTGCACGCCGCGCGCAGGATATCGATGGGTCGCAGGACCTTCGCCCGCAAGGTGAACTCTGTGCACTGGCGTACATGGGCAGCCCCCAGCAGGTCTGTGCCGAAGCCCATCTGCACGCCTTCCGCGTGCATGATTTCCAGGCTTTCGACCATGCGGTCGACCACCCGCAGCAGCTTCTCGTACGACACCGGCGGCAGTCCCAGTTTCGGGCCATCCTCCTTGAGCGCGAAGGCTGTCGCCAGTGTCGGCACCACGAACGCACCCTTCTCCGCGACAAAGGCCGCGGTGGGCTGGTCGATCAGCGAACCGTGCTCGATCGTACGCACGCCCAGCTGCGCGCAGCGACGGATGGCTTCGGTCGGATGGCAGTGCGCCGCGACATAGCTGCCCCAGCGGGTCGCCTCGTCGACAATCGCGAGGATTTCCTCGTCGGCAAACTGGCAGCGGTCCAGAGGATCGGTGGGCGAGGCGACACCGCCGGAGCCCATGATCTTGATGTGACTGGCACCCCGTCGCAGCTCCTCACGCGTGGCGGCGCGAACGGCATCCACGCCGTCGACAACGACGGTAATCAGGTTGTCGGCACCGCCGCAGCCACAGCAGTGGAGCAGTCCGTCTTCCTCGGCATGACGAAGGTCGCCATGACCCCCGGTCTGGCTCAGGGCGCGCCCGCCGAAATAGAGGCGCGGGCCGACAAGCATCTTGTCCCGCAGGGCATTCGCAGCCCCGATATCGCCACCGCCGACATCGCGGATGGTGGTGAACCCGCATTTCAGCGCATGGTCCATGAACCGCGCCGCATAGTGCGCGGCATAGGTCGGCGGCATCGTGCGGAACGCCTGCACATTGGGCGTGGTCGCGTAGATGTGCACGTGATTGTCGATGAGACCCGGCATCAGCACGCGTCCGCCACCCTCGATGACCTCGGCACCGTCCACCGACACGCCATGCTCGGCAATGGCGGCGATCGTGCCATCCTCGATGATCACATCGCGGTTATGCGCAAGCTGCTCATCATGGCCGTTGAAGACCGACACCTGCCGAAAAATCGTTTTCATCGCCGCGCTTCCCCCATCCCCACGGTGAGGAAGCAGCTTGCTGTCGATCCGGGCAATCTGTCAACGCCGCAGCGCACGGCGAGCACGCCTGGCGCAGGCAATAAAAAAGCCGCCTTGGCATTGCCGGGCGGCTGTTGGTGACGGTGGTTGCGGGAGTTGGATTTGAACCAACGACCTTCAGGTTATGAGCCTGACGAGCTACCGGACTGCTCCATCCCGCGGCACCGTTTGTCTGGCATCGTAGAGACGCCAAAAGGGCCGCCCTTGCGGGTCAGCCCTCTGACTTGTGAATGGGTTACCTTGCTCTGCCCGCCGGCTGCAATGCCTGGCGGCGACCTACTCTTCCAGTGCTTAAGCACTAGTACCATCGGCGCTGCCTGGTTTCACGGCCGAGTTCGAGATGGGATCGGGTGGGTCACAGGCGCTATGACCACCAAGCAATGAAGCCGGCGTGCGGGCAAGGTTATAAATCGATGCACCAATCAGGTGTTTTGCTGTTGAAGGCGTCGTTATCCGGCTGGAGAATTCCTCCTCAAAGCCAGAGCATGCAGCCCTGACGTTGATGGTGGGATCCAACAAGCGCGAACAGAACTATTAGGACCGGTTAGCTCCACGCATTACTGCGCTTCCACACCCGGCCTATCAACGTGATGGTCTATCACGGTTCGATGATTGCTAATCTTGAGGGAGGCTTCCCGCTTAGATGCTTTCAGCGGTTATCCCTTCCGTGCATAGCTACCCAGCTGCACCGTTGGCACGATGACTGGTACACCAGAGGCACGTTCACCCCGGTCCTCTCGTACTAGGGGCAACTCCTCTCAACAATCGACGCCCACGGCAGATAGGGACCAAACTGTCTCGCGACGTTCTGAACCCAGCTCACGTACCACTTTAATTGGCGAACAGCCAAACCCTTGGGACCTGCTCCAGCCCCAGGATGTGATGAGCCGACATCGAGGTGCCAAACACTGCCGTCGATATGAGCTCTTGGGCAGTATCAGCCTGTTATCCCCGGCGTACCTTTTATCCGTTGAGCGATGGCCCTTCCACGAGGGACCACCGGATCACTATGACCGACTTTCGTCTCTGCTCGACTCGTCAGTCTCGCAGTCAGGCAGGCTTATGCCATTGCACTCTCGCAGCCGGTTTCCAACCGGCCTGAGCCTACCATCGCGCGCCTCCGTTACTCTTTAGGAGGCGACCGCCCCAGTCAAACTACCCGCCACAGAGGGTCCCAGCACCGGATAACGGTGCGTGGTTAGACATCAGAAAACAACAGGGTGGTATTTCACCTATGGCTCCACTCGGACTGGCGCCCAAGTTTCAAAGCCTCCCACCTATGCTACACAGTTCTTTCCTAATGCCACTCTGAAGCTGCAGTAAAGGTGCACGGGGTCTTTCCGTCTAACCGCGGGTATCCCGCATCTTCACGGGAACTTCAATTTCGCTGAGCATATCCTGGAGACAGTGGGGAAGTCGTTACGCCATTCGTGCAGGTCGGAACTTACCCGACAAGGAATTTCGCTACCTTAGGACCGTTATAGTTACGGCCGCCGTTTACTGGGGCTTCAATTCGGAGCTTGCACTCCTCCTCTTAACCTTCCAGCACCGGGCAGGCGTCAGACCCTATACGTCGTCTTGAAGCCGACTTAGCAGAGTCCTGTGTTTTTGATAAACAGTCGCTACCCCCTGGCCTGTGCCCCCTGAAAAGAGTTGCCTCGATTCAGGGCCTCCTTCTTCCGAAGGTACGGAGGCAATTTGCCGAGTTCCTTCAGGATACTTCACTCAAGCGCCTTGGTATACTCTACCTGACCACCTGTGTCGGTTTCGGGTACGGTCTATACGGAGAGGCTATTTCCCGGGACAACTTGGCAGCCCAACCAATCCGATAAGGTTGAACTACTTCCGCCATCCGTCACACATCTCCAGGCCCACGAATATTAACGTGGTTCCCATCGACTACCCCCTTCGGGCTCGTCTTAGGGGCCGGCTTACCCTGCGCCGATTAGCGTTGCGCAGGAACCCTTGGTCTTTCGGCGAGAGGGCATCTCACCCTCTTTATCGCTACTCATGTCAGCATTCGCACTTCCGATACGTCCACCGTCGGTTACCCTTCGGCTTCACTCGCTTACGGAACGCTCCGCTACCGCTGCAGTAAACTGCAACCCTAAGCTTCGGTGCATATCTTTAGCCCCGTTACATCTTCGCCGCAGGAACCCTTATTTAGACCAGTGAGCTGTTACGCTTTCTTTAAAGGATGGCTGCTTCTAAGCCAACCTCCTGGTTGTTTTGGGATTCCCACATGCTTTCCCACTTAGATATGACTTGGGGACCTTAGCTGTAGGTTAGGGCTGTTTCCCTTTTGACGACGGACCTTAGCACCCGCCGTCTGTCTGCTGGACAAGACTCGATGGTATTCGGAGTTTGGTTAGGTTTGGTACAGCTCGCGCCGCCCTAGCCCATCCAGTGCTCTACCCCCATCGGCATACATCCAACGCTCTACCTCAATAGATTTCGCGGAGAACCAGCTATTTCCCGGCTTGATTGGCCTTTCACCCCTAAACACAACTCATCCGATAATTTTTCAACATTAAACGGTTCGGCCCTCCAGTGCGTGTTACCGCACCTTCAGCCTGGTCATGCCTAGATCGCCGGGGTTCGGGTCTAATCCAACAAACTCATTCGCCCTATTCAGACTCGCTTTCGCTGCGCCTACACCTAACGGCTTAAGCTTGCTTGCTAGATTAAGTCACTGACCCATTATGCAAGAGGTACGCTGTCACCCCCTATGGGGCTCCAACTGATTGTAAGCATTCGGTTTCAGGTACTGTTTCACTCCCCTAATCGGGGTGCTTTTCACCTTTCCCTCACGGTACTGTGTTCGCTATCGGTCATGTACGAGTATTTAGGCTTGGAGGGTGGTCCCCCCATGTTCAGACAGGATTTCACGTGTCCCGCCCTACTCAAGTCCTTCATCATCACTTTCGCATACGGGGCTGTCACCCGCTATGGCCACTCTTTCCAAAGTGTTCTGCTAGTTGAAATGAAGGCACTGGCCTGGTCCCGGTTCGCTCGCCACTACTACGGGAATCTCGGTTGATGTCTTTTCCTCCGGGTACTGAGATGTTTCAGTTCCCCGGGTTAGCTTCACCAAGCCTATATATTCAGCAAGGTGATACCCTATCCACCTCTTCTGCGCTTCCCGAAGGAAGAACAGAGGAAATGGTGAGGGTGGGTTTCCCCATTCGGAAATCGCCGGATCGAAGCTTGCTCACAGCTCCCCGACGCTTATCGCAGCGTGCCACGTCCTTCATAGCCTGTACATGCCAAGGCATCCACCAAATGCTCTTACCTCACGCTTGAGAATCCACACCATCAACGACAAGCCTGCATAACGCTTGACCGCTTAAAGATGGCATGGAGGAATTATCTCAGCCAGATAATCAATTTGATTGATTTGTGATTTGCCATCGACTGGTCGAAACCAGCGCGACGACACCTCACGGCATCGATTTAAAAACCCATTCACAATGTCAAAGACGGCGACCGATGTCGCCTAGCCTGCCGAAGCAGGATCCGCTTTCTTTTCATCCTGGAGTTGTCTGGTGGAGCCTATCGGGATCGAACCGATGACCCCCTGCTTGCAAAGCAGGTGCTCTCCCAGCTGAGCTAAGGCCCCTTAGACAAGAGAAATGGTGGGCCTGAGAGGATTTGAACCTCTGACCTCACCCTTATCAGGGGTGCGCTCTAACCAACTGAGCTACAGGCCCACTCGCTACCAGCGCTGGCCGTAAGGCCGCGGGCGGCGTGAGCCAGCTCAGGCGCAAACACCAAGCTTCCGCTTCGTGTTTCTCCAGTGATGAAAGGACATGAGGACGACGGCAATGTTCTTTGGAAATGGAGGAAGCACTTCCTGGCTCGAGGCCAGGCGCTTTCCGCCAAAATCCTTAGAAAGGAGGTGATCCAGCCGCAGGTTCCCCTACGGCTACCTTGTTACGACTTCACCCCAGTCGCTGATCCCACCGTGGCTGGCTGCCTCCTAAAAGGTTAGCGCACCATCTTCGGGTGAAACCAACTCCCATGGCGTGACGGGCGGTGTGTACAAGGCCTGGGAACGTATTCACCGCGGCATGCTGATCCGCGATTACTAGCGATTCCGCCTTCATGCTCTCGAGTTGCAGAGAACAATCCGAACTGAGACATCTTTTGGAGATTAGCTAACCCTCGCGGGATCGCTGCTCACTGTAGATGCCATTGTAGCACGTGTGTAGCCCAGCCTGTAAGGGCCATGAGGACTTGACGTCATCCCCACCTTCCTCCGGCTTATCACCGGCAGTTTCCTTAGAGTTCCCAACTAAATGATGGCAACTAAGGACGAGGGTTGCGCTCGTTGCGGGACTTAACCCAACATCTCACGACACGAGCTGACGACAGCCATGCAGCACCTGTCACTCGGTCCCGAAGGAAGAAAACCATCTCTGGTAGTCGTCCGAGGATGTCAAAGGCTGGTAAGGTTCTGCGCGTTGCTTCGAATTAAACCACATGCTCCACCGCTTGTGCAGGCCCCCGTCAATTCCTTTGAGTTTTAATCTTGCGACCGTACTCCCCAGGCGGATAACTTAATGCGTTAGCTGCGCCACCCAAGCTCTATGAGCCCGGACAGCTAGTTATCATCGTTTACGGCGTGGACTACCAGGGTATCTAATCCTGTTTGCTCCCCACGCTTTCGCACCTCAGCGTCAATCACTGTCCAGCAAGTCGCCTTCGCCACTGGTGTTCTTCCGAATATCTACGAATTTCACCTCTACACTCGGAATTCCACTTGCCTCTCCAGTATTCTAGTGCTGCAGTTTCAAGGGCAGTTCCGGGGTTGAGCCCCGGGATTTCACCCCTGACTTGCGACACCGCCTACGTGCGCTTTACGCCCAGTATTTCCGAACAACGCTAGCTCCCTCCGTATTACCGCGGCTGCTGGCACGGAGTTAGCCGGAGCTTATTCTCCAGGTACTGTCATTATCATCCCTGGTAAAAGAGCTTTACAACCCTAAGGCCTTCATCACTCACGCGGCATTGCTGGATCAGGCTTTCGCCCATTGTCCAATATTCCCCACTGCTGCCTCCCGTAGGAGTCTGGGCCGTGTCTCAGTCCCAGTGTGGCTGATCATCCTCTAAGACCAGCTAAGGATCGTCGCCTTGGTGAGCCTTTACCTCACCAACTAGCTAATCCTACGCGGGCCCATCCAAAGGCGATAAATCTTTGGTCCGAAGACATTATTTGGTATTAGCGTTCCTTTCGGAACGTTATTCCAAACCTAAGGGCAGGTTCCCACGCGTTACGCACCCGTGCGCCACTCACCCCGAAGGGTTCGTTCGACTTGCATGTGTTAGGCATGCCGCCAGCGTTCGTTCTGAGCCAGGATCAAACTCTCAAGTTTGTGTCACTCACTTGACCGGCACGATCCGAGGATCGCCGACCGATCAGGCAAGAGCTTCAAGGAGCCGATACCTGCACTGTCAAACGTAATGGATACGAATGAACATGCATCATCACACGGAAAACGTGGAGCTTTCCGAGGATGTGGCGTCGGCTTGGTTACCAGCTACCGCGACCTTGAGCTTCGCGGGCTGGGCGCCGTCGCCCACATGTCCCTTCATCAAAAAACGACAATGTCAAAGAGCCGCCAGACAGTTAAAGCGGACAGCGATTGGTTCCCCGATTTGCACCGGGGGATCCGGCTGTCCGTCTAGTGTTGGCGACCGATGCTTCGTGGCGGTGGAAACCGTCAGCGCCGCGTCGGTGAGAGGGCATCTAGGCGTGCTTCGAGATTCGGTCAACGCCTTTTTGCAATTTTATTTCGCGAGGCGTGATTTTTTCCGGAAACCCGCAGAATTCCTAGGGTTTAGATGGGATACATCTGCCGGATTGCAAGGCCTGGACCCTGGTTAAGGGCCATTTGAGGGGCAATTTCGCCGGAATCAGGCCCTGATTCACCCCCTCCGGCCATGAATCACGCGTCGCGCCCGGCGGCCATTAACCGCTGTCGCCACGCGAATCCGGCCATTGAGGCAATCTTTACATCCACAGCGTTAATGCGGGCGCTCGATGACAGGCCCGACTCACCTCGACCCCACACCCCCTCTTATACGTGCGCGCGCGCACGTAGGAGTGATCGTGCCCGCCTATGGCGTGGCCCACCTGCTGGGCGAGGCGCTCGAATCGCTGCAGGCACAGACGCTGACGGATTGGGAATGCGTGGTCGTCGACGACGGAGCCCCCGACGATGTCGCTGCTGCGGTAGCGCCCTTCCTCGAAGATTCGCGCATCACCTTCCTGCAGACCGACAACGCCGGCGTATCGACCGCGCGCAATCGCGCGATCGCGGCAACCAGCGCGCCCTACATCGCTCTGCTCGACGGCGACGACATGATTCGACCCGACTACCTGGCGCGGACCACGGCCGCGCTCGATGCCGATCCGCAGGCACGACTGGTAACGGTCAATGCCCGCATCTTCGGCGCGGTGGCCCGTGAGCGACTCTGCTTCACCGACAAGCAAGGGAGCGGTGACGGCGTGCATGGCTCGCTGGCCGACGTGCTCGACCGCAGCTTCGGCGTCTACATCGGCTCCACCTTCCGCCGGGCGGACTTCGACGCCATCGGCGGTTTCGATGCCGGCATGACCCACGCCGAAGACTTCGACCTGTGGGTGCGGCTGATGCTGCTGGGCGGACATGCGCTCTACCTCGACGAGGTGCTGGGCGATTACCGGGTGCGGTCGCGCTCGGCCTCGGCCGCCTCGCAGAAGATGCTCAAGGGCAATATCCGCACCTTCGAAAAGGCCCTGGAAGAGCTGCCGGAGGATTCGCCCGACGCCGAGGTTGCCAGGCAGATGATTGCGGAGAACCGGCAGGAGCTGCGCTTCGAGCTGGCCATCGATCGCGCCATCGACGGTGACCGCGATGCCATCCGCGACCTGCGCGAAAGCTTCATCGGCGAGCCCGGCCCGGTCTGGCGCGCGTCCTTCCTGATCTGGACAATCGCCCCGCAACTGGCCGCGCCGATGCTCGCCTACCGGCGCAAGGCCAATGCCCGCGGCGCGGGTGCGCCAGATGCGGACCTCACCCCCAACGTGCACAAGGCGGCCTGAGCGATGCGGGCGGGCATGAGCGTGCGCGGTGCGGCACTGCTGGCGATGATGAGCCAGATGGGGGCCTTCTCCATCCAGTTCATTGCAAGCGTCATCCTGGCGCGCTGGTTCATCGATCCCGACGAACTGGGGCTGTTCACCATCGCCTTCTCCTTCGTCAGCCTGCTGGCGGTGCTGCAGGAGTTCGGCATCAACCGCTTCGTGGCGGGCGAGAAGGATCTCGACGACGACAAGATTCGCACGGCCTTCACCGTCTCGCTCACCATCAGCTGGGCGATTGCCGTGCTGTGCGTGGTGCTGAGCTGGCCCGCCGCCGCGTTCTACGACCTGCCCGGTTTGTTGCCGCTGCTGCTGGTGGTGGCAGCGAGCTATTTCTTCGTGCCGCTGGCTACCGTGCCCATGGCGCTGCTGCATCGGAACATGGATTTCAAATCCAACACCATGATCGAAATCGGCGTGGTGCTGACCAATGCCGCGGTCGCCATCGCGCTGGCGTGGCAAGGTTACGGCGCCATCGCGCTGGCCTGGGGCGCCTTCGCCCAGCAGGTAGCACGCGCTGCCATCGCGCAGTGGCGCGTCGGCGGCCGCCTGCCCATCCCGCCACGGCTGGAAGGCGCGATGCCGGTGATCCGCTTCGGCGGATTCTCGACCGTGCTCTCAGGCATGTCGCAGCTTGGCTCGCGCTTGCCCGAACTGCTGATCGGGCGCTTGCTCGACACCGTGGCCGTCGGCCTCTTCGCACGCGCCTATGGGCTCGCCTGGCAGTTGCGCTGGCTGGTCTCGGGCGGACTGGCCACCGTGTTCTATCCCGCCTTCGCCCGCTTTCGCGACCGGGGCGATCCGCTGGGGCCGCATTACGAGCGGGTGACCGCCAGCTTCACCGCCATCACCTGGCCGACCATGGCCGGCCTTGCCGCCTGCTCGGTGCCGGTGATCAGCATTCTCTATGGCGAGCGTTGGCTGGGTGCCGCGCGGCCGCTGGAATGGATCGCCGTTTCGCAAATCCTGTTCATCGCCCTGCCACTGCATGTCGAACTGCCGATCCTGCTGGGCAAGATGCGCCCGCTGCTGTGGCGGTTCGGGCTGGATACGGCGGTCTCGGTCGTCCTGCTGGCGATCGGGGCGATGTATTCGCTGGAGGCGGCCGCCGCCAGCCGCGTTGCCTATGGCTTCGCCTGGCTCGCCATCCATGCGCCCTTCCTCCAGTCCGTCGTGGGCTTCCGCTGGAGTGCGCTGGTCCGGGTGTGGCTGCAATCCGCCTTCGCCACCGGGGTCGCCGTGCTGCCGGTCTGGCTTTCCTACGTCTGGATTGCGCCGGCCGAGGAGGCTGGCTTCCTGCAGGTGTTCGGCGCAGCCATGGTCGGCATCGTCATGTGGCTGGTGACGCTGCGGCAGACCGCGCACCCGGCCTATGCCGAGATTCACCACTTCGCCGAAAGCGCCCTGTCGCGCTTCGGCTGGAGCTGGCTGGTCCCGGCGCCTCGCTAAAGCGGATTTGGGGCTTTGCCCGCAGCGTGATATTCTCCCTTCGTTCGTCGCAGCCGGGACGCGTCGACGGACGGGAGAGAGAGTATGGGCTGGATCGCCTTAGCCACCGCGCTCGCGCTGGCAGGAGCCGATACGGCGGCGGTCGACACCGAGGCGACCGAACCGCCCCAGGCTGCCGAGACCCAAGCGAGCGCCGCCATTGAACCGCCGGTGATCGACGTCATCACGATGGAGATCGAACGCTATCGGCGGATGACCGTGCCTGTCACCATCATGGGCGAGGGGCCGTTCAACTTCATGGTCGACACCGGGGCGCAGGCCACCGTCCTGTCGCTCGCCCTCGCCGACCAGTTGCAGCTGCACGACCGTGACAACGCCATGCTGGTGGGCATGGCCAGCAGGCGGCCGGTGCAGACAACCATGGTGCCCGACTTCATGCTGGGCGAACGCAGCATGACGATCCGCACCGCGCCGCTGGTGGAAGGACAGCATATCGGCGGCGCCGACGGTATCCTCGGCCTCGACAGCCTGCAGGGCCAGCGCGTGCTGCTGGACTTCACCAACAGCGAAATGAGCGTGTCCGACAGCCTCGGCAGCGGCGGGTCGGGCGGCTACGATATCATCGTGCGTGCGCGCGAGCGGCTGGGTCAGCTGATCATCCACCGCGCGCAGATCGACGGCGTCGATGTCGACGTGATCGTCGATACCGGCGCGCAGGGCTCGGTCGGCAACATGGCGCTGGAACGGCGGCTGCAACGGCGGCGCACGCTGGAGGATTCGGTGATGACCGACGTCAACGGCGTGCAGATTTCGGGAGAGGCGCGGGTCGCCCGCCGCCTCGCGCTGGGTCGGGCAATCGTCAACAACGTGGTCATCTCCTTTGCCGATTCCCCCACTTTCGCGGCGCTCGACCTGAACGAGCGCCCGGCGCTGATCCTGGGCATGAGCGAACTGCGCCTGTTCAAGCGCGTGGCCATCGATTTCCGCAGCCGCCGCGTGCTGTTCGACCTGCCGGGCGACGTGCCGCTGGACCGCGCCTTCCACTTCGAGGGACGCGCCACGCGACTGAACGGGCAGTAGCGCGCTCTTGCCGCGCGGCGCGCGAGGCCCCACCTTGCGGGCGACGTGAGAGATTTCGGGCAACAGACAGGCACGGGTGAGACTGCCGACTGGGCGACCATGCGGCGCTTCCTGCCCTACCTGTGGCCCAAGGGCCGCCCGGAGCTGAAACGGCGTATCGCCGGCGCGGCCTTCTTCGTGCTGGCGGCCAAGGTCGTCGTCCTCACCCTGCCCTTTGCCTATGCCCGCGCGGTCGACACGATGAGCGCCGATGGCGACCCCGCCGTGTGGGTCGCGATGGCGCTGGTGATTGCCTATGCCGCCGGCCGCTTCGGCACCGTGCTGTTCGACCAGCTGCGCAACATCACCTTCAACCGCGTGGGGCAGGATGCCGTGCTCGGCCTGACCGAGGACGTGTTCGCGCGGCTGCATCACCTCAGCCTGCGCTTTCACCTCTCCCGCCGCACCGGCGAGATCACCCGCGTGGTGGAGCGCGGCACCAAGTCGATCAGCTCGATGCTGTACTTCCTGCTGTTCAACATCGCCCCCACGGCCATCGAACTGGTGGTGGTCAGCGTGATCTTCTGGACCGTGTTCGGCTGGGAACTGGTCGCCGCCACCGCCGTGACCGTGGTCAGCTTCATCTGGATTACCCAGCGCATCACCGAATGGCGGGTGAAGCTGCGCAAGGAGATGAACGACCTCGACGGGCAGGCCATGGCGCGCGCGGTCGATTCGCTGCTCAACTACGAGACGGTGAAGTACTTCAGCGCCGAGGAGCGCGAACGCCGCCGCTACAAGACCACCGCCAAGGCCTATTCCGAAGCCGCCATCAAGACCGAGAACTCGCTCGGCCTGCTCAACATCGTGCAGGCGAGCATCCTCAACCTGATGATGGGCGCAGCGATGGCCTGGACGGTGTGGGGCTGGTCGCAGGGCAAGCTGACGCCGGGCGACCTGGTGCTGGTGAACACCTACCTGATGCAGCTGTTCCGCCCGCTAGACATGCTCGGCTGGGTCTATCGCACGATCCGGCAGGGGCTGATCGACATGGCCGACATGTTCCGCCTGATGGACACATCGGTGGAGGTGGAAGACAAGCCCGGCGCGCCCGCGCTGGTCGTCCGCCGCCCCACGGTCACCTTCGAGAATGTCAGCTTCGGCTACGACAAGGATCGCCAGATCCTCCACGGCCTCAGCTTCGAGGCCCCCGCCGGCGCGCATATCGCGCTGGTCGGCCCCTCGGGCGCGGGCAAGTCCACCATCGGGCGGCTGCTGTTCCGCTTCTACGATCCGTGGGAAGGCCGCATCTGCGTGGACGGGCAGGACATCGCCGAAGTGACGCAGGAAAGCCTGCGCCGGCAGATCGGCATCGTCCCGCAGGACAGCGTGCTGTTCAACGACACCATCGGCTACAACATCGCCTATGGCCGCGACGACGCCTCGCCCGAGGCCATCCGGCAGGCCGCCGCCGATGCCGCCATCCTGCCATTCATCGAGGGCCTGCCGCAGCAGTTCGAAACCGAAGTGGGTGAGCGCGGGCTGAAGCTGTCGGGCGGGGAGAAGCAGCGCGTCGCCATCGCCCGCACCCTGCTGAAGGACCCGCCGATCCTGCTGCTGGACGAAGCCACCAGCGCGCTCGATTCGCGCACCGAGCAGGATATCCTCGCCACGCTGAAGCGGGTGAGCGAGCACCGCACCACGATCGCCATCGCCCACCGCCTGTCGACCATCGCCGATGCGGATTTGATCCATGTCATGGATGGTGGCCGCATCGTCGAACAGGGTAACCATGCAGACCTCTTGCGCCGCAACGGGCTTTATGCGGAAATGTGGAACCGCCAGCTGAGCGAGGACGACAGCGCAAGGCAGGCGGCGGAATAGGGAGACGACAATGCAGAAACTGGCGAATGCAGCACTGGGCGCGGCGGGCCTTGCCCTGACACTGGCGGCCTGCGTTACCACGCCGGCCACTGCCCCGGCTGCCGATGCCGAGACTCCCTATTACGTGCGCGAAGGCATGGTGATCGGCCTCAATCCCTCCATCACCGCGATCTGGGACATGCAGGTCGACGTGATGGACGACTACGGCAATTTCGACCCCGCGCTGATGGACGATGCCAAGTGGACGGCGTTGCTGGCCAATGCCCGCGAACTGCAACACCAGTCGCAGCTGATGGGCGAAGCCACCCGCTATGTCGCGGCAGACCCGAACGGCACGCTGACCGATCCGCCGGTGGGCACGGACCTGGTCGCCATCCAGCAGCGGCTGGACGAACAGGAAGACCTCTACCGCGCCATGTCGATGTCGCTGGCGGGCCACGCCGGCCAACTGGTGCTGGCTGCCGAGGCGCGCGATGCCGAACGCGTAACCGCGCTGGTCAACGACATGCAGCCGGTGTGCAAGGCCTGCCACGACGTGTTCTGGTATCCCGAGGAATACCAGGGCAGCTAGCCCACGCTCCCAGCCAATCCACCCTTGCATTGTGCAGTGCAGCATATATGTGTGCGCTGAATCTTGACCGGCGCACCGCTTTTCGCGCGCGCCCCTGAAAACGGACAATGCAATGATCAACACCAGCGCGCTTCGCCGCGACTGGCTCGCCAACCCGCGTGCCGACATCCTGGCCGGTATCGTGGTGGCGCTGGCCCTCATCCCCGAAGCCATCGGCTTTTCCATCATCGCCGGCGTCGATCCGCGCGTGGGCCTCTATGCCTCGATCTCGATTGCCATGGTGATCGCCTTCACCGGCGGTCGCCCCGGCATGATTTCCGCCGCCACTGCCGCCGTTGCCGTGGTGGTGGTGCCGCTGGTGCGCGATCACGGCGTCGAATACCTGTTCGCCGCGACCATCCTGATGGGCATATTCCAGGCCATCGCCGCGATCCTGCGGCTCGACCTGATGATGCAGTTCGTCAGCCGCAGCGTGATCACCGGCTTCGTGAACGCGCTGGCGATTCTCATCTTCATGGCGCAGCTGCCGCAGCTCGATCCTACCGAGCCGGGCGTGTCCTTCCTCACCTATGCCATGGTCGCTGGCGGCCTCGCGATCATCTACCTGCTGCCCAAGCTGACCACGGCCGTCCCCTCGCCGCTGGTGGCGATCATCGTGCTGGGCGCGCTGTCGATCGGGCTGAACTGGGACGTGAACACCGTGTCCGACATGGGCGAGCTGCCCGAGGGCCTGCCCTATTTCATCATCCCCGACGTGCCCTTCACCGTCGAGACCTTCCAGATCATCGCCCCCTATTCGCTGACCATGGCGGCGGTCGGCCTGCTGGAAAGCCTGCTGACCGCGCAGATCGTCGACGACATGACGCACACCGAATCCAACAAGCAGCGCGAATGCGCCGGCCAGGGCGCGGCCAATGTGGTCGCCGCCTTCTTCGGCGGCATGGGTGGCTGCGCGATGATCGGCCAGTCGGTGATCAACGTGACGAGCGGCGGTCGCGGTCGCCTGTCGACCTTCACCGCCGGCCTGACCCTGCTGATCCTGCTGTGGCTGCTCGGCCCGATCGTCGGCCAGATTCCGATGGCCGCTCTGGTCGCCGTGATGATCATGGTCAGCATCGGCACCTTCAGCTGGAACTCGATCGCCAACCTCAAGCACCATCCGTGGCCGTCGTCGGTAGTGATGCTGACCACCGTCGTGGTGGTCGTCGCCACGCACAACCTGGCCGTGGGCGTGCTGGCGGGCGTGCTGCTGTCGGGCATCTTCTTCACCGGCAAGGTACAGCGGATGTTCAAGGTGGAGCGGGTGCGCGAAGGCGACACCGCCACCTATCACATCACCGGCCAGATCTTCTTCGCCAGCGTCGACCGTTTCTTCCACGCCATCGGCCCGGAAAGCCGCATGGACGACCCGGCGGACAACGTGGTAATCGACGTCACCAAGGCGCACTTCTGGGACATCTCCGGCGTCGGCGCGCTGGACAAGGTGGTGGAACGGATGCGCCGCAACGGTCGCAGCGTACAGGTGGTGGGCCTCAACGAGGCCAGTGCCGACCTGGTCGACAAGTTCGCGCTGACCGACAAGACCGGCGTGGAAATCGGGCTGGCCCCGCACCCCTGACCCGCATTCGGGTCAGGCGTCGATCATCGCCTCTATCGGGGTATCGACCTTTGGCTCCACCCCGCGGTCGACCAGCGCGGTGGCGGTGGCGTGGCTGGTGACGTGCAGCACCGTCATCACGATGTCGGGAATGACGTTCACCACCAGCAGCACCACGACGAATTCGATCGGGAAGCCGACCACGGCAGCGAAGGGGGCGTAATAGGCGATGAAGGTCGCCGCGCCCGGAATGCCGACGAAGCTCATCTCGATCAGGATGCCCATGAAGCCGAGGCCGACGATCATCGCGACGGTCAGCGGCTCCATGTCGTAGACCGCCACGGCATACATGCAGACGAGGATGGCCGTGGTGGGCGAGGCGATGCGCAGCAGCACGGCCGCCAGCGGCATGGTGGCGCTGATGGCCTCGTCGCTCAGCCCCATCTTGCGGCAGCTGGTGATGGTGACCGGCATGGTGCCGGTGCTGCTCTGCGTGCCGAAGGCGACCGACTGGGCGGGAAAGATCGCTGTGGCGAAACGGCCCAGCGGCACGCGCCCCAATGTCACGGTAATCACGTAGACCACCACCATCAGCACCAGCACCTGCACCACCGAGAAGCTGATGTAGTGCGCCAAGCCTGCGAAGATGTCGGTGCCGTGGCGCTGCGTCGTCGGCAGGATCAGCATGGCGACGCCCAGCGGGGCGATCTTGAGGATCCAGTTGACGATGATGAACACCGTGTCCGCCAGCGCAGTGAGCGCGGAGACGAGCGTGCGCTTGCCCTCGCCGTCTTCCAGCTTGGCCAGCGCGGCGCCGAAGATCAGCGCGAAGAACAGCACCGGCAGCAGGCTGTCGCCGCTCATCGCGGCCACGATATTGGCCGGCACCAGCGCCAGCACCGCCTCGCCCCACGGCGGGCTTTCGGCGACCATACCCTCGCCCGACATGGCCCGCAGCGCCTGCGCCATGCCATCGGTGACGGGGAACATGTTGAACATGGCGATGTTCATCACCACGCCCAGCAGCGCGCCCATGGTGTAGAGCCCGAAGATCGCCACCAGTGCCCGGCGCGTGGTGCGCCCGCCGCTCGCCACGCCCTTGGAACGGATGAACAGCGTGGAGAGCATGGCGAAGACGAGTGGCAGGATCGTCATCTGCAAGGCCTGCAGCCAGAGCTGGCCGATCAGCGACAGCGCGCCGACGGCCTCGTCGACGGACTCGTTGCTACCGGCAGCGGGCAAGGCCAGCCCGACGATCGCCCCCAGCGCCAGCCCGATCAGGATCCATGCCGCCAGCGGCAGCTGCTTCGCCCTTGCCCACATACCGATTGCACTCCCCCCGAAGTTGCGGGGAGAGACTGCGGCGGATTGCCGCGCAACGCAAGCGCGTGAGGTCAGTCCTTCGGTGAGTAAGTCGGCCAGACGACCGCCTGGGCCACCTTCACCTGGCCGCGCCACCAGTCGTAGGTGGTGCGCGGCTCGCCATAGAGCACCCAGCCCTCTTCCAGCGCCAGCGATACCTTCTCGCAGAAGGCGCGGTCCTCGGTGCCGGTCAGCAGGCGATAGGGCAGCCTGCCGTCGGGCGGGCCGGAATTGGTGTCGTCAGCCATCAGTAAGCGCTCCGTCAGAGGATGTACTTGGAAAGATCGGTATCGCCCGCCAGCTGGCTCAACCGGTCGCGGACATAGGCGGCATCGATGGTGACGGTTTCGCCGGCGCGGTCCTCGGCCTCGAAGCTGAGTTCCTCGAACAGCTTTTCCATCACCGTCTGCAGGCGGCGGGCACCGATGTTCTCGACGCTTTCGTTCACCTGCGCGGCGATCTTGGCGACCTCGGCCACGGCCTCGTCGTTCATCTCGACTTCGAGCTTCTCCGTACCGAGCAGCGCCTTGTACTGGCTGACCAGGTTGGCGCGGGTTTCTGACAGGATGCGGACGAAGTCTTCCTCTGTCAGCGAACGCAGTTCGACGCGGATCGGCAGCCGGCCCTGCAGTTCGGGCAGCATGTCACTCGGCTTGGCGACGTGGAATGCGCCCGAGGCGATGAAGAGGACATGATCGGTCTTCATCGGGCCGTACTTGGTGGCCACCGTCGTGCCCTCGATCAGCGGCAGCAGGTCACGCTGCACGCCTTCGCGGCTCACCGAGCCGCCGCGTACGTCGGAGACGGCAATCTTGTCGACCTCGTCGAGGAAGACGATGCCGTTGGTCTCGGCATTGGCCAGCGCCACGCGGGCGACGTCGTCCTGGTCCATACGCTTCTCGGCTTCTTCGTCGACCAGCTTGTCCCAGGCGTCGGGCACCTTCAGCTTGCGCTTCTTCTTCGGCGGGCCGCCGAAAGCCTTGCCCATCATTTCCGACAGGTTGATCATGGTCGCGCCGCCGCCCATGCCGGGGATGTCCATCTGCATGCCGCCCTGCTCGGCGATCTCGATTTCGACCTCGGTATCGTTCATCGAATTGTCGACAATGCGCTGGCGGAAGCTCTGCCGGGTGGCCTCGCTGGCGGAGGGGCCGACGAGGGCATCGAGCAGGCGATCCATCGCCGCTTCGCTGGCAGCTTCGCGCACGGCCTCGCGACGGCGGTCCTTCTCCAGCCGGATGGCTTCCTCCACCAGGTCGCGGGCAATCTGCTCCACGTCGCGGCCGACATAGCCGACCTCGGTGAACTTGGTCGCCTCCACCTTTACGAAGGGGGCTTCGGCCAGCTTGGCGAGGCGGCGCGAGATCTCGGTCTTGCCGCAACCGGTCGGGCCGATCATCAGGATGTTCTTTGGCGTGACCTCGTCGCGCAGTTCGGGCGAGAGGCGCTGGCGACGCCAGCGATTACGCAGGGCCACGGCCACGGCGCGCTTCGCGTCCTTCTGGCCGATGATATGCTCGTCGAGCGCGGCGACGATCGCCTTGGGAGTCAGGTTTTCCATCCGCGCCCATTTGGCGAATATTGCGGCAGCTTCAACCCTGCGTCGGTCAAACGCCCGTCTGTTGGAGCAGGCGATCGCCGCGCCGGGCTGCTCCCAACCGGCGATTGAGCCACCGAGTCGCCGGCCGCTCCACGACCTGGAAGAACAGCCAACTGGCAATCAAGGTACCGGCCATGACGGCCAACAGGTATCCCCAACTACCTCCCGGCAGGCGAAGCTGCGCCGAAGTCCACATCCAGAAATGGGCGGCAGGAAGGTGCAGCAGATAGAGGGCGTAGCTGATGTCTCCACCGCGTTCGACCAGCCTGGGCGCGGGCAATGACAGCGGCCCGCCCAGTGCGGCCAGGGCGAGCAGCAGGGCGGGCAAGCCGCACCATGCCAGGTAATCGAAGCCCATTGCTGTCGGATCGGCCGGCTCGCCAATCAGGTACAGGGCAGCCAAGGTCGCTGCCACTGCCAGCACCCTCGCGAACTTGGGCAGCTCGCCGCCAGCCCCCCGCCACCAGCCAAGCGCCAGACCGGCAACGAATAGCAACAGCACGGGCCGCGTGGCGGTGTAGAGGAAAGCGTTTTCGGCAGGGACAAACGTCCCCACTGCGACCAACAGCAGCAACACGGCCGCAGTGCCAAGCAGCGCCCGCCGCCGGGGCATGGCGACGAACAGGCCGAACAAGGCATAGAACAGCATTTCGTAGAAGAGCGTCCAGCCGACCCAAAGCACCGGCACCGCGCGCAGGCTCTCGTCGGCCGGCCAGTACGGCCACAGCAGCAGCGATTGGACCAGCTCTGCCGGGTCGACCGACTCTTCGACGAGCACCAGCAGGATACCGACCAGCAACAGCGTGGCGAGCCAGTAGGGTGGCAGGATGCGTACGGCACGACGGGTCCAGAAGACACGCCGGGCGTCAACTTCACCGAACAGGTGCCGCGACGAAACAACCATGATGTAGCCGGAGATCAAGAAGAACAGCGCCACGGCGATCTGGCCGATTCCCCGGCGGTCGAAATCGACCCCCAGTCCGCCACCGATATGATCGGCAAACCCCATCGCCTGGTGCGACAGGGCAACTGCGAATGCAGCGCAAAAGCGCAGCAGTTGGATTGCTACGATTTTTCCGTCGTGATGCTCTGCCACTTGTCCCGCCTTACGCGGGAAAGTCGCCCGCCTACACTGTCTCTAGCGTAACATTGCCATTGGTGAAGACGCAGATGTCGGCCGCAACGGCCATCGCCTTGGTGGCGATCGTTTCCGCGTCGTCTTCGTATTCCGCAATCGCGCGGGCCGCGGCCAGCGCGTAGTTGCCGCCCGAACCGATGGCGGCGATCCCGCCTTCGGGCTCCAGCACGTCGCCATTGCCGGTCAGCACCAGCAGCGTTTCCTTGTCGGCGACGATCATCAGGGCTTCGAGGTTGCGCAGGTACTTGTCGGTGCGCCAGTCCTTGGCCAGCTCCACCGCGGCGCGCAGCAGCTGGCCGCTGTGCTGTTCCAGCTTGCGTTCCAGCCGTTCGAACAGGGTGAAGGCATCGGCGGTCGCACCGGCGAAACCGGCTACTACCTTGCCCCTGCCATTCTCTCCGGCATCACCAAGGCGGCGAACCTTGCGGGCATTGGGCTTCATCACCGTGTTGCCCATCGATACCTGGCCATCGCCCGCGATCACGGTCTGGTCGCCGCGCTTCACGCCGATAATGGTGGTTCCGTGCCACTGGGTAAGGCCGTGGCTATCCGTGCTGTTGGTCATGGACCGCGATATGGGCCGCAGCCGCGCGCGGTTCAACCGTAGAGGCGATCAGCCCGGGCCGCGACCGCCACCGGCACCCGGCGCGCCGACCGTGCCGATGTTGCCGAACAGGTCTTCCAGGAAGCCGCGCTCCCGGCCCAGCGTCGGCGTTTCGTCGCCATCCGGGCTGATCCGCGCCACCTGCTCCATGCCGGTGCGATCGGTGGAGACGACGTTGCCCGCCTCGTCAAAATGCACGGCGAGCACCGAGTGCTGGCGAATCTTGGGCTGGCGGAACGGGGCCTGCTCGGTACGGCTGGAGATGTAGTACCAGACGGGCTCGCCGAACTGGCTGACCATGGTCGGCTGGCCCAGCGTGGCGCGCACCGATTCGCGATTGTCGAGGCCGGGCTGCACGGCAGCCACCAGCACCTCGTCGACGATGTAGCCGCGGTGATTGGTGATCGAGGAGCAGCCTGCCAGCACCAGACCCAGTGCCGCCACGGTCGTACCCCGGACAATCCAACCCATTTGCCGTACCCTTCTCGCAATTCTCTTTGGGGAAGCGGCAACCGCTCCCTATATGCGCACCCGCCTTAGGGCAGCCTTAGCCCGGGTGCAACGCAAGAGCGCTGGTGCTAGGGCCGCTTTGAACAATCGCTTAATGACAAGAGCCCCCATATGTCCTTCATCTCCCGCTTCCTTGGCCTGAAGCCCGACCCGCGCGAGGACCTGCGCGCGCTGTGGCACGGTGTCGTCGCCACCAGTCGCGAGCCGGAATGGTATGCGGAATGCGGGGTCGAGGACAGTGTCGAGGGGCGCTTCGACATGATCGCGCTGGTGCTCTGCCTCACGCTGCTGCGGATGGAATCCAGCCCGACGCTGGGACCGAAGACCGCCTTCCTGACCGAGCTGTTCGTCGAGGACATGGACCGGCAGTTGCGCGACACCGGCGTGGGCGACCTGATGGTGGGCAAGAAGATGGGCAAGCTGGTCGCCGCACTGGGTGGCCGCCTCGGCGCCCTGCGCGAAAGCATGGGCGAAAGCGATGCGTCCCTCGCGGTGATCCTGCAACGCAACGTGACGCTCACGGACGAGGAGAAGAAACCCTTCCCCCTCGCCGTGCGCACCCGCGCGCTGCACAATGCGCTGGCCGCGCAGGACGATGCCTCGTTGTTGGCAGGACAGCTGCGGCCATGAGCGACACCTCCGAATTCAGCCGCATGGTGGACCGCCGCTCGCTGACCGCCGAGCCGATGGTACTCGAAGCCGACGATGCCGAGCGCGCCGCGCTGGCCAAGCGCTTCGAGATCGTCGCGGTCGAGAGCCTCAAGGCCACGCTGTCGCTGGAAGCCGACGGCGAGCAAGTGCGTGCCAGCGGACAGCTGGAAGCCGATATCGTGCAGAGCTGCGCTGTCTCGGGCGAAGACCTGTCGGTGCAGGTGCGCGAGGACCTGTCGCTGCTGTTCGTGCCCGAAAGCAGCCTGGCCGAGGCCGCTCCCGACGAGGAAATCGAGCTGGCGGAAGAGGAACTGGACGAGATCCCCTATTCCGGCACCGCCTTCGACCTTGGCGAAGCCGTGGCGCAAAGCCTGGCGCTGGCCATCGATCCCTACGCGGTCGGCCCGCAAGCAGACGAGGCGCGCCAGCGCCACGGCCTCCTGGAAGAAGGGGCCGCCGGCCCGTTGGCCGAGGCGCTGAAGGGGCTGAAGAAGGACTGACCTGTCCTACAACTCTACCGGCTGGCAGACCGGGCGCGCTCTTTCAAACGTCCGCCAACCCCGCGCGAATTTCGCGGTAGCCACAAACGAAAACAGCCCCGGAGGATTTTGCCTCCAGGACTGTGTTCCATGTGTTCCACATTCGTTGGATTTGCGGGCGCCAAGGCCCGGCGCAGCTGACCTCAGAACGGGATATCGTCGTCGAGGTCGTCGTAGTTGGAGCCGCCGCCCGAAGGCTGGCCGCCACCACCGCCGCCGAAGCCGCCACCCGAACCGCCGCCGCGCTGGCCACCGCCGAAGCCGCCGCCGCCGCCGCCGCCTTCACCGCGACCATCGAGCATCACCAGCGTGCCGTTGAAACCGCGCAGTACCACCTCGGTGGAATAGCGGTCCTGGCCGTTCTGGTCCTGCCACTTGCGGGTCTGCAGCTGGCCCTCGACGTAAACCTTGCTGCCCTTGCGCAGGTAGTTCTCGCAGACGTTCACCAGACCTTCCGAGAAGATGGCGACAGTGTGCCACTCGGTGCGTTCCTGCCGCTCGCCGGTGTTGCGGTCCTTCCAGGTCTCGCTGGTGGCGATGCGCAGGTTCGCCACGCGTCCACCGTTCTGGAAGCTGCGGATCTCCGGGTCTGCACCCAGGTTTCCGATCAGCATGACCTTGTTGAGACTGCCCGCCATTTCGTGATTCCTCTTCTGCTTGGCAAAGGGCTTATCGAAGGGGCAGGTGAGTCGCCACCCCTACCCCCGGCATATGTCCACAACGGATGAGGTTTTTCGGCAGGAAGGGCGCTACAGCCCCAGCGCCACCGCGCCCCAGTAGGTCAGGCCGGCAAAGACGTAGGCCAGGCCGAACAGGTAGGCGACCATGAAGGCCGGCCACTTCCAGCCGTTGGTCTCGCGCCGGGCAACCGCGATGGTGGAGATGCACTGCGGCGCGAAGACGAACCAGGCGAGGAAGGCCAGCGCGGTGGGCAGGCTCCAGCCCGCCTGCAGGCGCGGGATCAGGCCGGCGGCCTCCGCCTCCTCGTCCTCGGCATCGACAGCATAGGTGGTCGCCAGCGCACTGACGGCCACTTCGCGGGCGGCCATGGCCGGGATGATCGCCAGGCTGATCTCGCGGTTGAAGCCGATCGGCTCCATCACGACGTGCAGCCCGTCGGCCACCTGCCCGGCGATGCTGACATCGAGCTGGCTTTCACCCGGATCGGCCTTGGGGAAGCTGAGCAGCACCCACAGGGCAATGGTCGCGGCGAAAATGATGGTACCGGCGCGGCGCAGGAACACCCAGGCGCGCTGCCACAGGCCGATCAGCAGGTCACGCACGGGCGGCAACTGGTAACGCGGCAGCTCCATGATGAAGCCCGATGCGCCGCCCTTTGCCACGGTGCGACGCAGCACCAGCGCCACGATCATCGCCCCGACGATGCCCGCCACGTAGAGCGCGAACAGGACGAGGCCCTGCAAGCCAATGCCCGGCCCGACCGAAGTCGCCGGGATGAAGGCCGCGATGATCACGGCATAGACCGGCAGGCGCGCCGAACAGGTCATCAGCGGCGCGACGAGGATAGTGGTCAGCCGGTCCTTGGGATCGGCAATCGCGCGGGTCGCCATGATGCCGGGAATGGCGCAGGCGAAGCTGGACAGCAGCGGGATGAAGCTGCGTCCCGACAGGCCGACGTAGGCCATCAGGCGGTCCATGATGAAGGCCGCGCGGGCCATGTAGCCCGACTGTTCCATCGCCAGAATGAAGGCAAACAGGATAATGATCTGCGGCAGGAAGACGACCACCGAGCCGACGCCGGTCAGCACGCCTTCGGTGATGAAATCGCGGAGAATCCCTTCGGGCATGGCGCCTTCCACCAGGCCGATCAGCGCGGTGATGCCGCCGTCGATGGCATCGGCAAAGGGTGTCGCCCAGGCGAACACGGCCTGGAAGATGACGAACAGCAGGCCGAACAGGATGACGGGACCAAGCCAGGGGTGCAGCAGCACCTTGTCGAGGCTGGCATGCAGCCTGTGCTCGCCGCTTTCGGAAAGGATCGCGCCCTTGGCCATGTTGCGCGCGGCCAGGCGGCGCTCGGGCAGGGTCAGCGCGGCGACCTCGTGCCGGGTGGAAAGGTCCTGCTTGTCGGATTCGCCGATGGCCTCCGCCAGGGCTTCCAGCCCGCGCCGGCGGACGGCAACGGTGGAAACGACCGGTACGCCGAGCGCCGCGGACAGGGCATCGGGATCGACGACCAGCCCGTCGCGTTCGGCGAGGTCGACCATGTTGAGCGCGACCACGACCGGGCGACCGAGGGCGACCAGCTCCTGTGCGAAGACGAGGTGCTGTTCGAGGTTGGCGGCATCGATGACCACCACCAGCACGTCGGGCACGGCTTCGCCGGGAAACTCGCCCTGCACCACCTTCCGGGTGACTTCCTCGTCCGGGCTGGCGGGGTCGAGCGAATAGGAGCCGGGCAGGTCGATCAGCTCCACCGGTTCGCCGCTCGGCAGGAACATGCGTCCGGCCTTCCGCTCCACGGTGACGCCGGGATAGTTGGCGATCTTCTGGCGGGCACCGGTGAGCGCGTTGAACAGCGCGCTCTTGCCCGCATTGGGGTTGCCGACGAGGGCGGCGGTCCGCAGGCGGCTCATACCAGCTCCACCGTCATGGCGCGGGCATGGACACGGCGGATGGCCACCGACATGCGGCCCACCATCAGCGCGATGGGGTCCTTGCCCAGGAAAACGCCGCGGTGGGCAATGGCCACGCGAGCGCCTTCGTCGATGCCCAGCGCGCGCAGGCGCTTGGCCTCGTCGGGCGCGAGCGCGTCCCAGTCCACGCGGGTGATTTCGGCGCGATCGAGCGGCGCCAGCTTATCGAGAGTCAGCTCTGTATCCACGGCAATGCCCGGTGCCAGAGGCTCCAGCCAATTGCAACTGATTATCAATAAGAGCTTGGCGCGAAAGCGTCCTAGTCCTGCGGGTAGCGCAGCCGACCAAGGAAACGGGCAAGGTCGAAGTGCTCGCGATTGCCGCCCAGCAGCTGCGCCTTGGCCTTCTCGAAACTCATCACGTTATCGATCCGGCGATCGAGGAAAGCCCTCGTCTCCGCCTTGTCCTCGCTATCGTCGTCAACGAACACGGCCAGCGTCGCGCCGTAGATCGAACCGAGGATCGCCCGCTTGGTGTAGTGGTTGTAGTCGGTCGCCGTGTCACCGGCGAGCCGCCACATCTTGTCCGCGCTGGACCAGCCCTGCTTCAATGCAGTCGCCACGTTCTGCGGCATGGCCTGGATCGACATCGCCCGGCGCAGCGATTCTTCCAGCCCGGCGATAGCGTTGAGGCGGAACAGCACGAGTTCGCGGATCTTGTCGCGAATTTTCATGTTCTCGAGCCGCCCGTCCGCGAAATGCGCTTCCATTTTGGCGCCGATCGAGGCCACCCAGCCATCGATCATGTCCATCGGGCCGCCCTTGTAGGCGAGCCGCGCGACAGCGGGATCGACTCCGACCGTCTCCGCAGCCGAGACGAGCGCGGCGTCGCTCCAGCCGTCGAACATCGCCGCGACCGCGATTTCCGGCGCAAGCGCGATGCGCAGCTCGTCCAGCGTCATGTCGGCAAAGGCGAGGTCGGCCATCAGAACACCGGGCCGTAGATGCGATCGCCGCCCGAGTTGGCGTCCGATTCGTTGTTCTCGATCGCGGCGAGCACGCGCGAGGACACGCCCGGCTGCGACGCATATTCACGCGCCGAGCGTCCCGTGTTGTCCGCCCGGTCCGGATCGGCGCCGTTGGTCACCAGCACCTCGATCAGGTCGAGATTGCCCGAGAGAACGGCGAAGATCAGCGGCGTTTCACCCGTGCGATTCGCCACGTCGACACGCGCGCCATGCGCGATGAGCGACCGCACCCCCTCGACGAAACCCACCTGCGCCGCCGCGATCAGCGGGGTGCGGCCGGAATTGTCGGCGATATTGGGGTTGGCCCCTTCCTGCAGCAGGAAGTTGGTCCAGGTAATGTCCCGGCGAGCCACGGTGATGTGCAGGCCGGTCTCGCCGGAAGTCAGGTCGCGGGCGTTGATGACGGTGGAACCCGGCTTGTTGAGCAGCTCGGTCGCTTCGTCGCCCTCACGGTCCTTCACCGCTTCGAGAAAGAGGTAGCCGTCAGAATAGAACTGCGCTGCGGCAGGTGCGGCAAGGGCCAGTGCGGCAGCGGTGAAGACGATATTGCGAAAGGTGACGCGAGCCACTTCTCGTACTCCTGTATCAATTAAGTGCGCAAAAGCCCCGTGCATGTGCCGGACTCTGCTTGCCTGTTGCGCGTTAGCAGAGCATGAACGCTACGTCATGCCTGCACGCATTTCGGCTGTTTTTCCCGCCTCCCTCGCCCTTGCGCTGGCTGCCTGTGGCAGCGGCGTCGATCAACCTGCGCTGGAAGATGCGCCGCTGTACGGCAGTGCGCTGACCGGCGAATTCGACCTTGTCGATGCACAGGGCAACCAGGTGACCAACCGGGATTTCGCCGGGCGCTACCAGTTGATCTATTTCGGCTACGCCTATTGTCCGGACATCTGCCCTTTCGACATGCAACGCATGGTGCAGGGGTATAATCGCTTCGCCGAAGCCAATCCGGACCTGGCCGACGACGTGCAGCCGATCTTCATCACCATCGACCCGGCGCGCGACACGCCGGAAAAGGTGGGCGAATATACCGCCGCCTTTTCGGAAGACGTGATCGGCCTCACCGGCTCGCCCGAGCAGATCGAGTCGGCGGCCGCGAGCTTCTTCGCCTATTACACCAAGCTCGAGGAGAGCGAGGCGGGTGGTTACCTGATGGACCATTCGCGGGCGGGCTATCTGGTCGATCGTGAAGGGCAGCCGATGGCGCTGATCCCGGTCGAACAGTCGCCCGATGCCGTGGCCGCGGAACTGGAAAAATGGGTGCGCTGAGGGAGCGCTTCTGGGAACTTGACCTGGCCGATCTCAGCCGGGCCGAGTGGGAAGCGCTGTGCGATGGCTGTGGGCGCTGCTGCCTGCACAAGCTGGAAGACGAGGACACCGGCGAAATCGCCGAGACCAACGTCGCCTGCAAGCTGCTCGACACCGGCACAGCGCGCTGCCGCGACTATCGCCATCGCAAGGCCTTCGTGCCCGACTGCCTGCGCCTGACGCCCAAGCTGGTGCGCGAAGTACCGTGGCTGCCGGCTAGTTGCGCCTACCGCCGCCGGGCGGAGGGCAAGCCGCTGCCCGAGTGGCACCACCTGCTCACCGGCAGTCGCGATGCCATGTTGCAGGCGGGTGCCTGCGTCGCCGGGCGCTGCATCAGCGAGACCGTCGCCGGTCCGCTGGAACACCACGTGGTCGAGTGGGAGGATGGCACCGGATGATCGACTGGCTGCACAAGGACCATCAGGATCCCGCCATCGAAATCGATGGCCGCACCCTGCCTATCGCCATTCGCCGTCACGCCCGCGCCAAGCGCCTGACCATGCGGCTGGCACCCGACGGCAGCGAAGTGCGGATCACCCTGCCGACCTGGGGGCGCACGCTCGATGCCCTCGCCTTCGCCAGGGCCCGGCATGACTGGCTCGCCGTGCAGCTGGCCAAGGTTCCCAAGCCCGCCCGCATCGCCCACGGCGAAATCGTGGCTTATCGCGGCGAGGAGCTGCAGATCGCATGGCATGCATCGGCGGGGCGCAAGCCGGTGCTCGACGGCAGCGAATTGCGGGTCGGCGGACCGGCGGATCGGCTGGCGGGACGGGTGCAGCGCTGGCTTGAGGGGGAAGCCCTGCGGCTCGCGAGTGACGACCTCGCCTTCTATTGTGATCGCGCCGAATTGCCGCAGCCGGACCTGCGCCTGTCGCGCGCGCAGCGGCGCTGGGGATCGTGTTCGGGCGACAACAAGCGGGGGCGCTGCATCCGCATCAACTGGCGGCTGGTAATGGCGCCAGATCTCGTGCGCCGCTCGGTCGTCGCGCACGAGGTCGCGCATTTGGTCCATTTCGACCATTCGCCTGCCTTCCACGCCTTGCTGGGCAACCTGTTCGATGGCCGGATCGAGGACGCCGACGGCTGGCTGAAGCGCGAAGGCCGCTCGCTCTACGCCGCATTTGGCTAGGCAGCACTGGCGAAAGCGCGCGCGCGTCCCTATTCAGGCTGCATGAAGGGCTTTTTCCGCCGAGTTTCGCCGCGCCGCGCGGTCGAGGATTTCCACCAGCAGTGGAAACAGCCGACGCCGCATCGGTGGCCGATCCTCGGCGTCGCCGTGGCCGCCACCTTCTGCGTCTTCATGCTGTTTATCCCCGATAGCGAGCGGGTGAAGCCCGAACGGCCGGAGGTAATGTACATCTCCACGCTGGACGAAAGCCGTAGCGAGGCAGAGATTATCGCGTCCAACTGCGCCAACCAGGCCTTCAAGGACGAACTGCAGGCGCGCCTCGACGCAAGCGCCGAACGACGGCGCGAGATGTACAAGGCGCTGGGACGCGCGACCTTCATCGATGTCGACGAGATGGAGGCAGAGATCGAAGCCCGCCGCGCCGCCGAAGCGCCCGAAGACACCGGCCCGACGCCGGAGGAAATCGCCCTCTCAGTCGAGGAATATTGCGCGCGTGCTGCCGGAAGCTGACGACGCCCGCTGGATGGCCGCCGCCGCCGCTCTGGCAGAGCGAGCGCGGCCACTGGCCAGCCCCAACCCGGGGGTCGGCACGATCATCGTGAAGGACGGCAAGGTCGTCGGGCGTGGCTGGACCCTGCCCGGCGGTCGCCCCCATGCCGAAGCGGTTGCGCTCGACATGGCCGGAGAGGCGGCGCGCGGAGCCACCGCCTATGTCACGCTGGAGCCTTGCGCGCACCGGTCCGAGCGCGGACCCTCCTGCGCCAGCCTGCTCTCGCAATCGGGCCTCGCGCGACTGTTCTACGGGGCCGAAGACCCGGATGCGCGGACTGCGGGCAACGGCATTGCCGAGCTCAAGCGCGCCGGGATCGAATGCGCCTATGTCGAGTGTGCGGAAGCATGGGCGAGCCTGGCGGGCCACCTCGCCTACTGCCGCGAGGGCCGCCCGCATGTGACGCTGAAGCTCGCCATGTCGCTCGACGGCTGCATCGCCACTTCGGATGGAGAGAGCCAGTGGATCACCGGCGCTCCTGCCCGCGCGCACGGGCATCGCGAACGCGCGCGCGCCGATACCATCCTGGTCGGTGGCGGCACCTTGCGCGCCGACAATCCCCGGCTCGATGTCCGCCTTGCGGGGCTGGAGGATCGCTCTCCACAGCGGGTGGTCCTGACATCGGGAGAATCGCCCGAGGGCTGGACGGCCATCCGCTCACCGCAGGACATCGCCAGCCTCGACGGAGTGCGGTACCTCTTCGTGGAAGGCGGCGCGCAGACCGCATCGGCCTTCCTGGCTGCCGGGCTGGTCGACCGGCTGCTGATCTACCGTGCCCCGGTGCTGCTCGGCGGCGGCAAACCCGCCCTCGGCGATATCGGCCACGCCACCCTGGACAGGGCTTTCGCCGAAGGTTTCACGCTGCACGACAGGCGACAGCTTGGCAGGGACACCCTCGAAGTCTATCTCCCCGCGCCAGTCGCAAAGTCCTGACGGAAAGGTCCCGCATGTTCACCGGCATCGTCACCGCCATCGGCACCATCGAAAGCGTTGAGGAACGCGGCGACCTGCGCGTGCGGATTGCCTGCCCGCTGGATCCGGCGACGATCGACATCGGCGCCTCCATCGCCTGTTCGGGCGTGTGCCTGACCGTGATCGATCGCGGCGGCAGCGCGGGCGATGCCTATTTCCTGGTCGACGTCTCGGCCGAGACCACTTCGCGCACGGCCAAGGGCATGTGGCGCGCGGAAGCCCGCCTCAACCTCGAACCCTCGCTGCGGCTGGGGGATGAACTGGGCGGCCACATCGTCACCGGCCACGTCGACGCCGTGGGCCGGATCGAGGACTGGCAGCCCGAAGGCGGCTCCACCCGCCTGACCGTCGCCGCCCCGGCCGAGCTGGCGCCCTATATCGCCGCCAAGGGATCGATCACCGTCGACGGTGTCTCGCTGACGGTGAACTCGGTCGAGGACCGTCCCGACGGCTCGGTCCGCTTCGGCCTAAACATCATTCCGCATACGGCGGATGTCACCACCCTGGGCGAGCTGCGCCAGGGCGGGGAAGTCAATCTGGAAGTCGATACGATCGCCCGCTACCTGCATCGCATGCAGGTGCTGCGCGGCTGATCAACCCAGCAGGCGGGCCAGCCAGCCCGGCCGCCGCTGCGGTTTGCTTTCCCCTGCGATTTCGAACAGGTAATTGCCGAGCTGCAGGGCCTGTTGCTTGTCCATGAAATAGAATTGCGAATGCACATCGCCGCGCCGATGCGGCCCCGGCTTGCAGACACTTTGCATGCGCAAGGTCATGCGATCACCGATCTTCTCGGTGCTCCAACCCACCAGCGCCCCGTAATCCTCTCTGGAATGGCTAGCCATATCTTTCTCCCTCGGCCTTACCAAGGGAGCGGTCATAAGAGAAACAGGTGACGGACGCAAAACGTCCGGTGCGACTGTCCCTGATTCAGCCAGTTACGTCCGCCAGGGCGGCCACGAACTTGTCGATGTTCCCCATGGTGAGGCCGGCGACGTTGATGCGGCCGGACCCAGCCATGTAGACGCCGTGCTTCTCGCGCAACTGCTGGACCTGCTCCTTGCTGACGGGCAGCATCGCGAACATGCCGTTCTGCTGGCCAAGCGGAGCCAGGTTCACGCCGCCGGCATTGCTCGATGCGGCAAGCTTCTCGCGCACCTGGCGGATGCGCTGGCGCATGTCTTCCAGCTCGGCCAGCCAGTCGGCGGTCAACTGCTCGTCTTCCAGGATCATGCGCACGGCGGCACCGCCGTGGTCAGGCGGCATCGACCAGTTGGCCCGCGCCAGCGCAGCGGCGTTGGACATGATGCGGACGGTGTCCTCGGCACTGGCGCCCATCGCGTAGAAGGCGCCGACACGGTCACGGTAAAGGCCAAAATTCTTGTCGCAGCTGTAGGCCACCAGCGCTTCTGGAACAGCGGGCAGCACGGCGCGCACGCCGTAGGCATCGGCCTCCATGCCGTCGCCGAGGCCCTGGTAGGCAAGGTCGAGGATGGGCAGCACGCCGCTGTCGCGCACCAGTCCGGCAATCTCGTCCCACTGGTCGGCGCTGTAATCGATTCCGGTGGGGTTGTGGCAGCAGCCGTGCAGCAGGATGGCATCGCCTTCCCCGGCATCGGCAAGCGCCGCGCGCAAGGCACCCATGTCGGGCGTACCGTCGGCGGCGGCATGGCTGAAGCCGACCATCTCCAGCGAAACGTCCGCCAGGATCTGGGCGTGGTTGGGCCAGCTGGGCGTGCCGATGAGCACGCGCTTCACGCCGGAAGCCTTGGCCAGCGCCGTAGCCAGGCGCACTGCGCCGGTGCCGCCCGGCGTCTGCATCCCGTCGATCCGGCCATCGTCCGCAACGGCATCGCCGAACACGTGCGGCATCAGGCCGCGGACGAAGCGCATGTCACCTTCGGGGCCGAGGTACGACTTCGAATCCTGCGTATCGATCAGCCGCTGTTCGGCCGCCTTGATCGCGCCGAACACGGGCGTGGCGCCGTCGGCGGTGCGATAGACGCCCACGCCAAGGTCGATCTTGTCGGGCCGCTCGTCCGCCTCATACAGCTTGATGAGGGCGAGCAGGGCATCGGGCGGTTGCTGGTCGAGTCTGTCGAGCATGTCGGCTCAATGCCGACAGCAGGCCGCTATCGCAAGAGCGCGAATAACAGTTTTGTGATGCGCAGCCGAAGTTCGCCTTTGCGATTCAGAAAGGCAACCAGCGCTGCTTGCGCGAAAAGCGCATGTAGCCGGCGTTCACGCCCAGTCGCAGGCCCGCGCCAACGCGGATGGGAATCAGCACGATATCGCCGCGCCGCACGTAGCTGGCGTTGAACCCGCCGACAAAATAGGCCTGTCCTTCCCCGGCCGGGAAGCGGTCGTAGAGATCCTCGGTATCGTAGAGGTTGTAGACCAGCACGAAGGTGTTGCCCGCATTGGCACCGGCATCGATGCCGATGGAGGGGCCGGTCCAGTAGACGGGCATGTTGCCTTCCACCGCGTGGTGCAGCGTGCCCGAGCCATAGCGGACACCGAAGATGAAGGCGCCGCCGCCCTCGCGCCCGACGATATAGCCGTTGGGTTCGCCCTGGTCCGCAAGGACATCCTGGATCAGGCGGGCGAGGCCTTCCGCCCCGCGTCCGAACAGGCCTTCGGCAGCGCCGATCAGGTCATCCTCGGCATAGGTCGTCTGCCCGGCGGCAGGCGGCTCGGCCTGCGCCACGTCGACCGTAGTGCCCTGCGGCGGCGGCTCTTCCGGCGGCAGTTCGAGCACTGCCCCGCTCTCGTAGCGCGGGCTTGCCTCGGAAATCTCGTAGGCACCGTCATAGGCCAGGTCGTCGCCATCCTCGTAGGCGGGGCTGCCCTGGCGCGGCAATTCCGGAGCCTGCCGGTCGGCGGAATCCTCCATCAGGTCGCCATCGATCATCAGATCGGGATCGACGGTCTCGATCTGCTGCGCGGCAGCAGGCATGGCCAGGGCCGCCGCGGCGGGCAGCATGGCCAGGACGATGGCGTTGCGGATCGTGCGCATCATTCACCTCTTCGACAGCGCCCCGGGCAGGCGGGCGCATCCTTTCAGCGCATAAGAGAATCCCTGGCGGCTGAAGCGGCAATGAATACGCGGCAAAGCGAATCCGATTTACGGCGAACCGAATCCTTCACGCGCCGGCACGAAGCTTTCGTCGCCAATGGCAAATGCAGGCCTTGAAGCACTGGATAGGCATCGTTATAGCGCGGGCCTTGCCGCTTGGGTCCGGAGACGTGGGTGAGTGGCTGAAACCAGTTCCCTGCTAAGGAACCATACCCCTATCGGGGTATCGAGGGTTCGAATCCCTCCGTCTCCGCCACCCCTTTCATGACATGCTGATTCGCTATCCGCAGCCGCGATTGCCCACCGGCAATCCGCCGGGCGCGATTACATCCGCTTGATGTCGAGGATCTGCCCGGAAATATTCTGGGAACCCGCGGTCGCGCGGGCTTCGATGCCCAGCCACGCATATTCGCAAGGCATCGGGACATCGACGCGCATTCCGGTGGGTGACCGGCTGAACGTGTCCGACCAGCGCGCATCGCTGTCGGGGCATTCCAGCGTCAGCCGCACGCGGCTGGTGGAAGCCGGATCCAGCGAATGGGTGACCTCGAAGAAGCTCGTGCTGCCATCGAGCCGCACCAGCCGGCGCGCGAGGACCCCGCCGTAACCGGCCCGAACGGAAATCGTCAGGGATTCACCGTCCGACGCCGGCCGCGCGAAGCGCCCGCCCACGTCGTAGAACTGCCAGTCGAAAGGCACATAGGTGTTCTGCCACCCAAGGCTTCCGGTCTGCGCCGGCAGCTGCTGTTCGCCGCGCAGTCGGGCATAGACCTGAGCGGCTTCCTGCAGCCGACCGGTGCGCGACAGTAGGCGCAGGATGGCGCGATCGGATTCGCGGCTGACGGCGCTTTCGGGTGCCAGTCCCAGGCGGACCGTGGCAGCGTTCTGCGCCAGCTCCTCGCGAGCGCCGACCGCGACCCAGAATTCCTCGGCCCAGTCGGGATTGGTGTCCAGCAGCGGGATGAAGGCCGGGGCCATGCGATCGTCGGCCAGCTGTTCGACGAGCAGCGGGATCATCGCTTCCTTCTGCGACGGATAGAGCAGCAACGAGCGGTTGAGCGCGGCAAGCAGGGTATCGGTATCGCCGTTGGCGGTGGCAGCCACCAGGGCCGCCGAATTGAGCACCCGTCCCCGGCGGGACACGGCAAGTGCCGCATCCACCAGGGTGTTGCGCGCCGCCGGATCGTCCTGCGCCAAGGCCATGACGGCCAGCGCCTCGGTCGCCAGCAGGTCGTTATCCAGCGCGGCCTCGGCGTGCGGCAAGGCGGCGCTGACATCCAGCGAGCCGTCTTCGGCTCCTGCTTCGATCAGCGAAGTGGCCAGCTTCTGCTGCGGCCGCGCGGCGAAGGGAGACAACTGGGCGGCGATGGCTGGCTGACTGTCGGCAACGGCATTGGAAAAGGCCTGGCTGGCGGAACCGATGGCCAGGACCGTGGCCAGTGCCAGGATCGCGATCTTGCGCATCGTTCCTCCTTGTCAGCGCCAGCCTTCGCGCGCGTCAGGCCTCGCTTGGCTCGTAGCTGTAGCCGTAACCGTATTCGCTGCCATAGCCGTATTCGTCGTTGCGATGGTCAACCTTGGTAACCAGCGCGCCGAGCAGGCGCACGCCGGGCTGGCGCAGGCGCGCCAGGGCGTTGCGGATGGCGTAGATCGAAGTCTCGTTGGCCTGCATCGCATAGATGACGCCACCCGCCAAATGGCCGATTTCCACGGCATCGGCGAGGCCGAGCACCGGCGGGCTATCGATGATGACGTAATCGTAGCGCTGCTCCAGATCGGAGATCAGCTGTTCCAGGCCGCCGCGAGCGATCAGGTCACCGGAATCGCTGGGCAGTGAGCCGCTGGGGATGAAGTCGATGCCGTGGTCCTCGAGATGGAGGATATTGGCCTCGACAGATGCCCCGGACAGCAGCTCGCTCAGGCCCTTGGTCTTCGACGTCACGCCCAGCAGGCGCGACAGGCCGGCGCGGCGCATGTCGAGGTCCAGCAGGACCACGCGCTTGCCGACACGCTGCAGGCTGCGCGCGAGGGCGAGCGAAGACACCGTCTTGCCCTCCGCCGGGCGCGTACTGGTGAACATGATCACCCGGCGCGCGTCCTTTGGCAACACGGACAGCATGGCCGTCCTGGTCGAGCCATAGGCCTCGGTCAGCTGCGACTTGGGATCGAGCAGTTCCCCGACCATGTCGTCGGCATCCGCATTCGGGATAGCACCCAGCACCGGCAGGCCGAGCTGCTGGCGCACCTGCGAGATGTGGCGCAGGCTGCGGTCGAAGAAGTCGGAGACGTAGACGATGGCCAGCGACAGCAGCGCGGCGACGATCAGCGCGATGAGCAGGTTGCGCATCAGCGAAGGGCCGCTCGGGCTGCCCGGTGCCGTTGCCCGCTCGATCAGCGTCATGTTGTTGGTGCCGGCCTCGCCCACGCCCAGCTCGGTGTAGCGCTGCAGCAGCGCGTCGTAGAGCTCGCGGTTGGTATCCACCTCGCGCCGCAGGATGCCGTATTCGGTACCGACATTCTGCTCGGCCAGGTAACGGGCGCGCGCCTCGTTGAAACGCGTCCGCAGCTCCGCTTCCTCGCTCAGCGCCCGCTCGTAGGCGGCCTGCCGTGCGGAGTTCATGATGCCGCCTTCACTGGTGATGGCGCGATCGAGCGACTCGATTTCCGCTTCCAGCGCCAGGACGCGCGGATTCTGCGGCCCCAGGGTGGTGCGGAGATTGGCCAGCTGCGCCTCTGCCTCGGCCCGGCGCGAGCGTAAGGCGGCGGCGCTGTCGATATCGGCCGCGCTGCGTTCCGCCTCAAGCGCACTGCGCGCTTCGATGCGGCGCAGGGATGCCTGGATCAGCGCCTGGTTCAGGGCCGAAAGCTGGGAAGTGGAAAGCGTTTCCTGTCCGGCCTGTTGCTGCCCGGTCTCGGTCGCGGCCGAGTTGAGGACGACGATCTCGTTCTGGTTGGCATAGGCAGCCAGCCGCGCTTCGGAATCCTCCAGCGCCACACGCAATTCGGCGAGCTGGTTTTCCAGCCGCTCGCGCGCCAGCTGCGTGTCGCCAAAGCGCTTTTCGTAATTGGCCTCGAGGAACTGCTCGGCCCAGGCGTTGGCGATGCGCGCGGAAATCTCCCCCGAAGGCGAGGTGGAGTTGATGTCCACCAGCTGCGAATTCTCGATCGGTGTAATGGTGATGGTCGAGGCGATGCGTCCGGCGATCCGGCGGGGCGTCAGGTTGCCTTCCTCCAGCCCGAACGCCTCCCGAAAGACCGGATCCTGGGCGAAATTCTCGGCCTCGGCCACGCGTTCGGCAAGGAAGCGCGAGCCAAGCAGTTCGTACTGGGTCTCGTAATAGGTGCGGTCGCGCATCTGCATGTCGAAGCGCACGTCGTCGCTGCCGGCAGAGCCGACATCGAGGCGGCTGATCTCGATCCGCGCGGTGGCATCGTACTGCGGCGTCTGCAGCAAGGTCACGGCGACGCCCAGCAGGATCGTCGCGGCAATCACGAAAAGCAGCAGGAACTTCAGTTCCTTGGCGCGCGCCCAGAGGCGTTGGAGCAACAGCTCCAACGCGTCATCGATTTGTTGCACGCCAGCGCTGGCCCCGCCCTGAGCCACGCTCATATCCATTTGCGATTGCATTGTACCTCTGGACTAGTTGCCGATGCGATCGAGCAGCACGAGGCTGGACGTAACCGCCGGCAGAATTTGCAGGATGCGGTCCAGGCGACGTTCGCCCGGATTGTCGCCCACGATCACGATGTCACCTTCGTACAGGGCGGGATCGGGCAGGTTGCCGCGCATGACGGCCGCCATGTTGAACAGCCCGATGTAACGCTCACCGGCAACTTCGCGGAAGACCAGGACGTCATCAGAGCGCGCATAATCGTCGAAACCGCCGGCAGAGTTGATCGCCCGCATCAGCGTGGTGGCATTGGCGATGGGATAGGTGCCGGGCGCATTCACCCGTCCGCCGATGGAGACGGTCGGCGGCACCGCGTTGATGGTGCTGACGGTAACGCTCGGCTCGATCACGTACTCGCCCGACAGGCGGCTGCTGATAACGGCAGCCAGCTGCGTCGGCGAAAGGCCCAGCGCGGCGACCTCGCCGATCAGCGGGAAGTCGAGCATGCCGGTTTCGTCGATGACATAGGTGCCGCTGAGCGATTCATCCTGTGCCACCGTTACTTCGACGACAGCCATTGGCGAAAACCGCGGCAGGGTCGATGCCGGAGCGGGGAGTTCGGTAAGCGAGGTGACGCTGATGCCTTCGGCCTCGCCGTAGCTGCGGTCAACCGATGCGCAGGACGCCATCGCCAGTGAAGCCAAGGCGAGGATCGCCCCCTTGATGATCTTCGTTCCGTTCACGATTTTCCCACTCCTCAAATCTTAAGGCAGGGAATCCCTAACCGCGCAAAGCCGCTGGCGAAACCCCCATTATTGCGAAAGGCATAGTCGTTTATGTCTTTTCGCTTTACCCCTGTTGCTCATTTATCTCTTCGTTTTCGACACCTTGCCGCATCGCCGCATTGGCTACGAGCGCCAGGGCGCAAATGAACCAGACCCCTACCACCTGGAATATCGGCGTGCGCAGGGGATAGTCGAAAAAGCTGGCGATGGCGAGGATCGCCAGGCCGGCAAGCGCCAGCACCACATATCCGCGACCAACGCCGCGCAACCGCCAGACGATCCGGGCGCACCAGAACAGGAAGGCCGCCAGCAGGAGGAGGCCAGCCAGCCCCGCCTCGATCAGCCATTGCAGCCAGTCGTTGTGCGCCATGTTCAGGTAGCGCGGTCCCAACAGGTCAGGCGTTTCATGGATGCGGTAAACATCCTCGAACGCACCGAAGCCGGTCCCGATCGGGAAGTAGGTGGCGATCATCTCTCCCAGGATCGGCAGGATCCTGAAGCGCAGGTCCTCCAGCGGGTTGGCTTCCACCATCCGCTCGAAGGCGACCAGCCGGTCTGCGAACAGGAACAGGAGGAACAGTCCGGCGGCGAAGGCGACAATGATCGCGACCGGGACGAACTTCACCAGCCCACGCTCGCCACCGTCCTTCGCAGGTGCGATGCGCTGCTGCACCAGCAGCGCGGTAGCCACCAGCGCGACCCCGGTGGTGAGCAGGCCCGCACGCGAACCATTGACCAGAATGGTGAGGAAGATGGCGCCGAACACCGTCCACAAGAGCACCTCGGCACCCGGCAGGCGTCGTTTCTGGTCGCGTGTCGCCAGAAAGGCGATCACCAGCATGGCCAGGGCGCCGAGTACAGCGGAGTGGTTGCGGTTGGCGAAGATGCCGACCGGGGCGCCGAAATTGGTGATGGCATAGGGATAGCTGGCGTCGGAATAGCCGGTGGCGATCTGCATCAGCGCCATCAGCGCATTGGCCGCTGCCAGCACGACGATCGCCGCGAGCACCGGCATGGCGGCCTTGCGGCCAAGGCAGGCCATGACCAGCAAGGCAGCAATAGGGATGCCCAGTGCCATCAGCGCGTTGAGCGTACGCCAGGGCACCATCGAGGCAGGACGCGCGGCATCGCTTCCCAGCGCACCGGCGACATCGCCGAGCGGCTCCCGCCCGGGCAGCGACATCCACATCTCCAGCGGCAGCGGCACCAGTTGCAAGACGGTGATCGCCACCAGCGCCAACAGCATCAGCACCGGCCAGCGCAAATCGCGCAGCATGTCCTTCGATGCGAAGACCAGTGCGGCCCCGGCCACGAGCCAGGCCAGCGGCTGCATCAGCACGTTCTGCATGACATCGTAGCGCGAGCTGCCGCCGAACAGCATGGCCGCCAGCACCAGTGTCGCCAGCAAGGCCAGCGGGACCCGGCCAATGTCGGCCAGGCTCTTGCTCCAGGACATGGTCCCCCGTCCGTGCGCCAATGCTTTCCCTCTTCGCGCAAACAATATTGCGCATGTGCTTAGAGATTGCACAAATCTCTGCAAGTCCTGCCTACCCGGCAGCATCGCAACCCGCGTGTTTTCACGGCTTGGCCAACCTATTGGTTACAGTAATATATTGCATTTGCGAAGAAGTTGGGGAGGCGGACAGGCAAGGCTTGCACCGCTTGTTAGAGGGCTCTACCGCGACGCTCCGGAGGTTAAATGGGCCGAAGCTCCATCATCATTCCCGCCTACAACAGTGAAGCCAGCGTAGGCGTCGCCATCGAGACGGCGCTGGCGCAGACGCGTCCGCCGCTGGAAGTCATCGTCATCGACGATGGCTCGGTCGATGGGACCGGCAAGGTGATTGCATCGTTCGGCGACAAGGTGGTGCACCTGGCGCAGGAAAATGCCGGACAGGGTGCCGCCCGGAACACCGGTCTGAAGGTGGCGAAAGGCGAATTCGTCGCCTTGCTCGATGCCGATGACTATTGGGAGCCCGAGTTCCTCGAACGGATGGAAGACTTCCTCGACGCACACCCCGAAGCCGTCGCGGCCAGCTGCGCCTTCAAGGTGGAGCGGGCGAAGGGCGACTATTGCGGCCCGGCAAACCACACCGACCTGAAGGCGCAGCACCCCGACGGGCTGATACTGGACAACTTCTTCGATTTCTGGGCCGATCACGATCACTTGCGGACCGGCACGGTGCTGTTCCGGCGCCAGCTGATCGACGAGATCGGGGTGCAGAACCCCGACCTCCGGATCAGCCAAGACCTGGAATTCTGGGCAATGATCGGCACCGCGGGCAACTGGGGCCTGGTGCCCGAGGTGCTGTGGGTGGGCACTTCCGACCGGATCGCCCGCAAGTATGGCTGGCGCAAACGCTACGCCGCGCGCCGCAAGCGGGCGCCGACCATCCCGGCATGGGAGCGCCGGGTGGTTCCGCGGCTCGCTCCCGAACACCAGCCGGGCTTTGCCCGCGTGCGCGGCCGCGTGGCCGCCGGGCTGATGAGCGCCCACGCGCTGGGCGGCAGCAAGGTAGAAGCCAAGGCGCTGCTCGAAAGCTACGGGCAGGACATGCCGCGCGGCGTCAGCATGCGCATCCTCGAGGCCGCCAACAGGTTTGGCGCCGCCGGTTGGGCCTTGGCCATTTTCGCCTTGCGCCTTATCGACCGAATGAAATGAACGAAGACTACCAACGATGACCGCAAATCCGGGCCAGATCCTGCTCAACCGTCTTGAAGACCGTTCCGCCCGCGTAGGCGTGATCGGCATGGGCTATGTCGGCCTGCCGCTGGCGCTGGCGGTGGTGGATGCCGGCTATTCCGTCACCGGCTTCGATGTCGATGCGAAGAAGCCCGAAGCGCTGGCCGCCGGTCGCAGCTACTTCAAGCATATCGACAGCGCGAAGATCGCCGCTGCCAATGCCACGGGCCGGTTCGACGCCACTACCGATTTCGCGCGGCTGGCCGAGGTGGACGTGATCGCCATCTGCGTGCCCACCCCACTCGATCGGCATTTCGAACCGGACCTGTCGTTCGTCGAACAGACCACCGAAACCATCGCCAGGACCCTGCGCCCCGGACAGCTGGTGATCCTCGAATCCACCACCTACCCCGGTACCACGGACGAGGTGCTGAAGCCGATCCTCGAACGCGGCGGCCTGACGTGTGGAGAGGACTTCTTCCTCGCCTTTTCGCCCGAGCGCGAAGACCCGGGCAATCCCGATTTCGGCACCACTTCGATCCCCAAGGTCGTGGGCGCGGATGACGATACTGCGCGCGCTGCCGCCGCGGCTTTCTACGGTGCCTTCATCGGCAAGGTCGTGCCTGTCTCCAACACCCGCGCCGCCGAGGCGACCAAGCTGACGGAGAACATCTTCCGCTCGGTCAACATCGCGCTCGTGAACGAGCTGAAGCTGATCTACGAGCCGATGGGCGTGGACGTGTGGGAAGTGATCGAGGCGGCCAAGACCAAGCCCTTCGGCTTCATGCCCTTCTATCCGGGCCCCGGCCTGGGCGGGCACTGCATCCCGATCGACCCGTTCTACCTGACGTGGAAGGCGCGCGAATATGCCGTGCCCACGCGCTTCATCGAACTAGCGGGCGAGATCAATTCCTCCATGCCCGGCAGGGTGATCGAGAAGCTGGCGCTGGCGGTGGACCAGCGGCTGCAGAAGGGCCTGAACGGAACCCGGGTGCTGGTGCTGGGTGCGGCCTACAAGAAGAACGTCGACGACATGCGCGAAAGCCCGGCGCTGGAGATCATGGAGCTGTTGCAGGATCGCGGCGCGCAGGTTTCCTATTTCGATCCCTTCGTCCCGGAAATCCCGAAGACCCGCGAACATCCCTCGCTCACCGGCATGGCCAGCGTTGCGTGGAAGGATGACCTCGCTGCCGACTACGACGCCCTGCTGCTGGTCACCGACCACGACGGGGTGGATTATCGCGCCTTGCTGCAGCACGCGGCGCTGGTGGTCGACACCCGCAACGCCTTCCGCAGGGCAGGCGTGGACGGCGACAACCTGGTGCTGGCCTAGGGCTGCGCGGAGATCGCGGCATGACGGATAGCCAGCCCCCGCAGAAGAAAAGCATCGGCCAGCGGCTGGCGGGCGGCTTCGCCTGGAGCACGCTGGGCGCGATCGGCTGGAAGGGCCTGACCGCCGCCAGCTCGATCCTCGTTGCCCGCATCCTTGGCCCCGCCGGTTTCGGCGAGCTGGGTATCGTGCGCGCCACCGCCAACCTCTTCACCGTCTATGCCGGCTTCCGGCTGGGCACGACGGCGACCAAGCACCTTGCCGAATTCAAGGAAAGCGATCCCGACCGTGCGGGCCGCATCCTGCGCATGAGCCTGGTAATGTCGGCGGTGTTCTGCGGCATCACCGCCGCCATCCTGGTCCTCGGCGGACCGTTCATCGCCGCCCGCTGGCTGGACAATGCGGGCCTTGCCTTGCCGCTGCAGATCGCCGGTGCCTTCCTCTTCTTCCAGGCCTACAGCTCGATGCGGGAAACCGTCTTGATCGGCACGGAGAACTTCAAGGCTTTCGCCCGCGTGCAGACGGTGAAGGGTCTCACCACCGCCCTGCTGATCGTGCCCGGCGCCTATTTCTACGGCGTTGCCGGTGCAGTCGCAGGGCTCGCGCTGGCGGCCTTCCTCTCTTTCCTCGTGCTTCGGGTCTACATCCGTCGTGCGCTGGCCGAGGTCGAGGTGAACGAGCAGGTGCCCTACGCCGTGTGGAAGGGCGAACTGCCGCTGCTGTGGACCTTCGCCCTGCCCGGCCTGTTCGTCGGCATCGTCACCGCCGCCGTGCTGTGGTGGGGCCGCACCGTGCTGGCCGGGACCGAGGACGGCTACGTCCAGCTGGGGCTGTTCGAAGCCGGCAACCAGTGGCGCACGCTGGTGCTGTTCATGCCGGAAATCCTCTCGCGCGTGGCCATGCCGATCCTGGCCGAGACCTATGGCAAGGCCGACAAGGACAACTTCCTTGAAGCCACGGCGATGCAGTATCGCGCCATCCTGATCGTGTCGCTGCCGCTGAGCGTGGTGGTGATCGCCTTTGCCGACTACTTGATGATGATCTTCGGCGATGCCTTCGCCAATTCCGGCGCCATCCTGCCGCTGCTGATGGCGAGCGTGTTCATCTACGCCCTGAACCAGGCGCTGCGAAAGGTGCAGGATGGATCGGGCAAGCGCTGGCAGAACTTCGCGCTGCAGGTGGTCTGGGCCATCGGCTTTGTCGCCGCCCTGCTGCTGCCGACAGGCCCCGTCGATGCGGAACGGCTTGCCTGGGCCTTCCTCGCTTCGGAAGCGGTGATGTACTTCGGGCAGTTGCTCTATGTCGAATTCGGCATCGCGCGCGGCACCATTCGCAGGATCGCGGCCAGCACGCTGCTCGCCGCGCTCGCTATCGGTCTTGCCATCACCGCGCAGGCCGGCGTGCTCACCGGCTGGCAGCCGTTGGCACTGGGCGCGCTGGCACTGGTCTTGTCGGGCCTGCCCGGTCTATGGCTGGGCGGCAATTTCGCTCTCAAACTGCTGCGGCGCCGCCGCGCCTGACCCCTCGCCGGAGAACACCCATGCGCATCGGCATCCTCACCTTCCATTACAGCGCCAATTTCGGCGCGAACCTGCAGACGTTGGCGACCTACAATTGCATCAAGGCGCTGGGGCACGAACCCGTAGTGCTCGACTATCGCGACCCGGCGAAGGTGGAGAATATCGGTGACCTGCTGACCGCGGCGCAGGCGCAGCAGCACGCCGATTTCATCGAGACCTATTTCCAAACCTCGCCGCGTTTCACCGAGGAAGAGCCGCTGGCGGATTACATCCGCCAGAACTGCGCTGCGGTCATCGTCGGCTCGGACGCGGTGTTCCGCCTCGGCCAGGGCCTCAACCCGAAGCGGATCATCAACCGCCTGCTGGGACGCGGGCAGACATTCGCCGGCTTCACCCACGATACCAAGGTGCCGCCCTATTTCCTCAACTGGGAACGCGACGGCCAGCTGCCAGTGAAGGCGTCGCTCTCGCCCAGCAGCCGGCTGACCGACTATCGCTTCCTGCGCCCGGTGGTGAAGCGCACCATCGGCAAGTCGCTGACCGATTTCGACATCATCTCCACCCGCGACAAGTGGACGGCAGAGCTGGTGCGCAAGGCCACCAAGGGTCGCAAGCAGGCCGAAGTCCGCGCCGATCCGCTGTTCGTGCTGGAACGCCATTTCGACTTGCCGCCACTGCCTGCCGAACGCGGCGACCTGTCGAACAAGGTGCTGATCACCGGCGGCTTCCCCAAGGCCTGGATCGCCGACTTGCAGGCGGCGCTGAAAGACCGCGGCATGGGTCTGGTCAGCCTGCCCAACCCCGGCAAGCAGTTCAATCACGAGGGGATCGACGACAACCTCACCCTGCCGATGAGCCCGGTCGAATGGTACCAGGCCATCGCCAGCGCGGCGGGCTATATCGGCCCGCGCATCCACGCCATCATCGCTGCCATCGCCGCCAAGACGCCGTTCATCTGCATGGACCCGTTGAAGGACATGGAGAAGGCCAAGTCCGATGCCTATTACGACCTGCTGCTGCGCGCCGGCGGGACCGAGCGCTTCTTCCTGGAGAAGGACCTGGTCCAGCAATCGCCCGATACGCTGCTACGGCTGATGTTCGATTCTGCCGAGACGCAGGCATCCTGCGATGCCTTCGCCACCGAGGCGGCGGACGAGGTGGAAGACCTACTGAAGCGCGTGATCGCGCTGGCCGGGGAGCGCGGCGCCGCCTGACCGATGACCCGCCGCCCGCTGATCTACATTGCCGGAGCCGGGCATAGCGGCTCCACCCTGCTGGAGATGTTCGTCAGCGGGGCGAAGGGCCATGTCGGGCTGGGCGAGATCTTCCAGCTGGTCGACCGGCGCAATCCGATCATCGACAATCTGGACGGGCACCAGTGCTCCTGCGGCAAGGGCGTGGCCGAATGCCCGTTCTGGGGCAAGGTGGTCGAACTGCTGCGCACCATCCCGCGCGAAGACGAGAACCGCCGCTATGCCGCGCTGGGCGATGGCTTTGCCGCTCGCTTCGGTGCAGGGGCGGTGATGGTCGACAGTTCCAAGGCGCCGGAAGGGCTGGAGCGCGCCGCGCAATCGGGCGCCTTCGACATCAGGGTGCTGCACCTCGTGCGCGACGTGCGCTCGTGGCTGGTCTCGATGCAGAAGAGCTATGCCCGCAACAATGTCGCGACGCTGGGCTCCAACGTTCAGCGTCACGGCCTGCTGAAGGGCACGGCGAAGTTCGCCGCCCGCAACCCGCTGTTCGATGCCCGCCAGTGGCAACGCATCAATGCCGAGGTGGAGCAGGTGGTTGTCCGCTACGACCTGCCGGTACTCCCGGTCAGATACGAACGCCTCTGCTTCGACAGCGAGGCGGTGCGCACCGAGATAGAGCGTTTCATCGGGGCCGAGATCGCCCCCTATGGCGATGCCTCGGCGCGCGGCGACAACCATTCGATTTTCGGGAACCGCATGCGTTTCGAACCGGAGAAACTGGCCGCCATCCGCTATGACGATGGCTGGCTGCGCGACAATCGCTGGATGCTGGCCTGGGCGCTGTTGCCCGGCGTGCGGCGGATGAATGCGCGACTGGGCGGAACGCAGGAGGCGGCGCGATGAAGATCGGTGTCCTCACCTTCCATTCCAGCCGCAACTTCGGCGCCAACCTGCAGACGCTGGCAACGCAGGAAATGCTGCGCAAGCTGGGTTACGAGCCGGTGATCGTGAACTACCTCGACGAGGCCAAGCTGGCCGCCTTCGAGAAGATGGTGCCGGCCAACCAGATTGCCGAACACGACAAGTTTGCCGAGCGCTATTACACGCTCTCTCCCGCGCTTACATCGGTCGAGGCGGTAGCGGACTATTGCCGCGAGGAGCTGGACGGGGTCGTCACCGGGTCGGACGCGGTGTTCCGCCTCGCCACCCCTTACGAGCCGGTGCGCGTGGCCAAGAAGCTGCTCGGCCGTTCCAACCCGTTCGAGGCCTTCAGCTGGGCCGACCGCGTGCCGCCCTTCTACCTGCCCTTCGATGCGCCGGGGCTGATCAAGGGCTCGATCGCCGCTTCCAGCCGCGGGACGTCGTTCTATTTCCTCAAACCGCATATGATGAAGAAGGTCGGCGACGCGCTGCGCGACTTCGATTTCGTCACCGTGCGCGACGACTGGACCGGGACGCTGGTGCGCTGGCTGTCGCGCGGCGGCGCGAACCCGCTCTACAGCCCTGACCCGGTGTTCGGCCTGAATTCGGCCTTCACCGTGCCCGAAGACGAACAGCCGCAGGACGACCTGTCCGACGTCGTCCTGCTCAACGGCGAGTTCGACGAAGCCTGGCTGCGGGGCATGGTCGCGGCGATCAAGGATCGCGGCTACCGCGCCCTGACGCTGGCCAACCCGGCGGAGAAGGACAGCTACGACTTCGTCGATGGCAAGCTGGACCTGCCAATGTCACCGCTGACCTGGTATTCCTGCCTGGCCAATTGCGCGGGTTTCATCGGCATGCGCTTCCACGCCTTCGTGTCCTGCGTCACCAACAAGACGCCGGTGGTGACGATGGACGTGACCCGCAAGCGCTGGGGCAAGCCCGACCCGCGCAATCCCAATCACGACCTGGCGAAGCGAGCAGGCATCCTCGATCGCTACTTCCACAGCCACGACCTGATGCAGTCCGATCCCGGCATGGTGATGGACAAGCTGTTCGATCCCGCCACCCAAGCCAAGGCCGATGCCTTTGCTGACGCCGCGCCTGCCATCCTGTTCGCTCACCTGCGCCGCTTCGAAGAGCTGAAAGGGTCGGCATGAGGATCGCCTGGGTCACGCGCAGCTTTCTCGACTATCGCATCCCGGTGTTCCGGGAGGTGGACCAGCTGACCAACGGCGGCCTGCACCTGTCATTCTCCGGTGAGTACGTGCCCGAGACGGTCACCGCCAAGGCGGTCGAGACGCTGGGCGAACGGGCCTATCCGCTCACCGGCGAATTCAAGCTGGGCGGCGAGGACCAGCACCACCTGGCCAACCGCAATGTCTCGCTGCGCTGGCAACCGGGCCTGGGCAAGCATATCTCCCGGCTGCAGCCAGACGTACTTGTCGCCGACGGCTTCTTCAAATGGACCCTGCCCGCCGCGCTGCACCGGCTGCGCCATGGCACCCCGCTGGTGATCAATTACGAGCGCACCCGCCATACCGAGCGACATGCCCAAGGCATCCGCACGCGCTATCGCCGGCAGATCGTGAAGCTGGCCGATGCGATGGATTGCAGCGGGCGGCTGTGCAAGGAGTACACGGTCGAGGACCTCGGTATGGACCCGAAGCGCATCACGCTGGGCCACATGAGCGCCGATACCGACGGGCTGGAAGCCGCCGTCAATGCCGTTAGCGAAGCCGAGCGCGCGGCCCTGCGCGAGAAGCATGGCCTTGGTGGCGTCACCTTCCTGTACGTCGGCCGCCTCGACGAGCGGAAGGGCATTCGCGAAATGCTCGACGGGTGGGAGGCGGCGGGTTTCGCGCCCGGTGCCGCGACGCTGCTGCTGGTGGGTGACGGCCCCCTGCGCGAAGAATTGCAGGCCCGCGCCGCACCCATGGGTAATGTCGTCTTTGCCGGGCGCGTACCCTATGACGAGCTGGCGCCCTATTACGCTGCCGCCGATGCCTTCCTGATCACCACGCTGGAAGACAACTGGTCGCTGGTCGTGCCCGAAGCCATGGCAGCTGCCCTGCCGGTCCTCAGCTCGGTCCACAACGGCTGCTGGCCGGAACTTGTCCGACCGGAAAATGGCTGGACATTCACGCCCGAAAACACGAACCAACTCGCCGAGAGCTTGCGCCAGGCGCAATCGCAGGGGCGCGACGGGCTGGCCGCCATGGGCCGGGTGTCGCGCGAGATCGTGCATGATTACGGGCCGGATAATGCCGCCCGCTCGATCGTCGAAGCCTGCGAAATCGCCATCGCGCACCGGGGGAGAGGCTGATGCGCCTGACACGACTTGTCGACTATGCCCTGTGGCTGCTGCTGTTGCTCAGCCTGATGCGCACGACCGTGCTGATCCGGCGGCGCGACACCAGCGAATTCAACGCTATCGACAGCTCGGCCACATTCGCCGTGCTGATCGTTGCGACCATCCTCGGTCTTCTCGTCGTCCATCCACGGGCACGCGGCACGCTGATGAAACTGCAGTCCTCTTCGGCAATCCTGCTGCTGGTCTACCTGGCCGTGGCGGCGTTCAGCGCGTTCTGGTCGCAGGAACCGCTCTACACGCTGTTCCGCGCCGGCGAAGTGCTCGCGGTGTTCGGCGCCCTCTATGTGCTGATGGACGGCTACAGCAACTGGCGCGATGCGGAGCGGGCGATGCTGTGGACGCTGATGATCGTAACCGTGCTGAGCCTGATGCAGCGTGTGATGACCGGCGGCATAAGCGTGCAGGGCCTGCACACCAACGTCTACACCGTCACCGCCGGCATGGGCTTCCTCTATGCGCTGGGCGAAAGCCTGCGGGCGGACCCGCTACGCAAGGCCGCATTGCGTCGATGGGCCGGGGTATTCGTCATATTCGCCATCCTCGGCACCAGTGCAGGTTCCAACATCGCCATCGCGCTTGGCATGCTGGTGCTGCTGCCCTTCCTGTCGCGCAGCAAGGTCATCGTAATCCCGGCTGCGGTCGCCTGCCTCGCCCTGGTGGTAGTGATGGGCACCAGCGAGCAACTGCTTTCAACTACGGTCCTGACCGGCAGATCGGTGGACGAAGTCTCCCATCTCACCGGGCGGTTCTTCCTCTGGCAAGGCTATTGGAATGCCTTCATCGAGCAGCCCCTGATCGGCCAGGGCTTCGCCATCGTCGCGCGCATCGGCGACCAGTTCGGAACGTTGGCCACCACCAATGCCCACAATGGCTATATCGAGGCGCTGGCGGGCCTGGGCATCATCGGGTTTGCCTTGCTGGTGTACCATTCGATCCGCCTGACGATTGAGACGGTGGCGGCAAGCCGGGCCAGGATCGCCGGTGGCCTCGGCAGCCTGGCGGCGGTGGTGATGCTGCTGGTGAACAACAATTCGAAGTCAATCCTGGGCGGAGCATTCGACCCCACCGTCGTCGGTGCGCTGGCCGTGCTCGCCTTCCTTCACACTTTCACCCTGCGGGCCACGCGAGAACAGGCGGACATCCAGCGGCGGGGCACCCCCATGGCGCCCCAGGCCACCGGGGAACCGACGCCCGCGCGTCAATGAAGCTGCTGTTCGTCCACAACAGGTACGGCAAGCGAAGCGGCGAGGAGATCATGCTCGACCGCATCGTGGCGCTGCTGCGCGATCGCGGGCACGAGGTGGACACCTGGTTCGCCGACAGCGCCGACATTCACGGTGTGGGCGGCAAGCTGGGCGCAGCGGCATCGGGCATCTATTCCGCGAAATCGCGCAAGGCTGTGGCCGAGCGCATTGCCGCCAGCCGTCCTGACATCGTGCAGGTGCAGAACCTCTTCCCGCTGATTTCCCCTGCCGTGCTGCCGGTGATTGCCGAGGCAGGCGTGCCCATCGTGATGCGGTTGTCGAACTATCGTCTCGTCTGCCCCAACGGACTGTTCCTGAGCCACGGCAAGGTCTGCGAAGCCTGTTCCGGCGGCCGCGAATGGAACTGCGTGGCGAAGAACTGCGAAAACGACCCGTTCAAGTCTGCCGCCTATGCCGCGCGCAATGCCTGGGCGCGCAAGGCTGGCTATTATCGCGACAACGTGACGCGGTATTACGCGCAGACCGCGTTCCAGCGCGGCGTGCTGGTGCGTGAGGGCTATCCGGCGAACCGCATCGACGTGATCCCGAACATGATCGACATCGCCGAAGACGCCCCCGCCTGGACGCCGGGCAGCTTCGTCGGTTTCGTCGGTCGACTGAGCCCGGAAAAAGGCATCGAGACCCTGTTCGCAGCCGCAGCGCGCACGCCGCAGATACCCTTCCGGCTGGCGGGCAATCCGGGCAACTATGCCGGGCGCAAGGACATCCCCGCCAATGTCGAACTGCTCGGCAATCTCGGCCCGGACGAGCTGGCGCAGTTCTATCGTGACGCGGCGATGCTCCTGACACCGAGCATCTGGTACGAGGGTTTTCCCGGCGTGGTGATCGAGGCCATGCGCCACTCCCGCCCGGTCATCCTTTCCGATATCGGCGGCCTGCCCGAATTGGTTGGCGGCGGCGAGACCGGCGTGCTGGTGCCCCCGCATGACGAGGTTGCGCTGGCCGATGCCGTCACCGCGCTGTGGCAGGACGAGGACCGGCGCCGGGCGATGGGCGAAGCCGGCTTCCACCGGGTGAAGCGCGAATATACCAGCGACCTCTATTACGAGCGGCTGATGGCCACCTATGACCGGGCGATGGCCGGGAAGGTGCCCGCCTGATGCTGTTCAACTCGTGGGAATATATCGCCTTCCTCGTGGTCGTGGTGGCGGTGTTCTTTGCCCTGCCGATGCGCTGGCGCGTGCCCTTCCTGCTGGGGGCGAGCTACTATTTCTACATGCAGTGGGACTGGAAGTTCGCCTTCCTGATCGGCGGCGTCACACTGGTGAACTGGGAAGCGGGACGGCGCATCGCCGATGCTTCGGACGAGAGCAAGCGCAAGGCCTGGCTCTGGATCGCCATTGTCGCCTCGCTGGGCGTGCTGTTCTTCTTCAAGTACTTCAACTTCTTCAACGACAGCTTCCGCGCGGCGTTCGAGGCGGGCGGGATGACCTACATGGTGCCTTACCTGCCGATCATCCTGCCGGTCGGCATCAGCTTCTTCACCTTTCAGGCGCTGTCCTACCCGATCGACGTCTATCGCGGCGACCACGGGCCGGAACGCAGCCTGACCCGCTTCGCCACCTACGTGGTGTTCTTCCCGCAGCTGATCGCCGGTCCGATCGAGCGCGCCAGCACCCTGCTCGACCAGTTCAAGGAAAAGCACCGCTTCGATCTTGAGCGGCTCGGCAGCGGGGTTCAACTGATCATCTGGGGCCTGTTCAAGAAGATCGTCATCGCGGACCGGCTGGGCGTCTATGTCGACGAGGTCTATGCCGCGCCGGAGCTGTACGATGGCTCCACCCTGCTGCTGGCCACCTATTTCTTCGCCATCCAGATCTACTGCGACTTCAGCGCCTATTCGGACATCGCCATCGGCTCTGCACGGATCCTCGGCTTCAACCTGTCAAAGAACTTCGCCCTGCCCTATCTGGCGACTTCCATCGCCGATTTCTGGCGCCGCTGGCACATCTCGCTGACCAGCTGGTTCCGCAGCTATCTCTACTACCCGCTGGGCGGCAACCGCGTCTCCACGCTGATGTGGATGCGCAATATCTGGATCGTCTTCGTGGTCAGCGGCGTCTGGCACGGTGCGGCCTGGACCTTCGTCGTCTGGGGCGCCCTGCACGCGGCCTATTACGTGGTGCAATGGCTGTGGAACAAGCTGGTGCCGACGCCGGAGAAGCCGAACTGGTGGGGCGTGCTGCTGGGCATCCTCGTCACCTTCCACGCGGTGGTGCTGGCCTGGGTATTCTTCCGCGCGGAAAGCATTGGCGATGCCTGGCTGATCGTCACCACCATCCTGACCGACACCGGCGCCATGCCGGACCTTGGCGCATCGCGCTTCACCGCCGCCATCAACATGGCGCTGATCGTGTTCCTGATGGCGGTGCAGGTCTTGCAGGCGCGTGGTTGGTTCTCGCTCTACTTCTCACCCAGCCGTTTCCCGCCCGTCGCCCGTGCGGTCGGATCGGCGCTGCTCGTCTGCGGCATCGCGCTGCTGGGCGTCAGCTCCTCCGCTTTCATCTATTTCCAGTTCTAGGAGGCGCGCGATGACCGACACTTCTTTCGCCTCCCGCCTCAAGCGCCCCGCCCTGCTAGTGCTGGTGGCGCTGGCGGTGTTCTTCGTGGTGGACCGTGCCGCCGATGGCGTCTTGCGCCACGGGCTGGACCGCTATTTCGGCCTCGACCAGCCGGAAGCGGTGGTGATGGTCGGGCACAGCCATGTCGTGCTCGGCCTCGACAAGAGCCAGCTGGAGCGGGACCTCGGCGTGCCGGTCGCCAACTACGCCCGTGCGGGGGCGCAACTGGAAGACCGCATCCTGATGGCCAGGCATTATGCCGAGCTGCATCCCGACGGCGTACGCGGCATCATCTTCGGGGTGGACCACCACCTGTTCACCGCGCGCGGGCTCAGTTCGAATTCGCACCTGCTGTTCTATCCGCACATGGACGATCCCCTGGTCGGCAACCTGCTGCACCAGCGCGCGTCGGACGATTGGGAGATCGCCGTGCGCCGGATCAGCCACCTGGCGCGCTACAACGACGTGCTGCTCAACGCCTCGATCCGGGGCTGGCTGGGCAACTGGGACAATGCCGTGGTCGGCAGGTTCAATCCCGAGACGCTGGCGGCACGGGTAGCGGCGGGCAACTATCGCCGCATTGTCATCAATCCGGACCAGGTCGCCGCGCTCGAGGCTTTCCTGGCCGAGAGCGAGGAACAGGGCTGGCCGGTCTTCCTCACCTTCGTGCCCACTACCGCCCAGTGGCAGGCGATCGAGCCGGACAAGGCGGCAGAGGTCGACGCGCTGCTGCAAGGCCTCGCCGACCGACATGACAACGTCACCTTCATCGACCTGCGCGACCCGTGGAGCGAGCGCACCGAGTTCTTTATCGACCCGATCCACCTCAATGCCGCCGGCAGCCGCGAGGTGACGGCCGACCTCTACGCCAAGATTGCCCCGCTGCTGGATGCGGGACCGCAGGAACAGCCCGAGTGACCACCACCTTCCCCACCGAACGTATCCTCGACTACCAGGTCTGTACGCTGGCCAGCGCCGCTCTTTCGCCGCATGTCGCGCGCTGGCTCGACGCCGAAGACGGCAAGGCGCGGCACATCGCCTGCGCCAATCCGCATTCGATCGAGGTCGCGCGGGGCGACGCCGCCTTCAAGTACGCCCTGCGGCAGGCGGACCTGCTGGTGCCCGACGGCGTAGGCATCGTCTTCGCCTCGAAATTCCTCGGCGGCGACATCACCGACCGCGTGACCGGCTTCGACATCTTCCAGCTGGCCAGCGAGCTGCTGCAGGCGCGCAAGGGGCGGATGATGTTCCTCGGCTCCTCGGAAGAGGTACTGGCCATCATCCGCGAGAAGATGGCGCAGGACTATCCCGGCATTACCGTCGAGACCTATTCCCCGCCCTACAAGCCGGCCTTCTCCGACGAGGACAATGCGGCGATGCATGCTGCCGTGAACGCCTTCAAACCCGACGTGCTGTGGGTCGGCATGACCGCCCCGAAGCAGGAAAAATGGGTGGAGGCGAACCGCGGCAAGCTGGATACCAAGGTGATTGGGTCCATCGGGGCGGTGTTCGACTTCTACGCCGGACGGATCAAGCGCCCTGCCAAGGTCTGGCGCGACCTCGGCCTGGAATGGCTGCCGCGCCTCGTGGGCGAACCCAGGCGGCTGTGGCGGCGCATGTTCGTCTCCGCCCCCGCCTTCGTCGCTGCCGTGGTGGCTGACCGCGTCCGGCGCAAATAATCGCATTTCCACCGCTTGGTGGCGCTTTGGCGATTGACCGGGGGCCCGCTTTGCAGCAGAGGCAAATGGCCTGTCGATTCGCATATGTGAACGAATAAGCGGATAGGCTGGGCGCGCGGGAGAGCGTTTCGGCACCTCCTGTCGAAGCCGCCGAAGGAGCAACCGCCCCGGAAACTCTCAGGCGACAAGGACCGCGCGTTTAGGTCAGGCACTCTGGAAAGCGTGTTCGCGCTTGCGGGCACCACCGAAGGGGTAAGCGCGGCGCAAGCCGCGTGTGTCTCTCAGGTCTGACGACAGAGGGGGCATGGCGAAAGTGCTCGATTGCCGGGTGCTGCCGAGCTGTGCCGGGACCTGTCGATGAGCGATACCGAAGAATTGGAAGACCTGCCGCTGGAGAAGCTGCCGCTGGATGCCTGGCACCGTGAGCGCGGCGCGCGCATGGTGCCCTTCGCGGGCTACGAGATGCCGATCCAGTATGAAGGTATCGTCGCCGAACACGAGTGGACCCGCAGCCACGCCAGTCTGTTCGATGTCAGCCACATGGGCCAGCTTACCGTTTCCGGCGACAAGGCCGCCAGCGAGCTGGAGAAGCTGCTTCCCACCGCCGTCGCCAGTCTGCCCAAGGGCCAGATGCGCTATTCGCTGCTGCTGGACGAGAGCGGCGGCATCATCGACGACCTGATCGTCACCAACACCGGTCCGCACTATGCGCTGGTGGTCAACGGTGCCTGCAAGTGGGACGACATCGCCCACCTGCGCGAACACCTGGACGACGAAGTTACCCTCAACCACCACGCCGATTTCGCCCTGCTGGCCTTGCAGGGGCCGGAAGCCGCCGCCGTGCTGGAAGCCATCGTTCCCGGCGTTGCCGAGCTCTCCTTCATGCGCGCGGGCCTGTTCGAGTGGGACGGCGCCCACCTGTGGGTCAGCCGCGCGGGCTATACCGGCGAGGACGGATTCGAAATCGCCGTGCACGAGGATAGCGTGGTCGACCTCGCCAATGCGCTGGTGGCCGACGAGCGGGTGAAGCCCGCCGGTCTTGGCGCGCGCGACAGCCTGCGGCTGGAGGCGGGGCTGCCGCTCTACGGTCATGACCTGACGCTGGACACCGATCCGGTCAGCGCCGGCCTGGCCTTCGCGCTCGGCAAGTCGCGGCGCGAAGGCGGCGGCTGGTTCGGCCATGCCGCCTGCATGGTGCGACTGGAGGACGGCTGCTGCGCGCAGCAGCGGGTCGGCCTCTCGCTGGAAGGCCGCCTCCCGGCCCGCGAGGGGGCCAAGGTCTACTCCGGCGATGCGCTGGTCGGCACGGTCACCAGCGGCGGATTCTCGCCCACGCTCGGCCACCCGATCGCCATGGCCTACGTCGAGACTGAACAGGCACAGAACGGCACCGAGCTTGAGATAGAGGTCCGTGGCCGCCGCCTGCCGGCACGCGTCGTGCCCATGCCCTTCGTCCCTCACAAATATCACCGCAAAGGAAGCTGACATGCCCCGCTATTTCACCGAAGAACACGAATGGATCGACGTCGACGGCGACACCGCCACCATCGGCATTACCGACTATGCGCAGGAACAGCTGGGCGACGTCGTCTTCGTCGAAGTCCCGCAGGCCGGCACCGAACTGGCCAAGGGCAAGGAAGCTGCCGTGGTCGAAAGCGTAAAGGCGGCGAGCGACGTCTACGCCCCGATCGGCGGCACGGTGACCGAAGGCAATTCGGCGCTGGAAGACGATCCCGCGCTGGTCAATTCCTCGCCCGAGGAAGAGGGCTGGTTCTTCCGCCTGACCGTAGCCGATGCCGGGGAACTGGAAGGGCTGATGGACGAAGCCGCCTACAAGGCGTTCGTGGAAGGGCTCGACTGATCGCCATGCGCTATCTCCCCCTCACCGACCCTGATCGGCAGGCCATGCTCGACACAATCGGCGCGCCCAGCGTCGATGCCTTGTTCGCCGACGTGCCGTCCGACCTCTACCTCGATGGCCCCATCGAGGGCCTGCCGCTGCACGCCAACGAAATGGCGGTCGAAAAGCACATGCGGGCGCTGTCGAAGCAGAACCTTGCGGCTGCCGACGCGGCCTTCTTCTGCGGTGCGGGGGCCTATCGCCACCACGTGCCCGCCACGGTCGACCACATCATCCAGCGGGGCGAGTTCCTGACAGCCTATACGCCTTACCAGCCGGAAATCGCGCAGGGCACGCTGCAGATGCTGTTCGAGTTCCAGACGCAGGTGGCGCGCCTCTACGGCTGCGAGATCGCCAATGCCTCGATGTACGACGGCTCGACCGCCTGCTGGGAAGCAATCGTGATGGCCGCGCGGCTGACCAAGCGGCACCGTATCGTGATCACCGATGGCGTGCACCCGCACTACGTCTCCGTCGCGCAGACCATGGCCCACTTCACCCCCGGCCACATCGACTACGATTACCCGGTGGCCAGGGCCGAGGTTGGCGAGGACGACATCGTCGCCCGCATCGACGAGGAAACCTCCTGCGTCGTCGTGCAGTACCCGGACATCATGGGCCGCATCCCCGACCTGCAGACAATCGCCGATGCCGCACACGCCAAGGGGGCGCTGCTGATCGTCGTGAATACCGAGCCGGTGGCGCTGGGTGCGCTGGAGGCTCCGGGCAACCTGGGCGCCGACATCGTGGTGGGCGAAGGCCAGTCGCTGGGCGTCGGCCTGCAGTTCGGCGGGCCGTACCTTGGCCTGTTCGCCATCACCAACCCCAAGCACGTACGGCAGATGCCGGGTCGTCTTTGCGGCGAGACCGTGGATGCTAACGGCAAGCGCGGCTTCGTGCTGACGCTCTCCACGCGCGAGCAGCATATCCGCCGCGAGAAGGCGACCAGCAACATCTGCACCAACAGCGGGCTGTGCGCCTTGGCGTTTTCGGTGCACATGACGTTGCTGGGCGAAAAGGGCCTGACCGCGCTCGCTGCCGAAAACCATCGCCTCGCCTGCCTCGCCGCAGACCGGCTGGACAAGGTGCCCGGCGCGCGCGTGCTCAACGACAGCTTCTTCAACGAGTTCACGCTGATGGTGGATGCCGATGCCCGCCAGCTGGTGCGCGATCTCGCCAGGCATGACATCCTGGCCGGCGTCTCGCTGGGGCGGTTGTTCCCCGATGGCGACGGGCGCGAGAACGGCCTCGTTATCGCGGTCACCGAGACCAATACGGAGGAGGACTTCGAGAAGCTTGCCGCCGCGCTTGAGGAGGCGCTGTCCAAGGAGATTCGGGCATGAACCAGATCAACCAGAGCGGCTGGAAGCCCGGCACCCCCGTCCCTGCCGATCATGACGCGGAATATCCCACCGTCACCGGCAACAAGGCACTAATGCTGGAAGAGCGACTGATCTTCGAGCTCGGCAACCGCGACACCTGCGGCGTCGACCTGCCCGAGCCGGATGCCGAGGCGCCCAACCGCCTCGGCAAGTTCGCGCGCCAGCAGCCGATCGACCTGCCGGGCCTCTCCGAACCCGAAACGGTGCGTCACTACACGCGCCTTTCCCGGCAGAACTATGCCATCGACCTGGGCCTGTTCCCGCTGGGCAGCTGCACCATGAAGCACAATCCGCGCCTGAACGAGAAGGTCGCGCGGATGCCCGGCTTCGCCGACGTGCACCCGCTGCAGCCGGTCGATACCGTGCGCGGTGCGCTGGGTGTCATCAACGAACTGGCACACTGGCTGATTACGCTCACCGGCATGCACGGCGTGGCGATGAGCCCCAAGGCCGGCGCCCATGGCGAGTTGTGCGGCATGCTGTGCATCCGTGCAGCGCTGGAAGCGCGCGGCGATGCGCGGCAGGTGGTGCTGGTGCCCGAAAGCGCCCATGGCACCAACCCGGCCACCGCTGCCTTCGCCGGTTACGAGGTGGAGGACATTCCCGCGACCGAGGATGGCCGGGTTGACCTGGCAGCGCTGAAGGCGCGTCTTGGCCCGGACGTGGCGGCGGTGATGATCACCAACCCCAACACCTGCGGCCTGTTCGAACGCGAGATGAAGGCGATTTCCGACGCGGTCCACGCGGCGGGCGGCTTCGTCTACTGCGACGGCGCCAACTTCAACGCCATCATGGGCCGCGTGCGTCCGGGTGACCTTGGCATCGATGCCATGCACATCAACCTGCACAAGACCTTCTCCACTCCGCACGGCGGCGGTGGCCCCGGCTCCGGCCCGGTGGTCCTGTCCGAAGCCCTGTGTCCCTATGGTCCGCTGCCCTTCACTGCCCGCATGGAGGACGGCACCGTCCACCTTGTGGAAGAGGAGAACGCGGAAGAGTTCGGCCACACCGACAGCTTCGGCCGCATGGCTGCCTTCCACGGGCAGATGGGCATGTTCACCCGCGCGCTGACCTATATCCTCAGCCACGGGGCGGATGGGCTGCGGCAGGCATCCGGCGATGCCGTGCTCAATGCCAATTACCTGCTGCGCAGCCTGGACGACGTGTTCGACGCGCCGTTTGGCGACAGCGGCCCCTGCATGCACGAGGCCCTGTTCAGCGACCACGGCTTTGCCGAAGGCATGTCCACGCTGGATGTCGCCAAGGGCCTGATCGACGAAGGCTTCCACCCGATGACCATGTACTTCCCGCTGGTGGTGCACGGCGCAATGCTGGTGGAACCGACCGAGACCGAGAGCAAGGCGGTGCTCGACCAGTTCATCGTCGCCATGCGCTCGCTGGGCGAACGCGCCAAGGCCGGGGACGAGGCGCTCAAGACCGCCCCGCACCACGCGCCGCGCGCGCGGCTGGACGAGGCGCAGGCCGCCCGCAAGCCGGTGCTGGCCTACCCGCGCGAAGGTTGAGAGGCGGCGGCAGGCGGCATGGTGTCCCGTGTCGCCCGCCGTTGACCTTGCCTTACCGGGCAATTCCGGCTCCATTAATCCTTTAAGGGGCAAGGTGCCTGAAGGCATGAACAATTGCAGGGGGCTGTCATGATGAAGCGGATCTTGCTTGGGGGCGTGGGCGGCATTGCCCTTGCCGCGGCGGCGACAGGCTTCGCCTTTCCCACAGAAGCGCCGGTCGACACGGCGAGCGAAGCCGCTGCCAAGCCCGTCGACAAGCAGTATCGCAAGCCCGCCCGTGTCAGCGGCGGGCGCATCACGCTGGGCGAGACCGCCACCAGCACGCTGCAGGGCGGCACCCATACCTACACGCTGGAAGCCGAGGCCGGACAGCGCCTGCGCATGGTGCTCAGTTCCGACGATTTCGATACCGTCCTGCGCATCGACGGCCCCGGCGGCTTCAGTGTCGAGAACGACGACGAACCGAGCGGCCTGACGCTCAACAGCCTGATCGATACGCGGCTGCCCGCCAGCGGCACCTACCGCATCACCGTCGACAGCTACCAGGGTTCCGGCAGCGGCGCCTATCGCCTTGCCACACTCGATCCGGCCAATCCCGTCCCTGCCGGCGTCGAGGCCGGCACGATCGCTCTGGGACAGGCTACGCGCGGCAGGCTGGTGCAGAGCGATGCCACCACGCTGACCGGCGAGAATGTCGACTACTATCGCTTCGCCGGGCGGCAGGGGCAGCGCCTCACCATCGATATCGAGTCCGAGCAGATCGACCCCTACCTGACACTCTACCTGCCCGACGGGCGGATGGAGGAGAACGACGATCGCGGCGGGATCGAGGATACCAACAGCCGCCTGTCGATCACCTTGCCGCTCAACGGCACCTATACGCTGGCGGCCAGCAGCTTCTCGCCGGGCGAAAGCGGCGACTACACGGTGCGGATGGCAGAGGCCGACCCGGCCACTCGCACGGTACGCCCCGCCAGCGGCAGCGCCCAGGTCTATGCGCTGAGCGTGGGCGTCGCCAACTACGAGCGGATCAACCCGCTCAACCGTACCGACGAGGATGCCGAGCGTGTCACCCATGCCTTGCGGCAGGCAGGCGTGCTGGCGCCTGAAAGCGTGACGCTGACCGATGCCCAGGCCACCCGCGCCAACTTCCGCCGCGCCTTGCGCGAGCTGACGCAGGCGATGGGACCGGACGATACCCTGCTGATCTTCTTCTCCGGCCACGGCGAGAAGGTGGAGAACATGACCACCGAGCGCGACGGCAGTGCCGAGACGATCGAGCTGTTCGACGCCGCGCTCTACGATTACGAACTGGCCGAGATGATGCAGGGCGTCGATGCCCGCACCTTGCTGGTGATCGACGCCTGCTTTGCCGGCGGGTTCGACCAGGTCATCGACCAGCGCGACGAGCGCATGGGCATTTTCAGTTCCGATGCCGACACGCTGAGCCTCGTCGCCTCGGGCGAGAAGTCGGGCGGTTATATCAGCCACATCTTCCGCCAGGCGCTGGAAGGCGCGGCGGACATGAACGGCGACGGCGCGATGGAAGCGGGCGAACTGTCCGAGTACATGCGCCGCGAGTTCTACACCATGGTGCTGGCCGAACCCTTGGGCACCGATGCCGAGGATTTCCGCGACCATCAGGTGCCGGGCTTCCAGCATATCATCGTCGATCGCGGCGGGGACGGGATGCCGTTCCAGCAGGTGCTGTGGAACGCCGGCAGTGCCAGCCAGCCGCGCATGGCGCGGGCCGACTAGACGCCTGGCAGCGCTAACCTGGAACACATGGAACACTGTCCCGGGGGCAAAATCCCGGGCCGCAATCCCGCTTGTCGATAACGGTCCGCAAGGCAGGAAAGGCAACGGCGCCATGCCCTTGGTCGGAGCATGGCGCCGCGCTTGTAGGACAGCGGCGGCAGGCTGAGGACCTGCCGCGCGCGATTACCCTCAGGCGTGGGTCTCAGCCGGCTTGCGGGCGAAAATGCCGAAGCCTGCGATGATGGCATAGCACACGATCGGGATGACCATGGCGAGCGCCAGGTTGCCGCCCGTGGCATCGGCCACCACGCCGTACAGCAGCGGCACGACCGCGCCCCCAAAGATGGCCACGTTGATGATACCCGAACCGTCAGCCGCGCGCGGCCCCAGCTTTTCGCAAGCCAGCGAGAAGATGGTCGGGAACATGATCGAGTTCATCAGGCCCACGGCCAGCAGCGTGTAGGCCGAAATCTCGCCGCTCGTCAGGGTCGAGACGATAATCAGCGTGATCGCACCAGTCGCATTGAAGGCCAGGATCTTGCCCGGGCTGAACATGCGCAGCGCAGCCGAACCGATGAACCGGCCAACCATCGCGCCGCCCCAGTACAGGCCGATCATCCAGCCGATCACGCTTTCGGGTTCCCCCAGCACGCGTTCGGTGGACAGGTAGTTGATGATGATCGAGCCGATCGAGACTTCCGCACCGACGTACAGGAAGATGCACAGGGCGCCATAGCTGAACCGGCTGCGGCGCAGCAGGTCGTTGTCATACAGCCAGAGCACGGGTGCCGCGAGGATCAGCAGGACGCCGAGAACGCCGTTGACCTGCAGCGCGACGAAGGCGCCGCTGGCAGCCAGGGCCAGGCCGATGAGGTAGCGGCGGTTGGAGACGAATTCGCCGTCGCCCATGATCTTGGGATCGTGCGGCAGGCGGTTGCGGAACAACCAGACGGCGCCCGCGACGAGCGCAATCAGCGCGGCAACGCCAAGGTAGCCCTGCCAGATAGCCTCGCTCTCCGCAGCGCGATAGGCCTGCAGGGCAGCGCCCTCCAGCTGGTCTGCCGAAACGTCGGCAAGGCTGCCGAGGATGACCGCCGCACCCACAATCGGAAAGACCGTGGTGCCCAGCGAATTGAAGGCCTGCGCGAAGGTCAGGCGGCTGTGCGTCGTCGATGGCGGGCCAAGCAGGCTGATCAGCGGATTGGCCACGACCTGCACGATCACCACGCCGCTCGCCAGGATGAACAGGGCACCGAGGAAGATCGCGTAAGTCGCCGTCTGGCTGGCCGGAATGAACAGCAGACAGCCGGCAATCATCGTGCAAAGGCCCGCGACCGCGCCGCGCATGTAGCCGATCTTCTTCACCAGCTTCGCGCCGGGAATGCCGATCAGCAGGTAAGCCGCGAAGAAGCAGAACTGGATGAGCATCGCTTCGGTATAGGAAAGCGTGAACAGCTCGCGCAGCTTGGGGATGAGCACATCGTTCAGCGAGGTGATCCCGCCGAAGATGAAGAACAGCCCCATCACGAAGTATTGCAGGCCAGGCGCATCGACCGGCGGATCGTCATCATCGGTCAGCGGAACCGGATCGGTACTGCTGGAAACGTCGGGCGCTAGCGCCATTTGCATTCTCCCCTAAAACCGGTCCCGCTTGTGGTGCGGGTGCCGGAGACTAGTCAATTCAGAACGTGCATTCCGTGCCTTCCGGCACCTCTTCACGCGTGACGCTGGCAATGCCCCACAGCAGGTTGCCCTGGGTGGCGAATTCGATCCTGTCGCCGAGACCCGGCGCGCATTCCTCGGTGATGACCATTTCGCGCCAGCCCTTGCCGGCAGCATGTTCGAAGCGGCGCGTGACATCCAGCGTGGTCGCATCTCCACCCGTGCCGACCGTCAGGCGCACCGGCGCAGTCGGGCGGCTATCCACCTGGTAGGTGATGCGGAAGGCGCCCTCGCCGCCCTCGGACTGTTCGATGCCGAAGCGCGAACCGGCCTGCATGGTGATCTCGCGGGCGTCTTCCTGCGCATTGCGGTCGATGCCGCGGACCGAGACACCGGCCGCCGTGGAGCTGCCGCGCATCTGCGCCAGCATGTCCATCGCGGTCGTCAGGTTACCCCCGGCGGCATAGGCGACCACGCCGCTGGCGAGCCGGCCCGAGCTGAACAGGTCGGAACCGTCGACGCGATCGAGCGCGGCGCAGGTCTCCGACAGCTGTCGCAGGGCCGAGGTGTCTTCGAGCGTGCGCCCGAAGCCGAAGGGGAACAGCGCGCCTTGCGGACCATTCACCGGCGTGCCGCCACAGGCAGCAGGCCAGGAGAACGACAGGCGTCCAATGGCCGGCCGCGCGCCGGTCAGCACGTCGGCAACGCCCGCGCCCTCGCTGCCGGGCAGCCAGGCTGCGACGAACGCGTTGGAGGCGTTGAGTTCGCGGTTCATCCACATCGGACGACCCGAAAGGAACACGGCGACCGTCGGGATGCCCTGCTCGCGGAAGCCGCGCAGCAGTTCGAGGCCTTCCTCGTCGCGGAACACCAGATCGCCCTGGTCCCCGGCGAATTCGGCATAGGGCTTCTCGCCGAACACCACGACGGCAACATCGGGGCGCTCGTCGAAGCTGCCGTCGGGAGACAGCGTGGCGGTGCCACCGTTCGCGGCAATGTTTTCGCGCAAGCCATCCCAGATCGAAGAGGCATTGGGGAACAGCTCGCCGACCATTCCCGCGCTCTCGCCCATCTGGCTTTCCAGCCCGCCCTGCCATTCGAGCGTCCAGCCGCCCGAAGCGCGGCCGATATCGTCGGCGGCGCTACCTGCGACCAACACATTGGCACCGCTGCGCAGCGGCAACACGCCGTCATTCTTCAGCACGACCTGCGAACGCGCCACGGCTTCGCGAGCCAGTGCGCGGTGCTCGGGCGAGGCCAGCAGCTCGTACTGTCCGGCGACCCCGCGCTCGGACGGCAGCACGGGTTCGGGGGCCAGCAGGCCGGCGCGATACTTCACGCGCAGCACGCGGGTAACCGCTTCGTCGACGCGCGCCATCGGGATGGTGCCATCCTCGACCTGCGCGATCAGGGTCTCCATCAGCTCCTTCCAGTCGTCGGGCACCATGTAGATGTCGAGACCGGCAAGCAGCGACTGCGGGCAGTCGGTGACGGTGCATCCGGCCACCTGGCTGTGACCATTCCAGTCACCCACCACCAGGCCGTCGAAGCCCATTTCGCCGCGCAGCACGTCGGTCAGCAGGTCGCCGTTGCCGTGCATCTTGCGACCGTTGATCGAGTTGAAGCTGGCCATGATCGCCTCGACCCCGGCGTCGATGGCAGCGGGATAGGGACGGCCGTGCAGCGCCAGCAGGTCTTCGATCTCGCCATTCACTTCGCCCTGGTCGACGCCGTTCTCGGTACCGCCATCGCCGAAGAAGTGCTTGGCGGTCGCGATCACCCGGCCATCGCCGAGGTAGCCGTCGCTGTCGGGGTCGCCCTGCAGGCCCTCCACCAGCGCGGCACCCAGTTCGGCCACTAGGTCGGGGTTCTCGGAATAGCTTTCGTAGGTACGGCCCCAGCGGTCGTCCTGCGCCACGGCGACCGTGGGCGAGAAGTTCCAGTCGATGCCGGTCACCTCGATCTCGATCGCGGTGGCATGCCCGATGCGGCGCACCAGGTCGGCGTCGCCCGCCGCACCCAGCGCGATATTGTGCGGGAAAATGGTGGCGCCGACCACATTGGTATGGCCGTGCACGGCATCGGTGCCCCACATGGTCGGGATCACCGGCTCGCCATCGGGCAGCGGCTCGATCGAAGCCTCGTACATCTCGTCGGCATAACGCAGCCATTCGGAAGCCGGGGCGAATTCGTCGCCATAGGGCCCGCCATTGCCGCCATTGAGATAGCTGCCGAAGCGGTAACGCTCCATGTCCTCTGGCGTGAAGGAATTGATCTGCGGCTGGATCAGCTGGCCGATCTTGCGTTCCAGCGACATGCGCGAAACGAGGTCGGCGATAAAGGCATCCTCATCGGTGTATGGGACCGTGGACTCGGCGATCGTCACATCGGCTCCGAATGGCCACGTATCGCATGCCGATACGCTCAGCCCCAGGACTGTCGCAGCCAAAGTCGCACGTACAAATTTCCCCACCCGCATCCGCTTCCTCGTCAAATTGGGAACGTTCTCAATTTCCCAGCAATCGCAGAGAGCGGCGTGGAAATCAAGCGCCTAGTTTGCTCGCTGAACGCTGGCCAGAAGTAGCGCCGCGAGCGTCACTAGGACCGCCAAAAGTATGAAAAGTCCGGAAAATCCGAAGACGGGCACCATGGCCAGCGTCAGTCCCGGCATGACCAGCGACGGAAGCGTATTCGTGAGATTGAACAATCCCAGGTCCCGCCCGCGGTGCTGGGGGCGCGGAAGGACTCGCAGGGTCTGCGCCGAATGCAGGGCCAGGAATATCGCCGAGACGAGCCCGAACAAGGCATATCCGACCAGCGCCATCGGCAGGCTGCCGGCCCCGGCCATCACCAGCAGGGCCATGGCGGTCAGCGCCGCGCAGGCTGTCAGCGGCAGGATCGGGCGGTCGTTGCGGTCCGCCCAGCGCCCCACCAGCAAGGTCGCCGGAACCGACACCAGCAGCACCACGCCGAACACCTGGGCGGTATCGTTGTCGCTGAAATCCTCGGCAATGGTGCGGAACCAGAGGTAGAGATAGGCAAACAGCGCGGCCTCGGCGATCTGCACCAGCAGGCGGGCCAGCCACATCCGCGTCACCAGCTTGCGCGGGCGCGGGTCCACTGCGGCATCAATGGCCTCGCGCGGCTCCATCAGTTCGGGAAACGGGCGCGCCCTGCCGAACAACAGCACCGGCAGGACGCAGAGCGCCACCAGTCCCGCCACCATCACCAGCCGCTCGTCGGGCTCCGCCAGGCCGGGGATGGTGACCAGCGTGCCGGACAGCGCGCCCAGCGCCGGAGCGAAGGCCAGCAGGCCGCCGAGCAGGCCCTTCTGGTGATCCGGCACGTGGTCGCCCGCCATCGCGGCAAGCGGCGCCAGCATCATGTTGAGCGAGATCTGCCACAGCACCAGCAGTCCGATTAGCGGCACCAGTTCGGAAACTTGCCACATCGCCACGAGCAAGGCCGAGCTCAGCACCAGTCCGACCGCGATCCACGGGCGGCGCGTACCCGTGCGGTCGGACAGCCAGCCGAACAGGATGTTGGAAAGGCTTGCCGCAACCGCGCCGGAGAACGCCGTCGCCGCCAGCCAGCGCACCGCCTCGCCATCGGCAAGACCTTCCACGCGCACCGGCAGCAGGATGGTGAGGAACGGCACATAGGCCATCGCCCCGCCGGCCACCGCCAGCGCATAGAGCAGCATGAACCGGAGCGACTGATCGCTTGCCGCGGCACCCGTGGTCACGGGTTGTTCGCTCATGAAGCGTCGCGGGGTGGCGCGACCGAGTCCCGTTCGACAAGGCTGCCTTCCACCACCACCGGCATCGGCGGCATTGCCTCGCCGCGCTGCTTCTTGATCAGCAGTTCGACCGCGGTGGAGACCGTCTCCGCCACCGGCTGGTCGATTGCCGTCAGCGGCGGCTGGATGAAGCGCACCACCGGCGTGTTGTCGAAGCTGATCAGCGACAGGTCGCCGGGCACGTCCAGCCCCAGTTCCTGGGCCACCGCATTGGTCGCCATCGCCATCTGGTCGTTGGCGGCGATGATCGCGGTCGGACGTCCCTCGCGCGCCAGCAGCGTCCTGGCCGCCGCCTCGCCCGAGGCGTAGGAGAAGTCGCCACGTTCGCACAGGCCCTCGGTCGGCAGCCCGGCTTCCTGCATGGCCTCCAGCCAGCCGTCCTTGCGCCACTGGCTCAGCGCATATTCCTTGTCGCCGGCGATGAAGGCGATGCGCTTGTGCCCGTTGTCGATCAGGTGCCGGGTGGCCATGGCGGCCAGCTGGTCGTCCCCCATGGTGATCGAGATGTTCGTGCCGTTGGCACGCGACCCGATGCGGGCGAAGGGAATCTTCTGCGCCGTCAGCAGGTCGGTGATCAGCGGGTTGTCGGAGTGCGGCGGCGTCAGGATCACGCCATCCGGCTGCAAGGCCGCAATCGTGCCCTTCAGCTCGCGCTGGATATTGTCGTCGTGCGTGTCGACCAGTTCGAAGATCAGGCGATAGCCGTATTCGGCGCATTTCAGCATGCCGCCCAGCAGCATCTGGTCGACCCAGTCGCGACCCTCGCGAGCGCGCCAGTCCTCGATCGTGCGTTCGCGGTCGTTGATGGCAAGGATCAGGTAGCTGCGCGAGCCGCTCATCCGCTGCGCGGCGATCGAGGGCACGTAGCCGAGCTTGTCGATCGAAGCCTGCACCCGCTCCTTCATTTCCGGGCGGACGTTGGCTTCATTGTTGATGACACGACTAACGGTCTGCAGCGACACGCCGGCGTCGGCGGCTACATGTTTGATCGTTACGGATTGGCGCCTGCGTGCCATTACCCAAATCCCCTAAGCGGCAGACCGGTAGCGGCGTCTGCGCAATATTGCCAGATGCCTTTGTTTTTCGTCGCGGAACGGCGCAAGCCGAGGCGACGCGAAGTTCTCGCGCAGTCGGTCATTTCGGGCCCTTCCCACTCTCGGCGGGCGGATGCTTACCCCATCCGCCGCGCCGGAAAAAATGGGCCCCTGCGCGAGAGGAGCGCAGGAGCCCATGTGGTCCTTCGTCCGGAGGAGCTCCGACCTTAGAAGTCGAAACGGACGAGGAAAGTAAATCGACGGTCGTTGCGGAACGAAGATCGCGTTACGCGGGTGCCGTCGAAATCGATCACCTGACTGGTCTCGGTGACTTCGTCGAGCAGGTTCACCGCCTGCACGCCGACCTTGATGTCGTCGGTGACCGAATAGAAAATCGACGCGTCGAGCTGCCCGGTGTCTTCCTGCCAGATCGGCGAGAACGGGAAGATGTCGTCGCGTGGCGTGATCAGGAATGCCGAACGCCAGTTGTAGGCTGCACGCAGTGCCAGCGGCCCACGCTCGTAGAACATGGTTGCGTTGACAGTGTGCTCGGAAATCCCGGCCAGCGGCTGCAGGAAGGAGTACGGACCTGCCAGCAGCTCCGATCCGCCCGTGGCCACCGAAGGTTCACCCGGGTTTGCCAGGTTCGGGTTCGAGAAGTCCCCGCCGTCGATGTAGGTATAGGTGATCTGCGAGCCGAGACCGTCGAGGAAGCCCGGCAGGAAGTCGTAGACCTGCTGGTAGGCAATCTCGAAGCCCTTCAGGTTACCGCTCTGATCGTTGAACGGGCCCTGGAAGGTCGCATCCACGGTGACGCCGCTGGGCGCAGTGTAGGTGCGGGTCTCGAGACCGGTGTTCACGATGCCCTCGATGTCCTTGAGGAACACCGACGCGGTGAGTGAGCCGACCGTGTCGAAGTACCACTCGAACGAGAGGTCGTAGTTCCAGGATTCCACCGGACGCAGGTTACGGTTGCCGCCACGCAGCGTGAACAGCGGACCGGTAAGCAGGTTACCCGCCTGCAGCAGGTTGCCGGTGTTGTCGCCCAAGCCGCCGCCCGAACGGAACAGGATCAGGTCGGGGCGCGAGATACCCTTCGATACTGCGGCACGAACCAGCATGCCGTTACCGAAGTCCAGCCTTGCGTTGAAGCTGGGCAGCCAATTGTCGAAGGTGATGTCGCGGCTGTCGTCGATGATCTCGCCGGTATAGGCGGCTGCGAACTCTGCCAGTCGCGGAGCGAAGGAGGGATCACAGAAGCCGCGCTGCACGCCCGGCGCAGCCGGAGCCTGGCACGAGTCCTGGATTTCCTGGACCGTCACGACGCCGTCGCCATTGCCGCTACCAGCCGGATCATCGAAACGGATCGGGTTGGGGAAGCCGATCAGGCCGCCCGTTTCCACCGTGGTTTCGACATAGCGGAGCCCGATGTTGCCTTCGAGCGCCCAGCCGTTGGCGAAATCGTGGCCATAGTCGAGGCGAGCATAGGCTGCCTTGGTGACTTCGATCACGTCCGTCGTTTCGAACGGGCAGAAGGGATCACACTGCGTGGTCACGCCGGTGATCGGATCGGTGTAGGAACGACCGTTGACGCCGAGGTTGAAGCGCTCGGGGCTCTGGCCGAAGGTGGTGATTTCGTCCCACTGCTGGTCGGTCACACCGTCCAGATATTCCGCGAGGAAATCGTCGCCGCCGTAGAAGAATGCGCCGCCACCGGGAATCGGAGTCGTCGAATTGCCCCGCTGGAAGCCGGCAGCGAACGGATCGCGATAATTGGCATAGGCCGGGAATTCATCGATGTAGGCACCGCCACCGATGCCATCGATGTTGCCCGGAACCAGGAAGTTGTCGTTACCGGGGAACGGGCCGCCGATGTAGAATCGGCCCGGCGTGTAACCGGGGCACTCACCCCATTCGCACTGCACGACGCCATCGCCGCTCCAGTCCTGGGCAACAGTACCCTGCGCGCCCGGCTGACAGCCAGGGCCTTCGCCCCAAGGCGTACAACCGCCGCGACCTGCCCACGGAGCAGACAGGTTGCCCCAGGTGCTGAAGTCGGTGTTGCGCGTCGCACGATCACGTTCGGACCAGCGACCACCGAAACGCACGGCGCGGAAGAAGCCATCGCTGATGTCGTATTCGAAGTCTGCACGCAGGCTGTAGAGTTCGCCGTCGTTGGCTTCGCGGCTGTCGAGGCCGAACCAGTAGTAGGTGTAGAAGCCGCTGGTGAAGTAATCGTCCGGGCTGCCCGGAGGCGCGATGAACTGGATGTCCGGCACGCTGCCACGCAGGTCGAGCGCGATGTCGGCCCAGGTGCTGGTGGCACCGAAGACGGAATCACGCGTCAGGTTGGAAGTAATGTACTGGCCTTCGAAGGTCGCGCGGAACCGGTCGCTGAACTCCATGTCGATATCGATCGAGAAGTCCTCGGTCACCGACTGAGCTTCACGCACGAAGCGCAGGGCGTCGAGCGGAATGCCACCGCGACCGAACGGGTTGGCGAAGATGTCGCCGACGTTCTGGGTCAGGACGCCGGTTTCGAGCAGGCCGTTCTCGTCGAAGGTCCAGGTGCTGCCGGCAGCCGGGTTCGGCGAGGAGACACCGTCGTCGATACGGCCCAGCAGCGCGAATTCCTCGGTGCCAAAGGTCGTGTCGGAACGCAGATACTCGGCGGTAAGCAGGAAACGACCATCGGTGCTTTCGAACTGACCGATCAGCGAGATGGCTTCGCGCTCGCGGTTCAGGTCGGTCGTACGCACGTTCGCATACTGCGGAACGATGACCGAGCCAGACGGCGGGAAGTTGGTCGCGTCGAACAGCTGGTCACCGAAGCCGCCCGAGCTCACGAAGGTCGAGCGGATACAACCCTGCGAGAAATCGCTGGGATCGCGGTAGCAGGGATCGGAGATCTGCGAGGCGTCGGTGCGGCTGCGCAATTCGCTGTTCGAATAGGCAGCCTGCAGGCCGAAAGTACCGATGCCGGTATCGAAGGTATTCGAAATCAGCGCGTTGTAGGTGGGCGACCAGTCTTCGCGCAGGTCGCCGTAGTTCATCTCGAACGAACCGGCGATGTTCAGGCCGGGGCGGTCGAGCGGCTTGCGGGTGACGAGGTTCACCGTACCAGCAATCGCGCCTTCGATCATGTCGGCGGTGACGTTCTTGAAGACCTCGACGCGGCCGAGCAGCTCGGGCGACACGTCTTCGAAGCTGAGCACGCGGCCACCGGTGGCGGAGAAGATCTCGCGGCCGTTCAGTTCCGAACGGACATAGGGAAGGCCGCGAATGATGACGCCGGTGCCTTCCACCGAGAAGCGGTCGGGGTCGGTCGGCTTTTCGAAGCGACCGATGTTGACGCCCGGGACACGCTGCAGCGCTTCGGTTACCGAGCGGTCAGGCAGCGCGCCGATGTCTTCGGCGGTAATCACGTCGACGAACGTGTCGGCATTTTCCTTGATGCCCTGCGCGCTCTGCAGCGAGGCCCGGAAGCCCGACACCACGATGGTGTTGGTTTCGGTTTCGTCAGCTTCCTCTTCCGGCGCTTCCTGCGCGAAAGCGACGTTGCTGACGGCCATGCACAGGGCAAGGCTGGAAACACCGGCGAGCGCGCGGAAGCGGCCACCTGTCACGGTATTACGGTTGACGATTCGAGCTGACACTTAAGGCCTCCCCTTTGATCCGCCTGGATTTTTCAGACTAGATCGCTTCCAAAACACACATATCCCACCCGGGACATCACGCCTTGCATACCACTAATGTTAGCGTTCACAACCCCAAAAATGAACGTTCACAATTAGCCGTGAGATGTGTATCATTTTTGCAGTAGCAGGTCCGGCAGGGTGCGCGCATCCTAGACTTTCGGGCGATTTTGCGATGGTCCGGGAAGCGCGCTAGACTTGCCGGGTACGAGAGGATTGCGACAAGAAATGGCTTTAAAGAACATTGTGGTTGTCGGCGGTGGTACGGCCGGATGGATGACTGCGGCGGCGCTGTCCCGCCTGCGCGAGGGGCATGATCTCAACGTCACGCTGATCGAGTCGGAAATGATCGGCACCGTAGGCGTCGGTGAAGCCACGATCCCGCCATTTGTCGAATTCCAGCGGCTCCTCGGCGTGGAAGAGGCGGAGATGATGGCGGCCGTCCAGGGCACCTTCAAGCTCGGCATCCAGTTCGAGAACTGGGGCAAGCTGGGCGACAGCTACATCCACCCGTTCGGCAACTACGGCTATCCCATCGGCGGGATCACCTTCCTGCATATCTGGCATCACTTCCGCCAGCAGGGGGACAACCGTCCCATCCAGGCCTTCAATATCGAGACCATGGCTGCCTATTTCGGCAAGTTCGCCAAGACGCAGGACATGCGCCGCGACGATCTGCCGCCGGTCAACTATGCCTATCACATCAATGCCACCGCCTACGCCGGCTTCCTGCGCAAATTCGCCGAGAAGCGGGGCGTGGTGCGGCAGGAAGGCAAGGTCGTCGACGTGCAGCAGGATCCGGAATCCGGCTTCGTCACGTCGGTCAAGCTCGAGAGCGGACAGACCATTGCCGGCGATCTGTTCGTGGATTGCTCGGGCTTTCGCGGACTGCTGATCGAACAGACGCTGGAAACCGGCTATGAGGACTGGACCCACTGGCTGCCCTGCAACCGCGCCGTGGCCCTGCCCTGCAACCGCGACGACGGCAGCCCGCCCCCGCCCTTCACCCGCGCCACCGCCCATTCGGCAGGCTGGCAGTGGCAGGTGCCGCTGCAGCATCGCAACGGCAACGGCCATGTCTATTGCGACGCCTTCATGGATGCCGACGAGGCGACCGACATCCTGGTGAAGAACATGGCCGGCAAGCCGACGGCCGAGCCCAACCACCTTCGCTTCGTGACCGGGCGGCGCAAGAAATTCTGGAACAAGAACGTGATCGCCATCGGCCTTGCCGCAGGCTTCATGGAGCCGCTGGAATCGACCTCGATCCACCTCATCAACACCGGCATCAACAAGCTGATGGCGCTGCTTTCGATGGACGGCGTGACCGAGGCCCAGGCCAACACCTTCAACCGGCTGACGGTGAAGGAATACGAGAAGATCCGCGACTTCCTGATCCTGCACTACAACGCCACGACGCGCGACGATTCCGAGTTCTGGAATTACTGCCGCACGATGAGCGTGCCCGACAGCCTCACCGAGAAGGTCGAGCTGTTCAAGATGAATGGCCAGGTCTTCCGCGAGGAGGACGAGCTGTTCACCGAGACCAGCTGGGCCGCGGTGATGATGGGCCAGGGCATCCATATGCGGGGCCATAACGCGATGGCAGAGGCCCTGGACCAGGAGAAGGCGCGCCATGAGCTCGACGAGATCGAGAAATCCGTGCGCTTCTTCGTCCAGCACATGCCCGGCCACGGCCAGTACCTGGCCCGCTACTGCCCGGCGCCGGCGATGTAGCCAGTCCGAAATTCCCGCCCTGCGGTGTCATAGGATGGTCATGCTGGCGAGGCAGACAATCCGGACGACACCAGCAGGTTCGGGACATGCTTCGCACTTTCATTTTCACGACAGACGCGGCCGCCGCGCGGTTCGAGGACTTTCAGCAGGGCGAGACCCTGTTCACCTTCGCGCACCTGCAGCCTGAGGGGCCGAATCGGCTGGTCGACGGCCGGGCCTGGGTATTCGTCGACTGGGTGATGGAGGAACTGTCGGGCCTGGAAATGGTCCGCCGGCTGCGGTCCGACGCGCGCATGCGCGATGCGCATGTCACCATGGTGCTGGACGAGGATGACCCGGAAGACCGGCGCCGTGCGCTGAAGGCGGGTGCCGATGACTATGCCGTCGGGCCGCTGGACCGGCAGGCCATGCTCGACCGGGTCCTGGCCCTGTTTGCGCTGGGTCCGGCGACACCGGCGAGGCGCATGCTCGACCTGGGCGACCTGCAGATCAACATCGCTGGCGAACAGGCCTGCTGGCGGGGGCAACTCGTCACGCTGCGACCCAACGAATTCCGCGTGCTGCGCTTCATGGCGGAGAACCCCAACCGCGTGCTGACGCGGCAGGAACTCGTCGACGCGCTCGGCAAGGATGGCGATCCCGAGTACCTGCGTACCGTCGATGTGTGGATCAAGCGACTGCGGCAGGGCCTGCGCCACGTCGGTGCGGGCGAGCTGCTGCGCACCGTCCACGGCCGCGGCTACGTACTCGACCTGATCTAGGCTCGATACCGACCAGCAAAGAAGAACGGCTCCCGTCTCGCGACGGAAGCCGTTCGTTATCGCCCCCTGTAGGCGACTGTCAGAAAGTGATCGACAGCGAGGCCGCCAGTTCGGTGCCGCGATCGTAGGAGTTGATGTCCGCACGGTTGGTGCCGTCGGTCTGGAACTCCTCGTAGCGGCGACCCAGGATATTGCGGGCCTCCAGCTTCAGCTCCACCTCGTTGCCCCACAGGTCGAAGCCCTGGCGCGCGACCAGATCGATCTGCAGGCCCGGATCCTCGATCACGTCCGGCAGCCCGGAAGTACCGCGGCTGGTCACGCGTTCGCTGGCGTAGGATACCAGCACCGTGAACTGCTGCAGCTGGTCGATGTCCTCCAGCGTCAGCTGGGCATTGACCAGGTGGTCGGACTGGCCGGTCAGCGGGACACCGTCGGTGAACAGGTTGCTGGCAGGCGTATCGCCGCCCGGGAACAGGCGGGTGATGTCGCCCGTCGCCACCGAGATTTCGGAATTGGTGTAGGTGTAGTTCGTCACCAGCACCAGTTCCTTGGTCTCGAAGAAGCCGCCCCAGTTGTAGAGGTCGAAGGTGTACTGCAGGTCCGCCTCGACACCCCATAGCGTAGCGCTGGGCGCATTGGCGAAGCTGGTCAGCTGGTTGTTGTCGGAGAAGCTGGAGAAGGCTTCGATCGGATTGTCGATATCCTTGTAGAAGCCGGCCAGCGAAATCCGGTCGCTGCCGCCGAAGTAATATTCGCCGCGCAGTTCGAAGTTGAGCAGCTCGCTATCCACCAGGAACGGGTTGCCGTTGAACTGGCGATTGGTTTCCGGGTCGTAGTAGGTCTGGAAGATCAGCTCGCGGAACTGCGGACGGGCTAGCGTGCGGCTGGCATTGGCGCGCAGTTGCAGGTTATCCATCGGCTCGACGGTGATCGTGGCCGCGGGCAGCCAGTAATCGTTGTTGAGCGCGGTCGAGCTGGCGGAATTGAGCGGCGTGTTGAACACCTCGACCGGATCGACGGTCTGTTCGGCATCCTCGTAGCGCACACCGACATCCAGCTGGACGCCCAGCACCGGCTCCCAGTTGATCTTGCCGTAACCGGCGTGGATCGTCAGTCCGGCCTCGAAGGCCGGGTCGGTCTGGGTGGATTCGATCAGGCCGATATCGAAGTAGTCGATGATCGCGTCGCCCAGCAGCAGGTCCGGCCGCAGCAGGCCCACCGCATCGGGGAAGCTGGTCGGCGCGTTGAACAGGAACTCGCGGCGTGCCGAAAAACGTTCGGTATCGCTGTAGGCATAGCCGACCGTCAGTGCGAAGCTGTCGAAGATCGGATAGCTGAGGTCGATACCGCCGGCGTAGAGCTCTTCCTGCAGGTCGGAGAACACCACCGAGGCGTCACCCGTCTGACGGTCGAGCACGTTGATGAACTGGTCGCTGAGCGGACCCTGGGCGCTATCGCGCACATAGGTAAAGGTGTACTCATACGGCGCCTCGCGATCGGTGCGGGCATAGCCGCCACGCAGCTCCACGCCGAGGTCGCCGAACTCCAGTTCCGCCACCAGCTGCGTGTCGATTAGCTGGCGTTCGTACCAGGCGGTCTGCTGCTGCTGGATGGAGTCGTCGTCCTGGAAGTCCTCGCCTTCGGACAGGCGCGCGAGCTTGGAATTGTCGCGGATGAACAGGTTGGTCCAGCGGATGCGATGGTCGCCGAATTCCAGCCCGAAGCCGAGGAGGGCATTCACCAGTACCGAGTTGTCGGTGACGAGATCGCGGAAGTCGCTGTCGAGCGTGAAGCCCGCCAGGATCGATTGCGAGGCGATGTCGCGGGTGCGCCAGCTGTTGCTGATCGAGCCGGTCAGCACCATGCCCAGCACGCCGTCCGAACCGACATCGACCGAGGTGCCGGCCGTCAGGCCAGCCGACCAGTTGGCCGGGATGTCGCCAATCTTCTGCAGCAGGATCAGGTTGGGGTTGCCCAGTTGCTTGGCGATATCGAGCTGCGTGAACGGTGCTCCGCCGATGTTCTGTTCGGGGTCGAGCGGCACGTCGCTCATGCGCAGGCCGCTGTCGAAATAGGTCTGCAGCGCGGGCGGGACGTCGCGCGTGCCATCATCGAAGCCGAACCAGTCGAAGTCCGACCCGTAATAGCTCAGGCCATTATGGAAGGTGGTTTCGGTGTTGCCGCTGAGGCCGCCGCTGATCTCGAGGAAGCTCTCGTCGGGAATGGCGCGGGTGGTGAGGTTGATCACGCCGCCGCCGAATTCACCCGGGAAGTTGGCGGAATAGGTCTTCTGCACCAGGCTGGAAGCGACTACGTTGGTGGGGAAGATGTCGAGCGGGACCACGCGGCTGAGCGGCTGCGGCGAGGGCAGCGGCAGGCCGTTGAGCAGCGCCAGCGAATAGCGATCGCCGAGGCCGCGCACGAAGACGAAGCCGTCGCCCTGCACCGACAGGCCGGTGACGCGGGCCAGCGCGCCGGCGATGTCGCCTTCACCCGTCCGCGCGATCTGCTCGGTAGAGAGCACGTTCACGACCTGCGAGGAGTTGCGCTCCGGATTGCGATTGATGCGGCCGGTAACGATGATGGAACCGCCGGGGATCGAAACATCGGGTTCTTCGACCTGCTCGTCGTCCTGCGGCAGTTCCTCGTCGGTTTCAGCGCCGACATCTTGTGCAAAAGCCGCGCTGGGCATGGTGAGCGCGGTGGTGAGCAACAGCAGCCCCGCCAGCCGCTTGCCAGTGGTCATGTTCATGAATCCCTCATGGGTCGATCCGAAAAGTCAGGGCGAGCCATGCGGCCCGCCGGCAAAAAAAGCGGGAGGGGAAGCGGCGCGTGGCCCAAGGCCGCGCGAACGCTCCCCCTCCTGCGCATCATCAGAAGACCGGGATGCCGAGGCAGCTGCCGGTGTTGTTGCCGAAGGTCAGCGCGGCGGAATCGCAGGTCCAGCCCTGGGTCCAGTCATCGGCCGCCGAGACCGCCCCGATGAAGGTGACGGTGTCGAAGAAGCTCGACAGTGCGGTGGCGTCGAAGATCGGCGCGTAACCGTCCTCGTTGGCACCGTTCAGGTAACCGTTCACGATCGAGTGGGTGTAGGCCTTGTCGTTGCCGGTACCGGCATCGAAGATCGCCTCGGCCTGCGCGGCGGTCACGCCACCGCTGCCGTCGCGGAAGTTGGTGGTGCAATCCAGCGCCACCGAGTTGAAGGTCGGCGGGCCGACATCGTCGAGGCCGGCGTTTGCGGCGCGGATGGTCTCGTCGAGGTCGATGCGGATGCAAGGCGTGGCGCCGGTCGCATCGAAGATGACACCGTTCGACAAGCCATAGTCGGCACCACCGCGGATGCGGACCACCTGGTCGTCGGTCTTGCGCTGGATGAAGGTGAAGTTGCTCACCTGCGTGTTCTGGCGCGGGGTCTGGTCTTCCAGGCCGTTGTTCGAGTCAGCCTCGATGATCGCGTCACCGATGCCGTCGCGCTGGGCGACCAGCACGTACTGCAGGTTGGCCTTCACGCCGGTGTCGGTGTCGAGCGAGTCGTCCTCCGCGCCGGCCACGATCAGGTGATCGAGATTGACGAAGCCGCCGAAGAATTCGACGCCGTCATCCGACGAGTTGACCGACTGGATGTAGCTCATCGAGGTGCCGGTACCGGTGCCGCCCGTGGTCAGCGACTGCAGCTCGTTGTCGCCCGACAGGACGAAGCCCGAATAGCGGATCTGCACATAGCTGAGCGAACCCGACGAGTCGTCGTTGGTCGCGCCGCCGAAGAAGGTCGGTGCAGCCGCACCTTCCACCTGGCGTTCGCAATCGACGGTGCCCGGGACGGCGGCCGGCTGGAAGCAGTCGGTCACCGGGGCGCGGCCGGAGAGGACGACGCCGCCCCACTGGCCCGAGGAGTTCTCGTTGTTGAGGCCCAGGATATTGTCGCGGCTGGTGAAGATGATCGGCATGCTGGCGGTGCCGTTGGCGTCGATCGAGTTGCCACGGTTGACGTTCAGGAACGACGAACCGCTGGCGTAGATAATCACGCCGGGCTCGATGGTCAGCTCGACATCGGTATCGGCGCCGACATCAGCCGGGCCACCGTCGGTGCCGACATTGACCTGGCCGGGCAGGCGATAGAGCAGGCCATCGACGCGCGGCAGGGTGGAGGAGACGTTGAAGCGATCCGGCGTCGCGCAGACGCGCCATTCGCCTTCGGGGCCAGTGATGGTGCCTTCATCGGTCAGGCCCTGCGGGTCGGCGATGGTGGGGCAGCCGTTGGCCGGGGTTACCAGCGTGGCGGTCGGCGTCGGCGACGGCGTGGGCGTCGGGGCCGGGTTGTTGGTGACGTTGTTGATCGTCACATTGCCACCGGTGCCGGGCGAAACGATTTCATCAGCGCCACAGGCAGCCAGCGTCATTACGGAAACGCCGAGAATCAGCGAACGGGAAAGAGTAGTCACAGCGAACGGTCCCCTCAAAAAACCGAAAATCAGGAATGCGAAATGCGATGTCGCGAGGAGTCCGCTAGGGATGGCGCGTGACAGTTTGTTGGCTGTGTTACAGTTTGCTGAAACCTGGCCGCGGATACGGATGGCGCGCCGTCATGTTTCACTTTTATGACAAAATGACAGTTTTGTTGCGGAACCGTCATGATCGGCGCATTCTTCGGGCAACTGATTTGGGAGAATGCCGATGTTTGCCACTGCTCTTGCCGTGCTGATGGCTGCACAGATGGGTCCGACTGCGACCATGGTCGAGCAGGAAAGCGAGACCCGCGACGTGGCCTATGAATCCGTTGCCGCCGGCGACATGCAGACAGCGATTGCCAATCTTGAGGCTGCCCGTGCCGAGAATCCGGGTGACCCCGCGCTGCTGATCAACCTGGGCGCGGCCTATGCCGCCACGGGCGACTTCGCCCGGGCCGAGGAAGCCTATCGCGCCGCTATCGCCAGCAACGATCGCTACGAACTGGAACTGGCTGACGGCCAGTGGATCGATTCGCGCCGCGCCGCACGCCTGGCCCTTCTGTCGCTTGAAAACCGGCTCGATTGATCGCGCCAACAGAACAATAAAAGCCATATATGGTGCATCGGGCAGCCGACTGCACCGCCCTCGAGGTCCGGAAAGCCTAGGTTTTCCGGGCCTTGTCGTGTCTGGAATTGGGCCGGACTCGGTTTGTCATAGCGCTGTCACTTGATGTAAGCATTGGGGGCGGCACTGGAGGGTTCGCGATGATTCTGCGTTCGGTCACATCTACGGTTGCGCTTGCGCTGGCCGGATTCTGCGCGTCCGCCGCGCAGGCAGATGTGCTGGAGATTTCCGCAGAAGGCGAAGCCCAGTGGATTTCGGGACCGGGAACACAGGAAATGTCCGCCAGCTATGCTGCCCCTGTCCCGCTTGCCGAAGTGCCCGTCGAATCCACCGCCCTCGTGCCCGAAACGGCCGTAGCCGACACCGGCGAACATGCCTCCGCCATCCCGGCTGCCTACGTTGCCTATGTGCACGAACTGGCCGCCCGTTACGACCTCTCGCCTGCCCTGCTGGAAGCGGTTGTGTGGCAGGAGAGCCGCTGGCGCGAAGGCGCCGTCTCGCCCGCCGGTGCGCGCGGCCTTGCCCAGCTCATGCCCGGCACGGCGCGCGACCTTGGCGTCGACCCTGACAATCCGCTCGCCAACCTCGAAGGTGGCGCGCGTTACCTGCGCGAGCAGCTCGACCGTTTCGACGGCGACCTGGAACTGGCGCTGGCCGCGTACAATGCCGGGCCGGGACGGGTGATCCGTGCCGGCGGCATCCCGCGCATTCGTGAAACACAGGTCTATGTCGCTTCGATCATGGGCCGCCTCTCCAATTATTCTAGGCCCGATTATTCCCGGAGTTCCGACTGACTATGAAAGTGATTTTTCGCCTCGCCGCCGTGCTGGCGCTGGCCCTGCCTTCCGCTGCCCAGGCGCAGGACCCCGCCGGGTCCGGCCCGATCAACAATGCGCTGGCATGGATGCAGAACACGCTGCTGGGCAGCGTCGCCACCGCCGTCGCGGTGATGGCCGTGGCCGCAGTCGGCTTCATGATGCTGACCGGCCGCATGAACTGGCGCTTCGGTGCGACCGTGATCCTGGGCTGCTTCATCATCTTCGGGGCCGCCTCGATCGTGGCCGGCATCCAGGGCGCGGCGGGTTAAGGCCGGTCCGATGCAGCTGGTCCGCCATCCCGTCCATCGCGCGCTGACGCGCCCGCAGATGTTCGCGGGGGTGACGTTCAACTATTTCATCATCAACGCGCTGGTGACGACCGAGGCCTTCCTTATCCTGAAGAGCCTGTGGATCCTGCCGATCCCCATCATCATGCACGTGATCGGCTATTTCGCCTGCCTGCGCGAACCGCGCATTTTCGACCTGTGGCTGACCAAGGTCAGCAAGTGCCCGCGGGTAAAGAATTACAGCCGCTGGGGCTGCAACAGTTACGCTGCCTGACATCCGGCAGCCTGGAGTGAGACCATGAAGACCAAGTGGCTCGGAGCCGCAGCCTGGAGCGCCAAGGAAGCGCAGGCCGGCGACCGCCTGCCCTATGCGCGGCTGGTCGACGAGAACGTGCTGCTGCTGCGCGACGGCTCGCTGATGGGCGCGCTGCAGGTGCCCGGCCTGCTGTTCGAGACCGAGGATACCGACGCGCTCAACGCCCATGCGCAGACGCGCGAGGTGATGCTGCGTTCCAACCTCGATGCGCGCTTCGTGCTCTACCACCACGTTATCCGGCGCCGGGTAAGCGTGGAGCTGGAAGCCAGCTTCCCCGATCCGCTGTCGGCGCATATCGACCACCGCTGGCGCGAGAAGCTGTCGAGCGGCTCACTGTTCGTGAACGACCAGTTCGTGACGCTGGTGCGTCGCCCGGCCCGCGGCAAGGCAGGCCTCGCCGAACGGGCCGGCAAGCTGTTCCGCCGCCGCAATGACGAGGAAGAGGTCGATCCCAAGGACCTGCGCAGCCTGCGCGCAGCCTTGCAGGCGCTGGCCGCCAGCCTGGGCGACTACGGCGCGCAGCCGCTGGGCGACTATGTCGGCCCTTCGGGCAACGTGAACAACGAAGTGCTGGAGCTGCTCTCGGCACTCTACAACGGCGAGATGCGCCCGGTGCGCAAGCCCGATATCGAGACCGATGTCGGCAACATGCTGCCCTATCGCCGCGCCAGCTTCGGCCTCGACGCGATGGAACTGCGCGGCGCTGGCGGTGCGGATTTCGCCTCCATCCTGAGCCTCAAGGACTACCCGGACGCGACCAGCCCCGGCCTGCTCGATGCCATGCTGCGCCTCCCTTACGAAATGATCGTGACCGAGAGCTTCGCTCCCGAGGAACGGCAGACCGCGCGCGAGAAGATCGACCTTGCCATCCGCCGCCTGAAGAGCGCCGACGAAGAGGCCCAGTCCGAACGTGCCGAGATGATGGCCGCGCGCGACGAGCTCGGCGCAGGCTCGGTCGGGTTCGGCGACCATCACCTGACCGTGCTGGTGCGCGAGCGCAGCCTCGAACGGCTCGACGACGCCACCGCCGCGGTCGCCGCCAGCCTGGCCGATACCGGTGCCATCGCCGTGCGCGAGGATACCAACCTCGAACCCGCCTTCTGGGGCCAGTTCCCCGGCAACGAGCAGTATCTCGTCCGCCGTGCGATGATCTCCACCGCCAACATGGCCAGCTTCGGCAGCCTGCATGGCTTCGCGCTGGGACAGGCCGAGGGCAACCACTGGGGCGAAGCGGTCACGCTGCTGCAGACCACCAGCTCCACGCCGTTCTTCTTCAACTTCCACAACGGCGACCTGGGCAACTTCTCGGTCATCGGTCCGTCGGGTTCGGGCAAGACCGTGGTGATGAATTTCCTCGCCGCACAGGCACAGAAGTTCAGCCCCCGCACCATCCTGTTCGACAAGGATCGCGGCGCGGAACTGTTCATTCGCGGGATCGGCGGCACCTACGACCGCATCCGTTCGGGCGAACCCACCGGCTTCAACCCGCTCGCCCTGCCCGACACGCCCGCCAACCGCGGCTTCCTGCGCGACTGGCTCACCGTGCTGCTGAAGGCCGAGGGGCCGGAGGAAAGCGCCACCATCGCCGCGGCGGTGGACGCCGCCTACGCCAACGATCCCTCGCTGCGCCGCCTGCGCTATTTCAAGGAACTGGTTTCCGGCTCCAAGCGCCCGGCTCCCGGCGATCTGGCTGATCGCCTGTCGGCCTGGATCGAGGATGGCGAGCACGGCTGGCTGTTCGACAACGAGGCCGACAAGCTGGACCTGTCGACCCGCGTGATGGGCTTCGACATGACCGCGCTGCTGGAGAACCCCAAGCTGCGCACGCCGGTGATGATGTACCTGTTCCACCGCATCGACGAACGGCTGGACGGCCAGCCCACCATGGTGCTGATCGACGAGGGCTGGAAGGCGCTGGACGACGAGGTCTTCGCCGCACGCATCCGCGACTGGCTGAAGACGCTGCGCAAGCGCAATGCGCTGGTCGGCTTCGCCACGCAGTCGGCGCGCGATGCGCTGGACAGCAAGATCTCCACCGCACTGGTGGAACAGACCGCCACCATGGTGTTCATGCCCAATGCCCGCGCCCGGGCAGAGGACTATTGCGAAGGCTTCGGCCTGACCCAGCACGAACTGGCGCTGATCAAGAGCCTGCCGGCCCACAGCCGCTGCTTCCTCGTCCGCCAGCCCGACGCCAGCGTGGTGGTGCGGCTGGACCTGTCGGGCGCGCCCGAAGTGCTCACCATGCTGTCCGGTCGCGAGAGCAGCGTGCGCCGGCTGGACCTGCTGCGCGAGGCGGTCGGCAACGAACCGGCGCAGTGGTATCCCGCGCTCACCAACCGACCCTGGCCCGATGCCAGCGGCGAGGAGCGTGACGACGGCTTCAACTGGGAGGCCGCCGAGTGACCTCCGCTTCCGCCCAGTGCATGCGTGCGATGCAGGATGTCGGTGCCGGCATCGGCGCGTCCCTGCGCGGGGTGGATTGTGCTGCCAGCGAAATGGCGCAGGCGGCGTTCAACCGGCTGTTCAGCGCGGAAGGCAGCTTCGGCCCCGCGCTCACCATCCTGCTGACGCTGTGGATCGCCTTCCTCGGTTTCGGCCTGATTACCGGGCGCACGCGGCTGGGCCTGTCCTCGCTGACGCCGCGCATGGTCACGCTGGTGCTGGTGATCACCTTCGCGACCAGCTGGGTCGCCTTCCAGAGCGTGTTCTGGAACCTGGCGGTCGGTGCGCCGGACCAGATTGCCACCGTGCTGATGGGCACCGACGGCAGCGCCACCACCATCTTCGCCGACAAGCTCGACGTCGTGATGCTATCCCTGATGGAAGCGTCTGGCGGCGATGCGATGGACAACGACACCTCAATCTTCTCCCCGCCGGGCCTGTTGTGGTCGGGCGGCACCATGTTGCTGCTGGGTACGGTTGGCGTGCTCGCCACCTGCAAGATCGCGCTCGCCATCCTGATGGGCCTTGGCCCGATCTTCATCCTGATGGCGCTGTTCGACGGCACGCGCGGCCTGTTCGTCGGCTGGCTGAAGGGCGTGGTGCTGATGGCGCTGGCCCCGCTGTTCGCCGTGCTGGGCGGATCGCTGATGCTGGAACTGGCCGTGCCCGTCCTTTCCAGCCTGATGTCGACACCCGGCGAGATCGACGTGCGTCCGGCGATGGCCTTCTTCATGATCGGCGCGGTGCATCTGGCGCTCATGTTCATGGTCCTAAAGGTCGCCACCACCATGGTCAGCGGCTGGACAGTCTTCGGCCTCTCGCGCAGCGCGGGAGCGGACGAACGCGGCGGTTTCAATACCGCTTCGGGCGGCGCTGCCGTGGCGCCCGTGAACCCCGCCGTTACGGGCACCACCGCGCGTGATCGCGCTGCGCAGGCTACCCCGCCGCCCGCGCGCGACATCCGCGTCACTGCCAACACCCCTGCTGCGGCCAACGATACCGGCACCGCCATCACCACCCGCGAGACAAGGATCATCGCCGGCGGAACGGCTTCCGGCCCGTCCGGCACCAGCACCATTCCTTCGCGCGCACGCGGCATTGGCAGCCGCTTCAAGTCCGCGCCCGTTCGTACTTCGGAGAAAATGTCATGATCCGTGCCGCAATCATTGCGGGACTGCTGGCCTCGGCCGCGCTTGCTACCCCTGCTTCCGCGCAGGACCCGCGCCTGGTGGAACGGCTCTACGATCCCACCCAGGTGGTGCAGATCAACGGCAAGGTGAACGTCCAGTCGACCATCCAGTTCGGCGAAGGCGAGGTGATCGAGAACGTCGCCATCGGCGACAGCCAGTCGTGGCAGGTCACCCCCAACCGCCGTGCCAACCTGCTATTCGTGAAGCCGCTGGCCCCGCGCGCCAGCACCAACATGACGGTGGTGACCAACCGCCACACCTACCTGTTCGACCTGGTCGCCAGCCCGAATACGCGCACGCCGCTGTACGTGCTGACCTTCACCTATCCGGTGGAATTGCAGCCCGTCGAGGAGGAGGCGGTCGCCAGTGCGGACCCGGCGCTGCTGCCCAATGCGGTGGAGATGGCGGCGGCGAATGACGACTATGCCGTACTCGATCCCACCACGCTCAATTTCGACTGGGCCAGCAGCGGCAACAGTGCCCTGCTGCCGGAGCGGATCTACGACGACGGTACGGCAACCTTCATGGCCTGGCCCGCCGGCCAGCCGATGCCGGCCATCCTGGTCAAGGATCACGAAGGCACCGAAGGCCCGGTCAATTTCGCAGTGCGCGGGGACACCATCGTCCTCGACGTGGTGCCGCGCGAGATCATCCTGCGCTCGGGCGACGATGCCGCCCTGCTGGTCAACCAGGGGCCGGTGGGCGCAGCCAATGCGGATGGAACGGCACAGAGCGGGGCCTGAGCGGCCCCTGTACGGAGTGAAGTGACATGAAACTTGCCATGCGCCTGCCCGAGAAGAACGCCGGCCACGCCAACGATGCGGACCCGCGCGACCAGGCCTCGACCGAGGTGATCGACCTCGCCAGCCGCACCTCCTACCCGGCGGTGGCCAACCGTGGTGGTGGGCGCGATGCGCTGGGCCTTGCCGCCGGTGTCGCCTTCGTCGCGCTGCTGGGCGCCGCGACCCTGTGGGGCCTCAACGCCAGCCGCACCGACGATAGCGCTGCCGAGACTGCCGCTGTGACCACGCCTCCGCCGCCTGCACCGGCCAATGTCGCCGGATCACCGACCGACGGCCTGCCCAGCGCCAATGCCGGCGTCGCTCCGCAAGCCGATCCTGCGCCCGCACCGGTGCTGGCCCGCGTTCCGGAAGGCAATGCGGCGATCGGTCCGGCATCCAATCCCTATTCCTCGCCCACGCTGGTGTTTGACGGCGGCGTCGCGCCTGCGCAGGCGGCGGCCAATGCTGCGGCGGCCGAAGCTGCCGCTGCCGCGCCGTCCGGCTCGGTCATTCCCGGCGGCGGTCCCGCCGGGGAATTCGCCGCGCGTATCGGCGGTGTCGGCGGCGGCCCGGCCATTGCCATCCAGGACGTGAACCCTGCCACCACGGTCACCCAGGGCACGATGATCCCGGCGATCCTCGAGACCGCGATCAACACCGACGTGCCCGGCTATGTCCGCGCCGTGGTGAGCCAGGACGTGCGCAGCCACGACGGCAGCCGCGTGCTGATCCCGCGCTCCAGCCGCCTGGTCGGTCAGTACCAGTCGGGCCTGCAGGCCGGCCAGCGCCGCGCCTATGTCATCTGGCAGAGCGTGATCCGTCCCGACGGCGTCACCGTTTCGCTGCAAAGCCCCGCCACCTCCTTCGACGGCACGGCGGGTTTGGAAGGCGACGTCCAGACGCACTTCTTCAGTCGCTTCGGCTCGGCCATGCTGCTGTCGGTCATCGGCGGCCTCACCACGCTTGCCAGCGGCGGTGCCTCGGTCGTGCTCGGCGGCGGTGAGAGCGCCGCGTCGACGGCCTTGCAGCAAGACGGCCAGCGCCCGCCCACCGTGCGCGTGCGCATGGGTGAGCCGATCCGCGTCTATACCGCCCGCCACCTCGATTTCAGCCAGGCCCCGCAGGTCCGCTGAGGCGATTGGTGAGCGCTAAAATCCACCAGCTGGGCGGCAACCCGACCGAAGAGGCGCCACAGGTGCCCAGCGGATCGGTCTATCTCGACGCCTACCTTGCGCCGTTCCGGCCGTGGCTGGAGCGCGACACCGTCACGGAAATCCTGGTCAACAAGCCGGGCGAAATGTGGGTGGAAGATGCCGCCAGCCCCGGCATGCAGCGCGTGGAGCTGGACGCGGTGGACGACAAGCTGATCCAGCGCCTGGCCGAACAGGTCGCGCGCATCAGCCACCAGGGCATCAACCGCGAACATCCACTGCTGGGCGCCACCCTGCCCGATGGCGCGCGCATCCAGTTCTGCGGCCCGCCCGCCACGCGCAAGCACTGGGCCATGGCGGTGCGCCGCCACCGGCGGCTGGACCTGCCGCTGGACGCCTACGACGCCGGCCCGCTGGCGCAGGACAGTGAAAGCGACATGCCCGATCCGGTGCAGCAACCGGTCGATTTCCTGCGCGCCGCGATCCAGGCCAAGAAGACCATCCTGATTTCCGGCGGCACCAGCACCGGCAAGACCACCTTCCTCAACGCCATGCTGGGCGAGATCCCGCGCGACGAACGCGTGGTGTTGGTGGAGGATACGCCCGAACTGAAATTCCCCGGTGCCAATGCCGTCGGCCTGGTCGCCGTGAAGGGCGAATTGGGCGAAGCCAAGGTGACCGCCAACGAGCTGCTGCAGTCGGCACTGCGCCTGCGGCCCGACCGCATCGTGCTGGGCGAATTGCGTGGCACGGAGAGCGTCTCCTTCCTGCGCGCCATCAACACCGGGCACCCCGGCAGCTTCTCCACCATCCACGCCAACAGCTTGCGCGGTGCGCTGGAGCAATTGAACCTGATGGTAATGCAGACCGGCATCGGCCTCAGCCGGGCAGACACGATTTCCTACGCCGCCAGCGTGATCGACGTGATCGTCCAGCTGAAGCGCGACGAGGGCAAGCGCGGCATCGCCGCCATCGCCCGTGCGCGCGACCTCGTCGACGCCTGGAGCTGATCCGCACCCGCGTGCAGGCGACTTGCCCCGGTTTCGCAATCCCGTAACACGGTTGCAGCAATCGAATCGCCATGAGCACAGCGCCAGACACTCCCGCCCCCGAACAGCTCTCTCCGGACGAGCTCTATTTCAATCGCGAGCTGTCGTGGCTGGCCTTTAACGAACGCGTACTGGCCGAGGCCAATCGCGAATCCTATCCGCTGCTGGAACGGCTGCGGTTCCTGTCGATCTCGGGCAGCAATCTCGACGAGTTCATGATGATCCGCGTCGCCGGCCTCGCCGGGCAGGTGCGCAGCGGCGTGACCGAGATGTCGCTGGATGGGCGCACGCCTTCGCAACAGCTTGCCGCCATCACCGCCAAGTTCCGCGAGCTGGAGGAAGAACAGCAGCGCACCTTGCGCGAACTGCGCCCGCTGCTGGAAGAGCAGGGTATCCATATCAAGGGCGGCGAACGCATCGACGAAGAGGCCGAGGCCTGGCTGCGGGAGTATTTCCTCGACCACATCATGCCGGTGATCACCCCGCAGGCGATCGACCCGGCGCATCCGTTCCCCTTCGTCGCCAACCTGGGCATCGGCGCGCTGTTCAACCTGACACGCAAGAGCGATGGCAGCCAGCTGGTGGAGATGGTGCTGATCCCCCACGGCCTGCCGCGCTTCATCCGCATTCCTGGCGAGAAAGCCATCTTCGTCGCCATTGAACGACTGGTCGTCCGCTATGCCGAATTGCTGTTCCCCGGCTTCGAAGTAACCGGCGACGGCGTGTTCCGCATCCTGCGCGACAGCGACATCGAAATCGAGGAAGAGGCCGAAGACCTCGTCCGCTATTTCCGCAGCGCCATCCAGCGCCGACGGCGCGGGCAGGTCATCATGCTGGAGATCGACGAAAGCTTCGATCCCGAGGCCGAGGAACTGCTGCGGGACAAGCTGGAGCTGGAGCAGACCTTCATCACCAAGACGCTGGGCATGCTGGGCATCGCCGGGCTTTCCGAGGTGGTGAAGGAGGACCGGCCAGACCTCAAGTTCACGCCCTATTCGCCGCGCTATCCGGAACGGGTGATGGAGCACGACGGCGACGTCTTCTCCGCCATCCACGAAAAGGACATGGTGATCCACCACCCCTACGAGAGCTTCGAGGTGGTGGTCGATTTCCTGCGGCAGGCGGCGAACGATCCGCAGGTCGTGTCGATCAAGCAGTCGCTCTATCGCGCGGGCCAGCAGTCGCCCGTCATCAACGCGCTGACGCAGGCGGCCGAGAACGGCAAGTCCGTTACCGCCGTGGTGGAGCTGAAGGCCCGTTTCGACGAGGAACAGAACCTGAAATGGGCGGGCGAACTGGAGCGCGCCGGGGTGCAGGTGATCTACGGCTTCGTCGACTGGAAGACCCACGCCAAGGTCAGCATGGTCGTACGGCAGGAGGAAGGCGGCTATCGCACCTACTGCCATTTCGGCACGGGCAACTATCACCCGCAAACGACCAAGATATACACCGACCTCAGCTATTTCACCGCCGATCCGGCCCTCGGCCGCGACGCGGGCAAGCTGTTCAACTTCATCACCGGCTATGTCGAACCCGACAGTCTGGAGCAGCTGGCGATTTCGCCGCTCAACCTGCGCGACCAGCTGCTGGAGAATATCGACGCGGAGATTGCCTTCGCCCGCGCGGGCAAGCCGGCCACGATCTGGTGGAAGGTCAACCAGGTCACCGAGAAAACCGTGATCGACAAGCTCTACGAGGCCAGCGAGGCAGGCGTGCAGGTGGTGATCGTGTGCCGCGGCATCTGCTGCCTGCGTCCGGGCCTTCCCGGCCTGTCGGAGAACATCACCGTCAAGTCGATCATCGGACGCTTCCTGGAACACGGCCGCATCTATGCCTTCGGCAATGGCGAAGTACTGCCCAGCGACAAGGCCAAGGTCTATATCTCCAGCGCCGACGTTATGGACCGCAACCTCTATCGCCGGGTCGAGGTGCTGGTGCCGATCACCAACGACACCGTGCACGATCAGGTGCTGGAACAGGTGCTGCTCGCCAACCTGCTGGATACCGAGCAAAGCTGGCTGCTGGATGGCGAGACCGGGGATTACGAGCGGGTCGAGAGTGACGGCGACGGCTTCAACTGCCACCAGTACTTCATGACCAACCCGTCCCTGTCGGGACGCGGGGAGGCGTTGAAGGAGGACCGCGTGCCGACCCTGACCTTGCGCAAGGGAGCCGTATGAGCCGAGCAGGCGCACGGCACGGCAACACGCTGATCGAGACCCCGGACCGGGCGGTTATCGACATCGGGTCCAATACCGTCCGCCTGGTGGTCTATTCCGGCCCGCAACGCGCACCCAATGTCTGGCTGAACGAGAAGGTTACCGCCCGGCTGGGGCGTGACCTCGCCACGACCGGCAAAATTCCGCGCGAGGCGCAGATGCTGGCACTGGGCGGTCTCGCGCGCTTTGCCGCCATCATTCGCGACCTCGGCGTCACCGACGTGGCCACGGTGGCCACCGCCGCAGCGCGCGAGGCCAGCAATGGCAAGGCCTTCATCAAGAAGGTGCGCGCCCTCGGCCTCGACCCGCAGGTGCTGTCCGGCGTGGAGGAGGCGACGACCTCCGCCTTCGGGGTGATCGGCGCCTTCCCCGGCGCCAAGGGCGTGGTGGCGGACCTCGGCGGCGGCAGCCTGGAACTGGTCGCGATCGAAGGTGGCGATTGCCACGACGGCGTCAGCCTGCCGCTCGGCACCCTGCGTCTTCCCGCGCTCAGCGCCGGGGGCAGCACCGCCTTTCGCAAGGCGGTGAAGAAGGAAATGAAGAGCGCCGGCTGGGCCAGCGCGCACGAAGGCCCGCTCTACCTGGTGGGCGGCACCTGGCGGGCAATGGCAATCTACGCCATGCACAAGGCGAAGTACCCGATCACCGATCCGCAGGCCTTCTGCCTGACGCCGGAAGAGGCGGACAAGGTGGCCAAGAAGCTGGCCAAGGCCGATCCCTCCGCGCTCAGCAACATTCCCGGAATTTCTTCCAGTCGCGCCGTCGGCCTGCCCGATGCTGCCGCCATGTTGCGGGTGATGATCAAGGAGCTTGCGCCGGAATCGCTGGTGATTTCCGCCTGGGGCATTCGCGAAGGTCTGCTGTTCCGCAGGCTAGATCCCGCCGGTCGCGACCAGGACCCGCTGCTGTCCGCCGTCGCCCATTTCACCACGCCGCGCGGTTCCAACGTCATGGACGCCACGCTGAAGGCGGCATGGACCGCCGAAGCGGTCGACGGGCGCAATCGTGGCAGCGAGCGCATCCGCCTCGCCGCCACCTTGATGACGCGGGCGGCCGCGCGGATCGAGCCGAACCTGCGCATTGCCCACGCCACCGACTGGGCGCTGGAGAAGCGCTGGGTGGGCCTCGATCACACCGGCCGCGCGATGATCGCGCAATGCCTGCGCGCCAGCTGCGGCCAACCCAAGATCGTGCCCGAATACCTGCGCATGGCAACCGAGGAACAGCTCCACCGCGCCTCTGCCTGGGGCCTCGCCAACCGCCTGTGCCGCAAGATCGGCGCGGGTACGCGCATCTCGCTGACCGGCAGCTCGCTACGCCGCGAAGGTGACAAGCTGGTGCTCCGCTTCGACGAGAGCCTGGCGCACATGATGGTGGATTCGGTACAAGTGGAATTGGCCAACCTCGCCGACTGGCTCGGCCTCAAGCACGAAATGAAGGTAGGAAACGTGAACGGCTAGAACGGGTCGCGCGACTGCTCGTCGAACGGCCGCGTATCCGCCGGCTCGCTGCGATAGGGCGGCCGCTGCGGCAGGCTGCGCTCTCCCTTCCACGGCACCTGGTCCACCTCGGTCCACGCGTTCACTGTCAGCTTGAGGAACTTCCACCGCCCGTCCTCCCGGATCAGCCGGTCGTCACGCGTGCCGATACCGAAGACGAAATTGGTACGATAGTCGGCGTTCCACTGAATGATCTGGAAGAAGCAGCGCACCCGTGCGCCCTCGGGGTGCGGGTCCATGATGAACTGGTTCATCAGGTGCTGGCGGCCGTACCACCAGTGCTGGCGATCGTACCATAGCGAGCGCAGGTTCTCGCGAATGGCGTCGTGGCCCTTCACCTTGCCCTGCCACAGGTGGTCGAACTCCGCCTCGCGCGCGAAAGTGGCGATGGCCTGTTCCTCGTCGGCCAGGTCGATGCCCCAGGCATAGCGGGCGTAGAGCTCCTCGATTTCGCCGCGATCCTCTGCCGGCATCACCTGCGGCACGCCGTCGGGCCAAGGATCGCTTTGGCACTCGCTCATTTCCTTTGTCTCCCGTCAAATACCCGCTTGCCAAGCGCGCTTATCATCTCTTGAATCAGGCGTAACACGGGAGAGAGGGAAATGCCGGAGACTTTTTACTCTTACGCCAGTTTCGGCCTGCAACAGCGCATGCCGATGCGGTTCGAGGCGGATGTCTACGAATGCGAGGTGGAGGGCGAGATTCCCGAGGTGCTGCAAGGCGCCTATTACCGCACCGGCGGCGACCGGCAGTATCCCACGCTGGAAGACGACATCATCCTCAATGGCGATGGCATGGTCAGCGCCTTCTGGTTCGAGGACGGCCGCGTCTCCTTCCGCAGCCGCTACGTGCAGACCGAACGGCTGAAGGCCGAGCGCGCGGCGCGGCGGCGCCTCTATGGCCACTACCGCAACAAGTACACCGACGATCCCAGCGTCTCGAATCTCCCGCAGCGCGACAACACCGGCAATACCTATGCCTTCGAGCATCACGGCGAGCTGTTCATGCTGCGCGAGGATAGCCACCCCTACCGCGTCGACCTCGATACGCTGGAAACGCTGGGCGTGGGCGAATTCGGCGATCTCAAGTCCACCGCGCTCACCGCCCATCCCAAGATCGATCCGGTCACCGGCGAATGGTGGAGCTACGGCGTCTTTGCCAGCGGCGAACCTACCACCGATGCCAGCCTCCACGTGTTCGACAAGGACGGCAAGCTGGTGCGCGAACAGTGGTTCGACACGCCCTACCCCGGCCTCAGCCACGACTGGGGCGTCACGCGCGAGCACCTAGTGTTCCCGATCATGCCGCTGACCGCCAGCGAAAAGCGGCTGCGTGCGGGAAAGCCCTACTACGAGTTCGATCCCGACCTGCCGAGCGCCTGGGGCGTGATGCCGCGCGATGGCGATCCGGCGAAGGACATGCGCTGGTTCGACATTCCCGGCCTGGTGATGGGGCACGTGATGAATGCCTACAGCGAAGGCGACAAGGTGATCATCGACACGCCCTGCTCGCCTGGCAATTGCTTCAGCTTCTTCGCCGACAAGAACGGTCGCTTCCCGACCATGCCGGAGACGATCACGCAGATTACCCGCATCACCTTCGACCTGTCGAAACCCGATGCCGAAGCGGTGACGCTGGAGCCGGTCGAGGGCGCGCTGGGCGACATGCCCAAGATCGACGACCGCTATGCCATGAGCAAGTATTCGATCGGCTATTTCGCCCTGCGCGATTTCCCGCAGATGGGTGTCGGCCAGATCTTGTGGGACACCGGGGAACTGCGTGTCCACGAACTGCAGGGCGCCGCCGCGCAGGAGCCGGTGTTCGTGCCCAAGTCCGCCGATGCGCCCGAGGGCGACGGCTACATCCTCACCGTGGTCGACCGCTTCGTGGAGAAGCGCACCGACCTGCTGATCCTGGACGGCAACGATGTCAGCCGTCCGCCCATTGCAACGATCAAGCTGCCCTTTGCCATGCCCATGGCATTCCACGGCTGCTGGGTCCCCGCCTGAGACAAAGGAAACAACGATAATGTCCGACAAAGCCAAGGCCATCCTCGAAGCCAACCTGGCAGAGCTTGAAGGCCGCCTGCAGCGCATCGAGCGCGACCTCGACGAGCCGCACGATCCCGATGCCTCGGAACGCGCAGTACAGATGGAAGACGACGATTCGCTGGAAGGACAGGCTCGCCTCGTCGCCCGCGAAATCGCCTCGACCAAGCGTGCGCTCGATCGCATCGAGAAGGGCGATTACGGCTATTGCGTCGAATGCGGAGAGCAGATTTCGGACGGCCGGCTGGATGCCCGCCCCGAAGCCGCGCTGTGCATCAACTGCGCGAAGAAGGGCTAGGCGGTCACCCGCCCCACGAAGCCGGCAATCATCCGTTCCACCTCCTTCTGGTCGCTGCCGATGCAGGCGGCGGGGCTGAGGTGGTTGTGGCCCGAAAGCAGGTGCATTTCGGGCCACTGATCGTGCGCTTCCACCCATTGCCGCACGACCTGGGCGGCCTGCTTGTGGAAGTCGACCGGATCGAATTCGGCGACCGAGAACTGCATCGGGATGGGCGAAGTGAGCAGCCCGGCGAGCGGTGAGGCCACGCCCCAAGCCTTGCGATCATCACCGTAATAGGCGCGATTGAAGGGGTTATCCTCGCACGTGGTGGTGTCATAGACACCCGACATGAAGACAGCGCCCGCCAAGCCCGCCGCGTGGTCACGCGCATGGGCGAGGTAGTTGGCGACGTGGCTCGCGCCCGCGCTCTGGCCCGACAGCACGATCTTGTCCGGATCGCCGCCGTAATCCTCCACATTGGCACGCAGCCAGTCGACCAGCGCGGTCAGGTCTTCCACGCCCGAAGGGAAGCGGTTGTCCGGCGCCAGGCGATAGGTGGCGGTGACGCCCAGCCAGCCCTGCCGCGCGGCGAAATCGCCCATGTTGGAATAGAACGGCGATCCCTCAGTATGCTTGTCGCCCATCATGAAGCCGCCGCCGTGCAGGAAAACGAACACCGGCGCGCCGGAGATGTTGTCGCGGCGGAACAGGTCGAGCCTGTGCCGCGCATCCTCGCCATAGGCGAAGTCGCGCTTCACCACGGTGCGCGGGTCCAGCCCATGGTTCAGTTCGGCAAACATGGCCTGCGTGCCGCCCAGCATCTCGGGCGAGAGTTCGCGGCCCAATGCCTTCAGCTTGGCGCGGATTTCGGGGGTCATGGTTGCTCCTCCATCAGCAGGACAGGTTTGATCGCGGTGCCGGTGCGCGCGTCTTCCCAGGCACGATCGATCTCGGCGAAGGGATAGAAGCGCAGCATGCGGTCGAACGGCAGTCTGCCCTCCTGCCACCATTTCGCAAGCTGCGGCAGGAAGGTCTGCGGATTGGCGTCGCCGCCAAGGATGCCACGCAATTGCCGCCCGCCCGCCAGCATGGCGAACATGTTGGGCTTCCATTCACCGAGCGGTGCGGCGACGAATCCGGCGGTGCCGTTCATCGCCAGCACGTCCAGCGCCAGCGTGTGCACGAGAGGGACATTGGTGGTGTTGAAACTGAAGTCGAGCCCGCGCCCGGTGACTTCGCGGATGGCGTCCTTGAGGTCGTCCTGGTCGCCGCGGAAGCAGTGCGTCGCGCCGAATTCGCGAGCGAGTTCCAGCCGCTCGCCGGACAGGTCGACCGCGACGATATGCTTCGCCCCGGCGATCTTCGCGCCCATCACGGCGGACAGGCCGACCCCGCCCGTGCCGAAGACGGCGATGGTCTGGCCGTCCTGCACCTTCAGCGCCTCGATCACCCCGCCCGCGCCGGTAATCACTCCGCAGGCCAGCGGGCCAAGCTTCTCCAGCGGCAGCGCCTTGTCCATCTTCACCGCCGTGCGCTGTGGCACGATGGAGTGGCTGGCAAAGCTCGACTGGCCGAAGAAATGCGAGTGGATGCAGTTGTCGCCTTCGCTCAGCGCGGTAGTGCCATCCATCCGCTGGCCGCCGAAGCACAACGGCATGGCAAGGTCGCAGTAGGTCGGGCGGCCTGCCTGGCAGGATGGGCACTGACCGCAACTGTTGCCGCTCAGCACGACATGATCGCCCACCGCGAAGTCGGTCACGCCCTCGCCCAGCTCTTCCACCACGCCTGCGCCTTCGTGGCCCAGCACGATCGGCTGCGGGCTATGCCTGCCGGGATGTTCGTGCAGGTCGGTATGGCAGATGCCCGTGGCCACCAGGCGCACCCGCATCTCGCCCGCACGCGGGGCCTCCTGCTCCAGTTCGACCAGTTTGGGCGCGGAGCCGCCGCGCCCGGATAGCGCTGCGGTGATCTTCACGCGCCGTCTCCAAGGTGATGATCGTTGCGGATGTCGGCCACCTCGCCGGTCTGGGTCAGCAGGCTCTTGCGGCGCAGGAAGCGGCGCAGGCTTTCCGGCCCGATGCGCGGCGCGCCATGGCCGGACCAGCCGAAGCTGTCGCTGCCGAAGGTGCGCAGCTTGGCGAAGGTGAGGAAGGTATCCTGCAGGTAGATGCCGCCGGCATTGATCCGCCGCCCGATCCGCTCGGCTTCCTCCGCGTCGCCCGCGATCACGCTGGCGGTGAGGCCGAACTGCGTATCGTTGGCGAGGCGGATCGCCTCCTCCTCGTCGGCATAGGCCATCACCGGGATGCAGGGGCCGAAAGTCTCGTCCTGCATGATCGCCATGTCATGGGTGACCCCGGTGAGCACGGTCGGCCGCATATAGCGCCCGCCGTCGATCTCCTCGATTTTCCCGCCGGTGACGACCGTGGCGCCCTTGGCCACGGCATCGGTGATGTGGCCGGCGACGATGTCTGCCTGCGGGCCGTGAGTGAAGGGGCCGATATGGCCGGCGCGCGGGTTCTCGGCATTGAGGCGCACCTCGGCGGCCTTCTCCGCCAGCTTGGCGACGAAGGCATCGTGAATGCTCTCGTGCACATAGACCCGCTCGACCGAGTAGCAGACCTGTCCCGTCGCATAGACCGCGCCGCGCAGCACCGCCGTGGTCGCGCGTTCGAGATCGGCATTTTCGGTGACCACGCACGGGTCCTTGCCGCCCAGTTCGAGGTGGCAGGGGATCAGCCGTTCGGCACAGGCCACGGCCACCTTGCGCCCGGTCGGCACGCTGCCCGTGAAGCAGATGGTATCGGCCTCCGCGATCACCGCCTGGCCGACATCGCCGGCCCCCACGACATAGTCGAACACGGCGGCGAGTTCCGGAATTTCGCGCACGGTTTCGAACAGCGTCTCGATCACGCGGGGGGTGACTTCAGAGGGCTTGAGAAGCACCGAACAGCCCGCAAACAGCGCCGGCACGGCGTCGAGCAGCGCTAGCATCAGCGGCGCGTTCCACGGGCTGATCACGCCGACCAGCGGATAGGCCACGACCTGCGATTGCACGCGAACCGTGGGCATGGAGGTGGACATGGAATCGTATTCCAGCCCGGCGAAGGCCTTGGGCGCATCCTCCAGCCAGCCGCCGATATTGCCCATGGTGATGAAGCCCTGGAGGTAGCTGGTGTGGCAACCGCCGGTATCGTGGGCATCGGCCTCGCCGATGTCGGCCGCACGCGCCTTCACCGCGCCCAGCCAGCGCGCCATGACGCCGCAACGGCCGGCTACTCCCATCGCCTCCCACGCGGGTTGCGCGGCGCGCAGGGCGGCAGCCTTGGCGCTCACCTCTGCGGCGGACGATGGCGTGATCGCGTGGTCGGCCTTGCCGGTCCGCGGGTTGATAACCTCCAGTCTGACCATCCTTCTCCCCTTCGGTGGCCAGCCTATCGCCTATGTGCGCGGCTGCCTATTCAGAAACCCCAGCGCAGGCCGACCCAGAAGGTCTGCGGCACGCCAAGGTCCATCGACCCGCCCTGGTTGCGGGTGATGATCTCGGTATCGAACAGGTTTTCGGCGCGGCCGATCAGCTTCAGCTGGTCCATCAACGGCACCTGCACGAACAGGTCCATCGTCGTGGCTGCGGGCAGGACGTCGTTCTCCTGGTCGCCCTCGAACTGGTCGGCCACATGGCGCAGCGTAACCGAGAGGAACCCGTCCTCGACCACCCGCATGACGGCGGTCATGCTGGCCGACAGGTCCGGCGTCTGCGGCGGGCGGTTGCCGTCGAGCGGGGCGGCAAAGCCGGTGCCGACCACTTCGGCGTCGGTCACCGCCAGCGAACCGGTCAGGCTGAATGGCCCCTGCTCCACCGAGGCAGCGAATTCGAAGCCGGTCGCCTCGATTGCGTCGAGGTTGCGGCGCTGGCGCAGGTTCGGCTCCAGCGTGACATTGGCAATCGCGCCTTCCACCTGGTTGTCGAAATAGGTGATGGAGAAGGCCACGCCCTCTGCCGCCACGATATCGGCGCCGACTTCCCAGCCTTCCAGCCGCTCGGGTTCGAGATCCGCATTGGCCTGCGTCACCACCGGGAAGACCACGAAGGGACGGTAGAGCTCGTTCAGTGTAGGCAGGCGGAAGCCCGAATAGGCCGCCGCACGCAGCCGCAGCGCATCGCTCACGTCGACCAGCGCGCCGGTGCGCCAGGTGACCTCCCAATCCGAACGGTCGGCGTAGGTCTCGTCCGTCAGCACCGCGCCGCCGGCGTCCAGCGCGCGGTAGAAGCCGTCGGTGATCGAATAGCGATCCGCGCGCACGCCGCCCGTCAGGGTAACGGGGCCGATCTGCCAGTCGTCCTCGATATAGAGGCCGAAGTCAGTATTTACGCCGCCCGCGAAACGGTTTTCGCGCAGCGCGCCGGTGAAAGCGGAGTAGCTGTCCTCGAACAGGTCGCCCTCGCTGCGACGGTAGTCGGCACCGATACGCAGGGTGTGCGCATCGCCCACCGGAGGCCGCACTTCCAGCTTGCCGCCCAGGCCGCTGGCAGGCGTATCCTTCTGGTCCAACACCGGCACGAAGCGGGTGGAGGAAATCACGACATTGGTGAAGTTGCGCCACTGGCCATAGACCAGCGCATCGACTTCCCAGTCACCGCGAGAGACGAGGCGCAACGACACGTCCTGCCCCTCGATCGAATTGTCCGCGCCCTGGAAACGCAGCGTGCGGTTGTCCTCGAAGGCGAGCACGCGGGCCTGCACTTCGAGGTCGTCGCCCACGGGCTGCACGATGCGGCCGCCCACCGACCAGGCATCGTAGCTGGCGCGCGCCGTGGCGGGCACGCGGTCCGCCTCGGGCGTGGTGAAGAAGCCCTGGCCGCGATCCCAGCGACCGGTGATCACGGCAAAGCCATCGCCCACTTCCGGCGCGAAGGTGGCGGAAAGCTCGGTTTCCTCGCGATCGTTGATCAGGGCGGAACCGCTGAACATGTCCAACGTCGCAGCATCGGCGCTTTCCAGCTGGATCGTGCCCGCCAGCGCGCCCGAGCCGAAGGGGCCGGAGCCGCCACCGCGCGTCACGCGCACGGAGCTCAGCGCATAGGGATCGACAGCGCTGAAGGGGATATAGCCGAAGAACGGGTCGCCCATCGGCACACCGTCGAGCAGCACCAGCGCGCGGCTGGAAGCATTGCCGCCCAGCGCGCGCAGGGTGGCGCCCTGTGCGGACGGATTGGCAGAGCGGCTGTCCGACCGGCGGAACTGCTGGAAGCCCGCGACATTGGACAGCACGTCCTCCAGCCGGCCTGAAGCGGCGGTGACGATCTCGTCTCGCTCGATTTCGACCGTGGAATAGGCCGGAGCGGCAGGCGTATCGGGCAAGCCCTCGCCCAGCACGACGATGACGTTCTCGGTCTCCTCCCCGTCTTCCTGCGCCATGGCAGGGGTGGCGAGAAACAGCGTGGCGGCGCTGGCGAGCAACAGGTTCTTCATGGCAATCATCGTCCGAAATTGATTTTGTCCGAAATCCCCTAGCGGCCAAATCTTGCCGCGTCACCCCACCTTTGGCAGGTAGTGCGTCGAGGGGAGAAATAAATGCGATTTTCGAGCGCTAGATTGACGGCAGGGGCAGCGCTGGCCGCCTTGGCGATGACGCAGGCACTGGGCCAGACCGTGCCCGATTTCCCGCCGGTCACCGATGCGGAAATCCAGAACCCCGATCCGGCGGACTGGCTCAGCTGGCGGCGCACGCTGGATAGCTGGGGCTATTCCCCGCTCGACCAGATCAACCTGGGGAACGCAGGGCAACTGCGCATGGTCTGGGCCATGCCGCTGCCACCCGGCCACCAGGAAGGCACGCCGCTGGTGCATGACGGGATCATCTACTTCCCCGGCCCCGCCGACACGATCCACGCCATCGACGCGCGCAGCGGCCAGTTGATCTGGCGCTACAACCGCCAATTGCCCGAAGACCTCGGCGACTACCTGCCGGTCTACGATACCACCCGCAATATCGCGCTCTACGGCCACCTGATCATCGGCAATTCGGCGGACGACTACCTTTACGCCCTCGATGCCCGCACCGGCGAACTGGTGTGGGAGACGCAGATCCTCGATTACCGGCAGGGCGCCAAGCAGAGCAGCGGCCCGATCATTGCCGAAGGTCTCGCCATCACCGGACGCTCTTGCGAGCCGGAGGGTGGCCCCGCGGCCTGCGTCATCACCGCGCACGATGCCGAGACAGGCGAGGAAGTCTGGCGCACGCCGATCATCGCGCAAGGCGACGATCCGAACGATGCGACATGGGGTGGCCTGCCGCTGACCGAGCGCATGCAGGTCGGTGCGTGGATGATCGCCAGCTACGATCCCGAACTGCGCCTCGTCTACATGGGCACGTCGGTCACCGCCCCCGCGCCCAACATCTCGCTGGCGGGTAACGAGCACGATTACCTCTACCACAACTCCACGCTGGCGCTGGACGTGGAGACGGGTGCAATCCGCTGGCACTACCAGCACCTCGTCGACAACTGGGACCTCGACCACACCTTCCCGCGCTTCCTGGTGGACCAGCAGGTCGCCCCCGATGCGCGGGACGTGGCATGGATCGCCGACGACATCGAGCCGGGGCGCACCTATCGCACCGTCACCGGCGTGCCGGGCAAGACCGGCGTGGTCTACACGCTGGACCGCGAGACCGGGCGCTTCCTCTGGGCGCGTCCGACGGTTAGGCAGAACGTCGTGCAGTCGATCGACCCGGCGACGGGCCGCGTCACGCCCAATCCCGCCACCGTGCCCACCGAATATGGCACCAACCACGAGGTCTGCCCCTCCGCCAGCGGTGGGGCGAACTACATGGCCGGGGCCTACAGCCCGCTGACCGGATCGATGTATTTCCCGCTGCAGAACACCTGCGGCGAAATGGTCGCGCTCGATCCCGCGGACAATCCGGGCGTCTATGGCATCGCCTCACGCAGCTATATCCCGGCCGAGGCCGGCGGCCTGCTGGGCAGTATCCACGCGGTGAACGCCGTAACCGGGGCGAGCGAATGGACGCACAACCAGCGCCCCGGGATGCAGTCGCTGATGACGACGGGCGGCGGCCTGCTGTTCGCCGGCGACGCAGATGGCTGGTTCTCCGCGCACGACCAGCGCAACGGTCGCGTGCTGTGGCAGGTCAACCTCGGCAGTTCAGTGACCGGCTATCCGGCCACCTTCGCCGTCGATGGCCAGCAATATGTCGCGGTCTCCACCGGGCGCTGGCTCAACGATGCCTTCACCCCGGAACTGACGCACGGCACGCAGAACACGCTGTTCGTCTTCGCCCTGCCCGAGGCCGGGATCGGTCATCCGGGGCCGGCGCGCGAGCAGCTCAACCCGCGCGGCGAGGTGGTGTCGGTCGACCCGCCCCGTGCCGAGGCTTCCGCCTTCAGCCGCCTGACCGGCGCGGGCGTCTATTCCGCGGCGCAGGCCGAACGCGGCGCCGGGGTCTACGCCCGCAATTGCGCGGCCTGTCACGGCGCGGATTTCCAGTCGGCGGCGGGCGTGCCGACCGTGCGCGGCGATGCCTTCCTCGCCAACTGGCGCGGGCGCAGCGTGGCCGAGTTCTTTGCCTACACCCGCGACTTCATGCCGACCGGCATGGGCGGCTCGCTGAGCGATACGGACTACCTGGCGGTGACGGCCTACCTGCTGTCAGTGAACGGCTACCCTGCAGGCGAGGAACCGCTCGACCCGGACGAGGCGCTGCTGGCGGCTATCGGGATCGAGTGAAAATTACTGGGCCTTCTGGTACCCACAATGCGACAACTGCAGGGTTCTCAGAAGTGGAAAGGTTTCACTGATCGCATTCCTGCGAGCTGGTCCGCAGTTCTTTACGGCATTCCTGACTTGCGCGACGAATTCATCAATCGACATAAGCTTAGCGCCCGCAATGGAAGTACGGGTGTGAGGTCGAGCAGCACAAATTGCAATCTGCTCAACTTCCCTGCTTTGCGGAAGCCAAGTAAAAATTTCAGCGAGGATGTACTCTCTACCTCGCTCAAACTTCTTCTTGAATCTCTCTTCGCGTTTCGCCCAAGAAAGGGCATCAGTCGAAGGCTCGTAGTGAACTAAATGCCCATTGTGCGGATCGTACCCAACGACATCAAGTTCCATCGCCCATCCACCATGCGCCAACCTTCCGACCTTGGTGTTCCTCCGAATCAAATACCCCTGCCATTCGAGGTACTCGGAGATCAGTGATTCAAGGTGATTCATGAAGTTGGTCTCACGGGTGCCACTTAAGGATCAGACCTCCACCGCCGCGTCCGTCAGGATCGTCTTGGTTTCAACGTAGGCGTGAATGCCTTCGTCGCCGCCTTCGCGGCCGATGCCCGACTGCTTGAAGCCGCCGAAGGGGGCAGTCCATTCCATGCGCATGCCGTTCTGACCCACTACACCCGTGCGCACGCGCCGGGCGATGTCGTAGGCGGCTTGCGCATCGTTGGTGAAAACCGAGCCGTTGAGGCCGTAGTCGCTCTCGTTGGCGATGCGGATGGCGTCTTCCTCGTCCTCCGCCGGGATCAGGCAAAGGACCGGGCCGAAGATCTCCTCCTGCGCGATCTTCGACTGGTTATCGACATTCGCGAACAGGGTTGGCTCGATGTAATAGCCCTTGTTCATGTGCGCCGGGCGCTGGCCGCCGGTGACGAGGTCCGCCCCGCTCTCGCGGCCGGCGGCGATATAGCCCTCGATCCGTTCGAGCTGGCGCTTCATGGCCACGGGACCAAGCTGCGTGCCTTCGTCTTCCGGATGGCCGATGGTGATGCCCTTCATCACGCCCGCGATGGCTTCGGCCAGTTCGTCGTGCCGGGCCTTGGGCACGATGGCGCGGCTGAGCATGGCGCAGACCTGCCCGCTCATCACGGTGATGGTGTTGCCGAGGATACCGGCGGCAGCCTCGATGGGGAAATCGTCGCGGATGATCGCCGCCGATTTGCCGCCCAGTTCGAAGGTGGCGCGCACCATGTTGCCGCCCGCCACGCTGGCGATGTGGCGACCTGCGGCGCTGGAGCCGGTGAAGGTAATCTTGTCGATCAGCTTCGAGTGGATCAGGTGGTCCGCCGCTTCGCGGTCCGAGGGGACGAGGTTCACCGTGCCCGCCGGCATGCCCACGGCTTCCGCGGCCTCGGCGATGATATAGGCTTCCAGCGGGGTCTCGGGCGACGGCTTCATCACCACGGTGCAGCCGGCGATCAGCGCGTAGAACACCTTGTTCGCCATGATCGCGAAGGGCCCGTTCCACGGGGCGATGGCCACCACCACGCCGACAGGCTCGCGGACCACGGTGACCGTGTCCACGGCCATGCCGGGGCGCTGTTCGATCCACTGGAACCGCTCTCCCAGCGAAGCGATGCCACGCAGGCCCGCAACGCCGCCTGCATGCATCGGCCCGGCCGCGCTGGCGAGGCCGCCGATCTGGGCAGTCCAGGCCTTGGCCAGTTCGGGCACGCGCGGTTCGAGATAGTCGACCATCTGCATCAGCTTGGCCATGCGCTCCATGGGAGGCGTGGTCGGCCACGGGCCATGGTCGAAGGCTTCGCGTGCGGCGGCCACGGCGGCGTCCATGTCGGCGGGGCCGGCATGGGCGACGCGGGCAACGATCTCCTCGCTCGCCGGGTTCTCCACCTCGATCCAGTCGCCGGACCGGGCCGCGACCCATTCGCCGCCGATGAACAGCTTGTCGGGATGGGCGATATTGACGCCTTCGGGGGTCATGGCAGGCCTCCTAGTAGTTGGAGAGGATGGTCAGCGCCTGGCTGTCGAGCGGCAGGCCACGGCGTTGCAGTTCCAGTTCGCGTTCGCGCAGCGGGCCCTGCAGGCTGATGAGATAGGCATGGATCGCCCGCACATCCTCCTCGCTGAGGCGATCGGCGAAGCTGGGCATGCCCTGGTTCACGAACAGGCCCTGCAGCAGGATCTGGTCGAAACCGGCATGGATGTTGGGCGCCATCCGCCGCAGGTCCGGCAGCGGTGCGCGCGGCTGGTTGGAGTGGCAGATCATGCAATTCTCGGTGAACAGCGCACCACCCATGGCGAGGTATTCGGGCGTTACGCCTTCATACTGTTCGGGCGGAGCGGGAGCCGGTTCCAGCGGCGGCAGGTCGTCCGGTACCGGCACCTCGCCGCCATCCAGCCTGAACACCAGCAAGCGGTTGGCATTGCCCTTGGCATAGGCCGCCGAATAGCCGGGCACGAAGCCCCAGCCACCGCCGCCCCAGCCGGTCTGCACGGCGACATATTGCACGCCGTCGACGCTGTAGGTCATCGGCGCGGCCATGATGGTGGAGCCGGTCTCGACACTCCACAGCACTTCGCCGGTTTCGGAATCGCGGGCGAAGACCGTGCCCGCCGCATTGCCGTGGAAGACCAGGCCGCTCTGCGTGGCGAGCACGCCGTGACGGTCTTGCCAGCCCAGCGAATCCACCGCCCACTTGGTCTCGCCGGTCATCGGGTCGATGGCGCGCAACTGGCTTTCGTAGGGCTTGTCGACCACCCATTGCCACGTCTCCAGCTGCTCCATCGCCATGCGCATGGGCGGCGGCAGCGTACCCGCAGCGGCCTGCAGGTCGGCAGTGAAGATGATCGCCGTGCCGGGGTTGAGGAACTTCTCCTGCCGTTCCGGCGGCACGTTCGGATCGCCGGTCAGGAACAGCAGGTTCCCCATGTCCAGCACGTGGGCGAAATAGGTGTCCCGGCCCGGATCGTAGGCAGCGGGATACCAGTTGCGCGCGCCTGGAGAGCCGGGGAAGACGATCTGCGCCTGGTCGCGATAGTCGCTCAGTTCCGGCGTCAGGTTCGGGCGACCGGCCTCGTAATCCCAGCCGTCGGCCCAGCTCATCCGCACCAGCGGATTGGCCTGGTGGACGCGGCCGTCCTCGCGGTCGATCACGAAGAAGAAGCCGTTTTTCGGCGTGTGCAGCACGACCGGGCGCTGCTCGCCTCCGATCTCGCGCGTGTCGAGGATCATCGGCTGCGTTGCCGTCAGGTCCCAGCTGTCGCCGGGGGTCTGCTGGATGTACCAGTTCATCTCCCCGCTCTCGCGGTCCACCGCAACGAGGCTGGAGAGGTAGAGGTTGTCGCCCCCGCCCGGCGAACGGACGTGGACGTTGATCGGGTCACCATTGCCGGTGCCGATGATGACCTGGTCGAATTCGGGATCGTAGACGATGGCATCCCATGCCGTGCCGCCCAGCCCGATGTCGTAGCGCGCGTCCTCGCTCCAGGTTTCCAGCGCGGCTTCGAGTTCGGGATGTTCCTGCGGGCCGAGGTCCGGATCGCGCGGCACGGTGAAGAAGCGCCAGGCCTGCGAACCGTCGGACACCTTGTAGGCGGTGACATAGCCGCGCGTATCGTATTCGGCGCCGGCATTGCCGATCACCACCAGGTCGCCAGCCAGTTCCGGGGCGCCGGTGACGGTGTAGGCGCGGCCACGGTCGGTAATCGTGTCCACCTGCCAGACGATCGAGCCGTCGTCCGCATCGAGCGCGTAGAGGATGCCGTCGACTGCGGCGACCAGCACCAGCTTGCCGTCTGCGGTATCCGCCACGGCGACGCCGCGGTTGGCCCAATCGCAGCAGATCGAGCGGGCGATCTGCATGTCCATCTCGGGCGTGAAGGTCCACAGCTCCTCACCCGTTGCGGCGTTCAGCGCATAGGTCTTGCCGAGGTTGCCGGAGGTATACATCACCCCGTCGATGACGACCGGCGTGGCTTCCTGCACGCGCTCCGTGCCAAGATCGTATTCCCACGCCAGGCCCAACTGGGCGACATTGCCGGGGTTGATGCCCTCCAGCCGCGAGAAGTGGCTTTCGGCCCAGTCGCCACCGGGATTGTCCCAATTCTCGCCCGCACCATAGGTGCCGGTATCGATGCTCTCGGGATCGAAGCTGTCACCGCAAGCGGCCAGGGCGAGGCTGGCGGCGGCGGCCAATGCAAACTTGCGGATCATGCGGGCCAAGCTCCCTGGTACTGTTCAAACACTGATTTCAACGTGCGCGGCTTCTTGCCGGTGATGCGTTCCACATCGTCGGATTCGATATCCATGAAGCCTTCGCGAATGGACTGGCCGAAGGTCACCATGCCTTCGCTCGCCCACGGAATGGGCGTGTCCGGCGTCAGGTCCTCCGACTTGCGCACGGCGCCGATGGCATCGAAGTACTGGTACATGCCTTCATCATCGACGAGCTGGACCTCGATCGGCTTGCCGGCCATTTCCGCCACCAGCGCCATGGCATCGGGCAACTGCCAAAGCTCCGGCCCTGTCACATCGTAGGCCTTGTTCTCATGGCCCTGCTGCGTGAGCACGGCGACGGCAATGGCCACGCAATCGTCGCGGCTGACAATCGGCACCCGGCCCTTGCCCGCGTTTTCCGGCTTCGAACCGGAAGTCAACGCGGGGATCGCCATCGCGGTGGCCACGGCTTCGGCGTAGAGGCTGTTGCGCAGGAACGTGTAGGCGACGTCCGATTGCTCCAGCAGCTTCTCGGTGGCGATATGATCAAAGCCTTCGACGGACGGATTGCCGGGTCGCCGGACGCCGAGCAGCGAGGTGTAGACAATGTGCTGCACGCCCGCGTCCACCGCCGCCTTGATCGCATTACCATGCTGGCGTGGCCGTTCGCCGACCATGGTGGTGGAGATCAGCAGCAGCTTTTCGCCGCCTGCCATGGCATCGGCCAGACCATCGGGACTGTCGAAATCGGCAGCACGGACTTCCGCGCCGCGCTCGGCGAGGTCCGCCAGCTTCTCCGGCGAGCGGGTGAGCGCGATCACCTCCTGCCCCATGTCCAGCAATTGCGAAGCGGCGGCATGGCCGAACTGGCCGGACGCGCCGGATACGATGATCTTGCCCAACTTCCTCTCCCGGTGCAGGCTCTTCCTGTTGCCGCAACCATAACAGGTGTTACGATTGAGGCAATAAGGGGGAGATTGCCTGATGACCGCTCGTTTCCTGATTTCTACCGCCCTGGCCGGAGCCGCGATGGGCATGGCGACGCCGGCGCTTGCCGCCTGCGAAGACCTTGCCGGCTTCGCGCTGGAGAACGGCTCCGTCACCGCAGCAGAAGTGGTGCCGGCCGGCGCGTTCGAGCAGCCGGGCGCTGGCGGGATCAACCCCGGCATCGGTGCAGGTGCCTATGGCGACGTGCCCGCCTTCTGCCGCGTGCAGGTCCACCTCACCCCCAGCGACGATAGCGACATTCGCAGCGAGGTCTGGCTGCCGCTGGATGGCTGGAACGGCAAGTATGTCGGCATCGGCAACGGCATCTGGGCCGGCTCGATCAGCTATTCGCAAATGGCCGAGCCAATACGCCGCGGCTATGCCACGGCCAGCACCGACACCGGCCATACGGGCAACGGGCTGACCGCCGAATGGGCCGTCGGGCACCCGGAACGGCTGGTCGATTTCGGCCACCGTGCGGTGCATGTCACCACGGTAGCGGCGAAAGCGCTGGTGCGTGAATTCTACGGCCGCGGGCCGGACCTTTCACTCTGGAATTCCTGTTCCACCGGCGGGCGACAGGGCCTGATGGCCGCGCACCGCTATCCCGACGATTTCGACGCGATCAGCGCCATGGCCCCGGCCAATCCGATGACCGACCTGATGGTGCAATCCATGTGGGCCGGCTGGCAGCCGCAGCGCTGGGGCGCGGCGATGAGCCCGCAGGTGCTGGGCCTGGTGCACAGTGCCGCCGTGGCACAGTGCGATGCGCTGGACGGCGTGGAAGACGGCGTGATCGGTCGCCCGCAGCAGTGCACCTTCGATCCCGAGCGGCTGATGTGCCGTGCGGGCCAGAGCGAGGGCTGCCTATCCACCCCGCAGGTGCGGGCGGTGCAGAGCATCTATCGCGGGACGCGCGGCGCTGATGGGACGCAACTGCTGCCCGGCTGGCCGATCGGCAGCGAGATGCAATTGCTGGCGCTGGTCATGGGGCAGGAGCCCTTCCCCGTCGCCACCAGTTACTTTCGCGATCTGGTCTACGGCGGCAACGAGAGCTTCGACTGGCGCGCAACGCCCTATCGCCAGTACCTCGCCGATGGCCGCGCCTACGGGGAGGACATCCTGAACGTGCCGAGCGACGGACTTGGCGCCTTCTTCGCGCGCGGTGGCAAGCTGCTGCTGAGCCACGGCTGGAACGACGGGCTGATCCCGGCCACCAACACCCTCGCCTTCTATCGCGGCCTCTACTCCGCCACGCCCGCAAGCCAGCGCGACAGCCAGCTGCGACTGTTCATGGCGCCGGGCATGGATCACTGCGCGGGCGGTGAGGGGCCGAGCAGCTTCGATACGCTGGGAGTAATCGACGACTGGGCGACAACGGGTGTCGCGCCGACACGCATCCTGGCCACGCGCCCGACCGAGGTTGGCGGCTTCCCCGGCCAGCCGCCCGCTCCTCCGCGTGAGCCGATGAGGCGGCCGCTGTGCCCCTATCCGCTGGTCGAGACCTGGGATGGCGTCGGCGACCCGATGGCGGCCGACAGTTTCACCTGCGCAATGCCGGAAACCTAGGCGCGATTGCGCGGCGCGAGCGTCCAGTCGATCATCACGCCGTCGACGCGGCGTTCCAGCAGTTCGTAACCGGCTTCATGGCCGACGTCCTCGAACAGCACGGCATCGGCCTGACGACTGACCCCGCGCACGAGCGCCGGACGGCGGGCAAAGACCTCGCGCGCCTGGCGGATGCGGTCACCGCCCAGCGCCAGCGTGCGCACGCCTTCGCCGCGCGCCGCTTCCGCCAGCTGGGCGCCGGTGGGGATGTGCGCGTCATAACAGAACAGCGCATCCGTCACGCCGTGCCAGCATACCTTCGACAACCCCGCGGCGACGGGGATTGCCGCAGCCCCGGCCAGGATACTGCGCCGGGTCGCCTTCATGGCGTCACCTCGTGCGGTCCGGCCGCGAGATAATCGGCAATCGCCTGCAGGTCTTCATCCGAAACCTCGCCGCGCGGAATGGCAGGCATGTTGCCGATCCCCTGCCGCGCGGCCAGCACCACATAGGCCGCGGCTAAGTTGTCGCGCGCCTCCAGCAACGCGACTTCGCGCGTGCGGGCGAGCAGGCCGGTGCCCATGCCGTTGGCCGTGTGGCACATGCCGCAATATTCGACGTAGAGCGCTTCGCCGCCGGTGGCATCGGGGCGCTGCGCCAGGGTGACGGGCTGGGGCATCGGCGGCGGCCCGGCCTGCGCCGGCGCTGCCTCCTGCTGGCCCTCGGCATTCTGCGCCGCGGCAACACCGGCGCAACCGGCCAGCAATGCCCCTGCCGCGATCAGAGCTGTCCGCTTCATGCCTGCCTCTCCCCGCGATAGGCGCTGCCCCAGATACCGCTCTTGCCCGGCGCGATGATGCCGTTGGGGTCCAGCGCATCCTTCACCGCCTCGTTCATGCGACCCAGCGCACCGCCGTTGTAGTCGTAGGTGCCCGCGACAAGGTCCATGTAGTCGAGGTGCGTGCGGTACTCGCCGTAGCCCTGCTCCTTCGCGTCCGCCACCAGCGTGCGGAAGAACGGATCGACCTTGGCCATCATGGCCGGATCGTCCTTGTTGAAGATCATCGCGTTGACGTTGGTCAGGTGCCGCTCGCCGAAAGCGAAGCTGCCCTGGTAGTCCATCCCGTATTCCTGGTAGCGCGCATAGGTGCGGCGGAACTGCGCCAGCGCGGCGTCGCCATCCTGCGGGATGATCGGGCTGAAGCCGATGTGCCCGCCGCGTCCGCCGTACCAGTTCACGTTCTGCATCGGGAAGGTCATCGGCGTGCCAGTCCAGCCGGTATATTCCAGCGGCTCGCCCCGCACCCAGCTGGTCGGCTTGATCAGCATCGGGCCGGCATTGCCCATCGCCTCTTCCAGCACCTTGTAGGCCGCCTTGTTCACATCCTCGCGGCCATAGAGGCGCAGCGAGACGCCCCACCAGCCAATGTTGAACTGGCGGCGTATGGCATCGATCACGCTGTCGGACAGCGCGCCCGGCTCGTCGGTCCACTGGTCGCGCGTGGTCACCACGGCGGCGGCACGCATCCAGTTGCCGATGCTTGGCGACTGGGTCAGCAGCCGCTCGCGCCGCAAGGGCGCGATGGTGTCGACCATCACCTTCAGGTCTTCAGGTTTGTCGAACTCGACATCCATGCCCATCAGGCTTTCCGGCTCGGGCATCATCCACATGCCCATCTTGGTGACGATGCCGAAGTTCGACTGGACGAACATCTGGTCCCAGCCGGGACCGAAGCCGAAGGGATAGGCCTGCCAGGTCGGCGCATTGGAGAAGGCGCCCATGCCGGTGCGCACCACTTCGCCATTGGCCAGCACCACTTCCAGCCCGCAGATGTTCTTGGTGTGCTCGCCGTAAGGCGTGTAGCCGACGCCGCGATCGAGCGCGTTGCCCATGACGCTGCCCCAGGAGTTGCCGGGGGTGGAGAGCCAGTAGGGCAGGTTGTTGCGCTGGACGAAGTCGTAAAGGTCGTAGAAGCCGACGCCCGGTTCCAGCAGGACGGTGCCAAGCTCCTCGTCGAACTCGATCTTCTTCATGCGCGACAGGTCGAGCACCACGCTGCCCGCCAGCACCGGGGCGCTGCCGCCGTAGCCAAGGTTCTTGCCGCGCGCGATGGGGAAGATGGGCAGGCGGTATTCGTTGGCGATCCGCACAACCGCCTGGATTTCCTCCACCGTGTCGGGCGCCACCGCGCCGACCGGATGGTGCGCGGCATCGTCCACCGCGAACTTGTCCTGGTAGGTCCGGCGATCGAGATCCTCGAAGAAGCACTTCGAGGCGCCCAGTACCGCTTCCAGCGCGCGCTGCGCCGCGTTGAGCTGTCCCAAGGTCAGACCCGGTGCCAGCGGTGCATCCGCCATGGCTCTCCCCTCTCCACTTTAACGACCGTTACTTTTCAGCTAGTCCACTCCCAAGTCAAGCGAGGGGAGAGGCAATTGACGACGCGCGAGGCGCTTTACGCCGTGCTGGACAGCTATGTCGCCGCGCTCGCCAGCCGCGATCCGGCGCGCGCGCCCATCGCTCCCGACGTCTTCAATACCGAGAACAATGTGCGGCTCGCCGTGGGCGACGGGCTGTGGAACACCATCAGTGCCCGCCACGATTATGACCTGCGTTTCGCCGAACCGGAGCGCGGCCAGGTCGCGCTGTTCACCGCGTTGGAGGAAACCGACGCGCTCAACCCCTGCTGCATCCGTCTGGAAGTGAGCGGCGAGACGATCACCGGCATCGAGACCGTGGTCGCGCGCAACAAGGACGAGGGATTTCCCTTCGGTCCGCAGAAGTTCGAGGACAAGCCCGCCATGCTGGCGCTGGTGCCGGACGCGGAGCGTTCCGGCCGCGAGGAGCTGGTGCGCGTGGCCAACGGCTATTTCGAGACGATCGAGCGTAACGACGGTACGATCAACACGAAATTCTGGCCGCATTGCAACCGCGTCGAGAACGGCGTGCAGACCACCAACAATGCCGATTTTCCGCTGCCCGTCGCGCGGATGGGCTGCGAGGAGCAGTTCGCGCTCGGCTGGTATCGCTATGACGACGACCTGCGCGCCCGCCGCTTTCCGCTGGTGGATGTCGAACGCGGAATCGTGCTGGCCTATGGTTTCATCGATCATTCGGGCAAGCTGGGCGAATACACGCTCACCAACGGAGAGACGGTGAACAGTCCGATCCGCCGCCCGCACTCCTATTACCTGGCCGAGGCCTTCAAGATCCGCGACGGAGCGATCGAGGCGGTCGAGGCCGATTTTCTGACCGTGCCCTATCGCATGCCCAGCCCGTGGGATGCGCGTGAAACCCGACAATCCAATGAGGCCGCCGCCTGATGACCAACCGCACCATTGCCTCGCTCGTCCTGCTGGCCGGCATCTTCGTGATGGAGGGATATGACATCGCCGCCATGGGCCTCGCCGTGGCCCGCCTGGACGAGGCGCTGGGACTGGAACCCGCCAGCTTCGGCTGGGTCTTCACCGCGCTGCTCGTCGGCATCGGCGTGGGCGGCGCGCTGCTGGCGCCCTATGGCGACCGCTTCGGACGGCGCGCGCTGATCGTGGCGGGTGCGGTGGCGACCGGCGTGTTCACGCTGGCGACCAGCACGGCCACCACCGTCACCGAATTTCTCGTCTGGCGCGGCCTCACCGGCATCGCGCTCGGCGCGGCACTGCCCAACGTCAGTGCCCTGTCGGCAGAGCTGGCCCCGGCTCGCCTGCGCGCCACCGTCATGGCGGTGGTTTCGGCGGGCATCCCCTTCGGCATCTTCCTTGCCGGGGTGCTGTCGCCCAACGTCGTGGGCGCATTCGGGTGGCAGGGATTGTTCTACGTGCCGGGTATTCTCGCCTTGCTGCTGGCCGTCTGCCTGTGGGGCCTGCTCGACGGTGGCCCGCCGGAATCGGCAGACAAGGACGGCACCGCCAAGGCGCCGCAGATCCTGCTGTTCCGCCAGCCTTGGATCATCCCCTTCGCCGTGTTCGCGGTGATGCTCGGCTTCAACGCGATGAACCTCTATCTGCTCAACTCGTGGCTGCCGACCTTCCTGCCGCAGGCCGGGTTCGAGCAGGACCTGGCCGACCGCGTTTCCGGCATCGTGCAGTTTGCCGGCATCATCATCGGCGTTGTCGCCAGCTTCGGCATCGACCGCTGGAACAAGAGCTGGACGCTGGTGCTGATGTTCGGCGCAATGGCGCTGTGCTTCTTCGCCGTAAGCGTGTCGCCGCCCGACCGTACCCTGTGGACGCTGTTGCTGTGCGTTGGCGTGGGCGGAGCCAGTGCCGGCGGAATGGTGCTGCCGGCGCTGTGCGTCTACATGTTCGCTCCGCGCCTGCTGTCCACCGCCATCGGCATGGGCGTGATGGTGGCACGGCTGGGCGCCTTTGCCGGGCCGCTGATCGGGCAGGCCGTGCTCAATGCCGAGGGTGGCCCGCAGACCTATTTCTTCATCGCCGGCATTCCCGCCGCGATCTGCGCGCTGGCGGCCCTGGCCGTGCCGCTGGGGCTAAGGGTGAAGCAGCGCGACGAGGCGGCCGCTACGGCCTGAAGTCGAGCCCGCCGACACGTTCCTTGAATCGCCATCCGTGCGGCGTCTGCACCACCAGGTCGGTGAAGGTGCCGACCAGCGGGCTCTTGGCATCCTGCACCGGCAGGCCGCCGTCTTCCGGCGTGTCCCCCATGTAGAGGATGATCACGCTCTTCGCCCGGGCGGTGGCAGGGCCTTCCACGTCGACCAGGGTGTTGGCGATGACGTGGCGTTGCGCCCGCGGCGGGCGCGCCTTGAAGCTGTCGAGGATCGCCTCCCTGCCCACCACCGGGTCGCCCCCGCTAGGGCGGCGGAACACCGCATCTTCGGTATAGAGCGCGGCACAGGCATCCCAGTCCTGCGCATCGTTCGCCCAGACATATTCGTGGATCAGCCGGGTTACCTCGGCCTCGATCTCGCGGCGCAGTTCCTGGTTCATTGGTCCACCACCGGCTTGGTACGTTCGAGGAAGACCGAATGGCCGTCCTCGTCGCGCGCGTCGAGCCGCTCGATCAGCTTTTCGACCGTACTGGCGAATCCCGCCACCTCGTCCGCCTCAAGCTTGCCGAACAGGTAGTGCGCGACAGTCTCGGTCTGCGGACGCATGATCTGGTAGAGCCGCTCGCCTTCCTCCGACAGGGTCAGCCACTTGCGGCGGCGATTGGCGGCGTCGGTTTCCACCTGGATGCGGCCGTGCTTCTCCAGCGCCGCCACGGCCCGGCTGACGCTCATGGCGTTGACGCCGGTCAGCTCGGCCACCTCGTGGCTGGCCGTGCGCCCCAGTGCACCGATCGTCATCAGCAGGCGGAACTCGTTCACGCTGATCTTGTATCGCGCAGAAAGGTGCGTGGAAAACGGTGCCATCAGGCGGTTGGTGAGCTTCAGCAGCCGGTGAAGCAGCACCACCTCGCTGGTCTCGTTCATATGCAGATGGCTGCTTCCGGCGTCAGCGGCACTGCCTTGCACGTCCATCGCTCCCCTCCCCTTTGCGCCTCGTCAATGTTCTGCTCTTGCACCGATTGTAACAACCGTTAGCGTTATCGCCAAGAATCACGGGAGGAGAGAGGCAATGGGCGCTTTTCCGCAGACTATTCACTTCATCGGTACCAACACCCCGCGCCAGCAGGAATATTCGCTGGATAACCTTGAAGTGGAAGGGGAAATCCCCGCCGCCATCAATGGCTCGTTCTTCCGCGCCGTACCCGACAATGCCCATCCGCCGATGTTCGAGGACGACATCGCGCTGAACCATGACGGCATGATCGCCCGCTTCGATATCAAGGACGGCAAGGTCAGCTTCGCCATCAGGTATGTCGAGACCGAACGCTACCTGCTGGAGAAGGAAGCGGGCCGCGCATTGTTCGGCCGTTATCGCAATCCCTTCACCGACGATCCCAGCGTGAAGGGCAAGGATCGCACGGTCGCCAACACCACCCCCGTGTGGCACGGCGGCAGGCTCTTCATGACCAAGGAAGACGGTCGCGGCTACGAGGTCAATCCGCACACGCTGGAGACCCGGGGGCGCTGGGATTACGAGGGCAAGCTGCGCAGCGAGACCTTCACCGCGCACCCGCGCATCGATCCAGTGACCGGCGAGATGTTCTTCTTCGGCTACGAGGCCGGCGGGCTGTGCGATCTCAATGTCGCCTATTGCATCGCCGACAAGGACGGCAACCTCGTCAAGGAACAGTGGTTCGAGCAGCCCTATTGCTCCACCATCCACGACTTCGTGATCACCGAGAAGTACGCGATTTTCCCGATTTTCCCGACGCTGGCAGACCTCGACCGGATCAAGGCGGGTGGCCCGCACTGGGCCCACCATCAGGACCTGCCGAGCTATGTCGGCATCATGCCGCGGTATGGCGACGTGTCGGAAATGGTGTGGATCGAGGGGCCGAAGGGCGTCTCCTGCTTCCACGAGGTGAACGGCTACGATGATGGCGACAAGGTCCACATCGACCTGTGCCTGACCGACACCTGCGCCTTCCAGTTCATGCGCGAGGCCGGCGGGCTGGACATCGACCAGCGCGACATCAAGGGCGCGCTGACCCGGTGGACCATCGACATGAGCGCGCACAAGCCCGCCATCGAGCAGCGCGAACTTGGCCCGACCGGCGACCTGTGCCGGGTGGAGGACGCCGTGCAGGGCCGCCCCTACCCGCGCGCCTGGTACCTCAGCATGAACCCGCAAGCCAAGGGCCCGCCGATGCTGGGCGGCCCGGTGGGGGCGAATTTCAACTGCCTGTTGCGGATCGAGCCGGAAACCGGGCGCCTGTCGATGATGGAGACCCCTCCGGGCGGTGCCATCAGCGAACCGGCCCACGTCGTCTCGCCGGAGGCAGGCCATGGCGGCTGGCTGCTGAGCGTCATCGATATTCCCAACGGCCCTCCGGGTGCGGGCGACCCGTCCGACTATTCCAGCGAGCTGTGGGTGATCGAGGCTGACGCGGTCGAGAAGGGCCCCATTGCCCGGATAAAGACCGGCAAGGCACTGCGCAGCCAGGTGCACGGCACGTGGGTGGCGCGAGAGAAGCTGGCGAACAGCAAGCTTAGCGGTTAAGCTCTTCCGCAGGGGAGAGGAGCATGAGGACAGCTTTAGCCGTAGCGCTGGCCCTGTTGGCCGCGCCCGTCGTGGCGCAGGATGCCACTTTTGAAGAGCAGATGGAGGCGCGCTTCCAGCCGCCGCCTCCCGGCTGGGAGATGCCGCGCACGCAGTGGGGCGACCCGGACCTGCGCGGCAAGTGGCCGGTCGACTACCTCGGGCGCACCCCGCGCGAACGATCGCCTGCACTGGGTGAACGCGCCTTCCTCACTGAAGAGGAATATCGCCGCGCCTTCGACCGCGCGCAGGGCGACCTCGACCGCTATGAAGAGGAGAACGAAGCCGGGCTGATGGCCATGGGCCACTGGGCCGAATTCGGGCACCCGCTGCGGCAAAGCTCGATGATCGTCGAACCCGCCAACGGCCGCTACCCGCCGCTCACCCCGCAGGGTGAGGAATGGCGTGCCAACGAGCGGACCAGCTGGAACACCTACGTGTTCGAGAACATGGACGACTTCGGCATCTTCGACCGCTGCCTGACCCGCGGCATGCCCGGCTCCATGCTGCCCGGCGCCTACAACGGCGGGATCGAGATCTTCCAGTCGCCGGGCCTCGTGGTGATCACGCTGGAGATGATCCACGAAAGCCGCATGGTCTATCTCGACGGACGCGAGGCGCCGCCCGCCGACGTGCAATACGACCTCGGCTTTTCGCGCGGGCACTGGGAAGGCGATACGCTGGTGATCGAGACCACCAATTTCCGTCCCGGCATGTCGATGGGGCCTGCCCCCAATTCGGACCAGCTGCACGTTACCGAACACCTGACGCTGAAGAACGACAACCAGATCCATTACGAGGCCTGGGTCCGCGATCCGGTGGTGATGGAGGGCCACTACAAGCTCGACCTGCCGTGGCTGCGCGAGGACGACTACGGCATGTACGAATACGCCTGCCATGAAGGCAACGTGCAGGTGCGCGGCTACATCATGTCGACCAGCCCCCGCTTCGCCGACGAACGCGCCGCCGCCTGGGAAGCGCAGGGCGTCGAAAACCATGTCAGCGAGCCGGTGCGATGAAATGGCTCTATCATGCCAGCCGCATCGTGTTCGGCGGCTGGTGGGTCTACTCGGGCGCGATGCCCTTCATCGACCCGAGCTGGCAGCCTCTGGGCCAGGAACAGGCCGCCATCGATTTCTCGCTGGCGATGATCGATTCCGGCCTGATGACCTACGTCAAGGTGGCCGAGATCGTGCTCGGCCTGCTGATCCTCGCAAACCGGCTGATGCCGCTGGCAGTCATCGCCATAGCGCCGATCAACTTCGTTATCGTCTACTGGAACTTCGTGCTCGATGAAGGCGTGATCGAATATGTCTTCGGTGCGCTCACCATCGTCTTCAACGTGGTGCTCGCCTGGCCGTGGCGACACTATTTCTGGCAGCTTTTCGACTGGCGCGGGACGCCCGATTTCTCGCTGACTCCGCGCAATTCCTTGGGAGGGGACCAATGACCAAACGCCTGTGCGCCGCGCTGCTTGCCAGCGCTGCCTTCGCCACGCCTGCAACCGCCGAACACCACGCGGCGCCGGACTGCGACCGCGACTGCCTGATCGCCCTGGCCGATGCCTATGCCAGCGGCGTGGTGGCAGACGATCCGGGCGCCGTGCGCTGGACCGACAATGCCGTGGTGGTGGAGAACCTTGCCGCTATCGCACCGGGCGAAGGCATCTTCGACAGCGTCACCGCCGGCCCCGCCAGCGAGTTCGTGATCCACGTTGCCGACCCCGTCAGCCAGCAGGTCGGCCTGCTGGCGCTGATGAGCGAGGGCGAGGAAGACGTGCTGGTCGGCATCCGCCTGCAACTGGGTGAGGACGGCGCCGTGGCCGAGGCGGAACACCTCGTCGCGCGCGACCTGTCACCGCCGCAGCTTGCCAACCTGCAGACCCCGCGCCCGCGGCTGATGGAGCCGGTGCCCGCCGCCTACATGGACAGCCGCGCGCGAATGATCTGGCTCGGCGAGAGCTACTACGACTCGCTCGACAACAACAACTCGCTGCATTCCAACATGGCGGACGATTGCGAGCGGCGCGAAAACGGCTTCCAGACCGCGCGCAACCCGATGGTGCGCGAAAGCAATTTCGGCAACGGCCAGTTCGACCCGGTGTTTGCCTATCTGGGCGGGCTTGGCTGCGCGGCGCAAATGGATACCAACATGTGGGAATACATCACCCGCATCGAGAACCGCCGCGTCGAGATTGCGGACCCGGTGACCGGCCTCGTCTGGGGCGTCAGCCACTTCGAGCACGATTTCGACAAGCAGGACTTCGCGCTGATCGGGGTACCCTGGGCCGACAATCGGCACATGGAATATGACCCTTTCGACATGCCCGCGATCCACATCTACAAGGTCTGGGGCGGCGCGATCCACGAGATCGAGGCGCTGGGCATCGTCATGCCCTACCAGTCTGACCGCTTCTTCGAAGAGGAATGAAAAAAGGCGGGAGAGCCCTCGCTCCCCCGCCTCTTTCCGATAGTCTCAGGATCGCTGCCTATCAGGCTGCGGTATCCTTCTTGGTCAACGCATTGGCGAGGTATTCGGACACGATGCCGAAGATCGCGCCGATGACGACCGAGACGATGGTCGGGACGATGGCACCGAACGGATCCATGCCTTCTTCGCCGGCCATCAGGAAGGTCGCGCCGGCAACGGCAGCAAAGCCGTAGACGCTGGCCGGAATGGTGGCGAGCGGCGGCAGAGCGCTGGCCAGGCAGATCACGAAGGCGCCCAGACCCACGGCCACCGGACCGGCCCAGTCACCCAGGCCCGCAAGCGGCCCCATCAGTGCCCAGATCGCGGCCATGCCGACGAGCGCGCCGAAGCTCATGCCGACGGCAGCCGTCGTCATCCCCTTGGTGCCGCCGCCCGAATGGAAGTGGCAGCCCCAGGCGATGAAGCTGATCCAGACGAGGCCGGGCAGGAAATCCGCCAGCGGCACGCCGAACAGCCAGGTGTCGAGAATGGCAAGCAGGCCCACCGAAACGGCAAGCGCAAGATATGCGGTCATATGTGTTCCCCTCTCCTCAGAGCAGCCTCTCCCGGGCCGCTGGCGGGGGAGACTAAGTCAATTCGTGCAAGAGTCCATAGGGGCGCAATTCGCCTGTGGACTTGTCATCGCCAGCGGACAGGCGCAATCTCGCGTGGCATAGGGAGAGGGGAGAATATCCATGCGCCACACGGCTCTTGCCGCAACCGCCGTTGCCGCCGTCTTGCTGGCGGGCTGCAACCAGTCAGCCACCGTCGATGCTGAAACCCAGGCCGCGCTCGATCGCATCGCCATCGAGGACATGGTGGTCGAGTATTATTCGCACCTCGGCGGCGGCGATGCCGGGGCCTTCGACGAGTATTTCACCGAGGATGCCGTGTTCGACGTCAACGGCAACGTCGCCACCGGGCGCGCCGAGATCGAGGAACTCTACGGCTCCATCGGCGAGGATCCGTCCAGCGCGTCGAACCAGGGCGGACCGTTCCGCATGCTGCTGTCGAACCCGGTGATCGAAGTCGATGGCGACACCGCCACCGCCAGCTTCATCTGGACCGGCGTCGGCAACCCGGCGATCGACCAGCCGCCCGAGCTGCTGGAACAGGGCCGCGAATTCGACCGGCTGGTGAAGGTCGATGGCGAATGGAAGTTCAGTCACCGCGTGGTGATCGCCGACAGCGGCTTGCCGGAAGGTCAGTATCCCGAATACTCGCCTCGTAGCGACTTTGGCGTGGACGACCTCAACCCGTAGGGCTTCAGGTCAAGGCGTAATAGCGCAGGCGGTTGCCGTCGCTGCGCCGCTCGCCCACGCCGATGAAGACGTGCTTGGTCAGCCAGTCGTGCTTGCCCTTGGCGCATTCGAAGGTGGTCTGGCTGCGCAGGTAATAATCCTCGTGCGGCACCGGGTCGCCGCCGTCGAAGGCCCAGGCGCGCAGGCGCGCCATGGTGTCGGGCTTGCGGCCCCACAGGAAGCCGCGGTTCTGCAGCATGATGATGGTGCCGTCCTCTTCCTCCAGCAGGTAGCGGGCATCGAGGCAGGCGACCTCGTCATCCCGCCACCAGGCATAATCGCCGCCGGAACCCGGCACGGCGCGGCCCTTCAGCAGTGGGCCTTCGAAGGTGCCATCCTTCACCAGCACGGCCGTGCGCATCCCGCCCCCGGGCATGGGCACCATCGAATAGGCTTCGGGGAATTTCAGCTGCACGGTCATTACCGGCTCCAGCCGAGGCGCGTCGAAGGCCGAAAACGGTGCGGTGAAAGGGGTGGTGTCGGAAAAGTCTGCCATGGTCATCCCAGTTCAATCAGGCCGCCATCGACGAACAGGTTCGCGCCCGTGATGAAGCTGGCATCGTCGCTGGCGAGGAACAGCACGGCTTTCGCCACATCCTCGCTCTCGCCCATGCGCTTCATCGGGATGTTGGCGATCATCATTTCCTTCAGGCCCGCCACCTGGTCGTCGGTCATGCCGGGGTTGCGATAGAGCAGCGGCGTGTCGATCGGGCCGGGGCTGACCACGTTCACGCGGATGCCTTCGGGCACCAGTTCCTTGGCAAAGACCTTCATCGCCATGAACAGCCCGGCCTTGGCGGCGGCATAGGTGCCGTTGCCTTCCAGAGCTCCGTGTGCACCGATGGAGCCGGTGACGACCACGCTGCCGCCCTTGCCCATGATCCGCACCGCCTTCTGCAAGGCGAAGACGCAGCCGCGCAGGTTGATCGAATGGGTGTGGTCCCAGGCTTCCTCGGTAATATCGCGCAAGGGCGCGAAACCGCCGACGCCGGCATTGATGTAGAGCACATCGATCCGCCCGTCGGCTTCCTCGATGGCCGTAACCACCGCTTCCGTCGCGGCAGGATCGGAGATGTCGGACTGGTAGCCGGTGGCGCCGGGAATGGACTCCACGGCAGCGTCGATGGTCGCCTGGTCTCGGCCCGTCAGGTGCACCTTGCCGCCCTCTGCGGCGAACATCTGCGCGGCAGCCAGGCCCATGCCCGAATTGCCGCCCAGCACCAGCACGATCTTGTCTTTGAAACGCATCACAAGGGTCCTCAGAAGGGCGAGAGCGGGTTCAGGCGGTCCGGATTGACATCCTGCATCACGTCCCAGTGCTCGGCAATCATGCCGTCCTCGACGCGGAAGATGTCCATCACCGCGAAGCCCGGATCGCCCTCGTGCCGGATCACGTGGTAGTGCAGCATGACGTGGTCGCCATCGACGAAGGAGCGGTGGAGGATCTGCTCGGCTTCGCCCGGCTGGCCCTTGGCCCAGTCGAGGAAGGCCTTCAGTGCCTCGCGCCCCGGGTCGACGTTCTGGTGATGCTGGATGTAGTCGGGCGAGATGTACTCGTCGACGCGGCTGCTATCGAGCGGCACGAGCACGTTCTCGAACATCTCGACGACCAGCGCCAGGTTGGCTTCTTCCTGCGGTGTACGGCTCACGGCCTTCTCCTCCCCTATTGCGGCCACGCTAACGATCGTTAGGGTTGCGCGCAATCGAAAGGGAGGGCCGGGTGACTCGCGAGGACTACGAACGCTATGCTGCCGCCTTCAATGCGCGCGACTACGACACGGTGTTCGATTTCTATGCCGAGGATCCGCAGATGGCCTTCTTCGGCATCGAGATCCGCACGCGCGAGCAGTTGCGCGAGTTCTACGGCTTCCTGCACGGCTTCGTGCGCGAGACCATCACGGTGGAGAAATTCGCCGCCTCCGACGAGCTGGTGGCCGTGGAGGGCGTGATCAGGATCGAGGCCTTCAAGGACCTGACGCGGGAGGAACTGGACGCCCACGGCATGCAGCAGTTCTTTCCGATTGCCGCGGGCGACGTGCAGGAAATGCGGCAGTACATCCATTACCATCTGCAAGACGGGAAATTCGCCAGCGTGGGCTGCGCGATCGTCGGCTAGGAGAATTCGCAGTGATCAAGACCACCCATGTCGGCAGTCTGCCACGCGGGGAACAGCTCGTCCCCCTCCTGCTCGCGCGCGACAAGGGCGAGCCTTACGACGCGGAGGAATTCGACCGCGTGGTGCAGGATGCCGTGACCGAGGCCGTGCGCCAGCAGGTGGCGGCGGGCGTTTCCGTGGTCAGCGATGGCGAGCTCGGCAAGGTCGGCTACTCCACCTACATCATCGAGCGGCTTTCCGGCTTCGGCGGGCACACGCCGCGCAAGCCGGCCAAGGACCTTGCCGAAGTGCCCGACCTGGCGAAGAAGCTTTCGCACATCATGGGCAGCCAGGAATTCACCCGCGCCAGCGCCATCGACAAGGTGGAGCTGGTGAACCTGCAACCGTTGCACGACGACATCCGCCGCTTCCGCAACGCGCTGGATGTGGCGGGTGAAGGCGTCGAAGCCTTCATGAACTCGGCCTCCCCCGGCCTGATCACCGCCTTCCAGCCGAACCAGTACTACGCGACGCACGAGGCCTACCTCGCCGATCTTGCCACCGCCATGCAGCCCGAGTACGAGGCCATCGTGGAGGCCGGCTTCCAGTTGCAGCTCGACTGCCCCGACCTCGCGATGAGCCGCCACACCGGCTACCAGGACATGGACGAGGCGCAGTTCCTCGCCACCATCCGCGCCAATGTCGAAGCGATGAACGAGGCGACCCGGAACATCGCGCCCGAACAGATGCGCATGCACGTATGCTGGGGCAATTACGAAGGCCCGCATACCTACGACATCCCGCTGGAAACGATCCTCGACGTGGTGCTCTCGGCGCGGCCGGCGACGATCCTGTTCGAAGCCGCTAACCCGCGACACGAACACGAGTGGGCGGTCTGGGCCAAGGCCGACCTGCCGCAAGAAAAGGTGCTCGCACCGGGCCTGGTCGACACCTGCTCCAACTATGTCGAGACCGGGGAGCTCATCGTCCAGCGGATCGAGCGCTTTGCCGCCATCGTCGGCAAGGACCGGGTGATCGCCAGCACCGACTGCGGATTCGGCACCTTCGCGGGCTATGGCAAGATCGATCCAAAGGTCGCCTGGGCGAAGCTGCGGGCCTTGCGCGAAGGCGCGGATATCGCAGACGAAAGATTGTGAGGGAGAAGCTCTTTTTCACTCTTGCGTAATTTTCGTATATATGAAATACGCAGGGGATGGCAGAGGCCTCGACCAAATCATCCGTCGCACCGGCACAGAACAGCCAGGTCAAATCGGCTACCCGCACGCTCGACATCATCGAGTACGTGGTGGCGCATGACCGTCCGCTGGTGGCGCAGGAAATCGCTACCGCGCTGGCGATTCCGGTGTCGAGCCTGTCGTACCTGCTGTCCACACTGGTGGAGCGGCAGTACCTGGAGCGGCAGGGTCGCCGCTACTCGGCCGGGCCGGGCCTCGCCCGCCTGCAGACCTCGGGCGGCAACTACACGCTGGCGGACCGCGCCGCGCCGCTGGTGCGCACCATGCGCATGCAGCTGAACGAGACGACCAGCTTCTTCGTGCGCGAGGGCTGGGAAATCGAGGCGATCGTCACCGAAAGCAGCGAACAGGCACTGCGCTATTCGGTGCCCTCCGGCCAGCGCCTGCCGATGCACGCGCTGGCAGCCGGCAAGGTCATGCTCGCCGCACTCGATGACGACGAGCTGGACCGCTATTTCGCCGAGGCCGAGCGCGAAGCCTTCACCCCGATGACGGTGACCGACGAGGCGCGCCTGCGCGAACAGATCGCGGAAATCCGCGAAACCGGCTTCGCCACGACCGACGAGGAATATTCCCGCGGTATCACCGGCATCGCCCGGCTGGTCACCATCGACGGCAACCCGGTCGGTTCGATTTCCGTCGCCGTGCCGAAGGTGCGTTTCGACGAGACGACCGAGGCGCAGATCTGCGACATGCTGCGCAAGACTGCCGCCCTGCTGGAAAGCAGTTAGGGCCTAAAGCCCGTCGAGGAAGTCGGCGGTGATCCGCGGACGATCTTCCTCCTCCTCGTCCTCTGCATTGGCGTCGTCGCCCTCAACCGCCGCGGCATCGGCGAGTTCGACCGGCTCTTCGGTGATTGCCGGCAATTCTGCCGCCTCCTCCTCCACGTCACCCTCGCCAAGCGCGGCTAACGCGGCGTCGATCGCCGCTTCCAGCGGCACCTCCTCTGCCGGAAGCGCCACGGCCGCTCCGGTCTGGTCGACCAGCCCCTGCGGCTGCCACGGGGCCTCGTAAGGCGCCTCGCTCACGGCAAGGTCGCGGTCGTAGATACGGTTATCCTCGAACGGGCCGAGCGCCGTGTCGGGCCTTACGCGGATCAGCGGATATGGCGCCACCGGCAAGCCGACATAAGTCAGTTCCGCCTGGTTCTCGCCCGTCAGCCGGAAGCGCAGCACGTCGTTGTTGCTGTTCCCCGGAGGTCCGGCGAAGGTCAGCTGCACCACCCCGTCGCGCTCGCCCGTGGCGATGGCAGTCACCACTTCGCTGCCGCTCATGCGCTGAAACACCGCGCCATTGCTGGAGATTGCCGTCGGACGCTTCCAAGCCCCGCTCCAGCTGCCGCCGGGCAACTGGTCGAGCCGGAAGACGAAGATCGTCGCGTCGTCGATGCGGAAGGCCCAGTGGCCTTCCAGCGTATTGGCCAGCGCCTGCGCGGGCAGCAGCAGGGCGGCGAGGACGATCAGGATCCGCGACACCATGGTGCACCCATGCCGTATCCGGCCCCTTGCAGGCAAGAAAAAGGGGCGGCTGCACAATGCAGCCGCCCCTCTCTATCCCGTACGGGAATATGTCCGGATCAGGCGTTGGCGCCGACACCGGTGGCGCGCCAGCTGTCGGCATAGGCCGTGCGGGCGACGTTGGAGTACGGAACCGGCGAGATGATCGCCTTGATCTCGGTCTGCACGTGCGGCTCGACGGTCGGCTTGGTGGTGCCGCCGTTCGGCTCACCCCACACCAGCTTCACTTCCTTGCCCATTTCGACCTCGTCCGGGTCGATCATGGCGAGGGTGAGCATCTTGCCTTCGTTCGAGCTGTAGCCGACCCAGGTCGACACGCCGATCACTTCGCCGGCAGCGTTCTTCACTTCGTCGAACGGGTGCATGGCGTAAACGGCGCTGGGGAACTCGAAGTACTTGGCGCGATCGCCCTCGGCATAGAGCGAGGAAAGCACGCGCATCATGTCTTCGTTGTCGAGCGCCAGCGTGACCTTCTGCTTGTGCTTCTGGTCCTTCATCTTCTCGAGCGCTTCACGACCGACGAAGTCGTGGTCGAACTTGACGATGTGGCCATAGCCGATGTCCCACGGCGTGAGGTAATAGCCCTCGATGCTGTCGGGAACGTAGCTGCCGCCGATCGAGCACATGCCGGCATAGCTCTTGGCACCGGCCCACTCGCGGAAGTCCTTCATCATCTGGCTGTCGCCGGTGTAGAAGGCGGGCAGCGGCGAAGGCAGCCAGCCGGATTCCAGCGTGTTCGACGAATAGGCACGGCCACCGACCAGTTCGAGGCCGAAGTCCTTGCCGGCTTCCACCAGCGCGGAGTGCACGGCCTGGTAGTCTTCCCAGGGACCGAACAGTTCGTAACCCGGCTGGCCGGCCATGCCGTGACGCAGGGCGATGACGTCCTTACCGGCGATGTCGATGTGCGCCATGTTGAAGAACTTCAGGTCCGGCGGGGTCTGGCCCATGGCCTTTTCCAGCGTCTTCATGGCGTTCGGGCCCTGCAGCTGGAAGCGGTAGTTCTTGCGCTTGCCGTCGGTACGCATGGCGGTACGCTCGTCACGCTCGACGGTAACGTCCCACTTGCTGCCATCGGGCTTCTTGTACTGGGCGTGGAATTCGACCCATTCGATGGCCGGAGCACGGCCAACCAGGCTGAATTCGTTCTCGTCGAGGTAGAACAGGATCACGTCGCCGATGACGTAGCCGTCCGGGGTCACCGGAACATACTGCTTGGCCTTGTTGACGGCGAAGTTCTTGAACGAGTTGATTGCGGTGTATTCCAGCAGCGCCATGGCATCGGGGCCACGAACGTAGAGCTCCACCATGTGGTAGCTCTGGTTGAACAGCACGCAGGTCTTGGCCCAGCCGCGCTGTTCGTTGCGCCAGTTGGAATATTCGGCCGGCACGCCCGGATAGGGGTTCGGGCCGAGCTGCTGGTTGCGCAGGAAGTGAACGACATCACCTTCGGCATCCAGCTTCTGTTGCAGCGTTTGATCACTCATTTCAGACATCCTCTCTTTGGGAAAACGTAAGGTACTAATCAGAAGGTCGCCGGCTCGCGGGCGAGCCAGTCGGAAATTGCATCGTTCACCGCCTGCGGCGCTTCGAGCGTGATCATGTGGCCGGCATCCGGCACGATCACGAGTTCGGCATTGGCGATCTTTTCGGCGATGGCCTCATGCTGCTTGGGCGGCGCCCAGGCATCCAGTTTGCCGGTCATCACCAGGGTCGGGCAGGTGAGGCCCGCCAGCAGGTCGTCGAAAGGCGGACGGCCCAGCAGGGCCTTGATCTGCGCGTCGAACAGCGCCTGGTCCTTAGACAGGCACATCTCGCGCATCACGTCGTAGATCGGCATCTCGCGGTGGGCCTCGGCCACCATCGGCGGCAGCCAGGTATCGACCAGCGCCTCGAACCCGTGGTCGTAGCCGACCTGCTGCAGCTCGGCGCGCTTGGCAGGCTCGTTCGGGGCGACGGGGTGGATGCCGGTGGAGACCAGCGCCAGGCGCCGCACGCGCTGCGGGGCAAGACGGACGATCTCCATCGCCACGCGGCCACCCATCGAATGGCCGAAGACGTCGAGCTGGTCGGCGCCGCGCTCGTCAGCCTCGGCAAGAGCGATTCGCGCCATTTCGGCAAGGCTGTCCGCCATGCCGTAGCCATCGACCACGTGCGCCTCCGGAAAGGCCGATTTCTGCGGCGCATAGACGCGCGCATCGCAGATCAAGCCTGGCAGGAACAGCAGCATGGGTAGGCGCTCACTCTCTCTTTTTTCGCGTTCTTGAAAATTTCATCTATACGAATTTATCTCCATGCGCTAGGGGGTTTCTTGAAGATAATATGGCCCGCCGGAGTCGCCCTTCGGCGCGTTGGCACGAGGAGAGAAACATGGCGTCCTACGAAACCATCCATCCCAACTGGGAACAGCCGATGGAGAACATGGTCGACGGCTATTCGCTGGAAATGACCGCCAAGGAAATCGAAGGCCTCAAGGAAGCCGCGCCGCTGATTCGCAAGGATACGCAGGTCGCCGTCACCTTCCTCCCGGGCGAGGAACTGGAACAGCGCGTCGAGGCCGCCGTGCTGGTGCGCGAACTGGGCTTCGAGCCGATCGTCCACCTGTCCGCCCGCCGCATCGAGAGCGAAGCGCAGCTCGACTGGTACCTGGGCGAAATCACCAAGAAGGCCGGCGTAACCCGCGTCTTCATCATCGCCGGCGACCCGCCCGAGCCCGAGGGCCCCTATTCGGACAGCCTGCAGATCATCGAGACCGGCTTGCTGGAAAAGCACGACATCAAGATCGTCGGTGTCGGCGGCCACCCGGAAGGCCACCCCAATGTCTCGAAGGACGACCTGTGGGTGTGGATGCAGAAGAAGATCGACGCCGTTCGCGCCCATGGCATGACGCCGCTGGTGGTGACGCAGTTCGCCTTCGACGATGACGCCATCGTCGACTGGCTGGCCGAAATGCGCGAACGCAACATCGACGTGCCGGTCCGCCTCGGCGTTCCCGGCCCGGCCGGCATCAAGCGCCTGCTTGGTTTCGCCAAGCGCTGCGGCGTGGGTGCCAGCGCCAGCGTGATGAAGAAGTACGGTGTCTCGCTCACCAACCTGATCGGCAGCGCCGGTCCGGACAAGCTGGTCGGCAACCTCGAAAAGAAGCTGACCGAGCGCCACGGCCGCGTGCGCCTGCACTTCTATCCGTTCGGCGCGCTGACCGCCTCAGCCGAATGGATCAACGACTATCACGCGCGCCATTCGTAAGAAAAAGCGCTAAGACGACTCGATGAGCACCGCGACCCTCCGCCTGTCCTGCCCCATCCGCACCGGTATCTCGGCGCGGGTGACCGGCTTCACGGCGGATCGCGACTGCATCATCGAGGAAGCACAGCAGTTCTCGGATCGTCGCACTGGCCGCTTCTTCATGCGGCTGGTGTTCGATCCGCAGGACAACGACATCGCCAGCCTGCGCGAGGCTTTTTCCTCCATCGCCGAGAACTTCGAGATGGAGTGGAACCTGCGCGAACCGGGCTGGATGCCCAAGGTGGTGCTGATGGTGTCCGCCTTCGACCACTGCCTGGGCGACCTTCTGTACCGGATGCGGATCGGGGAAATCGAGATGGAGGTGCCCGCCATCATCTCCAACCACCCGCGCGAGAAGCTGACCACCAGCCTGATCGGCGACATTCCCTATCACCACCTGCCCATCACCAGGGACACCAAGCCGCAACAGGAAGCCGAGGTGCGTCGCATCGTCGAGGAAAGCGGCGCGGACCTGGTCGTGCTAGCGCGCTACATGCAGATCTTCTCGGACGAGATGGCGTCCTACCTCAACGGTCGCTGCATCAACATCCACCATTCCTTCCTGCCCGGCTTCAAAGGCGCCAAGCCCTATCACCAGGCCTACGCCCGCGGCGTGAAGATGATCGGCGCCACCAGTCACTATGTGACTGACGACCTCGATGAAGGCCCGATCATCGCCCAGGACGTGGAGAACATCGGCCACGCCGAAAGCCCGGAAGACCTGGTGGCCAAGGGCCGCGACGTCGAACGCCGCGTGCTGGCCAAGGCGGTGCGGGCGCACCTGGAAGACCGCGTATTCCTCAACGGCGACCGCACGGTCGTCTTCGAAAACTAGAACTGACAACAGAGACGGAGCCGAAATGGCCGATATCATCGATGGCCGCGCAATCGCGCGCCAGCTGGACGAAAAGACCAAGGCCGAAGTCGACGCGCTGGTTGCGGCCGGTCACCCTGCCCCTGGCCTCACCGTGATCCTGGTGGGCGACGACGGCGCCAGCCAGGTCTACGTCCGTCGCAAGATCAAGGCCTGCGAGCGGGTCGGCATCAAGTCGACCGAACACCGCCTGCCCGTCGATACCAGCCAGGAAGAGCTGCTGGCGCTGATCGACCAGCTCAACAAGGATCCCGAAGTCCACGGCATCCTGTGCCAGGTGCCGCTGCCCGAGCATATCGATACCCGCCTGGTGCTGCGCACGATCACGCCGGAAAAGGACGTCGATGGCTTCCACCCGGTCAATGTCGGCCGCCTGAGCACCGGCACCGGCGGCATCGTGCCCTGCACCCCCCTGGGCGTGATGATGCTGATCCACACGGTGATCCCCGACCTGACCGGCATGGATGCCGTGGTGATCGGCAAGTCCAACATAGTCGGCAAGCCCGTGGCGAACCTGCTGCTGGATGCCGAGGCAACCGTCACCGTCACCCACATCTACACCCACGGCCTGCCCGACATTTGCCGCAAGGCCGACGTGATCGTCGCCGCGGCCGGTGCGCCCGAACTGGTGAAGGGTGACTGGGTGAAGGAAGGCGCCGTCATCATCGACGTCGGCATCACCCGTATCCTGGACGAGGAAACCGGCAAGGAAAAGCTTGTCGGCGACGTCGCCTTCGACGAATGCCAGCACGCCAAGGCCATCACCCCCGTCCCCGGTGGCGTGGGCCCGATGACCATCGCCTGTCTGCTGGCCAACACGGTGCAGGCGGCCAAGGGCCTGCTCGGTGTGAACAAAGATGTCAGCAGCGACTATGCCGATGCGCCTTCTCGCTCTATGTTCACCGGTTCAGGATCAACACCGAACCAGGATTGAAGCGCCATGACCCAGCCCGACACCGACGTCCTCATCATCGGGGCAGGCATATCGGGCATCTCCATGGCCGCGCACATGGGCATGTTGTGCCCGGACCGCAGCTATACGATCCTGGAACGGCGCGACCAGTTGGGCGGGACCTGGGACCTGTTCCGCTATCCGGGCATCCGCTCGGACAGCGACATGCACACGCTCGGCTTCGATTTCGAACCGTGGAAGCATGAGGACGCGATCGCCGACGGGCCGAACATCCTCGAATACCTGAACCGCATCGTCGACGAGCGCGGCATTCGCGAGAACATCCGCTTCGGGCACGAGGTGCTGAGCGCGGACTGGGATTCGATGACCGCGCGCTGGACCATCACCTCGCGCACCAAGGACGGCAAGACCGCCACGATCACCGCGCGGTGGCTCTATTTCGCCTCCGGCTACTACGATTACGACAATCCGCACGATGCGCAGATTCCCGAGCTCGACAAGTTCGGCGGCGAGGTGGTGCACCCGCAGTTCTGGCCGGAAGACCTCGACTATGCGGGCAAGGACGTGGTCGTCATCGGGTCGGGCGCGACGGCGGTCACGCTGGTGCCGGCCATGGCCGATACGGCGAAGAGCGTGACGATGCTCCAGCGCACGCCCACCTGGATGGGGGCGGGACCGAAGCAGGACAAGTGGAACAAGCGGTTCCTGAAATGGATGCCGGAGAAGTGGGCCTACCGCCTGACCCGGTGGAAGAACATCCTGCTGCGCAGCTACTTCTTCAACCTGTCGCGCCGGAACCCGGAGAAGCTGGCCGACATGCTGCGCGCGATGACTCGCCAGCAGCTGGGTGAGAACTACGATCCCAAGCATTTCGAGCCGCCCTACAACCCGTGGCAGCAGCGCCTGTGCCTGGTGCCCGACGGCGACCTGTTCAATGCCATCAACGCCGGCAAGGCGAAGGTCGTTACCGATCATATCGCCGGTTTCGATGCCACCGGCGTGAAGCTGGAATCGGGCGATCACCTGCCCGCCGACATTGTCATCACCGCCACCGGCCTGCGGCTGGTGCTGGCAGGCAAGGTTGAGGTCTCCTGCGATGGCGAGCCGGTCGATTGGACCGAGCACTTCTTCTATCGCGGCACCATGTTCTCCAACTTGCCGAACCTGTCGTTCGTGTTCGGCTATCTCAACGCCAGCTGGACGCTGCGCGCCGACACCAATTCGCGCTACGCCTGCGAAGTGCTGAACCAGATGCGCGCCACGGACGCGGACATTGCCGTGGCCGAACTGGCGCCGGAGGACGAGCCGGAAGCGGTCGATCCCTGGGACTACACCTCGGGCTATCTCAATCGCGCGAAGAACCTCATGCCCAAGGTCAGCGCGGAGCGTCCGTGGACGCTGGCGCACAACTACCTGGAGGACCGCAAGGACTTCCGCCAGCGCCCGGTCGCTGACGGCGTGCTGCGGTTCAAAACGGCCCCGGCCGCTTCGCAGGACGAGGAACCGAACGAGCATGAGGCCATTGCTGCGGAATGAGTGGTGAGAAGGTCTGGACGGCGGGGATGCTCGTCATCGGTGACGAAATCCTTTCCGGCCGTACGCATGACAAGAATATCGCGCAGGTGGCCAGCTGGCTGCAGGTGCAGGGCATCCGCCTGACCGAAGCCCGCGTCGTCTCGGACGACATGGATGCCATCGCCGAAGCGGTGAACGCGCTGGCAGAGCGCTACGACTATGTCTTCACCACCGGCGGCATCGGCCCCACGCATGACGACATTACCGTGGACGCCGTGGCCAAGGCACTGGGCGTACCGGTCGTCGTCCATCCCGAAGCGCGGGCGATCCTGGAGGATTACTACAAGGACAAGCCCGGCGGCCTGACCGAGGCGCGGCTGCGGATGGCGCGGGTGCCCGAGGGCGCGGACCTGATCCCCAACCGCATGTCGGGCGCGCCGGGGATCAAGCACGGCAAGATCCACCTGATGGCCGGCGTGCCGCACATCACCGCGCAGATGCTGGACGCGATGACCGGCGAACTGGAAGGCGGCGCGCCGCTGATTACCGAGACAGTCGGCTGCTGGACCGCCGAGAGCGAGGTCGCCGACATCCTGCGGCAGGTGGAGAAGGCGCACGAGAACTGCCAGATCGGCAGCTATCCCTTCTTCCGCGAAGGCAAGACGGGCGCCAATTTCGTGATCCGCTCCACCAGCAAGGACGAATTGGAAAGCGCTGTCGATACCTTGTGCGAGGTGCTGGGCGAGGAAGGCTTCGACTTCACTCCCGGTGGAATCTAGCGGCGGAATCTAGCGTCCGGCTAGAGCTCCACGTTCTCGAACAGCAACGGGACATAGACCTCCGACGCATGGGTCGAGAGGTGGTTGTAGTCCCGGTAGAGCAGATGACCGTCCAGCTCGGCCGGACAGCGATCGGCACACATCACGGATACCGGATCGACCAGCGTCACACCCGGTCGGCTGGCCATGCGCCGGAGGATGGCCCGCGCCAGCGCTTCGCGCTCCGTCACCTGCGCCAGCGGCACGTCGACTGTCATGCCCAGCCCGCTCATGCTGGCGGACATATGGCCGCGCGGCACGTCGACGTGCATTTCCGGCACGCCGCCGACAATGATGACCTGGCGGCCGGAAGCGGTGAGCCGTTCGACGAGGGCCGTCAAAGCGGCTTCGAGCGCCTGCGGCGTCTCCTCCCGCGACAGGGCGCGTCCGGTGGCGGCGTCGATCATCGGATCGCGCGGCCTGGGGGCGCCCCGGCCGTTCGACTGGGTGAAATAGGCGGCCCAGCGTGCATGCAGAATGACCTTGGGGGCAGCCTGCGGATTGGCTTCGAGCCAATCCAGCACCGCCGCATTGGACACGCTGCAATCCAGGCGGTCGCCGTGCTGCTGTCGGCGCAGACCGGGCAGCGGCGGACAGCCCGTGGTCACCGTCGCCGCGCCTGCAAGTCCGCGCTGGCGCAACAGGCTGTCCAGTCCGGGCATCAGTGCCCCTGCGTGCGAATCGCCCCACAGGAGGACTCTCGGCTGCTCCGAACCCTGCCCGAACCGGCATGGTTCGCCGCCCTCGCGCCAGGCCTGTCGGCACGCATCCTCCATCGGCGAGCGGCGCGTTGCCTCCTCCACGGTTTCGCGCAGGCCGGGCGCGCGCGACCAGAAGCCCTGGTTGGCAGCGATGACGAGGGAAACGACGACGATGGCTGCTGCAACCGGGATGGTCACCAGCAGCAGACTCCCCCGGCCGATCACAGCCCTGTCGCCCCGTCGCCGGACCGGCATTTCGAGAAAGCGCGTGCTCAACCACGCCAGCAACACCGATGCCATGACCGCGATCACCGTCGCCAACGCCGGCACTTCGGTACTGGCGTAGAGGTGCCGCGCCAGCACAAGCGCGGGCCAGTGCCACAGGTAGAGCGCGTAGGAGATCAGCCCCAGCCACACCATCGGCGGCAGTCCCAGCAAGCGCGTGACGAGCGTGCCCTGCCGTCCACCCGACCAGATCAGGGCAGCAGCACCGATGACGGGCAGCAACGCCGCCGCGCCCGGGAAGGCGGTGGCGCCATCGTAGGTGAGGACCGCAAACAGGATTGCCGCAAGCCCCAGCGCCGCCACCAGCTCCGCCAGCCAGCGCGGCGCTTCCCAGCGCCACGGCGCCAGCGCCAGCGCTGCCCCCACGCCCAGCTCCCAGGCACGGGATTGGAGCAGGTAGAACGCCCCGGTCGGTGTCGCCTCCACCATGCGCAGGGACCAGGCGAAACTCGCCAGCGTAGCGGCCACGACGCCGGGAAACAGCAGGCGACGGTCGATGCGCCAGGCCAGCCACATCGCCAGCGGCACCAGGACATAGAACTGCTCCTCCACCGCAAGCGACCAGGTATGCAGCAGCGGCTCGAATTCCGACGAGGGCGCGAAATAGTCCGTCGCCAGCTCACGGAAGTGGATGTTCGAATAGAACAGCGTCGCTGGCATGGCCGCACGGGCGAGGCTCTCGTAAGCGGGTGGCGGCAGGAAGAACCAGCCGACCGCGAAGCAGGTCACGATGACGAGGAACAACGGCGGCAGGATGCGCCGCACGCGCCGCTCGTAGAAGCTGGCCAGCGAGAACTCACCTGCCTCCAGCTCGCGGGCAAGAATGCCGCAGATAAGGTAGCCGGAGATGACGAAGAACACGTCCACCCCGACAAATCCGCCGGCGAAACCCGGCATGCCGGCGTGGCACAGCACCACCAGCAGCACGGCGAGGGCCCGCATCCCGTCGATATCGCGGCGGTATTCCATCATCGTCGGATAGCAAAAGGGCCGGAAGATTGCTCCCCCGGCCCCTTGCGATTTCTACGATATAGATAGTCGTGCGATCAGGCGCCTTCGACTTCCGTCAGGTCGACCTTCAGGCCCGGGCCCATGGTCGAGGTCAGCGAGACCTTCTTGACGTACTTGCCCTTGGCGCCCGACGGCTTGGCCTTCACGACAGCGTCGGTCAGCGCTTTGAAGTTCGCCTTCAGGTCTTCGTCCTTGAACGACAGCTTGCCGATGCCGGAGTGGATGATGCCCATCTTCTCGACGCGGAATTCGACCTGGCCGCCCTTGGCGTCCTTCACGGCCTGTTCCACGTTCGGGGTGACGGTGCCCAGCTTCGGGTTCGGCATCAGGCCCTTCGGACCCAGCACCTTACCCAGGCGACCGACGACGCCCATCATGTCCGGCGTGGCGATCACGCGGTCATAATCGAGGTTGCCGGCCTGCATGTCTTCCATCAGGTCCTCGGCACCGACCTTGTCGGCACCGGCGGCCAGCGCCTTGTCGGCATTGTCGCCACGCGCGAACACGGCGACCTTCACGTCCTTGCCCGTGCCACCCGGCAGCGACACCATGCCGCGCACCATCTGGTCGGCGTGACGCGGGTCGACGCCCAGGTTCATCGCGACTTCAACGGTCTCGTCGAACTTGCCCTTGTGCTCACGCAGCGTGGCAATGGCTTCGTCGACGGTATAGAGCTTTTCGCTGTCCAGCTCGGCCAGCTTCTTCTGCTTCTTGGTCAGGGTAGCCATCTATCAGCCCTCCACCACTTCGATGCCCATCGAGCGGGCGGAACCGGCGATGATCTTCACAGCCTGGTCGATGTCGTTTGCGTTCAGGTCCTTCATCTTGGCTTCGGCGATCTCGGCCAGCTGGCTGGTCTTGATCGAGCCGATGATGTTCTTGCCCGGCTCCTTCGAGCCCGACTTGATCTTCATCGCCTTCTTGATGAGGAAGCTTGCCGGCGGCGACTTCGTTTCGAAGGTGAACGAACGGTCGGCATAGACGGTGATCTTGGTGGGGATCGGCGCGCCCTTCTCCATGCTGTCAGTCGCAGCATTGAAGGCCTTGCAGAATTCCATGATGTTGACGCCGCGCTGGCCCAGGGCCGGGCCGATGGGCGGCGACGGGTTGGCGATGCCGGCGGGCACCTGAAGGTTGATGTAACCTTCGATCTTCTTGGCCATGATGGCCTCCTTTTCGCACTGTCGTCCCGGCGCGAACCGGAACTCATGTTAAGCGGTCCAGCGGCCCTTCTTGCGAAGCGCCTCCCGCACGGATTTCCAAGCTGTGTGGCTAGGAAGGCGCGCAGATAGCGAATCTGCGGTGAAAAGCAAGCCTGCGATGCCATCCGCCGCCGCACCGGAAAAGCGTTGCCCTCAGCTTGCGCGTTATGGCCCCAGGCTGCACAATCTCCTCAGGGACGCAGGACAACGACAGCGAGGCGGCATGGGCAATCCGGCAGACACGTTCAGGGATGCTCCCACGCCGACCACGCTTGCGACCAAGCAGCCGATCGGCTGGCTGCGCTTCCTGCTGCAATTCCTGAGCGTGGTGATGGCCTACCTGGCGGGCAGCACCCTGCCGATGCTGCCGGCATTGATCGCCCAGGTCGCCAACGGCGCCGAGGCGCCGCAACTGACGTCCGCCATTGCCGCCGCCACCGCTATCGTCGGCATGGCGCTGGCGCTGGGGGTCTGCTGGCTGTGGCTGCGCGGCGAGGGGCGCGTGCGCGAAGTGTTCGATCTGTCCGCCCCGAACTGGCGCAGCGCCATCGCCTATGCCGCCATCGCCACGGCGGGCACACTGGCCATATTCTCTTTCGGCACCGCGCTGGTGCAGGCGATGGGCCTGCCCGCCCCCGACCCCAGCTTCGTGCTCGAATTGGTGACGGAAAGCCCGGCCATGTTCGCCCTGTGGGTGATCGGCGTCGCATGGTTCGCCGCCGGTTTCGGTGAGGAACTGCTGTGGCGCGGGTTCCTGATGGACCGGCTGGAACGGCTCGGCGGGCTGCGCGGCCGCGTGTGGCTGGTGCTGGTCGTGCAGGCGGTGCTGTTCGGCATGCCACACGCCTACCAGGGTTGGGGCGGCGTCATCGTGACGGGGATGGTGGGCCTGCTGCTCGGCTGGGTGCGGATCATGCAGCGCGGCAACCTGTGGGCGGTGATCATCGCCCACGCCGCGGTCGACACGATCATGATGGTGCTCGCCTATGGCGGGAAGTTGGGTTGGTTCGTCGTCTGATCCCCGCAGTACGCAGTCTATTGCCCCTGCCCCAGCGAGTAACCGGGCTCTCCATCGAAGGTATAGAGGTTCTCGGTCTTGATCACGTCCACACCAACCTGGTGCAGTCGGCCCAGCAGCGCAATCAGCGCGGCAGGGTCCACCGCTGTGCCTTCACGCGGCTGGAAGCGGCAACGCCAGTGATCGGTGCAGAAGGTTTCAGGCAGGCCGCCCGGCCACACCTTCACTCCGCGATTGGTCACCATCAGCAGTTCCAGCATGTCGCCTTCGCCCTGCTTGAGCAATTCGACCAGCGGCTCGACCGCGCCCGCGTGGCAGGCGAAGACGTCAATTCCGACCAGTTCGCGCTGCTGCGGTTCGCGCTGCTGTGCCTGGCGCACCGGCACGGCGGCGTGTTCGGCATAGTCGACTGGCGGCAGGTGCTGCGGTTCCTGGCCCAGCCGCGCGATCACGGCATCGGCGAATTCGCGCGTCCCCACCTTGCGCTTGGTACGCTCGGGATCGGCGATATCGCAGGTGTGTACACCGTCCTCGATGGTGCGCAGCCAGGCGTTGTGGACGCGCTTGGCGACGTCGCCCTGGCCCAGGTGCACCAGCATCATCACGCCCGCCAGCAACAGGCCCGAGGGGTTGGCAACGCCCTGCCCGGCGATATCCGGGGCAGAGCCGTGGATGGCTTCGAACATGGCGCATTCGGTGCCGATATTGGCTGATGCCCCCAGCCCGACAGAGCCGGTGATCTGCGCCGCGATGTCGGACAGGATGTCACCATAGAGGTTGGGCGTCACCACCACGTCGAAATGCTCGGGCGTGTCTGCCAGTCGCGCCGCGCCGATATCGACGATCATGTATTCCTTCTCGATTTCTGGATATTCCGCGCCGATCTCGTCGAACACCCGGCGGAACAGGCCGTCGGTCAGCTTCATGATGTTGTCCTTGGCGAAGCAGGTCACCTTGCGGCGGCCGTTCGCGCGGGCATATTCGAAGGCATAGCGCACGATCCGTTCGCACCCCGGCCGGGTAATCAGCTTCAGGCACTGCACCACCTCGTCGGTCTGGCGATGCTCGATGCCGGCGTAGAGATCCTCCTCGTTCTCGCGCACGATGACCACGTCCATGCCCGGATGGCGCGTGGCCACCGCCGGGGCATAGGCGACGCAGGGGCGGACATTGGCGAACAGGCCGAAGGACTTGCGCAGCGTGACGTTGAGGCTTTTCACCCCGCCGCCCTGCGGAGTGGTGATCGGGGCCTTGAACACCACGCGGGTGCGGCGCAGGCTCTCCCACCCCTCGGGTGCGATGCCAGCGCTGTGGCCTGCGTGGAACAGCTTCTCGCCCAGTTCCACCTCCTCGATCTCCAGCTTCGCGCCGGCGGCCTCGAGCACGCGCAGGCTGGCCTCCATGATCTCCGGGCCGATGCCGTCGCCGCGGGCCACGCTGATGCGGGCGGGTTTCTGGCTGACCTGCGCCGAAGCGGATTGGACCGCGGTGGTGGAATGCTGATTCATGAGGGGCAATCTCCTTTTCTGGCGGCGCAGATAGGGGCACCACCTTCGTTGCGGAAATTGATTGTTCCAATATCATATATTGCTATTTGCAATATATGAGCCTTGCCCGCACCATCGATCCCGAGTTGCTGCGCGCCTTCGTGACGGTGGTCGACACCGGCAGTTTCAGCGCCGCGGCCAGGCGGCTGCTGCGCGGGCAATCGGCGGTGTCCTTGCAGATCAAGCGGCTGGAGGAGCAACTCGATACGCGGCTGCTCAACCGCACCAGCCGTCGCGTGGCGCTGACGGCAGAAGGGGAGATGGTGCTGGGCCATGCGCGCACCCTGCTGCGCCTCAACGAACAACTGCTGGACCGCGCCCGCGAACCGGAACTGGCGGGTCTCGTGCGGATCGGGGCACCGGAGGACTTCGCCACCACCCGCTTGCCGCGCATCCTGGCCGAATTCCGCGAATCCTACCCGCGCGTGGCGCTGGAAGTGGTCTGCGAACTGACGCTTGACCTGCTCGATCGTTTCCACGCGGGCGAACTCGACATGGCGCTGCTCAAGCGCGAGCCTTCGGTCGATGTCGACGGCAGTCCGGTGTGGCGGGAGAAGCTGGTGTGGGCCTGCGGATCAGAGCGCGAGGCGCTGCTGGAGGAGGACGCGTTGCCGTTGGTCTGTTCGCCCAAGCCCTGCGTCTATCGTCACCGCGCCACCAGTGCGCTGGATGCCGTTGGGCGGCGCTGGCGCGTGGCTTACAGTTGCGGTTCGCTGGCGGGCAACCTTGCCGCGCTGCGCGCCGGGCTGGGGCTGGCCGTGCTGCCGCGCGACATGGTGCCGCACGAGATGCTGGTGGTGGACGAACAGCGTCACTCGCTGCCTTCGCTGTCGGACACGGAGATCGCGCTGGTTACGCAGCAGCACCTGTCATCGCCGGCCCTGCGCCTGCGCGACTATGTGCAGCACGAGATCGAACGGGTGGCGGCCACCCAGGAGTGAACCGGAAGAAAGCCGCCGCGACCGGCCTTACTTGACCAGTTCGACCTGTTCGAAGTCGAGCTCGACCGGGGTCGCGCGGCCGAAGATCGACACGCTGACCTTGACCTTGGCCTTGTCGAAATCGAGCTCTTCCACCACGCCGTTGAAGCTGGCGAAGGGGCCTTCCAGCACCTTGACCTGGTCGCCGATCTCGTAATCGACGCTGATGTCCTTCTTGGGCGCGGCCTTGGCCTCTTCCACACCGCCGAAATAGCGCGCCGCTTCCTTCTCGGAAATCGGCTGCGGCTTGTTGTTGGTGCCCAGGAAGCCGGTCACCTTCGGGGTATTCTTGACGAGGTGGTAGATATCGTCGGTCATGTTCAGCTTGGCCAGCACGTAGCCGGGCATGAACTTGCGCTCGACCTGCACCTTCTTGCCGCGCTTGATCTCGGTAACGGTCTCGGTCGGCACTTCGACTTCCTCGACGCCTTCCGAAAGACCCAGGCGCTCGGCCTCGGCCAGGATCGCGTCGCGGACCTTGTTCTCGAAGCCGGAATAGGCGTGGATGATGTACCAGCGAGCAGCCATGGAATTCTCTTTTCTAACCTGAACCTTGTGGGTGGGCGCTATCAGAGCAGGCCCAGCAGCCAGCGCACGATCGCGCCGAACGCCGAATCGACACCGAGGAAGAACAGCGACAGGATCACCACCAGGATGAAGACGAAGATGGCGGTGCGCACCGTTTCTTCACGCGTCGGCCACACGACCTTGGACGTTTCCGTACGCACCTGGCGGATGAATTCGCCGGGGCTGGTCTTGCTCTTGGCGGGCGTTGCGGCCTGCTTGGGCGTGTTGTTGTCGTCGGCCATGTCGGTCCGTACCTGTCCTTGCAAAAATCTCGTCTCTTCCGGGTAGGGCTCCTCGCCGCCCCGGTCGACATGTCCGGGAGGGGCTTGCAGGATTCCGATGTCGGAAGGTGCAGGCTATTTAGGAGCCGTGCCCCGGCTTGGCAAGACTCCGCTGCCCGCCTTGTGCTGCCGGCACGCGCACAAAAGGTTGCATTTGCAACATTGGGGCTAGGCAGCGCGGCATGGCGTCGATAGCCTGCCCACTTTCCTGCACGGGACGCATGAGGGATTTACAACAACAATGGCAGTCGAAACCGAACTTCCGCTGGGCGAACGACTGATCGCCCCGGTCACCAATGTCTCGGACTTTATCTGGGGCGGCACCTGGAATGGCGAAGCGGTCATTCCCTTCCCGCCACTCGCCCTGATCCTGCTGGGCATCGGCTTCTGGTTCATGGTGGGGCTGCGATTCTACCCGATCGTCAAGCTCGGCTCGGCCATCAAGGGCCTGTTCGCCGGCCGCAAGGGCTCGGGCAGCGGTGAAATCTCGCCCTTCGCGGCGCTTTCCACCGCCCTTTCGGGACAGGTCGGAACGGGCAACCTCGCCGGCGTCGCCACGGCCATCGCGCTGGGCGGGCCGGGTGCGATCTTCTGGATGTGGATCACCGCCCTGTTCGGCATGGCGCTCGCCTTCGCCGAAGGTTCGCTGGCGATCCGCTACCGCGAAACGACCAGCGACGGCGTGAAGCGCGGTGGCCCGATGAGCTACATCATGATGGGCCTCGGCCCGAAGTGGACCTGGCTGGCCGTGGTCTTCTGCGTCGGCACGCTGTTCTCCGCGCTGGTTACCGGCAACTCGATCCAGGCCAATGCCGTGGCTGACGGCCTGAATGAACTGTTCGGCATCGAGGAATGGCTGGGCGGCCTGATCGTCGCCGTGCTGGTGTTCATCGTGATCATCGGTGGCATCAAGTCGATCGGTAACGTTGCCGAGAAGGTGGTGCCCTTCATGGCCGCCGCCTACATCGTCATGGCTGTGATCGCGCTGATCCTGAACTTCGGCGACCTCGGCGAGACTTTCGCGCTGATCTTCAACGGTGCGTTCAATCCGCAAAGCGCGGTCGGCGGCTTTACCGGGGCGGCGATCATCATGGCGATCCGCGCCGGTGTCGCGCGCGGCCTGTTCTCGAACGAGGCAGGTCAGGGCTCGACCCCGATCGCCCACGCCGTGGCCCAGACCAACGATCCCGAACAGCAGGGCCGCATGGCCATGCTGGGCACCTTTATCGACACGATCGTGATCTGCACCATGACGGCGCTCGTCATCCTCACCGTGCGCGGCGACTTCACCGCCGGTGGCGAGGCGGTGCTGCATGCCTGGCAGTCTGACCGCGTCGGCTTCGAAATGACCAGTGGCGCCTTTGCCGCGGCCTTCCCGCTGCAGCTGGGCAGCATCCCGATCGGTACGCTGATCGCCTCGATTGCGCTGATCCTGTTCGTCTTCACCACGCTGCTGACGTGGTCCTATTACGGCGAGCGCGCGATCACCTTCATCTACGACCGCTTCAAGGGTTCGACCCGTAGCGGCGAAAAGAAGCTGCACATGGGCTGGCGCGTGCTGTGGTGCATCGTCATCTTCATCGGTGCGGCCCAGCCGAGTGAACTGGTCTGGCGCCTGGGCGATATCTCCAATGCGGCGATGCTGCTGCCCAACATCGTCGCCCTGGCGCTGCTCAGTGGCGTGGTGTTCAAACTGGCACGGGGAATCAAGGACGCCGGGCCGACCTATACGGCCGAAACGCCGGAAGAGCCGGAAGAGTACTGACGGGAGGGGCAACCAGCCCGCCCAACGAAAAGGGCCGGAGCGCCATCCCAGCGCTCCGGCCCTTTTTCGTGGTCGTGTCCAGCAGGCTAGCGGCGACCGAACAGCTTTTCGAGGAAGCTCGGCTCTTCCATCGGCAGGATCTTGCCGTGCGCCATTTCACGGAAGCTGGCGTCGGTATGGAAGCGCGGCGAGGTCCAGCTGTCGGGCCGGCTGCTGCGAAAGATTCTGGCCATGTCCAAGTCCTTTCTACACCGTCTGCGAGGCGAAACCCGTAATTCCCCCGAACGGTTCCCCGCACAGCGCCCGGGTCGGGCCGGAGCTATCGGGCAGAAAGTGCTGCCTCTGATGGCCCCACTCTGCCTGCATGCGCCTCAGATGCGAGTCGGGAGAAATGCGCAAGGGGTGCCGGCTGTGGAAATTAAGGATGGAGCCTTGTCGCCGCCACTCAGGTGTCGTGGCGACAATCGGTCTCGCCAGCGACCGCAAGGCCGAAAGGCCGCCCGCAGCGGCGCAGCTTGCTACGCGTCTGGCGAGGACGAAGCCGCGGATGCGGCGTCATGACACAATGGAAGGAAAAAATGGCAGGGGTGACAGGATTCGAACCCGTGGCCCTCGGTTTTGGAGACCGATGCTCTACCAGCTGAGCTACACCCCTGCACTGGGAATGGCGCCTCTATAGCGAAGGTTTGCCGATGGCAAGCGACGTAATGCGCAAGCTTTGCTAAAGGCCGGCGAATGCACGCGCCTGCCCCCAAGGTGATTCCCCCCGAAGTGCTGCTGCTGGCCTACCGCAGCGGCGTGTTTCCCATGGCGGATTCGCGCGAGGACGACGAGGTGTTCTGGGTGGAGCCTCGGAAACGGGCGGTGTTTCCGCTCGACGGCTTCCATTGCTCGCGCTCGCTGGCGAAGGTGCTGAAGCAGGATCGCTACCGGGTGACGGTGGATGCCGCCTTCCCGGCCGTGATCGAGGCATGTGCCCAGCCGCGTCCCGAACCGGGCACCGAAGCGGGACAGAGCGGCACCTGGATCAGCCACACGATCTCCGCCAGCTACCGCAACCTGCACCGCCACGGCCACGCCCATTCGGTCGAATGCTGGGCCCAAACCGATGACGGCGAGACGCTGGTGGGAGGCCTTTACGGCGTCGCCTTCGACCGCGCCTTCTGCGGCGAATCGATGTTCAGCCGCGCCGACAATGCCAGCAAGGTGGCGCTGGCCTGGCTGATCGTGCTGATGCGGCGGGCCGGCTACGTCCTGCTCGACTGCCAGTTCATGACCGAGCACCTGGCCTCGATGGGCGCGATCGAAGTCAGCCGCGACGAATACCAGGAATTGCTCGCCAAAGCCTGCGACGGAAAGCCGCTGTGCACACTGCCCGAAGCGCATGGCGCGCTGCTGGCGGCTCAGCCTTCCTCGCCGGGGAAGCTCATCGCGCAGTCCTTGACCCAGACGTCGTAGACGGGGTGCTCGACCACATTCAGGCTGGGGGAGTTCTTGAACATCCAGCCGGAGAAGATGCGCATCCACTGCGGGTCCGCATCGACGCTTTCGCGCTCGTTGACGAAGACCTGCACGAAGGCGCCGGTTTCCGCCGGACTTTCCCACGGGGCGGTGCGCTCGCAGGCGGCAAGGCGGACGATGATGTCATCCACGCGGCGCGATTCGCCGGGCGACATTTCGAGGTCGCGCGAGCGGTTGTTGCGCTTGTTGATGAGGCCGATGGTGGCCACGCGCTCTTCCATGGGCGTGCCCTGCCCCTGCACTTCGGACAGGTCGGGTAGCGGGTCGGACGCGAATTCTTCCGGAATCTCGGTTTCTTCGGCTTCCGGTTCCGGGGCGCCGCTGTTGCAGGCAGCCAACAGCAGGATGGGCGCCAGCAGCGCCGCGCCGGTGGTGACGGCGCGCAGCGGGCTCACGCGTCGGGCGTCCACGCTTCGTAGTCGCCGGTGGCCGGAGCGCGCTTGCCGCCGCGTTCCAGCGCACCCGCCGGCAGGTAACGAGCCTGCGTGCCGGTGGCATTGGGCGTGTAGTCGGCTTCCCAGATCTTCGGCGGGGCGAGGTGGCTTTCGGGCAGCTCGTCATAAGAACCGTGCAGCCAGCCATGCCATTCCGACGGCACGCGGCTTGCATCGTTGGGGCCGTTGTAGATCACCCAGCGGCGTTCGCGCCCGTCGCCGTGCTTCTGCTTGGAGCGGTAATACTTGTTGCCCTGCGCATCGGTGCCGACGTGCTCGCCCTTGCGCGAGGTCCACAGCATGGTGCCGATGGTGGCGCCGTCCCACCACGTGAAGATCTTGCCGAGAAAGTTCATGGCCGCGCCATTAGCGATTCTGCGTCCCCGCGCCAAGCTCTACCATTCGACCAGGTCGCCGGGGCCGATTCCCAGCTCTTCGGCACGGCCGCGATTGAGTTCCAGCACCCCAATCGAAGGTCCGTCGGAATAGACGCTGTTCTCATTGTAGGGGACGCCATTGGCAATGTTCAGGATGCGGTTGTCCGGACCAATGAAAATGATGTCGAGCGGCAGCACGGTATTGCGCATCCAGAAGCTGAGCGGTTCGGGCGGGTCGTAAGGGAAGATCATCCCCTCGTCCGGGCCCATCTCGGTGCGGAACATCAGCCCGCGCGCCTGCGCCTGGGGTGTATCGGCCACTTCCGAGGCGAAGACATGGCTGCCTTCATCGGTCTTGACGGTGACGGGGATGACCTGCAGGCCGGAAACCGGATGCACCGTGGCGGCCGCAGTCGTCGGCTCGGGCACGCGGTCGGCGGCCTGCGGCGAGCAGGCCGACACCACCACCGCCAGCGGGATAGCCCAGCAATTGAACGGCATCCTGAAATCGTCAAACATAGCCATCGCCACTTGCGTCCTCTGCCGCTTCATCGACCCATTGCTCCGCCGCCACCTCGTCCTCGCTATCGAGAACCGTGCGGACATGGTCGAACTTGTGGCCCGCACGCAGCATGGCTGCAATGTGTTTTTCGCGTTTCTCGGGCGGGACCTCGGCCACCGCGAAGGGACCGAAGCCGCGCTTGCGGGCCATGTGCAGTGCCGCCATGCGTGCGGCGTGTTCGCTGGGCGCCGCCTCCTCGGCCACCTGCCCGGAAATTCCGGCCTGCCCTAGCGCCTGCTTCACGCGTCTGCCGCCATAGCCGCGCCGCAGCAGGTCGCCCGCCTTGGCACGGGCATAGACCTCGTCATCGACATAGCCGCGTTCAACATACCGATTTACCAGGCTTTCGACGTCCGGTTCGTCCTCGCCGTCCCAGCCACGTTCGCGCAATTTGCGGTGCAGATAGCGCTCCAGCTTGGCCGCGCTGGTGGCGAAACGGGCAACATAGGCGAGCGCCAGATCGTTGAGTTGCGTGGAATCGAGCGGCTTTTTCGTCCGCTTTTCGCGTTTGCACTCTTGTCGATTGCCCTCCATCAGCCTTATTCGTGCCACACTTCCTGTCAAATGGGAAAGTTTCAAACGGTGCCGACCTCTAAACTCGGCGCCGTTTTTTGGATATGGGAGGCGCCGAAAGAGCGCGCGTAACAAGGGTACCCCATAACTTCTATGACCGAGCTTACTCCTACGCCCAACGACTGCCCGCTGCCGCGGCGCCGGTCGGACTTCGCCACGTTCAACGAGGCGATCGACTATGCCGCACGCAGCCAGAAGGGCATGAATTTCCACGACATGCGCGGCACGCTGGAACGCGTCTACACCTACACGCAAATGCGTGAGGATGCGCTGATCCACGCTCGCCGCCTGATCGGCATGGGCATCGAGAAGGGTGATCGCATCGCGCTCATCGCCGAAACCAGCCCGGAATTCACCGCCATGTTCTGCGCCTGCGTCTATTCCGGCGCATGGCCTGTGCCGCTGCCCCTGCCGACCACCTTCGGCGGCAAGGAGAGCTATATCGACCAGCTCGGCGTGCAACTTTCCAGCAGCGAACCCAGGCTGCTGCTCTATCCCGCTGAAATCGGCGAGATGGCCAAGGAAGCGGCTGATCGCCAGGGTTGCCAGGGGATGACCTGGGACGAGTTTGCCGCCCTGGATGCGCCCGATGTGGAACTGCCCGAGGCCGCCCCTGGCGATATCTGCTACCTGCAGTATTCCAGCGGCTCGACCCGTTTCCCCACCGGGGTTGCCGTCACCCACGAGGCGCTGCTGCACAACCTTTCCGGCCATGCCCGCTCCATGCACATGGAGGATAATGATCGCGGCGTGAGCTGGCTGCCATTCTACCACGACATGGGGCTGGTCGGCTGTTTCCTGTCGATGGTCGGCAACCAGATGAGCGCGGACTACCTGCGGACCGAGCATTTCGCCCGTCGCCCGCTGGCCTGGCTCGACCTGATCAGCCGCAACAAGGGCACGACGATCAGCTATTCGCCGACCTTCGGTTATGACATCTGCGCGCGCCGCATCTCCAGCCAGAGCCATGTCGCAGACCGGTTCGACCTGTCGCGCTGGCGGCTGGCCGGCAACGGCGCCGACATGATCCGGCCCGACGTGATGCAGCAGTTCGTCAACGCCTTTGCCGAAGCCGGCTTCAAGGCCAGCGCCTTCACGCCCAGCTATGGCCTTGCCGAAGCCACGCTCGCCGTGACGGTGATGCCGCCGGGCGAAGGCATTCGCGTGGAACTGGTTGAAGAGGAGCGCCTGTCGGGCACCCCGCGCGACCTGAAGCGCCCGGCCCGCTATCGGGCGATCGTCAACTGCGGCAAGCCGATGCCGGAAATCGATGTCGAGATCCGCGGCGAGAACGGCGAGGTCAAGGGCGACCACCAGATCGGCAAGGTCTGGTGCCGCGGCAAGAGCGTGATGCATTCCTACTTCCGCAACGAGGAAGCCACCAACGACTGCCTCGTCGACGGATGGCTGGACACGGGCGACATGGGCTACATGGCCGATGGCTACCTGTTCATCGTCGGCCGCGCGAAGGACATGATCATCATCAACGGCAAGAACCACTGGCCGCAGGACATCGAATGGGCGGTGGAACAGTTGCCGGGCTTCAACCATGGCGACATCGCCGCCTTCTCGGTGGAAACCGACAATGGCGAGGAAGCGCCTGCCGTGCTGGTGCATTGCCGCGTGTCGGACCCCGAGGAACGGGTCAGGCTGCGCGACCAGATCGCCGACAAGGTGCGTTCGGTCACCGGCATGAACTGCGTCGTCGAACTGGTGCCGCCGCGCACGCTGCCGCGCACGTCGTCGGGCAAGCTCAGCCGCGCCAAGGCGAAGAAGCTTTACCTGTCGGGCGAGATCGAGCCGTTCGAGCTGGCTGCCTGAGGCTTCAGTCGAGCAGCAGCACACCCAGCGCGTAGAGCAGCGCGACCAGCGCCACGGCCCACACGTAAGTGCGGATTTTCGGGATGCCCGCCCAGTACAGCGGCAGGTAGACCGCCCGCGCGCCCAGCCAGACCCAGGCGGCGATGGCGGTGAGTTCGGTGGCCTTGCCGGCCACCACCACCCCGCCCAGTGCGATGATGGCAAGTGGCAGCGTCTCGAGGAAGTTGCCGCGCGCGCGGTCCAGCCGGGCAGCGACGTCGTTCAACGGCGGCGTGTCCTCGTCACGCGCGCCCATGTTCCATTCGACGCCATATTGCTTCGTCTTGAAGTGGATGGCGGCGAAGACGTGCACCAGCAGCAAGACGCCGGCGAGTGCGAGGACGGTAAGCTCTGGCACCATGCGTTACTCCCCCGTCGACCAGGTGACCTGCACCGGGCCGTAGCCGGGCCCCGTCACAACTTCCTGCGCGGCGATGGAGTGCGTGGACAGCGCCACGCGGACCGCACCGACAGCGTCGGCCGGACCGGTGATCTGCAAGGGCATGCCCACGCGGGTCTGTGCCCATGCGATCAGGGCAACCGCCTGGCGCCCCTGCGCATTCATCACGAACGGCGGATCGGCCGCTTCTTCACCCTCGGCGGGTTGCGCGGCCTCGAAGCTGACGGCTGGCAGCGGACGCAGCGGCGGGGTGAGGCGAATATCCCATTCGGGCTCGGTCGCATCGATGCGCCGCTCCAGCTCGGCATAGGCATAAAGCGTCGCGCCATCGAGCGGGCGCGCGGTGACCAGCGCGCGGCGGCGTTCGCGGTCGACCGTGACGGCTTCGGTCGGCACGCCGGCCAGCAATGCCAGCCGTTCGGCGATATCCTCCGCCTGGGCCAGCGCTGCGGCTTCCTGCGCGCGGGCACGAGCCAGCTGCGCCTCTTCCTGCGCCTGCGCACTGGTGCCGACGCGCAGCTGCGTCAACGAGACTTCCACCGGACGGCCGAGTTGGCGCGTCATCCGCTCTGCCGCGCGGCGCTCTGCATCGCCCACGATCTGCGGTGTCAGTACCGTGGCGGTCACGCGCATCGGGCTGGTGTCGAAACTCGGCTCCAGTTGCGAGATGGTGGCGCGCCTGTCGAACACCTCGATCACCACGTTGTTCGCCTGCCGGGTGGCCTGCGTTTCCCAGACGATCTGCCGCAGCGACAGGAACAAGGGGATCGCCAGCACCACGAAGGCGACGAAGATCAGGATGCCCTGCACCTGCGTCTGCTTTTCCGAAAGGCTGGTGGAGAAGCCGTAGATACGCGCCATGGCGGTGGCCGTCAGCGCAATCGCGGTAAGGTTGGTGATGAACAGGAACAGGCTGCCCCAGAACACCGTGCCGTTCAGCGTGGCGAGGCCGAAGCCGACCACCGCCAGCGGCGGCATCAAGGCGGTGGCGATCGCCACGCCGACGATGGTGCCCTCGCGCCCGCGGATCATCGCATAGGCGCCGGCGACCGAGGAGAAGAACGCGACCGCGAGGTCGAACAGGGTGGGCCGGGTACGCGCGGCGATCTCTGCCGTGATCGTCTGCAACGGCGAGAGGGCCACCACCAGCGCGGTGAACAGGATAGCGAACAGCACCCCCACGGCAAGCGACTTGCCCGACTGGCGGAGCCAGCGATAATCCCCCACCGCCAGGGCGAAGCCGACGCCCATGATCGGGTCCATCAGCGGGGACAGCAGCATGGCGCCGATCACCACCGCCGCCGATCCCTGCAACAGTCCCAGCACCGCGATGCCGGCCGACATACACACCATCAGCAGGTAGCGGGCCGACAGTTCGCACTCCGCCCGGCGCTTCTCGATCACGGCGACCTGGTCCACCGTGCTCATCACGTCCTTGCGCCACCAGTCGCGGAAGGTCGTCAGAACATTTCGAAATCCGTCTGCCGCCTGGGTGGCAGCCGTGTTGGAAGCGGTATTGGGTTCTGTTTGCATTGCCGGGCAATATCGCAGAAACACTCCGGCACAAAACTTGAAACATGTGTCTTGTATGACTAATACAGTACATCCACGCCCGAGGTGAGGCAGAGAGGGAACACAAGCCGCATGGCCACGACCAACGAGACGAAGACCGCGACCGACATCGACCTGGAGCTGACGCCGCCCGAACCGGTGCCCGTTGTCGCGCCCGAAAAGGCTGCCGGCCTGGTGCCCGTGAGCGAGGAAAAGAAGAGCGCGCTACAGGAAAAGGTTGACGGTTTCGTCGACGAACTGATCGCGCTGGACGCCAACTCGCCCGACTTCGGCAAGAAGGTGGACCAGATCACCAACATGGGCCGCAAGGAAATCATGGCGGCCTCGGCCATGTCCAACCGCTTCCTCGATCGCCCGGTGCGCGCCATGGACCAGGAAAGCGGCGTGGGCGCCGACCTCGTCGAGCTGCGCCGCACGGTCGAAGACCTCGATCCCGGCCGCAAGGGCAAGCTGACCGGCCGCAAGCTGTTCGGCATCATTCCCTTCGGCAACAAGCTGAAGAACTACTTCGACAGCTACACCTCGGCCCAGGGCCACATCCAGTCGATCCTCGCCCGCCTTTCCAGCGGCAAGGACGAGCTGCTGATGGACAATGCCGCCATCGACGTCGAACGGCAGAAGCTGTGGGAGGCGATGGGCAACCTGGAGCAGATGATCCACATCGCCCGCACACTGGACGGTGAATTGGAAGAGAAGGCCGCCGAGCTGGATTCGAGCGATCCGGAAAAGGCCAAGGCCATCCGCGAGACCGCGCTGTTCTATGTCCGCCAGCGCACGCAGGACCTGCTGACGCAGATGGCGGTCTCGGTACAGGGCTACCTCGCGCTGGACCTGGTGAAGAAGAACAACGTCGAGCTGGTGAAGGGCGTGGACCGCGCCAGCACCACCACCGTCGGCGCGCTGCGCACGGCCGTTACCGTGGCGCAGGCGATGACCAACCAGCGCCTGGTGCTGGGCCAGATCACCGCGCTCAACGAGACGACCGCCGGGATCATCGATTCCACCAGCACCCTGCTGCGCGACAACACCAGCAAGATCCACGAGCAGGCCGCGTCCAGCACCATCCCGATGGAAACGCTGCAGCGCGCCTTCCAGAACATCTACGACACCATGGACGAGGTGGACCAGTTCAAGATCCGCGCGCTCGACTCCATGAAGCAGACGGTGGAAGTGCTTTCCACCGAGGTCGAGAAGTCCAAGGGCTACATCGCCCGCGCCGAGGGGCAGGCGCAGGCGGCCAAGCAGGTCAACGACAGCAGCCTGCTGAGCCTGGAAGGATAGCCCAACGCCGATGGCAGACAGCACACACCAGTCCGATGCAATCCTGGAGGCGGCGGGCCGCAGCCTGCAGATGAACCGCGAAGGCGGCTATCACCGTCGCGGCGGTTTCCAGGCGCAGGGCTCGAAACGCATCAAGCGCAATCACTTGACGAAGAAGCTCGTCCAGCTTGCCATGGGCATCGTCGGCGTTTTCGTCGCCATGGGCGTGGCCGGCGCAATCCTCAACGGCATCGGCTTCTGGGGAGTGATGATCAGCGCGGTGGCGATTGCCCTGCTGGCGACCATCATCCTGAAGCAGAAGGTGAAGCTGCCGCAACGCCACGATCTGGTGCAGACCACGGACGCCAAGCAACTGGTCGCCCGCACCGAGCTGTGGCTGGAAAGCCAGCGCCCCGCCCTGCCCCCGCCCGCCGTTTCGCTGGTGGACCAGATCGGCGTACAGCTAGACGGACTCGGTCAGCAGCTTGAACATGTCGATCCGGCGCATCCGGCAGCTGCCGAAACGCGCAAGCTGGTGGGTGAGCACCTGCCCGAGATGATCGACAGCTATTGCAAGATTCCGCGCCACCTGCGCGGCGAGGAACGCGCCGGGGCCACCCCCGATGCGCAGCTGGTCGACAGCCTCGGCAAGATCAGCAAGGAAATCGACAGCGTCACGCGGCAACTGGCCGAAGGTTCGCTGGATGACCTCGCCATCCGCAACCGTTACCTCGACTACAAGTACGGCAACACCCAGCTGCCCGCGCCGGGCGAGAACGCCTGATGGATATCGAGATCCCGCATAACCTTGGCCGCGAGGAAGTCCGTCGCCGGCTGGCCGAGAACAGCCACAGGATCGGCGACAACATTCCCGGCGGCATGGCGCAGGTCGACACCAGCTGGCCGAGCGAGAACCGCATGGCCATGGCCATTTCCGCAATGGGGCAGAGCCTGACCGGACATATCGACGTGGAGGACGACAAGGTCGTGTTTCACATGATCCTGCCGCCCGCGCTCGGTTTCCTCTCCCCGATCGTCGAAGGCGCGATCCGCGACCAGGGCGAACGCCTGCTGGAACCGCCGAAGGACTAGAGCTTGCGGTCTTCCTCGAGGAAAGCCGTGGGGATGCGCAGCGCCTCTGCCGCTTCGCGCGTTTCCTTCAGGAACAGGATCAGCGCCCACATCAGCAGCGCGATGGCGAGGATGAAGGTGCCCGCCACGAGGAAGCCGATTTCGAGGCTGGCGAACTCCTCGATGAACAGCAGCACCACCGTCAGGCCGATGCTGAGCGAGGACAGCACCAGCAGCAGGATCGCCCGCCCGATCAGCCCGATGCGCTCGTCCGCCGTGCGCATCTCGCGGACGATCTCGTCATGCTCCTTGCCCTCGGTGCGGCCATGCCGTTCCAGCAGCACGCGCGAGCGATCCACGATCCGGCCCAGCCGGGTGCTGAGGATGTTCATGATGCTGCCGATCGCCACCAGCAGGAACACCGGCGTCAGGGCCAGCTGGATCGTCTGCGCAATCATCGCGCCAAATTCTGTCATAAGCTATTCTCGTTTCGGGCAGACTTGGGGAACGCTTTCGCCTCTCGTCGCTTGATGATCAACACAGTACAGCAAATTCGGCCCGTGCCGTTACATTTGCCTGGCAGCGGGGGTTTGCCGATAGTGGCCAGCAGCGATATCGATCCGACTAGCGGAGCCCGGGACGTCGCCGGCTCGGCAAGCCCTAACGGCGTGCTGCTGGTGGAAGACAGCATGATCATCGCCATGGATGCCGAGGAAATGCTGCGGCAGATCGGCTTTGCCAAGGTCGCCATCGCCGGTTCGGTCGATGGGGCCATGGCGGAGCTCGACGCCAACACGCCACTGTTCGCAATGCTTGATTTCAACCTTGGCGATTCAACCTCGGAAGAAGTTGCCGAGCGGCTGTCCGCAGAGGGCGTGCCCTTCTGGTTCGTGACCGGTTACGGCGAGGCGGTGAAGCAATTGTCGGACACCATGGCGCGCGGCGTCTTGCAGAAGCCCTACACCAGGCAGGATATCGAAGCCCTGGTTGCCAGCCTGAACGGCGCGGCGAACACCTGACAGTTACTGCTTGCTGGCACCGTCCAGCTTGCCGACCAGTTGCGCGCCTTCCATCGTGGTGACCAGCACCTCGTCACCGTCGACGACGATGGCGACGTCTTCGAGCCCGATGGCAGAGACGCGCGGCCCGTCGCTATCGACCAGCACGTTGCGGCAATCGATCAGTTCGACGCGGCCCTGGGTGCGGTTGCCAGCCGCGTCACCCGGGCGCGCGTCACGCAAGGCCTGCCAGCTGCCGATGTCGGACCAGCCCATGGCGACGGGCACCATGGCTGCCTGCCTGGTTTCCTCCATCACCGCGTAGTCGACCGATTCCCCGGCGATCTGCCCGAAGGTCGCGGTCTCCGGGTGGAAGCGGATCCCGTCCTCGCTTCCCGCCTCGACGGAGCGCTTGACCGCAGCGGCCATTTCGGGCCGGTGCCGTTCCAGTTCTGTCATGAAGGCTCCCGCGCGGAAGGCGAAGATTCCGCCGTTCCAGCTGAAGTCGCCCGCCGCGAGGAAGGCGGTGGCGCGTTCAAGGTCCGGTTTCTCGACGAACTCCGCGACGTCGAAGCCGCCGGAAATTGCCGCTCCGCGGCGGATGTAGCCATAGCCCGTCTCGGGATGCGTGGGCGTGATGCCGAAAGCGACCATCTTGTCCTGCCGCGCAAGGCTCGCTGCCGCTTCGATCGCCGCGTGGAATGCCGGCACGTCGGCAATGTGGTGATCGCTGGGGCAGACCAGCATCACCGCGTCCTCCGGAAGCCGGGCCGCCGCCAGCGCGATGGCCGGCGCGGTGTTCTTCGCCGCCGGCTCGACGATGATGGAGGCGCCCTCCACCTTGCCGAGCTGCGCCTCGACATGCGGTAGGTGCGCCGCTCCGGTCACGATCGTTGGCGGGGCAAACTTCGCCGCATCCGCCGTGCGCGCCAGCGTCGCTTCGAACAGCGTGCGCTCGCCGACCAGCGGCAGGAAAGGCTTGGGCTTGATCTTCCGGCTTCGCGGCCACAGGCGCGTGCCGCTGCCGCCGCAAAGGATCACGGGATGTATCAATGTCATGGGGCCACCTTCAGCATCGCCGTCTGCGTTGCAAGGCGATTGTTGCATGGCCTTGGCGCAAATTTCTAACTTCGCGCCCTGAAATCAACGCGATAGCCGTAGCGCGCCTCTACCGGTGTGCCCTCCGCGGTGCGTGCCGGATTGAAGCGGATACGCTCGATTACCAGCGGGCAGACCCGCGCCGTGGTGGCTGCATCGACTTGCGAACTGGCGACCGTGCAATCGCGCGCACGACCATCGGTGGTGACGGTGAAATGCACGGTCACCGACTTGCCCAGCCGCGTTGCCCGGCCACCTTCGGGCACGGGGAAATCGCGCGCCTCATTCAACTCGCCCGAGCGGACCGAGGGGCCGACCGCCACGGCGCCGCCCTGGCCTTGTCCGCGCCTGCCGCTGCCCGTGCCATCGCCAGTGCCGCCGGCCCCGGTGCCCTCGCCCTGGTCCGTTGCCCCCGAGGCATTGGCGGTGCCGGTCGATGCGGCTCGCGGTGCAGGCGTGGGGCGCGGGATCGGCTGTTCGGGCGCCGCCACCTCACGCGCTACCGCATCCCTGCCGGCCTCGGCCGCGGCACCCTCGTCCGGCTGCGGCGGCGACATGCTCGGCTCGGTGTCGGGTTCCTCGTAGGTCGATACCGTCACCGTGATCAGCGAGGTCGCTTCCTCGATCACGCTGGCGGTGAAATCGGGCGCCAGCAGCCGCGCCAGGCCATAGAGCGCCGCGAGATGCAGCAGCGCCAGCAGCACGATGAGCTTCCAGCTCAGCTTGCGCCGCCTGGCCAGGAAACCGCCTTCGCTCGTCACTCGTCTACCTCATGCAGCCGCGCTGCAGGGGGTGCAGCGCTCAGGGCCTATACCAGACGGGCGAGGACCATGCGCGTTCCTGAATGGTGGGCGGAATGTCGATGCTGGCCGGGTCCAGTCCCAGCGCCAGTGCGTCGAACAGGTGATGCCGCGGCGTCGGGATTTCCAGCACGCGCACGTAGTAGAAGGCGGCCTGCGACGCGTCGAAATCGGGATCGGTCCAAACCGTCGCCAGTTCGCCCGCGCCGATGGAATTGGTGTAGCGCGCCGTACGCAGGTCCACCGTGTTGCCCACCGCCGGCAGCGTGCCGTTGGCGCGCAGCGAGCGGTTGCCCGACCAGGAGACCTCGTAGATGCGCTCGTGCGTCTCGCCGTTGGCGTCGATCCAGCCCTTCACCACCTGCACCCGGTCGAGGTTCGCGCCTTCCGGATCGCGCGCAGCCTGGATCATGAAGCTCGGCGCGCGGCCAGTGGTTGGCGCCAGCGTGCCGCCCATCGGCACACCGCGGGCATAGCCTTGTGCCGCCCAGTCGCCGCGAGCCATGTCGGCATCGGTGAAGTCGTAACCGGCGAACAGCCGCACCCGTATGCGCGGGCCGCTGGTGCCGTAGACCTCGCGGCGGCGGAAGGCCTCGAGCAGGGCCTGCCGGTCGTTGCGGTCGGCCCAGACCCCGGCCAGCCCGCTGGCGGACATCTGCGCGGCCGGGAAGATGATCTGCACCGCGTCCTCGCCCAGGCGATCTCGCGGCAGGTAATCCTCGCCCAGCTTGCCGTAGAATTTGCTCTCTTCCAGGCTGGCGAAACCGGTGTGGCTGTCGGATGCGCCGATCATGCCGTACTGGAACGGATTGACGCCCAGCCGCGCCTGTTCGGCGAGCCCCAGCAGCAGCGCGCCGCGCACGTAGGAGCCTTGCTGCGCCTCGGTCGGCACCCCGGTCAGCAGCATGTTGCGCAACTCGAAATCGGCGAATTCGTCGCGCGGGCTGAGTTCGGGATGGGTTTCCGACGTGCCTTTGTACTGCGTCACTTCCACCACCGTCTCCCAGCGGTTGCGCAAGCTGGCGTAGGCGGCATCGAAGCCATTGCCCTCGGCGTCGGTCAGCTCGAACATGCGCCCGTCGGAGAGGTTGGAGTTATGCGGGATGGCGACGAAATCCGCGCCGGTGCGGGCGTGGGTTTCCTCGAAGAAGTCGTATAGGTCCTCCGGCCCGTCGGCCTGGTAGTTGGCGAAGGGCAGGAACTGGCGCGCCACGTCGGCACCGGCATTGGTGAAGACCACGCGGTGCATGTTCCGCAGTTGCGGGGCAAAGGTCCATTCCCAGCCGATGAGCGCGGTGAATACGCCCGGCTCGTTGAAGCGTTCGGCGGCGGCGATCTGCCCTTCCCAGGCCCCGCGCATCACGGCGTCTGAACGCAGGTCGCGCTGGAACTGCGCGCGCTCCTCCTCGGTCAGGTTGCTCTGGCCCATGGCCGCGACGGTCAGCGCGCGGCCACCTTCCTCGTCGAACAGCTGCCGCAGGCGCTGGGCAATCGGATACTGCATGATCGCCGGGTCGTTGGCGGCGATGCGGCTGGAGATCGACAGGCCGACGGCGTGGTCCGCCATCACCATGAAATCGAGCGGACGGTCGATCTGCGCCCGCTGGCCGGTGCGCGGGAAGATCACCGGCTCGCCGCGGGCGAAGCGATAGGCGGTGTCGATGTCGGCATTCGCCAGGCCGGAGCTGAAGGCATCGATCGAGTTGATCGAATGGACGTGGGTGTCGCCCCACAGCAGCAGGCGATCGTCCTGCGGCGCAGGTGCGCGCTCGGTCTCTGCAACTTCGGCAACCTGTGCGGGTGCGGGATCGGTGGCGGTTTCGGCGCAGGCGGCCAGCGCCACCAGCGACACGGCTGCTGCAACTGTGCGGATCGTCATGAAATTCCCCTCGCTCTCGGCGGGAACTAGGCCGTCAGACAACGGACATTGTCAACTGTCCCAACCGAAATGGTCGGCCAGTTCGCGCGGGGTGAAGCGATAGCTTCGCGCTTCGGGCACATTGAGCATGCCTTCGTTCCAGCTGTCGAAGGCGCCTTTCAGCTCGGCGAACTTTTCCGGCAGGCGGAATTTCAGGTTCGCCCGTTCCAGCGGGTCCGCGACGACGTTGAACAGGTACTCTTCGCCGGCGATGTGCAGGTACTTGTAGTCCCCCTTGCGGGCGGCGCGCTGGTCCTTCGCCCAGAAACGCCAGAACAGGTAGCGGTCTTCCGGCACCGCGCCCGCCAGCACGCTGCGCAGGTCCATCCCGTCGCTGGGATAGTCCGGGTGCGGCGCGCTGCCGGCGGCGGACAGGAAGGTAGGCAGGAAGTCCATCGACAGGGCGGGGACGTCGGTCTCGCTGCCCGGCAAGGTCAGGCCCGGCCACTTGACGATGAAAGGCACGCGCATGCCGCCTTCGAGCAGTTCGGTCTTGATGCCGGTGAAGGGCCAGTTGTCGCTGAAGCGTTCGCCGCCATTGTCGCTGGTGAAGACCACCACCGTGTCCTGCTCCATGCCCAGTTCGGCAAGGCGGGTGAGCACGCGGCCGATGTTCATGTCGAGGCTGGTCACCATGGCGGCATAGGTTTCCATGTTGCCACCGTCGAAATGGGTGATGTCGAGCGAGCCGGGAATGGTCGGCCCGTGTTCGGCAAGGCGGGCGCTCTCGGCGCGACCTTCCTCGTTGTTGCCCTGCCACGGCCAGTGCGGCGCGGTGAAATGCAGGCTCAGCAGCCACGGCTTGTCCTCGGCCGCGCGCTGGTCGAGATACTCGATGGCGCGATCGCCCAGCAGGTCGGTCATGTAGCCGACTTCCTCCACCTGCACGTCGCCATCCCACAGGTCCGGGTTGCCGCCGACCGAGTGGGTGAAATAGTCGACACCGCCGCCACGGCAGCCCCAGAACTCGTCGTAGCCGCTCTTCAGCGGGCCGAAATCGGGCAGCCAGCCCAGGTGCCACTTGCCCACCAGCGCGGTGTGATAGCCGGCTTCCCTCAGCAGCGAGGGCATGGTCGGGTGTGCCGGGTCGAGGCCCAGCGAGCGGTCGCCCAGCGGTTCCTCCAGGCCGACGCGCAGGCGATACTGGTAGCGGCCGGTAATCAGGCCCACGCGCGTGGCGGAGCAGACCGCCGAATTGGCGTAGCCGTGGTTGAACTTCATGCCCTGCGCGGCAAGGCCATCCAGCACCGGCGTCTCGTATTCGCGGCGGCCGTAGCAGGAGAGGTCGGCGTAACCGAGGTCGTCGGCCATGATGAACAGGAAGTTCGGCTTGCGGCCCGGCGTATGCGCCAGGCCCGGAACGGTTACCGCCAATGTCGCGGCACCTGCCGCCCCCATCGCACCGCGCCGCGTAAACTTGTCCGGAAATCCTGTCTTCGACACCCTGGCGTCCCCCTTCTGGTTGTCCCGTCCGCCTGAAAGTTGCGGGAGCGGCCTTGTTAGCGGAGCACGGCCGCCCCCGCTACCTCGCCTTACATCCGCAGGCGCACTCCCACCGTGTAGCGGGTGCCGAGCACGTCATAGACCGATGCGTTGTACTGCGAGGAATAGCCGAGGAAGGCGCTGTAAGATGGGGTCAGCGGCGGATCCTCGTCAAACAGGTTGGTGACATTGCCGAAGATCTCCATCTCGGCCCCGCCGATGTCGAACTGATAACCCAGCCGCAGGTCGACATAGGTGGCGGCACTGACGGTATTGTCCTCGATGGTCACGCCTTCGGTCAGGCTGATGTCCTGGACGCCTTCGCCGATGTGGCGCACCTGCACGAGGCCCGAGAAGCCGTCGTTGCGATAGGTGAGGCTGCCGGTCAGCTTGAAGTCGGCATAGGGGAACTGCACACCCGAATTCTGGGTGGCGCCGGTCTGGCCCGCGAAATCGGTGGTGACGCCGGAGGAATTCGTCTCGGAACGTTCGAGCAGCCACGAGGCGAAGACCCGGCCGGAAAGCGACTCGTCCCCGCCCAGCAGGCTGAGCGGCGTCGTGTACCCCATCTCGAAGTCGATGCCGCGCACCGCCGACTGCGCCACGTTCACGAAGACGTCGCCCACCAGCACGATATCGCCATCGGCCGAGGGCGTGGCGATGCCCGAGGTCAGCGTGATCAGGTCGCAGAATTCCTGCGCGCTTTCGAGGAAGCAGCGATCCAGCACCGACTGGTTGCCCACCTGGCTGATCGCCCCGTCGATGGAGATGTCATAATAGTCGAGCGACAGCGACAGGCCCGGAATGAAGCTGGGCTGGAACACCGCACCGATGGTGAAGGTGTCGGCCTCTTCCGGGTTCACTGCCGGGTTGCCGCCGGAGAAGCGGGTGACGTTGATCGCCTCGATATCCGGCGTGCGCGGATCGTCGATCGTCGCCGCGCCGCCGGTGCGGTCGAAGCGTTCGGACAGGTTGCCGGCGCGCACGTCACGCGAATAGGTGCCGCGCACGCGCAGGTCGCCCAGTTCCAGCTCCAGCCCGCCCTTGTAGGCCCAGATCGAGCCGGAGCCGGAATAGTCAGCCCAGCGCACCGCGCCATTGGCGAACACGCCCACGCCATCGCTGTCGTACAGCGGCAGCAGGAACTCGCCGAACAGTTCCCACACCTCGGCATTGCCCTTGATGTTGGAGACCTTCGAATACTGGATGCCGACGGTGTTGAGGCAGTCCGGGGTGCTAACGCCGCGCAGGCCGGGCGCCTCGTCGTTGCAGAGCACCGGATGGCCATCGATGTGGTCGGAAGCCGGGTTGGTGACGTCCTGCACCAGTTGCAGGATCTCGTCGCGGCGATAGGAACCGCCCACGGCCACTGCCAGCGGTCCGGCCCACAGGTCGACCAGGTCGCCCGAGGCCGAAAGCTCGGCGAAATGCTGTTCGAAGGTGGTGATGTTCACTTTCTCGGCCGAGGTCGTGTAGCTGTAGCTGCGGCCGCTGGCGAAGCCATCGTCGGCGAAGGCGATGGGGGTGGTGATCGACTGCCCCGGCTCGAACCCGGTGACATAGTCGATGGCCGCCGCCGAGGCATTGCCGCGCCCGAACAGGTTGAGCGGCTCGCAGCCCGGGAAGGCATCGCCGAACAGGCTTACGCGGCAGACGATCTCACCCGTCGAGGGGTCCTCCACCGCGTCGATCGCGGCAAAGATGCGGTCCACCCGCAGGCCGAACTGGCGCCAGTCGCGCTTCGAATGGCCGTACTGGTAGAAGCCGTCGATGGACCAGCCATTGTCCATTTCGTAGCTGAAGCCGGCGGTGCCGATGTGCTGCGTGGTCTCGTCGTCGAGATACATGGTGCCGATGTCTTCGAGGCTGCCCATCCGGCGTAGCGTGAAGCTCTCGATGCCCTCGTCGATCATGGTCTGCCGCAGGTCGTCGGGCAGGAAGGCATTGTCCTGGAAGATGGTCAGCGCCGTGGGCGTGCCGCCGAAGCTGGCGCGCGGGCTGTTGTACTGCCAGATGCTGGTGCGGCCATGCAGGTACTGGCCGAAGACCATGAAGTTGTCGCTCAGTTCGAAGTCGGCATAGGTGAAGATCGAGTAGCGCTCGAGATCGGGGTAGAGGCTCGGCGCCTCGGCCCCCAGGTCGTCATTGCCGCCGCCGGCCGTGCGTGCGGGCGGGATGCCGTAGGGAAACTGACTTTCCGATCCCGGCGTGTAGGGCGAGACGTTCCCGCCTCTGTCGAACACCATCTCGTGGATTGCCGTGCCGGGCGCGAAGATGCGGCCGTCGAAGCTGGCATTGGCGGACACGGTGTTGGCGACGAAGCGATAGGGATCGGCCTCGGTGCCGCTGCCGAAGGTGCCGACAGACTGGTACCAGTCGCGGTCGTTGTAGGTGAAGATGCCTTCCTGGTCGTAGTACTCGCCGGAGATCAGGAAGTGGCCGCGACCGTCGGCGAAGCTGGTGCCATAGGCGGCAGACAACTCGTAGTTCTCGCCGTCATCACGGCTGGTGATGCCGCCCTGAGCAGACAGCTCGAGGCCGGTATAGTTGGTGTCGAGGACGAAGTTGACGACGCCTGCCACGGCATCGGAGCCATAGGCCGCCGAAGCACCGCCCGTGGTGGTCTCCACTGACTGGATCATCGCTTCCGGAAACAGGTTGATGTCGACACCGCCAAAGGCGCTGGTCGAAGGCACGCGGCGACCGTTGAGCAGGGTCAGCGTGCGGTTCACGCCCAGGCCGCGCAGGTTCAGCGTGCCGTAGCCGGAACGGACGAAGAAGTTGCCGCTGTTGGGCGTCTGGTTGCCGTAGAACTGCGGCAGTTGCGAAACGCCGGTAATCAGCGCGCCGGGCGACAGTGCCTCGATCTCGTCGGCGGCCACGACGGTGACGGGCACGGGCGCGGCCATGCCGTCGGTCTGGATGCGCGAACCGGTGACGACGATGTTGCGATTGCCCTCGCTGCCTTGCGTCGAGGCTCCTTCGTTTTCCTGCGCCATGGCCGGCGATGCAGCCAGGGCCACGGCCAGCAGGCTGGTGCCAGCTGCCAGCGCCCGTCCCGAACGCAGGCGCGATTCCACTTTCGATACCTTCATGTCGTGCTCCCCTCCCCTGGGATATTTCGGCGGATTTTCCGGTGAGGACGCAGCGGAAGCAACGCATGGCAAAGTAATGACACGCCATAATTTTGAAGTTATGTATGGTTTCGAAAGATATTCATTATGCCAAACCTGCCATTCACCCTGCGTCAGCTGGAGGTCTTCGCCAGCCTCGCCGAGAGCGGCTCCTTCCGGCGCACGGCGGAGGCGCTGGGCATTTCTCAGGCATCGGTCAGCAACCAGGTAAAAGTGCTGGAAGAACAACTGGGTGTGCGGCTGTTCGATCGCCGCCCCGGCCTCAAGCCGCTGCTGACGGTGGAAGGGCAATCCTTCCTGGAGGACTATCAGGCCTTCGAACTGGCCGCGCTACGGCTGGCCAGCCATCGCAAGTCGAACCCGGAAACCGACGAGCCGGTGCGTTACCGCATTCTGATCGGGCAGGGCATGTTCGACGGCTATATCCGCCCGAAGATGGACCTGTTCTTCGCCGACAACCCGCTGGTGGAGCTGGAGATGGAGGCCATGCCGCCATCCTCCGGCCTGATCCGCGCGCTGGAGACCGGGCGCTTCGACTTCGCCCTGCTCAACATGCGCACCGACCAGCCCTACGACAGCAATTCGCTGCGGCGCCTGTCCAAGGTGAAGGGCGGCATTTTCGGGCACCGCAAGCACGCGCAGGGCCGCTCGCTGCCGCTGTCCGCCGACGAGATCAACCTGCTGCCCTTCGTCCTACCCTCGGTCGGCAGCCGGCAGGAGCGCGAGCTGTTGCAAGCGCTCGACACCTTCGGCGTGCGTCCGCGCAAGGTGGTCTGCCACACGCAGTATTACGACGTGATGGCGACCATGCTGGAGCGCGGCCTTGCGGTTGCCTCCTTCTCCGAAGCCGTGCTGCCGGTGACCATGCGCGAGAACGTGGTGCAGCTGATGCCGGTGGAGGACTGGTACCTGCTGTTCTACCGCAAGGACGAGCAGCCCGATGCCCGGCGACAGGCGGTCGAGCATTTCCTCATCAGCAGCATCCTCGACGATCCGAACTATCCCGCGCTGGCCATTTACTAGCCCCCCGCCTCCCGCCTAGAGCACCGGCATGACCGGTTCCTATCGCTTCGCCATCGATCGCGGCGGCACCTTCACCGATGTCGTTGCCGAAACGCCCGCCGGCGAACTGGTGACTACCAAGCTGCTCTCCAGCGATCCGGCGCAATATGAAGACGCCGCCAGCGAGGCCGTGCGGCGCATCCTGGCGGAACATGGCGAGGCGCCAATCGCCGAGCTGCGGATCGGCACCACCATCGCCACCAATGCCTTGCTGGAACGGCAGGGCGCGCGGGTGGCACTGGCGATAACGGCCGGGCACGCCGACGCGCTGAAGATCGGCAACCAGGCGCGACCCAGGATTTTCGCGCGCCATATCGTCAAGCCCGAGCGGCTGGAGAGCCGCGTGGTCGAGATTGCCGAGCGCGTGGGGGCCGATGGCGAAGTGCTGCTGCCGCTCGACGAAGACGCAGCGCGGCGCGACCTTGCTGCCTTGCGCGAAGAGGGATTCGAGGCGCTCGCCATCGTCCTGCTGCACGGCTGGAACTATACCGATCACGAGGCGCGGCTGGCACAGATCGCCCGCGAACTGGGCTTCACCCAGGTCAGCGCCAGCCACGAGGTCTCGCCGCTGATCAAGCTGGTGCCGCGAGGCGATACCAGCGTGGCCGACGCCTATCTCTCGCCGGTGATCCGGCAATATGTCGAGCAGTTGGCCGCGCGCCTGCCAGACCATGGCAGCCTGCGTTTCATGCAGTCGAACGGCGGCCTCGCCGATGCGCGCGCCTTTCGCGGCAAGGACGCAGTGCTGTCTGGCCCGGCGGGCGGCGTCGTGGGCATGGTGGAGACGGCACAGGCGCTGGGCTACGGCAAGCTGATCGGCTTCGACATGGGCGGCACCAGCACCGACGTGTGTCACTATTCGGGCGAGTACGAGCGCACCGGCGACAGCGTGGTGGCGGGCATCCGCATCGCCGCACCGATGATGCAGATCCACACGGTGGCCGCCGGCGGTGGCTCGATCTGCCGCTTCGACGGGCGCGCCTTGCGCGTTGGCCCGGAAAGCGCGGGCGCGGACCCCGGCCCCGCCTGCTACCGCAAGGGCGGCCCGCTGACGGTGACCGACTGCAACCTCGTGCTCGGCCGGATCGACCCGGCGCAATTCCCGCATGTGTTCGGGCCGGACGGCGACCAGCCGCTCGACCCTGCCGCCTCGCGCAGCCGGCTGGAGGAAGTGCGCACAGCGCTGCCCGAACCGATGGCGGCAGAGGACCTGGCCGAGGCCTTCCTCGCCCTCGCCGTGGACGAGATGGCCAATGCCATCCGCACCATCTCCACCGCGCGCGGCCACGATGTCAGCAGCCATGCGCTCGCCTGTTTCGGTGGCGCGGGCGGGCAGTTCGCTTGCCGCGTGGCGGACGAGCTGGGCATCGAGACCGTGCTGGTCCACCCGCTGGCGGGCATGCTCTCCGCCTATGGTATCGGCCTCGCCCCGGTGGTGGCCATGCGCGAAGCCGGCGTGGTCCGGCCGCTGGAAGAGGACTTCTCCGAGGCTCTCTCCGCGCTGGAGACGCAGGTCACCGCGGACCTGACCGGACAGGGCATCGCCGCCGACCGGATCGAACTGGTCCGCCGCTTGCGGCTGCGCTTCGACGGCAGCGATACCACGCTCGACCTCCCGCTGGCGGATAACGCCGACAGCCGCTTCCGCGCCGAGCATCGTCGTCGCTTCGGCTGGTCGGACGAGAGCGCGCCCATCGTGCTGGAGGCGTTGAGTGTCGAGGGTCGCGGCCAGAGCGGCGGCCTCGCGGCAGGCAGCGCCGTCGGTTCGCGCGGCACCTTGCAGGCGGGCGAAGCGCTCGACGGTCCCGCGATGATCGCCGATCCCGGCTCCACCACCATCATCGAGCAAGGCTGGCGGGCAGAAATGGCCAATGACGGCTCGCTGGTCCTCACCCGCGCCCTTCCGCGCGAGCACAAGCAGGCGCTGGGGACCGAGGTCGACCCGCTGCACCTCGCCATCTTCAACAACATGTTCATGGCGATTGCCGAGGAAATGGGCGTGGTGCTGGAAAGCACGGCCAGCTCGGTGAACATCAAGGAACGGCTCGATTTCTCCTGCGCACTGTTCGACGCGACTGGCGCGCTGATCGCCAACGCGCCGCATATCCCGGTACACCTGGGCAGCATGTCCGCCAGCATCCGTCGCGTGATCGATAACCGCGCGACCAGCGACCGCGGCATCCGGCGCGGCGATGCCTATTGCCTCAACGATCCCTACGCGGGCGGCACGCACTTGCCGGACGTGACGGTGATCGTGCCCGTTTTCCTCGACGATGATGCCCCGGCGGCCTTCGTCGCCGCGCGCGGGCACCATGCCGATATCGGCGGCATCGCGCCCGGCTCCATGCCGCCCGACAGCAGCAGCATCGCGGAGGAAGGCGTGCGCCTCGATGACGTGCTGCTGGTGGACGAAGGCCGCTTCTGCGAGGCGGAACTGCGCGCGTTGCTGGGCGCTGGTGAATATCCGGCGCGCAACCCTGACCGCAATATTTCCGACCTCAAGGCCCAGCTCGCCGCCTGCGCTCGCGGTGCGGACCTGCTGGGCGAAGCGGCGAACGAACACGGGGCGGATGTGCTCGCCGCCTACATGGGCCACGCGCTCGACCACGGCGAAGCTTCCGTCCGGGCGCTGATCCAGCGGCTGCAACCCGGCAGCTTCGCCTATGCCATGGACAATGGCGCGCAGGTGTCGGTCGCCATCTCGATCGACCCTGACACGTCCTCCGCACAGTTCGACTTCACCGGCACCAGCGCGCAACTGCCGGACAACTTCAACGCCCCCGAAGCCATCACCCGCGCTGCCGTGCTCTATTGTCTGCGCTGCCTGATCGACGACGATATTCCCCTGAACGACGGGTGCCTGCGCCCGGTCGAGATCGTGCTGCCCGCAGGCTCGATGCTCTCGCCCAAGCCGCCAGCCGCCGTGGTCGCGGGCAATGTCGAGACCAGCCAGGTCGTCACCGACGCGATCTTCGCCGCGCTGGGTGCACTCGCGCCGTCGCAAGGGACGATGAACAACTTCACCTTCGGCGACGAGACGCGGCAATATTACGAGACCATCGCGGGCGGGTCCGGCGCGGGACCGGACCATGACGGCACCAGCGCGGTGCAGACCCACATGACCAACTCCCGTCTGACCGATCCGGAAGTGCTTGAGACGCGCCTGCCGGTGCGCGTCGAGCGTTTCGCCATCCGCACGGACTCGGGCGGAAAGGGTGCCCACAAGGGCGGCGAAGGTGTCGAACGCGTGATCCGTTTCCTCGAGCCCATGCGCGCGCAGATGCTCGCCAACCGCCGCAAGGTGGCCCCGCGCGGGATTGCCGGGGGCAGCGATGCGGCGCCGGGCGACACTCTGGTGCAGCGGGCCGACGGCACCATGCTGGACCTTGGCGCGAGGGGCGCGGCCGACATGGCACCGGGCGACACGATCATCATTCGCACGCCGGGCGGCGGAGGCTATGGCAAGCGATGATGGAACTGACGTCCGCCCTCGCCAGCCGCTTTGCCCGCACCGCGCTGGGGCATGTGACGCGCGAATACCCGAACAAGCTCGACCACGTGCTGGACAGCGATGCCGACGCCCGCACGCCGCGCGAGCTGCACCCCGCGTTCTACGGCAGCTTCGACTGGCACAGCTGCGTGCACAGCTGGTGGATGCTGCTCACCTTGCGGCGGCTGTTTCCGGAAGCCCGTGAGGCGGATGAAACCGCCAGTCTGGCCGGGGAGGTGCTGAGCGAGGCCAACCTCGCGCAGGAACTCGCCTATGCCCGCCGGCCGTCCTCGACGGGCTTCGAGCGACCCTATGGCTGGGGCTGGCTGCTCTACCTCCACCACGAAGCCGCGCTTCACGAAGACGAGGCATGGGGCGAACGGCTGGAGCCGCTCGCGCTTCTCTTCGCAGCCGGCTTCCGGGACTATCTCGGCAAGCTGTCCTACCCGATCACCGTCGGCACCCATTTCAATACCGCCTTCGCGCTGACGCTGACACTCGACTGGGCGGACCGGTTCGATGTGGAACTACGCCGCGACATCGATGCCTGGGCGAAGAGGCAATTTGCCGACTTGCCCGAATATCGCGGGTGGGAGCCGGGTGGAGACGAATTCCTCTCCCCTGTCCTCAGCGTCGCCCTGCTGATGAGCAAGGTATTGCCTGAGGGGGACTTCGTCCGGTGGTTCGAACGCGTGCTGCCGGAAGGCGGCTGGCTCGAAACTTCATGCCGGCCGGTGTCGGTCAGCGATGCCAGCGATGGCAAGATGGCCCATCTCGACGGGGTCAACCTCAGCCGCGCCTGGGCGCTGCGCACGGTCGCCGGGCAACTTCGCGACGGGTGGCGCTGCGACGCCATGCGCGCCCTTGCCGAACGGCACTTCGCCGCCTCGATAGAAGCGGTCGACGGGCACTACATGAGCTCCCACTGGCTGGCGAGCTTCGCCACGCTGGCGCTGCTGGCCGATTGATCCCCAGACTCTTGCAATCTGGGGAGTGCCTGCTGTATGTTAACGTTCTCAACGAGTGCAAATAGCACCATCTGTCTTGTGGAGAGCCGTTGCCATGAACCGACTGACCCGCGTCCTTGCCGCCGCGCCGCTGGCGCTCGCCATCGTCGCTGCCACGCCCGTCGTCGCACAGGATGAACCCATCGAGCCACGCAACACGCGCGGGCTGCCCGAAGAACTGCAGGCGATCGACGATATCCTGGTCGGCGGCCTGCTCAACGATCCCACGCGGCTGGACTGGGATTTCTACGGCCCTCTGGATCGCGAGACGATCACCGACGCGTCGATTCCGGGCGGCGGCGTTGCCATGCGGTACGATATGCGGGAGCGTGGCCAGGCCTATATCGGCGGTGCCAATATCCCCTTGCTGGCCCGCGTGCGCGAGGGGGAGCGGATCACGCTCGGCTTCTATGCCAGGACTGTCTCGGCCGTGACCGATGACAACAAGGGCAAAGTGCGCATCCGCTTCCAGGTCGATCGCGAGCCCTATCCGGGCTTTGGCGATACGGTGCTCGACATCGGCGAGGAATGGGCCTGGTACGAGGTGACCACGATCGCGGATCGCGACCTGCGCCGTTATGGCATCGTCGCCATGCAGTTCGGAATGGCCCGGCAGACCATCGAGATCGGCCAGGCCATTGTCGTAACCGGAACCCCGACCATCATCGGGTAAACCGGACTTCGCTCAAGCGGCGCGGATCTTCGAGAGGAACTCGTCCGCCTTGGCGCGCAGGGCACTGGCCTGCATTTCCAGCTCGCTGGAAGACGACAGCACCTGCGATGCCGCGGCGCCCGTTGCCATCGTCCCTTCGCGCACCTGCACGATGTTGGACGAAACGTCGTCGGTGTTGCGGGCGGCAAGATCGATGCTGCGGGCAAGGTCCTGACCGGCAACGGACTGCTGGTCCACCGCCGCAGCAATCGAAATCGAGGTCGATTCCAGCTGGCCGACGTGCTCGCCGATGGTGCGCAGCGCGTCCACGCTGGCGGCGGTCGATTGCTGGATCGTGCGGATCTGCGCGGCGACATCGTCGGTCGCCTTGCCGGTCTGCGCTGCCAGATCCTTCACCTCGGCGGCCACCACGGCGAAGCCGCGTCCTGCCTCGCCGCCGCGCGCCGCCTCGATCGAGGCATTGAGCGCCAGCAGGTTGGTGCGCTTGGCGATGTTGGAGATCAGCTCCACGATCTGGCCGATCTGGCCGGCTGCCGCATTGAGCGCGGAGATCGTGTTGTTCGCTTCGGTGGCATTGGTTGCCGCCGTGCGGGCCAGGTCGGCCGAGGTCGAAGCCTGGCGGCTGATCTCGCCGATCGACATGGCGAACTCGTCACTGGCAGCCGCAGCGGCGGTCACGCCCGAGGACGCTTCGGTCAGGGCGGTGGAAACATCGCCCGCCTGCAGCGCCGACTGCTCGGCACTGGCGGCCATCGAGCTGGCGGTTGCCTGCAGCTCGCTGGAAGCAGCGGCAACGCCCTTCACCACGTCACCCACGGTACGTTCGAATTCGTCGACCATTTCGCGGATCAGCGCATCGCGCTGGCGCGCGGCTTCTTCGCGGGCGCTCTCGCGTTCTTCGGTCTGCAGCAGCTTGTCCTGCGCATCCTTCGCCGCTTCGGCCTGCAGCCGCTCCATCTCGACCATGTTTTCCTTGAACACCTTCAAGGCCCGGGCGAGTTCGCCGATCTCGTCGGTGTTGTTGGCGTGCGGGATGCGCGCCTCCTTGTCACCGGCGACCAGCTGGCGGGTAGCTTCGGTAATGCGGTCGATCGGACGGCCGATATCGGTGCGCACGACCTTCCACGCCATCAGCAGGTTGGCGACGGTCAGCAGGCCCAGCACGGCCACCAGCGTGATCAGGAAACTGGCGAAATCGCGGCCGGCTTGCTGCGTTTCGACGTTCAGCTCGTCCATCGCGGCAAGCAGCTCGCTGGCAGCGGTCGAGGCATTGCCTCCGGCCTCGAGCACGGCTGCGCGGGCGGCCTCGTCGCCACGGGCAGAGGTGCCCAGCGATTCGACCGACATCTGGTAGCGCGACAGCCCTTCGCCGAGTTGCGAAGCCAGCGCAGCGCCATCGGTATCCAGCGTGGAAACGCGCTCGACGGCGGCATCGACCGCGTCCTGCGCGACATAGAGGTCTTCGACGGCAGCCTGGCGAGCGGCATCGTCATTGAATTCCAGGTAGCGGTCGACGCTGTCCTGCGCGGAAAACAGGCGCGTGCTTGCCTGCGAGGCGTTGCTGGCCGCTTCGGCTGCCCGGATCTCGCTCTCGACATGGTCCTGGATGCGCGCGACGCCAAAGATGGCAGTGGTGACGATGGCCAGCGAAAGCCCGGCCACGAGGCCCAGGACGATGCGCAGCTTGCTACGGATCGTCTTGTTGGAGAACCAGGTGAAATTCATCGGTGTACTCGCCATGTCCTGTTCCAATCTCAAGTTCAGGCTATCTTCGTCTCGACGCTTTCGGCGTCGTTGGAATTGTTCAGCAGGGTTGCTTCAAGTTCGTCTGCGGGCATCGCCTTGTAGTAGAGCCAGCCCTGGATCTGGTCGCAGCCGGCCATGCGCACGAGCGCGGCCTGGCTTTCGGTTTCGACGCCTTCCGCGGTCACATCCATGTCCAGCGAACGCGCCACCGCGATGCTGGCCAGCATCATGGCGTGGATGCCATTGTCGCTGGCCGCCTCGACGATCAGCGACCGGTCGAGCTTGAGCTTCTCGAAGCGGAACTGCCGCAGGAAGCCGATGGACGCATAGCCGGTGCCGAAATCGTCGAGGACGATGCGCACGCCGAAGTCGCGGATGACATCCATCGAATTGCCGGCGATCACCGAATCCAGCACCAGATGCGTTTCGGTCACTTCAAGCTCCAGCCGCTCGGGCGGGAACCCGGTTTCTTCCAGCAGGTAGCCCAGTTCCACCGGGAATTCGGGGTTGCGCAGCTGGGCCGCCGATACGTTCACGGACAGCTTGATGTCGTCCCAGCCCAACGCATCGATGCAGCCCTGGCGCAGCACCCACATGCCGATCTGGTTGATCAGTCCGGATTCCTCGGCCACCGGGATGAAGATGTTCGGGCCGACATGCTTGCCGTCGGGCCGGGTCCAGCGGATCAGCGCCTCGACCGCGACCACGTCCTTGGTCGAGGCATCGACCAGCGGCTGGTAGTGCAGGTGGAATTGCCCTTCGCGAAGGGCAATGCGCAGATCGTGGTCCAGCGCGGCCAGCTCTTCCCGCAGCGTATCGAATTCCTCGCTGAACCAGGTGCAGCGCATCTTGCCGGCACGCTTGGACGCGTACATCGCCACATCGGTACGCCGCAGCATCTCGGAAGAGGTCAGGCCGTCGTTCGGATCGCTGCGGGCAAGGCCGATGCTGGCGCCGATCACGATCACCCGATCGTCGATGACGACAGGCTTGGTCAGCCGCACCAGCAAGCGCCGGCATATACCTTCGAGAATGTTGGAGGCGATGGGGCCGACGGTGAGCATGGCGAATTCGTCGCCGCCGAGACGATAGACCGTGGCCTCCTCCCCGCTGGCATCGCGGAAGATCTTGGCACATTCGTTGATCAGGCGATCACCGACGAAGTGGCCGTAGTTGTCATTGACCTGCTTGAACCCGTCGAGGTCGATCAGCGCCAGAGCAGCTTCCTGTTCGTCGCCGTGCAGCGCCTTGAAATCGTTATGCAGCGCGCGACGGTTGGGCAGGCCGGAGAGGCTGTCGGTCAGGCCGACCTTCTCCAGCGCCTTCATCTTGGCGAAACCGAACTTGGCCACCAGCGTAACCGACAGCACGTAGGCGCCCAGGCTGCCCAGCACGACACCGCGTGTCAGCTGGATCGGCGGCGACGAGAAATTGACCAGCGCATAGAGGATCCCGCCGAACACGATGCTCATCACAACCAGCGGAAAAAGCACCGAAAAACTCGGCGAAAAACGTTCGATCTGGTTAAGTGTGATCACCCCTGAAGCCCTGCCCATCCCATTCCAAGGCTGCACAGGTAAGGGAACATGCTTAAGATACTGTAAAGCTTGAACTAGTGAAATTTGGGCCCGCCTGAGGGGCCTAGGCTGCCACGCTGGTGCCCGCAGCCCGGCGTGCCGCTTCCGTCAGGCGGAACATCCCGGCCGGCTTTTGCGCCGGTTCGAAACAGGCCGTCTGGCCCACCGTGGTTTCGCCTGCGCCAAGCAGCAGCAAGCCATCGGGAGCCATGCCGGTGGCGATCTGCCCGAACGCCTTGCTGCGCGTTGCGGCATCGAAATACAGCAGTACGTTGCGACACAGCACCAGGTCGAATTCGCCAGTGCGCGGCGGTGTCGCCAGCACGTTGTGGTGCCGGTAGGTGATGTTCCGCAGCAGTTCCGGTGACACCTTCCAGCGCCCGTCGACCTCTTCGAACCAGCGGATCATGCGCTTCATGTCGAGCCCGCGCTGGGCCTCGAACGCCGTGTAGCTGCCGTTCCTGGCCACTTCGAGCGCACGGTGCGACACGTCGGTCGCGACGATCTCGATGCTCCAGTCCTCCAGCAGGGCCTTGCGCTCGGCCAGCAACATGGCGATCGACAGCGGCTCCTGCCCGGTCGAGCAGCCGACACACCAGACCTTCAGCCGGCGACTGGCGGTGCGGCGGGCAATCAGGTCCGGCAGCACGTCGGTCGCCAGCGCATCGAAGATCATCTGGTCGCGGAAGAAGTAGGTCTCGTTGTTAAGCAAGGCGTCCGCCACGCGCGACGACAGCGGGCATCCAAACGGCGAGGTCAGGTGCGCCACCAGCTCGTCGACGGATACTGCATCATGTTCGCGCAGCAGCGCCGAGAGAGCGGATTCGACCCGCCACTGGCGGCTTGGGGTAAGGTTCTGGCCGGTGCGCTCTTCGAGCAGGCGGGCCAGCACCTCATAGGTCATGTCCCGCTCGATCATGCGGCCATTCCCAGCAACTTGGCGACCTGCGGACCGATCTGCTGTGGCGGCAGCACGGCCGAAGCCAGCCCCGCTTCAGCCACGCCGCGCGGCATGCCCCAAACCGCCGAAGTGGCCTGGTCCTGCACGAAGATGCAGCCCCCGGCCTCGACCAGTTGGTGGGAGCCGCCGGTGCCGTCACGGCCCATGCCGGACAGCACCACGGCGACGACGCGGCCTTCGTATGCTTTCGCCAACGAGGCGAACATCGGATCCAGCGAGGGCATGCAGCCCGTCGCCGCTCGCTCGTGCGTCAGCTTGACGACAAGGTCCTTGCCTGCCGCCTTGACCTCCAGGTGCGCATCGCCCGGTGCCACCAGGATGCAGTCTGGCCGCAGTCGCATTCCCTCCACGGCCACCAGCGCCGGACGTCCGGACGCCTTGGCAACCTGCTTGGCGAACACGTCCATGAACGAGGCCGGCAGATGCTGGCTGATCATGATCGGGACGCCGATGCGCGGAGGCAGCGACTTGAGCAGGGCTTCGAGGGCGGTAATGCCCCCGGTCGAAGCGCCGATCGCCAGTACTTCGGGCGCACCGGCGACAGGGCGCTTGCGCTGGGCCAGTTCGACCTTGGGCGGGGCGACCTTGACCGTGCAGGTGCGGTCCTTGCCCAGCGCGGCCACGCGCAGCGCCAGCTCGCGCCGGTACTCGCGGTCGAAACTGCCGGACGTCGGCTTGGGGAAGGTGTCCGTAGCCCCCAGCGACAGGGCTTCCACCGCCAGTTCCGCGCCGTCAGGCGTATGGTGGGATACGACGATGATGCGCGCCCCGCGCGACTTCTTCACCAGCAGCGGGATGGCGGCGATCCCGCCCATGCCCGGCATTTCCAGATCCAGCAGGATCACATCGACGCGTGCGTTGTCGAGATAGTCGAGCGCCCGTTCGGCATTGCTAACGCTGGCGACGACTTCGATCTTCTCGATGGCATTGACCGTGCGGCCCAGCACCGTGCGGGCGGTGATCGAGTCGTCGACGATCATCACCTTCACGACTTCGCCGGCCGAGCGGCGCGAGGCCTCCGGCAGGACTGGACTGGCGCTCTGGCCCGTCATGCGGTTCTACCTCAGGCCATTCCCACGAGTTGCAGCTTGATGTGCAGCGTTTCGCGATCGAACGGCTTCATCACATATTCGTCGGCACCGGCATCGATCGCGGCACGGATGTGCTCGATGTCGTTCTCGGTGGTGCAGAACACCACGCGCGGGGCGTCGCCGCCCGGCAGCTTGCGCAGCGTCTCGATGAATTCCATGCCGTTCATGACCGGCATGTTCCAGTCGAGCAGCACCACGTCGGGCATCTGCTGTTCGCACTGTTCCAGCGCGATCTTGCCGTCCGCGGCTTCTTCCACCGCGAAGCCCATGCCTTCCAGCAAGTGCCGCGACACTTTCCGGATAACGCGAGAATCGTCCACAATCAGGCATGTCTTCACTTTATTGTCTCCCTGCATGACCCTTGCGACCCCAATAGCAACCATTGGGTAATGAGAGGTTTACGCCGCCTGTGCTGTTTCCGCGCCCGACACGAACCGTTCGGGGCTGATCACCAGCAAGGGGCCGATTTCCGTTTCCGCCATGCCCAGCGCATGCGCGGTCCATTCACCGCCGAGATCGGCTTTGACTTCTTCCAGTTCCCCGAAGAACTCGGTGACGTCTTCCACGTGGTCGACCATCAGCGCATAGCCATGGTCGTCCACGTCGATGACGATGCCGAGACCATTGCCTTCGATATATTCCGAAGGATGCCCGTCGACGATCTGGGCACAATCAATCACCGTCAGTACCCGGCTGCGCAGGGCGGTAAGCCCGGCGATGCGGGAGGGTGCGCGCGGCACGCGTTCCAGCTTGCCCAGTTCGATTACCGACAGGATGCCGGCGGTCGGCAAGGCCACGCGGCGTCCGGCGATGCTGGTTACGAGCAATTGCGACATCAGGCGGCCTTTCCCTTGCGCGCAGCGCCCAGCGCGGCCACCAGGCCGTCGCGGTCGTAGCGGTAAATGGTGTCTTCGCTGTCCTTGTCCGCTTCCTCGGCCGTGCGCAGCACGATGTGCTTGCCGGCGGGCAGGCTGGCGGTGTTCTCGCCGTCGAGGCAGATGGCAACGTCGGCTGCCGTGCCGTCGCTTTCATCGACCACGCGATAGCCCGCGGCCTCGATTACCGGCTTGAGGAAATTCTGCGCCCAGCGATCGTGCGCGGACAGGCGACAGACCGGCAGGTCGATCAGCTGCGGCGCCTCGCCGTAGGTTGCGAACAGGTAATGGCTGTCGAGTACCTCGACCGGCTTCTCGTCGATGAGCGCCACGGCTTCGACCTCGACATCCGCCTTGGCGGGTTTGAAGTCTTCCGGCAGGTCGGCGATGTCGGAATCGAGGCGGCAGGCATAGGCCAGCACGGCGTGGCCATCGTTCAGGCGCAGGATGCGAATCTTGCCCGATTGCTCCTCGCCTTCCGGGATACCAGCGACGGGCACGATGTTCTCGCCCAGCACCACGCGCCAGCTGCCACCGGTACGGGTGAGCTGGCCGGCATCGACCGTGTCGATCCGCTCCACCACCGCCATGCGCAGCGCACGGCGGCGCCCGTCGAGCGTGGTGAAGATGATGATCGGCTCCTTGGCTTCCTCGTGTTCCCACTGACGGCGCGCGTCCTCGCGCAGCTGGCCACGGCCATCGACACCGATCTCCAGGCCTGCCGCGCGGGCAATGCCGGTGACATCGAGCAGCAAGGTGGGCGTGCCTTCGTCGGAAAGCGTGGTGCCGGCGTAGAGGCCGGTGGTCATCAGCGCGGGCGCAACCGGCTTGATCACCAGCTCCTCGTGCGCGACCACGTCGTCCACGGCGAGCACGAACAGGTTGCCGCCGGCGAGCCGCAGCACCACCAGCGAACGGCGTTCTGCCTTGGAATCGTCCACGTCGAGCATGTCGGCCAGGCGCACGCAGGGCAGGCGCTGGCCGCGGATGCCGGCAAACCAACGGTCACCCATCTGGTCGAAGGCGATCTTGTTGCCGGTGGCATCGACGATTTCCTCGATGAAGGAATGCGGGATGCCCATGGTCTGACCGCCAACGGTGACGGTGACGGCCGGAGTGATCGACAGGGTCAGCGGCAGCTGTAGCAGCACGCGCAGGCCGGTGCCGACGATGGAATCAATCTCCAGCGTGCCACCGATATGCTCCACGTTGGCGCGCACCACGTCCATGCCCACGCCGCGGCCGGAAATCTCGGTCACGCGGTCGGCGGTGGACAGGCCGGCCTCGCACATCAGCATGTGCTTTTCCTCGCTGGTCATCTCGGCGGCCTCGGCCTCGGTGATGATTCCGGCGGAAATGGCCTTGGCCACCAGCTTGCTGGCATCCACGCCGCGGCCGTCGTCGTTGATCTCGACGATGATCTTGTTGCCCGACTGCCGGGCGGAAATCTTGATCAGGCCGATTTCGCGCTTGCCGGCGGCCTTGCGTTCGGCGGGCAGTTCGATGCCGTGGTCGATGCTGTTGCGGATCAGGTGGACGATGGGGTCGCGGATGACCTCGATCATCTCGCGGTCCAGCTCCACGTCGCCGCCATCGGTCTCGATCATCACCAGCTTGTCGAGCTGGCTGGACAGGTCGCGCACCATGCGCGGCAGCGAGGTGAACAGCGTCTCGATCGGCTGCATGCGCGTTCGCGTCATGGAATCGCGCACTTCGGTAATCAGGGCAGAGAGGCGATCGAACGGCGCGCGCAGCACGTGGTCGGCGCCCAGGTCGTTGAGTTGACGGGTCAGTTCGTTGCGGGCGAGCACGACGTCGGAAACGCCGCTCATCACGCGGTCGAGCAGGTCGACCGGCAAGCGTACCGAGCGTACGGCCACCGGCTTGGAAGTGATCTTCTCGACCGTGCCCTCACCCCCGTCGCCGGAGTCCAGATCCTCCATCTTTTCGCCGCGCAGGGCCGCGATGAGGCGGGAATCGTCACCCGGCGGGCAGCTTCCGCTGGCCGCAATGTCCTCGGTAATCTCGGAAATCCGGTCGATCACCGCCAGTACGGCGCTGACGACGGGACGATCCGCCTCGCGGCGTCCTTCGCGCAGGTCCGAAAGGACGTCTTCGGCGGCGTGGCTGAGCTGTTCGAGGCGGGCGAAATCGAAGAATCCGCAGTTGCCCTTCACCGTGTGGACGAAGCGGAAAATCGAATTCAGGCGCTCGCTATCGGTGGGATCTGCCTCCCACGCGACAATCTCGCTGCCCAGCGCCTCGACCATCTCCTGGGTCTCGGCGACGAATTCGGTAATCAGATCTTCCATATACGCGCCCCAAGCCTTCGGACTGTGGCTATGAACGGGAATGGTTAACAATCGCCTTAGGGATTGTGCTGCAAGGTCAGGCCCTTGGCAGATTGGCTCGCGCACGCCCTGTCCACACGGCCAGCATTGCCGAGGATCAGGAAGAACTGACGGGAATTAAGGGAGAAGATGGTGAGCCCTGCTGGGCTCGAACCAGCGACCTACTGATTAAAAGTCAGTTGCTCTACCGACTGAGCTAAGGGCCCCCAAGGGATTGGGAGTGGCAGCGCTGTGCTGCGGGCGCTCACCTAGGCACCGGGCGGCGGCGGGTCAAGCGTGCATGCAGGTGTTTCAGCGTGAGGCCGCTGACGGGGTCGCGCCAGCCGGGTGCCACCGCTGCAGCGGGTCCGAGCACGAAGTCGCGTTCGCGGAACAGCGGGTGCGGGATGAGCAGCTCCGGCGAAGCGAAGATGCCCCCGCTCCACAGCACGATATCGAGGTCTAGCGGGCGCGAGCGCCAGCGCTGTCCACGACGGACGCGGCCAAAGGCGGCCTCGGCTTCCTGCAGGCAGTGCAGCAGGCCCGTGGGCGCCAGCTTGCTCTCCAGCACCAGCGCGGCGTTGGCATAGCGCCGTTGCGACGGGCCGACCGGGGCGCTGTCGATGATGGGGGACCGGGCGCGGACCTTGCCCAGCGTCTCGTCGATGATTTCCATCGCCGCGGCCACCACGTCGCGCGGCGCGCCGAAGTGGGGATGTCGCTGGTTCGAACCCAGCGCGACGATGTAGCCGTGCTTGCTCAAATGTCCTCGGCAATCCGCCCGTAGAGCTGCGGGCGGCGATCGCGGAAGAAGCCCCAACTGGCGCGGTGCTGACGCGCGGCGTCGAGGTCCAGCTCGGCCACCAGCACGCCGGTTTCCTCGCGACCGTACTCGGCAACCATGTCGCCCCATTCGTCGCAGATGAAGCTGTGGCCGTAGAAGTTGTTGCCCGCTTCCTGCGAGCCCTCGTGGCCGATGCGGTTGGCAGCGACCACCGGCATGCAGTTGGACACCGCATGGCCAATCATCGCGCGGCGCCACATGCGGCTGGTATCCATGTCGGCATCCTTGGGTTCGGAGCCGATGGCGGTGGGGTAGAACAGCACCTGCGCGCCCTGCAGCGCCAGGCACCGCGCGGTCTCGGGATACCACTGGTCCCAGCAGATGCCGATGCCGATGCGGGCACCGAACACGTCCCACACCTTGAACCCGTCGTTGCCGGGGCGGAAGTAGAACTTCTCCTCGTAACCGGGGCCGTCGGGGATGTGGCTCTTGCGGTAAGTGCCCATGATCTCGCCCTCGGCATCGATCATGGCGAGCGTGTTGTAATAGTGGTGCCCGTCACGTTCGAAGAAGCTGGTGGGAATGGCCACGCCCAGCCGCTTCGCCAGCTTCTGCATCGCCACGACCGAGGGGTGCTCCGCCGTCGGGCGCGCGAGGGCGAAGAACTCGTCCTTCTCCTCGCGGCAGAAATAGGGGCCGGAAAACAGCTCCGGCGGCAGGATCACCTGCGCGCCCTTGCCCGCCGCTTCTTCCACTAAAGCGGAAACGGCAGCGATGTTCACGGCCTCGTCCTCATGTCCGAGGGCGAGTTGCAGGGCGGCGACGGAAAGCTTGGTCATGGGCAAATCAGCTCGAATGGTCGGCAATGATCCGCCAGCTACCGTCCTCCCGCGCAAACACAAGACTTGTCAGCCCGGTCGCCGGTTCGCGGGCATCGGGATAGGTCAGGATGTAGCGACCGATGTAGAGCGCATGGCCATCGCCCAGCGGCCGGAAATCGACCGTCTCGAAGGAGAGCATGCCGCGCTCTGCCGGATCCGGCTGCGACCAGTCGTAGGCGTCGCGATAGCGTTCCTCCATCGCCGCACGTCCGCGCACCAGACCGTCGGAGCCGACGAAGCTGGTTTCCGGTGCTTCCGAGTAGATGGCGAGGAAGCGATCCATGTCGCCCTCGTTCCACCCGACCGCGCTGTCCTGCATCACCGCCTCGATATCGGCGACCTGGGGCGCGGCAACGCTCTCCGGTTCCTGGGAGCCGACATCGGCATCGGGCGCGCAGGCCGCCAGCAGCAGCGCCAGGGCAGGCGCCACGAGGCGCATCAGCTGACCTTCCGGAACAGCAGCGTCATGCGGTCGCTCTCGCCGATCTCGGCGCGGCGGGTGCGTTCGCGGCTGCCCTCCGCAGCTCCGGCATAGCTGGGCGGCAGCGACCAGACGCCACGTTCCCAATCGGCGGGGTCGCGCGGGTTGGCGTTGATCTCGCTCGCCGCGACCAGTTCGAAACCATAGACCGCCATCAGCCTGATGACGTCTTCCTGCCGCTGGTAACCGTTGTCACCCAGGGTGTAGTCGACCGGCGCCGTGGCACGCGCCCGGTGCTGCACCACGCCCAGCAGGCCATCGTCCTTCAGCAGGGTGCGGATGGCGACCATCGAATCGTGGAACCAGCCGAACCGGCGCATATTGTGGATTTCGCGAAAGATCAGCACCCGGTCCGCCGTGCCGGCGAAGCTGGCCAGCTCGTCATCGGTGTTGAGGCCATAGACCCGCGCACCTTCCAGCCCGACCCAATCGCGCGCGTCCGACGGGATGCGCGAAGAGGCATTGCGATACATGTCCCAGTAGCCGGTCAGGTCCGGATGCAGTTCCGGGTTGAGGCCGATGTAATTGCCCTCCCGCCCGAGGTAGGGGATCAGCACGCGCGAGTACCAGCCGGTCGCCGGCATGTAGTCGACCACGGTCATGCCCGGCCGGACGTCGAAGAACTCCAGCGTTTCGGCAGGGTGGCGATAGGCATCGCGCGCCCGGTCCGCGTCACGTCGCGGATGCGCCAGCACGGCTTCGAGGCTGCCTTGAGGCACCGCGACCGGGTCTGCCTGCTGCGGCTGTTCCTGCTGCTGGTCACGCCCGGTCAGCACGTCGAGCACGCCGCGCAGGATCTGTTCCCCGCGCGAGGGTTCTTCCTGCTGTTGCTGGGCCAGTGCGGGGGTAGTGACGGCGAGTGCCGCGGCGGCGGCAATGATCGAGGTAATACGCATCAGTCAGCCTTCCTGAACAAGAGGGTCATCCGGTCGCTTTCGCCGATCGCCCGCAGGCGTTCGTCATCACCGCCTGCCAGCACGGGCGGCAGCGTCCAGACGCCACCTTCCCAATTCGCCGGATCGTCCGGATTGGCATTGATCTCGCTGGCGGCGACCAGCTCGAAACCGTTGATGGCGAACAGGCGGACGACATCCGCCTGCCGCAGGTAGCCGCGGCTGCCGTTGGCATAATCATAGCTCGCATCCTCGGGCGCGCGGTGCTGCACCACGCCGACCATGCCATCGTCCGCCAGCAGGCGGCGGATGGCGCGTAGCTCGGTATCGGCCGCCTCGGCATTGAGCATGCCGTGAATCGAGCGGAAGACCAGCACCCGGTCGACCGTGCCGGCCACGCTTTCAGGTATCTCGTCGCTTTCGAAGGCAATCACTTCGTCATCGGCAAAGCTGCCAAGTTGGCGCGCGGTGGCGGTGAAGCTTTCGGTCCAGCCCTTGCCGCGCGCTTCGGCGGCACGGTTGGGCCAGGCGATACCATCGGAATCGCGGTTCATCGCCATGTAGGTGCCCTGCGGGCTGATCCACGGCGCCAGCACGCGGGCGTACCAGCCGCCGCCGGGGCCATATTCCACCACGGTCATGTCCGGCTCCACCTCGAAGAAGGCGAGCGTCTCGGCCGGATGGCGATACTGGTCGCGCGCGCTGTCGGCAGCGCGGTGCTCGCTTGCCAGCACGGATTCGAGCGAGAGCGCCTCGGCGTGGTGGTCAGCCAGCGCAGGCGCGGAAACCGCCAGCGCAGCGGCAGCGAATAGGGGGGCAATACGCATCGAAAATCTCCCGGAATTTCGTTGCCGGACACCCTAGCCCCAAAGGCACGGATGACAAGCGGACCAAAGACCCCCATGTGGGGCCGCGAAGGAGATTCGATGTGAACGAACAGGCGATTGTCGCTGGCGGTTGCTTCTGGTGCACCGAGGCCGTGTTCAAGGACGTGATCGGCGTAGCCGACGTCGAGAGCGGATATATCGGCGGCACGGTCGAGAATCCGACCTACAAGCAGGTGTGCAATGGCGACACCGGCCATGCCGAGGCCGTGAAGATCACCTTCGACCCTGCCACGGTGAGCCTGCCCGAAATCTACGACATGTTCATGGGCACGCACGATCCGACCCAGCTCAACCGGCAGGGCAACGACGTGGGCACGCAGTATCGCAGCGCGATCTTCCCGCTCGACGATGCCCAGCGGGCCGAGGCCGAAGCTGCCATCGCCCGCTGGAATGACAGCCACGACCAGAGCGCCGTCACCACCATCGAGGGCCCGGCTACCTGGTATCCGGCGGAAGACTACCACCAGGAATACTGGGACGGCGAAGGCCAGCGAAACCCCTATTGCCTGGCGGTGATCCCGCCCAAGCTGATGAAGCTGCGCAAGAGCTTTGCCGACAAGGTAAAGGGTTAGCTCCGGCCACCCGCCCAAGGGTTTGTTAACGCTTGTGAAATTGCTGAGGCTAACTTGAGTTAACCGTCAGCGGCAGCGGAGTTGCGCCAGCGGGCGACGAAAAAGCCGTCCAAGCCGCCTGCTTCGTTAAGCATTCCGGGATCGGTGCGCAGCCAACCCTCGGCGGTCGGCTGCAAACCCTCAGGAAGCTCGTCCGCGTTGATCGGGTCCGGAGCAAGCCGGCAAGTGACGGCGATCTCTTCGCCCTCCTCGCGCTCCAGCGAGCAGGTGGCATAGACCAGCCTCCCGCCCGGGTTCAGCCAGCCGCTGGCTCGATCCAGCAGGGCGCGCTGGAGCTCGGCCATCTCGGCAATCTGGCGCGGGCCGATGCGGTGGATGACTTCGGGATGGCGGCGGCAGGTGCCAGTGGCGGTGCAAGGCGCGTCGAGCAGGATCGCGTCGAACTTTTCCTCCGGCTCCCACTCCAGTGCATCGGCAATGACGGTGTGCGCATCCAGCCCCACCCGGCCGAGATTTTCGCGGAGGCGCATCATGCGCTTGGCATGCACGTCGAGCGCGGTCACGTCCCAGCCGGCAGCGGCGAGCTGCATGGTCTTGCCACCGGGAGCTGCCGCAAGGTCGAGCACGCGGCGGCCCTCACCTTCGCCAAGCAGGCTGGCAGGGATGCTGGCGGCAAGGTCCTGCACCCACCAGCTGCCTTCGTCATAGCCGGGAAGGTCGCTGACATTCGCGCCGCGCGGCAAGCGCAGATGGCCGGGCGCAAGGCTGGTCGCGCCCATCATCTTCGCCATCTCCGCCGTGTTTTCGGGAGCCTTCAGGCGCAGGTCGAGCGGCGGTGGCGCGGCGATACCGGCGGCGATGGCAGGCACCCGTTCGCCCCAGCGCTCCGCCACTTGCGGCGGCAGGCTGGGCACCTCGGGCAGCGAAACTTCCTGACGCGTCAGCGTGGCGAAGACACCGTGCGCCAGCCGCTTTGGCCCGCCCACCAGCAGTGGCAGCGCGGTGGCCACCACGGCGTGCGGCGGCGTCTCCAGCCGCAGCCATTGCGCCAGCATCATGCGCAGCACCATGCGCGGCTTGGCGTCGTCGGGCAGCGGCTGCCTGGTGGCGCTGTCGATCAGCGCGTCGAGGTCGGTCAGCCAGCGCAGCACCTCGCCCGCGATGGCGCGGGCCAGCGCCCGGTCGGAGAAGACGGGAAGCGCGTTGGCCGCACCGCCTGCCTGCTCCAGCGTCTCGCCCCGGCGCAGCACCGCGTCGAGCATCTTGAGCGCCGCACGGCGCGGCGGGAGTCCGGGGGTCTTGGCCATGGGCTGGCCCTAGGGCCAGTTGCGCCGCAGCGCCAGAGCGCCCATGTTGCAGGCATCATGAAACGCGCCACCAAACGCCCTGCAGGCTTCACCAAGCCGGCCCACTGGACCAACGATCCGCCGCCCAAGCCGGAGCAGACGAAGGTGGACGAGGAGCTCAGCCCCACCCGCTATGGCGACTGGGTGCACAAGGGCATCGCTATCGACTTCTAGTCCTGCTCGCCTTCCGGGTCGGCATGTTCCGGCGCGGGGCCGAAAATGCGTTCCCAGTCGATCCGGGCAAAGGCGATCAGCGCCACCAGCAACAGGATCTGCAAGGCGATCCCGGCGGGGCTGGTCAGCGAGTCGCGAAAGGTGTCGCCTATCGTCGAATGTTCGATCAGCTGCGCCGAGCCGGCATAGAAGGAATAGGACACCAGCCTGCCGCCGAAGAAGGCGAGGGTGAAACCCAGCAGGGGCACACTGGCGAGGCCCGCCGCTGCGAACAATTGCGCCGACGGCAAGGGCGAGACGGCGAACAGGGCAAGGCCGGCGATGCCATGCCGCTTCTTGCGCAGGAAGGCTGCCCGCGCCGCGGCCAGGTTCCGTTTGGTCTTTTCCGAGACGTATCGCGCCAGGTGGCGGAAGCCATGGGCAAGGAGAAACCGACCGGAGGCTGCGGCAACGGCACCGGTGAGCACGATGGCCGGCACCGGCATGTCGGAATGGAAACCGTACAGCACGATAATGGACCACGTCGGCGGGCCGAAAGCAGGCAGCAGGTTGATGCCGAATACAACTGCAAAGAGGATGAGGTATTCGGTCATCACGGCATCACGCAGCGGCCGATGCCGCTAGATCCATCCTCCCAGTTCGCGGCGAATGATCGCCTCCAGCATGTCCATCCCCGGCTCCCCGGCGTTGAGGCAGGACAGCGCAGCAAATTCTTCTCCGCCTGCTTCGATGAACTGTTCCTTGCCCTGGATCGCCAGCTCTTCCAGCGTCTCCAGGCAGTCGGCTGAGAAACCCGGCGCGGCGATGGCGATGCGCTTGGTGCCCTTCTGTGCCTCTTCAGCCAGCGTAGCATCGGTGGCCGGCTCCAGCCACTTGGCCGGGCCGAAACGGCTCTGGAAGGTGGTGACCATGCGCACGTCAGGCCGCGCCAGCTTCTCTTCCAGCAGGCGCGCGGTCTTGCGGCAGTGGCAATGGTAGGGATCACCCAGCTCCAGCGTGCGCTGCGGCATGCCGTGAAAGCTCAGCAGCAGCACCTCTGGCTGGAAGGACAGCGCGTCGAGCTGGCTGCCGATGTCCCGGGCCAGTGCATCGATATAGGCCGGATCGTCATGGTAGGGCGGCAGGGTGCGCAGGCTCGCCTGCCAGCGCCGTTCGCGCAGCCAGTCCGCCGCCTTGTCGACCACGGTGGCCGTCGTCGCCGCCGAGTACTGCGGATAGAGCGGGGCAAGCAGGATGCGCTCGCAGCCGCTGTCCATCAGCGATTCCAGCGCCTCGGGAATTGACGGCTTGCCGTAGCGCATGGCCCAGTCGACCGTCACCGCATCGCCCAGCCGCTGCTGCAGCTTCTCAGCCTGTTCCGCGGTAATAGCCGCGAGCGGGGAGCCCTTGTCGGTCCACACTTCGCGATAGGCGGCGGCGCTCTTCTTCGGGCGCACGTTGAGGATGATGCCGCGCAGGATCGGCTGCCAGGCGATCGGCGGGATCTCGATCACGCGCCGGTCCGACAGGAATTCGGCCAGGTAGCGGCGCACCGGGCCGGTCTCCGGCGCCTCGGGCGTGCCGAGGTTGACGACGAGAACACCGACCTTGCCGCTCTTCACCGGCGGGTGGTCGTGGGGAAGCTGTTGTGGTTTCCAGGTCATGGTAGTGCCGATAGCAATGGCAGGCGGCGCAAGCGAAGGCCAGTTGCACTAAAGAAGGCATTGCCAACGGCGGGCGCGACAGGCGGCACGCCGATCTCGCCCGGATCGAACGGCGGCGCATCGCTCTCGATCAGCTCGATCTCGATTTCCGGGCAATCCGCCAGCACGGGTACTCCCAGCGCGGCAAGCCGCTGGTGGGTCGGCACGCCCTCGGCATATTCGGTGGCACAGCCCAGCGCCATGCCGAGGCCGAAGACAAGCCCGCCCTCGATCTGCTGCAGGGCCACGTCGCGATTAACCACGCGGCCGATATTCACCGCGGCATAAAGGCGGCGCACCCGTACTCCGCCTTCGCCCGCGCTGGCTTCGCCCACCAGGGCAATCCGGCCAGTTGCATCGCCCAGGTCCATGCGGTGGCAGGCAATGCCTTGCCCGCTGCCGGGGGTCCCGCCATCCCACGACGCCAGCCGCGCGGCACGCTGCAACACGTCGGCCAGCTCCGCGTCCTGCCCCAGCATGGCGATGCGATAGCTCATCGGCTCGCGCTCGTACCGCAGGGCCAGCTCGTCGATGAAGCTCTCGCGCATGAAGCAGGTGTAGCCGTCGGCCTGCCCGCGCATCGGCGCGGTGGGCAGCAGCAGCGTGGCGGGCGCGTGCTCCACCGAGACATCGACAATGCCATAAGGCGGCGCAAGGCCGGAGACGGCCATCGGGTCTGCGTCCCCTTCCAGGGCGTCGATCGCGGCCCAGCTCACTTCGTTCTCGAACAGGCGGCGACCGAATTCGCGCATGGTCGGCGGGCTGGCGAGGCGCGCGCGCAGACGGCGGATGTTCCCGCTGTCGTCGGTCTCGGCGGCCATCAGGCCGGCGGCAGGGGGGCGCGGATAGCTGGCAGCCATCTCCTCCCAGCGAGACCATGTCAGCTGCACCGGCCGGCCGGCCTCGCGCGCCAGTAAGGCGACTTCGATGGCGATCTGGTTGTCCAGCCGCCGGTCGAAGCTGCCCCCCGCCGCCACCGGGTAGAGCACGACATTGGCCGCGCTCATGTCCAATGCCTTGGCAGCTGCCTGCCTGGCCGCCTCGGGCGCCTGCGTCGGCAGCCACAGTTCCAGTGTGCCGTCCATCAGCCGGGCGGTGGCGCTGCTCGTCTCGATGGTGGCGTGGACCCCGGGAGCGACATCGTAGCGCAGGGCGAGGTCGGGCGTATAACCCTCCACGCCATTGCCGCGCTTTTCGATCACGCGCCCGCCGTCCTCGCGCAGCGCGCGGTCCAGCGTTTCCTCCATCTCCGCGCTGGAGACCGGACGATCCACGGCGAAGCGCGGGGCGATGCGCTGCAATGCCTGTTCGGCGGCCCACCAGTTCTCGGCAATGGCGGCGAGCCAGCGCTTGCCGCGCACCAGCTTGATCAGGCCGCGCTGCCCGCGCGCCAGCGCCTCGTCGAAATCGAGCAGTTCGCTCTTGTCGTGCGGGCCGTGGCGGATCGCGGCGTAGACCATGTTCGGCAGTCGCACGTCGCCCGCGAAGACCTGGCTGCCATCGACGCGCGAAGGCAGGCCGAGGCGCGGATAGAACAGCGGGATATCGCCTGCCTCGGTGCCCGGCAGGGGGGCTGCTTCGGACGGCGGATCGGGCCGCAAGGGCGGGGGATCGGGCGGAGTGAAACGGCCAGCCTCCAGCGCCAGTTCGGCGAAGCTGGCGGAGTGCTCGTCATGGTAGATGACGCCGTTCTCCGCCCGGCACTGTTCCCACGGCACGTCCCACCGTTCGGCCGCGGCCATGGCCAGCATGGCCCGCGCGCTGGCACCCGCTTCGCGGCAGGCCTGCTCGTAAGCGGCCAGCGAGGTGCCCCGCGCGGTGACGTTGAAGCGGTTGTCCTGCGCCCAGCTGCGCACCAGCCTGTCATTGTCGATCAGCGGTCGCCACAACGGCGCCCAATGCTCCGCCAGCGGCACATTGGCATAGGCCCCGCTCACCGGCGCGGGCTCGACCGCGACCTGCCGCCAGTCCGCCCCCATTTCCATGGCGACGACCTGTGGCAGCACGGTCATCACACCTTGCCCCATTTCCAACTGGGGCACGGCGACCGTCACCACACCATCGGCGGCGATCTTCAGCCAGGCATCGACGGCAATCTCTTCGGGACCGGGCGCAAGCGGATTGTCGAAGCTGCGCGGGATCAGGCTCCAGGCCACCAGCAGACCACCGCCTACCGCGGCCCCTGCCAGCACTCCGCGCCGCGAGACCTGCATCGTCCTAGCCCTGTCCCCCACCGAGGAACTGGCCCAGCTGTCCGGCGATGCCGGCGAAATGCGGACCGTGTTCGGTATCGTTGGCGGTGGGCGGCTGACCCGTATCGCTGGCTACCCGAATTTCCATCGCCAGCGGCACGCGGCCAAGGAAAGGTACGCCCAGCGCCTGCGCGGCGGCTTCGGTGCCGCCTTGCCCGAACGGATTGCTGACCGCGCCGCATTCGGGACACAGGTAACCCGCCATGTTCTCCACCAGCCCGACAATCGGGATCTCGGCCTGGCGGAACAGGTCGATGGCGCGCGTCGCGTCGATCAGGGCGAGGTCCTGCGGGGTGGAGACGACCACCGCGCCGGCCGGCTTGAACTTCTGCAGCATGGTCAGCTGCACGTCGCCCGTGCCCGGCGGCAGATCCACCAGCAGCACTTCGGCATCGCCCCAGTCGGCGTCCATCAGCTGGCCCAGCGCCTGGCCGACCATCGGCCCGCGCCAGGCGATCGCCCGGCCCGGCTCGACCAGCTGGCCCATGGACAGCACCTTCACACCGAATTCGCTCTGCGTCGGGATCAGCGTCTGCCCCTCGGCGCGAACCTTTTCGTTGGCCGTGCCCAGCAGCAGCGGCTGCGAAGGCCCGTAGATGTCGGCATCGACAACGCCCACCTTCAGGCCCTGGTTGGCCAGGGCAACGGCGAGGTTGGCGGTCAGGGTCGACTTGCCGACCCCGCCCTTGCCCGAACCGACGACGATGATCTTGCGCTGCACCTTGTCCGCCATCAGCGCGACGCGAACCTCGTTCACGCCCTCGACCGCGCCAACGGCCTCTTCCAGCTCGCGCTGCAATTGCGCCGCGGCGCTGCGGCCAAGGCCGCCGGCATCGGCGATGATGGTGGCAATTCCGTCCGCGAACTTCGTTGACCGGACCATGCCGGAAAGCTCTGCGGGAATGGCATTCTTGATGGCTGTATCGCTACTCATGGCAAGGGCAGTTAGCGCCTTGCGCGCCGCTGGTCAGCAATAATGCCCCTTAGACCCCCTGTTTTTTGCGCGAACGGCACCTATAGAAAGGGACATGAGAATTTTGGGCGGGTTTTTCGAAAGGTTTGGCCTCGCAATGGCTGGCAATCGCAATCCCTGGGGCAAGCCCCCGGGCGGAAGTGGTGGTGGAGACGACAGCGGCGGCGGCAGTGACGACGCGCCGGAAAGCGGCGGCGGGGGCGAATCTCCTCCTCCGCGCGGGCCGCGCAACCCCTGGCTGCCGGGTGGCGGCGGGGACGACCGTGGACGCCGTTCCGCAAATATCGAGGACATCTTCAAGAACCGCGGTCCTGAAGGCCCGCGTCGCGGACGCGGCGGTGGCGGCCCGAGCTTCCGCCTGCCCGAACGCCCTGGCGGCGGCAGCTGGTTCCCCATCGCCATGGCGGCCATCGTCGGCGTCTGGGTGCTGGCCACCTCTTTGCACTTCATCCAGCCACGCGAACAGGCCGTGGTGACCTGGCTGGGCGGCAAGTACTCGCGCACGCTCAATCCCGGCACCGAGTGGACCTTCCCCTGGCCGATCCAGACGGTGGACGTCGAAAACGTCTCGCAGATCCGGCGTGAGACCATCGGCGACGGTACGGAAAACCTGATCCTTACCGGCGACCAGTCGCTGGTCGACCTTTCCTACCTCGTGCGCTGGAACATCAACGACCTCGTCCAGTACAAGTTCGAGCTGGCCGAGCCGGAAGAGACGCTGCGCGAAGTGGCCGAGGCCGCAATGCGCGCCGCGGTTGCGGAAACCGATCTCGACACCGTGCTGTCGGGTGCCGGCCGTGAGCAGGTGCAGTCGCGCGTGCGCAGCCGGATGCAGGCCATCCTCGACGTCTATGACGCGGGCATCAACGTGCAGGGCGTGGAAATCGCCCGGACGGAAGCCCCGCAGCAGGTTATCGAGGCCTTCAACGACGTGCTCGCCGCCCGGCAGGACCGCGAGCGCAGCCTGAACGAAGCGCGCCGCTACGAGCAGCAGCTGCTTGCCCAGGCCCAGGGTAGCGCGGCCGAGTTCAACGAAATCTATGCGCAGTACCGGCTCGCTCCCGAAGTGACGCGGCGCCGCCTGTATTACGAGACCATGGAGCGCGTGTTGCGCGATACTGACAAGACCATCATCGAGGCAGACGGCGTGACGCCTTATCTGCCGCTTCCCGAAGTGCAGCGGCGCAGCCGCGCCAGCCAGCCGACCGTGACCATCACGCCCGGCCAGCAGGGAGGGCAGTAAGATGTGGCAGGATTTCAAGAAGCCGCTGATCGCCATTGCCGTGCTGGTGGTGCTGGCCATGAGCACGATTGTGATCGTGCCGGAAACCCACCAGGGCGTGGTGATCCGGACCGGTGAACCGCAGCGCGTGATCAACCAGTTCAATCCCGACGCCCCCTATGGCAGCACCGGGGCGGGCGTCAGCTGGCGCATCCCACTGCTGGAACGGGTGCAGATGGTCGACCGCCGCATCCTCGACCTCGACATGGAAGGCGAGACCGTGCTCTCGCGTGACCAGCAGCGCCTCGAAGTGAACGCCTATGCGCGGTATCGCATCTTCGACCCGGTGCTGTTCGTTGAACGCGCTGGCAGCGAGGACCAGCTGCAGAACCAGCTGGAGCCGATCCTGACCTCGGAACTGCGGCAGGAACTGGGTCGCCGTACTTTCGCCAGCCTGCTGACGCCGGAGCGCGGCAACGCCATGACCCGCATCCGCGAAACGCTGGACGAGGAAGCGCGGACCTATGGCGCGCAGGTGCTCGACGTGCGCATCAAGCGCGCCGACCTGCCGCAGGGCACGCCGCTGACCGCCGCGTTCAACCGCATGCGGTCGGACCGTCAGGAAGAGGCGGAGACGATCCGTGCAGGCGGTCGCCGCGACGCGCAGATCATCCGTGCAGAGGCCGAGGCCGAAGCCGCCCGCATCTACGCGGAAGCCTTCAACCAGGACCCGGACTTCTACGATTTCTACCGCGCCATGCAGTCGTACCAGACCACGTTCGAGACGGGCGAAGGCGAGAGCGCAATCATCCTGAGCCCGGACAACGAGTACCTGCGCCAGTTCCGCGGCGGTCGTTGATCGCCCGGAACGCACGACTACACTTGTCGTTAAAGGCGCGTTCAGCCGCTTTCGGCTGCAACACGCGCCTTGGGACGGAACCAGATCCGCCGTTCGTGCGAAAGCATGGGCAGAGCGGAAAAGTTAGAGGATAAAGAGGACGTGAAGCCAGTGCGCTATTCCTACGGTATTACATCGGCCCTGCTGGTAGGCGGGGCAGCCATCTCGCTGATGACCGGCTATCCCGCCGGTGCGCAAGTTGCGCAGAACGATCGCATCCAGATGCAGAACACCGTGCCGGTCGCCGGAGCTCCCGCCAGCTTTGCCGACCTGACCGAAGTCCTGCAGCCGGCGGTGGTGAACATCTCCACCCGGCAATCGATCACCATCCCCGCGCAGCAGAACCCGTTCGAAGGCACGCCCTTCGGCCAGTTCTTCAATCGTCGCGGCGGTAACAATGGCCCGACCACGCGCGAGGCGACCTCGCTGGGTTCGGGCTTCATCATCTCGGCCGACGGCTATGTCGTCACCAACAACCACGTCATCTCGCCCGACCAGCGGGCGCAGCTGGAAGAGGTGACCGTGACCCTGCCTGATGGACAGGAATACGAGGCAGAGGTGGTCGGCACCGACCCCTCTTCCGACCTTGCCGTGCTGAAGATCTCGCGCGCCGAGCCGTTCCCCTTCGTCAACTTCGGTGACAGTTCGGAAGCCCGCGTGGGCGACTGGGTTATTGCCATCGGCAACCCCTTCGGCCTGGGCGGCACCGTGACCAGCGGCATCGTCTCGGCGGTGCAGCGTTCCACCGGTCGTGGCGGCGCCTTCGACCGCTACATCCAGACCGACGCCAGCATCAACCGCGGCAACTCCGGCGGTCCGCTGTTCGACATGCAGGGCAACGTCATCGGCATCAACAACGCCATCTACTCGCCGTCGGGCGGCAGCGTGGGCGTGGGCTTTGCCATTCCGGCAGAGGACGCCGCACCGATCGTGCGCTCGCTGATCAGCGGCGAGGAAATCCTGCGCGGCTACATCGGCGTGCTGATACAGCCGGTGGATGACGATATCGCCGAAGCCCTGGGCATCGAGGAAGGTCGCGGCGAACTGATCCAGAGCGTCCAGCCAGGCGAACCGGCAGAGAACGCCGGCCTGCGGGCAGGCGACGTGGTGGTCTCGGTCAACAACCAGGATGTGACGCCCGACAACACGCTGTCGCGCATCGTCGCCAATATCGCCCCGGGCACCACTGTTCCGCTCGCCTACATTCGCGATGGCGAGCGTCGCCGCGTCAACCTGACCGTCGGTCGCCGCCCGAGTGACGAGGAACTGGCCCGCCAGCAGATGTTCCAGGGCGATGACGAAAGCGCGCCCGCACCGGAAACCAACGGCAAGGGCAGCGGCCTGATGGAAGAGCTGCTCGGCATCCAAGCGATCCCGATCACGCCCGACATCGCCCGCCAGCTGGGCGTGTCGGACGACACCAGCGGCCTTGCGATCACGGCGGTGGCCGGCAACTCCGATGCCGCCCGTCGCGGCCTTGCACGCGGAGTGATGATCCTGTCCGCCAACGGCCGCCCGATCGGCACCGTGGAAGAACTGGAGGCCATCCTCAGCGACGCGCGCGATGCCGGACGCGAAGCCGTGCTGCTGCGGGTCCGTGCTCGCGGCGGAGTGGCTCAGTCGGTACCGGTCCGCTTCATGGACAACTGATCCGGGCGACAACCCCGGACGCAGAAAGGGCCGCCCCGGATTGCCGTGGCGGCCCTTCTCTTTATCGGTCTGTCAGAACCGCTGTTCGTTGATGGCGTTGTTGCGCGGGGCCCGTGAGGGTGGCGGGTCTTCGGGGATCTCCCTCCCGGTCGCACGTTCCAGGAAATCGTCGCTGGCGGCGGCTGGAGCCTCCCTGCTGGATGACGGGGGCACCGAAGGCCGCTCGTCTCGGCGCGGGGTGATCGCTTCGCGCACCACGTTTTCGCCTTCACCCTCGACATCGAAATCCTGCATGCGCGGATCGCCACCGCTACCGCGCGGTTCGACCAGGTTACCCTGTTCGTCGATGTAGAAGTAATAGTCGTCGTCCTCGCCGAAATAGAACTCGTCATCGGGTTCGAGCTGCCATTCGGGCAGTTGCAGGTCGGTGTCGAATTCCTCCACCGGCCGGTCACGCACGGCGTAGCGCATGTAAGCGGCAAAGGCGCGCGCGGGCGCGGCGCCGCCTTGCAGGGCGGCAACCCGGCCATTGTCGTCCCGGCCCATCCATACGCCGGTGGTGATGCCGCTGGAGAAGCCGACGAAATAGCCGTCGCGGTTGGAATTGGTGGTGCCCGTCTTGCCCGCCACGGGACGGCCGATCTGTGCCGCGCGACCGGTGCCGGTGGCGACGGCGGTCTGCAGCAGGTCGGTAATGCCGGCGGAGACGTAGTCGGGAACCAGCGTGTAGGGCCGCGCATCGCGGTGGCTGTAGAGTTCCTCGCCATCGGCGGTGGTGACGCGCAGGATGCCGTAAGGCTCGACCGACTGGCCGCGCGCCGAAACCGCGGCAAAGGCGCGGGTCATGTCGATCAGGCGCACCTCGGACGTGCCCAGCACCATGGCCGGATAGGTGGAGATCGGCGTGGTGATGCCGAACCGGCGCGCCATGCTGGCGACGTTGGAGAAGCCGACCTCGTTGCCCAGCTGCGCCGCCACCGTATTTTTGGAATAGGCAAAGGCGCTGCGGACATCGATTTCGCCGGCATAGGAATCGCCCGAGTTGCGCGGGCTCCAGCCATCGATGGTGACAGGCACGTCCTGCACCCGGTCATCCGGCGTGTAGCCCGCTTCCAGCGCCGCCAGGTAGACGAACAGCTTCCACGAAGAACCGGGCTGGCGCATGGCATCGGTCGCGCGGTTGTAATTGGAGGTGACGTAGTCGGTGCCGCCGACCATGGCGAGGATCGCTCCGTCGCGATCGACGCTGACCATCGCTCCTTGCGCCCCGTCCGGCACGTTGGACTGGATCGCAGCGGTGGCCGCGCGCTGCATGCCCACGTCCAGCGTGGTCCACACCTCGATCGGCTCGAAGGTCTCGTTGGGCAGCAGCAGGTCGAGCTGCGGCAGCGCCCAGTCGGTGAAATAGCGCATCGAGTTCTGGCCCGCGTCCTCGCGCAGGTTGACCGAATCCACGTCGACCCGGCGTGCCACCGCGGGGTCGAGCCCGCCATAGGTCACCATCTGTCCGATCACGACATTCGCACGGCTGACCGCGGCGTCGATATCGGCGGTCGGCGAATAGCGGCTGGGGGCCTTGACCAGACCGGCGATGATCGCCGCCTCTTCCAGGGTCAGCTCGCGCGCGGAATGGCTGAAGAATTTCCGGCTGGCGGAATCGATGCCGTAGGCGCCGCCGCCGAAATAGACCTTGTTCAGGTACAGCTCGAGGATCTGTTCCTTGGAGAAGCGCCATTCCAGCGCCATCGCCAGCACCGCCTCGCGCAGCTTGCGATCCAGCGTGCGGTTGGAATTGAGGAAGATATTACGCGCCAGCTGCTGGGTGATGGTGGAGGTGCCGCCGATCCGGTCGTCACCGGTGAAGCCCTCGATGATCGCACCGGTCAGGCGCACCGGATCGATGCCGAAGTGCGAACGGAAGCGATGATCCTCAACCGAGATCATCGCCTGCTTCATCACGTCAGGAATCTCGTCCTCGGTCAGCCACTGGCCGTAGCTCGGGCCGAGTTCGACGATCTGCGACCCGTCGCGCGCGCGCACCAGGATGGTCTGGCCATGCTGGCTCTGCCGCAAGGCGGAATAGGAAGGGAGGCTGCGCGAGGCGAAATAGACCGCCGTCGCCAGCGCGATAGCGCCCAGCACCGCCGCGAAGGCCCCGCCGATGGCAAGGCGCTTCGTCCATTTCCAGAACACGGCCTTCCAGCCGCGCGCCGCCCGATCGCGGTCCCGCCTCTCGGACGCAGCCTTGCGCGACCGGTATCCTCGCTTGCTGGAGCCCGTGCTCCGCCGTCTGGCCATAAGCCGCTAAATTCCCAATGCGAGCGCGATGCGCGCCCTGTCATGTCCCCATTTACGCCCATGTTGCATAGGCGAAACGTAATCCAGCGTGAACGACAAGCGCGTTCAGTTGCCCGGGTTTTCCTCCGGTTCGAAATCCAGCGCCGCGGAATTGATGCAATAGCGCAGGCCATCGGGCCCCGGCCCGTCAGGGAAAACATGGCCCAGGTGTCCCTCGCAGCGGGAGCAGACGACCTCGGTGCGGACCATGCCGTGGGTCTGGTCCTGGTGCATCTCCACCGCATCGGCCGCGGCGGGAGAGGTGAAGCTCGGCCAGCCCGAACCGCTGTCGTACTTGGCATCGCTTTCGAACAGCGGCTGGCCGCAGCCGGCGCACTTGTATTCGCCGGCAGCCTTGTTCTTCTCGTACTTGCCGGTGAAGGCGCGTTCGGTGCCCGCCTGCCGCAGGATGGCATATTGTTCCGGCGTCAGCTTCTCGCGCCATTCTTCGTCGGTCAGGGTGATCTTGGATGGCATCGTTGCTCTCCTAGGCGTTTACATCCGCATAATGCCTCGGCGCCGGCAGCCCTTCCATCTTCTGGGTCAGCAGCGGAGCGAAGCTGGGGCGGCTCTTCATCACGCGGTACCAACCGCGCGCCTGTTCGTGGCCGGACCAATCCATGCAGTCGAGATAGTCGATCACCGAAAGCTGCGCGGCGGCGGCGAAATCGGCGAGGCTCAATTGCGCGCCGCCCAGCCAGCGGCGGTTGTCGATCAGCCAGTCGATGTAGTCGAGATGATCGTGCAGCAGCCGCGTCGCCTGCCGCAGCACGCGGCTGTCAGGCGACTGGCGCAGGATCAGGCGTTTCTTCATCTTCTCGTGCAGCAGCGGCCCGGTGACATCGCCGAACAGGGCATCGTCGAACATGGCCACCAGCCGACGGATTTCCGCACGCGCGGCGGCCGATCCGGGCAGCAGCGGGCTCTTGTCCTCGGTCTCCTCGAAATATTCGCAGATGACCTGGCTATCGACCAGCGTCAGGCGGCGTTCGGTATTGTCGAGCACGGGGGTGCGGCCCGTGGGCGCGCGCGAGTGGAATTCCTCGTCGTCATGCCACGGGTATGCCAGCTTCAGGGTGAAGGGCACCTTCTTCTCGCTCAGCGCAAGCTGCACCTTGCGACTGAACGGACAGAGCGGAAAGTAATAGAGCTGCCACATGGTTGCCATTCGCTAATGCAGCAACATGCACAAAGGGTCCAGCGGACGCAGCGCCGCAGGCAATTATTCCGGTGGAAGCATGGGCAGGCAGACCGGCATGACCTGGTCGATCGAGCCTTCGTCCCACAGCGCCTGCGCTTCGGCATTGAGCAGCGCCTCGATCTGCGTGCGGTCGAGCCCGGCCTCGTCCATCACCTGGGCCGAGGCGCGCACGAAGAACTCGCGCCCGCTTTCCGTCACGTCGGGATAGCGCGTGCCCGTCTCGTTGCCCGAGGCTTGCGCGAAGGCGACCAGCGCGAAGGCGGCGGAGCAACGCAGCAGCATGCGATGGTCCAGGCTCACCTGCGGCAGGTCTGCCTGCTGCGCCAGCACGGGGGGCGGCGCGCTGACGGCGGTAGCGGCAAGCGCGAGAGCAAGGACAATCCGGTTCATGCGGTCCTTCCTAGCGGGTCGAACCTTAACCTGCACCATCCGCCTTGCGATCCATCAGCGCGACGGGATTCTCGGCCGGGGACGCGCGGCCCGGCAGGAACTCGTTGCGGATGTTGCGATAGGAGAACTTCCACTCGCCATCGACCCGCACCAGCTCGTCTTCGTAGATGCCGAAGGTGCCCAGCGTGGGCGTGAGGCGGCTGCCGTCAGGCGTGCGCGGGCCGTCGTTCGCGGTTTCGAACCACATGCCGGTGTGCCAGGCCCTGTCGCCTTCCACCCGGATGGCCGAGTGGCAGAGGATGTGCCGCAACACCGCCGGGTTGCCATCGACATCGGTGTAGATGTCCGCCACCGCTTCCTTGAAGCCCTTGGCCGCCGCGCGGATGTTTTCCCGCCCGGTCACCGCGCCGCGCGCGAATTCCAGCGTGCCGTCCTCGGTGAAGGTGTCGGCGTAGGTATCGAAATCGTTCCAGTCCATGGCGAACAGGTAGCGCGCCATCAGGTCTTCGATCTCCGCGCGGTCCTGCGCGTAGCTGTCGGAATATCGTGTCATTGCATCCTCCCCCAGAGCAATCGACATTGACTCTATTCGCACCTCTCCGCAATTGTAAGTGGAACATACAAATTGGGAGAGAATCGGTATGTCGGACGATCGTATCGCCGCGCTCGAAGCGAAGCTGGCGGAGATGGACAAGCGCCTGACCCAGCGCGAGGACGAGCTGGACGTCAAGAAGCTGCAGTACCTCTACGGCTACCTCATCGACAAATGCATGTACGACCAGGTGGTGGACCTGTTCACCGACGATGGCGAAGTGCGCTTCTTCGGCGGGGTGTGGAAGGGCAAGGAAGGCGTCCGCCGCCTTTATGTCGACCGCTTCCGCAAGCGCTTCACCTACAACAACAACGGCCCGATCGACGGCTTCCTGCTGGATCACCCGCAGATCCAGACGATCATCGACATCGATCCCGACGGCAAGACCGCGCGCCTGCGCGGCCGTTCCACGATGCAGGCCGGTCGCCATGTCGATTACCAGGGTGACGCGCCGCACCTGAAGGTCCGCCAGTGGTGGGAAGGCGGCCTCTACGAGAACACCTACAAGAAGGGTGAAGACGGCAAGTGGCGCATCCACGTCCTGAACTACTTCCCGCACTGGCACGCCGACTTCGAAAAGGGCTGGGCCTATACCGAGGCCGAATACGTGCCCTTCCCCAAGGTGCTCTATCCCGAAGACCCGTCCGGTCCGGACGCGCTGATCGACGACCACTGGCTGTGGCCGACCCACAAGCTGCTACCCTTCCACATGAAGCACCCGATCACGGGTGAGGAAATGAAGGCGGATCGCTGGGAAGGCGATGTGGCGCGCGAGAAGGCGAAGGGCTAAGGCCCTTTCCAGCTGCCAACTGATCGTGCCCGCCACAAGCGCGGGCACGACTGCGCCAATGCCTCTCCGGCCAGCCGGGGACGAATGGAGATTTTGATGACCCAATATCCCAGCCTCCACATGATCATCGACGGCGAGAAGGTTTCGGGCGGCGGCCGCCGCACCTTCGATGTCGTCAATCCCGTCACCGGTGAAACGCTGGCCGAACTGCCGCTGGCAGACCCGGCGGACCTCGACCGGGCGCTGGAGGTGGCGCAGAAGGGTTACAAGATCTGGCGCTACACGCCCGCGGCGGAACGCGCCGCAGTGCTCCACAAGGCCGCCGCGCTGATCCGCGAACGCGCCGACGACCTCGCTCGAGTGGCCACCATGGAAGAAGGCAAGCCCTTCCCCGAAGCGAAGATGGAATGCATGGCCTCTGCCGGCTGGTTCGATTTCGCCGCGGGCGAGTGCCAGCGCATCTACGGCCGCGAACTGGTGCGCCCGGTGGGCCAGCGCAGCGTGGTGCGATGGGAGCCGGTCGGCCCCGTCGCCGCCTTCGCCCCGTGGAACTTCCCGCTTGGCAACCCCAGCCGCAAGCTGGGCGCGGCGGTAGCCGCGGGCTGCTCGATCATCCTCAAGTGTGCCGAGGAAACCCCGGCTTCGGCGCTCGGCATCCTGCAGACGCTGTACGATGCGGGCCTGCCCAAGGAAGTCGCGCAGGCCGTGTTCGGCGTGCCTGATGAAGTCAGCCGCCACCTGCTGTCCTCGCCGATCATCCGCAAGCTGTCGTTCACCGGCTCGACCGTGGTCGGCAAGCACCTTGCCAAGCTGGCGGCGGACAACATGATCCGCACCACCATGGAACTGGGCGGGCATGGCCCGGTGCTGGTGTTCGACGATGTCGATGTCGACCGCGTGCTGGAAACCGCTGCCGTCGGCAAGACGCGCAATGCCGGGCAGGTCTGCGTCAGCCCGACGCGCTTCATCGTGCAGGAAAACGTCTTCGAGAAGTTCCGCGACGGCATGGCCCAGCGGCTTGCCGCCACCAAGGTTGGCGACGGCCTCGAAGCAGGTACGCAGATGGGCCCCATGGCCAACCCGCGCCGCCCCGATGCGATGGAGAAATTCGTCGCCGACGCGAAGGCGAAGGGTGCCAGGGTCAACACCGGTGGTGAACGCATCGGCAACCAGGGCTATTTCTTCCAGCCGACCGTGCTCAGCGAAGTTCCGCTGGATGCCGAGGTGATGAACGAGGAGCCGTTCGGCCCGCTCGCCCTGATCAACCCGTTCCGCAGCGAGGACGACATGATCGCCGAGGCCAACCGCCTGCCCTATGGCCTGGCCGGTTTCGCCTGGACCAACGACGTGATGCGCCAGCGCCGCCTGGCGGACGAGATCGAGGTCGGCATGATGGGCCTCAACACCCACATGATCGCCGGCCCCGACGCCCCGTTCCAGGGCGTGCAATGGTCCGGCCACGGCAGCGAGGACGGCCCCGAAGGCGTGAAGGCCTGCATGGTCGTCAAGGCAGTCCACGAGGGCTGACCCCGAGAGAGCGAGGGCTGAAAGTCGGGGGAGAGGACGATGGCGAGCCAGTTGATCACCAGCGCAGCGCTTCAGGCGATGCAGGACGCACTCGGCAGCGAGCATGTCCTCACCACCGAAGAGCAGATGGCGGACCATGGCGATCCCATGGGCCCGCCGGGCGAATGGTATCGCCCCGGCGCGGTGCTGATGCCGGGCAGCGTGGAGGAAGTGCAGGCTGTCGTCCGCATCGCGAACGAGCACGGCACTCCGATCTGGACCAGCAGCCAGGGCCGCAACAAGGGCTATGGCGGCGGAGCGCCGCGCGTGTCGGAAAGCTTCACGGTCAGCTTGCGCCGGATGAACCGCGTGCTGGAGGTGGACGAGGAAAACTGCATGGCGCTGGTCGAACCCGGCGTGCGCTTCTTCGACCTCTACGATCACCTCAAGGCCACCGGCTCCAAGCTGTGGATGTCCTGCCCCGACCTTGGCGGCGGCTCCATCATCGGCAACGCGCTGGAGCATGGCGTGGGCTACACCCCGCTTGGCGACCACTGGGGCCAGCATTGCGGCCTCGAGGTCGTGCTGCCCGATGGCGACCTGCTGCGCACCGGCATGGGCGGGATGAGCAATCCGCACAACTGGCTGGTCTACCCGCATTCGGCGGGACCAAGCTGGGACGGCATCTTCACCCAGTCGAACTTCGGCATCGTCACCAAGATGGGCGTCGCGTTGATGCACGCGCCGGAGGTCTACTGCCCCGGCTGGTTCATGCTCGACAACGAGGAGAACTACGGCAAATTCCTCGAGGTGCTGCGCCCGCTGATGATCGACGGGACGATTTCCAACCAGCCGATGATCATCAACGCCGTCTGCGCCGCCAGCGCCTTTGGTGAACGCAAGGAATGGTACGAGGGCGAGGATTCGATCCCCGAGGAAGTGATCGACAGGATCGCCGCCACCCCCGGCTTCGGCCGTTGGGTGATGCGTTTTGCGGTGCAGGGCGATGCGCCGGTCGTCGCGCACAACCGCGCCAAGATCGAGGCGGCCTTCGCCACCATTCCCGGCGCCAGCGTGGTGTTCGAGGAATACGATGGCCACAACCTGCCCGAGATGACCAACCCGCACCACGTGGTGCAGGCGGGCATCCCCTCGATGGCGCTCGACCAGATGACGCGCTGGTACGGCGGCGAGGAAGGCGGACACATCGGCTTTTCCTGCGCCATGCCGATTGCCGGGAAGGACGGGATCGCCATCCGCGATCTCACCCGCAAGGTGTTGAACGAGCGCAACCTCGACTATTCCGCGGCGATCATCGTCGGCAAGCGGGCGATGATCCACGTCGCGCTGATCGTGTTCGACACCAAGAACGAGGCGCAGACGCGCGAGGCCTATGCCGCGACCAAGGCCATGCTCGAACCGGCCGCCAAGCTTGGCTACGGCGAGTATCGCAGCCACCTCGATTTCATGGACGAGGTCGCCGGTCTCTACGATTTCAACAACAACGCCCAGCGGCGCTTTGCCGAGAAGATCAAGGACTGCCTCGATCCCAACGGCATCCTGTCGCCGGGCAAGCAGGGCATCTGGCCCGCGAACATGAGGTGACACGTGACGACTGAACTGAAGACCGGCGGCCAGCACGGCTATCTGCGCATTGCCACCGAGGAAGCCTTCGGCACCGCCGAGCAGCTGGATGCAATCCTCCGGCTGGTGAAGGAAGGCCGTGCCGACAAGGGCACGGTTTCGCTGTGGGGCTTCTACGGCACCAGCCCGTCCGAGCGCACCACCTTCATCCGCGAACGCCTGCTTGACCTTGGCGAACTGCGCCTGGCGGCCATGGACGAAAGCGGCATCGACAAGGCGGTGCTGGCGATAACCAGTCCCGGCGTGCAGTCGCTGTTCGACCTCGACGAGGCGAAGGGCATCGTCACCCGCGGCAATGACCATCTCGCTACCGCCTGCGAACGTCATCCGGATCGCTTCATCGGCATGACCGCGATCTGCCCGCAGGACCCCGAATGGTCGGCGCAGGAACTGCGGCGCGGCAAGGAGGAACTCGGCTTCGTCGGCGTGCAGGTGAACTCGCACACCCACGGGCACTACCTCGACGAGGAACAGTTCGACCCGATCCTGCGCGCCTGTGCGGACATGGACATCCCGCTCTACATCCACCCGCAGGGCCCGCCCGACGACATGATCGGCGGCATGGTGGATGCCGGGCTCGAAGGCGCGATCTTCGGCTTCGCGATGGAGACGAGCTATCACGCGCTGCGCCTGCTGACGACGGGCGTGTTCGACCGCTATCCCTCGCTGCAGCTGGTGCTGGGCCACGGCTGCGAAGGGGTGCCGTTCTGGATCGACCGCTTCAACTACATGTTCAACGCCGGCGTGCGCTCCAACCGCTACCCGCGCCTGAAGCCGTTGCAGCACAGCCTGCACCATTATCTGCGCAACAACCTGTGGGGCACCAATTCCGGCTTGCCCTCGCCCGCCTCGATCAAGCTGATGATGGAAGTGATGGGCGAGGACCGCGTCTGCTACGCGATGGACTATCCCTACCAGTTCGTGCCCGATGAGGTCCGCCTGCTGGACGCGATGGACATCCCGCACGAACAGAAGGTCAAGTTCTTCCAGACCAACGCGGAAAAGCTGTTCGGCATATGAGCGCAGCGCAAGACGATCTGCGCAACCTGATCGCGGGCTACTGGAAACCGCACATGGCCATTGCCGCCGCGAGGTTGGGGGTAGCCGATGCGATGGACGACAGCGGCTGCCAGGCCGCCGGCCTTGCCGCCGCCATCGGTGCCGATGCGGAGGCGCTGGCCCGCTTCCTGCGCGCTCTCGCCTCGATCGGGCTGGTGCGCGACCTGGGCGACGATAGCTTCGCGCTGACGCCGATGGGAGAGCGCCTGCGGGCGGATCATCCGGAAAGCCTGAAGGGCATGGCACTGCATGTCGGCACCCAGCTTTCCCCGGCCTTTGCCGAACTGCACGAGTGCGTGACCAAGGGAAAGCCGCCCGCACATATCAAGTACGGGCCCGAAGGTTTCGCCGGACTGGACGAAGACGCTGAGGCTGCCGCCGTGTTCAACCAGGCCATGGTCGACAATTCGCGCCGGTTCGCGGCGCAGGCGGCCGAGCTTTACGACTTCGCCCGCTTCGCCAGCATCATGGACGTCGGCGGCGGCTACGGCGCCGTGCTGGCCACACTGTTGCAGGCGGCCCCGCAGGCGCGGGGCTGCGTGCTCGACATGGCCCATGCGCGCGACGGGGCGGAAGCCTATTTCGCCCGCGAAGGCGTGGCCGACCGCGCGCGCTTCGTCACCGCCAGCTTTTTCGAACCGCTGCCCGAAACGGCCGATTGCTACGTGCTCAAGTACATCCTTCACGACTGGGCAGAGGAACCTGCCCGGCAAATCGTGCAGCGCGTGGGCGAGGCCGCGCGCGCATCGGGCGGCACGGTGGTGGTGATCGAGAAGGTCATGCCGGAAAAGGTTGAGGCCGATCCCGGCCATGCCGTGGCGCTCTATGGCGACATGACGATGATGCTGTGGGACGGGCGCGAACGCACCCGCTCGCAATTTGCCGAGTTGCTGGCGCACGGCGGTTTGGCTTTGACACGCATGGTGGAGCTGTCCGACAACCACCACCTGCTCGAGGCCGTCCCGACATGACGACGCTCGGCACCAAGGGAGAGAATTGCACATGAGCACCGGCGACCAGGCGAGCGACAATCGCATCAGCCGCTATGGCTGGCATGCCATTATCCTGATGTCCTCGGCACAGATGATGAGCCTGCTCGACCGGCAGATCCTCTCCATCCTGGCCAACGATATCCGTAACGACCTGGGCATCGGCGATGCCGAGATGGGGCTGCTCTACGGTACCGTCTTCGCGCTGTTCTACGCGCTGTTCTCGTTGCCGCTGGGACGGCTGGTGGATGGCTGGGTGCGCACCAAGCTGCTCGCAATCTGCCTCGCCGGGTGGAGCTTCTTCGCCGGGCTTTCCGCTTTCGCGCAGGGCTTCACGCTGCTGGCGATTTCGCGCCTCGGCGTCGGTATCGGCGAGGGCGCGACCCAGCCGGCGGCCAATTCGATCCTGTTCGACAGCCTGCCCAAGGGCCGCCGTGGCATCGCCATGGGTGGCCTTGGCGTGGGCCTCGCGCTCGGACTCGGCCTGTCGATGGCGCTCGGCGGGATTGCCGCCGAATGGTGGGACAACCGCGTGGCGGCGGGCGGGGCCAGCTTCGGCTTTACCGGCTGGCAGTTCGCCTTCCTCGTCGCCGCCCTGCCCGGCTTCCCGCTGGCCTGGCTGATCTACAAGCTGCGCGAACCCGAACGCGGAGCGATGGACGGCATCAAGACCAAGCCCGATCCTGCCCCGTTCAAGGCCAGCGCCGGCGTGCTCGGCGCGGTGACGCCGGGCACCAACTGGATGAACCTGTGGCGCCACGATGCCGGGGCGCGGCAGTGGGCGATCAACTTCATCGGTCTCGCCGTGATCGTCGGCTTCTGCACGCTGATGGTGAAGGTCACGAGTGACTTCTCCCCCCGCCCGCCGCTCGACTTCGGCGGCTTCACGCTCGATCCGCACGTGCTGCAATGGAGCGTGTTCGGCTTCGGCGCCTTCGTGGTGCTCAACCTGTTCCAGAACTTCCGGCTGACCGACAAGCCCACCTTCAACGTCACCCTCAACCCCTCGCTGATCCTGCTGATGGTGATGGGCGGACTGCAGACCGCGATCAATTACGGCGTGATGTTCGCCAGCCCGCAGATCCTGATCCGCCAGTTCGGCCTGTCGATGGCGGACGTCGGGCTACAGTTCGGCCTGCTCTCGGCCCTGCTGGCGACGATCGGCGCGCTGGTGGCTGGCCCGCTGGCGGACTGGCTGGGCAACAAGATGGGGACGCGCGGCATGATCTATCTGGTGCTGCTGTCGCTGGGCATCTCGCCCTTCTTCGGCATCTGGACCTACAGCGCCGAGGTGCTGACCGACTTCTATATTCGCTACACGATATTCTCGCTGATCCTGACGCTGTGGCTGCCGCCGACCTATGCCCTACTGCTTGGCCTGGCCTTGCCGCGAATGCGCGGGATCGTCTTCTCCACCTACCTCGTCATCATGACCCTGCTCGGCCAGGGCCTTGGCCCCTACGTCGTCGGCATCATCTCCGACCAGAATGGCAACGACCTTGCCGCTGCCCTGATCTCGCTGATGTGGGTCTGTCCGGTGATCGTCGTGCTGCTGGTCGTGGTCCTGATGCGCTATGGCAAGGACGAGGGTTCCATGCTCGATCGCGCCCGTGCGGGCGGCGAGGAGGTCTGACCCATGCCCACCGTACGTGACGCGGCCTTCGCCGTCTTCGAACATTTCGGTGTCGATCGCCTGTTCGGCAATCCCGGCAGCACCGAGCTGCCCATGCTCAAGGGTATGCCCTTTCCCTATGTGATGGGACTGAACGAGGCGGTCGTCGTCGGCCTGGCCGACGGCTATGCCCGCGCCAGCCGCAAGCCCGCGCTGGTGAACCTGCACAGCGCGGCGGGCACCGGCCACTCGCTCGGCAACCTTTTCACCGCGTGGAAGAACAACGCGCCGGTGGTGGTGACTGCGGGCCAGCAGGCGCGCTCGATCCTGCCCTTCGACCCGTTCCTTTACGCCGAACGGCCGAGCGAATTCCCGCGACCCTACGTGAAGTACTCGGTGGAACCTGCGCGCGCGGAAGACGTGCCGCAGGCGCTGATCCGCGCTTTCGTCACCGCACTGACACCGCCGATGGGCCCGGTCTTCGTGTCCATCCCGGTCGACGACTGGGAACGCGAATGCGAGATGCCCGGCTTGCCCGATATTGACGCTCTCGCCGTGCCATCGGCCACCGGCATCGAGCGGCTTGCCGCCATGCTCGACCGGGCCGAACGGCCCGCGCTGGTACTGGGCACCGGGGTCGCCAATGCGGGGGGTTGGAACGCTGCCATCGCGCTGGCGGAGAAAGCCGGCTGCGCGGTTTTCGCCGCGCCCTATGCCGCGCGCGAGACCTTCCCGGAAAACCACCCGCACTTCGCCGGCTTCCTCAATGCCTGGCGCGACCAGATTCGCGACGCGCTCGATCCCTTCGATGCCATCCTCGTCGCCGGGGCGCCGGTGTTCACCTACCACGTCGAGGGCGAAGGCCCGCACTGGCCGGAACACGCCAAGCTGATGGCGCTGTCGGACGATCCGCAGCACCTGGCCGCCCTGCCCGGCGGTGGCGGCGTGCTGGGCGATGTGAACGAAGGCCTGACGCAGTTGTGCGAGCGTACCAACGCGCGCGACTACACCGGCCCGACGCACCGGTTCATCAAGCCGGAGGCGGAGATGACCGCCGCCTACGTCCTCAGCCGCGTTGCCGAACTGCGCCCGGACGGTGCGATCGTGGTCGAGGAAGCGCCGACCGCACGCGGGCCCGAGCACCAGACGCTGCCGATCGTTCGCGAAGGCGGCTTCTATTCCTGCGCCAGTGGCGGCCTCGGCTATTCGCTGCCGGGCGCGCTGGGCGTGTCCATGCACGAGAAGAACGGTGGCAAGGGAGACAAGGTCATCGCCATCCTCGGCGACGGGGCGGCGATGTACACGATCCAGGGGTTGTTTACGGCGATGCAGGAGGGCCTGCCTGTCAGCTTCCTGATCATGAACAACTCGGCCTATGCCGCGCTGATGGGCTTCTCCGGCGAGTTCGGGATGAACAGCGTTCCGGGTTGCGACCTCACCGGCCTCGACTTCGTGAACATGGCGAATGGACAAGGAATTGCAGCCCGGCGGGTCGACGACGTCGGCCAACTGGATGAGGCGCTGTGCTGGTCCTTCGAGTCGTCGGGGCCGACTCTGCTCGACCTACGCATCAAATAACTGCTTTAAAGTAAACTTAACTATCCTTCCCGCGCCATTAATCACGTAATTTACCTACGGATTCTGGCGTAACTCGGCACTTTTTCTCGAAATTTCGGATTCGAGGGGTGCAAATCGTAAAAAAATCCGTAGCGTGGTGATTGCCCAGAATCGGGCAATTGTTGCGATCGGGGGATCGCGGCGCACAGGGGAGGGGGCATATGGCTACCAGGGTTATTCCTTCCTTCGCGTCGTATCCGCCGGCCGCAGTCCGGTTCGGATAACAGGAGGAAAACTCACATGCCCAGTTCGAAAACCGCGCCGAAGTCCTTCGGCAAGATCAGCGCCCTGACGCTTTCCGCGTCGGGACTCGCAATCGCCACAGTCGCCATGGTCGGCGCCACGCCGAATCAGGCTTCGGCGGAAGAATGTCTCCTGGATAATGGGGCGGGCAACGTCGTTGCCGGCTTCGGCTCGGGCGCAACTTACCCCAATGAAGGCAACGTCGTCAGCGCGCTGGATGCGGACGAGAGCAATACCAACTTCGGAACGACGGCAACGCCGGACACGACCGGCGGCGCTTCCGGCAGCGGTACGGGCTCGCTGGCTTGTGGCGAGAACGCCACCGCATCGGGCGACGGCTCCATTGCGACAGGTTCCGACGCAGAGGCATCGGGCACCAATTCCACGGCCGTCGGTAACGACACCGAAGCACTTTCGGATGGCACCGTCGCCATCGGTAACCGCACCCGCGCAGTAGGCTCGCAGGCCGTTGCGGTTGGCTCGAACGCCAGCACCTCTGGCGCCAGCGCGGTGGCCGTTGGTGACCACGCCGACGCGCGCAACGCGGAATCGACCGCCGTAGGCGCCTATTCGGTCGCTACGGACAGTCGCTCGGTCGCGCTGGGCTTCGAAGCCTTTGCCGGCAATGACGGCACCACTGCCCTCGGCGGTGGCTCGATCGCTCGCCGCCCCAGTTCGACCGCTGTGGGCGCGAACTCGCTGGCCAATGGTGAGAACTCGACGGCTCTGGGTCACGAAGCTTCGGCCATCGGTGAGGGTTCAACCGCAATTGGTCAGAATGCCGACGCACGGACCGACTTCTCGATTGCCATCGGACAGGAAACGATCGCCGAGGGCGAATTCACAACGGTAGTTGGCAATAACTCCATTGCGCGTGATGCGAACTCCTCCGCGCTGGGTGCCAATGCGCTGGCGCAGCAGGAAAACTCCACTGCAGTCGGCGGTGGTTCGCAGGCACTGGAAGCAAACTCCACAGCCGTTGGCGTGTTTTCCTCCGCAACCGGCGTTAATTCAACGGCAACTGGTGTGTTCGCCAATGCCAGCGGAGAGACCAGTACCGCTTCGGGCTTCAACTCTTCGGCTAGCGGTCAGAATTCCAGTGCATCCGGCGCATTCTCTTCGGCCAGCGGCGTCGCCAGCACCGCCACCGGTTTCGGCGCAGCTGCTTCGGGAACCGATGGTACCGCGACGGGCACTTTCGCCCAGGCAAGTGCGACGGACGCCACGGCCTCCGGTGCTCGCGCCAATGCGAGTGGTGAAGACAGTACTGCCGTAGGTGCCGACTCGGCGGCTAGTGGTATTGGCTCATTTGCCGGTGGCGTGGGCGCTGCCGCGAGCGGTGAGAATACCGTCGCCATTGGCAGCAACTCGATCTCTAGTGGGGTCCAGTCAGTTGCCGTGGGTGATCAGGCCACTGCTACTTCCGGCGGCAATACTGCACTCGGCCCGCTCTCGCAGGCGACCGGCCCAGTGTCGACGGCGGTCGGTGGCGCCGCCACGGCCAGCGGCGCGGGCTCAACGGCGACCGGCGTATTTTCAACTGCTAGCGGAGACTTCTCGACGGCGACTGGTCTATCCTCCACCGCCAGTGGTGTAGGCTCAACAGCCAACGGTTCAGGCGCCTCGGCAACAGGGGACTTTAGCACCGCTGTGGGCGCAGCCTCCAGCGCCTCAGGCATAGCTTCAAGTGCCTTTGGCAATAGTGCCATAGCCTCCGGCAGCGCATCTACCGCGACCGGCAACAACGCTCAGGCGCTGGGCAACAACTCCACGGCCACTGGCCAAGGTTCGGTCGCCAGCGGCGAAGGTTCGACTGCTAACGGCTTTAGTGCTGACGCCACAGGCGATAATTCGGTGGCCGTTGGTATCAACGCACAGGCCACTGCCTCGGGCGCGGTTGCCATGGGTAACAATGCCCAGGCAACCAACACCCAGTCGGTTGCCATCGGTGAAAATGCCATCGCCAGCGGTTCCACCGCAGTGGGCGGCGGCGCAGCTGCCACGGGTGCCAACTCGGCAGCCTTCGGCATGAACGCCACGGCTTCGGGCGACGACAGCACCTCGCTGGGTGAAAACTCGGATGCCACGGGCGCCGATTCCACCGCAGTCGGCCAGAATGCCCAAGCAACGGGCGATGACTCCACGGCCTTGGGTGACGATGCTTCGGCAACGGGCTTTGGCGGCACGTCACTTGGTGCGTCCGCCGTTTCGACAGGTACCGGCACTGCCGTCGGCGCCTTGGCCACTTCGACCGGTGGCGCTTCGACAGCCGTCGGCTTCCTCTCGAACGCTACGGGTGTCTTCGGTACCGCAGTCGGTCAGACGTCCAATGCGGTCGGTGATTTCTCGACCGCTGTTGGTGTTAATTCCGTAGCGAGCGGCGAGAATTCGACGGCCGTCGGCGTCGGAGCCGGGGCCGTCACGGCTGACGCCTCGGCATTCGGCGTGAATTCTCTCGCAGGCGGCGCGGGAGCGACCGCCGTCGGTGTTAGCGCACAAGCGAATGCCGACGGCGCGACGTCTGTTGGCAACAATACCAGCGCTGCGTTCCAGAGCACCGCGGTGGGCCAGCTGGCTTCTGCGGGTGGCGAACAGTCGACTGCGGTCGGCATTCGGGCGGATTCGTCGGGTCTCGGCTCGGCAGCCTTCGGCGGCGACGCTGTTTCCAGCGGCTTTGTCGCGACGGCAGTTGGCCCGAACTCGGTAGCCAGCGGTGATCTCTCGTTCGCCGGCGGCTTCCTTGCGAATGCTTCTGGCGTCGAAGCCACCGCCGTCGGTAACGGTGCGGCTTCCTCGGGCTTCGCGGGAGCTGCGGTTGGTTCAGGTGCAACGGCTAGCGGCGATTCAGCGGCAGCCTTCGGTACCCTCGCTACAGCCTCGGGCGTCGGATCGACCTCTATCGGCCCGATTTCGCAGGCAACGGCCTTCGAATCGGTGGCCGTGGGTGGCACCTCGTCCTCGACCGCCGACGGTGCGGTTGCGGTGGGCGGCCAGTCGTCGGCTTCCGGAGTGCAGTCGATTGCGGTCGGCCAACTCGCCAGTGCCTCGGCTGACGGTGCCACGGCAACCGGCGGCAACTCGGTCGCTTCGGGTACTAACGCCACGGCAACCGGCTTCAACGCCCAGGCATCGGGTGAAAGCGCAACGTCCAACGGCACCGGGGCTAATGCTTCGGCTGACCGGGCAACCGCCATCGGCAGCAACACGTCGGCTTCCGGCGTAGCCAGCGCCGCCTTGGGTAACGAAGCCAACGCTTCGGGCACCGACAGTGTCGCCGTCGGCCAGCAGTCGGCAGCCAGCGCGACCGATGCCACGGCAACCGGCTCGCGGGCCAACGCTTCGGGTGAGGACAGCACCGCTCTCGGTACTGACTCGGCTGCCAGCGCGACCGACGCCACGGCAACCGGCTCGCGGGCCAGGGCCACCGGCGCGGACAGCACTGCTATCGGTACCGACACGAGCGCCAGCGGCATCAGTTCGTTCGCCGGCGGTGACTCCGCCACCGCCAGCGGCAATTTCTCGACCGCTCTTGGTAACGACACGACAGCATCTGGTGACCAGTCGACTGCCGTCGGCCTCGCCAGCACCGCAAGCGGCTTGCAATCTGCTTCGTTCGGTGTGGCCTCTAGCGCCAGCGACCTGAACAGCCTTGCCATCGGCACGCTGGCCAGTTCGACCGGCGTCCAGGCCAATGCGATCGGTACGGTTGCCTCGGCATCCGGAGCGAACAGCAATGCTATCGGCTCGTTCTCGAACGCTTCCGGTTCTAACGCCAGCGCAATCGGTACGGGCGCAGCTGCCAGTGGGGCTGACAGCATCGCTACGGGCACCGGCGCCATCGCCGCTGCTGTGGGCAGTGTGGCGGTGGGTACTGGTGCTACCGGTGCCGGTCTCGACTCCTTCGCAGGCGGCACCAACGCCAATGCGGCGGAAGAAGGCACGGTAGCTATCGGCCGCAACTCCAACGCGCTGTCGACCGGGGCAGTGGCCATCGGTGACGGTGCCACGGCTGACGGTTCGACAGCAGTCGGTGCGGGTTCGTCGGCCATCGGTGCCAACACCGCGGCCTTCGGTGCCAATGCCCAGGCAGTTGCTGCCGACGCCACGGCGCTGGGTGAGAACTCCACCGCGAGCGCAACGGACACCACGGCGGTCGGTGAATCGGCGCTGGCCAACTTCGGCGGCGCGACTGCCTTGGGTGCAGACTCGCAGGCTGTTGAAACCGACGCCACGGCGCTCGGCTTCTCGGCCCTCGCCTCGGAAGACGGTGCCACGGCGACGGGTTCCAACACTCTCGCCACCAACGTCGACTCCTCGGCCTTCGGTGCCGATGCTCGCGCCATTGGCGTCCAGTCCTCGGCCCTCGGTGCCGATGCGGACGCTCGTGCGGACTTCGCAACCGCGGTCGGTGGCTCGTCGGAGGCCCGCAGCGTCAACACGGTGGCAGTTGGTAACAACTCCATCGCCAACGGCGTCGGCACGACCACGATCGGCGCCGACTCGCTGGCCCTGCGTACCAATGACAGTGCCTTGGGTGTGAACGCGGCGGCCACCGGTGCGGACTCGACCTCGCTGGGTGCCAACTCCGCGGCATCGGGGCTCAACTCCACCGCCGTGGGTGAAAGCGCCTTGGCTTCGTTCGAAGCTTCGACCGCGCTGGGTGCCGACGCAGCAGCCACCGAAGCCAATGCCACGGCAGTCGGCTTCGGCGCAGCTGCTTCGGAAGACGGGGCAACCGCCACGGGTTCGAACTCGATCGCCACGGCGGTCGACTCCTCGGCCTTTGGCGCAGACGCCCGCGCTGTCGGGATCGAGGCCACGGCCATCGGTGCCGATGCCGAGGCACAGGCCGACTTCGCGACCGCAGTGGGTGCCTTCGCCGAAGCGCGTAGCACCAACTCGACCGCCATGGGTCACCTCGCCATCGCCAACAATGCCGGAACGACGGCGGTTGGCTCCGGCGCAGTGGCCGTACGCGACAATGCCAGCGCCTTTGGCACCGGGGCTTCGGCCGCAGGTGTCGAATCGACGGCACTGGGCAACAACACCTCGGCAGCAGGCGACCAGTCGCTGGCCGGTGGTGTCGGTGCCAGCGCTTCGGGCCTGACCTCGGTTGCGCTCGGTAACGCGGCAGTCGCCAGCGACGAAGACGCGGTCGCCCTGGGTGACCTCGCGGCGGCCACGGGCTTCCACTCGACTGCCCTGGGTGCCGAATCGGTCGCCTCGGGTGCCGGTGATACGGCGGTTGGCTGGCAGACCTCTGCCACCGGCGGCCAGTCGACGGCCACGGGTCGCCAGGCTTCGGCCAGCGGCTTCCAGTCGAGCGCTTACGGCCAGTCGGCCAGCGCATCGGGTGCCCAGTCGACGGCCAGCGGCTTTGCCGCCACGGCCAGCGGCGACAACAGCTCCGCCTTCGGTGAATCGAGCGTGGCTAGCGCGCTCGGGGCATCGACCTTCGGTGCGCAGTCGGTTGCTTCGGGGGTCGGCTCGTCGGCCATCGGTGCCCTGGCTGCTGCCAGCGGCGTCGACTCGACCGCAGTCGGTGTGAACACCGTGGCATCCGGCGATGCGTCGGCCGCCTTCGGTGACAGCGCCACGGCTTCGGGTGCTGCTTCGACGGCGCTCGGTACCGGCTCGACTGCTTCGGGTGACGGTGCTGTCGCGGTCGGCTTGGCCGCATCGGCGACGAACACCAACTCGTCGGCCTTGGGCGACAGTGCGGCTGCAACCGCGAACCGCGCCACTGCGCTCGGTGCCAACAGTGTCGCCAGCGATACCTTCGCGACGGCAATCGGTGCGTTTGCCACGGCTTCGGGCTTCAACTCGACCGCGATCGGTGACGCCGCCGAAGCAACCGGGGAGGATGCAACCGCCCTGGGTGCAGATGCCAACGCGACCGGCGACAACTCCACCGCGGTGGGCCAGTTCGCCAATGCGACCGGTGCCAACAGCTTCGCTGGCGGTACCGCCTCCAGCGCGGCCGGTGCCTTCTCCATCGCCCTGGGTGGTGATGTCGACGGCAACGGTACCGGTGCAACGGCATCCTCGATCGGCGCTGTGGCTATCGGTTGGGACGCTTCGGCGGCCGGCGCTTCGGCGGTGGCCCTGGGCGGCCAGGCCAGCGCAGCCTTCGACGGTTCGACCGCGATCGGCTTCGGTGCCACGGCATCGGCAGTCAACGAAGTGGCTCTGGGCGGCGCAGGCAGCTCGGTCCGCATCGGCGACATCGCTGCCAGCACTGCTGCGCAGATCGATGCCGGCGAGGTGATGACCATCGATGCCAATGGCACCATCGGGGTCGACCCGACCGTGCGCGCGGACATCGCGGCCAACACCGCAGCGATTGCCGTCAACTCGGGCCTGATCGCCACCAACACCGCCAATATCGCGGCCAACGCGGCAGCGATTGGCGTCCTGCAGGGCCAGACGGCCACCCTGTTCGACCTCACCGCCGAGAATGCTCGCGGCGTCCGTGAGGCGAACGAAGGTGTCGCAATGGCCCTGGCGATGGAATCGCCGGTCCTGATGCCGACCGACAGCTTCGGCATCGCCGGCGGCTTCGGCTACTACAACGACCGTGTCGCGGGTTCGGCGAGCTTCGCCGCCCGGATCAGCGACAACGCCCAATTCACCGGTGGCTTCGGCATCGGCTTCGAAGAAGGCGAAGTTGGCGCCCGCGCCGGCTTCCAGGTCACCTGGTAAGCCGTTACGGCTTAACGATCCTCCCTCGAACTGGGGAGCCTTGGGGGCGGCCGAGAGGCCGTCCCCATCCATTTCGGGCCTAGGAAAATGGACAAGGAAAAGGCGCGGCCGGAGCAATCCCGCCGCGCCTTTTCCTTGTCCGGCTGTCAGCCCCGGCAGGTTAGGTCACGCGCCAGACCCACAGCTTGATCGAGCTGGCAAAGCGTGCGCCCGAGCAGATGAAGATCGACCTGTTGAGCCAGTCGTACGGGCCGTCGGGCGCGATGAATTCGGGCACGGTGCGGAAATAGTACTCAGACGGATCGACATCCTCGCCGGCCACCAGCCGCCGCATCACCTCGACCGGACCGTGGCGCAGGCCCTTGTTGCGGATCTGGATCAGCGCACCGTCATCGGTCTCGATGGCATAGATGGCGTCGGCCACCGTCACCCCATCGTGCCGAGTCACCTGCCAGTCCGCCGAATTGCCCATCAGCTTGCCGCTGATCTTCGGTCCCTTCACGTAACCGCCGGCGATGATCGGGATGATCCGCCGCGTGCCATCATAGGTCTCGCCGATCTGGCGCGGCTCCTCGAGTTGGCCGCCTGCTTCGTAGACGAATTCGAGGCCGGGAGGTGCAGGAGGATCTATCATGGCGTTGTCTCCGTGGAAGTTCGGGCGATAGTCTCGAAATAATCGGCCACTTCGCCGTCGAGCTCCGCGCCCGGCGGATAGTAGCTGAGCTTCACCACCACGGTGCGGCTGGCGGGATGCACATAGATGTACTGGCCTGCCAGTCCGACAGCGGCGTAAGCGCCCTCCTCGTCGCCGAACTGCCAGGTCTGCAGGCCGTAGCCGGGCCTTGGGCTTTCGGGGTCGAGCGGACGCATGGTGGTCATTTGCGCTAGCCAGCCTTCCGGCAGCACCCGCGTTTCGCCGACCATGCCGTCGTCGAGCATGAGCTGGCCTAGCCGCGCGAAATCGCGCAGCGCGGCATTGAAGCCCATGCCGTTGAGCGCCCTGCCCGTGCCGACCGGTCCGTCCGCCAGCCAGTGCGCGTCGAACTCGGCGCCCATCGGCTGCCACAGGCGGGTCTCGGTCAGGTCCTCGATCCGCTCGCCGGTCGCCTCTTCCAGCACCCAGCCGAGCACCGCGGTGTCCAGCGTGGCGTAGTTGAACTCGCCCCCCGGTGCCTCGCGAGAGTCGATGCCCACGCCGAATTCGGCGAAACGGCGCACGTTCTCGACGATGGCCTGCTGATGGATCAGTCCCGCGAGGCTGGGGTTGTCGCCGAAGTCGTAACGCTCCTCGATCGCCGCGCCGGAGCGCATTTCGAGCAGGTTGTGGATCGTCGCCTCGCCATATCCGCCTTCGGCCAGGGCAGGCACATAGCTGCTGACCGGGTCATCCAGCGAAGCGATTTCGCCCCGCTCCAGCGCTTGCCCGATCAGCATGGCGGTAATCGTCTTCGACATGGAGAAGGCGATGTGCGGCGTGTCTGCCGTCATCCGGTTGCGATAGTCCTCGAACACGATCTCGCCGTCGCGCAGCACGATGAAGGCGTTGGTGAAGGTGCGCTCCGCCCATTCGTCGTAGGTCACATTCTCGCCGGCGAACGCGCCGGCGGGCATGGACAGGGCGGAGCGGCGCGCCAGTTCCCCGGTACTTTCCGGGGCATCCACCTCGCGAAAGGCGAACACCTCATGCGTGTTGCGGAAGGTGAAGGAATTGACCTCCGGGTTGAGCCATTGCCAGCGCATGGCGATTGTCGCAGCCGAAGGTGGCTCGCTTCCCGCGGTCTCTGCGAGGGAAAACGGATGCGGTTCCGTAACCGGAACGTCCGATGCGGCCTCACAGCCGACCAGGGCCAGCGTGGCAAGCGCGGCAGCAACACGGAATTTCATGATCGTCCCTCCCCTGGGCGACAGGTCTTGCCCAGCGGAGGGCTCAAATCAAGCCACTGTGGTCAGGCCGGTTCGGGCGCCTTCAGCCCGATGTCCTCGCTGCGGGCGAAGTTGCCGTGCAGGCCGAAGCGCAGACGGATCGGCACATGCACCGTCGCCACCGGGCCTTTCTCGATGTCGAGAGCATCGAAGATCAGAAGGTCGGTGTTCTTGTTCTCCAGCCGGTTGCACAGCATCACGATCCAGCCGTCGCCTTCGGACGCGTCCGGCGTGCGCGGGACGAAGCACGGCTCCTGCAGGCTCGAGACCGGGCCGCACCACCAGTGCTTTTCCTCGCCGGTTTCCAGGTCCTTCAGGAACAGGCAGTTCATCAGGAAGCCGCCGGCGCTGCCGCCCTTCAGCTCGCAGGGGCGGCGCATGTCCATCTCCAGCCCCCAGGTGTAGCGCGTCTTCACGCCGGTGAAGCGATCGTCGATGCGCGGGAATTCGCTGGCGGTCTCGGTCAGCGGGACGATCTCGTCGAACTCGTCGCCATTGCTGGCAAGGTCGACCGTCCAGCGGGTGAGCTTGCTCATCGCTTCGGCACCGTTGAACGGCGCGCCGTGGATGTCCGGGAAGAAGGGGAACATGTTGTTCTTCGCTTCGGGGATCACGAAGTGCACCTTGCTGCCATCCTGCCAGGCGTTGACGACGTGGCTGGCGAAGCAGTTGTCGCGCTTGAACCAGCGGATGTCCTCGTCGGTCAGGTCGTCGCGGCGCGGGATCACGCCGAGGTAGACCGGCAGCGTGGTGTCGAAGCCGAAGTGGATTTCACCCGCGTTGAGGCGGTCCCAGTTGCTGGTCGAGGGCACGATATGCAGCACGAGGTAATCCTCGGTGATCGCGAAGTCGTGCATCATGCAGTAGTACGGCACTTTGAACCACTTCTCGCGCACCAGCTTGCCGTCCTTGTCGACCTCCATGTAGGCGACATCGTCGGTGCACAGGCCGCTGGCGGCATAGCCGATGGCGACCATGTTGCCGGTGTGCGGGTCGATCTTCGGGTGCGCGGTGAAGGTCTCGCTCTTCATCGCGCCTTCCCAGGTTTCAAACCCGTCGGTTTCCATCGTCACCGGGTCCATGATCAGCGACGGGCTGTCCTCCTTCATCGCCCACAGCTTGCCGGCGTAGATCCAGGCATTGGTGTTGGCGGTGGAACGGATCATGCCCTTCACCGAGGGATCGTCAGTGGTCGGGTTGCGATACTTCCCGAACAGGCCGCGCCCGGCCTTGCGCTCGGCAAACCACTTGTCGGTCTTCGCCCAGCGCTGTTTGAAATCCACCTGGCCATCGTGGATGTGGAAGCGGGTGATCATGCCATCGCCGTTGAAGGCGATGTCATCGCCCAGCAGCGGCGGAAACTGCGGATCTGGCTGCACGCGGAAGAAGGCGCCGTCGATCTCCGTGGGGATTTCGCCTTCGTGCAGCAGGTCTTCGATATCCGCCTCGATCCGGCTGGGGGTGTTGAAGCCGGTGAAATTGGGCGTGTCCGGGAAATGGGCCATGGCAATGCTCTCCTTGCGGATATTTGTATGCTCTACTAACAATCTCGACAAGGCAGACGAAAGCAGGACATTGGCCGAAGCCGCATTGACCGAGGACAAAGCGCCCGAATACGGGGAACTGGACGAGATCGTCGGCTTCCATATCCGGCTGGCGCATGGTGCCGTCTATCGCCACTTCACCGATACATTCGTGGAACTGGGGCTGACGCAGAAGCAGGTCAGCGTGTTGTGGCTGGTGGGCGAGAACCCCGGCATCGCACAGATCGAAGTGGGCACCCGCCTGCGAATGGACCGGGCCACGACCATGACCATCGTCAACCGCCTGCAGTCGCGCGGCTACCTGCGGCGCGAGCGCTCCTCCAGCGACGGACGCAAGCAGGCATTGCACCTGACGGACGAAGGCAGCGCCGCGCTGGTACAGGCCAAAAGCTGCATTGCCGAACACGAAGCGTGGCTAAAAAGCCGGTTTACCGACGAAGAAGTCGAAAAACTGGTGGAAATGCTCGCGCGAATCCACGAATAAGGGCCCTTCCAGGGAGAGGACAAAGTCAAAATGGCCGGACCGAGCAGCGGGGGCGCGAACCCCATCAACGTGATCAACGATACGCCGATGGGCGCACGGCAGTTCATTGTCGTGATCCTCATGGTGCTTCTCAACGCGCTCGACGGGTTCGACGTGCTGTCCAGCGCCTTTGCCGCACCGGGCATCATGGAAGACTGGGGCATCACCCGCACCGAACTGGGCGTGGTCCTGTCCGCCGAACTGGTCGGCATGGGCTTCGGCTCGGTCATCCTCGGCGGTGCGGCCGACAAGTACGGCCGCAAGGCGACCATGCTGGCCTGTCTCGCGGTCATGGCGGTCGGCATGTACATGGCCAGCCAGGCCGACGGCGTGACCATCATGACGGTGTGGCGCTTCATCACCGGCCTCGGCATCGGCGGCATGCTTGCCTCCACCAACGCCGTGGTCGCGGAAACCACCAGCAAGAACGGCCGCAGCCTGTCGATGGCCTTCTACGTCATCGGCTATCCGGTGGGCGGCGTGATCGGCGGTTTCGCCGCGCAGGAATGGCTGCTGGTGCAGTATGACTGGCAGGCCGTCTTCATCTTCGGCGCCATCGTCACCGCGCTGATGATCCCGCTGGTGCTGCTGCTGGTTCCGGAAACGCCGGCCTACTACGCGGCGCGCCGCCCGGCCGACGCGGTGGCCAAGATCAACCGTTCGCTGGCCGCCTTCGGCAAGCCGCCGATCGAAGAGCTGCCCGCGCTCAAGGAAACCGGGCCCAAGCCCAAGGCGACCGACATCCTGGGCGATGCCAAGCTGCGGCCGATCACGCTGCTGCTGGCCTTCGGCTACATGGCCCACACCTTCACCTTCTACTACATCCTCAAGAACGCCCCGACGATCGTGGCGTTGGCCGGCTTCAGCCCGGCGGAGGGTGCCAGCAGCCTGACCTATGCCAATATCGGCGGAGCCATCGGTGGTGCGATCTTCGGCTTCTTCCTGAAGAAGTTCGGCCTCAAGGGCCCGACCATCGCCGCGCTGCTGCTGGGCGTTGGCGCGGTGCTGTATTTCGGCATCGGGCACGAGAGCCTGTGGGAGTGGCGTATTGCCGCGCTGCTGACCATGTTCTTCCTCAACGCCGCCATCGTCGGCTACTATGCCGCCTTCGCGCTCAGCTTCCCGGCCTATGCCCGCGCCAGCGGCACCGGCTTCGTGCTGGGCGTCGGGCGCTTCGGTGCGGCGGGCTCGCCCATCGTGGCAGGCGCGCTGTTCGACTACTTCGGCAACCAGGAAGTGTTCATCGTTTCCGCGATCATGAGCGCGGGTTCGGTGATCGCCATGTTCCTGCTGTGGATCATGCCGATCCGCGATGCCGACGAAGAAGCGCTGAAGGCAGAATTGGCCGAAAAGGCCGAAACCTGACCTGACACTACCATTCCTTCGGGAGACTGTTTGACATGAAGACCCGCGCCGCCGTTGCGTTCGAAGCCAAGAAACCACTCGAAATCGTCGAGCTCGACCTGGAAGGCCCGAAGGCGGGCGAAGTCCTGGTGGAGATCATGGCGACCGGCATCTGCCACACCGATGCCTACACGCTGGACGGCTTCGATTCCGAAGGCATCTTCCCGTCCATCCTGGGCCACGAAGGCGCAGGCGTGGTGCGCGAAGTGGGCGCGGGCGTGACCAGCGTGAAGCCGGGCGACCATGTCATCCCGCTCTACACGCCGGAATGCCGCCAGTGTAAGATGTGCCTCAGCGGCAAGACCAACCTGTGCTCCGCCATCCGCGAAACGCAGGGCAAGGGCCTGATGCCCGACGGCACCAGCCGCTTCAGCTACAAGGGCGAGACGATCTACCACTACATGGGCTGTTCGACCTTCTCGAACTTCACCGTGCTGCCGGAAATCGCCGTCGCCAAGATCCGTACCGACGCGCCGTTCGAAACCAGCTGCTACATCGGCTGCGGCGTGACCACCGGCGTCGGTGCCGTGGTCAACACCGCGCAGGTGAAGCCGGGCGACAATGTCGTGGTCTTCGGCCTCGGCGGCATCGGCCTGAACGTGATCCAGGGCGCGAAGATGGCGGGCGCGGACCGTATCGTCGGCGTCGACATCAACAATTCCAAGAAGGAATGGGGCGAGAAGTTCGGCATGACCGACTTCGTCAACCCGAAGGAAACCAAGGACGTCGTCGCACATCTGGTCGAAATGCTCGACGGCGGCGCGGACTATACCTTCGACTGCACCGGCAATACCGACGTGATGCGCCAGGCGCTGGAATGCTGCCACAAGGGCTGGGGCACCAGCATCATCATCGGCGTGGCCGAGGCGGGCAAGGAAATCGCCACCCGCCCGTTCCAGCTCGTCACCGGTCGCAACTGGCGCGGCACCGCATTCGGCGGGGCCAAGGGCCGTACCGACGTGCCCAAGATCGTCGACTGGTACATGAACGGCAAGATCGCCATCGATCCGATGATCACCCACACGCTGACGCTGGAAGAGATCAACAAGGGCTTCGACCTGATGCATGCGGGCGAAAGCATCCGCAGCGTGGTGATCTACTGACCCCGAACTGAAGCCTGCCTGGCGAAAAATCCGCCCGGCAGGTCATTCATTCTTTCACATTGCTGAAAATTTCAGCTATGTGATGAAACAAGAAAGAATCGCGTTCGGCGAGGTCAAGCCGTGCGCCCCCAAGAGAGGAAACCCAGCCATGCTCAATCACGTGTTTCTCGGCACCAACGACGTCGAAAAGTCGCGCCAGTTCTACAACGCCACCATGGGCGCCATCGGAGTGCAGGCTGTCGGCGAATATCCGCACCTGACGGTCTATGCGAACGAAGGCGGCGCGGTTGCCGTCGGCAAGCCCGCCAACGGTGAAGCCGCCACGGTTTCCAACGGCGCGACGCTGGGCCTCAAGGCCAAGAACTACGACGAAGTGAACGCCTGGCACGCTGCCGGTCTCGCCAATGGCGGCACCGACGAAGGTGCTCCCGGCGTGCGTCCGAACAGCCCCGGCCAGATGTACGGCGCCTATCTGCGCGATCCGGACGGCAACAAGATCTGCGCCTTCTGCCCCAACGCCGAAGGCTGAGGCATGAACCATCTCCTCACCCACGTAGTGGTCGGCACCAACGACCCAGAAAAGGCCGTAGTCTTCTATGACGCGACCTTTGGTGCGCTGGGTGTGGAGTGTAACCGCCACGAGCATGGCGGTTACTATGGCCAGCCGCCCAGCGGCATGTTCATGGTCGGCACGCCGCGCGATGGCGAGCCGGCCACACACGCCAATGGCGGCACCATCGGCTTGAACGCACCGGACCAGGCCGCAGTCGACGCCTGGCATGCGGCCGGTCTCGCCAATGGCGGCAGCTGCGAAGGCGAACCGGGCCGACGGGATTATGGCGAGCAAAAGATCTATGCCGCCTATTTGCGCGACCCGGACGGCAACAAGCTGGGCGCTTTCACCATCAACGTTGGGGAGTAGGTACACATGTTCAGCCACATGATGGTCGGCTCGAACGACCTGGAAAAGTCCAAGGCCTTCTATGACGCGCTGTTCGCAGCCGTCGGAGCCGAACCCGGCTTCATCGATCCCAAGGGCCGCGTGCGCTATGTGCACAAGGGCGCCACCTTCCTGGTGACCAAGCCGATCGACGGGGAGCCGGCCTGCGTGGCAAACGGTTCAACCATCGGTTTCGAGATGGACAGCCCGGAACAGGGCGAGGCCTGGCATGCTGCCGGTCTCGCTGCCGGCGGCACCGCCATCGAGGACCCGCCGGGCGTGCGCGACATGGGCGCGGTGAAGCTGTGGCTGGCCTACCTGCGCGATCCGGACGGGCACAAGCTGTGCGCCCTGCACCGGGTAGCGTGACGGGAGCGACTGAATGAGCATCGAAACGGTCAGCGAAACGAAGTGCTTCGGCGGCAAGCAGGGCGTGTACAAGCACGCCAGCGAAGCCACCGGCACGGACATGACCTTCGCGGTCTTCGTCCCCGAGCACACGCCGGGCGAGAAGCTGCCCGTGCTGTGGTGGCTGTCGGGCCTGACCTGCACGCATGAAAATGCGATGATCAAGTGCCACTACCACCAGGCCTGCGCCGAGCATGGCGTGATCTTCGTCGGCCCGGACACCAGCCCGCGCGGCGAGAGCGTGCCCGATGACGAGGCTTACGACTTCGGCCAGGGTGCCGGCTTCTACGTCAACGCGACACAAGACCCGTGGGCAAAGCACTTCCACATGCGCAGCTATGTCGAGGACGAACTGCCCGCGCTGGTGGCCAAGAACTTCCCCGTCGACATGGAACGGCAAGGCATTTCCGGCCACTCGATGGGCGGCCACGGCGCACTGACCGTATCGCTGCGCAATCCCGGACGCTTCCGCTCGACCAGCGCCTTTGCCCCCATCGTCAGCCCGCTGCACTGCCCTTGGGGCGAGAAGGCGCTGACCGGCTATATTGGCGATGACCGCCATGCCTGGCGCGAATACGATGCCTGCGCGCTGATTGCCGACGGCGCCCGCCTGCCCGACCTGCTGGTGGACCAGGGCCGCGCCGACGATTTCCTCGACGAACAGCTCAAGACGCACCTGCTGGAAGAAGCGGTGCGCGAGGCCGGGATGGATGCCACCATCCGCCTGCAGGAGGGTTACGACCACTCCTATTTCTTCGTTTCCACCTTCATTGCCGAGCATGTCGCCTGGCACGCAAAGAGGCTCAAAGCATGAGCGACAAATCCGACATCCTGGGCGACATCATCGCCCGCCACCACGAGAAGGAAGGCCCCTTGCTGCCGATCCTCAACGACGTACAGGCCGAATTCGGCTGCGTCGATGCGGAGAGCGAGGCGATGATCGCCAAGGGCCTGAACCTCAGCCGCGCCGACGTGCATGGCGTGGTCAGCTTCTATCACGACTACAAGAGCAAGGCCGACCCGCGCCCCGTCGTGCAGGTGTGCCGCGCAGAGGCCTGCAAGGCTCGCGGCGTCGAGAAGATAATCGACCACGCGAACAAGGCCGCCGGCGAACGGGTGAAGATCGAGACGGTTTACTGCCTCGGCCTCTGCAGTGCCGGTCCGGCCGCCCGCACGGGCGACGACCTGCACGTCCGCCTCGATGAAACCTCCATCGCCAAGCTGGTGGAAAGCGCATGACCCTCGTAAAGATTTCCGATGATGCCCTCGCCCGCGCGGCAGGTGCCGACAAGCTGGCCGCCGCCTTCGAAAAGAAGGGCTGCGAAGTGCACCGTACCTCCAGTTGGGGCATGCACTGGCTGGAGCCGCTGGTAGAGATCGACGGCAAGGGCTTCGGCCCGGCCACGCTCGACGATGTCGATGCCATCCTCGATGGTTCTTCCGACAAGGGCATCGGCGCGATTGCCGAACATCCCTTCATCGCCAGCCAGGTCCGCTACACTTTCGCCCGCGCCGGCAAGACCCGTCCGCTGAGCCTGGAAGACTACGAAGCGACCGGCGGCTGGGCAGGCCTGAAGCGGGCGCGCCAGATCGGCAGCGAGCAGATCGTGGCCGAAGTCACCGAGAGCGGCCTGCGCGGCCGTGGCGGTGCGGGCTTCCCCACCGGCATCAAGTGGGAAACCGTGCGCAAGGCGGCAGGCCCCCAGAAGTACATCGTCTGCAATGCCGACGAAGGCGACAGCGGCACCTTTGCCGACCGTGCCGTGATGGAAGGCGATCCCTTCGCCCTGATCGAAGGCATGGCGATTGCCGGTGAGGCCGTCGGCGCCACGCAGGGCTATGTCTACCTGCGCAGCGAATATCCCGATGCGATCCGCAAGATGAACGCCGCGCTGGAACTTTGCGAAGAGATCATCGCCCCGTTCAAGTGCGAAGTGCGCGTGGGTGCGGGTGCCTATGTCTGCGGCGAGGAGACCTCGCTGCTCAACAGTCTCGAAGGCAAGCGCGGCGAAGTGCGCGCCAAGCCGCCGCTGCCCGCGCTGGAAGGCTTCCTTGGCCGCCCGACCGTGGTCAACAACGTGCTCAGCCTGGCCGCCGTGCCGCACATCCTCACCGAAGGCGGCGCCGCTGCCTACAAGGATGCAGGGTTCGGCCGTTCGCGCGGCACCATGCCGATCCAGCTGGCCGGCAACATCAAGCATGGCGGCCTCTACGAGATCGGCTTCGGCATCACGCTGGGCGAGCTGGTCAATGAGATCGGCGGCGGCACCGCTTCGGGCCGTCCGGTCAAGGCGGTGCAGGTGGGCGGCCCGCTGGGCGCCTATATCCACCCCGACCAGTTCGATATCGTCTTCGACTACGAGACTTTCACTGAGGCCGATGCCCTGATTGGCCATGCCGGCGTGACCGTGTTCGACGATACCGCCGACATGCTGGAAATGGCCCGCTTCGCCATGCATTTCTGTGCCGAGGAAAGCTGCGGCAAGTGCACGCCCTGCCGCATCGGTGCCGTGCGCGGTACCGAGCTGCTGGACCGCATCCGCGAAGGTGGCCGCAAGCGCGACCGGATCGAGCTGGCTCCGCAGATGCACAATGCGCCCAAGGACGCCGGACGCGACACGGGTGACGAGATCGGCCTGCTGACCGACCTGTGCGAAACGATGAAGTTCGGCTCGCTCTGCGCGCTGGGCGGCTTCACCCCCTACCCGGTGATGAGCGCGCTCAAGCACTGGCCCGAGGACTTCACCAAGGCATGATCCTCGGCGCGGTCCTGGCGGGCGGCAAGTCCTCACGTTTCGGCAGCGACAAGGCGCTGGCCGAGCTGGGAGGGCATACGCTCATCAGCCGCGCAGTGGATGCCTTGTCCGGCTTCTGCGATCATGTGGTGGTGGTGGGCCGCGAAACCGCGCCGGCCCCGACCCTGCCCGACTGGCCGCGAGCCGACATGGGGCCGCTGGGCGGGATTGCCGCCGCCCTGCGCCATGCCGAGGACGAGGATTTCGACAGCGTGCTGACTTGCGGGGTCGATTCTGTCGACCTGCCCGACAGCCTCTTGTCGGATCTTTCACCACCCTCCGCTTATCTTGAAACGCAGCCCGTAATCGGGCATTGGAAAAGCAGCGCCGCATCGACGGTTTCGGCCATCCTCCAGAGTGAAGGACGCCACTCGATGCTCGCTTTTGCAAAGGCCGCCAATGCGCGGCCGGTAAGAGCGTCTTACGCGCCTGCAAACATAAATACGCCCGCAGACCTGGCGGCGATGGAGCAGACCAATGGGATATGAAGCCCCCAAGGATTTCGGAACTCCGGCTGTGGAGTCGGAAGAGAAAGTCACGCTGACCATTGACGGTCGCGAAGTCACCGTGCCCGCCGGCACCAGCGTGATGCGCGCGGCCTCGGTTTCGGGCGGCAAGATCCCCAAGCTGTGCGCCACCGACAACGTGAAGAGCTTCGGCTCGTGCCGGCTGTGCCTGGTGGAAATCGAAGGCGCCCGCGGTACGCCCGCCAGCTGCACCACGCCGGTTGCCGAAGGCATGGTGGTCAAGACGCAGACCCCGCGCCTCGAAAAGCTGCGCAAGGGCGTGATGGAGCTGTACATCTCCGACCACCCGCTGGACTGCCTCACCTGCTCCGCCAACGGCGATTGCGAACTGCAGGAAGAAGCCGCCAACGTCGGCCTGCGCGACGTGCGCTACGGCTATGAAGGGGCAAACCACCTCGGTCTCGAGACCGACACCTCCAACCCCTATTTCTCCTTCGACCCGTCGAAGTGCATCGTCTGCTCGCGCTGCGTGCGTGCCTGCTCCGAAGTGCAGGGCACCTTCGCGCTCACCATCGACGGTCGCGGCTTCGCCAGCATGGTCTCGGCCGGGCAGGACGAGGACAACTTCCTCTCCAGCGAATGCGTCAGCTGCGGCGCCTGTGTGCAGGCCTGCCCCACCGCCACGCTGCAGGAAAAGAGCGTCAAGGAAATCGGCCTGCCCGAACGCAGCGTCGTCACCACCTGCGCCTATTGCGGCGTCGGCTGCACCTTCCGCGCCGAAATGCGCGGCGAACAGCTGGTGCGCATGGTCCCCTACAAGGACGGCAAGGCCAACCGCGGCCACTCCTGCGTGAAGGGCCGCTTCGCCTATGGCTATGCCAACCACCAGGATCGCATCACCAGCCCGATGGTGCGCGATTCCATCGACCAGCCCTGGCGCGAAGTAAGCTGGGAAGAAGCGCTCGAATTCACCAGCAACAAGATCAAGGCGATCAAGGCCGAACATGGCCCGATGGCGCTGGGCGGCATCACCTCCAGCCGCTGCACCAACGAGGAAACCTTCCTCGTGCAGAAGCTGATCCGTGCCGTGTTCGGCTCGAACAACACCGATACCTGCGCCCGCGTCTGCCACTCGCCGACCGGCTACGGCCTGAAGACGACCTTCGGCACCAGCGCCGGCACGCAGGATTTCGACAGCGTGCAGCACGTCGACGTCGCGCTGGTGATCGGCGCCAACCCGACCGATGGCCACCCGGTCTTCGCCAGCCGCCTGAAGAAGCGCCTGCGCGAAGGTGCCAAGCTGATCGTCATCGACCCGCGCCGGATCGACCTGGTGCGCACCCCGCATGTCGAGGCCGCGCATCACCTGCCGCTGCAGCCGGGCACCAATGTCGCCGTGCTCACTGCCATGGCGCATGTCATCGTCACCGAAGGGCTGACCGACGACAAGTTCATCCAGGAGCGTTGCGAAGTCGACGCTTACGAGGAGTGGGCCCGCTTCGTTTCCGACGAGCGGCATTCGCCCGAAACGCTGGAGCCGGTCACCCGGGTTCCGGCCGAAGACCTGCGCGCCGCCGCTCGCCTCTACGCCACCGGTGGCAATGCGGCGATCTACTACGGCCTCGGCGTGACCGAGCACTCGCAGGGCTCGTCGACCGTGATGGCCATCGCCAACCTCGCCATGTGCACCGGCAACATCGGTCGCCCGGGCGTGGGCGTGAACCCGCTGCGCGGCCAGAACAACGTGCAGGGCGCCTGCGACATGGGTTCGTTCCCGCACGAACTGCCCGGCTATCGCCACCTGTCGGACGGTGCCACGCGCGAACTGTTCGAGAAGGACTGGGGCGTCTCGATCGACCCGAACCCGGGCCTGCGCATCAACAACATGCTCGATGCCGCCGTCGATGGCACCTTCAAGGCCATCTACATCCAGGGCGAGGACATCCTGCAGTCAGATCCGAACACCCAGCACGTGGCCGACGGCCTGTCCGCCATGGAATGCGTGATCGTGCACGACCTCTTCCTCAACGAGACGGCCAACTACGCGCACGTCTTCCTGCCGGGTTCCACCTTCCTCGAGAAGAACGGCACCTTCACCAATGCCGAGCGCCGCATCCAGCCGGTGCGCAAGGTGATGGAACCGGCCAACGGCTACGAGGACTGGGAAGTCACCCAGCTGCTCGCCAATGCGCTTGGCGCTGGCTGGAACTACAGCCACCCGAAGGAAATCCTGGCCGAAATCGCCCGCCTCACCGGCAGCTTCGCCGGCGTCAGCTGGGAGATGCTGCAGGAACGCGGCAGCGTGCAGTGGCCGGTCAACGAGAAGCATCCGGACGGCTCGCCCGTCATGCACATCGAGGGCTTCGTGCGCGGCAAGGGGCTGTTCGTGGTCACCGACTACGTCCCCACCGACGAGAAGACCGGGCCGCGCTTCCCGCTGCTGCTCACCACCGGCCGTATCCTCAGCCAGTACAACGTCGGTGCGCAGACGCGGCGCACGGCGAACACCGTCTGGCACCCGGAAGACCTGCTGGAAATGCACCCGGTCGATGCCGAGAACCGCGGCTTGAAGGACGGCGACTGGACCAAGCTGGCCAGCCGCACCGGCGAGACGACGCTGCGGGTGAAGGTTACCGATCGCGTGGCTCCGGGCGTGGTCTACACCACCTTCCACCACCCGGCGACGCAGGCCAACGTGGTCACCACCGACTTCTCCGACTGGGCAACCAACTGCCCGGAATACAAGGTGACGGCGGTGCAGGTGACGCCTTCCAACGGTCCGACCGACTGGCAGGAAGACTATGCCGAGCTGGCCGAACGCAGCCGCCGCATTGCCGGTGAAGACGAAATGGAGCCGGCCGAGTGAGCAAGGATACCCAAGCCACGCTGGTGCGTTTCGCCAACCAGATCGCCAAGAACTTCGTCGCCATCGGCCACGACAAGGCGGTACTGGCGACGGCCGACCATATCGAAAGCTTCTGGGATCCCCGGATGAAGAAGGCCATCTTCACCGGCGATCGCAGTGGCCTGGACGATATCGCCGCCGAAGCGATCGAGCACCTGCTCGAAAAGGGCCACCCCGGCACGCAGACCCGCGCCACGGACTTCTCCAAGCACGGCGGGCTGCACAACTCGGATGCCGGATAAGCCCATCGAAGTCCGCAAGGACGGCACGTCGCGCCCGGCGGAGCGCAGCTGGGTGCCCGAGGTTCCTGTCGCGCTGGAATACAACGGCCTGTCCTATGCGGTGATGATGGCAACGCCATCGGACCTGGAGGACTTCGCGCGCGGGTTCGCGCTGACCGAAGGGCTGGCCAAGGCCCCCTCGGACATTTCGGACATCGCCATTGCCGAAGTCGAACACGGCTGGATCGCCCGTGCGCAATTGACCGGCCTCGGCATCGACAAGCTGACCGAGCGGGTGCGGGCACGCGTGGCGGAATCGAGCTGCGGCCTGTGCGGAATCGAAAACCTCGAAGCGGTGTCGCAGCCGCTGCCCAGGGTACCCACGCACAGTGCGGTTGACCCGCAAGCCATCTTTGCCGCCCTGGCCAAGCTGCGCGAGCACCAGCCGCTCACCCGCGAGACGGGGGCTGCCCATGCCGCAGCCTTCTGCGCGCCCGATGGCGCCATCATGCACGCGCGCGAGGATGTCGGGCGGCACAATGCCATGGACAAGCTTGTCGGCGCGCTGGCTGCGGCAGGGCAGGATGCGAGCGCAGGCTTCATCCTTTCCAGCGCGCGCTGCTCGTACGAGATCGTCGAGAAGGCCGTGCGCGCCGGGGCGACGCGACTGGTCACCATCTCGCTGCCTACCAGTATGGCGGTTGAGCGGGCAAAGGCAGCGGGCCTCAGCCTGTGGTGCCTGGCCCGCGACGACAGCGTGCTTTGCGTCAACGATGGCGCTGCATGACGCTGCCTGTGCCGAGCGTCACGGCAACCGAATAGCAGTAAAGAATATATAGCTTGGAACCGGTTCGGGAATTCGACACTAGGTAAGCATGGATGCGTTCGTCTCCTCAATCCTGCCCATGAGCATGCTGGAAAGCATCGCCGCGACGCCGTTCGGCCCGCTGGCGCTGCCCGCGCTGCTGGCCACGGTGACCGCGTCGCTGGTCGCTTTCTCGGTGCCGGGCGCGGTGAACGCCATGTCGTTCCTCAGCGGACTGGTACTGGGCGTGGCCGGAATCCTCGTCGTCTCGCTTGGTGTCCTGGCTGGCAGCCACCTGCTGTTCCTCGTCACCCGCCGTTGGTTGGGCGAGCGGATGCAGCGCCAGTTCGGCGAGCGCCTGCAGGGCGTGCAGGAGCACCTGGCGCGCAAGGGTCCGATCTATGTCGTCGGGGCAAGGCTGGGCGCAGTGCCGCATGCCGTCGTTACCGCAGGCTGTGCCGCCACCCCGATCAGCGCCCGCGCCTTCCTCGCCGCCAGCCTGCTGGGCATGCTTCCCGGAATCTGTCTCGCCGTACTGGCGGGATCGGCCATCTAGCCTAGCGGCTCAGTTGAAATACCGCGTGCTCGGCGCGCCAGTTCGCGCTCGTGCCGCCGATTTCCTTGCCGTTTGCGAAGAACCAGCTGCCCTCCACCTTCACGCCCTTTTGCGCGATCAGGTGGCGGAAGTCGTCCACCGTCAGGTGGTGGATGTTCTGCGTTTCGTACCAGCTCACCGGCAGGTGCCGCGTCACCGGCATGCGGCCGTTGACCAGCAGCGACAGGCGCATGCGCCAGTAGGCGAAATTGGGGAAGCTGACGAAAGCCTGGCCACCGATCCGTAGCAGCTGGTCGAGCAGCCACTCGGGACGCTCGGCCGTCTGCAGCGTCTGGCTGAGGATAGCGACGTCGAAGGCCTTGTCCGGATAGTCGGCAAGGTCGCGGTTGGCATCGCCCTGCACCACGGAAAGCCCGCGTGACACGGCCTTGGCCACTGCTTCCGGGTCGATCTCCATGCCGCGCGCGTCGCAACCCTTCTGCGATTGCAGCGCCTCCATCAGGTCGCCCTCGCCACAGCCGACATCGAGCACGCGCGAGCCGGAGGGAACGAGGTACGCGATCTTGGCAAGGTCGGGGCGCAGGTCGAAGGTGACGGGCTTGGTCATCCGAGGAAGCCCTCCACCACGCGGTCCAGCGCAGGCACGTCGAGCAGGAAGCTGTCGTGGCCATACGGCGCGCTCAGTTCAACGAAGCTGACCGGCGCGGCGACCGCGTTCAGCGCATGCACCACCTCGCGCATGTCGGCGGTGGTATAGAGCCAGTCGGTATCGAAGCTGACGAGGCAGAAGCGCGTGTCCTTGGCCCCCGCGAAGGCATCGGCCAGCAGACCGTCCGCTTCCTCGGCCAGGTCGAAATAGTCCATGGCGCGGGTGATGTAGAGATAGCTGTTGGCATCGAAGCGGTCGGTGAAGCTGATGCCCTGGTGGCGCAGGTAGCTTTCCACCTGGAAATCGGCATCGAAGCCGAAGCTCTTGGCCTCGCGATCCTGCAGCCGGCGGCCGAATTTCTCGGTCAGCCCTTCTTCGGAAAGATAGGTGATATGCGCCGCCATGCGGGCCACGGCCAGCCCCTTGTCCGGGCTATTGCCATCGTAATAGTCGCCGCCGCGCCAGTTGGGATCGGCCATGATCGCCTGCCGCCCCATCTCGTGGAAGGCGATGTTCTGCGCCGAGTGGCGGGCCGTGGTGGCAATCGCCAGCACGCGTCCGGTCCGCTCCGGGAAATTGGCCGCGCAGGACAGCGCCTGCATCCCGCCCATGGACCCGCCGACGACCGCGTGCAGCCGCTCGATTCCCAGCGCATCGAGCAGGCGTATCTGCGCACGCACCATGTCGCGAATGGTGATGACCGGGAACTGCATGGCGTAAGGCGTGCCATCTGCGCTGCTGCTGGCGGGGCCGGTGGAGCCCATGCAGCTGCCGATCACGTTGGCGCAGATCACGTGGAAACGATCCGTATCGATGGGCTTGCCGGGACCGACCATGCGTTCCCACCAGCCGGGCTTGCCGGTGACGGGATGGGTGCTGGCGAGAAACTGGTCCCCCGTCAGCGCATGGAACACCATCACCGCGTTGGACTTGTCCGCCGCCAGCTCGCCGTAGGTTTCATAGGCGATTTCGACGCCCGCAAGCTCGCGCCCGCTGTCGAGGTGCAGCGGGGTATCGAGCTTCAGCGAGCGAAAGGAAGTTGCGCTGGATGGGGCCATGGTTTTCGCAAAGCGACTTGGGCGACGCTTTGCAGGCTGTCAATCGTCGTTAAGGGCCGCTATGCGCCCTTTCCGTGACCAAGGAAAGCGCCTCCGACCGCCCCGTGATGAAGCCCTATGTGGCTGCAATCCATGCCTATGTGCCTGGCAAGGCAAAGGCAGCGGATGGCAAGCCGCTGGTGAAGCTGTCCGCCAACGAAAACCCGCTGGGCACATCGCCGCAGGCGCTGGCGGCGCTGGAGGGCACGGGCCAGCCGCAATTCTACCCCGACCCGGACTCGACGCAGCTGCGCGCCGCCCTTGGCGAGCTGCACGGAATCGACCCTGCACGCATTGTCTGCGGCACCGGATCGGACGAACTGCTGAACCTCGCCGCGCAGGCCTTCGCCGGGCCGGGCGACAGCATCATCCACGTGCGCTACGGATTTTCCGTCTACGACATCGCCACGCGCCGCTGCGGGGCGGAGGTGGTCGTTGCGCCGGACGCCGATTACGGCACCGATGTGGATGCCCTGCTGAAGCTGGTGGACGAGACCACCAAGGTTGTCTTCCTCGCCAATCCGAACAATCCCACCGGCACCTACATGCCGCGCGCCGAAGTTGAGCGCCTGCATGCGGGCCTGCCGCCGCATGTGCTGCTCGTGCTGGATCAGGCCTATGCCGAATATGTCGCGCCGGGGATGGACGATGGCGGGATGGAGCTGGCGGCGAGCGCCGAGAACGTGCTGGTCACCCGCACCTTCTCCAAGATCTACGGCCTTGCCGGCGAACGGATCGGCTGGGCGACCGGCGCGCCGCACCTTGTCGACGCCCTGAACCGCATCCGGGGCCCCTTCAACGTCACCGGCAGCGGCCAGCGCGCTGCCGTCGCGGCACTGGCGGACCAGGACTTCGTGGAGCGTAGCCGCGAGCACAATGCCAGGGCCCGCGCCGCCTTCGTCGCGGCGGTGGAGGCGCTGGGCAACCACGGCCTCTCGGTCGTGCCGAGCGAGACCAATTTCGTGCTGGTGCTGTTCGAAGGTGGCGTAAGCGCCGAGGCGGCGCAGGCCGCCATCGCCGATGCCGGCTATGCCGTGCGCCACCTGCCGGGACAGGGCCTGCCGCAGGCGCTGCGCATCACCATCGGCACCGACGCGCAGATGGACGAAGTCGCCAGCGTGCTGCGCCAGCTGTGCGAGGCGGCACAATGAGCTTCAACCACGTCGCCATCATCGGCCTCGGCCTCCTGGGCGGTTCGATCGGCCTCGCCGTGCAGGAACACCTGCCCGGGGTCGCCACCAGCGGCTTCGATGCCGATCCCGAAGTGCGCGACAAGGCCCGCGAGCTGGGTCTGGTCGGCACGGTCAGCGAAAACGCCGCCGATGCCGTGCGCGGGGCCGACCTCGTCATCCTCTGCGTGCCGGTCGGCGCCATGGGCTCCGCGGCGGCGGCCGTCGCTCCGGGCCTGGGGGAAAACGTGGTCATCAGCGACGTCGGCTCATCCAAGCTGACCGTGTCGCGCGGGCTGGCCGCGGCCCTGCCACGTCACACGATCATCCCCGCCCACCCCGTCGCGGGGACGGAGCAATCTGGTCCGGAAGCAGGCTTCGCCACGCTGTTCCACCACCGCTGGTGCATCATCACACCGTCGGAGGACGCGCCCGCCGACAAGGTGGAGGCACTCTCCGCGTTCTGGGAAGCGCTGGGCTCGACCGTCGAGATCATGGATGCCGAGCACCATGACCTGGTACTGGCCGTTACCAGCCACATCCCCCACCTGATCGCCTACACCATCGTCGGCACCGCCAGCGACCTGGAAGAGGTGACGCGGGGCGAGGTGATCAAGTACTCTGCCGGCGGCTTCCGCGATTTCACCCGCATTGCCGCATCAGACCCAACCATGTGGCGCGATGTCTTCCTCAACAATCGCGAGGCGGTGCTGGAAATGATGGACCGCTTCCTGTCGGACCTCGCCCTGATGCGCGAAGCCATTCGCGCGGGAGACGGCGAAACCATGTTCGACCTGTTCAGCAAGACCCGCGCGATCCGTCGCCGGATCGTCGAGCAAGGCCAGGACGACGCACGGCCGGACTTCGGCCGCCACGATCACGAGTAAGAACTACTCCGCCGCGGCGGTTTCCTTGGCGGCGTGTTCCAGCGTCGCAAGGAAGCGTTCGGCATCCAGCGCGGCCATGCAGCCGGTGCCCGCCGCCGTCACCGCCTGGCGATAGGTGTGGTCCATCACGTCGCCGCAGGCAAAGACGCCGGGGATGGCAGTCTTGGGCGTGCCGGGTTCGACCACCAGGTAGCCGCCCGCATCCATCTCCAGCTTGCCCTTGAACAGCTCGGTCGCCGGGGCGTGGCCGATGGCAACGAAGGCCCCGTCGCACTCCAGCGTCGACTTCTCGCCGGTGACGGTATCGACCAGCTCGAGGTGGTGCAGCTTGCCGTCCTCGCCCGCCACGAAGCGCTCGACGGTCTTGTTCCAGAGCGGCGTGATCTTCTCGTTGGCGAACAGGCGATCCTGTAGGATCTTCTCGCTGCGTAGCTCGTCGCGGCGGTGGATCAAGGTCACGTCGTCGGAATGGTTGGTAAGGTAGAGCGCCTCTTCCACGGCGGTATTGCCGCCGCCGATCACGGCCACCTTCTTGCCGCGATAGAAGAACCCGTCGCAGGTGGCGCAGGCTGAAACGCCCTTGCCGCCCAGTTCCTGTTCGCCGGGCACGCCCAGCCACTTGGCCTGCGCGCCCGTGGCGATCACCAGCACGTCGCCGATGTATTCGTCACCGCTGTCACCCACGGCGCGGAAGGGGCTGCCGCCCTCGAGGTCCACCTCGACGATGGTGTCCCACATCATGCGCGTGCCGACATGTTCGGCCTGCTTCTGCATCTGTTCCATCAGCCACGGGCCCTGGATCACGTCGGCAAAGCCGGGATAGTTCTCGACATCGGTGGTGATGGTCAGCTGGCCGCCGGGTTGCAGGCCCTGCACGACGATGGGCTCCATCCCCGCGCGCGCGCCATAGATGGCGGCGGAATAGCCGGCAGGGCCGGAGCCGATGATGAGCATGCGGGTGCGATGGGTGGTCATGTAACGTCTCGATTCGCTGGTGGAGCGACCGAGTTAGGAACCCCGCCGATTCGGTTCAAGCGAAGCCGCTGGCTTCTCAACCGTCCCAACCGCTTCCCTGACCAAAGGGGACGCGCACCACCAGTTCCTCCGACGTCGCAGCGTTGCCGTGCGCCAGCTTCACCAGCCGGGCGTGCAGGTCCGTCCAGGGTGAGGAGCGCGGGTGGCGGTGCTCTTCGGCAAAGCTGCCCACGCCCGAATTAGACCACAGCGACAGGCCGAGGCCGAGGCCGCGCGCCTCGTCCACCAGCCACGGGCGCATCCCGCCATAGACTAGGCCTGCATGCAGGGCGGCAAGGTCGTCCACCGCATGGCCGTTCACCCGGTCATTGCCGGTCGCTTCCATGTCGCGCACCGCGCTTTCCAGCGCCAGCCGGTCGGCCGGGGTCGGCGCGCGGAACACGTCGGGCGTGCCGGTGTAGCCCTCGGCCAGAACGTCGCGCACCAGCGGCGGCCAGAACATGGTGTAGGTCGCCTCCGCAAGGTCGCGCCCTTGCGAGGGTGCCTGCGGGCGGCCCGTCACCGTTTCCAGCTCGGTGATGAGGCCATCGACCATCTTCCAGCGCAGCGCCATCTGCGCGAACAGGCCGCGCTCGTCGATCGCGCCCATCCAGCCGCCTTGCCCGCTTGCCGGATCGGCAAGGTGCACCTGCCAGTCGCGCTTGCCGTCGAAGGTCCACCAGTTGCCGGTGCCAAGTTTCACCGGAACGCCGTTCTCGGTGTAACGCGCATCATGCGCCAGCGGCAGGTCGCAAGGGCAGTTGCGCGCCATGGCGTCGACAATCCGGTCGGTCAGCGCGTCGTGCTCTGCCGGGGTGGCCACGCGTGCCGGCTGCGCAGCGGGCTTGGCCGGCGTGTAGTCGAGGCTGACCGTCATGCTGCTGCCGGGGAAGACGTGCCGGGTGCCGAAAGGCACTTCGATGAAGGTCATCTCGACATAGCGGAAGCTGCCGTTGATGATCTTGAAGCCTTCGTTCGCATGGTGGCTGCGCGGCGTGCGGAAGTAGGGCGGCAAGTCCCACACGGTGCCGTCGTCGAAGTTGATCGTCTCCAGCGCGCCGTCGAAATCGTAGAAGCCGCTGCCCAGCACCGCGCCGCGCTCCACGTCCACCACCAGCGTCTTGCGGTCGCGGATCTTGGTGACGAAGGCCATCAGTCCCAGCTCGTACTGCGCCTTGGCCTCCAGCGTGATGAAGCGGGTGGTGGCATCGGAATGGCCGTAATTCTCCACTTGTGGCTGGGCCACTGTGGGGCGGGCATGTTCGATCCGCTCGCAATCGGGGCGGAAAGGGTAGACGCCTGCGCCGTCGTTGCGCTCCAGGGCCTGGAAATACATCCAGCTGACCGCCTGCAGTGCCTCGTGGCTCTGCCGCTGGGCAGGCGGGATCGGCTCCAGCCAGACCGGGTCGGGCGCGCCCAGCCGTTCGTAGGCGGCGGCACCGTTGGGATCACGGGCGATGAACTGTTCAGCCTCGGTGATGCGGTGGTCCGCGTCCACCTTCAGCCGCAGCACGAAGACGCAGCCGCCACCTTGTTCGTAGCTGTTCGCGACCAGCCCCACTTCGCCATGCTGCGGATCGGCGTAGTAGTGCTTGTAGCTGCCGAAACGCGTGGTCGTCTTCCACGCGGCCTCGCCCAACGGCAGCACCTGGTCGTTCTCGGCAAAGATGCACTCGGGGTGGAACGGTGCGCGTGCGGGATCGCCCGCCACCAGCGCCGCGCAATAAGCATCGCAGATCGCTTCGAGCTGCTCGCGCGTAGCGACGATGGGCGTCTCCTCCACCCAGGGCTCGGCAGACGAGCTGGCGGAACCCTGCGCCATGGCCGGACCGGTGACGGCTCCGGCAGCGGCGGCGGCCCCGCCCACCAGCAAAGAACGGCGTGCAACTTTCATGATGTCTCTCCCCTCGGGCAGGGAGACTAGGTCGAATGGGCTGCGAGTCCAGCGCCCAGATGCAAAGAGCAGCCCTTTATGGACTGCTCTTCACATTTGCGAATTTCTGGCCCGTGTCAGGTGCTTGCGGAGGGGTCTTCCGGGGCCTTGCCCTTGTCCGACAGCTTCTTCGCCAGGTAGCCACCACCGGCCAGTGCCAGCAACACGGGTAGGCGCAGGCGGCTGACCACAGGCACGGCGAGCGCCCCGAGTACGGCTCCGGTCGCACCGCCGAACTTGCGGGTTTCCTTGCTGAGCGCAGCGCCAACACCGGCGCCGATTAGCTTGCCAATCATCATGTATCTCCTTTGCTCGATAAACCCGCAAGAGCCGGGCCAGGTTCCGAAAGCAAAAGGGCCGGGATCGCTCCCGGCCCTTCCATCTTGGCGCGTGCTGAGAGCGCTTACATGCCCGATCCCGGGCCGTAGGTGATCTCGACACGGCGGTTCTGCAGTTCGCGCACACCGTCGGCGGTCGGCACGCGGGGCATGCTCTCGCCGAAAGCCTCGGTGGAGATGCGGGCTGCCGGGACGCCACGTGCGGTGAGGTAGTCCTGCACCGAGGCGTTGCGGCGTGCCGCCAGGCCCATGTTGTACTCCTCGCTGCCCGAACGGTCGGTGTGACCGGCCAGCATGATGGCAGCGGTACCGCAGTCGCCATAGGCCGTGATCGCGCTGTTCAGCACCGTGGCTGCTTCCGGCGTGATGTCCGACTTATCCCAATCGAAGAACACGATGTAGGGACCCTGCTCGCACACCGGTGCCGGCGGGGGAGGCGGCGGCGGCGGGGGCGGCGGCGGGGGAGGCGGAGGCGGCGGAGGCGGAGGCGGCGGGGGCGGCGGCGGGGGAGCCGGCTCCTCGCCACCAAAGCCGATCCGCAGCGTCAGCCCGCCCGAGTGCACCTGGTGCTGGTCGCCGATCCAGCCCTCGTAATCGAGGCGCAGCGAGGCATTCTCGCCCAGCCCGAAGGCAAGGCCCAGCCCCGCGGTGATGGCATCCTCGTCACGCTGCGGGCCAAGGATCGAGAAGGTCGACCCCGGCTGCGCGGCGTAGGAGGCGAGGAAGCTGGTCGGGGCATCCTCGAACTGGTGACGCCAGCCGACGCGCGCTTCGGGGAAGAAGTCGCCCATCGGCAGGCCCAGCTTCAGGCCGACCTCACCGGTGGCATAGTCGTCCTCGGCATCATAGACGACGAGGTTGCCGCCGGTCGGGCCGCTTTCCGTGAAGCCTTCCAGCTCGGCCGAGACATAGTCGAGCGCGGCATAGGGCGTGAGCGTTGCCTCACCCAGCGGCAGGCGATAGCCGATCTCCGCGCCGGCGGCCCAGATGTTGGCATCGGGCTGCGCGACGGCCGCACCGGTGATGTTGCCCACCACGATCGTGCGGGTGGCATCGCCGCTCAGCTCGGAATAGCTGACCGCACCGCGGAGGTAGAAGGTGCCCGGATCGTAGGCAGCATAACCGCCGACCTGGAAACCGTCCGCATCCAGCTGTCCGCCCCACAGGTCGAACTCGGCCTCGTTCTGGACGTAACCACCGCCCAGGCCGATCACGCCGTGCTCACCGACGGTGAAGTCGAAACCACCAGCGATGTAGAGCTGCTCGCCATTCAGGCCAGTCGCATCCTGTGCCGGATCGGTGTCGATGTCCTCCTTGGCATAGTTGGCGGTCGCCCAGATGCCGACGCTGCTATCGCGGCGGCAGGACAGCGTGCCGTCGGCCAGTTCCAGCGCGGCGCAGCCGCCCATGTCGGACAACAGGCCGTTGAAGCGGGCACCCATCCAGCCGAGCGACTGGAGGTAGGTCGCATATTGCGCCCCGTGGATGCTGCTGAGTGCCGAGCCGTAGGTGCCGACATCGCTCATCAGGAACATCTCGGCCAGCATGTCAGCGAAGTCACCGGTCAGCATGGGGGAGTAGACGCCCTCGATGCCGTTGGCGGCCGACTGCTGGTTCGGGTTCAGCCCGAAGCCGGAGTCACCGAAGGGGATCCGCGTCAGCGACAGGTCGACATTGTCGGCATCGTCATAGGTGACCGCCGGATCGAGGAAGATCGAGCCGGTATCCGTCGTCACCGAAGCGAAGGCACCCGACAGCGACACTGCGTCGATGATGTCGTTGAAGACATAGAGATCATCGAACAGGCCGTTCGGCGTATTCACGTCGAGGACCAGGTTCGCCCCGTCGATGTCGGCCGTGTTGGCGTTGACATAGGGGTATGCCACCTCAGCGTCCGCCGCCATCGTGGAGCTGGGCAGCTGCAGGGCCAGCGTACCGCCGCTCGCGATGGAGAAGCTGTCGACGTTGACCGACGACGGGCCGCTGTAGGACGGGTTGTTGTTCGGCTGGTCTGCCAGGTGCAGCGTACCGTCGCTGGCAACCGACAGGCTGCCCACCAGTGGTCCGACCGGACCGGCCGCAGCGATAATGTCGCGATCGATGCTGGCCGTGATGGTGTCGAAGTCGACGCCGTTGGTTTCTTCCGGCGGGTTCACCGTGCCGTCGAGGAACAGCGTGCCACCGGCAACGGTGATCGTATCGTCGTCGCTCAGCAGGATGTCGCCATAGACGTGGCTGCTACCGGAGAAGGCGAGCGCGACGGGAACCGGTGCGTCCTGCACGTCGATCGCCGTACCGTGCTGCCAGGTCGCCCCGCCATCCACGCTCTCGCGAGCGATGATGGTGCCACCATCGCTGGTGATCGACATCAGGTCCATCTCACCCGGTACCAGCGGCGAGTCCTCGAAGGTTTCGACAAGGATGCCGGTCGCCTCGGAGACGCCGCCATCGGTCACCGCCGACACGCTGATCGTGCCCGAGTTGGTGAGCGCGACGTTGTTCGACACCGAGACGAAATAGAGGCCGATGGCTTCTGCGAAGGCGTTGGGCTCGCCAACGTCCTGCGTGGTCATCACCATGCCGCCGGCCAGGTCTCCGCCGGTGGCGGTCGCGGTCACGTCGATCGTGCCGCTGTTGACGACGGTGCCGGACAGGGCGTTGGTCCAGGCTTCCCACGGATCGTCAGGCTCATCGCCGTCATGGCCTTCGCCGCCACCGCCGCCCTGGCCGCCGCCGCCGCCGTGGCCACCGCCGTGGCCGGAACCCTCATCGGGCGGCAGCTGCGTCGGGTCGATGTCGGCGAAGAAGCCGAGACCGCCGGCGAATGCCTCGGCAAAGCCATCCGACGTGGCAGTCGAAGTTACGGTGAAGGTTCCCGAATTGTCGGCGGAAATCGCCAGCGGTTCGGCAGTCGCGGTAAAGCCGATGGCTTCGGCGCCGGCAAAGGCACCCTCGGTGCCGGTCGCAGTTGCCGTTGCATCGACGGCGAAATCACCGCCGTTGCCGAAGACCGAATTGGCCCCGACCGTGGCGATCATTTCCTGCACCACGCCGATGGCTTCGGCATAGGCGAGGCCGACCGCACCATCCGCAACGGCATTGGTGCCGACGGAGAAATCGCCGGTGTTGCCGAAGTCGAGCGTCGCTTCTCCGCTGATCTCGCCCTGCTGCACGACGGCGCCGCCGATAAAGGCAACGGCCTCGCTGAAGGCGACAGAGGTGGCGGTGGCAGAGGCGTTGAAGCTCAGGCTGCCGCCGTTGTCGATGCTGGCAACGCCGGTGCGGCCGATGAAGCTTTCCGGTCCGCCGGCCTCGACGATCTGGTGGATCGCGCCATTGGCGTAGCTGACCGCCAGGGCACCGCTATTGTCCGGGATCACATCCTGCGTTGTCGCGGTGTCATCCGGCACCGGGATGCCGGTGGACGTGGCCGTCGAATTGTAGGCGAAGGACATCGCGCCGTCATTGACCAGCGTGACCGTCATCGTGCCGTCGTCCTGACCGCTGGCCTGGGCTTTCATGACGATGCCGCCACCCTTTTCGTCGTGCTCGCCGGAGAAGGCATCGCCGCCAATGGCGAAGGCTTCGGCAAAGCCCGGCGCAGTGGCCACGGCAGTGGCCATCGCGTCGAACGTGCCGCCGCTCTCGTTGGTGAAGGTGACATCGGCCGAATCGAGGCCGACGCCGTTGGCGGCCCCGCGGACATGCACGAGGCCGTGCTCGCCGCCGCCCGTGGTAGCCTGGGCATAGGCATCGGCATCGTTGCTGGTAGCCAGCGCACTGCTCCAGGCCGTCACGCTGCCCGAATTGCTGTAGTCGGTGCTGACCGCACCATCGCCGGCACCATTGGCCTGCGCGCGCATGAACAGCGCTTCCCGCACATCGGCGGTGGCAACTGCTTCGCCGTCGGCGGTAGCCGTGGCATCGGCAAAGGTTTCGAACGTGCCGGTGTTTACCCCGGTCACCTGTGCGGTACCGTTGCCGCCGCCCTCGACCGTGGCTTCCTGGTGCAAGGCGCCGTCGACCTCGGCATTGGCAGTGGCCGACTGCCCGTCATTGCCCTGCGCCAAGGCCAGGGCACCGACCGTGAGCGAACCGTTGTTGGCAAGATAGATATCAAGGTCGGCTTCGGGTGCGGTCAGGATCTGGCTTACCGCATCTTCGACATAGGCGACCGCCGAAGCCGGAGTCCCCTCGCCCGAGACCGCGGTGGAGTCGGCAATGATGCTGAGCGTGCCGTCATTGACCAGGCTGAGGGAAAGCGGGGGCTCGAGCGCCTGCACCGTGACAGTGTGATCGTGATCCTCGTCCTCGACCATCAGGTGCTGGGTGAAGGTGCCACTGGGTACATCGATCACGAAGGACTCGGCGGAAGGCGATCCGGTGGTCGTGACACCGGTCTCCAACGTCTCCCCGGCTTCCAGCGTGGCATCGGCGGGAAGGTCTTCACCGGGCACGACGGTCTGCGTTCCCCCGTTGGCCAGCGCCGTACTGGCGATGCACAACGACAGCACCGAAGCGCTTGTCGTCAAGGTCGATCGAATCCGGGTCTTCATGTGAGTTCCTTCCCTGTCTTCCGCGTGCGAGACTCCGCACATTAGGCAGGGCTATTTGACCGTCACGGACGTTACTAACATTGATTAGGATCAACAAACTCAAGCAAAGCAGTCATTTACGGGAATCACGAAAGCAACGATCTTGCGTCGACCGCAAATCGCCCGGAATTGACCGGCGCGGTAGCGAGGCGATTTCAGGCCACCTTTGACAGGTACTGCGCGGCCCGCGCGCCGCCAGCGCCTGAGCGCAATTGCGACCAGCCCGCCCCGCCGCGGGGACAGCCCGGAATGTCAGATTTTCGGAGAAATGATGGTGCGGTCGAGAAGACTCGAACTTCCACGGCCTTTCGGCCACAACGACCTCAACGTTGCGCGTCTACCAGTTCCGCCACGACCGCACATCGATACAGAAGGGCGGGCCAGCGGCCCGCCTCGGTAGGAGCGCGCCCCTAGCAAGAAGGCACCTGTGCTGCAAGCGATGAAATCGCGACTTGCGCGGCGGCAGTGCTACTCGGGTTTCCAGCCGAATTCGGCGAAACGCGCGCGGCGGGGAATATCGGTCACGGCCTCGTTGATGGTCACCGTCTCGCCCGGCGCCAGCGTGCGCTGCGGCGGCGGCACTTCCCAGCTGTAGACGATGGCATCGCGGCTATCGCGCAGGACGATCAGGATGGTCGGGATGTCACGCGTCTGGGTGCCGATATTGGTAATGCGTCCGCTCGCCCCGAAGAACTCGGTACCATTGGGTAACTGGCGGCGTTCCTGCTCTTCGGGAGGGAAATCCAGCTGCAGGTCGGGCTGGTCGGCGGCGAAGGTCGGACGTTCGACCGGCACCCAGTCCGGCAGGCCCCAATAGCTGACCGCGAAGATCGTCCCTGCCGCGACGATGGCGAAGATGGCCGCCGCCCAGGTCCACATGCGCAGCGGGTTGCGGCGCGGGCGGAACATCGGGTCGGGATCGAAATAGGACCCTTCAGCCTCGTATTGCTCATGCTCCTCGACCACCGGCGGCGGGGCAACCTCGCTGTCCGCCTGCGGCAGGTCGGGCAACGGCTCCTCTTCCGGCTCCTCGGTGGCGACGGGTTCCGGGGCCGGCTCTGGCTCAGCAATTGGCGCAGGTGCAGGTGTCGGCTCGGCTACCGGCGCTTCCGCAACCGGCTCCGGCGGAGGTGGCGGTGGCGGGGCGGGCGCTGCTGCCGGAGGCGGCGTCGGCGTCGGCGTGGGTGTCGGAGCAGGCGCCGGCGCCGGGGCCTCGCCTCCCGGCGCGCCGGGCACGTGCGGGCCATCCTGGAACCAGCTGTGCCGGCACTTGGCACAGCGCACGGTTCGGCCTTCGACGCCGATGGCGGTATCGGGCACGACATAGCGCGTCGAGCAGGCGGGACACTGGATAATCATCGTAACTACCGCAGTTTCCTACGCCTCGCATGCACGCAAGGGCAAGCTAACGCAGCCGTATCAAGGGCACAGTTCCGCCTTTTTTCCACAAGCACCAGCGCATATAAGCATGGTGAATGTCTCGCTTACCCTTCCCGTCGTCATCTAGAGCGCCTAGCTAGCGGCCATGAGCGGCCACGAGGATTCAATTGTCCAGTTCGACAATGTCGGGCTGCGTTACGGCACCGACAAAGAGGTGCTGAGCGACATTTCCTTTACGCTCTATCCCGGCAGCTTCTATTTCCTCACCGGCGCCAGCGGCGCGGGCAAGACCTCGATGCTGAAGCTGCTCTACCTCGCCCAGCGGCCGTCGCGCGGAGCCATCCGCATGTTCGGGCACGATCTGATCACCCAGCCGCGCCGCAACCTGCCGGACTTCCGCCGCCGGATCGGCGTTGTGTTCCAGGACTTCCGACTGATCCCGCACCTTACCGCCTTCGACAATGTCGCGCTGCCGCTGCGCATTTCGGGCATGAGCGAGAACGAGATCCAGAAACCGGTGGCCGACATGCTGGAGTGGGTCGGGCTGGAGCACCGCATCGATGCCCGCCCTGCCACGCTTTCGGGCGGCGAACAGCAGCGCGTCGCCATTGCCCGCGCGGTTATCGCCCGACCGGAAATCCTGGTGGCCGACGAACCGACCGGCAACGTCGATCCCGATATGGCAGTGAAGCTGCTGCGCCTGTTCGAGGCGCTGAACCGGCTGGGCACCACGGTGGTGGTCGCCACCCACGACGTCCACCTGCTGCGCAAGGTGCCCGATTCCCTGATCATGCGGCTCGACAAGGGCACGCTGTCCGACCCCACGGGGGCTCTGCGTTACCCGCCAAAGCGCGAGGTGATGGCCTGATGGCACTTGCAGGACTGATCCGCCGTGGAGCACCGCGCTTCGGCAGCGAAAGCGCGCGCATGTTGCCGCAAGCGCGCATCGCTGGCCCGATGCCGTGGGTCATGGCGATCATGATCGCGCTGACGGTAATGGCGGCCGGCGCGGGCCTCGCGCTCCACAATGTCGCGACCAATGCCCGGACGGAGATCGCCGGCGGCATCACGGTCCAGATTGTCGAGGGCGCGCCGGCTGAGCGCGAGCGGCAGGCCGAACAGGCGGTCGCTTTCCTGACCGCGCGCGACGATGTCGCCTCGGTCCGCCGCGTGCCCGATGCCGAGCTTGCCGCACTGCTCGAGCCATGGCTGGGTGAAGCGGCCACCGGCGAGGCCGCCGTCCCCACGCCCGCGCTGATCGACGTGCGCCTATCCGGTCCCGTCACGGCCTTGCGCCTGCGCGAATTGCGCGCCGAACTGGTGGCCGAGGTGCCTTCCGCAAGACTAGACGCGCAGGCGGGCTGGCTGGCACCGGTGTTCAACGCGATCCGCTCGCTGCAATATCTCGCCATCGGCCTGGTCGTGCTGCTGGCCGCCACCAGCGTGGCCGCCGTCTGGCTGGCGGCGCGCAGCGCGCTCGGCTCCAACCGCGACACCATCGACGTGATCCACCATCTTGGTGGAACCGACGGGCAGATCGCCCGCATCTTCCAGCGTTCCATCGGCATCGACGCCGCGCTGGGCGGCGTGGCCGGGCTGGCGCTTGGGATCGGCGCGATCTTCGTGCTGGGCCAGCAATTTGCCGCCTTGGGATCGGGCCTGGTCGCCGGGGGAACGCTGGCGACGCGCGACTGGCTGGTGATCGGTGCCGTACCGGTGGCGGGCGTGATCCTGGCCATGCTCACCGCGCGGCTGACCGTCGTCGGTGCCTTGCGGAGGATGTTATGATCCGCCGCATCATCGCCGTTCCGGTGATCCTGTGGGCATTGGGCTTCCTGTGGTTCGCCATCGCCCTGCCCCAGCCTGCGCCGCAGTCGCAGACTGATGCCATCGTCGTGCCGACCGGCAGCGGCGGACGCATCCAGCGCGGGCTGGAAATGCTACAAGTCGGCGCTGCCGAACAGATGCTGGTGACCGGCGTCGACACCACGGTGCAACCGGGCGAATTCCAGGCGCAGTTCGATGTGCCCGACCGGGTGATGAACTGCTGCGTCACGCTTGGCTTCTCCGCGCTCGACACCCGGGGCAATGCCCGCGAGACGGCAGAGTGGCTGGAGGACCGGGGCTACAGCTCGATCCGGCTGGTGACCGCAGACTGGCACATGCGCCGCGCCGCCGCAGAACTCAGCGAGCAACTGCCCGACACCGTCAGCGTCACCCGCGATGCCGTTCGCTCGGAAGCTAGCTTCGGCACGCTATTTCTGGAATATCACAAGCTTATTGCTGTCTGGACGTTACAGGCCCTCGGGTGATCTACCTTCGCAACATTGCCTTCTACGCCGTATTCTATCTCGGCTCGATCATCTGCGTGACGGGGGCGGTGCTGGCTGCCTTTATCGCGCCATCGGGCATCCGCTTCTGGCCCGACACCTGGTCGAAGCTGCACCACTGGGCCTGTCGCAGGCTGCTGGGGATCACCATCGTGGAGACCGGCCAGCAGCCGACTTCGCGCGCCTTTTACGCGATCAAGCACGAGAGCTTCTTCGAGGCGATCAACCTGCCGACGATGTTCGAATTTCCCGCGCTGTTCGCGAAACAGGAATTGTTCGATATTCCCGGCTGGGGCACGGCGGCGCGCAACTACGGGGTCATCCCGGTCGCCCGGCAGGAAGGGGCCAAGGCGCTGCGCAGCATGATCCGCGCAACCAAGCCGCTGCTGGAGCACGAGCGTCCGATCGTCATCTTCCCCGAAGGCACCCGCGTCCCGCATGGTACGCGCCCGCCGCTGCAGGCGGGGTTTGCCGCCCTCTACAAGCTGCTGAACCTGCCGGTGGTGCCCGTCGCCATCGACAGCGGCCCGCTGTACCAGCGCGGCCTGAAGCGGCCCGGCACCCTGACGATTCATTTCGGCGAGCCCATCGAACCGGGGCTTCCGCGGGAAGAGATCGAGGCGCGCGTCCATGCCGGCATCAACGCGCTGAACAAGCCGAACGAAAGCCAGCCGGCCGGCTAGCCCGCGATCAGCGCGACGGTTTCGTCCAGCCATTGGCGGGCGTCCTTGCGCTCGCCCACGTCGGCCACGAATTCCTGTCCGCGCGCGACGCTCTGCAGGCGGCCATCCGCATGCCAGCGATCAGGCTTGTGGTGATAGCTCAGCCCCGTTTCGTGCAACCATTCCGGGACGCGCCACATGCTCGGCGGGCCTTCGGGGACGGTCAGGCGCAGGGTGTCATGCGCACGGCTGGCCGTGCGTCCTTCCCCGGCATAGACGACGTCGTTAGACGCATGCAGGCCGATCGCGTGCGGCACGCCAATCGCGGCCAGTTCCTGCAATCGGGTGGGCGGCGCGTCGACCAGCGGGACGACCTCCTCGATCTTCAGGTAGCCGAACACGCGGTGGTGCGGCGCCCCGCCCTCGGCGCGGAACAGGCCGAAGAAGACGAAACAGTCACCCTCGGTGACGCCTTGCCGCTCCAGGTGCGTCTGCGCCGCGCCACATTGGCCCAGCAGGGCGCGGCCGTTCTCGCGGAACATCGGGTCGTGATGGCACAGGTCCGCCGCGCCCAGCTTGCCGCGGCTGGCCTTCGAGGCATGCTCGCCCAGGCCCAGGTCGCCGTAGGTCGTGCGCGACAGCTCGCCATTGGCGGGGATCGGCAGGCTGAGCGGTCGCCCATCGACGATCGGCGAGGGGCCGCCACCCGCCGCGCTGTCGAAACCCTTGCGAGAGAAGATGATCCGCATCGCGCAGCGCCTAGCGCGCCAGCCGCCGCGAGGCTAGGATCGCGTCCGAGGGGAGAGGACAATGCCGCCAATCACGCTGGGCCGGATGCGCATCCACAAGGTGCTGGAGATGGAATCGCCAACGCCGATGAAGGAGCAGTTGCCCGGCGTGACGCCCGCCGACATCGCCCGGCTACAGAGCTGGTTCGACCTTGGCGATGGCGAGTTCGGCAAGGACGCCGAAAGCTCGCTGATGACGCTGTCGATCCATTCCTTCGTGATCGAGGTCGACGGGCAGACCATCCTCGTCGACACCTGCGACGGCAATCACAAGGACCGGCTGGTGGAAGCGGTGCACCAGCTGGACACCGACTATCTGGGCAACCTGCGCCGCGCCGGGTTCGCACCGGAGGACATCGACCTTGTCATGTGCACGCACCTGCACTTCGATCATGTGGGCTGGAACACCCGGCTGGAGGACGGGAAATGGATGCCCACCTTCCCCAATGCCAAATACCTCTTCGGCCGCCGCGACTACGAATACTTCCAGCAGGAACCGCCGGGCGAGGAAGCCCACCACGCCAGCTTCATCGACTCCATCGTCCCAGTGATGGATGCAGGCCAGGGCATCATCGTGGACGAGAACCACGTCGCGCACCGCGAGATCGGTGACGGCGTGTGGCTGGAACCCGCCTTCGGCCACTCGCCCGGCTGCTGCACCATCCACGGCAAGGCGGATGCCGGCGAAGCGATCTTCTGGGGGGACGTGATCCACCATCCGATCCAGCTGATCCGTCCGGACCTGCCCTTCGCCTTCGATGCCGATCCGGCAGAGGCCAGCGTCACCCGGCAGCGTATCCTGCGCCGCGCGGCGGAAGAGCAGCTGCTCTGCCTGCCGGCGCATTTCCGCGGCACCAGCGCGGGCCACGTCCACGTCGACGGCGACGCCTATCGCTACCAGTGGGTGCCCGGCTGACGCGCAGTTAACTCGCCTCGCCCCGCCTGCGATGCGACTTCACTTGATTACCCTTGTTACCATGTGCAAGTGCGCCGCATGGCTCTCGATAGAACCGCATTGCGCGATGCTTACCGGCAGGACGAGGAAGCCTGCCTCGAACTGCGCCTGGAACAGGCTGGTGCGATCACCAATGTCCACGAAAATGCTGCCGCCACCGCAACGCAGCTGATCGAGGACGCGCGCCGCAAGGAATCCAGCGGACTGGACGCCTTTCTGGCCACTTACGGGCTCGATACCGAGGAAGGCATCGCCCTGATGTGCCTCGCCGAAGCGCTGCTGCGCGTGCCGGACGAGGAAACAGCCGACGCGCTGATCCGCGACAAGGTCGCCTCGCAGGACTGGGCCGAGCATGTCGGCGAATCGGGCAGCGTCTTCGTCAATGCCGCCACCTTCTCGCTGATGCTGACCGGCGAAGTGCTGAAGGGCGGCACGCGGCAGGAAAAGGGCCTCGCCAACGCGCTGCGCCGCGCCACGGGCCGCATGGGCGAACCCGTGATCCGCAAGGCCACCAGCCAGGCCATGCGCATCATCGGCGGCCAGTTCGTCTACGCCCGCACCATCGACGAGGCGATGGACCGCGCCAAGCCGGAGAAGAAGCGGGGCCTGACCCACAGTTTCGACATGCTCGGCGAGGCGGCGATGACCTTCGAGGATGCCGAGAAATATCGCCAGGCCTACGAGCGCGCGATTGCGCGGCTGGCGAAGGAACCGGGCGATGTTCACACCGGGCCGGGCATCTCGGTCAAGCTCTCCGCGCTCTACCCGAAATATGATTTCTTCCATGCCGAGGCGGCGATTGCCGCGCTGGTGCCGATCGTGCGCGATCTGGCGCTGCAGGCGCGCGAGGCGAACATCCACTTCACCGTCGACGCCGAAGAGGCCGAGCGGCTGGAACTGAGCCTTGATATCATCGAGGCGCTGGTGGCCGACGACGACTTGTTCGACGATGGCACGCCGCAGGGCTGGGAAGGCTTCGGCATGGCCATCCAGGCCTACCAGAAGCGCGGCGTTCCGCTGTGCCGCTGGGCCGCCAAACTGGCGCGCAAGCATGATCGCAAGCTGTTCGTGCGCCTGGTCAAGGGCGCCTACTGGGATGCCGAGATCAAGCTGTCGCAGGTCGGCGGGTACAAGGACTACCCGGTCTTCACCCGCAAGCTGGGCACCGATGTCTCCTACCTCGCCTGCGCCAGCGAGCTGCTGGCGGCGGACGATGCCATCTACCCCGCCTTCGCCACCCACAATGCCTATACCATCGGCGCGATCAAGGCGCTGGCTGGCAGCAAGCAGTTCGAGTTCCAGCGCCTCCACGGCATGGGCGAGGACATCTACTCCGCGCTCGCCGCGATGGAGGGCGCCCAGCGCACGCCGGTGCGCATCTACGCCCCCGTCGGCGGACACAAGGAACTGCTCGCCTACCTGGTGCGCCGCCTGCTGGAGAACGGCGCCAACTCCAGCTTCGTCAACCGCATGGCCGATGCCGAGGTGCCAGTGGCAGAGCTGGTCACCAACCCGGTGGCGGACCTGGCCGCGCTCACCCCGCGCCGCAATCCGGCGATCCCGCTGCCGCTGCACATCTATCCCAACCGCCGCAACTCGCTGGGTGTCGACCTCGCCCATCCGCCCGAACTGGAGGAACTGCGCAAGTGCCTGGCGGTGTGGCGCAAGGATCATCCGGTCGCTCACCCCACCCTGCGCGCAGAGGTGGACGGCGAACTGATCCCCGTCCACGCCCCGCAATCGGGCAAGGTCGTCGGCGAATACATGCCCGCCAGCCAGCGCGACATCGACCTGGCGCTCGCCCGCGCGGTCGCGGCGCAGCCAGAGTGGGACGCGTTGGGCGGTGAAGCTCGCGCGCAGCTGCTGATCAAGGCGGCGGACCTGCTGGAAGAGAACACCCCGCGCCTGATGGACCTGTGCCGCCGCGAGGCAGGAAAGACCATGATGGACGCCGTGCTGGAAGTGCGCGAGGCAGTCGACTTCCTGCGCTACTACGCCTGCGAGGCACGCATGCTGTTCGGTGCGCCGCAGCCGCTGCCCGGCCCCACGGGGGAGCAAAACCTGCTCCGCCTGCACGGGCGCGGAGTCTTTGCCACCATCAGCCCGTGGAACTTCCCGCTGGCCATCTTCATGGGGCCGACCGCCGCGGCGCTGGCCGCGGGCAACACCGTGCTCGCCAAGCCGGCCGAGCAGACCCCGCTGATCGCTGCGCTCGCGATTGACCTGTGCCACGAGGCCGGCATTCCCAAGGATGTGCTGCAATTCGTGCCGGGCGACGGCGCTGTGGGCGCTGCGCTCACCAGCGATCCGCGCATCGCCGGGGTTGCCTTCACCGGTTCCACCGCCACGGCCCATGCCATCAACCGCTCGCTGGCCGCGCGGCCCGGCGCCATTGGCACCCTGATTGCCGAGACCGGCGGCCAGAACGCCATGATCGTGGATTCCAGCGCCCTGCCCGAACAGGTAACGCGCGACGTGGTGGCCTCTGCCTTCCAGAGCGCGGGCCAGCGCTGTTCGGCACTGCGCGTGCTCTACCTGCAGGACGACGTGGCGGACGAGATGCTGCACATGATCAAGGGCGCGTTCGAGGCACTGGTGATCGGCGACCCGGCCGACTTCGCCACCGATGTCGGCCCGGTGATCGATGCCGAAGCCCGCGCCAAGCTGCAGGCACACGTGCAGGAAATGCACGAGGCGGGCTACCCGGTCTGGCGGCGGTCGATGCCTAAGGAATGCGAGAACGGCCATTTCTTCGCCCCGACGATCATCGAGGTGTCATCGATCCTCGACATCGACGAGGAGCAGTTCGGCCCGATCCTGCATGTCGCACGCTACCCGGCGGGCGGCATGGCGAGAGTGCTCGATGACATCAACGCCACCGGCTACGGCCTGACGCTGGGGCTGCACAGCCGCATCGACGAGACGCGCCGCTTCGTCGAGGCGAACGCGCGGGTGGGCAACTTCTACGTCAACCGCAACCAGATCGGTGCGGTGGTGGGCAGCCAGCCGTTCGGGGGCGAGGGCTTGTCGGGCACCGGCCCCAAGGCCGGCGGCCCGCACTATGTCACCCGCTTCGCCACCGAGCGGGTCACCACCATCGACACCACTGCGGCGGGCGGCAACGCCAGCCTGCTGGCTGGGGGATAATTCACTGGCGAAGTGGCGGGACGGAACAAGCGTTCCGAACAATGGGGAGTGTAGCCAAGCTGCTTGGCGTGCCTGCCCTTGAACGATCCGTCCTGCCATGCTCTGCTTCTGCCACCGGTTGCCGGTCTGGGGGACAAGCAGCATGAAGCACTTCGTAATCGCGTTCGCACTGGCGTCGGGCCTGTCGGCCTGTTCTTCAGAGTCGACCTCCGAATCCGACCAGGTCGAGGTGCCGCAGCCCAATGTCCTCGAACTGCAAGTAGAGGGCTTGTCTTTCACCGGGCCGGACACGATCAACTCGGGCTGGACCACCATCCGCGTCATCAACGAAGGGGGCATGACGCACCATGCGCTGGTCTACCGCCTGCCTGACGGCATCACCGCGGAGATGGTCGACGAATTGGTGGTGGAACCGATCCAGGCGAGCCTCACGGCTGCCATCGCGGGTGATTTTGAGACGGCAGCCGAGATTTCTGCGACGATACCGGCCTGGGTGGCCGACCTGGTCTGGCTTGGCGGGCCGGGCATGATGTCCGACGGTGTCACCGGCGAAGCCACCATGTTCCTCGAGCCGGGCAACTACATTGTCGAATGCTACGTCAAGACCAATGGCATTCAGCACAATTACAATCCCGTGCCGGGCGAGTTCGGGATGGTCTTCCCCCTCACGGTGCTCGCCGAAGACGGCGGCATGGCCGAGCCCGACGCCAACGTGACGCTGACGATCACCAACGATGGCTACGAAATCGCTGGCGGTGCATTCGTCAGCGGCGACAATTCCGTGCGCGTGAATTTCGCGGAGCAGCGCCGCTACAACGATTTCGTGGGGCACGATGCACATCTCTTCCGCATCGACGAGGATACCGATGTCGAGGCGGCAGCGGCCTGGCCCGACTTCTTCCCGATCGACGGCCAGCAGACCCCGGCACCTGCGCAGTTCGTGGGCGGGATTCACGACATGCCGCAAGGCGCGACAGGCTATTTCCGGGTCAACCTGCAGCCCGGCGACTACGGCATCACTGCGGAAATTCCCGATGCCGTAGAGAGCGGGTTCTTCACTCGCTTTACCGTCGAGGGCGAATAGGACCGGACCGGACCGGAAAAGGGGAAAGTTCTCCCCGCCGGGCTTGCTCCCCGCCCCTACATGGGGAATCCCTCGTCCATGGCGATTCTTTCCGACAAGTGGATCCGTACCCAGGCGCTCGAACACGGCATGATCGAGCCTTTCGTCGAAGCGCAGCGGCGCGAGGGGAATATCTCCTACGGCCTCTCCAGCTTCGGCTACGACGCGCGCGTCGCGCCGGAGTTCAAGATTTTCACCAATGTGAATTCCGCCGTGGTCGATCCCAAGGATTTCGACGGCGCCAGCCTGGTCGATCGCGAGACCGATGTCTGCATCATCCCGCCCAACTCCTTCGCGCTGGCCCGGACGGTGGAATATTTCCGCATCCCGGACGACGTGCTGGTGATCTGCCTGGGCAAGAGCACCTATGCCCGCTGCGGGATTATCGTGAACGTGACTCCGCTGGAGCCGGGCTGGGAAGGTCACGTGACGCTGGAATTTTCCAACACCACGCCGCTGCCGGCCAAGATCTACGCCAACGAGGGCGCGTGCCAGTTCCTGTTCCTGCAGGGCAACGAACGGCCCGAGATCACCTATGCCGACCGGGCGGGCAAGTACATGGGCCAACGCGGCGTCACGCTGCCCAAGCTCTAGGTTCACTGATACCGTTGCGAACACCCTAGGCAGTCGCCGCACAAGCCATTAGCATCGTGCGAAATCGGCCAAGGGAGAGGGTCCGCATGTCACTCTACAAGATTACCGCCGCGCTTGCCGCTACCGCCATGCTTGCCGGTTGCGGGAGCGACTCCTTGGCGACCAGCACGGCCAATCAACCGCCGACCTTTACCAACGCCAACTTCGCGATCGACTATCCGGAAAACAGCACCGACACCATCATCACTCTGGCCATCAATGACGAGTCAGCCGCCAGCGTCGTCATTACTCTGGGCGGACCCGATAGAGCGCTGTTCACGATCAACAATGGCCGTGACCTCAACTTCATCAACCCGCCCGACTTCGAGACCCCGCTCGATCAGGGCACCGACAACGTTTACGAGGTAACCGCCACGGCCACCGACTCGCTCGGCCGGTCCAGCACGGTGAACATCACCGTGACAGTGACCGATATTGCCACGGCCCAGCGATTCATCGATCCGGTATTCGATACCGCCACCTCGCTCGGCACGGTGGCCATGTCCACGCCTTCGGGCAACAAGCCCGTCAGCTTCATCGCACCTTCGGGCGATACCCTGATGGCAAGACCGCTGGTGATCGTCGGCGGCGGCGAACTGGCGGCGGCACAGGCGATGGCGGGCGATTTCGCCCTGCGCGGATACGTCGTCGGACTTACCGGCACGCAGGCGCCGGGCGATCTTGCCGCGCTGGCCACGGCATTCGGCGACGGCGCCTTCGGCCAGCTCGGCATCGATGCCTCGTCAATCGCCGTGGCCGCACCGGGCGATGCCCGCTTCGGGCAGCAATTGCAGGCGGTATTCGCCAGCAGCAACGTGCCGACCCATGCCTTCGCCACGGATGCCACCTCGGCTTATGCGGCGTCGGTGCAGTTTCACGAAGCACTGGTGGAAGGACGCCGCTGATGGCTGACATGGAAGCGTTGCTGGCGCGGATCGAGGCGCTGGAAGCCCGCGCGCAGGCGGCAGAGGACTATCGTGACCTCGTCAACCTGCAGGGCGCCTATGGCTACTATGTCGACAAGGGCATGTGGGACAAGGCAGCGGACCTGTTCGCCAAGGATGGCACGCTGGAGATCGCCGGACGCGGCGTCTATGTCGGGCAGGACCGGGTACGCGCTTATCTAAAGTGCCTGCCCGAATACCAGGACGGCACCATCTTCAACCACATGCAGCTGCAACCCGTGCTGCATATCGACAGCGCGGCGGGTACCGCCAAGGGCCGCTGGCGCACGCTGATGATGGTCGGGTTCCTTGGCAAGGAAGGCCGCTGGGGCGAAGCGACTTACGAGAACAGCTATGTCCGCGAGGACGGGCGCTGGCGCATCGCCAGCCTGCACGGCATCATCAATTTCTACGCCGAATACGACGAGGGCTGGCACCGCGGCGGCGTGCCGCTGCTGCGCTCCACCGAAGGTTTGCAGCCGGACCGGCCGCAGAGCTTCGAATACGAGGCGCATCCCAAGGCGGTGATCGCCCCCTTCCACTACGACGAGGTGTAGGAGACGCAACGGCCGCCCGCAGCGGGCGCAGCTATGCTGCGCGTCTAGCGAGGACGCTCCGACCGAGGTCGGAGCGAAAAACAGACAGGCTCAGAAACTCGTACGCACCGACAGCTTGAAGTTACGGCCCGGCAGCGGGACGAAGTCCTTGGTGAAGCTGGTCGCAAGGCGACCCTCCTCGTCGAACAGGTTATCCACCTGCGCCAGCACGGTGAGATTTTCCGATCCTTCGAACGGGTGCCAGGCCAGCGACAGGTTCACATGGGTGAAGCTGTCGGTCGGCGTCTCCATCGGCGCGACGCGCGTCTGCTCGTCGTTCCATTCGACTTCGGCGCGCAGGTCGAAGTGACCGGTCTGTGCTTCGAGCGCGCCCGCCAGGCTCAGCGGCGGGATGCGCGGCACCGGCGTACCATCGGACAGGGTCGCCTTGGTGTAATCGCCGCGCAGGTCACCCAGCAGGGTGAAGCTGCCGTTGTGGATCAGCGGGAAGCTTACCTGTCCCTCGAAGCCCCATTGGTCGGCATCCTGTTGCAGGAAGCGATAGACATCCAGCCCGTCTTCCTCGGCACCGGTGGCGGAGAGGTAGATAAACCCGTCGAACCAGTTGCGGTAAAGACTGGCGTTGACCTGCACAGAGCCGAGCTCGCCGCGCACGTATCCCTCGACACCCCAGGCACCTTCGGAATCGAGTGTGTCATTGCCGATTTCGAACTGCTGGGTGGCGATGTGCGGTCCGTCAGCGAAGAGTTCTTGCGCCGAGGGAGCGCGCTCCGCCCTGCTCAGGTTCAGGCCGGCACGGAAATCGTCGAACAGGATGTAGGACAGGCCAACCGCACCCGAAACGGTGTCGAAGCTGCGCTCGCGATTGAAAATGCCTTCGCTGACCGAGGTGTTCTCGTAGCGGCCACCCAGTTCGACTTCGAGGCGGTCGAAATCGAGTTCCTGCAAGGTGAACAGGGCGAAGTTTTCGGTAACGCTCGGCGGCACGAAGGCCTCGGCGCCGATGGCTTCGAAATCGACGTGCGAATATTGCGCGCCCATCGAGCCACGCCAGTGGTCGCGGCGCGACTGCACCAGCTCGATGCGGCCTTCCACGCCCTGCACGTCGAAGACCGTGCCGGTCTCGACGCCCTCGAATTCGGTGTGGGTGTAGTCGGACCAGCCCCAGCGGGTTTGCACATGGTCGAAGAAGCCGTCGCCCAGGTCCAGCTGGCCGCGCAGGTCCACCCGGTAGCGCTTCAGGCCGATCGAGACCGGCTCGTCACCGTGTTCGTGTCCTTCCTCTTCACCCTCGTGATCTTCGTCATGGTCTTCATCGTGCTCGTCCTCTTCCTCGCCGTGCACGTGGCCCACGCCCGGCAGGCCGGGAATGCCATAGCCGGTGTCGTAGTAGTCGAAGGAGATCCCGATGTTGTTCTCGCCGGAGAACCAGGCGAGGCCGGTGCCGAGCGAGGTCGCGTCGGTCCAGCTATTGGGCAGCACGTCGCGCGTATTGGCGCCCTCGCGCAGCTCTTCGGCCTCCTCGAGGTGGCCTTCTTCCTCTTCCTCGGCCGCGTCGGCGAGCAGGTCCGCCCGCAGTTCGGGCGAAGCGGCGAAGCCGGGAATCTCGATGTCGTCGGTGTTGCGATAGGACCCGTCGAGGTGGAAGGCGAAGCCGCTTCCCAGCGGCAGGTCCAGCGACACCCCGCCTTCGCGCAGGTTGGCAGCGCTGTCGACGCCGGCCAGCGCGTCGATGTGGAAGGCCTCTTCCGGCAGGCGCGGCGGGATGCGCTTGGTGATCACGTTCACCGCGCCGCCGATCGCGGAGCTGCCGTAAAGCAGGACCGCCGGGCCGCGCAGCACCTCCACCCGGTCGGCGATCAGCGGATCGACCGACACGGCGTGGTCGGCCGAGGCGCCCGAGGCGTCGAGCGAACCGACCCCGTCGGTCAGCACCCGTACGCGCTCTCCGCCGAAGCCGCGCAGCACCGGGCGCGAGGAACCGGGCGCGAAGCCGCTGGCCGAGGCGCCGGGCACCTGGTCGAGCATGTCGCCGATCTGGCCCGCGCTCTGACGTTGCAGTTCGATGCCGGAAACAACCGAGCTGCCCGCCACCATGTCCAGCCGGTCGATACCGGCGGCGCTCACCACGATGACATTGTGGAAGTCATCGGCGGTCGAGCGTGGTGTCGCTTCGTCCTCGGCGGGTTCCTGGTCGGCGGGGTCGGCATCCTGGGCGAGCACGGGCAATGGCCACGCGGCTGCGCAGAGCAGGAGAGTGGTCAGGGTCTTACGCATGGGGGGACATTCAACTCTTGTTGACACAATATATCATGGCCCATCTAGGGGCCGCCGCGCGGACGTCAAGTGACTTTATCTCATTTAGCGTCAGGCCGTGGCGGCGGCGCGAAGACGGGTGCGCGCCTCGTCCTCGCCGATCAACGGCAGCAGTTCGCCCATGTCGGGACCGTGGTCCATTCCGGTCAGTGCCTGGCGCAGCGGCAGGAACAGCGCCTTGCCCTTGCGGCCGGTGCTGTCCTTCAGGGTAGCGGTGAGATCCGCCCACGGCGTGTCCGACCACGCCAGCGCGTCGGCGGCAGTGGCAAGGTAGGCCCGGGTCTCTTCATCGAATTCGCGCGCCTCGATCGGCCCGGTGACCAGCTTCCACCAGTCCTGCGCCTCGCCGACAGTCTGCAGGTTGGGCCGGATCGCGTGCCAGCCGGCCTCGTCCATGCCATCGGGCAAGCGATCCGCCACGGCAGAGTATTCGAGCTGGTGCACGATGGCGGCGTTGATCCGCTCCAGCTCGGCGTCGTCGAACTTCGCCGGGGCGCGGCCGAAGGTCGACAAATCAAATGTGTTTACAAGCACTTCCCGCGCAGCAATCGGTTCGACCGGCTGGCTGGTTCCAAGCCGCGCCAGCAGCGCGATGAGTGCTTCGGGTTCGATGCCGCGTTCGCGGAAGGCATCGCAGCCGAGCGAGCCGAGGCGCTTGGACAGCTTGCCTTCGCGGCCGACCAGCAGCGCCTCGTGCGCGAAGCGCGGCGGCGGGGCGCCGAGCGCGGTGAACATCTGGATCTGCACCGCCGTGTTGGAGACATGGTCTTCCCCGCGCAGCACGTCGGTAATGCCCATGGCGATATCGTCCACGCAGCTGGGCAGCATGTAGAGCCACGATCGGTCCGCGCGTCGGATCACCGGATCGGAGAGCTGCGCGGCATCGAACTTCTGGCTGCCACGCACGCCGTCGTCCCAGGCGATGGGCTCGTCATGGTCCAGCTTGAAGCGCCAGTGCGGGGCCACGCCTTCCGCTTCCTTCGCTGCGCGCTGCTCTTCGGTGAGCTGGAGCGCGGCCCGATCGTAGATCGGCGGCAGTCCGCGACCGAGCTGGATCTTGCGCTTCAGTTCCAGTTCCTGCTGCGTTTCATAGGCGGGATAGATGCGCCCGGCCGCGCGCAGCTGTTCGAACGCCTCCTCATACAGCGCCATGCGCTGCGACTGGCGTTCCTCGCCATCGGGCGACAGGCCCAGCCATGCCAGATCGGTGCGGATCGCCTCGACATACTCCTCGCGGCTGCGCTCTGCATCGGTGTCGTCGATGCGCAGCAGGAAGCGCCCACCGCGCTTGGCGGCCAGCATCCAGTTGTGCAGCGCCGTACGGATGTTGCCGACATGCAGGCGGCCGGTGGGCGAAGGCGCGAAACGCGTAACGGTGGTCATGGAGGCTGCGGTTACCCCCGTTGGGGATAGCGGACAAGTCGCAGCCGAAACGGCTTGTGTTTTGGCGTTTTCCAGCGATGGTAGGTGACTGGGATCAAAGGAACTCTAGGGGTCTTTCCGAATGAAGAAGTGGATTGCCGCCGCGGTGCTGGCCGCGAGCGTGATGAATGCCGGTGCCGCACAGGCGCAGGGCCGGGAGCCGTCGCTGTACCTGCGCTGCGATGGGGAGCCCAACAACATGACCGGTGGCGAGCAATTTGCCCGCTTCCTGGGCGCGATCACCCTGCTGGGCATCTTCGCGCCCTCGCCCGAAAGCCCCGACCCCGATGCCCGTCTGTTCGGCGGGGGCGGTGTGGATGCCTGTACCCAGCTGATCGACGGCGAGGACGGCGAAGGCAATCCGGTGCGCCGCGTGCCGCTGATCCTGGCCCGCGCGCTGCACTATGTCGAAATGCGCAATTACGAAGCCGCGCTGGCCGACGTCGCGCGCGCCCGGGCGGAGGCGGCAGCAGCGGACCTGATCGGCAATCCCTATTTCGATCGCTCGATGGGCCTGTCCTTCAACAACATCGAAGCCGCCGTGCACTTGCGCATGGGCAATCCGGAACGGGCACGCGACGTCTCGCTCTCGTCGATTGCCGACATGCGCTATTCCTTCGTGCCGGGCCTGTATGCGAACGACTTTGGCCGCTTCCTGAAGGACATGTCGCCCGAGGCGGAAATCCGCAACCACGTGGCCGGGCAGATCATGCCGCAGTTCCTGCTGACCTATGCCGGGCGACTGGACGAGGTCGGCCGGTTCGACGATTCGGCCAAGGTCTACGAGGCGTTCATCACCGTAGTGGATTCGCTTGGTGATGGGCCACGCGCCTCGGCACCCTATGCCCGTGCAGCCATCGCCCATGCGCTGGGCGGCAACTGGGAAGCCGCAACAGAGTGGGCCGATCGCGCGCGCAGCAACATGAACCACCGCATCGCCGAGGGTCAGCCGGAAGACAACAGCTCTTCCATCGTCGAACTGCTCGACCTGTTCACCGTGCTGCAGCAGGCGAACGACGGCGACGTGAAGGCCGCGCGCCGGATGTATTCGGCCCGCTCGCAGTGGACCGTGCCCAGCTTCGGCTCGGTGCTGGAAGTGAACCGTCTGCTCAGCCGTGGCGCGCAGCCGGACGAGTTGATCGGCGCGCTCTCGCAGACCGCCGACGAACTGTGGCAGCAACGCTATGATGAACTGATGGCCATCGAGCTGCAGGACGACACCGAGAACGACGACCTGTTCGACCTGATCGTCGACTATGCCAAGGTCGACGAGTTCGAGGACCGCGCGCGCAATACCCACCGGGTCGAGCGCAGCCGCATGATTACCGACGAGCCCGACGAGGACGGCCACTATGCGATCACCGCGACCGGCAGCATCCAGTCGGCCATCGACTCGATCGTGCTGCACGCCGCCTTGCAGGCGCAGCATCGCGGGAAGCAGGGTTTCACCATGCTGCTTACCACCCCGCAGCCGGGCTATGGCGGGCCGATCACCATCGCCTTCGTCCAGTTCGTAGACCCGGGCGAAGACAATGCGCACGACATCCTCTTCATCCCGGCTGCCGATGTGATCGCCGAGCTGGGAGAGGTCATCCCGACCCGCGACGAGGTTCGTGCGCGGGAGCGGGAGCGCCGACGCAACCGTTAGGGCGTTACGCCAGCTCCGCCATCACGGCAGCAGCTGCGCCATAGAGCCGTTCGTGCCGTTCTCGACGGACCAGTCCCTCGAGAACGGCCGCAAACTGTTGCCGGTCCCCCGCGAGGACGGCGCTGGCCATGTCAGCGAGCACCGCTTCGTCAGGCGATAAGGCATGGCAGCAGGGGCGGTTGACCATGACGTTTTCCGGCCAGGCCTGCGAGCCTGCCTTGGCGAGGTCGAGCACGGCCTTGGCCGCAGTGATCGAGCCAAGGCGACGGGTCAGTTCCACTAACGGATCGCAGTTGCCTTGCATGGCCGCCGCCATCAGCCGGATCGCCACCACCAGCGTCACCACCGGTTCCGCATAGTCATGGATCTTCCGCGGGCGAGCGAGGTCGGCGACGATGGCATTCCGGAGCGGTTCGTCGCAGGCGGGAAGTGCGTTCGGGCGGGCAGGCTGGTGCATCGACATCCTCGTCACTCTGGCGTTTCGATTCGATGCCAGACTAATCGCCGCCAATGTTATTGCAAGTGATTTGCATTAGCTTTCGCGGCGATTAGTCTAACAGGGACAGGCAAAGAAAAGGCCCCGGCGGATCGCTCCGCCGGGGCCTCTTGTCCTTGGCAGGTGGGGAAGAGCTTACTCTTCGCCGCCCTCTTCAGCCGGTGCTTCGGCCTCGGCTGCCGGGGCTGCGTCGCCGCCGCCCATGGCTGCCTTCATGGCCTCTTCGCTGGTGGGGGCGTCGGCCGGAACCTCTTCCTCCTCGGCCGCTTCGAGAGCGTCCTGCATCTTCTTGTACTGCGCCCGCAGCGCGGCATCGCGCGACGAGGCGGTAACGCGCAGGCGGTTCATGCCCGCGCCGGTACCGGCGGGGATGAGGCGACCCACGATCACGTTCTCCTTGAGACCGATCAGCGTGTCCTTCTTGCCTTCGACCGCGGCCTGCGTGAGCACGCGCGTGGTCTCCTGGAAGGACGCGGCGGAAATGAAGCTGCGGGTCTGCAGGCTGGCCTTGGTGATCCCGAGCAGGATCGGCTTGCCTTCGGCCTTCTTCTTGCGCGGGGCAAGCTTGGCGTTGACCTCGTTCATTTCCTCCAGGTCGACCTGTTCGCCCGGCAGCAGCGTGGTGTCGCCGCCGTCGGTGATCTCGACCTTCTGCATCATCTGGCGAACGATCACCTCGATGTGCTTGTCGTTGATCTTCACGCCCTGCAGTCGATAGACTTCCTGGATCTCGTTCACGAGATACTCGGCCAGCGCCTCGATACCCAGCACTTCAAGGATGTCGTGCGGGTTGGGCGAGCCGGAAATCAGCGTGTCGCCCTTCTTCACGAAGTCGCCTTCCTGGACGTCGATGACCTTGGTCTTCGGCACCAGGTACTCGACCGTATCGCCCTCTTCTGGAACGATCGCGATCTTGCGCTTGGCCTTGTAGTCGCGGACGAATTCCATGCGGCCGCTGATCTTGGCGATCACGGCAGCATCCTTCGGCACGCGCGCCTCGAACAGCTCGGCAACACGCGGCAGACCGCCGGTGATGTCGCGCGTCTTGGCGGCTTCACGCGAAGCACGGGCAAGGATGTCGCCCGCTTCGACCTGCTGGCCGTCCTCAACCGAAAGGGTAGTGCCCGGAGCCAGCATGTAACGCTGCGCTTCGGTTTCCTCTTCCTTCTTGGGCTTGGCGGCCTTGGCGTCGTCCTCGCCCAGCAGGGTGAGGCGCGGACGCAGGTCTTCCTTCTTCGAACGGCTGGTGGCGCGATATTCGGTCACCACGCGCTGGGCGATACCGGTGGCATCGTCCACGCGCTCTTCCAGCGTCTTGCCTTCGACCAGGTCCTGGTAGCGCACGACACCGGCGGTTTCGGTGATGATCGGCAGGGTGAACGGGTCCCACTCGGCCAGGCGATCGCCTTCCTTCACCTTGGCACCGTCCTTGAACATCAGGACCGTACCGTAGGGCACGCGGTGGATTGCACGCTCGCGACCTTCGTTATCGATCACCACCATTTCACCCGAACGGGCCAGCGACAGGCGGCGGCCCTTCTTGTCGGTGATGGTCGGCATGTCGCGATAGACGACCTTACCGTCCGAGATCGATTCGAGGTGCGAGGTTTCGTTCACCTGCGCCGCGCCACCGATGTGGAAGGTACGCATGGTCAGCTGGGTGCCCGGCTCACCGATCGACTGCGCGGCGATCACGCCGACAGCCTCACCGATGTTCACCGGCGTACCGCGAGCGAGGTCACGGCCGTAGCAGGTCGCGCAAACGCCCTGTTCGGCTTCGCAGACCAGCGGGCTGCGGATCTTCGCCTGCTGGACTTCGGCGTCCTCGATTTCCTTCACCAGCGCCTCGTCCACCATCGTGCCGGCCTTGACGATAACCTCGTCGGTGGCGACGTTGATGATGTCTTCGGCGACGGTGCGGCCGAGGATGCGCTCGCCGAGCGAGGCGATGACGCTGCCGCCCTGGACGATGGCACGCATTTCCAGCGCGTTGTCGGTCTTGCAGTCCTCTTCCACGATCACGCAGTCCTGCGACACGTCGACCAGACGGCGGGTCAGGTAACCCGAGTTCGCGGTCTTGAGCGCGGTGTCGGCGAGGCCCTTGCGGGCGCCGTGGGTGGAGTTGAAGTACTCAAGGACGGTCAGGCCTTCCTTGAAGTTCGAGATGATCGGGGTCTCGATGATCTCGCCCGACGGCTTGGCCATCAGGCCACGCATACCGGCAAGCTGCTTCATCTGCGCCGGGCTACCACGGGCACCCGAGTGGCTCATCATGTAGATCGAGTTGACCGGCGCCTCGCGACCGTCGTCGTCCTTCGGCGTGGCCTTGATCTCTTCCATCATGGCGGCCGCCACCTGGTCGCCGCAACGGCTCCAGGCGTCGATCACCTTGTTGTACTTTTCCTGCTGGGTGATGAAGCCGTCCTGGTACTGCTGCTCGTAGTCGGCAACCAGCGCCTTCGTCTCCTCGATCATGCCTTCCTTGCTGTCCGGAATGATCATGTCGTCCTTGCCGAACGAGATGCCGGCCTTGAACGCGTGGCGGAAGCCCAGCGACATGATGGCGTCGGCGAACAGCACCGTGTCCTTCTGGCCGGTGTGACGATAGACCTCGTCGATCACGTCGCCGATGTCCTTCTTCGTCAGCAGGCGGTTCACCACCTCGAAGGGCACCTTGTGGCTCTTCGGCAGGCATTCGGCGATCAGCATGCGGCCGGGAGTGGTCTCCACGCGCTTCATGTAGGTCTTGCCGTCCTCGTCCGTCTGCGGGACGCGGGTGGTGATCTTCGAGTGCAGCGTCACCGCACCGACGTGCAGCGCCTGGTGCACCTCGTCGATGTCGGCCAGCACGCGGCCCTCGCCGGGCTCGCCTTCGCGGTCCATCGACAGGTAGTACAGGCCCAGCACCATATCCTGCGAAGGCACGATGATCGGCTTGCCGTTGGCGGGCGAGAGGATGTTGTTGGTCGACATCATCAGCACGCGCGCTTCCAGCTGCGCCTCGAGGCTCAGCGGGACGTGAACGGCCATCTGGTCACCGTCGAAGTCGGCGTTGAAGGCCGAACACACCAGCGGGTGCAGCTGGATCGCCTTGCCTTCGATCAGCACCGGCTCGAACGCCTGGATACCGAGACGGTGCAGCGTCGGGGCGCGGTTCAGCAGGACAGGGTGTTCGCGGATCACTTCATCCAGGATGTCCCAGACTTCCTTGCGTTCCTTTTCCACCCACTTCTTCGCCTGCTTCAGGGTCATCGACAGACCCTTGGCGTCGAGACGGGCGTAGATGAACGGCTTGAACAGCTCGAGCGCCATCTTCTTGGGCAGGCCGCACTGGTGCAGCTTGAGTTCCGGACCGGTCACGATGACCGAGCGGCCCGAGTAGTCGACGCGCTTGCCGAGCAGGTTCTGGCGGAAGCGGCCCTGCTTGCCCTTCAGCATGTCGCTGAGCGACTTCAGCGGACGCTTGTTGGCGCCGGTGATGACGCGGCCGCGACGACCGTTGTCGAACAGCGCGTCCACGGCTTCCTGCAGCATGCGCTTTTCGTTGCGGACGATGATGTCCGGCGCGCGCAGCTCCATCAGACGCTTCAGGCGGTTGTTACGGTTGATGACACGGCGATAGAGATCGTTCAGGTCCGAGGTCGCGAAACGGCCACCGTCCAGCGGGACGAGCGGGCGCAGTTCCGGCGGGATGACCGGCACGACTTCGAGGATCATCCACTCGGGACGGTTGCCCGATTCGATGAAGCTCTCGACGACCTTCAGGCGCTTGATGATCTTCTTCGGCTTGAGCGTGGACTTGGTGGTCTCCAGCTCTTCCAGCAGGTCCGCACGTTCCTGCTCGAGATCGAGGTCCATCAGCATGACCTTGACCGCTTCGGCACCGATGCCGGCGGTGAAGGCGTCCTCGCCGTATTCATCCTGCGCTTCGAGCAGCTCGTCTTCGGTCAGCAGCTGGAACTTCTCCAGCGGCGTCAGGCCCGGTTCGGTGACGATGTAGCTTTCGAAGTAGAGCACGCGCTCAAGCTGCTTCAGCTGCATGTCGAGCAGCAGGCCGATGCGCGAGGGCAGCGACTTGAGGAACCAGATGTGCGCCACTGGCGCGGCCAGCTCGATATGGCCCATGCGCTCGCGACGCACCTTGGTGACGGTGACTTCGACGCCGCACTTCTCGCAGACGACGCCCTTGTACTTCATGCGCTTGTACTTGCCGCACAGGCATTCGTAGTCCTTCACCGGACCGAAGATGCGGGCGCAGAACAGGCCGTCACGCTCGGGCTTGAACGTACGATAGTTGATCGTTTCCGGCTTCTTGATCTCACCGAAAGACCACGAGCGGATACGTTCCGGCGACGCGATCCCGATCTGGATCTGGTCGAAGGTTTCCGGCTTGGCCAGCTGGTTGGTGAATTTGGTCAGTTCGTTCATTTTTCACATTCCCTTGGGGGGATTAACAGGGGTTGGCGGGGAGGCGGCCTGCTGAAGGCCGCCGACCCCTGTCATTCAGCTGCGATCTGGGTGAAGCCGTCGCCGTCCTCGTCCTCTTCGCCGTCAGACAGCGAGGAGAGTTCGACGTTGAGGCCCAGCGAGCGCATTTCCTTGACGAGCACGTTGAAGCTCTCCGGAATGCCGGCTTCGAAGGTGTCGTCGCCCTTGACGATGGCTTCGTAGACCTTGGTGCGGCCGACCACGTCGTCGGACTTCACCGTCAGCATTTCCTGCAAGGTATAGGCGGCGCCGTAGGCCTGCAGTGCCCAGACCTCCATTTCACCGAAGCGCTGGCCACCGAACTGCGCCTTGCCGCCCAGCGGTTGCTGGGTGACGAGCGAGTACGGGCCGATCGAACGGGCGTGGATCTTGTCGTCGACCAGGTGGTGCAGCTTGAGCATGTAGATGATGCCCACGGTCACCTTGCGGTCGAACGCCTCACCGGTGCGGCCATCATACAGGGTGGACTGGCCCGACGGATCGTAGCCTGCCTTCACCAGCATGTCGGTCACGTCGCCTTCACGCGCACCGTCGAACACCGGGGTGCCCATCGGCACGCCCTTGCGCAGGTTGCCGGCCAGCTCGGCCAGTTCCTCGTTCGTGCGGCTGTCGATATCGTCGTGATACTGCTCGCCGTAGACGTCCTTCAGCTTGTCCACGAGCGCGGCGGGCGGCTTGCCTGCCGTGATGTCGGGATTGGCTGCACGCCAGTCGTCGAGCTGCTCGGCGATCTGCTGGCCGAGGCCACGCGCGGCGAAGCCGAGGTGGGTCTCGAAGATCTGCCCGACGTTCATGCGCGAAGGCACGCCCAGCGGGTTGAGCACGATGTCGACCGGGGTACCATCCTCCAGGAACGGCATGTCCTCTTCCGGCAGGATGCGCGAGATCACGCCCTTGTTGCCGTGGCGGCCGGCCATCTTGTCGCCCGGCTGCAGCTTGCGCTTCACGGCGACGAAGACCTTGACCATCTTGAGCACGCCTGGGGCCAGCTCGTCACCGCGTTCGAGCTTCTCCTTGCGGTCCTCGAACTTGTCCTTGATGGCCTTCACCGCCTCATCATACTGGCCCTTCACCGCTTCCAGCTGGGCCTGCATGTTGTCATCGGCGACGGCGAACTTGAACCACTCGTGGCGGTCGACGCCCTCCAGCACCTCGGCAGTGATCTTGGTGCCCTTCTTCACACCCTTCGGAGCGGCCGAAGCGGTCTGGCCGTCCAGCATGTCCTTCAGGCGGTTGTAGGTCGCACGGTTGAGGATGTTGCGCTCGTCCTCGCTATCCTTCTTGAGGCGTTCGATTTCCTCGTTCTGGATGGCGCGGGTACGGTCGTCGATCTCGATGCCGTGGCGGTTGAACACGCGCACTTCGACAACGGTGCCGGCAACGCCCGGCGGCAGGCGGAGCGAGGTGTCGCGCACGTCGCTGGCCTTTTCGCCGAAGATGGCGCGCAGCAGCTTTTCTTCCGGCGTCATCGGGCTTTCGCCCTTCGGCGTGATCTTGCCGCAGAGGATATCGCCCGGGTGCACTTCGGCACCGATGTAGACGATGCCCGCCTCGTCGAGGTTGCGCAGGGCTTCCTCGCCGACGTTGGGAATGTCGCGGGTGATGTCTTCCGGGCCGAGCTTGGTGTCGCGGGCCATGACTTCGAATTCCTCGATGTGGATCGAGGTGAAGACATCGTCCTTCACGATACGCTCGGAGATGAGGATGGAGTCCTCGTAGTTGTAGCCGTTCCAGGGCATGAAGGCGACGAGGGCGTTCTTGCCCAGCGCCAGTTCGCCGAGATCGGTAGAGGGACCGTCGGCGATGATGTCGCCCTGCTCCACCACGTCACCCACCTTCACCAGCGGACGCTGGTTGACGCAGGTGTTCTGGTTGGAGCGCTGGAACTTCTGCAGCGTGTAGATGTCGACGCCCGGGTTGGTGGTGTCCACCTCGCCCGAGGCACGGATCACGATACGGCCGGCGTCGACCTGGTCGACAATGCCCGAACGCTTGGCAGCGATCGCGGCGCCGGAATCGCGGGCCACGGTCTCTTCCATGCCGGTGCCGACGAAGGGCGCTTCGGCCTTCACCAGCGGCACCGCCTGGCGCTGCATGTTCGAGCCCATCAGTGCGCGGTTGGCGTCATCGTTTTCCAGGAACGGGATCAGCGATGCGGCGACCGAGACGAGCTGCTTCGGCGACACGTCCATCAGCGTGACCTGGTCCGACGGGCTCATCACGAATTCGCCGTTCTGGCGCGCCGAGACGAGCTCTTCCACGAACTTGCCGCTCTTGTCGGTATCCGCCGATGCCTGCGCGACGGTGTGCTTCTGCTCTTCCATGGCGGAAAGGTAGTTCACCTCGCCGGTGACCTTGCCGTCCTTCACCGTGCGGTACGGCGTCTCGATGAAGCCGTACTTGTTGACGCGGGCGAAGGTGGAGAGCGAGTTGATCAGGCCGATGTTCGGGCCTTCCGGCGTTTCAATCGGGCAGATGCGGCCATAGTGCGTCGGGTGCACGTCGCGCACTTCGAAGCCGGCACGCTCACGCGTCAGGCCGCCCGGGCCAAGCGCCGAGACGCGACGCTTGTGGGTGACTTCCGACAGCGGGTTGGTCTGGTCCATGAACTGCGACAGCTGCGACGAACCGAAGAACTCGCGCACGGCGGCAACCGCCGGCTTGGCGTTGATCAGGTCGTTCGGCATCACGGTCGACACGTCGACGGAGGACATGCGTTCCTTCACCGCGCGTTCCATGCGCAGCAGGCCGACGCGGTACTGGTTCTCCAGCAACTCGCCCACCGAACGCACGCGGCGGTTGCCGAGGTTGTCGATGTCGTCGACTTCGCCCTTGCCGTCCTTCAGGTCGACCAGTTCCTTCACCACGGCGAGGATGTCTTCCTTGCGCAGGGTGGTGACGGTGTCTTCGGCGTCGAGGCCGAGGCGCATGTTCAGCTTCACGCGGCCGACGGCGGAAAGGTCGTAACGCTCGGCGTCGAAGAACAGGCCTTCGAACAGCGCTTCGGCGGTTTCCTTGGTCGGCGGTTCGCCCGGACGCATCACCTTGTAGATGGCTTCCAGGCCTTCTTCACGGTTCTCGGCCTTGTCGACCGCCATGGTGTTGCGGATCCACGGGCCGGTGGTGACGTGGTCGATATCGAGCAGTTCGATCTGGTCGATGCCGGCAGCGTCCAGCTTCTCGAGGCTCTCCGGCGAGACTTCCTCGCCCGCCTCGATGTAGATGCGGCCGGTCTTCTCGTCGATCATGTCCTTGCTGGCATAGCGACCGAAGATTTCCTCGGTCGGAATCAGCAGGGTCTTGAGGCCGTCCTTCTCCGCCTTGTTGGCGGCGCGCGGCGAAACCTTCTGGTTGGCGGGGAAGACTTCCTCGCCGGTCTTGGCATCGACCAGCGCGAAGGTCGGCTTCTGGCCACGCCATGCTTCGGCAGTGAACGGGATTTCCCAGCCGTCCTTGCCGCGCTTCCAGATGACCTTGTTGTAGAAGTGCGCGAGGATGTCCTCGCTGTCGAGGCCCAGCGCATAGAGCAGCGCGGTGACCGGCAGCTTGCGCTTGCGGTCGATACGCACGTTGACGATGTCCTTGGCGTCGAATTCGAAATCCAGCCACGAACCACGGTACGGAATCACGCGGGCAGCGAAGAGGAACTTGCCCGAGGAGTGGGTCTTGCCGCGGTCATGGTCGAACAGCACACCCGGCGAACGGTGCATCTGCGACACGATCACGCGCTCGGTGCCGTTGATGATGAAGGTGCCGTTCGAGGTCATGAGCGGCATGTCGCCCATGTAGACGTCCTGCTCCTTGATATCGAGCACGGAGCGGGTTTCGGTTTCCTGGTCCACCTCGAACACGATGAGGCGCAGGGTGACCTTCATCGGGGCGGCATAGGTGATGCCGCGCTGACGGCACTCGGTGGTGTCGTACTTGGGCTCTTCCAGTTCGTAATGGACGAAGTCGAGTTCGGCGGTGCCGGCGAAGTCGCGGATCGGGAAAACGCTGCGCAGCGTCTTTTCGAGACCCGACACATAGTCGATCGCCGGGTTCGAACGCAGGAACTGCTCGTAGCTCTCGCGCTGCACCTCGATCAGGTTCGGCATCTGCACTACTTCGTGGATGTCGCCGAAAATCTTGCGGATGCGCTTCTTCTTGGTGCCGGTGGTTGCCGGGGTAGCCTTCTTCGCCATTATAAAGCCGTGGCCTCTTCTTCGCGTGTGTGCGCCGCTTAGCCAGGTTACTCTGGGCGGAAAGCAGCGCGGAAAATGTCGTTCACATGCGGGGAGGCGCGAGACGCAGAAAAGGCCGCAAGAGGGCACACCCCGAAGGGCTCTGCCATCGCAGCCTTGGTCCAGTCATCTCACGCAGATGCCGGAACTTCCGTCCTGGGTTGCGCCCCCGCGTTAAGGCACACCTTGCTCGAAGCTCTCCGGCGATGGCGGCCATATAGGGAGAGGGGCGAGTCGGGTCAATGGGTTGCCCGCCTGGCAGCGTCTTGCCGTCGCCAGCAGCCAGCCAGGGCTGGTGTCGGTGGCGCAGCAGACCGAAAACGTGCAATGCTGCCGGCAATCGTTTGCGGGAAGGGATGAAAGCCGAATGAGAAGTCTAGTCGTAGCCGGGCTGGCCGCCAGCCTGCTGGCCGGGTGTGCCACGGTGGAAGAAGCGCCCACGGTGCAGGCGCAGGTGCCGGAATCGCGGCAGCTGGTGGGCCTGCAATTCCTGTATGGCTCGGGCGAAGCTGCGGCGGTGAGCATGGGCACCTATCGCAACCTCGAGGAGCACGCCCTGGCCATGGCCGCGCAGCGGCCGGAATACAGCGTCATCGTCACCCCGGATGCCACCCTGGAAACGCCCAGCTACGTCCCCTGCGGGAACAAGCCGCTGGCCGTGGTTTTCGACGTCGACGAAACCGTCACGCTCAACACGGGATTGGGCTACAACCAGTTCACCGGGCTCGACAGCTCGCTCGCCGCCGAGCACCCGGTACGGGCGGCGCCGGGCGCGGTCGAAACCATCACCCGGCTCAGCGCGGCGGGGATCACCCCGATCTACAACACCAACCGTACGCTCGACATGGCCGACCTGGTCGCTGGCTACCTCGTCTCCATCGGCCTCGAACGACCGGTGCTGGGAGAGACCTTCTTCCTCAACGGCATGGACGAGATGGGCGGCAACAAGGACGGCCGCCGCTGGACCATCGCCGAAAGCTGGTGCGTGGTCGCCATGGCGGGAGACCAGCTGGGCGATTTCGCGCAACTGCTCAACGTCGTCGAACCGGTGCCGGACCGGCGGGCAGCGGCCATGTCCAGTTCCTATGCCGATAACTGGGGCAATGGCTGGTTCCTGCTGCCCAACACGGCCTACGGACGGGCGCTCGAAGGGGACGTGTCCGAGATTTTCCCGGAAATGACAGCACCGGCGGACTGACCCTTATCGCCAGCAATGCGGTCCTGCGTCCGTCAAAAGACGGACGCAGCTGCGCGCCTGTACCAGCAAAACGATAAGGCACATATCGTTTTTCAATATTATTGATTGACAATAAGCCGCGACTCGTCCATATCGTTTTTCAATAACTCGCTTCAAGGAGATCGATATGACCCGTTTTGCCACCCAATCCGCCGCCGCAGTCTTTGTTGTCGTGCTCGCCCTCAGCTCGCTGGCCGCCATCACCAACGTGCCCATCACCCAGACCGTCGCGATCGCCGCGCCGGTGCTGGCCTGAGCGTCACAGATAGAGAGGACTGACCCGTGACCGTCGCAACCCGCCCCAACGACCTGCTGCTGCTTGCCGGCAAGGTGCTTGCCGTGATCCTGCAGATCGGCATGGCCATCGGCGCCATCGCGCTGCTGATCGCCACCCCTGCAGTGCTGATCTTCCGCGCCGATATCATCGAGGAGATCACCGCCAAAGCCGGCGATCCCGGAGTGGCCTTCCCGCTGCTGCAGCTGGCCGGCGTCATGCTGATCGGGCTTGCCATCGTGGTGATGCTGTTCGTCTTCTTCGGGACCCTGCGCAAACTCATCGGCACCGTGGGTGACGGAGATCCCTTCGCCCCGGTCAACGCGGATCGACTGTCGCTGATGGGCTGGCTGATGCTGGGCGTGCAGCTGGCGATGATCCCCGCCGCAGCGCTGGGAGTCTCGCTTGCACGTTATGCCAGCGAGTTCGACGACATGCACCTGACTGTCGATGGCGGCTGGGACATCGAAGGCGTACTGCTGGTAATCATCCTGTTCATCCTTGCCCGCGTGTTCCGCCACGGCGCCGCGATGCGCGAAGACCTGGAAGGGACCGTGTAATGGGCGCCGATTCGGAAGGAACCAGGATCGTGATCAAACTCGATGACCTGCTGCACGAACGCCGCATGACGCTGACCGAGCTGGCCGAGCGGGTGGGCCTGACCCTAGCCAACCTCTCGATCCTCAAGACCGGCAAGGCGAAGGCGATCCGCTTCTCCACGCTGGAGGCGATCTGCCGGGAGCTGCAGTGCCAGCCGGGCGACCTGCTGGGCTATGACGCCCGCGGCTGATCCGGCCACTATGACTTGACTTTCGGGGCGCGGCAGCTAATTGCGCGCCCCGATTGCTTTTGCAGTCATCCGTCCGAGACAGTTGGTGACCGGAATTTGCCGGTCTTAATTTCCAGCCTAGACGGGGAAAAGAGTTTCCGCAGGCGGCTTTCATGCCTCCTGCTCCACGCGTGATGCGTCACGCACCTCCTTCCCCATCAACGGACTCGTCCATGCGGCATGAGCCGTGTGGCAACTTGAGCCGGTCGCGGCCGCCCCAAAGGCGTTCGCGGCCATAGTGAAGGAGTACGGCATGGATCGTTCGCAGAAAACCGAAGCGGTCGCCCAGCTCAACGCTGTGTTCAACGAGGTCGGCGTGGTGGTTGTCACCCGCAACCTCGGCATGACGGTGGCTCAGTCCACCGATCTGCGGAACAAGATGCGTGAAGCCGGTGCGTCCTACAAGGTCGCGAAGAACCGTCTCGCCAAGCTCGCCCTGAAGGACACCGATTACGCCGGGATCGAAGAGTTTCTCTCCGGCCCGACCGCGCTGGCCTGGTCGGAAGACCCGGTCGCAGCCGCCAAGGCTGCTGTCGATTTCGCCAAGTCGAACGACAAGCTGGAAATCGTCGGTGGTTCGATGGGCACGCAGGTCCTCGACGAAGCAGGTGTGAAGGCTCTCGCCTCCATGCCCAGCCTCGACGAACTGCGTGGCAAGATCGTGGGTCTCGTCAACGCCCCGGCAACCAAGGTTGCCCAGGTCGTCAACGCCCCCGCGGCCAAGCTGGCCCGTGTCTTCGGTGCCTATGGCGCCAAGGACGCGGCGTAACAGACGCTTTCTCGCACACCGCGAAACATTCGAGGGGCATTTGAGACGCCCCGCCAAATTTTGGAGTGATACATCATGGCTGACATTGCCAAGCTTGTTGAAGAACTGTCGTCGCTGACCGTCATGGAAGCGGCTGAACTCGCCAAGGCCCTGGAAGAAGAGTGGGGCGTTAGCGCCGCTGCTGCAGTCGCCGTTGCTGGCCCCGCCGCTGGTGGTGCCGACGGTGGCGCCGCTGCCGAAGAAAAGGACGAATTCGACGTCGTCCTGACCGGCGACGGTGGCAAGAAGATCCAGGTCATCAAGGAAGTCCGCGCCATCACCGGCCTGGGCCTGACCGAAGCCAAGGCTCTCGTCGAGGGCGCGCCGAAGCCGCTCAAGGAAGGCGTGAACAAGGCCGAAGCCGAAGAGATCAAGGGCAAGATCGAAGCTGCCGGCGGTACCGTCGAGCTGAAGTAATTCGTCGAGGTTCGGCGCTAGTCCGTCGACCTCGGGAATTGACATGGAAGGGGTGGTTCCCATTGGGGAGCCACCCCTTTTGCTTGTCCGGGACAGGAATATCCGTGCGCCTATCGCTAATCGTCACCGTTCCGCTCTTGCTGCTGCAAGCTTGCACCACCACTCCGCCGGCCGATCGCCCGATCGCGGATGCCGCGGCAATCCACCAGGCCGACGGAACCACCAACCCCGCAGCCCGCGGCGTGTGGCAATCGAGCGCCAATGGCTGGTTGCTGGACGTAGGGGCAGAGGGGATCACCCGCTGGCAGGATACGCCCGTCGGCTGTTACCGTGCCGGGCCCGGCAGCGATGCCGCGGTCATGGGTTCGATCGAATATCGCTTCTTCACTTCGCTGGGCCGTGATCGCGCCATCTTCCAGTACCTGCCGGGCGACACGCCGACGCGCTTTGTCCGCCTTTCGTCCCTTCCTTCCGAATGTGGCAGCTCCGACTTGTCCGGTGAGGAGGCGGTGTTCGACACCTTCGCCGCCATCATGGCCCGGCACTACGGGTTCTTCGACGAACGGGCAGTCGAGTGGCAGGCCCGCGTCGGCGCAGTTCGGCCGACAATCCATGACGGCATGGGCGAAGCCGCGCTGTTCGATGCCATGGGCGCGCTGGTGGAGGGACTGAGCGACTCGCACACCAAGCTGATTGCCACCGTCGAGGGCGAACGCCGCCGGGCACAGGGCGGACTGGGCACGACCTTGCCGATGGTTCGCGAGGGTCAGGGAGAAGGCGCCTGGGTGCGCGGGCTGGTCGAGCAACTGCTGGAGGGCGTGCTCGATCCCGGCGCACGCCTGCTGGCGAACGACAGGATGGTGGCCGGCACCTTGCAGGACGGGCGGGTCGGTTACCTGCAGATATTCACCATGGGCGGCTTTGTCGAAGGCCCCGAAGCCGGCTCACCCGCATGGGCCGCTGCCGAAATTGCCGCATTCGATGCCGCGATGGACGAGGTGCTTGGCGGGTTTGTCGGCGCCGAGGCGCTGATCCTCGACCTGTCCAACAACCGCGGCGGCTATGACGTGATCGCCCGCCGTATCGCCGAGCGGCTGACCGACAGTGCCTATCTCGGCTACACCGTCACCCATACCGGCGGCGGCGAGGCAGTGCCCTATCTCATCGAGGTTGCCGCCGGTGCGCGTTTTGGCGGACCCGTCTACCTGCTCACCAGCGATGTGACCGTGTCGGGCGGGGAACTGGCCACGCTGGCGTTGCGGCAGAATGGCAATGTGATTCACGCGGGCAGCACTACGCGCGGCTCGTTCTCCACCCCGCTGGCCAAGCCGCTGCCCAACGGCTGGTACCTCGAGCTTTCGAATGAAGCCTTTCGGGCGCCCGACGGCGCGCTGTACGAAGGGCGCGGGATCGCCCCGCAGTGGCCAGTCGAGGTCTTTCCGGAAAACGCCCCGGTCGCCGGGCATGCCCGTGCAATCGAGTGGCTGGCTGCCGCCGCGACCAGCCAGGCCGACTAGAGCGTCTTGAGGTAGTTCACCACCGCCTGCGCCTGTGCGGCGTTAAGGCCCGGTGCGGGCATGGTGCCGCCCGGCACCACGGCGTTGGGATCGAGCAGGTAGCGGCGCAGGTTGGCCTCGGTCCAAGTGATGTTAGCTCCCTGCATGGCGGGGCTGTAGTTGGCACCCGCAACGCTGCCCGCGCGGCGACCGACGACGCCGGCCAGCGTCGGACCGACACCGTTCTGACCGGGCTCGACCGAGTGGCAGACGCCGCAGGTCGAGAATGCCGCCGGCGGCGTGGCCGGGGCGGCGGCGACCGTCGCCGTAGCAGTGGGCGTCGGGCGGGCGGTCGGGGTAGCGCTGGCAACCGGAGCCGGCGCTTCGGTCGCCTCTTCGGCGTCTGCTTCCACGGCTTCGCCTTCGCCCTCGACGGCGGCGACGTCCGTTGCCTCGTCCGTCGTTTCCTCGACGGCGGTTGCGTCAGCCTCGCTCTCCGCTTCCGGCGGACCGCCGCAAGCGGCGAGGGTCATGGCAAGGGCAGTCGTGGCAACAAGGGCAAATGGCGTGCGCATGGCATCCTTCCAGAAAGGGCTAGGCCGGTGAAACTTTGACAAAGCCCCTTAGTCGCCATTTGGCATGATCGGCAAGTCTTGTGGCCATGCCGCCGCACTTCTTTTGCAAAGGGGCACGATTGCCGCTCCCGCCCTTCCTCCAACCCCGCCGGAAGCCTATCCGGTCCGGCCCGCCATGCGACCCGTAGCGCACCCTCCCACGCCCGGCTGGAAAGCCGAGGCCTCCGAAACGCTCCGCCTCGCGGGGCCGCTGGCGCTCGCCAACATGCTGCAGATGCTGACCTATGCCATCGACGTGATCTTCATCGCGCGGCTGGGATCGGACGAGCTGGCCGCTTCGGCGCTGGCCGTGGCGCTGTTCGGGCTGGTCATGTGGTCGCTGCAGAGCCTGACCGGGGCCGTCGCGCCGATCATGGCGGCGGAGCTGGGCGCGCGCGGCCCGGCCTTGCGCCCCGTACGCCGCTCGATGCGCATGGCGCTGTGGCTGTCGGTGCTCGTCTCGCTCGTCGGCATGAGCGTATGCGCGCTGGCCGGGCCGTTGATGCAGCTGACCGGGCAGGAACCGCACATCGGCGCGCTGGCCACCGAGTACATGTCCGTACTGCTGTGGTCAGGCCCGCTGATGATCATCGCGGGGGTGCAGCGCAATTTCGTCGCCACGCTGGGGCGACCGGTCTTCGCTACGGTGATCACCGCCGTGGGCATCGGCGTGAACGCGGTGGCGAACTACATGTTCATTTTTGGCAACTGGGGCGCGCCGGAACTTGGCCTGCAAGGCGCGGCGACGGCGACCATCATCACCTCCTTCGCCATCGTCGGCATGTATGCGCTGGCCATCCGCTTCGACCCGCGGCTGCATCGCTATCACATCCTCGGCTATTTCTGGCGACCCGACTGGCCGCGCTTTGCCGAGATCCTGCGCATCGGCACGCCCATCGCGATTACCGTGCTGGCAGAGGCCGGGGTGTTCGGCGCGGCCGCCTTCCTGATGGGCCGCATCGGCGCGCTGGAGTTGGCCGCGCACACGCTGGCGCTCAACCTGGCGGCCTTTGCCTTCCAGGTTCCGTTCGGCGTGGGCCAGGCGGCGACCATCCGGGTGGGCTACTTCTTCGGCGCACAGGACCACCAGGGGATGACCCGCGCGGGCTGGATGGGCATTGCCATGGGCACGGGCTTCATGGTGCTGACCGCCGCCACCATGCTGCTGGCGCCCGAGACCCTGCTGGCCATCTACATCGACCCGGCCGACCCGGCCAACGCCGCGCTGACCGGGGTAGCCATGGGCTTCCTCTTTATCGCTGCTGCCTTCCAGCTGTCCGACGGCGTGCAGGCCGTGGCCGCCGGCGCGCTGCGCGGACTGAAGGACACGCGCGTGCCGATGTGGATCGCCATCTTCTCCTACTGGGTGCCGGGCTTCGGCCTCGCCGCCGGACTTGGCCTCGCCACGCCGCTGGCAGGCACGGGGGTCTGGATTGGCCTTGCCATGGGCCTTACATGCGCCGCCGTGCTGCTGTCGTGGCGCTGGTGGCGCCGGGAGCAGCTGGGGCTGACACAGGCAAGGCTCGCCTGACCGGGCAGGAACGCCCCGCCCAAAGGCCAAAAAATCTGTCCTCCGCACCATTGACTCGCGCACGGGACGCCCCCAAATGCGCGCCGCTGGCACTCTCAGCCGGAGAGTGCCAATCGTAATAACCACTCAAATGGAAGAGGTCATACACATGGCATTCCGTCCGCTGCACGACCGCGTACTGGTCCGCCGCATCGAGGCCGAGGAAAAGACGGCCGGCGGCATCATCATCCCCGATAGCGCCAAGGAAAAGCCGAGCGAAGGCGAAATCGTCGCCGTCGGTGAAGGCACCCGCGACGACGATGGCGATCGCATCCCGCTCGACGTCAAGGCCGGCGACCGCGTGCTGTTCGGCAAGTGGTCCGGCACCGAGGTGAAGATCGACGGTGAAGACCTGATCATCATGAAGGAAAGCGACATCATGGGTGTGCTGGGCTGATCGCCCGCCACTGCTGACAACGCTTCCCCACACTCAACGAAATTCCAGGAGAAACAACAATGGCTGCCAAGGACGTAAAGTTCGGCCGTGATGCGCGCGAACGCATCCTGAAGGGCGTCGACACGCTCGCCAATGCCGTGAAGGTCACCCTCGGCCCCAAGGGTCGCAACGTGGTGATGGACAAGAGCTTCGGCGCTCCCCGTATTACCAAGGACGGCGTTTCCGTCGCCAAGGAAATCGAACTGAAGGACAAGTTCGAGAACATGGGCGCGCAGATGCTGCGCGAAGTCGCTTCGAAGACCAACGACGTTGCCGGTGACGGCACCACCACTGCCACCGTGCTGGGCCAGGCCATCGTGCGCGAAGGCATGAAGTCGGTCGCTGCCGGCATGAACCCGATGGACCTGAAGCGCGGCATCGACCTGGCCGTGGCCAAGGTCGTCGCCGACCTGCAGGGCCGTTCGAAGGACGTTGCCGGTTCGGAAGAGATCGCCCAGGTCGGCATCATCTCCGCCAACGGCGACCGTGAAGTCGGCGAGAAGATCGCCGAGGCCATGGAGAAGGTCGGCAAGGAAGGCGTCATCACCGTGGAAGAGGCCAAGGGTCTCGACTTCGAACTCGACGTCGTCGAAGGCATGCAGTTCGACCGCGGCTACCTCTCGCCCTACTTCGTCACCAACCCGGAGAAGATGACGGTCGAGCTGGAAAACCCCTACATCCTGATCCACGAGAAGAAGCTGTCGAACCTGCAGGCCATGCTGCCGGTCCTCGAAGCCGTGGTGCAGGCTGGTCGTCCGCTGCTGATCATCGCCGAGGACATCGAAGGCGAAGCGCTGGCCACCCTCGTGGTCAACAAGCTGCGTGGCGGCCTGAAGGTCGCTGCCGTGAAGGCACCGGGCTTCGGCGATCGCCGCAAGGCCATGCTGCAGGACATCTCGATCCTCACCAACGGCGAGATGATCTCCGAAGATCTCGGCATCAAGCTCGAGAACGTCGGCCTCAGCATGCTGGGTGAAGCCAAGACCGTCACCATCGACAAGGACAACACCACCATCGTCGACGGTGCCGGTGATGCCGAAGCGATCAAGGCCCGCGTCGAGCAGATCCGTGCCCAGATCGAAACCACCACGTCGGACTACGACCGTGAGAAGCTGCAGGAACGCCTGGCCAAGCTGGCCGGCGGTGTTGCCGTGATCAAGGTCGGCGGTGCCACCGAAGTCGAGGTGAAGGAACGCAAGGACCGCGTCGACGACGCCCTGCACGCCACCCGTGCTGCGGTGGAAGAAGGCATCGTCCCGGGCGGCGGTACCGCGCTGCTCTACGCCACCAAGGCCCTGGAAGGCGTCACCGGCGCCAATGACGACCAGACCCGCGGCATCGACATCGTCCGTCGTGCGCTGCAGGCTCCGGTCCGCCAGATCGCCGAAAACGCCGGTCACGACGGCGCCGTGATCTCCGGCAAGCTGCTGGAAGGTGGCGACGAGAAGCTGGGCTTCAACGCCGCTACCGACGTCTACGAAGACCTGGTGGCTGCCGGCGTGATCGACCCGACCAAGGTCGTGCGCACTGCCCTGCAGGACGCCGCATCGGTCGCCGCACTGCTGATCACCACCGAAGCGGCGATCAGCGAAATCCCGGAAGATAAGCCGGCCCCGGCCATGCCCGACATGGGCGGCATGGGCGGCATGGGCGGCATGGGCTTTTAAGCCCGCGCCAGCCAAGGCTCACGAATGGGGCCGGAGGAGCAATCCTCCGGCCCTTTTCTTTTGCGCGGCGCGCGGCCATGGTCCGCACAGGACCAATACAGCTTCAGGGAATCACTCGATATGAAACGCTATGCCGTGCTCTTGCTGGCATCGGTCGCGCTGACAGGCTGCGACGCTCTCTTCTCCGACACCGCCACCATCGAATGCACCGAGACACAGACCGAGTGCATCAACGCCTGGTTCGACGACAAGTTCGAGGAACAACTGGCCTTCAGCCCGATCCGGCAGACGCAGCTCGGCATCAAGACCGACTACGACAAGCTCGACGACTTCAGCGTCGAGGCAGCCGAGGAACAGATCGCCTGGTGGCAGGACGCCGCCGCCGAGATGGAAGCCAACTTCGACTATGACGAGCTGTCGGACGAGGCGAAGCTCTCCTACGACATGTTCAAGTACCGCGCCGACATGGCCGCACGCGCCGGCGAGTTCCTTGGTCAGCAGTACATCCTGCACCAGATGAACGGCACGCACACCGGCCTGCCCAGCTTCCTGCTGAGCCAGCACACGGTGGAGAGCGAAAGCGACATGGTCGCCTTCATCGCCCGTCTCGGCGCGCTGGGCACGGCGATGGACCAGCTGCTGGCCCGGGCGCAGGCCAATGCCGAAGGCGGCGTACGCCCGCCGCGCTTCTCCTACGATGCCGTTATCTCCGAATCGCAGAGCCTGATCACCGGCGCGCCGTTCGACGACGGTGAAGCTTCCGCGCTGTGGGCGGGCACCGAAGGCCACCTTGCCCGACTGGTGGAAGACGGCACCATCACCCAGGAGCGCGCCGACGAGCTGCGCGAGGATGCCCGTATCGCGCTGACCGAACAGATGGCGCCGGGCTACCAGCGGGTGATCGACTGGTTCACCGAGGACCGCCCGAACACCGACGAGGTTGCGCAGGGCGTCACCACGCTGCCGGGTGGCGAGGCGTTCTACGCCCACCAGCTCAACGCCATGACCACCACCGAGCTGACCGCTGACGAGATCCACGAGCTGGGCCTCTCCGAAGTCGCGCGCATTCGCGGCGAGATGGAAGCGATCATGGAAGAGGTCGGCTTCGACGGGACGTTGCAGGAATTCTTCGTCTTCACCCGCACCGACCCGCAGTTCTTCTTCCCGGACAACGAGGCTGGCGCGCAGATGTACATCGACGCCGCCACGCAGCATATCGACGCGCTGACTGCCCGCCTGCCGGAGTTCTTCGGCACGCTGCCCAAGGCCGCGCTCGAAGTGCGCCGCGTGGAACCCTTCCGCGAACAGGACGGTGCCGCGCAGCACTATCGCGCGGGTACGCCCGACGGCTCGCGCCCCGGCATCTACTATGCCCACCTGTCGGACATGACGGCCATGCCGATCCCGCCGCTGGAGGCCATCGCCTATCACGAGGGCAATCCCGGCCACCACATGCAGGTCTCGATCGCGCAGGAGCTGGAAGGCATCCCGCGCTTCCGCTCGCAGGGCGGCTTCATCTCGGCCTTCGGCGAAGGCTGGGGCCTCTATGCCGAGGCGCTGGCCAAGGAGATGGGCGGCTATGAAGACCCCTATTCGGACTTCGGCCGGCTGCAGAGCGAGATGTGGCGCGCCATCCGCCTGGTGGTCGACACCGGCATCCACGCCAAGGGCTGGACCGAGGACGAGGCGGTTGCCTACTGCCTCGAGAACTCGCCCAATCCGGAAACCGTCGCCCGTTCCGAAGTGCGCCGCTACTTCGTGCTGCCGGGACAGGCGACCAGCTACAAGATCGGCATGATCCGCATCCAGGAACTGCGCGCCCATGCCGAGGAAGTGCTGGGCGAGGATTTCGACATCCGCGGTTTCCACGACACGGTTCTGGGCGGCGGCGCGGTGCCGTTGTCCATCCTCGAACAGCGCGTCGACAACTGGATCGCCAGCGTCCAGGCAACCTGATCCTTCACGGCTGAATGAAGGGGGCGCGGGCGGCAAAAGCCGTCCGCGCCCCTTTTGCGTCTACTCGCCGGGCACCCAGGTATCGGCGTTCACATGGCCTTCGAACTTCGGGACGGGTCGCGCCTCGGCCGCCGCCAGCGTCGTCGCCGGACCATTGGCGTCGATGTCCGCGATCAGCCAGCGCATCTCGTCGATCTCCCTGCGCTGGGCGCGGATGATGTCATTCGCCAGCCGACGCACGCGCACGTCTTCTATCCCGGCGCGTTCGCTGGTCATGATGGCGATCGAGTGGTGCGGGATCATCGCCGACATGTATTCGCTGTCATCGACGGTCGCCTGGCTGCGCACGAGGAACAGTGACAGGCCGAAGGTTACCACCGCCACGCCGACGATGATCCAGTTCTTGGCACTGTTCTTGTACATGCCCCACATGAAGGCGAGCATCACCAGCGCCATTACCGCACCCATGACGAACATCATCCAGAAGCGCGTCTCGCTCCAGAACACGTGCTCCAGCGCATAGGTGTTGAGGTACATGAGGCCGAGCATGATGAGGGTGGATGTGCCCACCATCGCCATGAATCGCTTGTAGTTGCCGCCGTTGTCTTGCTTGTGGCTACTGTCGCTCACTCAGGGTCTCCTGAAGTCTGTTTCAGTGGCCCTCCCAACAGGTGCCTGGCACCCGTGTCCAAGCTCGGCCGGACGCGGTCCGGGCCAAGCGCCGCTGTTGTGGAAACGAACAGCGTGGACAGTCAGTTGTTCCGGATTTCAGCCCTTCGACTTGGCGAAGAGGTCGACCAGTTCGGTGAATTTCTCGCGCTGTTCATCCGCATCACCGGAGGCGATGGCTTCAGCCACGCAATGCGCGGCGTGGCGCTTCAGCACTTCGGATTCCACCCGCGTCAGCGCCGCGCGCACGGCCTGCACCTGGTGCAGGATGTCAATGCAATAGCGGTCTTCCTCCACCATGCGGGTGATGCCGCGCACCTGTCCCTCGATCCGGCCGAGCCGGTTGAGCAGCGCCTTGGTGTCGTGGGCCATGTACTTTCGTCCCCCTTGAAATACCCCCCTAGGGTATGTAGTTCGAGGGCATGATGCAAGCCTCGGGTCATAAATGATCGATATTTCAAGGCGTAAGTTCATTGGCGCCAGCGCAATGGCCACGGCCGGCCTGGCGATTCCTTCCTGGGCACGCGGGCAGTCGCTCACCCATGCACGGAAGGGATTCGGCGAGCTGTCAGGCGACACCATCGACCTCACCATCGCCCGCCACCATTTCGGCACCGGCGGGCGGAGCGGCCACGCGATTGCGGTCAACGGCACGATCCCCGGCCCGCTGATCCGCCTGCGCGAGGGACAGGACGTGACGCTCAACGTCACCAACCGGCTGGACGAGGACAGCTCGATCCACTGGCACGGCCTGTTGCTGCCCTTCCAGTACGACGGCGTGCCCGGCGTCAGCTTCCCCGGCATCGCCCCGGGCGAGACGTTCCAGTACCGCTTCCCGATCCGCCAGACGGGCACCTACTGGTGGCACAGCCACTCCGGCCTGCAGGAGCAGGAGGGGCATTACGGCCCGTTGGTGATCGAGAGCGCCGAGCCCGACCCGCGTTACGACCGCGACTACGTGGTGCTGCTGAGCGAGTTCACCCCGCGCCACCCGCACGAGATCGCCCGTCTGCTGATGGTGGGCGAACATTACTTCAATCGCCAGATGATGACCGTCGGCGATGGCGAGATGAGCCTCGAAGACCGGCTGATGTGGAGCGCCATGCGGATGAACCCGCGCGACGTGTCGGACGTGACGGGAGCGACCTACACCTATCTCGTCAACGGCCACGGCCCGGCGGACGACCTCGAATTCCTGTTCACTCCGGGAGAGCGGGTGCGACTGCGGGTCATCAACGGCTCCGCCATGACCTTCTTCAACGTGCGCATCCCCGGCGTGCCGATGACGGTGATCGCCGCCGACGGGCAGGAGGTCGACCCGGTCGAGGTCGACGAATTCCAGATCGGCACGGCGGAAACCTACGACGTCATCGTCCAGCCGCGCGATGGCAGCCATGCCTTCGTCGCGGAAGCCATGGACCGTTCGGGCATGGGCGTCGCCAGCCTCACCTCGCACCCTGGCCACAAGGCCACGCCGCCACCGCTGCGCGAACCCGTCACCCTAACAATGGCCGACATGGGGATGGGCGGCATGGATCACGGCAGCCATGGCGACATGGCCGGAATGGACCACGGCTCAGAGGGCATGGACCACTCCATGCGCGACACCTCGCTGCTGCCGGACAGCGTGGAAGTCGGCCCCGGGATCGATATGGTCTCACCCATGCCGGTGGACCGGATGGACTTCCCCGGCCTCGGCCTCGACAAGGTCGATCACCGCGTGCTGCGCTATACCGACCTCAAGGCCGCCAATCCCAATCCGCACCGCATGCCGGAGCGGCAATTGGAGATTCACCTGACCGGCAACATGGAACGCTACATGTGGTCGTTCGACGGCAAGCAGTTCAGCGCCGTCACCGACGATCCGATCCGCTTCGGTTATGACGAGCGGGTGCGGGTGAAACTGGTGAACGACACGATGATGGCGCACCCCATCCACCTGCACGGCCACTTCTTCGAACTGGTCAACGGCGCGGGGATGATGAACCAGCCGCTGAAGCACACCGTCATCGTGCAGCCGGGCGGCACCGCCACTTTCGACCTGACCGCCAACGAGCCGGGCGACTGGGCCTTCCACTGCCACCTGCTCTACCACATGCATGCCGGCATGATGCAGGTGGTGACGGTGCGACCCTTCCCCGAGGGAGGCGAATGATGCGCGCCCTGCTGCTCGCTTCCGCCGCGCTGGTCGCCACGCCCGCCGCCGCGCAGGACCATTCCGCCCACGGCCAGGTCGATCACTCGCAGCACCAGCCCGTCGTCGAAGAGGACCATTCGACGCATGAGGCCGCGCCGGCCGAGGACCATTCCGCGCACCAGCATACGGACCACTCGCAGCACCAGGGAATGGACCACGGCCCGATGGATCATTCGCAGCATGATTCGATGGACCATGGCGAAATGGATCACTCGCAGCACGAGGGCATGGACCACGGTGCGATGGACCACAGCCAGATGGACCATTCCGGCCACGCCATGGGCATGGACATTCCCTCCGGTCCGCCGCCCGCGCGCGCCTTCGAAGGGCCGCAGCACGCCGCCGACGAGATCTTCGACCCGCGGCGCATGGCGCAGGCGCGGGCCTACAACCATGCCAGCCACGGCAGCATGGCCACCGGCTCCGTGCTGACCGAACGGCTGGAAGCACGGGTGGGCGAAGGGCACGACGAGTACCTGTGGGACGTGACCGCATGGTATGGCACGGCCACCGACAAGATCGTTTTCAAGTCCGAAGGCGAAGGCGAGTTCGGCGGCGGCCTGGAAGAGGTCGAGGGGCAGCTGCTCTGGGGCCATGCCATCGGCCCCTTCGTGGACCTGCAGGTGGGCATGCGCGTCGATGCGGAGCCCGATACGCTGGCACACGGCGTTATCGGCGTGGCTGGCCTTGCCCCGCTGAACATCCACTTCGATGCCGCGGTGTTCGTCTCCAGCGAGGGCGATTTCACCGCCCGGATCGAGGCCGAGCACGACATGAAGCTGACGCAGCAGCTGATCCTGCAACCGCGCGTGGAGCTGGAACTGGCGGCACAGGACATTCCCGAGCGCGAGACCGGATCGGGCGCGCCCGAAGTCGCGGTCGGCGCCAGGCTGCGGTACGAGATCGTGCCCGAATTCGCGCCCTATATCGGCGTCGAATATACTGCCGCCACGGGCCGGACGGCGGACGTGATCCGCGCCGCCGGGGATGACCCCGACGGCGTGGCGTTCACGGCAGGCTTGCGCTTCTGGTTCTAGGCTGGATCAGCCGCCACGGCGGCTGTCCTCCACGGCCTCCAGCACCTCTTCGCTCCAGGTGACCGGATACTGCGTCTGCGGGTTGAAAACCCCGCCTTCGAAGCTGGCGGCCTCGGCGGCGGCGATTTCCTCAGCAGTCAGGTGCTCGCTCGGCTGCAGCGCGAAGACGTCGATCCCGCGGGTGATCTCGGTGCCGTAGATGCGCCCGTTGTACCAGTATGCCGACCAGTAGCCGCCGGTTACCAGCTGGTCGTCGTCGATCGGGCCACGGTCGAAATAGGCAATTTCATAAGGGCTGGCCGGGTCGGTGAAGTCGATCACCGAGATGCCGCCCTGGTACCACGCCTGGACGAAGATGTTGCGTCCCGGAACCGGGATGATCGAGCCGTTGTGCGCGACGCAGTTTTCCTTGTCGCTCTGCGGCGCGGGCAGCTTGAAGGTGCCGCGATATTCCAGCTCGCCATCGACGATGGCGTAGAAGGCGTTGGCGCCCCAGTTGGCCGGGTCGCTGGCCTGGCAACGCGGGCGGCCACCGCCGCCCCATTCATCGGTGAACAGCACGATGTCGCCGGTGTTGTTGAAGGTGGCCGAGTGCCAGTAGGCGAAGCCGGGGTCCACCACCTCGTCCATGCGGGTGGGGTTCAGCGGGTCCGAGATATCGAAGATGATGCCGTTGCCCGAGCACGCGCCAGCGGCGATGTTGAGCGCCGGGAACACGGTGATGTCGTGGCACTGGTCGGTGCGGCTGGTGCGCTGGGTATCGTCACCGTGGTCGCCGCCGCCCCACAGGCCGGCAAGGCGGCCGGTCTCGGGATCGGCGAAGACGCGCGGAGAGGAGACGATGCGCGCCGCGGCGGGATTGGCGACGGGGATCTCGATCACGTCGATGGAGAACAGCGCGGTGCGATCGTCGCCCGGCACGTCACCGATGCAGAATTCCAGCTCCTCCGTCTCGCGCACGCTGCCGGTGCCGGAGTTATAGACGATCAGGCTGTCGTCGGTGCGCTGCACGATGGAGTGCGTGTGGCTGCCGCGGCAGGTCTGCACCTGGCCCACCTGACGCGGACTGCGGATGTCGGAAATGTCGAAGATGCGCAGGCCGCGGAAACGGTCCTCGCTCACCCGGTCGGTGACGCCTTCCAGACCGCAATCGGTGCGGCCGCGGGTTTCCTCCACGCTCATGATCAACAGGTTGCCGGAGATGGAGACGTCGCCCTGACCGCCGGGGCAGACCACCGAGCTGATCAGGGTCGGCACGCCGTCCTCGCCCAGGCGATAGGCGTTGAAGCCGTGGTAGTTGCCCGCCACCATCAGGTCGCCGGAAAAGGCGATGTCGGTATTGGCGAAGTCGAGCAGCCCGCCACGCTGGGCGTAGCGGCGCTCCTGCTCCTCTTCCTCGGGGTCGCGTTCGGCGGCAGCCGCCATGGCGGCATGGTCCGCATGATCGGCGTGGTCGTCGGCCTCGGCCTCAGCCTCCGCCGTTTCCTCGGTAGCCTCTTCTTCCTCGTCGACGATCTCGACACGCAGGTCACCCGGGTTCTCCGGATCGAAGAAGCCGGCCGGCTTGCGCAGAGAGACGACGTGGCGCAGGCCCGAAATGGCTTCGCCGGCATCGAACAGGCCCGCTGCCAGCAGCGCGCGCGGATCGTCGGACAGGCTGGCGAGCACGGCATTCATGCGCTCGATCTCGGCGTTCTGGTCGTTCACCACCTCGCTGGTGAATTCGTACATCACCGGATCGGCGGCCGTGCCGCGCTGGCGGTGCAGTTCCTCCACCATGGTCACCGCGCCCTGGTGGTGGCGCACCATCAGTTGCAGGAACAGCCGGTCGAACGCGGTGCCGCGCGCGGCGGCGAGCTCCTCCATCTGCTCGGGCGTGGCCATGCCCTGCATGCCCGAATGGCCGGCGTGGCCCATGCCCGCCATGGCCACCGGCTCGTTCCGGTCGGTCAGCCAGCCCTGCATGAATTCGATTTCGTCCTCTTGCGAGGCGTTGATGCGGCCAGCCACGGCCAGGATCTCGTCCGTATTGGTGCGATCTTCCACCAGCGCCGCCATGTCGACCGCCTGCTGGTGGTGCACGATCATGCCCTGCATGAAGGACACGTCCGCCGGCGAATAGCCGTTGCGGGCCAGCGCAATCGCATCTTCCTCGCTGATCACCCGCGGCTCTGCACCAATGCCGCCTGGCTGCACGATGGATACCTCCTGCGCCGCAGCGCCGGTGGCGCCGGCAAGCAGCAGCGCGGCAAGCGAGCTGCCGGAAACAAGACGAAGGCGAGTGTGGCGATTGTTCATGAGTACGCGCTTTCCGGAAATTGAGAGTTGGTTTGTCCCGAAACCATAGGGTCAAGGTTTGCCGCGTTCGTCAAGCAGGGACCTTGGGGCAGGAGCGCGCTTGCCCAACCCGGTGGTGCGGGTTAGCTTCGCCGGCAAAGGGAAATGGAGGGAAATCCCATGCGTATGACGATTCTCGCTGGCGCGCTGCTGCTGGGCCTGTCGGCCTGCGGCGGCGAAGCCGAAACCGTTGTCGAAGAACAGGAATATACTGCCCGGCAATACATGCAGGCGATCAACGATGTCGCCCGCATGGATGACCGCGAAAGCGACGAGGCCCGCCAGCCGGGTGAGCTGCTGGCCTTCGCCCAGATCGACAAAGGCGAGGTGGTTGGCGACTACATCATGGGCGGCGGCTACTGGACGCGCCTGTTGGCGACGGCCGTCGGCGCGGACGGCAAGGTCTATGCCTTCCAGCCGACCGAATTCATTGCCTTCCGTCCCGAATATGCCGAGGAGCAGGACGCCGCCATCGCCCCCTACACGGACGACGAAGGCAATCCCACGCGGGTGTTCCCGCTGCGGGCACCGGTGGCGGAACCGGGCTGGCCCGAACCGCTCGACACCATCATCACGGTGATGAACTTCCACGACCTGTTCATTCCGCAGATGCCCGAAGGCACTTCGGATGCCGCGATCCAGATGCTGTACGATGCGCTCAAGCCCGGCGGCACGCTGGTGGTGGTCGATCACCTCGCCGCCGAAGGTGGCGGGCTGGAAGCAGCCGACCAGCTGCACCGGATGGACCGCGAGCTGGCATTGCAGGCGCTGACCGAAGTGGGCTTCGTGCTGGAAGAAGAGTCGGACCTCTACTCGCGGCCCGATGATCCGCGCACCGCGAACGTCTTCGACGAGAGCATCCGGGGCCGGACCGACCAGTTTGCCTGGCGTCTGCGCAAGCCCGAATAGGCGAGCATCCGTAAGGTGGCGGAGCCCGCGAGGTTCCGCCATTTCGCACGGAACGTCGAGAATTCCGCGCTGTTCATCGCGTGCGCATCGCCATTGCCGATCGAATTAAGCATTTGCTAAGTACGTTTTCGGCAATGTCGAGGCATGGATAGAAACGTGATCGGACGGATTGTTGCGCTCCTGGCGCTGATATTGGCCCCGCTGGCAAGTACCGGCGTTCAGGCACAGGATTTCGAAGCTGCATTCGACAGCACCTTCGGCACCGAACAGCGCGTGCCCGCCGATTTCACGCCCAGCTATGCCAACCGTTTCGAACAGCAGATCGCCCAGCTGGCCGAAGGCAGCCAGGGCCGCATCGGCGTCGCGGCCATCGACCTGGCGACGGGAGAGGCGATTTCGATCCTTGGCGACCAGCGCTTCCCCATGGCCTCTACCAGCAAGATCGCCATCGCCGCGACATACCTGGAGATGGTCGACCGGGGCGAGACCACGCTGACCCGCGAGTACCCGCTGCTGTGGCCGGTCCGCTCGCAACCCTTCTCCAGCGCGGCCGCACCGGTGCGCGAAGGCGAATTCATGAGCGCGCTGCAGCTGATCGACCTGATGATCACCCGCAGTTCCAACCCGGCAACCGACGCCCTGCTGGCAGCAGTCGGCGGGGTCGGCCCGGTCAACGACTGGGCGCGGCGCGCGGGGCTGACCGATTTCAGCCTCGATCGCGACATCGCCACGCTGGTGCGTGATGATGGCGAATACGATCCGGCCGTCCATATCGACGAACGCGACAGCGCCACGCCGCAGACGATGGTCACCCTGCTGTCAGGCCTCTACCAGGGCCGCTGGCTGAGCGCCGACAGCCGCCGCGTGATAATCGATGCCATGGAGCGCTGCCGTACCGGTACCCGGCGTATCCCGGCGCTGATGCCCGAAGATGTCACGGTCGCGCACAAGACCGGCTCGCTCAACAACACTTCCAGCGACATCGGCATCGTGACTGCGCCCGATGGCCGTTCCATCGCGCTGGCGATCTATGTCACCGGACAGGGCAGCCGGCGCAATCGCGAGGCACGCATCGCCTCCATCGCGCGGGCGATCTACGATGGTTATGCGGAACAGGCCGAAGCCCGCCAGTTCGCCAACGCCAGTCACGAAGGCGCCAGCAGCGCCCGCTGAGGGTGGCGAAATCCCCGAAGGACAAAGAAAAAGGGCGCGGCCATCACGGCCACGCCCTTAATCTTGTAAAGCCTTGAAGGCTGTTACCGATTACTCGGCAGCAGCTTCGACTTCTTCAGCAGCAGCTTCGACTTCGTCGCCAGCTTCTTCCATGGTGGCTTCGGCGTCGGCGACTGCTTCGTCGACGGTTTCTTCCATGGCTTCCATGTTGGCTTCGGCGTCAGCCATGCCTTCTTCCATGGTAGCTTCAGCAGCTTCTTCGGTGCCTTCCGAGCAGGCAGCCAGAGTCAGAGCAGCGCCAGCAGCGGCGGCAACGAGAGCAATCTTACGCATAGGTATAAACCCCTTGAAATGCATATCTGTGGGTCAAGCTGATGCCGGACCCGGAACCGACCTTCCCGTCGGCTCTGCTGCCCAAATACTGCCACATTTTGACCCACGCAAGCATATTGTGGCGCAAATGCGGCGAATGGTTGGCGAGAATAAGGCAGTGGATTGCCGCTTACGGCCTCGCAAATCGCGTGCTAGCAGGCGTAAATGGCCGACAAACAGCATCTCTACCTGGTCGACGGATCGGCCTATATTTTTCGCGCTTACCATCGCCTTCCGCCGCTGACGGACCCCGAAGGAACCCCGGTTGGCGCGGTCTATGGCTACACCACCATGCTGTGGAAGCTGGCCGACGATCTCGACAAGGCCGACGGCCCGACTCACCTGGCGGTGATTCTCGACAAGTCGAGCAAGTCGTTCCGCAACGAAATCTACAGCGAATACAAGGCCAACCGCCCGCCGCCGCCCGAGGACCTGGTGCCGCAGTTCCCGCTGATTCGCGACGCCACTCGCGCGTTCAGCCTGCCCTGCATCGAGGAGCCGGACGTGGAGGCGGACGACATGATCGCCACCTATGCCCGCGCCGCGCAGAAGCAGGGCTGGGACGTCACCATCGTCTCCTCCGACAAGGATCTGATGCAGCTGGTGGGCGAAGTCGACGGGGCGCGCATCGACATGCTCGACACGATGAAGAGCCAGCGCATCTACATTCCCGAGGTGGAAGAGAAGTTCGGCGTACCGCCGGAGAAGGTGGGCGACGTGCTGGCCCTGATGGGCGATGCGGTCGACAACATTCCCGGCATCTTCGGCGTCGGTCCCAAGACCGCCAGCAAGCTGATCGCCGAGCATGGCAGCCTCACTGCGGCCCTGGACGCGGCGGAGGACATGAAGAAGTCCAAGCTGAAGGAACGCCTGCTGGAGCATCGCGGCGATGCCGAGCTGAGCCGCGTGCTGGTGACGCTGAAGGAGGATTGCGAGCTTCCCCAGCCGCTCGACGAGTTCAAGCTGGATGGCGTGCCGCCGGAGCCACTGGCGCAGTTCCTCGAGAAACACGGTTTCACCAGCCTGCTGCGCCGCCTCGATGCCGGGGCCGGCAGCCCGAGCAAGCCGAACGATCTCAATCCCGCCAAGGCCGACACCAAGGGTGCCGATGCCGCGCCCGAGGGCAACACCCAGCCGCTGCCCGACTGGCCCGATGTCGATCGCTCCACCTACGAATGCGTGCAGACGCTGGAGCGGCTGGAACACTGGGTCGAGCGCGCCTTTGCCGCGCGGCTGGTGGCGGTCGACACCGAGACCAGCGACCTCGACGCGATGCAGGCCGACTTGGTCGGCTTCAGCCTGGCGCTGGGGCCGAACGATGCGTGCTACGTGCCGCTGGGCCACGGCAGCGACGACATGTTCGCCGAGAAGCCGCCGCAGGTGGAGCGCGAGGCTGCGCTGGCCGCGATCAAGCCGCTGCTGGAAAGCGATGCGGTGATCAAGATCGGCCAGAACATCAAGTACGACATCAACGTGCTGGCCCGCTGCGGCATCGCCGTGGAGCCGGTGCACGACACCATGGTGATCAGCTTCGACATGGATGCCGGGCGCGCCGAAGGCGGCATCGGCGGCGGCCACGGCATGGACGAGCTTGCCGAGCGCCACCTCGGCCACACCTGCCTCAAGTTCAAGGACGTCTGCGGCACCGGCAAGAAGGCCATCCCCTTCGGCGAGGTGCCGCTGGACAAGGCCACCGAATATGCCGCCGAGGACGCCGACGTCACCTGGCGGCTGTACCAGCACCTCCACCGCCGCCTGCCGCTGGAAGGCGCGACGCAGGTCTACGAGCGGGTCGACCGCCCCCTGATCCCGGTGGTGGCGGGCATGGAGCGCGAGGGCATCAAGGTGGACCGTGCCGCGCTGTCGCGCCTGTCCGAACAGTTCGCCGAGACCACCGCCCGGATCGAGAAGGAAATCCACGAGGAGGCGGGCGAGGAATTCACCATCGGCAGCCCCAAGCAGCTGGGCGACATCCTGTTCGACAAGCTGGGCTACAAGGGCGGTCGCAAGAGCAAGAGCGGGCAGTATTCGACCGACCAGTCGGTGCTGGAAAAGCTCAGCGCGCAAGGCGCGACCATTGCCGACAAGGTGCTGGAGTACCGTCAGCTCTCGAAGCTGAAATCGACCTATACCGACGCCTTGCAGGAGGCGATCAACCCGAACACGGGCCGCGTGCACACGTCGTACTCGCTGGTCGGCGCGCAGACCGGTCGCCTGTCCTCCACCGATCCCAACCTGCAGAACATCCCGATCCGCACCGAGATCGGGCGCGAGATCCGCAAGGCCTTCGTGCCGGAAGCGGGCAACGTGCTGCTCGCCGCCGACTACAGCCAGATCGAGCTGCGTCTCGCCGCGCACATGGCCGACGTCCCGGAGCTGAAGGATGCCTTCGCCAATGGCGAGGACATCCACGCGCGCACGGCGAAAGAGATGTACGGCGAGGTAGACCGCGACACGCGCGCCAAGGCCAAGACCATCAACTTCGCCATCCTCTACGGCATCAGCCGCTGGGGCCTGGCCGGCCGGCTCGGCATCGAGCCGGACGAGGCGCAGGAGCTGATCGACACCTATTTCAAGCGCTTCCCCGGCATCCAGTCCTACATCCACGCCACGCTGGAGAGCGTGCGGGCCAAGGGCTATTCGGAGACGCTGTTCGGCCGCAAGACCTGGTTCCCGCGGATCAATTCCAAGAACCAGGCCGAGCGCCAGGGCAGCGAGCGCGCCGCCATCAACGCGCCGATCCAGGGTACGAGCGCGGACATCATCAAGCGCGCCATGGCGCGGATGAACCCGGCGCTGGCCGATGCCGGGCTGTCGCATGTGCGCATGCTGCTGCAGGTGCATGACGAACTGGTGTTCGAATTGCCCGAGGGCGATATCGAGTCCGCATCGCCGATCATCAGCCGGGTCATGGCCGAAGCCGCGCAGCCGGCGGTGACGCTCGATGTGCCGCTGGGCGTCGAGATCGGCCACGGCGAGAGCTGGGATGCCGCGCACTAGGCCCCTTGCCCTGCGCCGGGCACGGCCATAGGTGTCCCGCATGTTCGAACGTTACGATCCGCGCAACTGGACCATCGCCTGGGACGAGCTGGGCACCGCTGCCCTCGCCATCGTGCTGGCCTCGGCCGTCGCCTACGTGCTCTACCGCGTCGTCTTCGCGGTGGTGATCAGGCTGGCCCGCCAGTCCGATTCCCCGGTCGATGACCTGATCCTCCAGCGCATCCGTCATCCGATCAAGTGGTCGCTGATCGCGGTCGCCGTCACCGTTGCGGCGCAGAACGATCCGCTGATGCACCAGTATTGGGAGCCTGTAGCGCAGTTCGTCCGGCCCGCCCTGCTCGGCTGGATCGCCTATTCGCTGGTGAAGGCCTTCACCGCCGTGCTGGAGCTGCGGCTGGACCAGGCGGCGGACCCCGTCGCCGTTCGCAGCCGCCGCACCCGCATCGCCATCCTCTCGCGCACCGCGACCATCGCGATCATCATCATCACCATCGGCCTGATGCTGCTGGCGATCCCCTCGGTAAAGAGCATCGGCACCACGCTGCTCGCCTCCGCCGGTCTCGCCGCGCTGGCCATCGGTGCGGCCGCGCAGCCCGCGCTCAAGTCGCTGATTGCCGGCCTGCAGATCGCCATCACCGAGCCGCTACGGCTGGGGGACCTGGTGGTGGTGGACGGGCACACCGGCCGGGTGGAGGAAATCCACATGGCCTACATCATCGTGCGCACCTGGGACGAACGCGCCATCGTCGTGCCCACCGCGCAGATCCTCGACCACAGTTTCGAGAACTGGTCGCGCAAGAACGAGCAGCTGACCGGCCCGATCTTCCTGCACCTCGACCCGATTGCCGAGATCGACCCGATCCGCGCCGAGTTCGAGCGCTTCGTGGGCGAGCACGAGCTGTGGGACGGCCGCACCGCGCAACTGCTGATGACCAATGCCTATCCCGAAAGCATCGAGCTGCGCCTGTCGGTCAGCGCGCGCACCATCGCCGACGTGTGGAACCTGCGCTGCGCCGTGCGCGAGCACATGCTGGCCTGGCTGCGCAAGGAGCAGCCGGAAGCCCTGATCCGCCACCGGCTGGAAGTCGAAGCCGCCAACCAGCGCGTCGGACAGTAAAGCCCGTTGGTGTTTCGCTCGCACGTCCGTGCGAGCGTCCTCGGTGCTACTCGTTCCGCTTCGCTGCGCATCTAGCGAGGACGAAGCCGCGGATGCGGCTTCGCCAACCAACTAATGCTTCTTGTCGCGCGTCGATTCGACCATGCCTTCGGTGATGAAGCCAATCGGCTTCACTTCCAGCGCGCGCTTTTTCAGCTCGCCCTTCATCTTGGCATATTCGGCTTCCATCTTGGCCGTGACGGTGGCGCGCGAATCCTTCAGCGCCGCGTCGAAATCGGCCTTGTTCACGGAATCAGGCGCACCGTCCGAACGGCGGATGGCGTTGAGACCGGCGCGGCGCACAACGTCCTCCAGGTCGGCCCCGGTAAAGCGCTTCGCTTCCTTGGCGATGGCGGCCAGCGATACGTCGTCGGCCAGCGGCGTATGCGCCGTGTGGATCTTGAGGATGTGCTCGCGACCCGCCTCGTCCGGCGCGCCGACATAGACCAGCTCGTCGAAACGGCCCGGACGCAGCAGCGCCGGGTCGACCAGTGTCGGGCGGTTGGTGGCGCCGATCACGACGATCGAGGACAGCTCCTCCATCCCGTCCATCTCGGCCAGGATGGTATTGACCACGCGCGCCGTCACCTGCGGCTCGTTCGCCGAGGAGCCCCGCGCGGGCACCAGTGAATCGATCTCGTCGATGAAGATGACGCAAGGCGCCACCGCGCGGGCACGAGCGAACATGCGGGCAATCTGCTGCTCGCTCTCGCCATACCACTTGGACAGCAGGTCGCTGCTCTTGATCGAGATGAAGTTGGCCTCGGCCTCCTTCGCCACGGCCTTGGCCAGCAAGGTCTTGCCGGTGCCGGGAGGGCCGTAGAGCAGGAAGCCCTTGGCCGGGCGGATGCCGATCCGCTCGAACGCCTGCGGGTTCTTCAGCGGCAGTTCGACGCCTTCCTTGAGTGCGGCAATGGCATCGTCCAACCCGCCCAGGTCTTCCCAGCTGACCTTGGGCGCCTGCACCATCACCTCGCGCATGGCGGAAGGCTGGACGCGTTTCAGCGCCTCGCGGAAGTCATTCTTCTCGACCTGCAGTTCTTCGAGCACCTCGGCGGGAATTTCGCGCGCATCGAGGTCCAGCTTGGGCATGATGCGACGCACCGCCTCGATGGCCGCCTCGCGCGCCAGCGCGGCGAGGTCGGCACCGACGAAACCGTGGGTGGAACGCGCCAGCTCCTGCAGGTCCACGCCTTCGCCAAGCGGCATGCCGCGCGTGTGGATGGCAAGGATCTCGCGGCGTCCGCTCTCGTCCGGCACGCCGATCACGATTTCGCGGTCGAAGCGGCCGGGGCGGCGCAGCGCCTCGTCGATGGCGTCGGGGCGGTTGGTCGCCGCGATCACCACCAGGTTGGTGCGCGCCTGCAGGCCGTCCATCAGCGTCAGCAGCTGGGCGACCAGCCGCTTTTCCGCCTCGCCGGACACGTTCTGCCGCTTGGGCGCGATCGAATCGATCTCGTCGATGAAGACGATCGCGGGCTGGCTGCGCTCGGCTTCCTCGAACACCTCGCGTAGGCGCTTCTCGCTCTCGCCATAGGCGCTGCCCATGATCTCCGGCCCGTTGATGGTGAAGAACTCGGCATCGCTTTCGTTCGCCACCGCCTGCGCCAGCCGCGTCTTGCCGGTGCCCGGCGGGCCGTGCAGCAGCACGCCCTTGGGCGGATCGACGCCAAGGCGGGTGAACAGTTCGGGGTAGCGCAGCGGCAGCTCCACCATCTCGCGCAAGGCCTTGATGGTATCTTCCATGCCGCCGACGTCGTCGTAGTTGATCATGCCGCGGGCATCGCGCGGCTCCTCGAACTCGGCGCGCAGCTCCACCACGGTGTCCTCGTCGATATGGACGATGCCCTTGGGCAGGGTGGAGACGACCTGCAGGCGGATCTGCGTCAGCGCATAAGCGGGGGCATTGAACATGCGCCGAACTTCGGGCGGCATGTTCTGCACCGGTTGCTGACCGTGGGTGGCAACAAGGTCGCCCGCGGTCAGCGGATGCTGGAAGAAGACGCGCTTCAGCGCCTCGGTCGGTCCCTGCAGCCGCATCTCGCGGCGTGCCGGGGCGAAGACGACGCGCGTGGCGGGCTTGCTCTCGGCGCGGCGGACGATCACGTGCTCGCCCGATGCGGCTTCCGCATTGGCCCGCTGCAGGCCGTCTAGCCGGATGACCTCCAGCGCCTCGTCCTCGCTGTAGGCGGGCACGGCCAGCGCAACGGTAAGGCGCTTGCCTTCGATCTCGACCGGATCGCCTTCGGTGATGCCCAGCGCCTGGAATGCGCTGCGCGGCATGCGTACCACGCCGCGTCCGGATTCCTCCTGCCGGGCCGCAGCGACCTGCAGCCTCACCGCTCCTTCGTCCACTTTCGCTGCATCCGCGTCGGCCATGCGCTGTTCCGTCCTCTCTGGTGCCAGTCATGCGGACCTAGGAAGGCCCCGTCCCGATTGCAAACGCGCGGACGGTTGAAACGGGTTCAAACTTGCATTGCTTGCGAGGAGGGACGGCCACCCGCCGATGGGCGGGGGGCGGATTGTGGCGGTCTTCAGTGGCAATCAGGCGCCAGCCGGAGCAGGCCAAAAAAAGACCCGGTCGTTGCCGACCGGGCCTGGGAAGTTTTGGGAGAGGATGCCTGAAAGGCAGGTCGGGATATGCGCCGGGCACCCTCATCTCGCAAGTGCGAAAAGAGCATGATATGTTGCATAATTTGCAAAGACTGAATTTTATCTCTTTTTAACAAGCATCTGTGGACTAACAGAGGTGTCAATTTCGCGAAATAAACTTGCTCAGCGCTGTAACAGACCCGGTTCTTGTGCACCGCAACGAGAGCCAGTTGGCTGGTGACAGGATGGGCAAGTCGCTTTAATGCCATCGACAAGACACCATCGCAGTCAGGGATGCCATCATGCAGAAACTCTTCCCCTCCGCCGAAGCGGCGCTCGCAGGCCTGTTGCGGGACGACATGCTGATCGCTGCCGGTGGCTTTGGCCTGTGCGGCATTCCGGAGCGTCTGCTCGATGCGATCCAGGCCAGCGGGGTCAAGAACCTCACCTTCGCCAGCAACAATGCCGGGATCGACAACGAGGGCATCGGCAAGCTGCTGCGCACCAAGCAGGTGAAGAAGATGATCTCGTCCTACGTGGGCGAGAACAAGGAGTTCGAGCGACAGTACCTGGCAGGCGAGCTGGAGGTGGAATTCTGCCCGCAGGGCACGCTGGCAGAACGCATGCGCGCCGGCGGCGCGGGCATCCCCGGCTTCTACACCAAGACCGGCGTCGGCACGCAGGTGGCCGAGGGCAAGGAAGTGAAGAGCTTCGACGGCGAGGACTACATCCTCGAACGCGGCATCTTCGCCGACCTGTCGATCATCAAGGCCTGGAAGGCGGACGAAACGGGCAACCTCGTGTTCCGCAAGACCGCGCGCAATTTCAACCAGCCGGCCGCCACCTGCGGCAAGATCTGCGTGGCCGAGGTGGAGGAAGTGGTGCCTGCCGGTTCGCTCGATCCCGATTGCATTCACCTGCCCGGCGTCTTCATCAACCGCATGGTTGTGGGCGCGCCGTACGACAAGAAAATCGAATTCGTGACGACGCGGGAACGGGAGGCAGCGTGATGCGACTGCCAGCCCGCTTGCCCCAGGCCCTGTTGCTGGCAGGTTCGGCGCTGAGCCTGTCAGGCTGTATCGCAGCGGCGGCGATCCCGATCGTCGCCGGCTCCGGCGCGATCGTTCGCGACAGCGTTTCCAACGATGACGAGACCGAACTGGCAAGTGCGGCAGAGGGTCGGGTGGACATCCAGCCGGTCGCCACACCTACGCCTACTCCGACCCCGGCACCGACGCCTGCGCCTGCCACATTGGCCGTAGCCGAACCGGAGCCTGCGATTGCCGCACCGGCTCCGATGCCCACTCCGGCACCAACGCCCACTCCTACGCCGACACCGACACCGACACCGACACCGGCATTGGCCACGGTCGCGGAGCCGGAAGTCGAGGCGGCTGCGGAGCCTGCAGTGCCAGAGCCGGTCATCGTGATGACGCTCGCGGACGCCGTTCCCACGCCCACACCGACTCCCGCGCCCGCAGCGACTGAGCCCGAGCCGGCCCCCGCCCTCGCGGCGGCCGAACCGCCGGCTGAAGCGCCGGCTGAAGCGCCGGCTCCGACCGAGATCGAGGCAGTCGAAGTCGAGACGGCAGAAGCGGTGGAACTCGCTGTCGTCGAGGCGCCCGAAGAACGGCCTGCGGCGCCAGCAGCGGAGCCTGAGCCGACCCGCCCGTCGCTGGCGGAGGAGTTCGAGGAGTTTTCCGAACCGGTGGCCCCTACCCCGGTACCGGAACCCGCACCGACACCCACGCCGACACCGCCCGCCGCCGCCTTGGCTGAGGCGGAGCCGGTGGCCGAACCCGTTGCCGCAGCACCAGCCCCCACACCGACTCCGGCCCCGGTTGAAGACCCGGTCGCCGAATTGGCCGTGGCCGAACCACCGGTTGCCGTGCCTGCCCCCGCGGCTGTCGAGTCTCCGGCGGACGATCCCTATGGCATCGGCTATGCGGCGCTGCGCAGCTATGCCCTGCGCGCGCTGGGCGGCGGCCTGCCGCTGCCTTCCGCGCAGCTGGCCGATCCCACCAGCCTGCAGCCCGTTCGCCGCGTGTGCGACAGCAATTCGCCGATGATCGTCTTCGATCTCGACCCGGCAGGCGGCCTCGTCCCGCTGGTCGGCCCGCTGGCGGTCAACTCCGAGCTGGCCCGAATCCTGGCTGACCTGCGTTCGCGCGGGATCAGTATCGGCTGGCTTACCGACCGCACGCCGATCGACGCGCGCGCGGTGCGCGACCGGCTGGTCGCTGCCGGGCTCGATCCCCGATCCGAGGATGCGATCTACGTCGAACGCTATCCGGGCGAGAGCAAGCAGGCGCGCCGCGACGCCATCGCCCAGACCAATTGCGTGATCGCCATGGCCGGCGACGAGCGCGCCGATTTCGACGACCTGTACAACTACATCATCGACGAGAACGATGCCCGGGCGCTCGAGCCGATGCTCGGCACCGGCTGGTTCCTCATCGACAACCCCGTCAGCGAATAACCCCCCGCTTAGGAGACCCCCACATGCCCTGGACCCGTGACGAAATGGCCGCCCGCGCCGCGCAGGAGCTGGAAGACGGCTATTACGTCAATCTCGGCATCGGCATCCCGACACTGGTCGCCAACCACATTCCGGCGGGCATGCAGGTGACGCTGCAGAGCGAGAACGGCATGCTCGGCATCGGCCCCTTCCCCTATCCTGACGAGGTGGACGCCGACCTCATCAATGCGGGCAAGCAGACCATCAGCGAGCTGCCGCACAGCGCCTATTTCGACAGCGCCACCAGTTTCTCGATGATCCGCGGCGGGCACATCGACCTTACCGTGCTGGGGGCGATGGAAGTGGCCGAGAACGGCGACATCGCCAACTGGATGATCCCCGGCAAGATGGTGAAGGGCATGGGCGGCGCGATGGACCTGGTCGCCGGCGTGAAGAAGATCATCGTGGTGATGGAGCACACCTCCAAGCACGGCGACCCGAAGTTCATTCCCGAATGCACGCTGCCGCTGACCGGCACCAACGTGGTCGACATGATCATCACCGATCTCGCCGTGTTCCAGCGGCCCGACCATGACAGCCCGTTCAAGCTGGTCGAGGTGGCACCGGGCGTCACGACCGAGGAAGTCGCCGCAAAGACCACCGCACACTACGTCAGCTGACAAGTTTATCGGGCGCGATTGGCGCTTGGGCGAACTGCCGATGACGCATTATCATGCTTCGGTCAGGGTGAGAGGAGCGCCGCTGACCGGAGGAGAAAATGTACACGTTGATCACTGCCAACCGGAACTATTCCAGTTGGTCGCTGCGGCCGTGGCTGCTGATGAAGGCACTGGGCATTCCATTCGAGGATCGGCTGGAGCCCTTAACCAAGCCTGACAATTACGCCGACTTCCGCAAGTTCTCGCCGACCGGGCTGGTCCCGCTGCTGATCGACGGCAAGCGGCAGGTGTGGGATTCGCTCGCCATCGCGCTTTACCTGGCGGAGCGGCACGAAGGCGTTTGGCCCAAAGACGACGAAGCACGCGCCTTTGCCCAGAGCGCGGTGTGCGAAATGCATTCGGGCTTTGTCGCCCTTCGCAACCAGTGCGCGATGAGCCTGGGCGTGCGGGTGCGGATGGCCGAGCATGACCGGGCATTGGCGAAGGACGTCGCCCGCATTCGCGAGCTGTTCGAGCAGGGTCTCGACCGCTTCGGCGGCCCGTGGTTGGCAGGCGCGGAGTTCACCGTGCTCGATGCCTTCTATGCCCCTGTCGCCTACCGGGTGCGGACCTACGGCCTCGATGTCGGGCGCGGGCAGGCCTGGGTGGACCACGTCATTGCCCATCCGGCGATGCAACAGTGGGAGGCCGAGGGTCTGGCCGAAACCTGGCGCGAAGTGTCCCACGAAAACGAGATCGAACGGTCCGGCACGCTGATCGCGGACTACCGCCAGGGCTGATCCGCGCCAGACAGCAGATTCCGCTTGCACCGCAGCGTCATTCCTGTATTTCTGTAATTACAGAAATACGGAGCGGCTCGTGAAAGTCACCGAAATCCCGGAAGCCGAAGCCTTCATCCTCCACTGGGGGGAGATGGGTTCGCACTGGGGGGTGAACCGCTCGGTCAGCCAGGTGCATGCGCTGCTCTATCTCAGCGACCGGCCGCTGCATGCAGAGGAAATCTGCGACGAGCTTGGCCTCGCCCGCTCCAATGTCTCCAACGCGCTGAAGGAACTGCAGGGCTACGGCATCGTCCGCCGCCAGCACGTGGTCGGCGACCGGCGCGATCACTTCGTCGCCGAGACGGACCTGTGGGACATGCTGATGAAGATCACGGTTGAGCGCAAGAAGCGCGAGATCGACCCGACGCTGCTGGTGCTGTCCGACCTGTCCGCGCAGCTGGAAGGCCGCAAGGACGTGCCCGCCCATGTGCGCGAGCGCATCGGGCGGATGCATGAATTCATGGGCAACCTCACCGGCTGGTTCGACGATGTCCGGCGCCTGCCCAAGGGCACGCTGGTCTCGCTGATGAAGCTGGGCAGCAAGGTCGCCCGCTTCATCCCCACCCGCAACCAGGGCGGACGCTAACCCCTCCCACTGAAAGGATCACATGCCATGACTGCCGATCCACGAGATACGATTTCTGAAATTACAGAAATTGAAGACGGTTTCGTAAGTGCCCACCTCGCCGCCACTTGCGTGAGCGTGGTATGGGCCGCCCTGGCGGGTTCAATCGTCATGACCGCTGTATTGGTCGCCGGTGCATCGCAGTCGCTTCCGACGGTTCTCGGTGCCATGTTCGGCGGCCTCATGTTCACGATGATCTTCGCGTTGCTATTCGCGTCGATCGGAATGCTCGCCATCGGACTTCCAGTTACGCTGGCGCTTCGCTTCATGCGGCTGGAGAGCGTCGCGGCCTATACCGTGCTCGGAACGATCACCGGAGCGGGCATGCTGCTCTTGCTCTTCGGCAACCCCCACATCGCAGGCTGGCAAGATCTTCTCTTTCCTGCCGCGGGCGCCCTGAGCGGAGCTGTGGGCGCCTACAAGTGGGGCCAATTCAGGTTGCGGTTCACCGGCGAAGACCAGCGCCGCCTGTCGGCCGAAAGGCCTGAAAATCCCTTCCACGAAATGATTCACTAGAAGGAGAAGACCAATGACCGAAGCCAGCTATTTCGCCTATCTCATCATCGCCATTGCCCTCACCGGCTGGGTGGCGCGCACGCTCAGCGTCAATGGCGAGGTCTTTCTGATCGACTGTTTCGGCCATGACGAGGTGCTGGCACGCAGCACCAACCACCTGCTGGTGGTGGGGTTCTGCCTCGTCAACGTGGGCTTCATCCTGCTGACCATCAGCATCGGGGCGGAGCCTGCCACCTTCGCCGAAGCCATCCGCTTCGTCGCCACCAAGGTCGGCCTTGCCGTGCTGGTGCTGGGATGCTGGCACTTCTTCAACATGCAGATGATCGCCCGCTACGGCCGCAAGGTGGGCCGCTGGGTGCGCGAGAACCACGGGGCCAAGGCAATCTGAGCGGGCCCGGCCTGACCTGGCCAACATGCTGAAACAAGATGGCGGCTCCATTGCGGGGCCGCCATTTTCGTTTATGCCGATGCAAGGGAGAGGGAATGATCACACGCAGGAATTCGCCGTGGCTCGCGCTGGTGGTGCTCGCATCGATCGGCACGGTGGGCTTTATCGACCGCATCGTGGTGAACGTGCTGGTGGAGCCGGTGAAGGCCGAGTTCGGCCTGACCGATTTCCAGGTATCGCTGATGGCCTGGGCCTTTGCGGCGCTCAACATCATCTTCGGCATCGTAGTCGCCCGTTTTGCCGAGCGGGTGCGGCGGCTGACGCTGATCTCGGTCGGCGCGGTGGCATGGTCGATCGCCACGGCGCTGTGCGGGGCGGCGGCTAGCTGGGTGCAATTGCTGGTCGCACGCATGGGCGTTGGCTTGGGGGAGGCCATCGGCCTGCCCTCCAACCAGTCGGTGATCGCCGACTACTTCCCTGCCAACAAGCGCGGCTTCGCCATGTCGGTCCTGCTGCTCTCGCCGCCGCTGGGGGCCTTCATCGGCTTTGTCGGCGGCGGCTGGATCGCGCAGGAATTCGACTGGCGGATGACCTTCCTGATCGCCGCCATTCCCGGCCTGCTGCTGGGCTTCATCGCCTACTTCTTCGTGGCGGAACCCAAGCGTGGCCAGCACGATCCCGGCGCCAGCGACGAGGTGCCGCCGCTCTCTGCCGTGGTGAAACGGCTGTTCGCCCTGCCCAGCGGCCGCAACCTGGTGATCGGCTCTGCCCTGGCGGCCATGCTCGGCTTCGGGCTGAACTACTTCTTCACCTCGCTGATGGTGCGCCAGTTCGAGCTGGGGCTGGCCGAGGCCGGGCTCTATGCCGGCCTGATCGCCAGCCTGCCCGCCGCGCTCTCCGTGCTGGGCAGCGGCTGGCTGGGCGACAAGCTGGGCGAGAAGAACATCGCCGCCTATGCGCTGGTGCCGGGCGTGGCGCTGCTGCTGGGCGCGCCGCTTTATGCCTTTGCCATCACGCGCGAGAGCCTGGTGCTGCTGCTCGGCCTCGTCAGCGTCGCCACCTTCCTCAACTTCGGCTACCTCGGCATCACCTACGCCGCGCTGCAGAACCTGATGCACCCGCGCATGCGCGCCACGGCATCGGCCCTGCTAAGCGGGGTCTACGGCATTGCCAGCGGGCTTGGTCCATCGCTGCTCGGCCTGCTCAGCGACTGGCTGTCGGACGGCTATGGCCCGGCCCGCGGGCTTGCGCTGGCGATGGCGATTGGCGGGCTGATGTATGCCTGGGCCTCGGCGCATTACTTCATTGCCGCCCGGCACCTGCCGCGCGACAGCGAGGCTATCCGGCAGGGGGCTTCCTGAACGGCAGCAGCCTGGTCGCAGCAAGGCTGCGCCACAGCCACTCCAGCGGACCTTGCCGGAAGCGGGTGAGCCAAGGGGCGGACCACGCCAGCATGGCAGCAATGGGCAGCAGACACAGCAGCAGCGCCGGGCCGCGCGACACTTCGCCGAACAGGCCCAGCCCCCAACCGGCGAAAAGGGCGGCAAAGATCACGCTGGTGGCGAGGTAGTTGGTCAGCGCCATGCGCCCGGCGGCAGCCAGCAGGCGGGTGGCAGGATTGTCGCGCAAGGCGCCGCCGAACAGCGCCATGGCCAGCGCGGCATAGCCGGTGGCGAGGAGGATATCGAAGGGAGCGGACCAGACGATGGCATTGGCGGTGGTCACGATGGGGTCGAAACCGGAAGCGATGGACCAGCCTGCGAGCACTGCCAGCACCGGCAAGGCAGGCACGATGCACCACCTGGCCAACCGCATGGCGCGTGCCGTGCTCCATTCGCCCGCCAGCAACCGCGCACGCCACAGCGCCATGCCAAGCAGCATGGCCGCCAGAGCGGAGGGCATGGAGGCGACGACGAAGCGCGCCTGCTGCTCGATCACGCCAAGGCGCCGCTCCACGCGGTCGCCGAAGGCCTCTCGTCCGCGCTCCAGTGCCGCTGCCGTGGTATCGGGGTGGGCGCCGTAGGTGCGCTCGGCAATCTCCTGCGCCGCCGGGTCGACGATCATGCCGCTCGCCCGCTGGTACCAGTAATCGAGCCAGCCCCAGGCGACATAGCCGGAGACGACCAGCTGCGCCGCGACCAGCGCCACGGCAGCCCACACCAGCGTGCGCACCTTCCAGCGCATGGCCAGCGGCAACAGCAGCCCGCACACGGCATAGATGCGCAGCACGTCGTTGTTCGCCAGCAGCACGGCATGGGCCACGCCGATGCCTAGCAGTACCGCCATGCGGGCGTAGTGCGCGCGCAGGGGATGCTCGCCTCGCCCCAGCAGGATCGCCACGCCAGCGCCGAACATCATGGCGAAGAGCGCGCGGAACTTGTCCTCGACGAAGACGAAGCTGACCGCCCACAACGCCGTCTCCAGCGCATCGGTACCGCCCCAGACGCGGGGGTTGAGATAGGCGTTTGCGGGCATCGCGAAGGCGATGACGTTCATCGGCACGATGCCGATCACGGCGAGGCCGCGCAGCGCATCGAGCGCGGCGACGCGCCGGGTGGGCGAGGGTGCAGCGGAAAGAGCGGTGCCGGACATGCCCCGCCCCCTACACGATCAGGCGAGCGCGGCCTTCAGGTCATCGACCAGGTCGGTGCGCTCCCACGGGAAGAAGTCGCCTTCCGCCTTGCGCCCGAAGTGGCCGTAAGCCGCGCTGACGCGATAGATCGGCTTGTTGAGGCCCAGGTGCGTACGAATGGCGCGCGGGGTCAGGCCGCCGAGCTTCTCGATGCCGCGAATGGCATCCTCGATCGCCGCGTCGTCCACCGTGCCGGTGCCGTGCGTGTCGACATAGAGCGACAGCGGCTTCGATACGCCGATGGCATAGGCGATCTGGATCGTGCAGCGTGTGGCCAAGCCGGCGGCGACCACGTTCTTGGCGAGGTAGCGGGTGATATAGGCAGCCGAGCGGTCGACCTTGGTCGGGTCCTTGCCGCTGAACGCACCGCCGCCATGCGGAGAAGCGCCGCCATAGGTGTCGACGATGATCTTGCGGCCGGTGAGGCCGGCGTCCCCGTCGGGCCCGCCGATCTCGAAGCTGCCGGTCGGGTTGATGTGCCATTCGGTGGCGTCAGTGATGAAGCCCTCGGGGAGGATCGCGGTAACGACGCCCTTCACATAGGCATGCAACTGCGCTTCCTTTTCGCCCTTGTCGTAACCAGGCGCGTGCTGGGTGGAGACGACGATGGCCGTGCATTCCACCGGCTTGCCGTTCTCGTAGCGCAGCGTGACCTGGCTCTTGGCGTCGGGCTCGAGGAAGGGCGCGGTGCCATCCTTGCGATCCTTGGCCATCTGCTGGAGGATCTTGTGGCTGTAATCGAGCGTCGCCGGCATCAGGTCCGGCGTCTCGTCGCAGGCGAAGCCGAACATGATGCCCTGGTCGCCGGCGCCTTCGTCCTTGTTGCCGCTGGAATCGACGCCCTGCGCGATATGCGCGCTCTGGCCGTGCAGGTGGTTCTCGAAGGTCAGCGTCTGCCAGTGGAAGCCATCCTGCTCGTAGCCGATTTCGCGCACGGTCTGGCGCACGGCGCGTTCGATCTCTTCCTTCGCGCCCGGCGCCCAGCCGCCGTTCTCGCCCCACTCGGGGTTGTCGAGGTCATACATCGGTGCGCAGCGGATTTCGCCTGACAGGATCACGCGCTGCGTGGTCGTCATGGTCTCGCAAGCCACGCGCGCCTCGGGGTCCTTGGCCAGCATCAGGTCGACGATGGCATCGGAGATCTGATCGGAAACCTTGTCCGGATGGCCTTCGGATACGCTTTCGGACGTGAACAGGTAAGACTGACGCATATTGGCGAATTTCCCCCGATAGGTTGGCTGGTGGAGCCAAGAGGCTCTAACTGCGGGCTCGCCGCATTACAACAAAGCCGGCGAATAGAACTAGTATCGCCCAGCACAGCGAAAGCACATTGCCCAAGCGGGCGAAGAGCGTCGGCGGCGTGGCGGGCGGCACCCTGGTGTCGATGCGATCGCGCACGTTCTTGCCGAGGTGGTGACGGACGACGCCGCGCGCGTCGATCACGGCGCTGATGCCGGTGGTGGTGGCGCGCAGCACGGGCAGCCCTTCCTCGATGGCGCGCAAGCGGGCCTGGGCCAGGTGCTGCGGCGGACCGGAGGCACCGAACCAGCCATCGTTGGAGGGGTTGAAGATGTAATCGGGGCGATTGTCAGGGTCGACGACTTCCCCGGCGAAGACGATCTCGTAACAGATCTGGATGCCGGCCTTGCCATGGCTGCCCAGCTCCAGCGTCTGCGGCCCCGGACCGGGCCAGAAGTCGATCGAACCCGCGACCAGCCGCGACAGGCCGAGCGGCTCGAGGATTTCGCGGAAGGGCAGGTACTCTCCGTAAGGGACGAGGTGCGCCTTGGAGTAGCCACCCAGGATCTCGCCCTCGGTGCTGACGGCGGTCACGGCGTTGCGCGCGCCCAGCGCCCGGACCCAGCCGTTCTCGTCCGTACCGATTTCAAGGTCGACGGCACCGGTCAGCAGCACGCTGCCTTCGCCCACCGTCGCGCCAAGGCGCCGACGGGCATAGACGGGATCGCCAAGCGCCGTGGTGCGGTCGTAATAGCGCTGCGGATAGCCTTCGCGCAGGTAGTCGGCCATGCCGCTTTCGGGCCACAGCACGATGCGCGGGGCGGTCTCGCCGGCAGGTCGCGGTGAGAGCTGCGCGAGCCGCGCATAATTGGCTTCGAAATGCTGCGGATCGTTGAGCACGTCCTGCCGGATATCGGGCTGGGCGATGGTGACCAGCAATTCGCCTTCACGGGCCTCGCCGGCCGGCCAGTACATGCCCGCAATCACCAGCACCGCCACCGCGCCGCTCGCCAGCCAGTTGCGCTCGCGTAGCAGCAGGACGACGGCGCCGGCGAGCAGCACGGCCAGGCCCGAAAGCGCGTAGGTGCCCAGCACCGGCGCGATCGCGGCGATACCGGGTCGGTCGAACGGGCCGAGCAGCACCATGCCGAAGGGGTTCCACGCATAGCCGGTGAAGACCCAGCCGCGCATCCATTCGGTAACGATCCATGCTCCAGCAAAGACCAGCGCGAAGGCCCAGCCGGGGCCTTGCTGCACGACGGCGCGCGCAACGGCCGCAGCGAGCGCGGGATAGATCGCGAGGTAGAGCGACAGCAGCGGTACGGCGACCCAGCCCAGCACGGCCGGCATTTCCGCCTGATAGGTGAAGGCCGTAGCAATCCAGTTGTTGCCGAACGTGAAGTGCGCGACGCCGAACAGCCAGCCAAGCCCGAAGGCACGCAGCCAGCTGGTGCTTTGCGCCGCCAGCAGGGTGAACAGGCCCATCGCCAGCAGGGCGACTGGCCAGAGTGCCAGGGGCTGGAAGCCAATGGCGGAAAGCAGGCCGAGGCCAAGCGCGGACAGGCGCGGGAGTTGCCGCACCAGGGCAGCAAGACGGTCGATCAGGGAAAGCCCGCTGGCCATGCTGCCTTCGCTACCTTCCCGATACCGGCTGTCAGCTTACTGCTTCAAGAGCCTCTTCACCGTCGTCGTCGCTCGGCTTGCGGCGCGCGCGGGTGAGCTTGCGACGCGGCTTTTCCTCGCCGTCATCGTCGTCATCCGAACTGCGGGCGATGGCCGGGGGCAGCATGTCCGGATCAAGGCTGCCCTCGTCATCGGAATGACCTTCGGCATCCTTGCGCTTGCGCGGCTTGCGCTGCGGCTTCTTGCCGCTTTCGCGGGTGAAGGGATTGTCGCCGTCGTCCTGATCGCCTTCGGAGCCTTCCACGCCCTGCTCGGGCTCGGCACCGTTGCCGCGCGGCTTGCGTCCGCCGCCGCGACGGCCCCGACCGCGTTCCTGCTGGTCGTCATCATCGTCATCGTCGTCGGACTTGTCCTGCTCGCGCTCGGCATCGCGCTTGGCGCGGGCCTCTTCCTTCTGCGCCTTGTTGTCGGCGATCACGCGGAAGTAGTGGTCGGCGAATTGCAGGTAGTATTCGGTCTGCACCCGATCGTCGTTCAGCGAGGCTTCGTGCGCCAGCTTCTTGTATTTCTCCAGCAGCTGCGGGGCATTGCCGCGCGCGCGGGAATCGATCCGGTTGGACTGGTGACCACCACCGCCGCCGCCGCCTCCGCCACGACTGCTGCCACGGCCACGACGACGATTACTGTTACGATTGCTGTTCAAGGGAAATTCGCTTCCTCAATCTGGCTGCGGCATCGGCCGCCTTGCCATATGACCCCTCGTTAGAAGTCATCCCGCACGCGGGAGCTTGCTAGTGCCCAACCTGCATAATCGCCCAGCGGCCTTTCGCCGCGCGTCAGCATATGTTGGAGTTTAAGACCCGGCGTCCTGCGCCGTGGACCTGTCAGCAGAGTTAGCTACTCGAATCCCCTTTGCCAAGCCTTAATCGCAAGACCAGCGCGCGATCCCGTCCGCCAAGATCTTTGTGAGCACATGCAGCAAAGCCATGTTCTTCTGCAATTTCAGCGACAGAACCGGCCTGCAGTGCGCCGATTTCGAGCACCGCCACGCCGGATTCGGTCAACAATTGCAGCAATTGGGGGATGATGGCGCGGTAATCGTCCAGTCCTTCCGGCCCGGCGAAGAGAGCGCTGGCGGGCTCGAAATCGCGCACATCGGGGTCCAGCGCGGCGTCATCCTCCACGTAGGGCGGGTTGGCGAGGAGCAGGTCGAACCGGCCCAGATCGTCGGCCCAGCCCTCGACCAGCCAGCTACGCTCCAGCAGCCGGGCGCGTTCGAGCAGGCCCAGCCGGTCGGCATTGGTCATGGCCACTTCCAGCGCGGCCGGCGAGGCGTCGATGCCCACGCCCTCGGCTTCCGGCAAGTGTGCCAGCACGGTCAGCAGCAGCGCGCCCGACCCGGTGCCGAGGTCCAGCACGCGGCGGGCATCGGGCGCGGCATCGAGCGCGGCCTGCACCACGGTCTCGCTGTCGGCTCGGGGGATGAGGACAGCAGGCGAAACGGTGAAGTCGAGGCCGTAGAATTGCTGTTCGCCCAGCAGGTAGGCCACCGGCTCGCGCGCCAGCCGGCGTTCGACCAGCGGCGCGAAACCATCCGGCTCCGGCTCCTGCATGTGCCGCAGCAGCAGCTCGGAGCGCGAAACGCCCAGCGCGTGGGCCATCAGCAGTTCGGCATCGAGGCGCGCGGTGTCGCTGGTGGACATGAGGCGGGTGGCCGCCTCGCGAATGGCGTCCGAAACGGTCACCGCCGCGTCAGGCGTCCATCGCGGCGAGGCGTTTGGCTTCGTCCTCGGCGATCAGCGCGTCAATCAGCTCGCCCAGCCCGTGCCCTTCCAGCACTTCGGGCAGCTTGTGCAGCGTCAGCCCGATGCGGTGATCGGTGACGCGACCCTGCGGGAAGTTGTAGGTGCGGATGCGCTCCGACCGGTCGCCGCTGCCGACCATGGCCTTGCGCGCCTCGGCTTCGGCGCCATGGGCTTCCTCGCGGCGCTGTTCATAGAGGCGCGCGCGCAGCACCTTCATCGCCTTGTCGCGGTTCTTGTGCTGGCTGCGCTCGTCCTGCATCGCCACCACGATCCCGGTGGGGATGTGGGTGATGCGCACGGCGGAGTCGGTAGTGTTGACGTGCTGCCCGCCCGCACCGGACGAGCGGTAAATGTCGATGCGCAGGTCGTTCTCGTCAATGGAGACGTCGACCTCGGTCGGCTCCGGCAGCACGGCGACGGTCGCAGCGCTGGTGTGGATGCGCCCACCGCTCTCGGTGACGGGCACGCGCTGCACGCGGTGCACGCCGCTTTCGAACTTCAGCTTGGCGAACACGCCCTGCCCGGTGACGTTGGCGACGATTTCCTTGAAGCCGCCGACTTCCGCCGCGTTCATGGAGACAGGTTCGACCTTCCAGCCCTGCTCGGCGGCGTATTTCTCGTACATGCGATAGAGGTCGCCCGCGAACAGCGCGGCCTCGTCACCACCGGTGCCAGCGCGGATTTCCAGCATCGCGGGGCGACTGTCGGCGGCGTCCTTGGGCAGCATGGCAATGGCCAGCTGGCGCTCGGCCTCGGGCAGCTGCTTCTTCAGCGCCTCCAGCTCCTCTTCCGCCATGGCCTTCATCTCCGGGTCGGAGAGCATCTCCTGCAGGCCGGCGATTTCCTCGCGCATGGCGGAGACCTGCGCGGCGACCTTGGCCACCGGCTCCAGCTCGGCATAGTCGCGGCTGGCCTGGACGAACTCCTCGCCCTCCAGCTGGCCCGAGGCCATGCGCGCCTCCAGCTCCGCAAAGCGGTTGGCGATTTGCGCCAGGCGTTCGGCGGGGATGGTCACGGCGTGTCGAAATCCGAATTGGCGAAGATCGCCTCGATCCGCAGCACCGAGTCCGGCACCCGACCGTGCTTCTTCAGCGTGCCGGTCGGCTTACCGTCGCGCACGTCGAGCGAGATGATGATGCCCGGATCGGTCTTGCGCGCGCGGTCGAAGCGCTTGCGCGGGCTGCCGGTGGCGAACAGTTCGGTCTCGAAGCCGTGGCGCCGCAGGCTGGCGACCAGTTCCATGGCGTCCGTCTCGCGTTCGGGGTTCTCGGCCACGACGGCAACGTCTGCCCCGCCTTCGCTGGCGCAGTCGACCAGCATGGCCAATCGTTCGATGCCCGCGGCCCAACCGACCGCCGGGGTCGGCGCGCCACCCAGGCTTTCCATCAGCCCGTCATAGCGACCGCCGCCAAGGATGGTGCTCTGGCTGCCCAGGGCATCGGCAGCGGCGGTGCCTTCGTCGGGAATGAACTCGAAAGCGGTGTGGCGATAGTAGTCGAGCCCGCGCACCAGGCTTTCCGCGCGCGCCCACTGCACGCCCGCTGCATCCAGCCCGCTGGTGACCGCCTCGAAGAAGGCGGCCGCCTCGTCCGAGAGGAAGGCGTCGATCTTGGGCGCATCGGTCACGAACTTGCGGTCGCGCGGATCCTTGCTGTCGAGGATGCGCAGCGGGTTCTTGTCGAGCCGTTCCTGCGAATCCTCGGAAAGCTCACCCCGCACCGCGCCGAAATAATCGACCAGCGCCGCGCGCCAGGCTTCGCGCGTGTCGGCATCGCCCAGCGTGTTGAGGTGCAGGGTGATGCCCTTGATGCCCAGTTCGCTCAGCAGCTGGTCGGCCATGGCCAGCAGCTCCACGTCAGCCTGCGGTTCGGCGGCGCCGATGATCTCCGCATCGATCTGGTGGAACTGGCGATAGCGACCCTTCTGCGGTCGCTCGTAACGGAAGATCGGCCCGTGCGTCGCGGCCTTCAGCGGCGCGTGCTGCTGCCAGCCGTTGGTCAGGAAGGCGCGGCAGATGCCGGCAGTGAATTCCGGGCGCAGCGTCAGGCTGTCGCCGCCGCGATCCTCGAAAGTGTACATCTCCTTCGAGACGATATCGGTGGTCTCGCCGATCGAGCGGGCGAAAACCTCGGTCTTCTCGAACACGGGCATCTCCACCCGGCGGAAGCGATACAGCTTGCGCACGCGCTCGAAGGTCTCGACCACGAAGGCAAAGGCCTCGGCATCGGGGCCGAAAATGTCCTGCGTGCCGCGAATGGCCTGAGGGGTTTTACTCTTGCTCATGGGACGCAGCCCTTAGGCCGCGCCCCGTCAACGCGCAATGGCTACTCCGCCGCCTCGAGGAAGCGATCGTCGATGCTGGTCTCGGCTTCCCAGCTCTTCAGCTCGGGCAGCACTTTCTCCGCGAACAGACGGATGTTCGCCAGCGACTCATCCTGCGGCATGCCGCCGTAATAGAGGTGCGGGAAGAAGCCCTGCGGGCCGTATTGTTCCTTCAGCTCCCACATGTGGTCGAGCACTTCCTGCGGCGTGCCCGCCACCGCGCCGCGGCCGAAGCCGGCGGAATACTGCTCCACCTCTTCGGGCGTCTTGAGCATCATGTTCTCGTAATGCTCGTAGCCCTTGATGTTGGCATAGGTGCCGGGCTTGTCGAGGTGGTAGTTGGTGACGGCCGCGCGCATGGTCTGCGAGAGGAAATGGTTGCCGCGCTCGCGGGCATAGTCGCCATCCTCGTGGACGTAGTAGTTGCCCGAGAGCATCGGCGCGGGCGGCTGGCTGCCGGGTCCGTTCACCTCCTGCCACACGTCGAGATACTTGTTCTCGGCCGGCTTGGTGCCGCGCTGCGGGATGGAGAGGATCATGTTGCCGAAGCCGTGCTTGGCGGCGGAATACATCGAATTGCCCGACAGGCTGCCGCAGAACTTGCGCCCCTCGAAGCTCTTGATCGGGCGCGGCCGCAGCTCCACCCGCGGGATCTTGCCGAACTCGCCCTCGCCTTCGAGAATACCGGTTTCCAGCGCCGGGATCAGCACGTCCAGCGTATCGTTGTAGAGCGCCCGGCTGCGGTTCTGGTCCACGCCAAGGCCGGCGAATTCATGCGCCGCCAGCCCGCCGCCGAAGCCGAGGATGCAGCGGCCGTTCGACAGGATATCGAGGTTGATGATCTTCTCCGCCAGCCGCGCCGGGTTGTGCCACGGCACGATGATGCACTGTGTGCCCAGCTTCACGTGCTTGGTCTTGGCCGCGATATAGGTGAGCAGCTGCAGCGGGTCGTTGGACATCGAATAGGTGGAGAAGTGGTGCTCGGTGATCCACACCGAATCGAAGCCCAGTTCCTCCGCCAGCAGCAGGTTGGAAATCTCCTGCCGGATGAAATTGTCGTCCGAACCGTAATCCCCGCCCTGATAGGCAAAGCCGGTCGCCATCCCTACGTGCATCGCTTGTTCCTCCCCAAAACGACTCTCGTTGATTTTGTCCATGAATGTGCGCCTGTTTTTCGCGCTTGGCAATGAGGGGGCTGGGCAAGCGCGTTTTGCTGGGCTAGGCGCGCGCTCGAATTGGGAGGGGATGCCGCTAAACCTCAAAGGGAATGAGCATCCATGCGTATCGAACATATCCCGGTCGGCGACAATCCGCCCGAGAGCCTGAATGTGATCATCGAAGTCCCCACCGGGGGCGAGCCGGTGAAGTACGAGTTCGACAAGGCGTCGGGCGCGCTGTTTGTCGACCGCATCCTGCACACGCCGATGCGCTATCCGGCGAACTACGGCTTCGTGCCGCACACCCTCAGCCCCGATGGCGACCCGCTGGATGCGCTGGTGATCGCCCGTTCGCCCTTCATCGCCGGCTGCGTGGTGCGGGCCCGCCCGATCGGCGTGCTGAACCTGGAAGACGAGCACGGCGGCGACGAGAAGCTTATCTGCGTGCCGGTGGACACCACCTTCCCGTACTATTCGGACGTCGGCGAAACCAAGGACCTGCCGAGCATCATCTTCCAGCAGATCGAGCACTTCTTCACCCACTACAAGGACCTGGAAGCCGAGAAGTGGGTGCGCATCGGCGCCTGGGGCGATGCCGCCGAAGCGCGCCGCATCACGCTGGAAGCGATCGAGCGCTACGAGGCCGAGAAGAAGTAGGATTGCCAAGGCGGGGCCCTCTCGTCGGAGTGTAGGGCGTGATTCGACCTGCTTGCTTCCATACGCTTGCTGGCTGACAGGCGCAGCCGGTGGGCCAGCAACCGGGGCCGGCAGAGACAGATCAGCGGTTCATCGAGGAATTCAGGCGCGCTCGCCAACTTGCAGCGATACCAAGCCATCGGGTCTGTGCAGACCATGTCGGCGCGCAGCCCACAATTGGCTGTATCGGAATGTAATACGATGAAAATACTGAAAACTCTGGCTTTCGGCACCGCGCTGGGTGCGTCGCTTGTCACCTCCGCACAGGCCAACGAAACGGTTGGCGCCGTTCATGGCACTTTCGAGAATACTGACGAGTTCACCTTTACCGATGAGCAAATGGCGCACATCGACGGCGTCCTCGAAGAAACGTACGCGCGTGTCGCCGAAGTCTTTCCCGAAGTCGCCGATCAAGTGAGCGTTGCTGTCCTCGCCGTGAACCGGCCGGCACTCGATCCCCTGGGCGGCGTTGCAGGCCGTGCCGACAGGCCGGACGAACTCGTTGTCGAAATTTCGCAGACCTATCCCGACGGGATCGACGGGGCGATCGAAGATGGCATGGCGCCAACCTTTGCCCACGAACTGCACCATACCGTCCGCGGCTGGACCATGAACGGCAACCATTTCGGGCATGGTATCCAGATCGCGGCTGTCAACGAAGGGCTGGCGACAGTCTTTGCCGAGGAATTGCTCGGCGAAGTGAACCAATCCGACCTCCCGCCCGCAGATATTGAGGCGTGGGCTGAAGAGGTTCTCGCGCTACCCATCGATGCCAACTATGGCGAATGGATGTTCCTGCATCCGGACGGTCGCGTAGCAATCGGCTATCGTACCGGCAGATGGGTCGTACGCCGCGCGATGGAGCGTTCCGGCCTGGACATAACCGAGCTGACCAGACTGACGCCGGCAACCATCTGGCAACTCGCCGGATTTGACTGGGATCGTCAACTGCGCCGCAGCGCTAGCATCGCCTCAACCGCACACTGAAGCGCGTAACGCAGCCAGTGTCGGCCATCCACGCAATAGCCGACACCAGCTGCAGCGATCTGCCGCTTACTCCACCGGGCGGGATTGATCGAGCAGGTCTTTCTCGCCCGCTTCCCTGTCGGCCCGCTCTTCCTCCACCATCCGCGCGATTTCGTCTGCCGGCTTGACGTCGGTCTCCTCTTCCGTTGCCGCAGCGGGGGCGTGGCGCGCCGGTGCCTCGCTTGCCGCCAAGGCCGGGCCGGAAGTGGCGATGGGCGCGCTGCGCGGATCGACGCGCAGGCGGTAGATCGGTTCGGGAATGGCGAAGCCCGCGCCTTCCAGCGCCTCCTTCACCGCCGGGATCGCCTGGCTCCTGGCCTTGTACCAGTCAGTCTCGCGCTGATCGATCCAGCCGAGGAAGCGCAGCACGATATTGGAATCGCCCACCGCTTCCACCCGCGCCTGCGGTTCCGGGGTAGCGAGCACGAAATCGAGGCCCTTGAGCACTTCCACGCCAAGGTGGCGCGCGGCCGTCGGGTCGTCGTCGGCGTCGATCCCTAGGTCGAAATCGAAGCGCCGCTCCGGGTTGCGGGTGTAGTTGAGGATCACCGCCTTGAAGACGGCGGAATTGGGAATGCGCAGGTGATTGCCATCCAGCGTCATCAGGATGGTCGCGCGGCTGGTCAGGCGGATCACCCGCCCTTCGTGCTGGTCGATCACCACCCAGTCGTTGGCGCGGAACGGCTGGCGCAGGCTCAGCATCAGGCTGGCGACGTAGTTCTCAACCGTATCGCGCATGGCGAAGCCCAGCGCGATGCCGATCACGCCCGCGCCGCCCAGCACCGCGCCCATCAGCGTGCCGGCCCCGACCATGTCGAGCGCCGCCACCACGCCGAGGATGACGAAGACGAAGCGGATGGCGCTGCGGATCAGTTCGGTCAGGAAGCTGTTGGGCGCGAGCCTTCGCCAGATGCCGGTGAGCGAGGACAGCAGGTAGCCGAAGCCGATGATCAGCAGCGCCACCAGCAGCGCCACGGCGATCAGCGGCAGCATCTGGGTGAAGTTGGACAGGCGCTCGCCGAAGCCGCCCAGTCCCTCCTCGAAGTCGACCGACAGGTCGCGCTCGATGTCGTTTTCGACCGTGACGACGCCCTCGACACCGACGGCGATGGCCGCCGCCCTATCGACCGCGGCCTCGTCCGGCGCCAGCCCGGCCAGCGTCACCACGCCATCGCTCACCGACACGGTGACCTGCGCCAGGCTGGGGACATTGGCGAAGATGTTGCTCAGCCGCGCGGCGATGCGTTCGTCTGCCCCGGCGTCCTGTTCCTGCTCGATGGAACCGGCCGCAGGCGTGGTCGTCGCCTCTGGCTCTGCGGTAGGTTCGGGAAGCAGCACGGTGGCATGAGCCTGCGCACTGCAGAGCGCCAGCGCGAGGCCGGCGAAAAGGCGGATCAGCCGCTTCAGAACAGTGCGCTGAGGCCCTTGAAGCCCAGCGTCAGCACCACCGGCAGGCCGACAACCGCCGCCCACATCAGGGTCACTTCGCGCTTGAACGCCGGGGCCAGCGCCGGATCGGTGGCCTGCTCTTCGGAGAGGCCTTCCCAGCGCATTTCGAACCAGCGGCAAGCCGGGATGATGGCGGCGACCAGGATTACCAGCGCCAGGTAGGGCAGCATCGAACCGTTGCCGGTCTTGAGCTGCGTCATCGTTCCGAAGATGTGCAGGCCGGTGTAAACCAGCAGGCCGAAGGCGACGTGATCGCTGATCTTGCGCCGCCAATCGAGCTTCTGCCCGGTGCTTGTCTGCGCGCTTTCCTGCGCCTGGTGTTGCTGTTCGAGCGCCTTTGGCATCCGCGAACTCCTCTCCAATCCCGATTCGGAGGTATTCCAGAGAGCCGGTTTGCTTGCAAGTGCGTCAACCATATGTTCAGCCGAAGGTGGGAACACCGGGGCCTGACATGCAGGAATCTTGCCAAACACCCTTCAAAGCCGCCGCCAAAGTGCTAGATGCCCGGTTATGAGCGCGCTTGACGACGAATTCCTCGACGAGAAGGCCCTGGCCGAAGCCATGGCGGAAGCCCCGCACAATGCGGCGCCGGACCTGCCCCCCGACGGCGGACTGGAAGTCGTCTCCATCGCCAAGAGTTATGACAAGCGGGCCGTGCTGTCCGATATCTCGTTGACCGTCGCCAAGGGCGAGGTGCTGGGCCTGCTCGGCCCCAACGGCGCGGGCAAGACCACCTGCTTCTATTCGATCATGGGGCTGGTGAAGCCCGACAGCGGCCGCATCATGATGGACGGCGTCGATGTCACCAAGCTGCCGATGTATCGCCGCGCGATCCTGGGCCTGGGCTATCTGCCGCAGGAAACCAGCATCTTCCGCGGCATGACGGTGGAGCAGAACATCAACTGCGTGCTGGAGATGGTGGAGCCGGACAAGGCCACCCGCGAGCAGGAGCTGGAGCGGCTGCTGGAGGAATTCCACATCACCCGCCTGCGCGACAGCCCGGCCATGGCGCTGTCGGGCGGTGAACGCCGCCGCTGCGAAATCGCCCGCGCGCTGGCGGCCAAGCCCTCGATCATGCTGCTCGACGAACCGTTCGCCGGCATCGACCCGCTCTCCATCAGCGACATCCGCGATCTGGTGAAGGACCTGAAGCGGCGCGGCATCGGCGTGCTGATCACCGACCACAACGTGCGCGAGACGCTGGATATCGTCGACCGCGCCTGCATCATCTACGGCGGCCAGGTGCTGTTCGCCGGCAGCCCGGCGGAACTGGTGGCCGACGAGAACGTGCGACGGCTGTACCTGGGCGAACACTTTGAGCTGTGATGCCACTGCGACAATGATTCTCGCGCGGGAGGGCTGATATGGCTCTGGGGCCAAGACTAGACCTCAGGCAATCGCAATCGCTGGTGATGACGCCGCAGTTGCAGCAGGCGATCAAGCTGCTGGCGCTGTCGAACCTCGAAATCGAAAGCTTCGTGGGGGATGCGCTGGAAAGCAATCCGCTGCTGGAAGCGGGCGAGGTGCGCGCCGAGGACAGAGAGGCCCCGCCCGAAAGCGCCGAGCCGCAAGTCCACGATTCCACCCCGGGTGATGGCGAGCAGGCGCTCGACATCGATCCCTCCGCCATCGACACCGATCGCGATACCGGCGACTGGTCGGCGCAGATGTCCGGTCCCGGCGGCCCGGCCGAAGGCCCGGACCTGGAAAACCGCAGCGACGAGGAGCTGTCGCTGGCCGATCACCTCGACCTGCAGGTGGGCGCCGCCGCGCCCGACGCGCAGACCGAATTCATCGCCCGCCACATCGTCGGCCTGCTCGACGAGGCCGGCTACCTCACCGGCGACCTGCGCGAGATCGCCGTCAGCCTCGGCGTGCCGCTGGCGCAGGTGGAGGCCGCGCTGAAAGTGGTCCAGTCGCTCGACCCCACCGGTGTCGGTGCGCGCAGCCTGTCCGAATGCCTGGCGCTGCAGGCGCAGGAGGCGGACCGCTACGACCCGTGCATGCGGGTGCTGCTCGACAACCTCGAACTGGTGGCCAAGGGCGCCTTCGCCCACCTCAAGCGCATCTGCGACGTCGATGATGAGGACCTGGCCGACATGCTGGCCGAACTGCGCAGCTACGATCCCAAGCCGGGCCTGCAGTTCGGCGGCGGCACCAGCGCGGCGGTGGTGCCGGACATCCTGCTCTCCACCGGCAAGGACGGCGCCTGGGACATCCAGCTGAACGAGGCGACCCTGCCGCGGCTGGTGGTCAACCGCAGCTACTACCTGGAACTGAAGGACGGCTGCACCGGCAAGGAAGCCAGGGGCTGGCTGAGCGAGAAGCTGGCCGATGCCAACTGGCTGATCAAGGCGCTGGACCAGCGGCAGAAGACCATCCTGAAGGTGGCGGCAGAGATCGTGAAGCAGCAGGACGGCTTCTTCCGCCGCGGCGTATCCGAACTGCGCCCGCTGACGCTGGCCAAGGTGGCCGAGGCCATCGAGATGCACGAAAGCACCGTCAGCCGCGTCACCAGCAACAAGTTCCTCCACTGCGACCGCGGCACCTTCGAACTGAAGTACTTCTTCACGTCGGGCGTGGGTTCGGCCGACGGCGAAGGCGCCAGCGCGGAAGCGGTAAAGGCCCGCATCAAGGCCCTGACCGACGCCGAGGACCCGAAGAAGATCCTCTCCGACGACAAGCTGGTGGAACTGCTGAAAGCCGAAGGCTTCGACCTGGCGCGCCGCACCGTCGCGAAATACCGCGAGGCCATCGGGATTGGCTCATCCGTGCAGAGAAGGCGCGCGAAGAAGTTGCAGGCGATGGGGTGATGAGCGATGGCGCCAAAACTCAACGCGTGTTGCCACCCAAATCGAAGGCTGGCGTAGGTAACGCCAGCGCACCTACCCCCATCAACCTTTGAGCATTTGGCGTGCCGCTCTGAGCATCACTGGCAGGTTCCTGTTCGACCTGACAACCGGTGGTGGTGGTGGAATTTGCCCAGTCATCTCATGGACGGCCTGCCAAGCCGAGCGAACCGAATATTCGACAGTGAAGACACAATCGCGCGGTTGTTCGCAATACTGACCGATCACGGAAAAATTCTCGGCGCCCTCGGGGCGGACCGGTGGTCGGTCGCCCTGCTTGCGAGGCATGAACTGGCTGGTGATGAACGGCATCCTGCATGGAATGACCTTCGCTCCGTCAAACCACCGCCTCTGGCTGTCTTCAAGGCGCAGTTGCCCGGCCAGCTCGGTCAGGATCTCAGATCCTGTCGCCTCATACATCGGCTTCTGAGTGTAGTCGCCGCGTCGATCGCCGGTCAGTCCGTAACCCCATAAGGTAGTGGCGCCGGATGGTTGGCCTCGAAAATGTGGCTGGTGGAAGACGACAATCGACATCAACCAGCCGGAATCGACAAACGTAACAAGGCCGCCCGTTCCGCTCTCATTCCCACTGAACCGCTCCATGTATTCGAGGAATTCGGAGTTATCGAGCGTAACTGTGAAGGAGTGCCAAGCAGTCTTCTCCGGTTGCCCGCAGAACGCAGTCGGATTTCCCAAGCCCTCATTTTCTTTCGCCAGTTTCTGCCACAATCTCCAAGCTGGCCCAGGGGTATCTGTCTGCGTAGGCGGGACGTGATTTGTCCCGAGGCTCGAAGCGTCGGTCATCGAGCCGAGGGTCAGGTAAACGCGGTCGCGGCCGCGCACCGGGATTACCTCTCCATTATCGAGCAAGATGCTCGTGACACGCCTCGCAGCCAAGTCACCCTCGATCCCGATGTCCGTGACCGCCAATCCTGTCCTGAATTGGACGCCGCGGGCGGCCAGCCAATCGTGCATTGGCAGGATCAGCGAGTCATGCTGGTTGTAACGCGTCCTCAGAACGCCCCTCAACCGTGTCAGGCCCGGGAATAGATGAATGAAGCGCCGCATGTATCGACGCATCTCGGCAAGCGAATGCCACGGTGAGAAGGAGAACATCGTCGCCCACAAGAGCCAATAGTTCGTCTGGAAGAATTCGGCCCTGAACCATGACTCGATGGTCCGGCCATCCAAGCTCTTCTCGCTTGCCATCATCAACCGCAGCATTGCGGCCTTGTCAGCCCAGGTCAGTTTCAGACTGTGGCGATCAGCGATCTTCCGGCCGTTCCTGACCAATCGGCAGTCCGCATTGCTTACGACCTGCTCGTTGAAGGTGCGGATATCTTCCGACACGGTAATTGATGGGTCGTCGACGCTGGGAAATGTATCGAACAAGTCAAACGTGCAGCGAAAGTTCTTTTCGAACATCCTGCCGCCACGCGTGGAGAAGCCCTTGGCCATCGTCCCGGCACCATCCAGGCTGCCGCCCAGAACGTCGGACTGTTCGATGATGCAAATGGATCGGCCGTCAACTGCGGCGTCACGGATCAGCAGCGTTGCTGCCGCAAGCGATGCGACGCCTCCCCCGATCAAGAAGTGATTTGTATCGGAAGCCACCCCTCAAGACTCTCCGCAATGATCCATCGGTACGGCACAGGGTACTGCGCACGAGCCTTTCCTACAAACACAGAGCCATGGCTCATGCCACGGCAAGAAGCTGCAATTTCACGCTCGCGCTACCCGCTAATTCTCTCGCCCCAGGACACTGTTCCAGATGTTCCACATTAGCGCCGCGCCGCCCAAACCTTGCGACCGCCACCGGTCCAAAAGGGCAGGAAATTAACGGGAAACACCTGTGACTCGAAAGACTCACCCGGAAAGTCTTAACGCCGCAAACTCTTTATTAACCTTTTTTGGTGAGAAGTGGCGTGGTTAATTCCGGGCAACGGCTCCTCTCAGGGGCTAACCTGTGGGGACACAAAGGGGTAATACGATGCGCGTTCTGCTGATCGAAGACGAGCCGACAACCGCCAAGGCGATCGAGCTGATGCTCACCACCGAAGGCTTCAATGTCTACTCGACCGACCTGGGCGAAGAGGGCCTCGATCTGGGCAAGCTGTATGATTACGACATCATCCTGCTCGACCTGAACCTTCCTGACATGCACGGCTATGACGTGCTCAAGAAGCTGCGCGTCGCCAAGGTGCAGACGCCGGTGCTCATCCTCTCCGGCATTGCCGAGATGGACAGCAAGATCCGCTCGTTCGGCTTCGGTGCCGACGACTACGTGACCAAGCCGTTCCACCGTGACGAGCTGGTTGCCCGCATCCACGCCGTGGTGCGCCGTTCGAAGGGCCACAGCCAGTCGATCATCCGCACCGGCAAGCTGGCGGTGAACCTCGATGCGAAGACCGTCGAAGTCGACGGTGCCCGCGTCCACCTGACCGGCAAGGAATATGCGATGCTGGAGCTGCTCTCGCTGCGCAAGGGCACCACGCTGACCAAGGAAATGTTCCTCAACCACCTCTATGGCGGGATGGACGAGCCGGAACTGAAGATCATCGACGTGTTCATCTGCAAGCTGCGCAAGAAGCTCTCCAGCGCCTGCGGCGGCGAGAACTATATCGAGACGGTCTGGGGCCGCGGCTATGTGCTGCGCGATCCGGACGCGGCGGAAGAAACCGAAGCCGCCTGAAACTGACACCCTGGACGGGACAGGAAACGCCCCGGAAGCCCTTGCGCTTCCGGGGCGTTTGTCTTTAGGCGCTGCCGGCATGACGGCTTACAAGGACGGCGATCCCACCACCCTCAACCGGCTCTACGGCCGCTCGGTCGGCAAGCCGCTGCGCGCGGCGCAGCAGGAACTGGTCGACAACCTGCTGCCGCAGATCGCCGTGCCGGAAGAAGGTCCGGTGACGGCCGAGCGGCTGTTCGGCGAGGATTGTCCGCTGCATTTCGAGATCGGCTTCGGCGGCGGCGAGCACCTTGCCTACCGTGCCGACATGCTGCCCAACCACGGCTTCATCGGGGCCGAGCCGTTCCTCAACGGCGTGGCGCAGGCACTCACACATGTGCGTGACCAGCAGCTCGCCAATGTCCGCATCCACGCCGGCGACGCGCTGGAAGTGCTCAGCCGCGTGCCCGACGGCGCGCTGACCATGGTCTACCTGCTGCACCCCGATCCCTGGCCCAAGGCGCGCCATGCCAAGCGGCGGATGATGAACGACGGCCCGGTGCGAATGATCGCCGACAAGCTGAAGCCGGGCGGCGAATTCCGGTTCGGCACCGATCACCCGATCTACGTGCGCCACGCACTGATGGTGATGCGCCGCTTCACCGACCCTGAGACCGGTCCGTTCGAATGGGTAGCCGAAGGCCCGGACGATTTCCGCATTCGCCCCTCCGGCTGGTGCGAGACGCGCTACGAGCACAAGGCGCGCACGCAAATGGGGCACGAGGTCTGGTATTTCCGCTATCGGCGGAAATAGGCGGAACGCTCGGGTGCCTGTACCCGTTCGGTCCGAAAGAGTTGAAAGGATCGAACAGCAATGAGTGACAAGACTGCCATCGTCATCGGCGCCTCGCGCGGGATCGGGCTGGGACTCGCCAAAGAGCTCGCCAGCCGCGGCTACAGGGTGATCGCCACCGAGCGCAGCGAAAGCGAAGGCCTGCGCGAAGCGGCTGAACGGCACCGCCCGCAGATCGAGATCGCCACTTGCGACGTGACCGACAAGGACAGCGTGGCCGGCCTGACAGACAGGCTCACCGCAGGCTCGGTCGATCTGCTGGTGGTCAACGCCGGGGTCTACGGTCCGGATGACCAGTCGCTTGCCGCGCTGGAGCGCGAGGCGGTCGCCGACATCATCGACACCAATGCGGTCGGGCCGGTACAGGCCGCGCTCACCTTGCTACCGCTGCTGAAAAAGGGCGGCACCATCGGCATGATGACCAGCAAGATGGGATCGATCGACGATTCGTCGGGTGGCGCGAATTACTACCGCCTCAGCAAGGTGGCGCAGAACATGCTTTCGCGCTCGCTGTTCGAGAGCCACGCGAAGGAGCGCGGCGTCGGGGTAATCTCGCTGCATCCGGGCTGGGTGCAGACCGACATGGGCGGCCCCAATGCGCTGATCGACGTGGAGACCAGCGTGAACGGAATGCTCGACCTGCTGGAAGCGGAAAGCGAGCCGCGCCACGTTTTCCTTGCCTACGACGGCAGCACGGTGCTCTGGTAAGCGCCGCGCTTACCGGCGCGAGAGTTGCACCCATTGGCTGTTGCCCAGCTGGCCCGCCGTCGCCAGCTTGACCGCCGCTGATGCGTGGGCCGCCGTGTAGGCCAGCCCCAGTCCGGCACGCAGCGCAATCTTCACGGGCGAGGCGCTCATCCGCTCCACCCGGTTGGCGAGCGTGCCACTTTCCTGCATCTCGCGCAGGTAACGATACTTCACGAACTGCTTGAGCTTGGGCGCCGGGCCTTCGGGCTCGTATTCCAGCGCATCGAGCCGCCACCCGCCCCGCTCCGCAAGCGCTTCGAACGCCTTCTTGGTATACCGCCCGACATGGTTGGGCGGCATGTCGAGCAAGCTGCCATTCAATTCGTTGAAGGCCATGCGCGTGTCCGAGGGGACTGCCGCGAGCACCTTCACGTCTGGCGTGCCGAGTTCGGCGAACTTGGCCAGCACGGCGTGCGGCCTGTCGAGGTGCTCCAGCACCTGGAACAGGCAGGCGACATGGATCGGGCCGGGCAGGTCGCCCGGCGTGAGTGCGGAATAGTCCTTGGCCAGCGCCGTCGCGCCCAGCTTGGCGATCTCCTGCCGGCCGAATTCGGAATAGTCGGTGCAAGTGATGTTCGCCGGCTTCAGCCCGGCCGCCACCAGCATGCGCGTAAAGTTGCCCATGCCCGCGCCCAGTTCGAGCACGCGGACATTCTCCAGCCCGATTGCACGCAGTTTCGGATCGGAAGCGATCGCCTCGACCGAGCGGCGGAATTCCCACTTGTCGGCCGGGTAAGTCGTGCGCTCGTAGGCCAGCGTATAGAATTCCATGTCGCCGCCGACATGCGGTTCGGCATGGACGAAGCCGCAACCTGTGCACTCTACCAGCGCCACTTCTGCGCCGTTCCACAACCGCGCAATTGCCGCCGTCAGCCTGGCATGCCGTTCCGGCTGCACTTCACGCAGGACGAAGTGCTGCGCCGCTTCCTCCGCGCTCCGGCGATAGAGCACCTGGCCCTGCCCGTGTCCGCAGACCGGGCAGGGCGAAGCGATGGCATCCCTCTGGTAACGCATGGAAAAGTGCCTAGCCGACGATCCCCGCACTGGCCAGCACCGCCAGCGTCAGCACGTCCGGCGCGATGGAGGTCATCGGGGCGATCTGCACCGGCTTTTCCGAACCGATCATCAGCGGGCCGATGGTGGTATCGCCGGACAGTTCGCGCAGCAGCTTGGCCGAGAGGTTGGCGCTCTGCAGGCCGGGCATGATCAGCACGTTGGCCGGGCCGGACAGGCGGCTGAACGGATAGAGCTGCATCACCTTCGGGTTGAGTGCGGCATCCGGTGCCATCTCGCCTTCGTATTCGAAGCCGGGGTCCTCGGCATCGAGGATGGCCACGGCATCGCGGATATTGCCCAGCCACTGGCCCGACGGATTGCCGAAGGTGGAATAGGACAGGAAGGCGACGCGCGGTTCATGCCCCATGCGCCGCGCTACGGCAGCGGTTTCCTTGGCGATATGCGCCAGCTGCTCGGCACTCGGGCGTTCGTTGATGGTGGTATCGGCAAGGAAGGTGGTGTGGTTCTTGCCGATCACCATGTGGATGCCGAACGGCGTCGCACCCGGCTTCGCATCGATCACCTTGGCGATCTCCCGCGCGGTCTGGCTGAAGGTGCGGGTCAGACCGGTGATCATGCCGTCGCCATGGCCCAGCGCCACCAGCAGGGCGGCAAAGACGTTGCGCTCCTGGTTCACCATGCGGCGCACGTCACGCTCGGTATAGCCGCGCCGCTGCAGGCGCTTGTAGAGATAGTCCACCATCGGCTCGATGCCTTCAAAAGTGGCCGAGTTGGCGATCTCGTAGCTGTCGGGATCGTCGACCCCCAGTTCGACCAGCTTCTCGTGCACCTTCTCAGTCCGGCCGACGAGGATCGGCGTGCCGTAGCCGAAGTCGCGGAACTGGATCGCGGCGCGCAGGGCGACGTCCTCTTCCGCTTCGGCAAAGACCATCCGCTTCGGGTTGGCCTTGGCGTCCTCGTAAACGCGCGTGAGCACCGAGGTCGTCGGGTTGAGCCGCGCGCGCAGGGCGTGGGCATATTCGTCGAAATCCTCGATCGGATCCTGTGCCACGCCCGAATCCATCGCCGCCTTGGCCACGGCGCAGGATACCCGTTCCATCAGGCGCGGATCGAACGGCGCCGGGATGATGTACTCGCGGCCGAACTGGTGGTTCTTGCCATAGGCGGCGGCCACTTCCTCGGGCACGCGCTCACGCGCCAGCTCGGCAATCGCTTGCGCTGCGGCGACCTTCATTTCCTCGTTGATGGCGGTAGCTCGCACATCCAGTGCGCCGCGGAAGATGAAGGGGAAGCCCAGCACGTTGTTGACCTGGTTGGGGAAGTCACTGCGCCCGGTGGCGATGATGGCATCGGGACGCACGGCCTTGGCCTCGTCCGGCATGATTTCCGGCGTCGGGTTGGCCATGGCGAAGATGATCGGCTGGTCGGCCATGTCGGCCACCCATTCGGGCTTCAGCGCGCCGGCGGCGGACAGGCCGAGGAAGATGTCGGCGCCCTTCAGCGCCTCTTCCAGGCTGCGTGCCTCGGTCGGCACAGCATGGGCGCTCTTCCACTGGTCCACGCCGTCGCGGCCGGGATAGATCGGGCCGGAACGGTCGCAGACGATGACGTTCTCGTGCGGCACGCCGACGGACTTGATCAGCGCAGTACAGGCCAGTGCCGAGGCGCCTGCGCCGTTCACCACCATCTTCACGTCCTTCAGGTCGCGACCGGTCAGGTGGCAGGCGTTGATCAGGCCGGCTGCAGCGATGATCGCCGTGCCGTGCTGGTCGTCGTGCATGACCGGGATCTTCATCCGCTCGCGCAGGGCCTGCTCGATGATGAAGCATTCAGGGGCCTTGATGTCCTCGAGGTTGATGCCGCCGAAGGTCGGCTCCATCAGCGCGACTGCCTCGATGAAGGCGTCGGGGTCCTCGGTGGCCAGCTCGATGTCGATGGAATCGACGTCGGCGAAGCGCTTGAACAGCACCGCCTTGCCTTCCATTACCGGCTTTGACGCCAGCGCGCCAAGGTTGCCCAGGCCAAGGATGGCCGTGCCGTTGGAGATCACGGCGACCAGGTTGGAGCGGGCGGTATATTTCGCCGCCAGTGCGGGATCGCGGGCGATCTCTTCCACCGGGACCGCGACGCCGGGCGAATAGGCCAGGCTCAGGTCGCGCTGGGTGGTCATCGGCTTGGAGGCGATGATCTCGATCTTACCGGGGCGAATCGTCTCGTGGTAGAACAGCGCTTCGCGCGCAGTGAAGCTGGTATTCTTCTCGTCAGCCAAAACTATGTCTCCCTCTGGCTGGGCACGCCATAGAGCGGGTTTTGCCGCTGCGATAGGGGAAAGCAAGCTTGCCGCCCTTCCCGAATCGGCGCGCACCCCTGTAATCGCTCTGGCTCCATGGCCGGCACCGCAACCCCGATGATGCAGCAGTATTTCGACCTCAAGCGTGAGGCCGGGGACTGCTTGCTGTTCTATCGCATGGGTGACTTCTTCGAACTGTTCTTCGACGACGCGAAGCAAGCGGCGGGGGTGCTCGATATCGCGCTGACCACCCGCGGGGAGCATGACGGCGAAGCCGTGCCGATGTGCGGCGTGCCGGTGCATTCGGCGGAAGGCTACCTCGCCCGGCTGATCCGCGCCGGCTGCCGGGTGGCGATTGCCGAGCAGGTGGAAACGCCGGACGAGGCGAAGGAACGCGCCAAGCGCGAAGGCTCGCCGGTGTCGAAGGCGCTGGTGAAGCGCGACATCGTGCGCTTCGTCACTGCCGGCACCTTGACCGAGGAAGCCCTGCTGGAACCGCGCCGGGCGAACATGCTGGCAGCGATCTGCGATGTGCGCGGCACCTGCGGCGTCGCCGCCTGCGACATCTCCACCGGCGCGATGCAGCTGGAGGAATGCACGCCCGAACGCCTGCCTGCCGTGCTGGCGCGGATCGGCGCGAGCGAGGTCGTCGCGCCCGAAGGCTGGGACGAGGCGCCCTTCGATGCGGTGATGCGGCCGCGCGGGGACTTTGCCAGCGATGGCGGGGAGGCGCGGCTGAAGAAGGTGCACGGTGTCGCCACGCTGGACGGGTTCGGCCAGTTCAGCCGCGCCATGCTGGCCGCCGCCGGTGGCCTTGTGGCCTACCTCGAGCATGCCGGGCGCGGCAGCCTGCCGCTGCTGCTGCCGCCGGCCTTGCGCGCCAGTGGCGAACACATGGCGATGGACGAGGCGACCCGTGCCAGCCTGGAAATCCTCGTCAGCCAGCAGGGCGGACGCACCAATTCGCTGATCGCCGCCATCGATCGCTGCGTTACCGGCGCCGGCGCGCGGCAACTGGCGGAGGACCTCTCCGCCCCCTTGGCGGACCGTGCAGCAATCGAAGCACGGCTGGCGCTGGTGCAGTTCATGCTCGACGACCCGCTGCTGCGCGAGGACGTGCGCGGCCTGCTGCGCGGGCTGCCCGATATCGGACGCGCATTGGGGCGGTTGGTGGCCGGGCGCGGCAGCCCGCGCGACCTCGGCCAGGTCCGCGACGGCCTGCTCGAAGCGCGCCGCCTGCACGAACTGCTGCGCGGCAAGGGCGACCGTCCGCCGCTGCTCGACGACCTGCTGCCGCGCCTTGCGGGCCATGGCGAGCTGACCGACCTGCTCAGCCGCGCGCTGGTGGCCTCCCCGCCGACCGAGCGGCAGAGCGGCGGCTACATCGCGGAAGGCTACGACGCGTCGCTCGACGAGTTGCGCGAAGTCTCCGGCAATGCCCGGCGCGCCATCGCGGCGATGGAAGCACGCTACCGCGAGGAGACCGGCACGCCCTCGCTCAAGATCAAGCACAACGGCGTGCTGGGCTATTTCATCGAGGTGCCGAGCAAGCACGCCGACAAGCTGATGGCGGCGGACAGCGGCTTCACCCACCGCCAGACCATGGCCAATGCGGTGCGCTTCAACTCGCTGCACCTGCACGAGGAAGCCAGTCGCATCGCCGAGGCCGGCGGCCGCGCGCTGGCCGCCGAGGAAGCGCATTTCGAGGAACTGGTGGAGCGCGTCTCCGCCCGGCGCGAGGCGATCGCGGCGACGGCGGCGGCGCTGGCGCGGCTCGACGTCGCGGCTGGGCAAGCGGAACGGGCGAGCGATGGCGAATGGTGTCGCCCCGAAGTCACCGAGAACCCGGTGCTGTCGGTGGAGGCGGGCCGTCACCCGGTGGTCGAGGCTGCGCTGGCCGCCAGCGGCGAGCGCTTCGTCGCCAACGACTGCGCCCTCTCGCAGCGTGACCGGCTGTGGCTGGTCGGTGGCCCCAACATGGGCGGCAAGTCGACCTTCCTGCGGCAGAACGCGCTGATCGTGCTGATGGCGCAGGCAGGCGGCTTCGTACCTGCCCGCAGCGCCACGGTGGGGCTGGTAGACCAGCTGTTCAGCCGCGTCGGCGCCTCGGACAACCTTGCCCGCGGGCGCTCGACCTTCATGGTCGAGATGGTCGAGACCGCTGCCATCCTCAGCCAGGCGACCGAGCGCAGCTTCGTCATTCTCGACGAAGTGGGGCGCGGTACCAGCACCTATGACGGGCTGGCGCTGGCATGGGCCGTGGCCGAGGCGATCCACGAGACCAACCAGAGTCGCTGCCTCTTCGCCACGCACTATCATGAGATGGCGCGCCTGGCGGAGACCTGCGTCGCGCTCTCGCTGCATCACGTTCGCGCCAAGGAATGGAAGGGCGACCTCGTGCTGCTGCACGAACTGGCCGAAGGCGCGGCGGACCAATCCTACGGCCTTGCCGTGGCCAAGTTGGCCGGCGTGCCGCCGCTGGTAGTGAAGCGCGCACGCTCGGTGCTGGACAAGCTGGAGAAGGGTCGTGCCGAGACTGGCGGCCTTGCTGCCGGCCTCGGCGAATTGCCGCTATTCGCCGCCGTCGCGCATGAGCCGGACGAGGATCGCGACGAATTGCGCGAGGAATTGCAGGCGCTCGATGTCGACGCCCTCACTCCTCGCGAGGCCCTTGACCTGCTGTACCAATTGAAGCGGAAGGCGGACGAGGACTGACCTCGCCACGTTTGGCGAAAACTCGAAGCTGGGCTAGATCCGGTCCATGGCGCAGGATGATCCCGAACAGCACGAAAGCGCTGACGACAAGAGCACGCAGTGGGCCGAATATCGTACCGACTGGGCCGAAGATCGCACCATCATGGCGCTGGAGCGCACCTTTGCCGGTTGGATGCGCACCGCTTTTGCAGCCATCGCAATAGGCATCGGCTTCAACGCGCTGTTCGGCGAGTTCGACCCGCCGTGGCTGGCCAAGGCCATCGCCACACTGTTCATCGCGCTGGCCATCGTGTTTGCCATCAGCGCCCAGCGTCGGGCGCTGCGGGCGTTCGAGAGGCTATCGTCGCACGCGGTGGATTCGCCCAGTCTGCCCAACCTCAAGTTCATCGCCTACGCCATTTCGGCCGGAGCGGGCTTGCTGATAGTGGCGCTGTGGGTACTGAACGACGGGACGCTCGGCGACGTCTAGTCTCCTCCGCCGAACGAATGGGCAGCAAAGGGGCCTGGCGCCGAGACGTTAGCGGTTGGCGCCCGGTGTCCAGAGCACGTCGCCGCGCCCTTCGTCGTTGGCAATGCGGGCAGCGGTGAAGAGATAGTCCGACAGGCGATTGACGAAGGCCAGTGCCGCCGGATTGACCGGCTCGACTGCGGCCAGCGCAGTCATGCTGCGTTCGGCGCGCCGGGCCACCGTGCGCGCCTGGTGCAATCGGGCCGCAAGTTCGCTACCGCCGGGCAGGACGAAGCTGGTGAGCGGCTCCAGCCGTTCGTTCAGCGCATCAATGCGTTTTTCCACCCAGTCGACCTGCGCTGGGACGATCCGCAACACCATTTCCGACGGCTCGAAGTCGTCACCGGGAGTGGCAAGGTCCGCGCCCAGGTCGAACAGGTCGTTCTGCAAGCGAACCAGATCGCCCTTGAGATCACCGGTGGCTGCCGCAGCAGCAAGCCCGAGAGAGGCATTTACCTCGTCCACGTCGCCCACCGCCTGCATGCGCGCCGCATGCTTGGGCAGGCGAGACCCGTCGACGAGGCCGGTCGTGCCGTCGTCCCCGGTCCGGGTGTAGATCTTGTTGAGCTTGACCACCCCTAGCTGTTGATCGCCAGCAGGACGGCAACGACCACAATCGCCAGCGCCTGGTACTTGATGCGGGCGAACATGGCCTTGTTCTGCTTTTCCATCAGCAGCTTGGAGTTCTCCCCGCCGGTTTCCAGGTCGACCTTGGTGGTCTGCAGGAAGGCGACGATGCCGCGCACCAGCGACACCACGACCATGATGGCGAGGACGGCGATGAGGATGACTAGGATAGTGTTCATGAACCACCATGTGGGAAGCGTGCCAGGGTAATGCCACACGGCATTTGGCCCATGCGCAGCCGCTCGGCAAGCGCGCGGCCATCTTCGCCCGCTTCGCGCAGCTCGGTCAGGCCGAAGCCGCGTTCGCCGGACTTGCTGCTTTTCGCCAGTTTCTTGCCATCCTCGCCCAGCAGCAGGCCGTGATGGTGCCAGCGCGGCACCGGCAGTTCGAGCAGTTCCTGCAGCAGGCGGTGGATGTGGCTGGCGAAGAACAGGTCCGACCCGCGCGTCACCAGCGTCACGCCATCGACGGCATCGTCCAGCGTGACCGCGAGATGGTAGCTGGCCGGCGCATCCTTGCGCACCAGCACCACGTCGCCGAACTGGCGCGGGTCGACCTCGATCACCCCGGCACGCTCGTCTTCCCAGCTCAGCGGCCCGGTGCGCGCCATGGCCTTTGCCATGTCCAGCCGCAGCGCGGCGGGGCGCGCGGGATCGAAGTTCTCGCCCTTGCAGGTGCCGGGATAGATCATGCCTTCGGGGCCGATCTCCGGCTCCAGCGCCTGGATCTCCGCGCGGGTGCAGGTGCAGCGATAGAGTAGCCCCTCGTTCATCAGTCGGCGCGCCGCCGCCTCGTAGGTGTCGAGCCGGGTGGACTGGTCAGGCACGTCCTCCCACTCCAGCCCCAGCCACGCGAGGTCGCGGCGAAAGTCGTCCGCCAGCTCGGGGCGCGAGCGGCCGCCGTCGATATCCTCGATCCGCAGCAGGAACCGGCCGCTAGCCTGCTTCGCCAAGTCATGCGCGACGATCGCGCTGTAGGCGTGGCCCAGGTGCAGCGGGCCGTTGGGGCTGGGGGCGAAACGGGTGACGATCATCGGTTCGCAGGCTCATGCCACAGAGCCGTCCATGTGAATATCCCTGTGGAAAGGCTGTCTGTAACAGGGTTGACGCTTTCCCGTGCAAGTGCACATTCCAGATCAATCAGGGAGGGCACAGAAACGTGTTCAAAGCCGAACTGATCGAACGGGCCGCGAAGTTTCGCAGCGCAGACGATGACCCGACGCGGAAGCTGGAAAGTTGCCCCGCGCTGGTCCTCAATGCGGACTACACGCCGCTCTCCTACTACCCGCTCAGCCTCTGGCCCTGGCAGACCGCGATCAAGGCGGTGTTCCTCGAACGGGTGGATATCGTCGCCAGCTACGACCGGGCGGTGCACTCGCAGTCACTCGACATGAAGGTGCCCAGCGTCATCGCGCTGCGGCAATATGTGAAGCCCAGCCAGTTCCCGGCCTTCACCCGCTTCAATCTGTTCCTGCGCGACAAGTTTTCCTGCCAGTACTGCGGCAGCCAGCAGCACCTCACCTACGACCATGTCGTGCCGCGACGCCTGGGCGGGAAGACGACCTGGGAGAACATCGCCACCGCCTGCGCGCCCTGCAACATGAAGAAGGGCGGGCGCACGCCCGAACAGGCGAACATGCGGCTGCATGTCGACCCGATCCGGCCGACCAGCTGGCAGCTGCAACAGCACGGCAAGGGCTTCCCGCCCAACTACCTGCACGAAACCTGGCGGGACTGGCTCTACTGGGACATCGAGTTGGAGGAGTGACCTAGGTCACCGCTCCCCTTTCGGCATACTCCGGCTTCCGCCATTCCTCGCTGTCGAGAATGTCGCGCAACTCGCTCACCGCCCGCCAGCAGTCGGCGAAGCGGACATAGGCGGGAGCGAAGCCGAGGCGCAGCACATCGGGTGCGCGGAAGTCGCCGATCACCTTGCGCGCGATCAGCGCCTGGCACAGCTCGTAGGCATGCTCGTGCCGGAACGAGAGCTGGCTGCCGCGCCGTTCGGGGTCCGCCGGAGAGATGCAGGGCAGTTCCGGCACCACCTCCGCCATGGCGGCGCGCGTGAATTCGGACAGCTGGCGCGACTTGCCGACCAGCGCTTCGATACCGATGGCGGACATCAGGTCCACACCCACTTCCAGCGCGCTCATCGCGATGATCGAGGGGGTGCCGCAGAGCAGCTTCTCGATGCCGGGGGCAGGCTCGTAATCGTCGCGGAATTCGAAGGGGGCCTTGTGCCCCATCCAACCGCTTAACGGTTGCTTCAGTGCCGCCAGGTGCCGTTCAGCGACGTAAGCGAAAGCCGGCGCGCCGGGGCCGCCGTTGAGGTACTTGTAGCCGCAGCCGACCGCGAAATCCGCGCCTGCCGCGTCCAGCTCCACCGGCACCGCGCCCGCGCTATGCGACAGGTCCCACAGCACCAGCGCGCCGGCATCGTGCGCAGCCCTGGTGAGGCGGGCCATGTCGAACATGGCACCCGACTTGTAGTGCACATGGGTCAGCAACAGCAGCGCCACGTCGTCGCCCAGTGCAGCTTCGATGGCATCGCGGTCGACCAGTCGCCGCTCGGCAAGTCCCTGTTTTTCAAGTCCTTCGATCATGTAGAGATCGGTCGGGAAATTGCCGGGTTCGGACAGCACGACCTTGCGCCCGGGACGCATCGCCAGGGCCGCAGAAATCAGCTTGAACAGGTTGACCGAAACGCTGTCGGCACAGACCACTTCATGCGGCCTGGCCCCCACCAGCGCGGCGATCTTGGCGCCCAGTTTCTGCGGCAGGTCGATCCAGCCGGCGTCGTTCCAGCTGCCGATCAACCCCTCGCCCCATTCGCCGCGCACCACCTGCTCGACGCGCGCCAGCGTCGCCTTGGGCAAGGCGCCGAGCGAGTTGCCGTCGAGATAGGCGACGGCAGGGTCGAGCAGGAATTCGCCGCGCCACCCGGCCAGCGGGTCGGCAGCATCCAGCCGTTCGGCTTCGGCCTGCCAGTTGCTCACAGCTCGGTCCTGACGGCCAGCAGTTCGGGGAAGAACCCCTGCTTCAGCACGCTTTCGAGGTAGGGGACGCCCGCCGTGCCGCCTGTGCCCCGCTTGAAGCCGATGATCCGTTCCACCGTCTTCAGGTGACCGAAGCGCCAGCGCTGGAAATGGTACTCGAGGTCGACCAGCTTTTCCGCCAGTTCGTAGAGGTCCCAATGGGTGTTCGGGTCGCGATAGACCTGGGCCCAGGCCTCGGTGACTTCCGGGATGGCCTTGTGCGGCCCGTCGAATTCGCCCTCTACCAGTCCTGCCGGAATGGCAAAGCCGCGCTTGCGCAACAGCCGCAGCACCTCGCCGTAAAGGCTGGGCCGGGCCAGTTCGGCGCGCAGCTTCGCCGCCACTTCCGGCGTCGCCTCGTGCATGGTCACCATGTCGGGATTGCGGCCGCCGAGGATGAATTCCATCAGCCGGTACTGGGCCGACTGGAATCCGCTGGACGAACCGAGGTGCGGGCGGATCAGCGAGTAATCGTGCGGTGTCATCGTCGCCAGCACGTCCCAGCTGGAAATCAGCTGCCGCTGTGCCTGCGCCACCCGGGCAAGCATCTTGAAGGCCGGTGACAGGTCATCCGCGATCACCAGCTCGCGCGCGGCTTCCAGCTCGTGCAGGCACAGCTTCAGCCACAGCTCGCTGGCCTGATGGACGATGATGAACAGGAACTCGTCATGCGCATCGGACGCGGGATGCTGCGCCGACAGGATGCGCTCCAGATCGAGGTATGAGGAATAGGTGACGTCGCGCTTTGCCATGCCAGTGGCCTAGGCGAAGCCGGTCACAAAAGAAACTACTGCTCGATCACCCGCGATTCCGGGTGGTGCTTGTCGAGATGCTTCTTCACGATGCGCAGGTTGCGGGTGTTGGAGCGGAACAGGAAGTCGAACAGGTCGCCCACCATCGGCACCGCGCCCACGGCGCTATCAAAGGCGACATTGCCGGCCATGCGCAGCAGCTTCCACTTGGGCATGTCGAGGTTGCGCGCTTCCCATACGATATAGGCACCCATGGCCATGGCGATCACGTCGCCCACCACCGGCACCAGGCCGATGATGGCGTCGAGGCCGACAGGACGATTGATGCCGGGAATCACGAAGCTGCGCTCCAGCACCAGCTCCATTGCCTCGATCCGCTGGCGAACCGCCTGCGGGTCCTTGCCGAGGGGTAGGGTCTCTGAAATCGTGATCGGGCGCGGGCGCTGGACGTTGTCGCTCATCGGCTCTCCTTGCCTCTTATCTGGGTATCTCGGCCATGTCCGGCAAGGGATGGAAGGCATAGGTGTTCGGCTGGAAGCCTTCCACGCTGCCGCGCACCAGCGACCAGCGCAGCGGTGCGCCGATGGGAATGAAGACATTGGCAAGCGTCAGATCAGCCTCCGCTTCGGCCAGGATGCGTCCGCGGGCGAGGGGGTCGGCCTCCTGCAGGGCCGACTGCACCAGGTCGTCGACATTCTCGACGCACAGGCCGCGGTTCAGCGAGCAATGGAACTGGTTGAGGAACCAGCGCGGCGCCGGATATCGGGCCACCCGGTCGACCAGCACGAGATCCGCCTCGCGCGCGTCGTCGACGCGCTGCAGGCGCAGGCCGATCTGCGAGAGCTGCCCCGCCAGGTCGCTGAACAGCAGGTCCCAGCCAGGGGCATCGGGCAGCGCGATGGAGACCGACGCGGGCTGCGAGATATCGCCTTCGTCGAACTGGCGACGCCAGGCGCTGATCCGCGCGGCCGCTTCGCTGCGCAGGTCGGCGATGTCCTCGTTGGTCCAGCGTTCGCGCACCAGCCCGCGATCACCCGGCAGTCCCGGCGAAACCGGACGCGTGGTCGGCACCCAGCCACTGATATTGTAGCGCGAGAGCAAGGCGTCGCGGTCGATGGCCATGGCCAGTCCCTCGCGCACGCTGTCATTGCTCAGCAGGCCCTGCTCCGCCCGTACCTGCAGGCCGAACAGGCCGAAGGTCGCGTCGACCCGCAAGGTGCCGGAAGACAGCGGCCCCGTCTCCACCAGCGGGAGCGTGCCGAGCGTGCCGCCGATGACGATATCCGCCTGCCCCTGGTCGAACATGGCGATGCTGTCCTGCGCGGGGCCGACATGCAGACGCACCTCGCGCACGTCTTCCTGCCAGTCTTCCTCGAACGGAAGGCCGCGTTCCTGCGGCGGCTTGAATTCGAGCGCCAGCCCGTCCTCGCTCCGCAGCAGGGTCATCGGGCCAGTCTCGCCGCCCGGCTGCCGTAGCGCCAGTTCGGGCTGTGCCAGCAATTGCAGCAGGTAGGGTTCGGGCGTGGAGAGGCGCAGTTCGATCACCCGGCCGGCCATCGCCCGCACCTCCTCGATCGGCGCCAGGTCCTGCCCCAGCGAAGTGCCGCGCAAGCCGTCTATGGCGACATTCAGGGCATCGCGGGCGCTGGCTGCGGTCATTTCGCTGCCGTCGGGCCAGGTGCCTTCGCGCAGGCGGAAGATGAAGCTCAGGCCGTCGTCGGTGACAATCCAGCGTTCCGCCAGTGCGGGTACGGTCTCGCCCTGGGCATTGAGCGTGACGAGGCCCCACTGCGTGGCGCCACGCACGTGCTGGGCGGAAATGGAAAGCCGCAGGCTGCTGGTCAGGACGCTGTCCTCGGTGCCGATAATGGCCACGTCGAGCGTGCCCTCGTCGGTCGAGCCGCAGGCTGTCAGGCTGCCAAGCAGCGCGGCACAGGCAAGAGGGAGCAAACGTCGCATCGACCGCAGCGAATAGGCCGGCGGGCGACGCGCTTCAACTGTGCAGTCGGATCAGATGTTGCGCAGCTTGGTGCCAGCATCATGGAAGACCTGCGGCTGCGCGACGGTACCTCCGGCGACCGGTGACCGTGCCTGCTTGGGGTCGATCTCGTCGACGAAGGCGATGCCGAAGCGATTGTCCTCCTTCCAGGCAACCGAGCCTTCGACCCAGCCGAGATTGCGCAGCTCCACTTCGACCAGCGCCCCGCGCAGCACCTTCACGTCGCCTTCGGCCATCATGCCGCCGGCGGACAGATTGCGAACCTTGACGCGATACACCTGCTCCTGCCCGTCGACCCGCAACTGGGCGAGGATGAAGAGACTGTCGCGATCGAGCTGGCGGGTGTCGACATTGCTCATCGGCTTGCTTGCGATCCTGTTCTAGTGCCTGTGCCGGAACCTGCGCGCGGCAAGTTCATGAACTCGGCTTCGCGATGCCCGCGCGAGGACTAATCACTCGTTAATCCGGATCGCACTTGTGAAAACTGTCCCATCTCGGGTCAGTCGTCGCGCGAGACCTTCTCGCGTCGCTCGTGCGCCTGCTGCGCCTCGACCGTCATGGTGGCGATGGGCCGAGCGATCAGGCGGTTGATGCCGATCGGATCGCCGGTTACCTGGCAATAACCGTATTCGCCTTCGTCGATACGGCGCAGGGCCGCGTCGATCTTGGCGATCAGCTTGCGTTGCCGGTCACGCGTGCGCAATTCGATGCCCCAGTCGGTCTCGCTGGAGGCGCGATCGTTCAGGTCCGGCTCCCGGATCGGGCCGTCCTGCAGGTTTTGCAGCGTATTTTCAGATGCCTCGACAATGCTCTTCTTCCATTCGAGCAGCAGCACCCGAAAGTAGTTAAGCTGTACATCCGACATGTATTCTTCTTCTTCGCTGGGCGAATAGTCGGCGTGCAGGGCACGCTTCGCCTTTGCGAGAATGTCGATATCGTCACGTGCGGCGGTCGCCATTCAGTACTCCGAACCCCAAGCGAGCGGCTTTCCCTGCGGCAACCGGCGCCTGCCCCGTTATGCTTCGGGGTCTGTCCGCACGGCTGTCAAAGCCATGGATGGGCGGGCCTATAAGGCGAGGGCCGGAAGGGCACAAGCGGCAATCTGGATTGAAGGGCCACAAACGCGCCCAGACGACTTTTTGCGCGGCGCGTTAACCAATTCTTGACCACGTTCGTCAAAACATCGGCCTGCCCAGTCAGACGGGCCCGGGACATTGGGGACCCGGAGACGAACAGGGGAGATACGGAATGGAACTCGCCAAGATCGAGACTTTCGCCAAGGTTCAGCCGGCCGACGACAATATCGGCGACATGCTGGTGGCACGCTGCCTGGCAGCCGCCGCCGATGGCGACACCAATGCCTACTACGACCTCGGCGTTGCCTATTCGACCGGCAGCCATGGCGTCGACTGCGACCTGATCGAAGCGCACAAGTGGTTCAACCTCGCTGCCGCCAAGGGCCACGAGGCTGCCGCCTGGTGCCGCGCCGATGTCTCGGACGAGATGACCGCAGTCGAAATCGCCGACGCCCAGCGTCGCGCTCGCGAATGGCTGCGCCAGGGCGACGCTCGCGCCGCCTGATCACCCCCTGCGAAAAGGCGTGTGTCCGGCCAGGTGCAACTGGTCGATGGCGATGCCTCTCCGCTCCCGATCGAGGAAATCCGCGACGGCATCGCGGAAGCCCGGATCGGCCAGGTAGTGCATCGAAACGGTCGCGACGGGCTCGTAACCACGCGCCAGCTTGTGACCGCCCTGCGCTCCCGCCTCTACCCGCTTCAGGCCGAGCTCGATCGCCGCGTCGATGGCGCGGTAGTAACACAGCTCGAAATGCAGGAAGCGGCGCTCTGACAGGCATCCCCAATAGCGCCCGTACAGCGCCTCCCCGCCGATGAAATTCAGCGCACCGGCAATCGGCAAGCCGTCCTCGTAAGCCAGCAACAGCAGCAACCGGTCGCCCATCCGCTCGCCCATCAGGTCGAATGCCGCGCGCGTCAGGTAGGGCGTGCCCCATTTGCGCGCACCGGTGTCCTGGTAGAACAGCCAGAAGGCGTCCCAGTGTTCGGCGCGGATGTCCGCGCCCGTCAACGCCTTGATTTCCAGCCCTTCGATTGCCAGCCGGCGTTCCTTGCGCAGGTCCTTGCGCTTGCGCGAGGTCAGCGCGCCGAGGAAGTCCTCGAAGCTGGCATAGTCGCGGTTGTACCAGTGGAACTGAAGATCCTCGCGCCGCAGCCAGCCCGCCGCTTCGAACAGCTTTTCCTGCGCAGGCTCGACGAACGTCGCATGGGCGCTGGACCAGCCGTTCTGCAGCACCAGTTGCTCGGCGGCGGCCAGTAGCGGGGCTGCGTGCCGCTCGTCCGCCAGCAGCAGGCGCGGGCCGGTGGCTGGGGTAAAGGGGGCGGAGATCTGCAACTTGGGATAGTATTCGCCGCCCGCCCGGTGCCAGGCATCGGCCCAGGCATAGTCGAACACGTATTCGCCCTGGCTGTGACCCTTGGCATAGCTCGGCATGGCGCCGACCAGTTTGCCCTCCTCCTCCAGCAGCAGCGGTGCCGGCGTCCAGCCGGTGCCGGGGCCGACGCTGCCAGAATCTTCCAGCAGGGTGAGGAAGGCATGGCTGGTGAAGGGGTTGTCGGTGCCCGCCAGCCGATCCCACTCGGTGGCATCCACGCTGCCAACGGCAGGGGCTATCCGGGCTGTTAGCGCGCTGTCGGCCATCGCCCCAGACTTAGGAGGCCTGCTCCCACGCCGCCACCCCTGCCCCTTCCAGAATCGGCGCAGCGCCCACGGCCAGTGCCGTATCGACCTGCGCTGCGCTGCGCACGGTCCAGGTAAACAATGGCCGACCCGCGGCAGCTTGCTTGCGCGAAAAGCTGCTGGGCAGGTCGCGAATGTCGAGCGCGACGAAATCGGGCTTGGAGCGGGCGACCATCACCCGCCGCTTGATCCCGGCGATCAATGTGCGCTCGTTCTGTTCGGTAACGACGAGGCCGCGCGGGCATTCGGGCTCGTGCTTGCCGAACCACTGCGGCACGCGCGGATCGAAGCTCATCACGCCGACCGCCCCGGTATAGCCTTCGAGGTCGCGCCGTACGGCGCGGCACAGCGGCTCGATCGAGCGATAGTTGTCGCTCTTGATTTCCAGCAGCAGCGGCACTTTCCCGGCCACCAGTTCCAGCGCATCGCGCAAGGTGGGAATCCTCTCCTCGCTGCCCAGCAAGGCAATGCTGGTCAGGTCGCCGACGGAGCGCACACCCATCTTGCCCGCGCGACCGGTCAGCCGCTCCAGCTCGGCATCGTGGAAGACAATGGCCCGTCCATCGCTGCTCTTGCGGATATCGCATTCGATGCCGAGTCCGGCGTCGATGGCCGCGCGAAAGGCCGCCAGCGAGTTTTCCGGCACGCCGGTGTCATGCAGGCCGCGATGGGCATAGGCCCATGCCGCCAGCGTGCTGACCTTGTCAGTCCGCAATGGCGATCACCGCGTCCACTTCGACGGCGGCACCCAGCGGCAATGCCGGTACGCCGACGGCTGCACGGGCGTGGCGGCCCTTGTCGCCGAAAATTTCGAACATCAGCTCCGACGCGCCATTGGCGACCTTGGGCTGGTCCGTGAAATCGGCGGTCGAATTGACGAAAGCGCCCAGCTTCACCACGCGCTCCACCCGGTCGAGCGCAATGCCCGCCTCCTGCAACTGCGACAGGATCATCAGGCCGCAGGCGCGCGCCGCAGCCTGTCCGTCCTCCAGCGAGACGTCCTCGCCCAGCCGCCCGGTGACGAGCTGGCCGTCGACGAAAGGGAGCTGGCCGGATACATGGGCAAGGCCGTTCGCCACCACCACCGGCACATAGGCCGCCACGGGGGCCGCCGCCTTGGGCAGTTCGATGCCCAGTTCCGCAAGCCGTGCCTCGATGCTCATTGCCGTTCTCCATGCAGCGTTTCGATGATCCATGGCAGAGCTTCTGCCCAATTGTCTATCCGCGCATGGGCATGGCCCGCCTCGTGCGCGCAGGGGACATGCGGGGCGATGGCCGGCTCGCCGCAGAAGTGCAGCCGGTGGACGTGCCCGGCATGCTCCATCGCCGATTCGTGGTGCTTGGCGATGTCGTCGATGAACACCGCGCGGCTGGCGCCATGCTCTTCCACGATCCGGCGGAGCAGGCCGCCCTTGGGCCCCTGGTTGGTGAAGACCGGCGCAGTGATGCCGATGTCGCGCAGCTGCCGGCGGCGCGCCTCGTTGCGCGCATCGACGAGGTTGGTGAGCACCACCACGTCCGCCTCGCGCTGCAGTTCGGCGATCGAATCGACTGCACCTGCAATCGGCTCCTGCGTTTCCATCTCGGTATCGAAGAATGCGCCCAGCAGCTCCCACACCTCGGCCTCGGTCAGGTCGGCATCGCTGTCACGACGGCGCATCGACTGGACGAAGGGATTGCCCTCAAGCTCGAAGGCGACATTGTGCTCACGGTCGAGCCAGTCGCGGAAATGGCGGACCATGTGCAGCAGCACTTCGTCGCAATCGGTAATTACCAACGGGCGGCTCATTCGGACAGCTCCTGTCGGGCGGCAACCAGTTGCTCCGGAGCGAGGCCCAGCGCCTCGGCAGCGCCCAGCAGATCCGGTTCGTGCGCAGCGAGGAAATCGAGGATGGCCCGGTGCGTCGAAAGGTCGCCCAGGGCATCGCGCAGACCGTCCGGCGTCAGCCCGGTCAGGTCGAGGAAGCGCTGCGCCCGGTCGTCATTGGCAAGCACCCAGCCGAGCGCCGCCAGCGCCGTTGCCGAAGCGTCGTTTACCGAATCTTTAGCATCGCTACGAATTGTCAGCTACCTGTAAGAACGATAAGGGTCAGGCCTCCCAAGTGGGGAGGAGGCTTTCGGGGGCTCCATGACGAAGCGTATCCTCGTTGTCGAGGACAACGATCTGAACAGGAAACTTTTCTGCGACGTGCTGCAAGCTGGCGGCTTCGCCGTGGAACCCTGCGCAGATGGCAACCAGGCCATCGAACGCGCCCGCGCCTTCATCCCCAACCTCGTAGTGATGGATATCCAGTTGCAGGACGTATCGGGGATCGACCTCATCACCACGATGAAGGGCGATGCCGACTTGTCCAAGGTGCCGGTGCTGGCGGTGACCGCCTATGCCGGCAAGGGTGACGAGGAACGCATCCGCGAATGCGGAGCGGAAGGCTACCTGTCGAAGCCGGTGAGCATCGGGCCGTTCATGGCCGCGGTGAAGGGCCTGGTGGATCGCGCCGCAGCCTGACAGGCTAGTAGGTCGCGCCGAATTCGATCACGAAGGCGCCCAGGGTGAAGAACAGGCCGACGATGAACACCCGGTAGGCATAGCCGAGGTAGCGATACTTGCGCCGCTGCAGCACCTGCCCGTTCTGGTAGATGTCGTGCAGCATGGTGCGAAAGACGCCCTCGTCCTCGTGCAGCCTTGCCAGCACTTCCTGCATCCATTCCTCTTCGTCGCGATGGGCGAAATGGCCGAAGAACATCAGGTTCGGCTTCTGCCCGCCATCGGGCTTGCGTACCGAGGGGAGCACGGCCAGCACCGCCAGCAAGGCGCTGAGAAAGGCGAACACCGCCAGCACGCCCAGCGCCCACGGCATGTCTCCGGCCAGCGAACGGCTGACCGCGATGGAGAACACCAGAAAGGTCGCTCCCATCAGGATGGAGGCCTTCTGGTCGGCCATCTGCGACAGCAACAGTGAATTGACCTGCACCGTGCGCAGCAATTGCACGGCATTGGCGCTGTAATCGTCAGACGTTGACGGAGGCGCGGGTTCCGCCTCTTCAATCAAGCTGTTATCGTCCATACTGCCCCCTCCTGCGAATAGCTCGACAGGGTGCGAGGAAGGCTGCCACCGTGTCGCGCGCTTGACAAGCGGCGGCGCGAAAGGTTTGCCGCAGCATCGCTCCGGCTCTATGGCCGGGCCAACATGTTTAACCAAGGAATGCACGCCTGATGGACCGCGCCGACGTCGACACCCGTATCCGCTCGATCATCGAGCCCTTCAACAAGAAGGGCGTAGCCATTGCCGATGACACGACCTTCGCCGGTGACCTGGAATTCGACAGCCTCACGGTGATGGATTTCGTCGCCGCAATCGAGGACGAATTCGACATCATCATTTCCATGAACCAGCAGGCCGAGATCGAGAATTACGGCCAGCTGGTCGATGCAGTACACAGCCAGGCAGCTGACTGAGGCCGACATGAGCGAAGGCATTTCCCAGCCGGACCAGCCGGTGGAGCGCGAGGGCGAGTCGAAGGACCTGTTCTCCAAGTTCGACGAAACCATCGCCATCCGCGAGAACCTGCTCGCCAGCGGCGTGGAGGATCCATTCTCGCTGGTGATGGAGAAGGTGCTCTCCCCCACCCGGGCGATCTGCAACGGGCGCGACACCATCCTGCTCGGCACCTACAACTACATGGGCATGACCTTCGACCCGGACGTGATCGCGGCAGGGCAACAGGCGCTGGCCGACTATGGTTCCGGCACGACCGGTAGCCGCGTGCTCAATGGCACGTACCAGGGCCACAAGGAGTGCGAGGACGCGCTGCGCGAGTTCTACGACATGGATCACGCCATGGTGTTCTCGACCGGCTACCAGGCCAACCTCGGGATCATCTCCACCATCGCCGGCAAGGGCGACTATGTCGTGCTCGACATCGACAGCCACGCCAGCATCTGGGACGGCTGCAAGATGGGCGATGCGGAAATCGTGCCCTTCAAGCACAACGATATCGAGGCGATGGAAAAGCGCCTGCGTCGTATCCCGGAAGGCGCTGGCAAACTGGTGGTGCTGGAAGGCGTCTATTCCATGCTGGGCGACATCGCCCCGCTGGCCGAGATGGTGGCCGTCGCGAAGAAGTACGGGGCCATGGTCCTGGTCGACGAAGCGCACTCCATGGGCTTCATCGGCGAACACGGCCGCGGCGTGGTGGAGCAAGCGGGCGTCATCGACGACGTCGACTTCATCATCGGCACGTTTTCGAAGAGCGTGGGTACGGTGGGTGGCTTCTGCGTCTCCAACCACCCCAAGTTCGAGATCATGCGCCTTGTGTGCCGCCCCTATGTGTTCACCGCCAGCCTGCCGCCCAGCGTGGTAGCCACGGCGGCGACCTCGATCCGCAAGCTGATGCACGGGCATAGCAAGCGCGCGCACCTGTGGGAGAACTCCAAGCGCCTGCACTCGGGCCTGCGCGAAATGGGTTTCCAACTCGGCACCGAGGAACCGCAGAGCGCCATCGTCGCGGTAATCATGCCCGACCTGGAGAAGGGTGCCGCCATGTGGAGTGCGCTGCTGCAGGAAGGCCTCTACGTTAACCTTGCCCGTCCGCCGGCAACGCCCGCGAACATGACGCTGCTGCGCTGTTCGCTCTGCGCCGAGCATTCGGACGAAGAGGTCGGCACGATCCTCGGCATGTTCGGACGTGCCGGGAAGGCCGTGGGGATCATCTAGGCCCTAGGCGGGGAACTTCCCGCGCGACCTGTTGGCCAGCGCAACCAGCGACAGCATCACTGGGACTTCCACCAGCACGCCCACCACGGTGGCCAGTGCTGCACCGCTGGTCAGCCCAAACAGGCCGATGGCGACCGCCACTGCCAGTTCGAAGAAATTGGACGTGCCAATCAACGCGCAGGGTGCGGCAATGCTGTGCGGCACGCGCCATGCCCAGGCAGCGGCATATGCGGCGGCGAAGATGCCGTAAGACTGAATGACAATGGGGATTGCGATCAGGACGATCAGTACCGGTTGCGCAACGATGGTCTCCGCCTGAAATGCGAAGAGCAAAACGACGGTGGCCAGCAGCCCGACGATGGAAAACGGCTTCAGGCGGGCCGTAAATGCCTCGACTGCATGGTCGTCACCCGCTGCGCGAGAGATGAGCGAGCGGCGTGTCAGCCAGCCGGCCAGCAGCGGGAAGGCAACGTAAAGCACCACCGACAACAGCAGCGTATCCCACGGTACGACAATGTCGGTCACGCCCAGCAGCAAGGCCACGATGGGGGCGAAGGCGACGATCATGATCAGGTCGTTCACCGATACCTGCACCAGCGTGTAAGCCGGATCGCCCTTGGTCAGTTGGGACCAGACGAACACCATCGCCGTACAAGGGGCTGCGCCCAGCAGGATCAGCCCGGCGATATACTGCTGTGCGTCACCTTCCGGAATGATGCCGGAATAGAGGTAGTCGAAGAACAGCACCGCAAGCGCCGCCATAGTGAAGGGCTTCACCAGCCAGTTCACCACCAGGGTAATGATGAGTCCCTTGGGTTTGGTACCAATGCCTCGGATGCTGGCAAAATCCACCGCCACCATCATCGGGTAGATCATTGCCCAGATGAGCACGGCTACCACGAGGTTTACGGAGGCGTATTCCAGCCCGGCAAGCGCGGTGGCCACAGCCGGCGCGACAAGGCCTAGGATTACCCCGGCGGCAATCGCCAGCGCTACCCAGATCGAGAGATATCGTTCGAACGATGCCATCAGGTGGCGCCTTCCGTTTCCTTGCCGATCCGGATCAGCGCATCGCGCCATTCACGATCCGACAGGCTGTCTTCATCCAGCTTGAGCATCGCCAGCACGCGGTCAGTCAGGCGGCGATAGGCAGTCTCGAAACCTGCCAGCTCGCCATCCACGTGGCTGCCATCGTCGGCGTAGCCTGCGGGATCGGGGATGCCCCAATGCGCCTGCACCGGATGGCCCGGCCAGATTGGGCAGCTTTCGCTCTTGGCATTGTCGCACACGGTAATCACCGCGTGCATCGTGCCAGCGCCGGGCCCGGTGAAGTCGTCCCAGCTCTTCGAGCGGAGAGAGGACGTGTCGTGCCCCTTCGCCGCCAGCAGTTGCATCGCCAGCGGATTGGGCACCCCGCGTGGCGAACTGCCCGCGGAATATGCCTGGAAGCGACCCGGTGCGGCATCACGCAGGATTGCCTCGGCAAGGATCGAGCGCGCCGAATTGGCGGTGCACAGGAACAGGACGTTGCGCATGGCTACTTGCAGGTCTCCGTCAGGCGGGCGGGCCTGGTTGCGTCACACTCCTCGCCCTGGCAGCAATTGGCCGTGAGGAAGCCGATCAACGCGTCCATGCAGGCAAAATCGGCACTGTAGATCAGGGAACGTCCGTCGCGGCGCTGTGCGATCAGCCCGCCTTGCTGCAGTTGTGCGAGGTGGAACGAGAGCGAGGAATTCGGCAGGCCGAGCCGCCGGGCGATCTCGCCCGCCGCCAGACCATCGGGCCCGGCTTCGACCAGCAGGCGAAAGACATCGAGCCGCGAATCCTGCGCGAGCGCTGAGAGCGCGGCGATGACTTCATCCTGCTTCATTTCGACAACTATCGAAATGAAGCAGGATGATTGCAAGTCCTATTTCGATGAACCGCGAAATCAGATGTCGTCGATCGAGGTTACCTGGGCGCAGCGGTCTTCCGGCGTATCGCCATCTTCGCCATGGCCAAGCTGCGTCAGCGCGATGAAGCCGCCGATCACCAGCACGACGAAGATCGTCGTGACCGTGCCCAGGTACTTGTCGATCACCGCCTTGATCGGTGCACCGAACAGGCGGAACAGCACACCCACGGTCATGAAGATGAAGCCGCGCCCGGCCACGCTGGCGATGATGAAGGTGCCGAGGTTCATGGAGATGAAACCGGCGGTGATCGTCAGCAGCTTGAACGGCACGGGCGTGGCCCCCGCCACCACGATCACTTCCCAGTCGCGCTCGTTCAGATAGCAGGCCGCCTGCGGGAAGGCCTCGGTCAGTCCCAGCGCGCCGATCAGCCAGACGCCCACGAGATCGTAGAGAAAGTAGCCGATCACGTAGCCGAACAGACCGCCCAGCACGGAAAAGCCGGTGCAGATCAGAGCGAAGCGCAGCGCCTTCTTCGGCTCTGCCAGGCACATCAGCCCCAGCAGCGGATGCGGCGGAATGGGGAAGAAGCTCGATTCGATGAAGGCGAAGAAAGCCAGCCACCACTGCGCATGGGGATGCGCGGCCTTGGCCATCGTCCAGTCGTATAGTCCGCGAAGCATGGGGAATCCTGTGCCGTTTCCCGTCGATTAGTGGAGCGAACCGCCCCCTGCAAGCCAACAAATATAACCGTTTTGGCACTTTTACTTTGATATTATAGCGCATTATGGTTATAACGGAGTGCTATTTTGCGTTACATACTCAGCGATTTTGGTACACTGGATTCATCAAAGGAACCGCGCGCCAGCTGTTTCGGCACCCACCGGCGGGACGAATGAAGACGTCGAAGCGCGCGCAGCGATCGCAGGGCTGATCGCTGCCCTGCAATCCGCGGGGATTCTCCCTACCAATTGATGGACCCGAATGCGATGTCAGCCGTTCTGCTTTAAAGGCTGATTCGAAGGAACATCATGTCCATGCACAAGATTGCCATTTTCTCGACCCTGATGCTCGCCACCGCGGGATGCGCCACCGTCTACGAAAGCGCCGCCGAGGAAGTGGGCGTTGCGACAATCGCGGACAGGAATGGCCAGGCTGTCGGAACCGCCCGGCTCTATTCGCTTGCCGGTGAAGTGACCATTTCGGCTTCGTTCGAAGGCCTGCCGGCAGGTGATCATGCGGTCCACCTGCACACTACGGGCGACTGCAGCGCGGCGGACTTCACGTCTGCCGGTGGGCATCTCAATCCTGGCGGTAACGAACATGGAACGCGCAACCCACGCGGAGCGCACCTTGGCGACCTGCCCAATGCCACTATTGCAGCCGATGGCGTCGGCACGCTGAGTGCGATCCTGCGCGGAACCAGCAGCACGATCATTCCGCAGATCTTCGACGCCGACGGCACGGCAATCGTGGTACACGAAGGTGCTGACGATTATCGCTCGGATCCAGCCGGGGCTGCCGGCAGCCGGATCGCCTGCGGCGTGTTCAGCAGGCTGTAATCACCCTTCGGCACTGCTGACGCGTTCGATCGCCTGCTTGTAGTTTCGTATCGCCCAGACCAGTGCCGCCACTCCGGGCGGCACAGCGACCAGGCATGCGAGCACGCCGTTTGCCAGTGCTCCCGTTGCTTCGGAAACATATCCGGCGATGAACGGACCGAAGGCGAGGCCGATCAGGGTCGGTCCCAGCAAGAAGATTGCAGCAGCGGTGCCGCGCATCGATGGCTTGACCAGGGCCTGGCTGGCAGCGGCGCAGGCGCCGAGGGCCGAGGCCGTCGCCATCTGGGCGAAGAAATTGCAGACGAGGAATATCGTCACACTGCCGGTGGTGTAGCCGATCCCGATCAGGGGTACCGGCAAGAGCAGGGCGATGAAGACGACTTGCAGGCGCCCTGTAGGCCAGCGTCGCAAGAGCCTGTCCGCCAGCCAGCCTCCGCCAATTACCCCCAGAAAGCCCCCCAGGGCATTGGGCGCGCCAATGAGCAGGCCCAGTTCGGACTTGCCGAGATCAAAGGTGCGCTCCGCATAGGGTGCGGCCCAGTAGGTGATGGTGTATCCGATATAGCAGTCTGCAGCATAGGCCAGCAGGATCGCGACGAAGGCGGCGTTGCCCCAGGTAAGCCTGAAGGTGGCGCGATCTTCCCGATGCAGCGACGATGCCCAGCTGAATACCGCATAGAAGCCGACCGCGACGAAGGCGAATTGCGGCAGGTTGCCGAACATGCCCGAAAGAACCCAGGCGAGAAGCGCGAGGCCTGCGGCAACGCAGAGGTTGAGCACCAGCCCCCGCGATCCCCGTCTCGCCGCTCCGATGATCGTGAAAGGCGGAACGATACGAGCCACCTGGCCGGCGAATTCGCGCCAGGCATTACCGCTCGCCGAGGTCGGTTCCCCATCGATCGCACCGCGTACCGGTTCCCGCAACGACAGCAGCCAGATGGCAAGCGCGATGCCGGGCAGGCCCACAGCGATGAAGGCAGCTTGCCAACCGGCGAGGCCGAACGGCGGGTCGACGGGAAAGCTGGCGTTCCATTGCTCGACGATTGCCCCGCCGATCAGCAGCGAGAGCCCGCTCCCCACGAACAGCCCGGAGGAATAGATCGCCAGGGCTGTGGCCCGCACCCGCTTGGGAAACCAGTCGCTGATCAGCGAATAGGCGCAGGGGTTGGCCGATGCCTCGCCCACGCCAACGCCGATCCGGGCGACGGTCAGCTGGGCGAAGTTCTTCGCCAGTCCCGAGAACATGGTCATCATCGACCACAGCGCTAGCCCTGCGCTCAGCAGGCGCAGCCGATGCGTATTGTCCGCCAGCCGGCCCAACGGAATTCCGAAAAGGGCGTAGAAGATGGCAAAGGCTGTACCGTAGAGGAAGCCCAGCTGCGCATCATCGATGGCCAGATCGGCCTTGATGTCGTTGGCCAGGATGGAAAGGATTTGCCGGTCGACGAAGTTGACCAGATAGACCAGCACGAGAATACCCAGCGCATACCAGCTATAGCCGGGAACGCGCTGCTCGGCCGAGGCTTCCTGTTCCTCAGCCAATTCCGCTCTCAATCGGGCAACTGCGCGTAGCGCGTCGAATCCTCAAGCCCCGCCTCCTCGAAGCCCCTTATCCGCAAACGGCAGCTGTCGCACAAGCCGCATGCGAGTCCTTCAGGCGTCGGATCGTAGCAGGACCAGCTCCAGGCCGGGTCCAGTCCAAGTCGATGGCATTCGCGGGCGATATCCGCCTTCGACATGTGCTGGAGCGGTGTGTGGATGGTGAACGGGTGGCCTTCCACGCCCTGCTTGGTGCCAAGCCGCGCGGTTTCCGCAAAGCTGGCGATGAATTCCGGCCGGCAGTCCGGATAGCCCGAATAGTCGAGCGCATTCACCCCGATGAAGATGTCGCTGGACCCGGAGCTTTCGGCGAAGGCCGTGGTCAGCGCCAGGAACAGCAGGTTGCGCGCGGGGACATAGGTTACCGGGATATCATCCCCGACGCCGGTTTTGGGAACGTCGATATCAGCGGTCAGCGCGGAGGCACCGAAGCGGCGCAAGTCCAGCGGCAAGAGGACGTGACGCTCCACGCCAAGCCGTTCGGCAATTGCCTTGGCAGATTGCAGTTCGCGGCTGTGGCGCTGGCCATAGTCGATGGTGAGCGCATGCAGCCGATAGCCCTGCTCGCGCGCCAGCGCGGCAGTGACCATTGAGTCCAGCCCGCCGGACAACAGGACAACGGCAATCTTGTCGGATTCGTTCATCAGGCGTGGCTAGGCACTTGCTCGCAGGCGGGCAAGTGCCGGCTGCAGGCTAGCAGCTGCCGACCCGCCGCGCTTCGCCTTCGAGCGAAAAGGGCGTACCGCCCTGAATGCCCTGGCTACGGATCTGCACCAGTTCGCGGTCTTCGCGACGGATGGTGGTGCGGCCATAGCCATCGCCGCGGCAGGTGTACTGGACGGTTACCTCGTTGGCCTCATCCTGCACCACGTAGCGATCGCAGCCGGGCTGGCGATGGCGGATCTGGATGAATTCACGTCCCGTGCGCACGCAAATGCGCCGAGTGGTTCCTTCCGGACGCAGCCGGAGTTCCCAGCTACCGCGCTCGAGCGTGTCGAGCATGGCAAGTTCAGGCGCCTGCGCAGACACGGGCGTGAGCGCAAAAACGGCCGCTGCCGCTGCGCTTGCCAATCCCAGATTCCTGCCTGCTTTCTGCACCATCACCTCAAATTTGATCGGGCCCGTATACCACGGCGAATATGAACGACCAATTGCACTGCAGTTGCGACGAGTCGTTAATCCTGGATCGGGAAGACCTTCGAGCAGAAGGCACAGTCGACCAGGATAATCCCTTCGTCATTCGCCATTTCGCGGCGGTCTTCCTTGGGGAAGCGGGCCAGCACCTCCTCGAAATGCGCTTCGGTACACCGGCATCCCTTCGAAAGCCGGGCTCCCGGCGAGATAAGCACCCTCTGCTCTTCGTGATAGAGGCGCCAGACGATCTCTTCCAACGACAGACTCTCCTCCACCAGTTCCTCGTGGCGAAGGCTCTCGGCCATGATCGAGACGTGCTCCCACTCCGGATGGTCCATGCGCACGTGCAGGCGCTCGCGCCCTTCTTCCCCGTCCGGCAGGTGCTGCACCAGAAAGCCGGCCGCTACCGTGCCCTGCTTGCCCGAACGAATGGCGCTGCGAATGAGGGTCGGCACCTGCTCGCTTCGCGCGAAATAGACTTCCACCGCACCGCTGAGCGACTGGCCCTCCAGCGGCACGATGCCCTGGTAGCGCTTGCCGGTCTTGGCGATGTCGAAGGTGATGGCGAGATGCGCCTTGCCGAACAGCGTTTCGAGCGAGGGATTCGCCGCGACTGCCGGGTCTTCCGGCTGAGCCTGCTGCACATAGCCGCGGATTTCGCCGTCGCGATAGTCGCAGACGAGCAGGCTGATGACCCCGCCTTCGCCTTGCGCCTGCATCGTCAGCTGGTCGCCGTCACCCTTCAACAGGCCGCCCATCAGCGTGGTCAGTACCAGCGCTTCCGCCAGCACGTGCTTCAGCGCCTGCGGATAGTCATGCGCGCTGAGGATATCCTCCAGCACCGGACCGAGCCGCACGGCACGCCCGCGCGAATTGCGCGTGGGAATGGCAAAGCCCAGCAGCTCGTCGGAAAAGGTCGCGGATTGCTTGTCAGTCGTCATGCGGCACATATGGGGCCTGCACCCCGGAAGTGAAGCGGGCCGTCAGCCGAGGCGACCGAAACACCATAACAGGATCGACTTCTGGGCGTGGATGCGGTTTTCCGCCTCATCGAAGACGACCGACTGCGGGCCTTCGAAGACCTCCGAGGTCACCTCGTCCCCGACGTGGGCCGGCAAGCAGTGCAGGAAGATCGCGTCGGGCTTGGCCCTAGCCATCAGCGCCGCATCGACCCGGTAAGGCTCCATCGCCCGCAGCTTCTCATCTGCATGCGCCTGCCCCATCGAAATCCACGTGTCGGTAACGACCACGTCCGCGCCGGATGCGGCCGCAGCGGCATCCTGGGTCAGGGTGATCGTGCACCCCGCCTCACGCGCCATGTCGACGAATTCCGCATCCGGTTCGAACCCGGCGGGAGTCGCCACGCGCACGTTGAACTTCATCAAGGCGGCTGCTTCGAGGATGGAGTGCAGCACGTTGTTGCCGTCCCCGAACCACGCAACCTCCAGGCCGGGCAGTGCCTTGCGGTGCTCGATCATCGTCAGCAGGTCGGCGACGATCTGGCAGGGGTGGGAGCGGTCGGTCAGGCCATTGATGACCGGCACGTGCGCATAATGGGCCATTTCCTCGATCTTCGAATGATCGTCGGTACGGACCATGATCGCATCGGCCATGCGGCTGAGCACGCGCGCCGTATCGGCAATCGATTCTCCGCGTCCCAGCTGCGAGGCCCCCGAATCGAGGATCAGCGCGCTGCCACCCAGCTGTCGCATCGCAATGTCGAAGCTGACGCGCGTACGCGTCGAACTCTTCTCGAACACCATCGCCAACACGTGCCCCGCCAGCGGGGCGTCGGCATCGGGCTTGCCCTTGGGCCAGCCCTGCCGCGCCCGCTTGCGGTCCTGCGCGTCGTTGATCATCGCCGCGATGGCATCCCCGCCGGCATCCGACAGGTCGAGGAAGCTGCGCACCGCCGGCGCGACGTCGAGAGGAGTATCCTTGCTCATCAGCTAGCCGGGGGCTGGAAGGAGGCTGCGCCGGCCGAGAGCTTCTCGAAGAACTCGTCGATCTCCGCATCCTCGATCACCAGCGGCGGCAGCAGGCGCAGCGTCGAATCACCCGCCGCCACCGTCAGCAACTGGTGATTGTCGCGCAGGTGCACCATGAAGGGTCTCGGCTCGACCTTCATCTTGATGCCGAGCATCAGGCCCATGCCGCGCACGCTTTCGAACAGTTCGGGATAGTTGCCGATGAACTGCTCCAGCCGCGAACGCAGGCGCTCGCCCTTCTCGCGCACGCTGGCGAGGAATTCGTCGTTGGCGACGGCATCCATCACCGCCATGCCCGCCGCCATGGCGAGCGGGTTGCCGCCGTAGGTGGAGCCATGGGTGCCGAAGGTCATGCCGCGCGCGGCCTTTTCGGTGGCGAGACAGGCGCCCATCGGGAAGCCGCCGCCGATGCCCTTGGCGGTTGCCACGACATCCGGAACGATGCCGTACTGTTCGTAGGCATAGAGCGTGCCGGTGCGGGCAACGCCGCACTGCACTTCGTCCAGCGCCAGCAACAGGTCGTGCTCGTCGGCCAGTTTGCGCAGGCCCTGCATGAACTCCTGCGAAGCGGGGCGGATGCCGCCTTCGCCCTGCACCGGCTCGACCAGGAAGCCGGCCGTGTTGGGGCCGATGGCCGCCTTGGCACCTTCAAGGTCGTCGAATTCGACATACTTGAAGCCCGGCAGCATGGGGTAGAACCCCTTGTGCATCTTTTCCTGGTTGGAGGCGCTAATCGTCGCCATCGTCCGGCCATGGAAGGCGTTCTTGAAGGTGATGATTTCGTACTTGTCGTCGTTGCCGACATGCTGGTGATAGGCGCGCACGGTCTTGATCGCGCATTCCACCGCCTCGGCCCCCGAATTGGTAAAGAACACGGTGTCGGCGAAGGTCTTGTCGACCAGCTTCTGCGCCAGTTCCTCGCCCTGCGGACTGCCGTAGAGGTTGGAGACATGCATCAGCTTCGCGGCCTGCTTCTGAATCGCGCCGATCAGACCTTCGTGCGAGTGGCCGAGCAGGTTGACCGCGATGCCGGAAGCGAAGTCGAGATAGCGCGTGCCGTCCTCGTCGATCAGGTGGCAATGGTCGCCCTCGACGGGCCGCACATCGCACCGCGGGTAGACGGGCATCAGCGGAGTGATCGACATTGGGAAAGGTCCTTGATGAAAGCGTGAAATAAAAGAAGCGGCCACCCGGACCGCCAATAGCTCTCATCTAGGAGGGTGTCGGCGGCCGGTCAAACGACTCGGCCGCCCGAACACTGGATTGCCTGATTCGGGCTTAGCCCTGCACCGGCACCAGGTTGACAGCCGAGTACTTGCCTCGTCGGTCTACCTCGAGGTCGAATTCGAAGCGGTCGCCCTCGGCAATGCCGGGGAGGCCCGAACGCTCGACAGCGCTGATGTGAACGAAGGCATCTTCCTTGCCATCGTCGCGGGTGATGAAGCCGAAGCCCTTCATCGTGTTGAAGAACTTGACTGTGCCCACGGCCTTTTCGCCGGTCAGCTCACGCTGCGGGGCACGCGACTGCACGGCGATCACATCGCCGACAACCTGCAGGTCGGCAGCGGAAATCTTGCCGCCACGGTCGACCAGGTTGAACTGCAGTTCCTGACCTTCGGCGAGGCCTTCCAGCCCGGCACGTTCGACCTGGCTGATGTGGACGAACACGTCTTCGCCGCCTTCATCGCGCTGGATGAAGCCGAAACCCTTCTGGGCGTTGAAGAATTTTACCTTGCCTTGGCCGGTGCCGACGACTTGGGCGGGCATGCCGCCACCACCACCACCGCCGCCGCGCGGTCCACCGCGGCCACCGCCGCCGAAACCACCGCCGCGATTGCCGCCGCCGAAACCGCCACCACGGTCATCGTTGAAACGGCCACCGCCGCGATCATCGTTGAAGCGACCGCCACCGCCGCCACCGCCGCCGAAGCGATCGTTATTGCTGTCGCGCCAGCCGCCGCCGCTCTCCATGGGCGGGGGTCCATCCATGAACGGATCGAAACCCTCTTCACCGATATTTTCACGCTTGTCGCGCCCCCGACCGCGACGTCCTCGATCATAACCCATGTATTCTAAAAACCTTCAATCCCGCCCTGAAACCTAGATCGGCAGCGCGAGCGAATTACCTGCCGACCAGAAACGACGGACCTGCCCTGTCGCTCCAATTTGCGGTTTATAACGGAGAAACACGCACGACGCGAATGATTTAACGTTACGGCGAAATGACGGCGATTGGCTGTTGCTGAAACAACATGCTGTCCTATCTTGAAAAGTAGCCTTGCGAATGCCGCTAAGCGCATCGAAAAGGCGGCAATTCTTCGCCGGGAGCCAGAGAGATGAGCAAGTTCCGCAAATTGTCGACCCAGGTGGCGGCCAGCCCGCAGATCACTGCCGAAGACGTGGCGACTGCGGCGCGCGAAGGCTTCTCGATGATCATCAACAACCGGCCTGATGGCGAGGAAGACGGCCAGCCAAGCAGCACCGAGATCGGCGCTGCCGCACAGGCGCACGGGCTTGCCTATCGCTACATCCCTGTGACCAGCAGCGGGATGACCCCGGAGCGGATCGCCGAGACAGTTGCCGCGCTGGAAGAGGCTGGCGGGCGTACGCTCGCCTATTGCCGCAGCGGTACGCGGTCGACCTTCCTCTGGGCGCTGGCAGAGGCCAGCCGCGGGGCATCGCCACAGGAACTGATCGAGGCTGCGGATGCGGCCGGCTACAACATCAGCATGATCGCCGGCGTGCTGACGGACCTCTCGAACAAGGCCCGGCAATAGCGGCATGAGCGACGAGCTGCTCCAGTTCGGCGGGTCGCTGATCGGTGTCAGCCTGCTGGTCGCGCTCACCTGGTTCTTGGGCTTCCGCCAGTCCGGTCGGATCGAGTCGGAGGCCGAAGCGCGCGACCTGTTGCGGCTTGCATCCGGCGGGTTCGAGCCGCTGGAGATCGGTCTCGATGCGCAGGGCCGCTCGGCGATCGCCCGCGACGGCAAGGGCCTGCTGGTGGCGCTGGTGCCGCATGGCAACCAGTTCGTCGCCCGGCCCGTGGACCGCACCCAGCTGCATCCGGAAAAGGACGGCACGCTGCGCATCGCGGTCGGCCAGCGGCAGGTCATCCTCGACCTTGGCGATTCGGTGGCAGGCTGGACCGCTACTGACACTGGTGATAATTAGGCGCCATGCCCTTCGACCCGGTCTTCTATGCCATTCCCGCCTTCATCGCGCTGATCTTCGGCGAGTTGTTGTGGTCGCGCTATCGTGGGGACCGGCAGGCCTATGAATGGCGCGACACCGGCACGTCGCTCGCCATCGGGCTGGGCAGCACGGTCGCCGGGGCGCTCACCGGCGGCCTGACCATAGCCATGCTGGTGTGGGTGCACGACGTCTCGCCGCTCTCCATCGGCTGGGTCTGGTGGGCCTGGCCGCTGTGCTTCGTGCTCGACGATTTCGCTTATTACTGGCAGCACCGTTTTGGCCACCGCGTGCGCTGGTTCTGGGCGAGCCACGTGAACCACCATTCGAGCCAGCACTACAATCTCTCCACCGCCTTGCGGCAGACCTGGACCGGCTTCATCGCGCTGACCTTCCTGTTCCGCCTGCCGCTGGCCGGGCTGGGGTTCGAGCCGGGGATGATCCTGGTCTGCGCGGGCTTCAACCTGATCTACCAGTTCTGGATCCACACCGAGGCGGTAAACCGCATGCCGCGCTGGTTCGAGGCGGTGATGAACACACCCTCACACCACCGCGTGCACCATGCCGTGAACCCGCGCTATCTCGACCGCAACTATGCTGGCGTCTTCATCATCTGGGACAGGATGTTCGGCACCTTCGTGCCGGAGGACGAGGAAGACCGTATCCGCTACGGCATCGTCAACCAGCTGGGCAGCTTCAACCTGCTCTATGCCGTGTTCCATGAATGGATCGGGATCGCCCGCGACGTCTGGCACGCGCCTTGGCGGCACAAGCTGGATTACCTGTGGCGAGAACCGGGCTGGACGCACGACGGCAGCCGGGAAACCTCCGACATGATCCGCCAACGCTGGTCTGAAAGCGGTCAGGCAGACCGCTAGGGCACCGTCGTCAGATGGCGTGTTCGCCGGTCTCGCCGGTGCGGATGCGCGTGGCACCGCCCACGTCCAGCACGAAGATCTTGCCGTCGCCGATGGAGCCGGTGTTCGCGGCCGAGGCGATGGTCTCCACGATCTTGGATGCCATCTCGTCGCTGCAAACCGTCTCCAGCCGCACCTTGGGCAGCATGTTCACCGCATATTCGGCACCGCGATAGATCTCGGTCTGGCCCTTCTGCCGGCCGAAGCCCTTGGCCTCGCACACCGTCATGCCGGATACGCCGATGCCTGCCAGCGCTTCGCGCACGGCTTCCAGCTTGAACGGCTTGATGACTGCGACGACCATTTTCATGGGCCAAACCCCCTGCGTTGAATCAGGCAGCCACTGTAACCGCGCGAGGGGGGCGGCTGGCAACAAAAAAATGGGCCGGAGCTTTGCGGCTCCGGCCCGTTCAAGTTGTACGTTCGCAGGAGGAACGAGTGTTGGCGGGGTCGGGGGGAGAGGAGGAGAAAGGTCCCGCCCCCGCCAATCTGGGTGTCGCTCACGCTTGGCGAGCGAGATCCGGGTAAGCTTCCACGCCGATCTCGTGGATATCGAGACCGGCAGTCTCGACCTCTTCCGAGGGGCGCAGGCCGATGGTGGCCTTGAGGGCAAGCCAGATGACTGCCGAGGCAACCGAGACCCACACGGCGGTGAGCAGGACGCCGACCAGCTGGCCGACGAAGGTCGCATCGCCCGTCCAGGCCACGATCAGCGTGCCCCAGATGCCGGCGAAGAGGTGGACCGGGATGGCGCCGACGACGTCGTCGATCTTGAACTTGTCGAGCAGCGGCACGGTGAAGATCACGATGGCACCACCGATGGCACCGATCAGGATCGACTGGCCCACGGTCGGAGCCAGCGGCTCTGCGGTGATCGACACGAGGCCGGCCAGCGCACCGTTCATGGCCATGGTCACGTCGGCCTTGCCGAAGCGCAGCTGCGTCAGGATGATCGCCGTCACCGTGCCGGCACAGGCCGCCATGTTGGTGTTGACGAAGATCTTCGACACGTCGGAAACGTCGCCCACGGTACCCATCGCCAACTGCGATGCGCCGTTGAAGCCGAACCAGCCGAGCCACAGGATGAAGGTACCCAGAGTGGCGAGCGGGATGTTCGTGCCCGGGAAGACGTTGACCTTGCCGTCGGTGTAGCGGCCCAGGCGAGCGCCCAGGATGATGGCACCGACCAGGGCAGCCCAGCCACCGGTCGAGTGGACCAGGGTGGAACCGGCGAAGTCGGAGAAGCCCCATGCGCTATCGAGGTAGCCGCCGCCCCACTCCCAGCTCACCACGACCGGGTAGATGATGCCGGTCAGCACGGTGACGAAGATGAAGAAGGGAACGATCTTGATACGCTCGGCCAGCGTGCCCGAAACGATCGAGGCGGTGGTGGCGCAGAAGACCATCTGGAAGAACCAGTCGGATGCCACCGAATAGCCGGTGTCGAGATCGGCAGCGCCTACGTCCTGCATGGAGTAGACCGTGCCGGCCATGCCGAACAGGCCCATGCTGTCCTCGGCGAAGCCGGGGTAGGCGATGTTGTAGCCGATGACCCAGAACATCAGACCGGCAATGGAGTAGAGGCCGATGTTCTTGAGGCACTGCGTGGAGGTGTTCTTGGCGCGAACCAGGCCAGCTTCGAGCATGGCGAAGCCGGCGGCCATCCACATGACCAGGAAGCCGCCGATAAGGAACAGCAGCGTGTTGAAGATATAGGCCGTGCCGCCGCTGACGGCGTCAGCAGCAGGTTCGGCAACCTCGGCGACTTCGGCAACCGCTTCGGCGACTTCCGCCACCGGAGCAGCCGCGAAGGCCGGGCTGGATGCGAGCAGCGCCGTCACACCGACAGCGCCCAGTTTCATGATAGCTGATTTCATTATGCTAGACCCCCTGATCACAGCGCAGTTTCATCGGTCTCGCCGGTGCGGATTCGCGTGGTCGACGCGAGGTCGAGCACAAAAATCTTCCCGTCGCCGATGCTTTGCGTGCTGGCGGTTTCCTTGATGGTCTCGACGACCTTCGGCATGAGCTCGTCGCTGACAGCGATTTCGAGCTTCACCTTCGGCAGCATGTTCACCGAATACTCGGCGCCACGATAGATTTCGGTCTGGCCTTTCTGGCGACCGAAGCCTTTCACTTCCGACACGGTCATGCCGGCGACGCCCAGTCCGGCGAGTGCTTCGCGCACCTCGTCGAGCTTGAATGGTTTGATGATGGCGATGACGAATTTCATCCCTGACCCCTGTGACTCACCGGGTTCAGTCCCGGCCGCACAAACGTGATGCAACAGGCGTGCCAAACGTAATGAAGCGCGCGTTTTCGGGAGTTTGGCGCAATCTTGCAGCGTTATGTTGCAGTGCAGCGCCTAATTGGCAGGCAGGGTGCCTAAGATTCGAGCAGCTTCAGCCTGGCATATACCGGCAGGTGGTCGGACGCCTGCCGCGCGGTGGAACTGTTGTGCACTTCCGCCTCCTCCAGTTGCCAGTGCGAGGTGTGCACCACGCGGTCCAGTGCCAGCATCGGGCGCTGCGAGGGGAAGCTGCGGCCCGGCTCGACCATGTGCCAGTGGGCGGCAAGGCCCCGCCAGCCGCCGAAGGGGCGCAGCCATTCGTTGCAATCGCCCAGCATGACCGCCGGCAGGCCCGGCGCACGGCTGGCGTTGCAGACATGGGCAAACTGCCGCTTGCGTTGCAGGCCCGTCAGGTCGAGGTGCATGCCGGTGACGCAGATCTCCTGCCGGCCCTTGCGCAGCGTGGCACGAATGGCACCGCGCGGCTCGACCTGCGGCAGGTGATGGGCATCGACCTCAACGACCTTCAATCCCTCGCGCACCAGTAGCGCGTTGCCGTGCCAGCCCATGCTGGCGGGCTTGGTCGGCTTGCTGGCGACCTGGTAGCCTGCCTTCTCCAGTTCGTCGCGATCCAGCACCGCGCGGCGGTTGCCGAAGCGTTCGTCCACTTCCTGCAGTGCAATAACGTCCGCGCCGATCTCCTCGATGACCTCGATGATGCGATCGGGATCGCGGCGCCGGTCCGCACCGACGCCCTTGTGGATGTTGTAGCTGGCGAAGGTGAGCCGCATCGCTAATCGGCGGAAGGCATGGTTCCGGCGATGTAGCGATCGGTCGGCCGCGTGGGCAGGCCGTCGATGCTCTCACGCCGCCGTTTGTGCTTGCCCGCCCATTCCAGCGGATCGGCCTGCGCGTGGTACTTCACCAGCGTCTCGCGGTGGTGGTCGAAATCCATCATCGGCACGCCCCAACCGCAGCTCGTCTGCACGCTCTCCACCGCGATATCGAAGATCTGTCGCGTGCCGGGCAGCAGGGTGAAGTGCTGCGAAATCTCTTCCCAGCCGCTTTCCCACGGCAGCACCGGTTTGCCCGTGCCGTAGATGCGCAAGATCAGCGCGGGCTGCTGGAAGTTGCAGAACATCAGCGTAATCCGCCCGTCCGCCAGCAGGTGCGCGTTGGTCTCGTTGCCCGATCCGCCAAGGTCGAGATAGGCGACCCGGTTGGGGCCGAGCACGCGGAAGGTATCCGCCAGCCCCTTGGGCGAGAGGTTGATCCGCGCATCGGGCGCGGCGGTGGCGACGAAGAAGACCGGCTGGGCCTCCACCATCGCGATGTGCTTGTCCGTCAGGTGATCGGTGAAGTCTGCCATTGGCAAAGACTACGCCCGAACGCGCCGGCTGTCACCGCTCCTTGGTGGCAGAGAACTTCAGGTCGGGATTCTTCTCTTCCTGGTAGCCGACGTCCCAGGCACTCTTGGCCATGAACACCAGGTCGCCATCGCGGTCCTTCGCGAGGTTGCCCTGGTTGAACCGCTCGAACTCCCTCAGCGCCGCGTCGGTGCCTTTCAGCCAGCGTGCCGTGGCGAAGGGAGAGGCTTCGAGGTTGGCCTCCACCTTGTATTCCGCCGACAGCCGCGAGATCAGCACGTCAAGCTGCAGCTGGCCGACCACGCCGACGATGCTGCTGCCGCCGATTTCCGGGTAGAAGACCTGGATCACGCCTTCTTCCGAAAGGTCGTCCAGCGCCTTGCGCAGCTGCTTGGTCTTGGTCGGGTCCTTCAGCTGCACGCGGCGCAGGATTTCCGGCGCGAAGTTGGGCAGGCCGGTGAAACGGACCTGGTTCTTCTCCGACAGTGTATCGCCCACACGCAGGGTGCCGTGGTTGGGAATGCCGATGATGTCGCCCGGCAGGGCGGTGTCGGCGATCTCGCGATCCTGCGCAAAGAACAGGATGGGCGAATGCACCGCGATCGGCTTGCCGAGGCCCGAGGGCGTCAGCTTCATGCCGCGTTTGAAGGTGCCCGACACCTGCCGCATGAAGGCGATGCGGTCGCGGTGGTTCGGGTCCATGTTGGCCTGCACCTTGAAGATGAAGCCGGTCACCTCGTCATGGTCGGGGCTGACCATCTCCTCTCCCGCCGGTTGCGGACGCGGCGGCGGGGCATAGCGGGCGATGGCGTCGATCAGTTCCTCGACCCCGAAGTTCTTCAGCGCCGAACCGAAATAGACCGGCGTCAGGTCGCCGTTGCGATAGGCTTCCAGGTCGAATTCGGGATAGCCGACCTTGGCCAGCTCGATCTCCTCGGCGTATTTCTCCGGAATGTCGGCATTGGCTTCGCGCTTGCCGAGGTATTCCTTCGAGCCGCCTTCGGGCCGCGCCACCTCGCCGGTGCGGAAATCCAGCAGACCTTCGAACAGGCCGCCCATGCCGATGGGCCACATCTGCGGGCTGACGTCGAGCGCCAGCATGTCGGCCACTTCGTCGAGCGTCTCGAACGGGTCGCGCCCCTCGCGGTCCACCTTGTTGACGAAGGTAATGATCGGCACCGAGCGCAGGCGGCAGACCTCGAACAGCTTGCGCGTCTGCGGCTCGATACCCTTGGCCGCATCGATCACCATGATGGCGGAATCGACCGCGGTCAGCGTGCGGTAGGTATCTTCCGAGAAGTCTTCGTGGCCCGGCGTGTCGAGCAGGTTGAAGGTGATGGTCTCGCCTTCGAATTCCTTCTCGAAGGTCATCACGCTGGAGGTGACCGAGATACCGCGCTGCTGCTCGATCTTCATCCAGTCGGACCGCGCGCGTCGCGCCTCGCCGCGCGCCTTCACCTCGCCCGCAGCATGAATCGCGCCGCCTTGCAGCAGCAGCTTTTCCGTCAGCGTCGTCTTACCCGCGTCAGGGTGCGAGATGATGGCGAAGGTACGGCGGGAATTGGACATGGAAGGTCAGCCTGCGCTCAGCCGCGCAGTTCCGCTCCCTGCTTGGCGGCGGCAGCCACCACGGCGTCCGAAATCGCCTTGAGCTCTTCGTCCTTGTAGGACTTCTCACCCGGCTGGAGCGTCACCTCGATGGCGACCGACTTCTTGCCTTCGGGCACGCCCTTGCCTGCGAACACGTCGAACACGCGGGCATCGACGATGTTCGCCTTGTCCGCGCCTTTCACCGCGCGCAGCAGGTCGCCGGCGGCAAGCTCTGCGGGGACCAGGAAGGCGAAGTCGCGTTCCACCGACTGCAATGCCGGCGGGGCGAAGTGCGGCTTCTCGAAACCACCTTTCCCCTTCTTCGCCGGAATGGCGTCGAGATAGATCTCCACGGCCACCACCGGGCCGTCGATGTCGAAGGCATCGAGCGTGGCGGGGTGCAGCGTGCCGAAGCGCGCCAGCACGTTCTTCGGCCCCAGCCGCAGGGTGGCCGACTGGCCCGGATGGAACTGCGGCCCGGCCTCACCCATCACCATCAGCTTGTCGACCGGCGCGCCGGCTTCGGCCAGCAGCGCTTCGGCCTCGGCCTTGGCGTCGAAGGCATCGAACTGCACGGCCTTGCCGCCATTGATGCGCTGGTCCCAGCCGCGCGGGGTCTTCTCGCCCGCCTGCAGCACGGCCAGCGTCGGATGCTCGTCGCTGTCGCCGGACTTGGCGCGCAGGTAGCGGCGGCCGATCTCGAACAGGCGCGAGCCTGCGGCACCACGGTCGGCATTGCGCTTGGCGGCGCTCAGCAGGCCGGGGATGAGCGAGGGGCGCATGGCCTTCATGTCCTCGCTGATCGGGTTGTCCAGCACCCAGGGCGTCTCGTTGCCGCCAAGGAAATGCTCGGCATCGGCGGTCGGCAGGAAGGACCAGGTCACCGCCTCGTTCAGTCCGCGTGCGGCTGCGGCACGGCGAAGGCGGCGTTCGAGCGCCTGTATCGGCGTGGCCGTGGGCCGCGCGACGCCATCAACCCGCGGCAGGGCCACGCTGGCGACATTGTCGAGGCCGTGGATGCGCACGACTTCCTCGACCAGGTCCGCTGCCCCTTCGATGTCATGGCGACGCGGCGGGCACGTGACCTGCCAGTCATCGCTCACCGCGAACTCGAGGCTTTCGAGGATGCAGCGCTGTTCGTCTTCGGCCACTTGCACGCCGCCAAGGCTGGCGGTCAGCGTCGGGTCGAATGCGATCACCTTCGGCTCCACCGGCGGCTGGCCGGCGCGCACCATTTCCGATGCCTCGCCGCCGCAGATGCGCTGGATCAGGCTGGTCAGGCCGTCGAGGCCGTCTTCCAGCCATGCTGGGTCCACGCCGCGCTCGAAACGCGTGCGGGCATCGGTGGCAAGGCCCAGCTTGCGCCCCGTCACGCCGATGCGGTCAGGATCGAAGTAGGCGATTTCGAGCAGCACGTCGGTCGTGCCGTCCTGCACGGACGAATGCTCGCCGCCCATGATGCCCGCGATGTCGTGCACGCCCTTGTCGTCGGCGATCACGGTCATCGTGGAATCGAGGGTGTAGGTTTTGCCGTTCAGCGCCTCGACCTGCTCGCCGTCCGTTGCGCGACGAGCCACCACCGGGCCGGAGAGCTTGGCGAGGTCATAGACGTGCGCCGGGCGACCGAAGGCGAGCATCATGTAGTTGGTGATGTCCACCAGCGCGCTGATCGGGCGCTGGCCCGCTGCGATCAGGCGACGCTGCATCCAGTCAGGCGAAGCGCCGTTGGTGACACCCCTGATCACGCGACCGAAGAAGGCCGGGCAACCCTCGGCGTCGTCCGTGCGGATTTCGACCGGGCAGGCGAATGTCGCTTCGATCTCGTGCTCGCGCAACGGCTTGAGCGTGCCCATGCCGGCGGCAGCGAGATCGCGCGCGATGCCGTAGACACCCATGCAGTCCGGGCGGTTGGGGGTGATCGCCACGTCGAACACCGGCGAGGCGGCATTGTATTCGGCAAAGCTGGTGCCGACCGGGGCATCCTCGGGCAATTCGATGATGCCGTCATGCTCGTCGCCCAGCTCCAGTTCGCGCACCGAGCACATCATGCCGTTGCTCTCGACGCCGCGGATGGCGCTCTGGCGCAGCTGCATGCCGTTGGCGGGCACAACGGCGCCGGGCAGGCCGAGCACGCCCTTCATGCCGGCACGCGCGTTGGGCGCGCCGCAGACCACGGTCAACGGATCGCCTTCACCGGTGTTGACGGTGAGCACCTGCAGCTTGTCGGCGTCGGGATGCTTCTTGGCGGTCAGCACCTCGGCCACGCGGAAGCCTGCCAGCTTCTCGGCCGGATCCTCGATATCTTCCACCTCGATGCCGATGGCATTCAGCTTGGCCGCGATCTCGGCGACCGTGGCCTCGGTTTCGAGGAAGTACTTCAACCATTCGAGCGAGAACTTCATGCCTTCGCTCCTACGCCTGCGGAAAGGGTCGGCTGGTCGAGGTGGCTGAAGCCATAGTGGTTCAGCCAGCGCGTATCGCCGTCGAAAAAGGCGCGCAGGTCGTCCATGCCGTACTTGAGCATGGCCAGCCGGTCGACGCCGACGCCGAAGGCAAAGCCCTGCCATTCGTCTGGGTCGAGGCCGGACATCTCGATGACCCGGCGGTTGACCATGCCGCTGCCGAGCAGCTCCATCCAACCGTGGCCCGGCGCATCACCGCTGCCGCCCAGCACGCGCTTGCCGTCGACGATCTCGAAGCCGACGTCGACTTCCACGCTAGGCTCGGTGAAGGGGAAGTAGCTGGGGCGCAGCCGCAGGACGATGTCTTCGGTCTCGAAGAAGGCCTTGAGGAAGGTCTCCAGCGTCCACTTGAGGTGGCCAAGGTGGATGTCCTTGTCGATCACCAGGCCTTCGACCTGGTGGAACATCGGCGTGTGGGTGGCGTCGCTGTCGCTGCGATAGACGCGGCCCGGCGCGATGATGCGCACCGGCGCACCACCCGGGTTCCGCTTCACGGTGTCCAGCATGGTGCGCACCTGCACCGGCGAGGTGTGGGTGCGCAGCAGCATCTTGCCGCCCTTGGGCGCCGTGTCGGGGAAGTAGAAGGTATCGTGCATGGCCCGCGCCGGATGGCTTTCGGGCATGTTGAGCGCACTGAAGTTGTACCAGTCGTCCTCGATCTCCGGCCCGGTGGCGACGGCGAAGCCGAGGTCGGCGAAGATTTCCGCCAGCTCGTCCATCACCTGGCTCACCGGGTGGACGCTGCCCTTGGGCGAAGTCGGGGCTGGCAGGGTGAGGTCGAGCGTTTCGGTGGCCAGGCGCGCTTCCAGTTCGGCGGCTTCCAGCTCCGCCTTGCGGGCAGCGATGGCATCGGCCACCTGCGCGCGCATCGCCTGGATAGCGGGCGCCTGCTCCTGCCGCTCTTCCGGGGTCATCTTGCCGAGCGTCTTCAGCAGCGCGGAAATCCAGCCCTGCTTGCCCAGCGCCTCGATACGGATCGCCTCGACGGCATCGGCATCGGCGGCATCGGCCAGCCGTGCGAGCGTCTCTGTCACCTTCTGTGTGTTTTCAGTGCTCATGGGGCACGCCTCTTAGCGGGACAAAAAGAAAGCGCCACCCTTGCGGATGGCGCTTCCGGAAATTCTAGGCACTCAGCAATCAGGCGGGAAGCGCATCCTTCGCCTGCTTGATGATGGTGCTAAACGCTTCCGCTTCGTTCATGGCGAGGTCCGCCATGACCTTGCGGTCCAGCTCGATGCCAGCGAGCTTGGCGCCGTGCATGAACTGCGAATAGGTGAGGCCTTCGGCGCGAACGGCAGCGTTGATGCGCTGGATCCACAGGGCGCGGAAGTTGCGCTTCTTAACCTTGCGGTCGCGATAGGCGTACTGGCCGGCCTTTTCGACGGCCTGGCGGGCGACGCGGATCGTGTTCTTGCGACGGCCGCGATAGCCCTTCGCCTGATCGAGAATCCGCTTGTGCTTGGCGCGGGTGGTCACACCACGTTTAATGCGAGGCATATCTTAGTCTCCTTGAACCCGGCTCAATCGAGGCCGTAGGGCGCCCACTTCTTCACGGCAGCCTGGTCGGCCTTGGCCAGGACCTTGGTGCCGCGCTGCTGGCGGATATACTTTGCATTGTGGCTGATCAGGCGGTGGCGCTTGCCGGCGACACCATGCTTGACCTTGCCGGTGGCGGTGAGCTTGAAGCGCTTCTTCACGCCGCTCTTGGTCTTCAGCTTGGGCATTTTCGTCTCCTTGAGTCAGAAACACGTCCAACCAGCCCTGGCAGCCCTTTCAGCCAGACCGGAAGATGATCACGTGTCAGTGAAGGGCGCGCATCTAGCGATTCTCGCGGCAAATGCAAGCCGAATGGCGATTCTACTGCGTGGTGCAGCCGCCCGAACCGACGCCCCAGTCATCAAGCTGGCGCTCCAGCCGATCGGCAGCAGCCGCTGCGGCCTCCGCATTATGGAGGAAGGTACCACCGTTCCATTCGACCGGCTCGGTCAACCCTGCAACGTCGAAGGCGTGCTCGCCATCGACGTAGAGTTCCACCGTGATCGGTTCGCCCGCTGCATTCTCGGCCAGGTTCGCCAGTGCTTGCGGGGTGGTCGTATCGTCGACATCGCCCTGCAGGACCAGCACCGGCACTTTCGGCGCATAGCCGTCGGGCTGAAACGCCACCAACGGATAGAAGCCGACAGCCCCCACCAGACCCGCCAAGACGTCAGGTCCGCCAGCAGCGAGCTCCAGCGCCCCAGCGCCGCCGAAGGACCAGCCCATTGCGACGCCCGGACACTGCGGATCGAGCCAGCCATTCTCGCGATAGGCCGCCACGGCATGGCCGACGATGCGGGCCTGCCAGAAATCCGGACGCTCGTTCTCGCCTTGCGGAAGCTCGGTCGAGGCAGTCGCATGATCGACCAGCAGCACGTCGATGCCGCGATCGTTCAGCCAGTCCGCCCAGCGGAAGTAATGCTCGGTATCGCCGAACACTTCCATCCCGCCGCCGCCCGGAATGATGATCGCCCAGGGTCGCGGCTGCGCGGTATCGCCTGCAGGCTGCCAGAAAGTGTAGGGCACGGGCACCTCCGGTTCGGCTTGGTCTGTGGGTGCGGTCGAACAACCGGCAACCGTAACCGACAGCATGGCCCAGAAGCCAAGGCCGAGACTGCGAATGCCATTCCCGGTCACTGCAGCACTTCCACCACGTCCTCCAGCCGGGCGGGATCGCCCAGGGCCAGCACCTCGCCCGTGCTCTCGGCATGGAGCGGTTCGCCACGCCAGTCGCTCATCACTCCTCCCGCGCCTTCGACCACGGGCACCAGCGCAGCGAAGTCGTGCAGCTTCAGCCCGGCCTCGGCGACGATGTCGATCTGGCCCGAAGCGAGGCAGGCGTAATTGTAGCAATCACCGCCCATCACCATGCGCTTGTGATCGGTCTGCCCGGCCAGCGCCATGAACTTGTCGCCCTGTTCGACGGTGAAATAGTGCGGACCGGTGGTGGCGATGGTCGCCTTGCCCAGCTGCGGGCAGGCCCGCGCGGTGACGATCTTGCCGTTGAAGCGAGTCTTCTGCCCGGCCACGCCCAGCCAGCGTTCGCCCAGCACCGGCTGGTCGATCACGCCCAGGACGGGGAAGCCTTCCACCACCAGTGCGATCAGCGTGCCGAAGATCGGTCGACCCGCCAGGAAGGCGGTCGTGCCGTCGATCGGGTCGAGCACCCACTGGCGGCCCGACTTGCCTTCCTTCAGGCCATATTCCTCGCCGAAGATGCTGTCGGCGGAGAACTCCGCCTCGATCAGCTTACGCATGGCCGCCTCGGCCTGCCGGTCCGCCAGCGTTACCGGCGTGGCGTCGTCCTTCGCCTCGCTATCCAGGCCGCTGCGGAACAGCGGCAGGATCTCCGCGCGCGCGGCTTCGGCCAGCCGGTGGGCCAGGGCAATTTCAGCGTCGAGGTTCATTACTACTCCACTTCGACCCGTTCGGGATCGTCGGCATCGTGCACGCGGGTGACAATGGCGCGAACACCTTCCGGACCGGCGATTGGCGTGTGCACCTGCCGCGCGGGAATCACGAAGCTCTCGCCCGGCAACAGCGTGCGCCGTTCCTGCCCGGCCATTTCCAGCACGGCGCTGCCTTCGATGACATATAGGTACTCTTCCCAGGGATGATAATGCGTCGCGCCGACGGCATCGGGCGGCAGGCGCAGGTCGCGCACCATCAGGCGCTGGCGCGGGGCCGCGCCGGGCGTGGCGTCGAAGACCGGGTTGGCACCCAGCGGCGGAAGCCAGCGCGCTTCGGGGGCGGGGGTGGATGCACACCCCGCCAGCAGCACCAGCAGCAGGGAGGCAGCCGCGCCCCGCATCAGTCGAACAGGCTCGAGACCGAGCTTTCGTCGGCGATGCGGCGGATCGCCTCGCCCAGCAGCGGGGCGATGGTCAGCACGCGGATGCGGTCCGAGTCCCTGGTGGCGTCGGTCGGCTGGATGGAATCGGTGATCACCAGTTCGGTCAGCGCCGACTTGTCGACGCGGGCCACCGCGCCGCCCGACAGCACGCCGTGAGTGATATAGGCGGCGACGCTCTTCGCGCCCTGGTCCAGCAGCGCCTGCGCGGCGTTGCACAGGGTGCCGCCGGAATCGACGATGTCGTCGATCAGGATGCAGCAGCGGCCCTTCACGTCACCGATGATGTTCATCACCTCGCTCTCGCCGGGGCGATCGCGGCGCTTGTCGACGATCGCCAGCGGGGCATTGTCGAGGCGCTTGGCCAGCGCACGGGCGCGCACCACGCCGCCGACGTCGGGCGAGACGACCATCAGGTCCTTGTCGCCGTAGCGGGCCTGGATGTCCGCAGCCATGGTCGGCGCGGCGTAGAGGTTGTCGGTCGGGATATCGAAGAAGCCCTGGATCTGGCCAGCGTGCAGGTCCACCGCCAGCACGCGGTCGGCCCCGGCCTCGGTAATCAGGTTGGCCACCAGCTTGGCCGAAATCGGCGTGCGCGGGCCAGGCTTCCGGTCCTGCCGGGCATAGCCGAAGTAGGGGATCACCGCCGTGATGCGCTTGGCCGAGGCGCGCTTCAGCGCATCGATGCCGATCAGCAGTTCCATCAGGTTGTCGTTGGCCGGGAAGCTGGTCGACTGGCAGATAAACACGTCCTCGCCGCGCACATTCTCGTGAATCTCGATGAAGACCTCTTCATCGGCGAAGCGCCGGACGCTGGCATCGGTCAGCGGCACCTCGAGGTAGCCGGCAATGGCCCTGGCGAGCGGCAGGTTCGAATTGCCGGACATGATTTTCATGGATGCGAATCCCCGTTGGCGACTGGTGTCACCCCGCCTAGCGCAGCGTCATGGAAACGCAACATGGCTGCGGCCTGTTTTCCGCGCCCGCAAATCAATCCGCCGAGCGCTGCCAGTCGATGATTTCCCCGCGCCACACGTCGAAAGGCTGTCCATCCACGATCCACCAGACTCGCCCCGTATGGGGAATGCTGGAACCATCCACCTCGCGATAATCGGAGAAGGCACCGTGCCATTCGCGCTCCCGAAAGGTGCTCCCCTCCAGTGCCGGACGCAGTCCGGAAATTCCCCGGGGCAGCCCGTCATCGTCAAGTTCCAGCGTGATCGCGCCGGTCACAGCCGCGACGGTAGCTTCAACATGCAGGCGCCGATCGTCAAGGACTCGCCAATGCAGGTGTGGATTGGCCAGCAAGGCGTCAGGCGCCCACGGCAGTTCGGCAAGATAGCGCATCAGCTGCCCTTTGAGCAGCGCCGGGGACGGCGTTGCCCTGTGCAGCGGGACCATGCCGCCGAGAGTCATCACTCCGCGTGGCTCTTGCTGAATCAGCGCATCTTCCACCTGCATGATGCCCAACGGGCCAAAGCGCGCCCTCCAGGAGAAGGCGCAACTGTCTGCGGCGATCCATTGCCGGGCGGAGAAGTCCAGCCAGCGGGCAGCGCCCAGCTGGCGCAGCTCGCCATTCTGTCGAAACCGGGCTGTCCTGTGACTACTCTCCCCGGCTCCCAATCGTCTCGCCAGGGCGAGCACTGCCGGGGGAAGCGGGGCCATCGCCATCCTAGTCGAGGCGGTGTTCGCCCTTCACCCAGCGCACGGTGCCAGAAGAGGCACGCATCACCACGCTCTCGGTGGTCATCACCCGTTCGCCGTTGGCACGCTTCAGGCGCTTCACGCCGCTCAGCAGCGAGCCGTCGGTAACGCCGGTGGCGGCGAAGATGCAGTCGCCCTTGGCGAGGTCTTCCAGTTTGTAGATGCGGTCGAGGTCCTCGATGCCCCACTTGTGCGCGCGGCGACGTTCGTCATCGTTGCGGAACAGCAGGCGGCCGTTGAACTGGCCACCCACGCAGCGCAGCGCGGCTGCCGCCAGCACGCCTTCGGGCGCACCGCCGCTGCCCATGTAGATGTCGATCGTGGTGTCCTGGTCGGTGGTGGCGATCACGCCGGCCACGTCGCCATCGCCGATCAGCACCACGCCGCAACCGATGCCACGCAGTTCGGCAATCAGCTCGGCATGGCGCGGGCGGTCGAGCACGCAGACGATGATGTCGGCCGGGGCCACGCCCTTGGCGGCAGCGACAGCCTCGACGTTCTCGGTGACGCTCTTTTCCAGGCTGATCACGCCCTCGGGATAGCCCGGACCCACGGCGATCTTGTCCATGTAGACGTCGGGGGCGTTGAGCAGGCAGCCCTCTTCCGCCGCTGCCAGCACGGCCAGCGCGTTTGGGCCGGCCTTGGCGGTGATGGTGGTGCCCTCCAGCGGGTCCAGCGCGATATCGATCTTCGGCCCCTTGCCCGGCGCACCGCCGACCTTTTCGCCGATGAACAGCATGGGTGCTTCGTCCCGTTCGCCTTCGCCGATCACCACGGTGCCGTCGATGTAGAGCGTATCGAAAGCCTTGCGCATGGCTTCCACCGCAGCGGCATCGGCGGCCTTTTCGTCACCCCGGCCCACCAGTTTCGAGGCCGCGACAGCCGCCGCTTCGGTCACGCGCACCAGCTCCAGAACCAGGACGCGATCGAGGACGCTCTCGGCATTATCGGCGGAATTCATAGGTAATTCAGGCTCCAATCTGAAAGTCGCGCCACGCCTAGGTCGGAGGGGCAGCCTTGTCGAGGACGCTCATAGTCTTTTTGCCGCTATTCTGGCCAGCAGGTCTCGCCAGTGCGCAGGAGGTCTACGGCCCCAGCGACCTCACCACCGAGGCGGACAGCGACGAGCCCATACCATTGGTCGAAGCCGAGCCGTGCGAAGAGGACATCCGGGAAGACGGCGCCATCGTCGTCTGCCGCGAATTGCCGGACAGCGAACGCTACATGTCGCCGCTGCCCAAGCCCGTCGAATCGGATCGCCCGATCATTCCCGGCCTCACCGATCCACCCTGCTGGGTCGAGAACCGCGGCGGGGCCTGTTTCCGCTTCGGTTACGTGCCGCCCTATCCGCCCGTGGTGGACCTGTCGGTTCTTCCCGAACCGCTGACGGAAGAGGAAGCCGCTGCAGTTTCGCGCGTGGCGGAAAAGGACGAGCCGGACTCTCAGCCCGTCACTGGCCGACGCGTCCCGATCGACCTGACGGAGGACTAACCCAACAGGCGCATCACCAGCGGTTCCTCGACCAGGCTGGGCGAACCGTCGAGCACCTTCAGCGCATCGGCGACCGCGCCCTCGGGCCCGTCGTGCGTCACCATGGCAACCAGCACCGGCTGGCCGTCGTCCTCGGGCTGGCCCTGCTGCATCAGGCTCTCGATGGAGACGCCCGCGTCGCGCATGGCGGCGGTGATCTCGGCCAGCACGCCCGGCTTGTCGGCGACGACGAAGCGCAGGTAGGCGCGATTGCGGCGATGGCCCGGGTCCGCCGGGGCACTGGCCTCCAGCGTGGCCACCGGGAGCGAGAAAGGCGGCATGGCATTGCCGCGCGCGATGTCGATGAGGTCAGCCACAACGGCGCTGGCAGTGGGGCCATCCCCGGCGCCCGCGCCCTCGAACAGCAGGCGGCCGGAATAGTTGCCCTCCGCCACCACCGCATTGGTCGGCCCGCCGACCCCGGCGAGCGGGTGGCTGGTCGGCACCAGGCAAGGCGCGACGCGCTGGAACAGGCGGCGCTCACCGCCTTCCTCGACGCAGTCGGACAGGCCGATCAGACGGATCACGTAACCGAGCGCGCGGGCCTGCGCGATGTCGGCCGCGCGGATGCGGGTGATGCCGGTGGTGTCGACATTGGCGAAATCGAGCTGCGTGCCGAAAGCCAGGCTGGCAAGGATCGCCAGCTTGTGCGCGGCGTCGATGCCTTCGATGTCGAAAGTGGGATCCGCCTCGGCATAGCCCAGTTCCTGCGCATCCTTCAGCACGTCGCCGAAGTCGCGGCCGGTGCTCTCCATTTCCGAGAGGATGTAATTGCAGGTGCCGTTGAGGATGCCGTAGATGCGTTCGATGCGATTGGCGGCCGCGCCTTCGCCCAGCCCCTTGATCACCGGGATGCCGCCGGCGACCGCCGCCTCGTAACGCAGCGGTGCGGCGTTCGCTTCGGCGAGACCTGCCAGTTCCAGCCCGTGGTGGGCCACCATCGCCTTGTTGGCGGTGACCACGCCCTTGCCGCCAGCCAGGGCCTTGCGCGCCAGCGCCAGTGCCGGGCCGTCAGAACCGCCGACCAGTTCCACCACGACATCGACATCGTCGCGCGTGGCGAAAGCGGTCATGTCGTCTTCCCAGTCATAGGACGACAGGTCGACGCCGCGATCCTTGGCCCGGTCGCGGGCGGATACCGCCACTACCTCGATCGCGCGGCCGGCACGCGCGGCAATCAGCGCACCGTTCTCTTCCAGCAGGCGCAGCACGCCGGCTCCCACCGTGCCCAGTCCCGCCAGGGCGATTCGAAGATTTTGAGACATGCTTTTTCCCGTCCGTGTTCCTTGCGGCGACACCGGTTAGGGATGGCGAGGCCACTTGGCCAGAGCAGTTAGGCTTGGCTCAGGTAAAGCGGCGCTCGCATTCGCCGAGATCGCGCAGCACCAGGGCGTAATCGGTGCGGGCCTGCGCCTGCGAGGCACGATCGCGCTGCAGAAAGGCGCCCTCCGGCAGTTCACGCGGCAGGAAGCAGGCGAATCGGTACCAGTTCAGCGTCTCCGGCTCCGGCGGGCGGGCCGAAGCGTCGACGATCTCGCCCAGCGAGATGCCCCATTCGGGCGCCATGCCGGGACGGCGGACCACGGTGAGCGAGACAGGCGCGCCATCGGCGCTCTCGATGAACATCTGCGTTTCCGATTCGCCCGCGAGGTTGCCGGGAACCGAAATCACGTCACGCACGCCGGTGATCGGGGCCGGGTCCCCTGCCTCGGCCAGCTGGGTCAGCACGCGGCGCACGCGCGCCTCGATTCGCGGACCGTGCGGCAGCATCGCGCGCGACGACAGCAACTGGATCGCGCCTGGCTGAGTGGCCGAAAGGTCACCGAAAACAAGGAAGCGACGCTCCTCCAGGTCCGGCGCGTCACCGTCCATGTCACGCGGCTGGTCGACCACGAAAGTCAGGCCCTGGCCGAGGGCCGAGGGTGCAGCCAGCAGGGCCTGCGTCAGCGATTCGATGTAGAGCCGCACCTGGCTTGGCGGGAGGTTCGGGGCGCGTTCGGGCGGAAAGGGAATCTGGTCGTCGACCTCGACGATGGCGACGAGGTCTGCCCGCAGGGCCATGTCCACCAGGTCGGCATAGGTCGGCGCCTGTGCTGCGGGCAGCTCCGGCGCGGGAGCATCCTGCGACATCGCCGGGGAACTGGTGGCGCAGGCGCTGGCCAGGGCGAGCGCCAGGCCCGCGGACAAGGCGCGGAAGAGGCGGCTGAATTGTTCGGCACTGGGCATTTTGACGCGTTCTCTCTTCAATCGGGTGTACCCCGTTAGCAAGCGCGCGTTTCGCGCGCGGGTTCCCCCTTACCTGCACTAAGGGCGATTCCCACGGTGAATCTGCGCTTAATCGGAAAAGGGTTTGCGAGTCCCTTCCTTCGCCGTTAAGAGCCGCCCAAGTCTGTCCGGGAGAGACCGAGATTTTTTCCGGATGTGGTTATTTGGGCACAAATGATATTGTGTTACATTGATACCATAAGCCCAACAGGGCTGGACAATAATTCACAGGGACTGTCAGGGTGCGAATCCTGGGACCCAGGAGATGGTCGGGTTTTCCGCCCGGCCGGTAGATAAACGGAGTGAAGGGACTGGATGGCTTACGCTGACCAAGAGATGAGCGGTAGTCGAGTAGTTTCGATTATCATCGTTGCCCTCATCCACGTTGCAGTTGGTTACCTGCTGATTTCCGGACTCGCCATTTCGGCGGTAAAGGAAATCGCCGAGCGCGTGACCACAGTGGATATCGAGGAAGAGGTGCCAGAGCCGGAGGAGGAGCCACCGCCACCTCCGCCGGAAGAGATCACCTCGCCGCCGCCGCCGGTCGCACCGCCGCCGCCGATTAACATCGCGCCGGCACCGCCGCCGATCCGTACTCAGGCGAATATCCCGCCGCCGGCACCGCCCGCGCTGGTTATTCCGCCGCCGGCACCGCCCGCACCGCCGCCCCCGCCGCCGTCGCAGGCTCGCCCTGCACGTCCGGACGGACAGGCTCGCTGGCAGCGCCGCATCATCGAGAACTATCCTTCGCGCGCCCTGCGCCGCGAGATCGAAGGTACGGTTGGCGTCTCGGTCACCGTCAACGCCGAAGGCCGCGTGGCCGGGTGCCGTGTGACGCGCTCCGCCGATCCCATTCTCGACGAAGCCGCGTGTGACGACATGACTCGTTACGCTCGCTTCGAACCGGCGCTGGACGCGGCCGGCAACCCGACGACGGGCAGCTGGTCCACCAACATCGTTTACCAGATCAACTGATCACCCTGAATTTCTCTAGGAAGAGGACTTAATCGCATGCTTATCGAAATTCTCGCCGCAGGGGCCGAAGTGCCCGTGAACGAATTCGGCTTCATGGAAGCCATGGAACAGGGCGGCCCCGTCGCCTGGTCGATCCTTGCCGTTCTGGTCATCCAGTCGGTCGGCTCGTTCTACATCCTGTTCACCAAGATCTTCGAACAGAACAAGGTGATGAAGGAATACCGTGCCAACCGTGCCGCTTTCTGGAACGCCCCGTCGATCAAGGACGGTGCTTCGAAGTTCGACAAGAACAGCGCCTGGCGCCAGCTGGTCGATGACGGCATCCGTGCCGGTCACGAAGCCGAGAAGATGCACGACAGCCTCGAATCGCACGACTGGCTGCACGGCACCCTGTCGCGTTCGGAAAGCGCCATCATGGCGAAGCTCAACGGCGGCTTGCCGTTCCTCGCCACCGTGGGTGCAACCGCTCCGTTCGTCGGCCTGCTCGGCACCGTGATCGGTATCTACCGCGCACTGATCAACATCGGCATCGAAGGCTCGGCCTCGATCGACAAGGTTGCCGGTCCGGTTGGTGAAGCCCTGATCATGACCGCTATCGGTCTGCTCGTGGCTGTGCCGGCCGTGTTCGCCTACAACTACCTGATGAGCCGCAACCGTCGCATCCAGTCGATGCTGTCGGGCTTCTCGACCGACCTGCAGGCCAACATCACCTCCAACGGTCAGGTGAAGCCGGCCCTGCGTGCTGCTGCTCCGGCCAAGGCCGCCAAGACGGCTCCGGCTGCTGCCAAGCCCGCCACGGCTCCGAAGGCCTAAGCGGTCGCAGACCATACCGAACCTGGCGGGCGCTTTCGCATGCGAGCGCCCGCCACCAGATTACTGACGTGAGATAGGACTAGAGACATGGCCATAGCGATGGGAGATGGCGCCGGCGAAACGCCGATGTCGGACATCAACACCACGCCGCTGGTGGACGTCATGCTGGTGCTGCTGATCATCTTCCTGATCGCGGTTCCGGTGGCCATCCAGACGGTCGAAGAGCTCGAGATCCCGGTTTTCGCCTCGGTCGAATCCGATGATAAGGTGGAAAACCTGCTGATCACGGTGACGACGACCGATTCCGAGGGCCGCACCCCGCGCACGATCAACACCGACTTTACCGGTGCGACGCGTGACGGCGAATGCCGGATCTTCCTCAACAACACCACGCTGGTCGACTCGGGCGAGCTTTACGACCGTGCGTTCGAGCGCCTCGATGCGATCGTGCAGAACGCCGGTGGCCCCGAAGCGATCATGCAGAACCCGGAACTGATCCCGCAGGTACATATCCGCGGCGACGTGGAAGCTCCGTGGCGCTGTGTCGCCGGGACCATCTTCAACGTCCAGGCGGCCGGCTACCCGACCGTCGGGTTCATTTCCAACCCCGTCGATCCGAACGGCTGATCGGCGCGGACGCGAATTTCAAGGAGTAAGCTCTCATGGCAATGTCAGGTGGCAGTGATGACGGCGAACCGATGATGGACATGAACATGACGCCGTTGATCGACGTCCTGCTCGTGCTCCTCATCATGTTCATCATCACCATCCCGGTGGCAACGCACGCGGTCAATATCGACCTGCCTTCGCCCACCAACAACCCGGACACGCCGGATGTCGACCCGATCAAGAACAAGATCGTGCTGACCCGCGACGGCCAGATCCTCTGGAACGCTGATCCGATCAGCCAGGGTGAACTGGTTGGCAACCTGCAGCAGTCGCTCACCTTCGCGGTCGAGCCGGAACTGCAGTTCGAGCCGGAAGCCAACGCCAGCTACAACCTGTCGGCTCGCGTGCTGAACATCATCAAGGCCAGTGGCGTGACGAAGTTCGGCTTTGTCGGCAACGAGAAGTACCGCTCGTTCGGCAAGGGTGAAGAAGGCTAAGCCTTCCTACCGGATCACGGATCAAGAGAAGGGGCGGAGCGATCCGCCCCTTTTTCTTTGCCCGCTTGCCAACCCAACGCCCTGACTTGACTGCACTTCGCATATGTGATGTTATGCTGTTACATCTCGAGGAGAGTGATCATGGCGATACGTTCCCGCATGCTCGACCGCAGCTTCAACCGCACTCCCGAGCCGATGAGTGAGTTGAACATCACGCCGCTGATCGACGTGCTGCTGGTTCTCCTCGTGATGATCATCCTCTCCATCCCCATCGCCGCACACCGGCTGGATGTGGATCTGCCCGCACCGGGGCCGGGTTCACAGACCTCCGAGCAAGTCTCGCTTGTTGTCCGCGCGAACGGAGCCGTGCTCTGGAACGGCGAAGCGGTCTCGCAGGGGCAGCTCGAAGCGCGCCTCGAAGCCGCAGCCGCGCAGACGGAAATGCCCGTCATCCGCTTCGAGCCCGACGCCAATGCGAGCTACGAGGACTCGGTGCATGTCATCAACGCCGTCGCCGATGCCCGCCTCGACAAGTTCGCCTTCGTCGGCAACCATCAATATCGGGAATTCGGCAAGGACTAGTCCTTGCCCAGTCCTTCCGGCAATCCATCCACCCGCATGGCCGCGCCGGCCAGTGTCTCTGCTTCCAACAGCAGCTCGTCGTCCTGCGCGCCTTGCGGGACGCTCTCGCGGCCGATCATCACCATCACCGGCACGGCCAGCGGGCTGACCCGCTCAAGCACGACATGGTCGAGCTTCTCGGCTGCGGTATCGAGCAGGTCGCCGAGCCGTCCGATGTCGGTCATGCGCGCGCGGGCATCGGCCCAGGCGGCTTCGATCAGCACATGGTCCGGCTCGTACTTGCGCAGCACATCGTAGATCAGATCGGTGCTGAAAGTGACCTGACGCCCGCTCTTGCGCTTGCCGGGATGCTGGCGCTCCACCAGCCCGCCAATCACCGCCACCTCGCGGAAGGCGCGGCGGAGAAGGTAAGAATCCTGCACCCAGTCGATGAACTCCTCGGTCAGGATGTCGGGCGACAGCAGCGGCCGCGGGTCTTCCACCGGGCGCAGACCCCAGACCGCCAGCGAATAGTCGTTGGCGACGAAGCCGCCCGGCATCAGTCCCATCGCCTCCATCCGCGCGGTGATCAGCATGCCCAGCGACTGGTTCGCGTTCCAGCCGGTGAAGGTATAGTAGACGGTGTAGTGCCGCTTGGCGTGGGGGAAGCTCTCGACCAGCAGGTTGTCCGGACCCGGCAGGTGGCTCCGCCAGTCCTGCACCTCCAGCCATTCGCGCACGTCGTCAGGGAAGCGCGCCCAGCCCGCCCGATCGGTCAGCAGCGCGCGCACCCGGTCCGCCAGGTGCGTGGTGAGCGGCAGGCGCAGTCCGCCATACGAGGGGATCATCGCCGCCTTGGAACTGGCGCGAACGATCAGCTCCATGTCCTTGAGCTGCTCCACTTCCAGGTTCACGCCGCTGAACTGGAAGGTGTCGCCAGGCCGCAGCGCGGCGGCAAAGCGCTCCTCCACCTTGCCCAGCGAGCGACCGTTGCGAAAGCGTACCTCCAGCATCTCGCTGTCGACGATGATGCCGGCATTCATCCGGTGGCGCTGCGCCTGCTCCGGATGGGTGAGCCGCCAGACGCCCTCCTTGTCGCGCGTGACGCGCTTGAACTTGTCATAGGCCTTGAGCGCGTAGCCACCGGTCGCCACGAATTCGAGCACGCGCCCGAACTGCTCGGTGTCGATCATGGCGTAGGGCCAGCAGGAGCGGATTTCGGCCAGCAGCGCATCCTCGTGGAACGGCGCGGCACAGGCGCAGGCCATCACATGCTGGGCCAGCACGTCGAGCCCGCCTGGACGGAAATCCTCGCCGTCGCGCTGGCCTTCCTCCACCGCCTGCAAGGCGGCGGTCGCCTCGAGAAATTCGAAGCGATTCCCCGGCACCAGCAGCGCATGACTGGGCTGATCGAGCCGGTGATTGGCGCGTCCTATGCGTTGCAGCAATCGGCTGGAGCCCTTGGGTGCACCCATCTGCACCACCAGGTCGACATCGCCCCAGTCGACGCCAAGGTCGAGGCTGGCCGTGCACACCAGCGCCCGCAGCTCACCCCGCGCCATCGCGCCCTCCACCTTGCGCCGCGCCTCTTTCGACAGCGAGCCGTGGTGGATGCCGATGGGCAGGTTCTCCTCGTTGACATCCCACAGGTGCTGGAAGATGTATTCGGCCAAGAACCGCGTGTTGGTGAAGACCAGCGTGGTCCTGTTTGCCTTGATCCGTTCGTAGAGCTGGCCGATCGACCAGGTCGCGGCATGGCCACCCCAGGGTACGCGCTCCTCGTCGGGCAGCAGGATTTCGACCTCAGGCTCGGCACCCTTCTCCCCCTCGACCAGTTCCACCGCATCGATATCGCCCCACGGTGCGATCCACGCGCGGTAGCCCTCCGGGTCGGCCACCGTCGCCGAGAGGGCGGCGCGCTGCATGTTGGGCGCAATGGCCTGCAATCGCGAGAGGGCCAGGGCCAGCAGGTCCCCGCGCTTCTGCGTGGCGAAGGCGTGGATCTCGTCCACCACCACGCGCTTCAACCCCGCGAACAGCGTGAAGCTGTCCTCGAAGCTGAGCAGCAGCGAGAGGCTCTCGGGCGTGGTCAGCAGGACGTTGGGCGGACGGCTGCGCTGGCGACGCTTGCGGTCCGACGGGGTATCGCCGCTGCGCGTCTCGATCCGCAGATCGAGGCCCATTTCCTCCACCGGGGTGAGGAGGTTCCGCTGCACGTCATGCGCCAGTGCCTTGAGCGGCGAGATGTAGAGCGTATGCAGCCCCTCCGGCGGCTGGCCGTCACCGATCCGCGAAGGGCAGAAGTCCGCCAGCGTCGGCAGGAAACCCGCCAGCGTCTTGCCTGCGCCGGTGTCAGCCACCAGCATGGCGTGCTGCCCGGCATCCGATGCGGCGAGCATTTCCGCCTGGTGCCGCCGAATGCGCCAATCTCGACCGGCGAACCAGTCGGTGATCTCGGGGGGGATGGCAGCGGGCAACTCCATAAGGCAGCGCACCGTGCCGGACGCTTTTCCCTAGTCAAGCTTGGGCGGCAGTCCTTCCCCCTGCGGCAGTTCTTCCGCGACCTCGGCAACGACCTCCCGGTTGGGCGCATATCTCACGAACAGGAGAGCCCCGGCCGAAGCGGCACAGGCAGCGCCGGCAATCAGATACATCATGGCCGGCATCCCGAGATCGCCTTCGGTCCAGGCTGCAATCATTGCCCCGATCGGGCGGCCGAAGTTGCCTATCGCCATGTAGACCGTGAACTGGGTCGCCGCGACGGCAGGGACGCAGAGCTGCATGCAGATCGGGATGAACGAGGCGACATAGAAGAACGCGAAGATGTCAAACATCAGGATGAAGGCGGTCAGCCACCAGTCGACAGTCCACAAGCTCGTCGCGAAGCCCATGACGAACAGCAAGACGGCGCAAGCCGCCGCCGCGAGCGTCAGCGCACGTTGCGCTCCGATCCTGTCGATCACCAGACCGCCGATAATCAGCCCGACGAGGCCGCTGACCATGGTCGAGGTCGAGATGAGGCTGGTGTAGTCATTTATTCCCCAACCGGCGCCCTGAGTGAACAGTTCCGGATGGTAGGCTTCGAATACGCCGTAAGCGACCGAGCGTGCCATCATGATTGGCAGCATCAGTATGCTGAGCGGAACGACGATCGCCTTGGCCGCACCGCGCACCAGCGGCATCCATGCAGTCACCTGCACCGCGCGGTTCTTCGGGTGACTTTCACCTTGAGTCCACGGCAGCCGCCGTTCGTTGCCGCGCTCCCGGATGATGATGCCGTGCAGCATTACCCCGGCCGGGACGAGAGCCAGCCCGATCAATCCCACGGTAATGCCGTATCCGTTGAACAACAGGCCGCCCAGCGAAGTTGCCGCCGCAATTCCCAGCAGCTGGGCTGCCATCATGATCCCGGCAGCCTTGGCGCGTTCGTCCTCCTCCATGATGTCCACGGCGAGGCTGTCGATGCCGACATCCTGGAAAGTGACGGCAGCATTGGAGAGGAACGCCAGCGCGGCAAGCATGACGATATCTCCGGGGAGCGGGCTGATGGCCGCGCCGGCGAGCAGCGACAGGGAAATCAGCGCCTGCGCACCGATGATCCAGACCCGGCGCCGACCCATCGGCAGGAATGTATAACGATCGATGATGAAGCCATTCACGAGCTTGAGCGACCATGGCAGGCCTGCCGCGGCCACCACGGACGCCACTTCGGCCGTCGAAGCGCCACCGACCGACATCCACGCCGGGATCGCGTAAAAGAACACCCCGACAGGAAAACCTTGCGTAAAATAGAATAAAAACAGCGTAATAAGTCGAAGTGACTTGCTACGCGAAAGAATGAGCTTCTGTGAGCCCCCCACAATACTGGCCATGTTCTACCCCCCGGTATGGAGGTAGAATGCCATTATTTGCCGATTTGTCGATGATGTTCTTCCTAGTGACCGACGCTCTCGCCGCGTTCGAGGCCACTCAGCGCCAGTTGCTCGTCGATCTGAGCCATCAGCCGTTCCAGCCCGTCCTCACTGTCGCTCTCGGCGCGCGCGACCAGCACGTCCTGCGTGTTGGAGGCGCGCAGCAGCCACCAGCCGTCGGGCGTGTTCACGCGCACGCCGTCGGTGGCGTTGACCTCGGTCCCGGCGGGCACGTCGTCGCCGGTCAGGCGCGCCTTCACCTCGTCGATGGCGGCGAACTTGCGGCTCTCGTCGACCTGGAAGCGCATTTCCGGGGTATTGAGCATGTCCGGCATCTCGCCACGCAGCTGCGTCACCGACTTGCCCAGCCGGGCGGAGGCGGCCAGCAGGCGCACACCGGCATAGAGCGCGTCGTCGAAACCGTAATATTCGTCGGCAAAGAAGACGTGCCCGCTCATCTCGCCCGCCAATGGCGAGGAAACTTCCTTCATTTTGGACTTAATCAGCGAGTGGCCGGTCTTCCACATCAGCGGCGTGCCGCCGCAAGCCGAGACGTGATCGAACAGCGCGCGGCTGGCCTTCACATCGGCGATAATCGTGGAGTTAGGTAGTCTTCCGAGGAGGTCCTCGGCGTAAATCATCAGTAGTTGATCACCCCAAATCACCCGGCCTTCACCGTCGATGGCGCCGATGCGGTCGCCGTCACCGTCGAAAGCCACTCCGAAGTCGAGGTTCTTCTCGGCGACAAGCCTGCGCAGGTCGGCAAGGTTCGCCTCGACAGTGGGATCAGGATGATGATTGGGAAAATTGCCGTCGACCTCAGTGAACAGCAGGTGGTGCTCACCCGGAAGGCGCTTGGCGAGGAGTTCGAGCGCGGGGCCGGCGGCGCCGTTGCCCGCGTCCCAGCCGACCTTCAGGCTCGCCAAGCTGCCCTGGTCTATCCCCGAGAGTGCACTCAGGAGACGCTCGATATACTCCTCGATGATCTCGACACTCTCGACTTCGCCGGACCCGTCGACCCAGTCCCCCTCGGCGCCCATCTTCCCGAGCAGCTGGATATCGGCACCGAAGAAGGGTCGGCCCCGAAATACCATCTTGAAGCCATTGTAACTGGCGGGATTGTGGCTGCCAGTTATCTGAATGCCGCCATCCACCTCTTCAGCTGAGGCTTCCGCATAGTAGAGCATCGGCGTTGCGCCCATGCCGATGCGGCGAACGTCGCAGCCGCTGGCGGTCAGCCCTTCGACCAGCGCATGTTCGAGCATGGGCGAGCTGACGCGCCCGTCGTAACCCACCGCCACTTTCGGCGCCCGGTCCAGGTCCGCCAGGTCCCGCCGCAGCAGCGTGCCGAAACCGCGTCCGATGGCACGCGCATCGTCCGGGCCCAGGGTTTCGCCGATGATCCCGCGAATGTCGTATTCACGCAGGACGGTGGGGTGGAATGTGTGATTCATTTCAGCTCCTTGCGGCCAAAACTCCGGGGCGGCCGGAAGCTGCTATTCCACAGCGTCGGGCAGTTCGTCCAGCAGCAGGTCGCGCGCGGCGTTGGCTTCGTGCACCTGCTGGTTGGTGCCGCCGCGATCCGGGTGGACCATGGCGACCAGCCGCTTATGCGCGGCAATTATTTCAGACCGATTGGCATTGTGTTCGACACCCAGCAACCGCCGTGCGCGGAACAGTGCCTGGTTGCGGGTCGACATCTTGGGCTGCCACGGCCAGCGACCCAGAATCCAGCGGTAGAACAGCAGGATGACACCGGCGATGACGAGCCAGCGCAGCATGGATCAGGCAGGCTCCACGGCGGGTTGCGTCGCCGACACGGATGCATTCTCGCGCACCACCGGCATCGGCAGGTGGAGGTTGGCGATCAGGCTGCGCAATTCCTGCCGGGCGACGAGGTGGCTGGTGCCAAGTTCGCCCAGGTGCCCTTTATCGAGCAGCGTCAGCCCGGAGGGGAACAGTTCACGATAGATCACGCGTTCGGACAGGCCGTGCGAGACGCGAAAGCCCACCCGCTTGGAAAGCTCGGTCAGCGCCTCGTCGATGCGGCGCTGGTTGCGTGCATCGGTATAGCCGGTGCGGTTGCGCACCACGACCCAGTCCATCTCGCGCCGCTGTTCTTCCAGCGTCGCGCGGCTGCGCTTGATCCGCGCTTCCCAGATCAGTTCGGCATAGAAGGACAGCTTGCGCACCTTGAAGCTTTCCGCGTCCACATGGCCGATCAGGTCGAAATCGACGAAGCTGTCGTTCATCGGGGTCACCAGCGTATCGGCGCTGGCGGCGACATGGCGGGCAAAGGGATCGTCACGGCCTGGCGTATCGAACAGCAGGAAGTCGACATCCTCGCCGATGCGGGCGGCCTCTTCCTCCAGCGCCTCGATCGTGTCGCCGTGGCAGGTGTCGAATACCGGGCCGGGCAGGGTGATGCCGCGGCGGCGCTGAGTCTCGGCGCGGTTCTCGCAATAGCGGAAGAAGGTCTTCTGCCGCGTGTCGAGGTCGAGCGCGGCGACCTTCGCCCCCTGGTAGGCCAGCGCGACGGCCACGTGCACCGCTGTCGTAGATTTGCCGGTGCCGCCCTTTTCGTTGGCGAAGACAATCCGATGCGGTGCTGTCATTGTCAGCCTTTCTCTTGGCGTTGGGGGCGGCTAGGCAAGGGCCATATCCTATCCGAGGTCATAGCCCATGCAAACCGTCACCGCCCTTCCCGACCTGCGCCAGGCTGTGGATGAATTGCGCGGCACGGAGGGAAATCGGCGCACGCTTGCACTCGTCCCGACCATGGGCGCGCTGCACGATGGCCACCTGACGCTGGTGCGCGAGGCGGCGAAGATGGCGGACATGGTCGCCGTGTCCATCTTCGTGAACCCGCGCCAGTTCGGCCCCAATGAGGATCTCGACGCCTATCCGCGCCAGCTGGCCGAGGACTCCGCCAAGCTGGAGGCGGAAGGCGTGGCGCTGCTGTGGGCGCCCACGGTCTCGGCCATGTATCCCGACGGTTATGCCACCAACATCTCGGTCTCCGGCGTCAGCGCCGGGCTGTGCGGCTCGGACCGGCCCGGACATTTCGATGGAGTGGCGACGGTGGTGTGCAAGCTGTTCAACCAGATGCGACCGGACATGGCATTGTTCGGCGAGAAGGACTGGCAGCAGCTGGCCGTCATCCGCCGCATGGCGCGCGACCTCGACCTGGTGCTTCCGCATGTCGATGCCATCCATGGCGTGCCCACCGTGCGCGAGCCGGACGGCCTCGCGATGAGCAGCCGCAACGCCTACCTCTCGCCCGACCAGCGTGAAGCAGCGGGCACCCTGCCGCGCGCGATGGACGAGGCGATTGCCCGCATTCGCGAGGGGCAGGAAGCGGCCCCCACGCTCGCCGCGCTGGAAGACCAGTTGCTGGGCGCGGGCTTCGCCAGCGTCGACTATGCCGAACTGCGCGATGCCGACTCCATTGCCCTGCTCGATGCCGACAACGGCAATTCCCGCCTGTTCGTGGCCGCCCGCATCGGCGGTACGCGGCTGATCGACAACAAGCCGGTCAGCGGATGAAGGGGCAGCAAACCGCGATCCTGCTGGCGGCCATGCTTGCCGCCTTGCTGGTTGCCGGATGCTCGCGCGAAATCGAGACCGAAGCGCCGCCGCGGGTCGAGGGCGCACCCGACACCAGCCATGTTACCTCCACGCTGACTATTCCCGTCGCTGTCTCGCTCGACCAGCTGCAGTCCACACTGGAGCGCCGCACGCCCCGGCGGCTGTGGCAGATGAATGATAGGCGCGCGAACTGCATCCCGGCGCAGACGGTTCGGCCGCTGGGGATCGACCTTGAACTGACTCCCGATGTGCCCTGCACCATCATCGGCGAGGTCAACCGGGGAGCCATCCTCCTGTCGGGCAGGGGTGACCGACTGACCATCGGCTTCCCGACCAATGCCACCATCCGGGCGCAGGACATTGGCGACATTCTGGCGGGGGAAACGGCGCGCGGGGCGGCGGACGTGGCGATCACTGCGCGCCTGTCGGTGACGAACGACTGGCGGCTGAATGCCGATGTCGACCTCGATTACAGCTGGAGCCAGCAGCCGGGCATAGACTTCCTGGGCCAGCGCATCGCCTTCACCCGGATGGCGGATGCCAACCTGCGAGATGTCGTGGCCGGTATCGAGCGGGAGTTAGAGCAGGAAATCTCCGGCATCGCCTTGCGACCGCTGGCCGAAGAGGCATGGCGCGCGGGTTTTCGCGTCGAAGCCCTGAAGGATGCGGACCCGCCCGTCTGGCTGCGCACCACACCGCTGCGCCTGGGGGTTGCCGGCTATCGCGTCGAAGGGCGCAACCTCGTCGTCGACATCGCGCTGGAGGCCGTTGCCGAAACCCGCATCGGACAGCGCCCGCCGACTCCTGAGCCTAACCCGCTGCCGGCACCTGCCCGTGCCCTGCAAGACGCGGGCATCGCCATCGAAGTGCCGGTGACCGTCGAATATGCGCAACTGGAAGCGGTCGTGCTGCGCGAGCTTCGCGAACTGGTGGCCGACGGGGTGGACCTGCCCGGCATCGGGCTGGTCGATGCCGAAATCGAGGGGGTCGAGATATATGCCACCAGCCAGGGAAGGCTGGCGCTGGGCGTGACAGCGACTGCGAACGGGCGCGGGGCGATCTCGGCGCGATACGGCACCGCGCGAGGACAGGTCTGGCTGACCGGCAAGCCCCACAATGCCGAGAACAGCGCCGTGCTGGCCATTCGCGACCTGCACCTGGCGGGCGATACCGACCGGCGCACGGTAGACTTGCTGCTGGCGTTGTTCGGCAACGAGCAGGTGCAGGCCGCCATCGGCTCTGCCTTGGTGCGCGATTTCGGCGAAGAATATGCGGCGATCATCGAAGACGCCCGCCAGGCCGTGAGCACCGTGAATGGCGACGGCCTCTCACTGTCGCTGGTCATCGAGGATGTGCGGCACGGCCGCGTGCAAGCCATGGGCGAAGGGCTGTTCCTGCCGGTTGCCCTCAGCGGCCATGGCAGGCTGGCGATAGACCTGGAGAATGCCGGACTATGACCGAAGACGATTTCCGCCAGTACGTGGCTGCCTTCAACGCCGCCGACTTCGATGGCTTCGGCCGCTTCTATGCCGACGACGTGGTGTTCGAACTCGGCAGCCGCAAGCAGATCGTCGGGCGCGCGAACATCCTCGATTTCTATCGGCTGGTCCGGTCGCGGATCGACGAGGAAGTGATCCCGCTTGGCGTCATGGTGGGGCCGCGCCATGCCGCCATGTATTGCCGCACCGTCTTCAAGACGATGGTGGACTGGCCGGACTATGAATTCGGCGCGACCGTGGCCGGAGACATACGAGAGGTGGAGACCATCGCCTGGTACGAACTCGACGAAAGCGGCAAACATTTCACCCATATTCGCGGCGGGCGCTTCAAACCCTGACTCGACTTGCGCGGCAATCGCTTTAGGCTTGGCCGCCGAGGGGAGAATTCATGATCGCACGCTGTCTAGCCGCTGCCGTTGCCACACTGGGACTTGCCGCCTGCGCGCCGCAGGAGCCCGAACCATCCGCCGGCGAGTTCGCCATCGACCAGCGGCCCAACATCCTGCTGATCATCTCCGACGATGTCGGCACCGATGTCACCAGCGACATGTTCCCCGGCCTGATCGAACGCTTGCAGGCAACCTACGGCGCTGACGGGTTCGACCATCCGCAGGCCGGCCGGATCGACGGCCACCCGGCCTCGACGCCGGTACTGGATGCCTTCGCAGCCAGCGGGATGACCTTCAGCCAGACCTGGGCGCAGCCGTTCTGCTCGCCGACGCGCGCTTCGATCCTGACCGGTCTGAACGTGCGCCAGCACGGCGTGGCGACCTATGCCGATGCGCTGGACCAGTCGCACACCAGCTTCGTGCAGGCCTTGTCCGATGCGGGCTATGCGACGGCCGTCTTCGGCAAGTGGCACATGGCCGGCCTGCCCAATCCCAATGGCGAGGACTATCCCGGCATGAAGCCACGGGAAGCCGGCTTCGACTATTTCTCCGGCAACATGCACGCCGCCTTGCCGACCTTCTGGGACTGGGAGCTGCAGGTGCAGGACGCGGAAACCGCGCCCGGCGAATGGCGCAGTTCGCCCGCGCCCGCGCGCTCGCTGCCGGGCGTCGCGCCCACCACCAATGCCGGTGTGGTGAAGGTGGCGGAATTGCTCGACTGGATGGAGGAGCGCGAGGCGGAGCCGGAGCGACCCTGGTTCGGCTGGCTGGCCTTCCACCTCAGCCACGCGACGATCGACCAGGATCCCAGCGCCATGATGATCCCCGAGGCGGACCTGCTGGACGCGGCAACCCGCGCCGAGGTGGAGGCCTGCGGCGGCACCTATGCCAGCCAGGACGTAGGCCAGTGCTCGGGCGAGGCCCAGATGCGCTTCATGACCAATGCCATGGACACGCTGATCGGCCACGTCCTGCGCGCCGTGCCGCCCAACACCTACGTCATCTACGTCGGCGACAACGGTACGCCGATGTACGGCCGCCCCCAGCTCGATTTCATCGACAACATGTACATCACCCGCGAAGCGCGCGGGAAAGGCACCGCCTGGCAAGGCGGCGCGCTGGTGCCGCTGGCGATTGCCGGCCCGGGCATCCCGGCAGGTTCCAGCAATGGCGAGATAAGCCATGTCGCGGACCTGTTCCCTACCATCCTGCAGCTGGCGGGGCTGAACGTGCCCGAAAGGGTCTCCAACGGTACACGAGGCGGCACAACCACGCTTGCAGGCCGCTCGCTGGCACCACTGCTGTTCGGCCGCGCCGAAAGCGTGCGCGACCCGCAAAGCGATGTCGTGCTGACCGAAAGCGTGAACCTGATGACTGGCGGCACTCGGGTCGTCGGCATCCGTAATGCGCGCTACAAGCTGGTCTGCGCCGACGACCCCGCCGATTGCGAGTTCTTCGACATCGCCGCCGACCCGCTGGAACAGTATCCGCTGGCCACCCCCGAGAGCTGCGCTGCCGGTGGTGGGCGGGGCGTCGAGGCCAGCAACTACTGCACCTTGCGCGGGGCGCTGGCAGCGGAATCGATTTTCGCAAGCTGAGCCACGTTCAGGCAGCAAAAGCCGTGATGTCAGGTGGGATGAGAGAGTGGAGCGGGTAGCGGGAATCGAACCCGCATAACCAGCTTGGAAGGCTGGGGCTTTACCACTAAGCTATACCCGCCCGCTCGGCTGGCCGATTGCCACCGTAGCAGGGCTTTCGTCAAGCGCCCTGATCCTGCCCCGTGCGATTGCCCGCCCCGGTCTCCGTGCCCGCACGCGGGCCGGCCGGTGGGGCGATGCGGATTTCGACCCGGCGGTTGGTGCGGCGTCCGGCTTCGTTGGGCGTGCCGTCGGGCAAGGCATTGGGCGCGATCGGGTTCTGCTCGCCAAAGGCGATGACGCGAATCCTCTCGTCGGCCACGCCGCGTTCCACCAGCCAGGCCGCCACCGCTTCTGCGCGAGCGCGCGAGGCGCGCAGGTTGGCCTGGTCGTTACCGCCCGAATCGGTGTGCCCGCCAAGAATGACCGGCCAGTCTTCCTGCAGCGCATCCTCGGTCAGCAGGCCCGCCAACTGGCGCTCGGCCGCGGCGCTGATGTCGGTCCCGTCAGGGAAGGGAATGGTCAGCTCGACCGGCTGCGTCGGCACCTCGGCCACCGGCTCGCGCGGGGCGGCATCGTTGCGGATGATCGAGGCAACCGGCGAAGCGCTCTCGGTCGGCGTGGGCGTAGCCGTCGTGCCGTCTTCACTCTCTGCCGCTTGCTCGACCGCCGGTTCTTCCTCGGCACCGTCACGGCGCAGCTCACAGCCCGACAGGACGATGATGCTGGTGCCCGCCACGGCGATGGTTGCCAGTCTCTTCATATCGAACATCCTCATGCGGATTGCGGCTTTGTGCCGCCTTTCCCGCTTCGTTTCGCCGTCTCTTCCTCCACCGATATGGTGCGTGGCGGAGAATATGAAACGACCAGGTCGCCCGCCTCCGGCTCCGGCGCGGCGGCATGGGTGAAGAAGCGCAGGTCCCCGTTCGGCTTGATCAGCAGCAGCATGTTGGCCGCCTTGGGCAGGTTTTCGCGCGCATCTTCGAAATCGTACTTCTCGGACAGCTTGGTGCGCCGGAACTCCCAGCCTTCCAGCTGGCGCTGCTGCACGTCCTCGACCCCGAAGCCCGAACGGAACAGCGCGCGACCGCGCAGGGAGGCCGGCAAGGCGCGGTGGTCTTCGTCATCGTCGCCCTCGCCCAGCTGGTAGACGCGGTCGGTGCCGATTTCCGGGGCGAATTCGGAGCAGACGAGCGCGTTATAGGCCTCGTTGTCGGTTGCGGCGATCAGCACCTGGTAGGGGTTGAGGTCGAGATTGTGCTCGGTCGCCTCGTTGAGGATTTCACCGTGATAGGTGGGAATTCCCGCCACTCGGGCCCGCTTCAGCGCTTGCCAGCTCGAATCCACCACCATCACCGGGGCTTCCAGTTCGTGCAGCAGCTTGGCCAGCGCGATCGTCCATGGCGTGGCGCCGACAAGCAGGATGCCGGGCCGCGTCGCGCCCTTCACCTTCAGCAGCCGCGCCACGAAGTCGACGGTGAAGCCGTGCGCGATGATCGTCGTCACCACCACCGCGAAGCTGAGGCCGATCAGGATGGTGCCGTCGGCATAGCCCAGTTCCTCCAGGCGCAAGGCAAACAGGCCGCAGATGGCGACCAGCACGATGCCGCGCGGCGCAATCCAGGCGAGGAACAGCCGCTCGTTCCACGGCACGCTGGAGAACAGCAGGCTGATCAGGACCGTCGCGGGGCGCACAAGGAACAGCAGCGCCAGCAGAAACAGGCCGAACTGCCATTCGAATTGGCGCAATTGCTCGAGGTCGAGGCTGGCGGAGAGCAGGATGAAGATACCCGACACCAGCAGCACGGCGATGTTCTGCTTGAAGGGGTGGATCGAACGCAGCGAGGAGACATGCATGTTGGCAAGCGCGATACCCATCACGGTAACTGCCAACAGGCCCGCCTCGTGCTCGATCTTGTTGCACAGCACGAAGGTGCCGATCACCATGACCAGCAGCACCGGGACCTTGAGGTATTCGGGCACGAAGCCGCGCGGGAAGCTCCAGGCGATGATGTAGGCTGCGCCGAAGCCGATCAGGCCGGATATGCCGGCGGCAATGGCGATTTCGGGGACGACGTCATAAGCGCCGCCGCCAGCCGAGGTGGCGCGGAAATACTCGTAGGCGACCACGGCACACAGGGCGCCGAACGGGTCGTTGACGATTGCTTCCCATTTCAGCAGCGCCGCCGGCCGCTGTTGCACGGCACTCTGGCGGAGCAGCGGGATGACCACGGTCGGTCCGGTCACCACGAGGATGCCGGCGAAAAGGATGGCCACCGGCCAGACGAGGCCGGCGATGTAGTAGCCGGCGAGCGAGCCGAACAGCCAGCCGAGCGGGACGCCGAAGAGGACCAGCCGCCACACGCCCCCGCCATATTTACGGAATTCGCGGAAATCGAGGCTGAGGCCACCCTCGAACAGGATCAGCGCGACGCCGATCGACACCATCGGCTCCAGCAAGTCGCCAAAGGCATGTTCGGGATCCATGATGCCGAGGACGGGGCCGGCGAGGAAACCGGCCGCCAGCATCAGCACGATGGCGGGCCAGCCCGTGCGCCAGGCGACCCATTGCGCACCAATGCCGAGCACGCCGACCAAGGCTATGACAAGCGCCTGTTCTTCCATCAGTCTCCCCGGAGGTGTTCGGTTTCCCGTCGTCCCTGCATCAACGCGCGAATGGACGGGATTATCCCGCCGCGGTCAATGTCCGGCGAATTCTACCAGCGCATGAGGGGTGATTCCGGCCTCCGCCAGCGCCTTTCCGCCGGGCAGTTCGGGCAGATCGACAACGAACAAGGCGTGTTCGACCCGTGCTCCGGCACGACGCAGCAGGTTGGTCGCGGCAATCGCCGTGCCACCGGTCGCCAGCAGGTCATCAACGACCAGCACATGCGCATTATCGTCGACGATGCTGGGATCCAGCTCCAGCCGGGCAGAGCCGTATTCGAGGGCGTAATCCTCCCCGATCGTTTCGACCGGCAGCTTGCCTGCCTTGCGCAGGGGCACGAAGCCCACGCCAAGGCGCAGCGCCAGGGCAGTGCCGAAGATGAAGCCGCGCGCCTCGATGCCGGCCACCTTGTCGGCGCCTAGATCGGCCGCGATCTCGACGAGGTGGTCGATAGACGCAGCAAGCCCCTCGCCATGGGCAAGGAGCGTGGTGATGTCGCGAAACTGGATGCCGTGGGACGGAAAATCCGGGACTGTCCGGATAAGCGCTTTCAGCTCATCACGCGACAGTCCCGGGTATTTCGGTCCCGGCAATTTCCGGTCAGTCCTTGCGGCGCTTCGGCTTGACGTCCGCCCACACCTGCTTCTTGGCGAACCAGGCCAGGATGGTGGCGAAGAACAGGAAGCCCAGCACGGCCCAGCCAACTGCCTTGCGCTTCACCAGCGTGGGTTCGGCGGTCCAGGTCAGGAAGGCGGCCACGTCGGCAGACATCTGCTCGACAGTCGCTTCGGTGCCGTCGGCATAGGTGACCTGGCCGTCTGCCGTGATCGGCGGAGCCATCGCCAGGTTGAGGTTGGCGAAGTACGGGTTGTGATAGAGGCCCGTGCCCGGCGCGGAATCGGGGAAACGCTCCAGCAGTTCGGCGGAGGGTTCCTGATAGCCGGTCAGCAGCGCGTAAATGTAGTTGCTGCCGTCGTGGCGGGCCTTCGCCATCAGCGAGAGGTCAGGCGGAATGGCATTGTTGTTCGCTGCAGCGGCAGCAACGTCGTTCGGATAGGGCGACGGGAAGTAGTCGGTCCATGCGGCCGGCACCGAGGTCGCTTCACCCGTGTCGGGGTTGATGCCCGGAACCTGCCAGGTGGCAGCTTCGGCCTTGGCCTGCGCCTCGGAATAGCCGAGGTCGGTCAGGTCGCGGAAGGCGACGTAGTCAAGCGAGTGACAGGCCGAGCACACTTCCTTGTAGACCTGGTAGCCGCGCTGCAGCTGGGTGTAGTCCCAGGTGCCGAACGGACCTTCGAACTGGAAGCCGCCGTCAGGGCCGTGCGCTTCCTCGTGGAAGGCGTACTCGGCGGTTTCTTCAGTCAGGTAGCCCTGGCCGATGACGGTGGAAGCACCGGTGATGAAGGCCAGCAGCACCACGAAGGTGAAGCCAAGGCCGATGAGGATTCCAACAAGGCGAATCATTTTCTCGTCTTTCCCCTAGCTCAGACCGCCGGCTTGGCGTTGTCGCCCAGCACAGCCTTCTCGTCGGAACCCAGCACCGCCTCGGTGATCGAGAAGGGCAGCGGCTCCGGACGTTCGATCGAAGAGACGATCGGCAGGATGACCAGGAAGTGCAGGAAGTAGTAAGCCGTCGCGATCTGGCTGATCATGACATAGGGCTCTTCGGCCGGCGCGCCGCCGCAGTAGAACAGCACAGCCATGCACGGGATCAGGCCGAACCAGAAGAACTTGCGGAACAGCGGGCGGTAGTGGCCCGAACGCACCGGACCCTTGTCCAGCCACGGCAGGAAGAACCACACCAGGATGGCGCTGAACATGGCCAGCACGCCCCACAGCTTGGCCGGCAGGATGAAGTCGAAGGTGAAGGCGCGCAGGATCGCGTAGAACGGGTAGAAATACCATTCCGGAACGATGTGCGCCGGGGTCGAGAGCGGGTTCGCCTCGATGTAGTTGTCCGGGTGGCCCAGCGCGTTCGGCAGGAAGAACACGAAGGCGAAGAACACCAGCAGCGCCACGCCCAGGCCGAAACCGTCCTTGGCGGTGTAGTACGGGTGGAACGGCACGGTGTCCGATTCCTGCTTCACTTCCACGCCCGTCGGGTTCGACGAACCGGGGATGTGCAGCGCCCAGATGTGCAGGATCACGCAGCCGGCGATCACGAAGGGCAGCAGGAAGTGCAGGCTGAAGAAGCGGTTCAGCGCGGCGTTATCCGGTGCGAAGCCGCCCAGCAGCCAGGTCTTCAGGCCGGGGCCGACCAGCGGGATGGCCTCGAACAGGCCGGTGATGACCTGCGCGCCCCAGAAGCTCATCTGGCCCCACGGCAGCACGTAGCCCATGAAGGCGGTGGCCATCATCAGCAGGAAGATCACGACGCCGATCAGCCAGATCATCTCGCGCGGCGGCTTGTACGAAGCGTAGAACAGCCCGCGGAAGATGTGGATGTAGATGACGACGAAGAAGAAGCTGGCGCCGTTGGCGTGCGTGTACCGCATCAGCCAGCCCCAGTTGACGTCGCGCATGATGTGCTCGACCGAACCGAAGGCAACCAGCGTGTTCGGCGCGTAATGCATCGCCAGCACCACGCCAGTGACGATCTGCAGCACCAGGAAGAAGCCGGCGAGGACGCCGAAGTTCCAGAAGTACGTCAGGTTGCGGGGAACCGGATAGCCAGCGCCCACGGCATTGTAGACGAGGCGCGGGAGCGGCAGCTTCTCGTCGAAGAACCGCATCACCGGGTTGGTCGGCTGGTATTCCTTGGCCCAGGGAAAGCTCATTTTCTTCTCTCTCGCCTCAGCCGATCACGAGCGTCGTGTCGGAGATGGTATATTCGGGAACCGCCAGGTTCGTCGGTGCCGGACCCTTACGGATACGGGCGGCGGTGTCGTAGTGCGAACCGTGGCAGGGGCAGAAGTAACCGCCGAACTCGCCCTTGTTCTCACCCTCGGCGGCACCCAGCGGCACACAGCCGAGGTGGGTGCAGACACCCATCACCACGAGCAGGTCTTCGTTGCCGGGCAGGGTACGTTCCGCCAGCGTCTGCGGGTCGCGCAGGTCGCCGACGTCCACGGCATTGGCTTCGTCGATCTCAGCCTGCGTCAGGCGGCGGACGAACACCGGCTGCTTGCGGAACACCGCCTTGATCGACTGGCCCACCTCCAGCGAGGAAATGTCCAGCTCGGTGGTGCTCTCGGCCAGCACGTCTTCCGACGGGGCCATCTGGCTGACCAGCGGGATCAGCGTGACGAGGCCGCCGAAACCTGCCGCCGAAACGGCTGCAATCTCGATAAAATCGCGACGGCGGACGCCGTCTTCACCTGCGACCTCTGCGGTCTCGGGAGTGCCAGTGGTGGTTGCCATAACCTTGCCTTGCCTGTCGCCTTTCCCGCCGGTTGCGATTCCCGGAGGTCGGGCGAAGAGTAACCTGTCAAAGCCGCACGACGAACCGTTGCCGGGCGGCGGCTTGGCGCGGCTGATAGACGAGTGAATCGGCGCTGCCAACCCGCCTTTTGGCGGTTATGTGACGCAGTGCGCTGCAAGGGCGCATCTGCACGGCGCAAATCGTCAGCCGGGAAGCGCGATCAGCGATATCTGGCGGCCCGTTGTCGGCTCTCCCAGATGCGTGGCGCGGCGATAGGAATGGAAGCGCGGCTTGTCGGCATAGGTATCGAGACCGAGCGGGCAGACCGATTCGATTCCCGCCGCGGCAAGTTGGCGAACAACATAGGCTTCCAGGTCGAAATGCCACTTGTCCGGCCCGGTCGCCTCGAACAGGTCGAAGTCCTGCGGATCGAAGGCGGCGCGCATGTCCGCCCCCACTTCGTAGCTTGCCTTGGCGATGGTGGGGCCGATGGCGGCAGCGATATTCGCCCGCGCGGCACCCAGTTCTTCCATCCGCTCCACGACATCGGCGATCACCCCGCCCTGCGCGCCGCGCCAGCCGGCATGGGCCGCGCCGATGACGCCTGCCTGCGAGTCGGCGAGCAGGACCGGCGCGCAATCGGCGGTGACGACGGCCAGCGCGAGGCCGGGGGTGGCAGTGGCCATGGCATCGACCTGCGGGCGCGCGGCGTCCTTGAAGGGCCGGTCCACGCAGATTGCCGTGGCGGAATGGACCTGCTCGACGAACACCGGCTCTGCCTCGCCAATGGCGAGCGAAAGCTGGCGCGCATCGCTCTGGGCAGCGTCGAGGAAGCCGTGCGGGACGGCGATGTTTGCAGCGCGAACGACCTCGCCCGCGTCAGCCAAGGCTGCGGCTCACCTGTTCGTAGGTATCGCGCGACAGCTCCGGTGCCTCGGCAATGCGTTCGAGCTGCGCCTTCATCAATGCCGAACGCCCCGGCTCGATCCGCCGCCAGCGGCCCAGCTGCGGCACGAAGCGCGCAGCGGTCTGCGGGTTGATCGGGTCCAATGCCAGGATGACGTCGGCCACCAGCTTGTAACCCTCGCCGCTGGGCGCGTGGAAGGCGTGCGGGTTGTAGGCGAAGGCCATGTACAGCGAACGCACGCGGTTGGGGTTCTTCATGGTGAAGTCAGGGTGGTTGCCCAGTGCCTTCACATGGTCCAGCACGTGCGGGTGCATGGAGCTGGCCTGCAGTGCGAACCACTTGTCGACCACCAGTGCATTGCCCTGGTAGCGGTTGTAGAAGTCGATTAGCGCATCGGTGCGCTCGATCCCGTCGAGGCCGGTCAGCACCATCAGCGCCCCCTGCCGATCGGTCATGTTGTCCGCGCCCTGGTACTGCGCCCAGGCCATCGCCTTGCCGCGCTGCGGATTGCCCGCCGCCATGTAGACCAGCGCCTGGGTCTTCACCTTGCGTGCCCCGCGCGCTTCGGCGGAGAGGCCGAAGGGCACGGCCGAGGCACGTTCGTGCAGGGCGGCGAATTCGCTTTCCAGCGCCTGCCCCAATGCCGCGCGCAGGGCCTGGCGTTCCTGGTGGATGCGGCCGGGGTCCGCCACCAGCATGGTTTCGGCGAGGTAAGTCTCGCTCGGCAGCAGCAGCAGCAGTTCGCCGCGCATCAGGTCATCCAGCCGGTCGTCTTCGAGGACCGCTTTCAGCGCCTGCGCAATCGCGCTGCGCGCCGCATCCCGCTGGTCATCGGTCAGCGCACCGTCGACCGCCTGCTTCAGGTGGCCGACGACCAGGTCCTGCAAGGCCTCGTAACGGGCAAAGGGGTCGTCATCGTGGGCGGCTAGGAAGACCAGCTCGTCCTGACCCACGTCACGCTCGACGGTGATCGGCGCGGAAAAGCCGCGATTGATCGACAGCACCGGCTTTTCGGCGAATCCGGAAAAGCTCAGGCTATCTTGAGCTTTGTTAACGGTAACCAGTTGTTCACCATGGTGTTTCCCGGTTTTCCTGTCGAACAGCGCCAGCTTGAGCGGAATCGGCATCGGCTGCTTGTCCGGCTGGCCTGGAGTGGCCGGCACGTCCTGTGACAGGTGCAGGGTGGCCGTATCGCCGGTGTGTTCCAGCCGCACGGAGACCTTCGGCGTGCCGGCCTGCGAGTACCACAGGCGGAACTGCGACAGGTCCAGCCCGGCACCTTCCTCGATCGCCCTGATGAAGTCCTCGCAGGTCGCGGCTTCGCCGTCGTGACGGTCGAAATAGAGGTCCGTGCCTTTCCGGAAGCGCTCCTCGCCTGCCATGGTGCGCATCATGCGGATGACTTCGGCACCCTTGTTGTAGACGGTGGCGGTGTAGAAGTTGGAGATCTCGCGATAGCTGTCCGGGCGGATGGGATGCGCCAGCGGACCGCTGTCTTCGGGGAACTGCGCCCCGCGCAGCACGCGCACGTCCTCGATGCGCTTCACCGGTTCGCTGCCCATGTCCTGGCTGAACAGCTGGTCGCGCAGCACGGTGAAGCCTTCCTTCAGGCTCAGCTGGAACCAGTCGCGGCAGGTGATGCGGTTGCCTGACCAGTTGTGGAAGTATTCGTGCGCGATCACGCCTTCGATGCCGTCGAAGTCGCTATCAGTCGCAGTGTCCTCGTCCGCCAGCACGTATTTCGTGTTGAAGATGTTGAGACCCTTGTTCTCCATCGCGCCCATGTTGAAGTCGGAAACGGCGACAATGTTGAACAGGTCGAGATCGTATTCGCGGCCGAACACCTCTTCGTCCCATTTCATACTCTTCTTCAGCGATTCCATCGCGTGGCCGGTGCGCGGCAGGTCGCCCTCGCGCACGTAGATGTTCAGCGTTACCTCGCGCCCGCTCATGGTGGTGAAGCTGTCGGTGTTGGCGACCAGCTGCCCCGCCACCAGCGCGAAGAGATAACTCGGCTTGGGCCAGGGGTCGTGCCATTCGGCCCAGTGCGTGCCATCCTCGCCAGTGCCACTGGCCTCGAGGTTGCCGTTGCACAGCAGCACGGGAAAGGCCTCGGCATCGCCACTCATCCGCACGCGGTAGGTGGAGAGCACATCAGGCCGATCGGGGAAGAAGGCAATGCGGCGGAAGCCCTCCGCCTCGCACTGGGTGCACAGCATGCCGTCCGAGGCATAGAGGCCCATCAGCTTGGTGTTGGCCGACGGGTCGATCTCGGTGACGATCTCGATCTCGTGACGGTCGCTCTGCAGCGAGAGCAGCATGTCCTCGTCTTCCAGCGTCCAGCTGGTCACTTCCTCGCCATCGACCTTCACGCTCAGCGGTTCCAGGTCGTCCCCGTTCAGGAGGATGATCGGCGAGCGCTCGGCCTCGGGATTGGCCTCCACCTGCAGGGTTGCGACGACGCGCGTCTTGTCCAGCCCCAGCGTGAAATCGAGCGCGACTTGCGGCACCTTCCAGGGGAAGGGCTTGTAGTCCTCCCGGCGGATGATCGCGGGAGCCTTGGGCTGCGGGGCGGCATCGGCCAACTGGTCGTTGCCGTCGATGGTCGAGGGAGTGCGGGCAATATCCATGGCGAGTGACCTAAAGTCCTTCCTTCGCAGCGTCGAGGGGCTAGAACGCGACAAATGGCGGATCTGTTCATTTTCGGGCTGGGATATACGGCAAAGCGCATCGCCGCTGTGGCGCGCGCGGCGGGCTGGACCGTTTCGGCGACCGGCTCGGACGGCGATATCGATTTTGCCGACAGCGCTGCGGTGCGCGAAACCGTGGGCAAGGCGCGCTTCGTGCTCTCCTCCGTCCCGCCGAGCCGGGAAACGGGCAACGATCCGGTTCTGGAAGCCTATGGCCACGCGCTGGAGGGCAAGTGGCTCGGCTACCTCTCCTCAACGGGGGTCTACGGTGACACAAGGGGGGCCTGGGTCGATGAGACGGCACCAACGGGCACCGGCAGGCGCACATCGCGGGCCGAATGCGATGCCGCCTGGCTCGACCTCGGTGCACGCGTGTTCCGCCTGCCGGGAATCTACGGCCCCGGCCGCAGCGTGTTCGATCGCATCCGGTCGGGCAAGGCGCACCGAATAGACTTGCCGGGACAGGTATTCAGCCGGGTGCATGTGGAGGACATCGCCAGCGGGGTGATGGCCGCGGTGCTGGGTCACGCGCCGCCGGGGGCCTACAACCTCTCGGACGACCTGCCGTGCAGCCAGAACGAGTTGGTCGAATATGCCTGCGCGCGAATGGGCGTGGAGCCGCCACCATTGCAGTCGCTGGAAGAAGCAGGCCTCTCCCCGATGGCGCGCGGCTTCTATGCCGAGAACCGCCGGGTGGCGAATGGCAAGGCGAAGCGCGTGCTCGGTTGGCACCCTGCCTACCCGACCTATCGCGAGGGCCTGGCAAACCTCGCCTAGTCCACCTCGTGCCGCAGGCTACCCGATTGCTGTACCTGCACGCCCTTCTGCCGCCGGGCACGCAGCGCCAGCACCATGCCCAGCAGGGCCAGGCCCATGCCCGTCGCCGTGAGCGGGGTCCAGCGATAGCCCTCGAACAGGGTCGACAGCAGCATCGCCACCGTAATCGTGACGATCGAGTTGTAGGCCGTGCGCCCCGCACCGATCTCGCGGACGAGATTGTAGTGCAGCGGGAAGGTCACCACCGATCCGATCAGCGCCAGGTAGACGATGCCACCCCAGTAGGCGGCGCCCTCCGGCACCGGCGGCGGCCCGGCGGTCACCCACGCAAAGCCGAGATCGAAAAGGGTGCCATAGAGCATGGCCCAGGCCAGCAGGCTGACCATCGGCACGGCGCGCCCGGTCGGGTTGGCCTGGATCACGTTGGCGATCGAGGCGGCAAGGATGCCGATCACCGCCAACACGATGCCCAGTCCGACATTGCCGCCGATCACCCCGGCATCGGGGTTGGCCTGCCACTCGTGCCACAGCAGGAAGGACACGCCCACGATCGCCACCGCACTGCCGAGCACGAAGCCGCCCTGCACCCGCTCCCCCAGGAAGATCCGCGCGAACACGGCATTGGGGACCATCAGCAGCGCGAACATCATCGCCACGATGCCCGAGGTGACGTAGAGTTCCGAATGGTAGACGAACAGGAAATTGCCGCTGAACTGCGCCAGTCCCACGCCGATGGCCAGCAGGTGTTCGGGCCGCGACAGGCGCAGGCGGCGCTGCATCAGCGCCGCCACGATGAACAGCGCCGGCGTCGCCAGCGCAAAGCGGTAGAAGACCGACCAGGCTGCGGGCACGCCATCGATCTGCCCGGTGATGACCCACCAGGTAGAACCCCAGATCGTGCCGGTCAGCACGAAGGGCACGATCACTCGCCAGTGCAGCATGCTGGTCTGCGCTGCGCTCATAGCGCGGCGATCGCCTTGCCCAGCGCTCCGGCATGGTCGGGATCGGTCGCCCAGCTGGTGACGAACCGCACGCAGGTGTCGTCCCAGTCGTAGAAGGCGAAGCCCTGCCCGCGCAGCGCCGCGCGCTCATCGGTATCCATGCGCACGAACAGCTCGTTCGCCTCGACCGGATAAAGCAGTCGTTCGCCCGCCGCCTGCGCGATTTCCGCCGCTGCCGCGTTGGAAGCGCGGGCATTCTCCAGCCAGAGGTCATCCTCCAACATGGCGAGGATCTGCGCGGCGAGGAAACGGCCCTTGCTCTGCAGGTGCCCTGCACGTTTGCGGCGGAAGCGGATCATGTCGGCCTGTTCGGTATCGAACAGGATGACCGCCTCGGCCCCCATGCCGCCGTTCTTCACGAAGCCGAAGCTGAGCGCGTCGACCGGCCCTGCCGCTTCTGCCGGCGTGCCGCCAAGGAAAGCGGTGGCATTGCCGAAGCGCGCACCATCCATGTGCAGGCCAAGGCCGTGCTCCTTCGTAAGCGCGCCGATGGCCGCGAGTTCGTCCGGCCGGTAGACCATGCCGTATTCGCTCGCCTGAGTGATCGAAATCGCCTGCGCGGGCACCTGGTGCACGCCGCGGGTGATGCCGGCCAGCACCTCGCCGATCGAATCGACCGTCAGCTTGGCCCCGGCACCGCTGGCCAGCAGCAGCTTGGCGCCGTGCAGGTAGAAACCGGGCGCGCCGCACTCGTCCATCTCGATGTGCGCTTCCTCGTGGCAAATCACGCCGCCGTGCGGGTCCACCATGGTTGCCAGCGCCAGGCAATTGGCCGCCGTTCCGGTCGCCACCCACAGCGCCGCGCACTCGCGCCCGAACAGCGCGGTGAAGCGCGCATCCAGCTCGCGGCTGAGCGCATCGGTATCGTACGGCGTGTCGGGCGCGTCGGCTGCGCGCATGGCTTCCCACAACTTGGGGTGGACCGGCGCAGCATTGTCGGACAGGAACTGCATGGCGGAACGCATTGGCCGCAAGGCCCGTTCAGCGCAAGAAGGAGATCGCATGGCCGATATTGAAATCACCATCACCGACGACGGCGACAAGGGGGCCTATCGCACCCCGGTGGAAGGCAGCGAGGTGGGCGCCGAGCTGACCTGGCACAGGCGCGGGGATGCCCGCGTGGCAGACCATACCTTCACCCCGCCCGCCGCGCGCGGCAAGGGAATCGCCTTCAAGCTGGTGCAGGCCATGATCGACGATGCCCGCGCGAACGGCTTCAAGATCAAGCCGCTGTGTCCCTATGTCGTCGCCCAGTTCGACAAGCACCCGGAATGGGCTGACCTGCGCGCCTGACCTGCCCTCGAGGCAAGCCACGAGAAAACTGAGACTATTTCGGAACATCGCTCCAAGGCGGCGCGTTGATGTTGTGTAAGAGCCGATGACGTCGACATGACGCCGGCAGCTTCCGCTCCCCGCCTTTGGTGGGTCGTAGCCAGCGCCGAGTGCGCCACAAGGAAGCCGGCAATGCGCATTTCCGCAAGTCATCGGCGCAATCACCGAAAGGAGATCTCATGACGCAGACTAGCACCCTGAGAACACGCACCGAATTTTCCGATGCCGAACTGAACCGTCGCGCTGAGTTCGATCGGTCGCGCCCGGTCGAGCGTGACGAGGCCGACAATCTGATTTCATCGAGCAAGGTAGAAGGCACCAAGGTCTTCTCCACCGATGGCGAGGAAATCGGCAAGATCGATCACCTGATGATCGGCAAGCGCTCCGGCCGGGTGGAATACTCGGTGATGAGCTTTAGCGGCTTTTTGGGAATGGGCGAAAGCCATTTCCCCGTCCCGTGGGATGCGCTGGACTATGACGTCACCAAGGACGGCTATGTCGTCAACATCGACAAATCGCAACTGCGTGAGGCACCGTCCTATGCGCCCAGCGAAACGCCGACCTTCACCGACAACTTTGGCCGGCAGGTCTTCAGTTACTACGGTGTCATGTACTGACGCCGCCTGATGACGAGAATTTTGGAAGGGCTCCGGCTTCTGCCGGGGCCCTTTTCCGATTCAGCGCGGCAGCTTGGCGAAATCCACCTCGGCAATCGAATCGAGCACGGCGGCGCGCAGCTTGCGCGCGTCTGCCAGAGACAGGCCGCGGAAGGCGAAGCGCCCGCCCGCCATGCCGAACACCAGGTTGCAGTAGCCGCGCCAGCGGCCCAGCGGGCCCTGCGTGATTTCCACCGAATGCAGCTTTACTCGGCTGGCGACCTGCGTGCGCGGGGCGAGCCAGCCCTTGCGCGAGATGACCTGCTGCGGGTCGAGCGCGTGGCGATCGTAGCGCCAGCGGTAGATCTCTCGCGCGCCAAGCAGGGCGACAAGGGCCGGAACTGCCACGGCGATGACGGCGAGACCCGGAACGAATCCGCCTGCCCCGCTGGCAGCGGCGGTGAACGCCACGATCCCGATCAGTGTTACGAACAGCCCGGCGAGCACGCCCCGGTCGAAATAGTAGTTCGGGCTGGGTCGCCGCCAGTCCTCGCTCTCGTCCGGCAGGGTGAAGCCCGCTTCGGCAGCGATGGGGGCGATTTCCTCCATCTTGGCGAAGGGCGCGACATCGTGGTTGGCCGAGCCCGAATCCTGCGCCAGCGAGACGAAGGACAGGCCGTGCCAGCCGAAGCGACGGCGGATGATGCCGGTCTTCACCACCAGCGCCTGCACCCGGTGTACGGGCATGACCACGTCGGTCTTTGTCAGCAGGCCGCGACGGCGGCGGAAACCCTTGGGCGTGCGCTCCAGCAGGAAATCCCAGTCCTGCACCAGCGTCTTCACCACGCCGCTGGCTATGCCCACCAGGACCACTGCGAAGACAGCGTAGAGGATCGCCGCGACGCGCGCCCAGGTGTCGAGCGTGGAGACATAGCTGCCCGCCTCGCTCAGCCCCTCCGTCTCGAAGAAGGATTCGACGTATCCCCACAGGTCGAACGGCAGCAGGAATTCGAATTGTTGCAACGCGCCCAGAAGCACGGCGAAGATTACCAGCGAGAAGTTGAACAGGCCGAAAGTGACGAGCCGCTTCGGGTCCATGGCGAAGAGCTGGCGTCCGCCCGACGCGGCGGGTACTTCCGCCGGCGGTTGGTCGGTGGCGGCCGCCGCGAGCGGCTTCGCCTCCTCGCCCTCCACCAGCGCGCGCACCCTCTCGCGCAGTTTCTCGCCCTCGGCCTCGGAGACATAAGCGAGCTTCAGCTCGTCCTTGCCGCCCGCGCCGGTCTCGAAGCGCACTTCGACGAGGCCCAGCAACCGCGGCACGATCTTCTGCTCGAGGCTGACGTCCTGAATCCGCTCGTAGGGGACCGAGCGCGCCTGGCGGCTGAGAATGCCCTGCTCGACCCGCACATCGTTCTCGCCCACGCGGTAGCGCAACCGCACCCAGCCGAGCCAGGTCCGGAAGCCGACGACGGCGATGATCAGCAGGACCACCAGACCGATGATCGGTCCGGCCATGTCGAACTTGTCGGCATCGGAAGCCGAGCCCCACAACACGAACGCCGCCGGGATGATCGCCTGGAAGCCCAGCCGCACCAGCTGCACGGCCATGCTGAGCGGGTTGACCCGCTGCCACTCGTCGATCTCGATATCCGGCACCTCTTCCGGCGCGGCAGTGTCCTCCACGATTTCGCTCACAGTGATTCGCGCTTCACGTGCTGGCGGATCTCTTCGCGCATGGCGACGGCATCGGCATGGGCGAGGCCCGGCAGCGTGACGGAGGAATTGTGCGTGCCCGCCGTGTGCAGGATCAGCCGTGAAATGCCGAAGGCGCGCTCGAGCGGGTTCTGTTCGACGTCGAGATGCTGCACCCGGCTGAAGGGCACCACGGTATCGGCATGGAACATCACGCCCTTCACCACGCGCAGCCGGTCGTCGCTCATGTGATAGCCGCGCGAACGGTATCGCTTCATCGGCAGGTAGACGACCAGCACCAGCGCGACGAGCAGCAGCAGGACACCCGGTATCCACTGCGGGATCACCTCGGTGAAATAGAGCGCACCAGCGCCACCCAGCAGCGGGATCAACGTCAACAACCCCTCCAGCCGCATGACGGTGGTGTAGGAGGGATCGAGCTTGGTGAGCGGTTCGGTGTCCATAGGTGCCTTATACGCACCATACACCTAAATTGAAATGGAAAACCGGAGGCTGGCAGCCGGACGCCCCAGCAAAGCGACGGCAAGGCCGAGGGACCACCCGCAGCGAAGGCGAAGCCGCGTGGAAGGGAATGGTGCCGAGGATGGGCGCGCGGCTGCGCGATCGGAATGAAGAATGGTGCTGCTGGGGAGGATTGAACTCCCGGCCTCACCCTTACCAAGGGTGCGCTCTACCACTGAGCTACAGCAGCATCTGTGTCTTCCGGCCATGCGGTTGGAGACCGGCGGGCGCTATTGTCGCGTCGCCTGCGAAAGTCAAGCCATGCTTGAGGAAAGGCGCGCCTTGCGCCAGATATGCGCCCCATGAGCAAGGATATGTCCCGCGAGGAACGGCTGGCCGAACAATTGCGCGCGAACCTGAAGCGGCGCAAGTCGCAGGCGCGCGCCAAGGCCACGCGCGAATCGCAAGAGCTTTCCAAAAACACCGACGAAAGCTAGGGCGCGCGCTCTTGCTGCAGGAGACCCGATGCCAATGACCAAGCTGATCCTCGTCCGCCATGGCCAGAGTGAATGGAACCTCGCCAACCGTTTCACCGGCTGGTGGGACGTCGACGTCACCGAAAAGGGTGTCGAGGAAGCGTGCGAGGCCGGGCGCCTGCTGCTGGCCAAGGGCGTGCTGCCGACGGTAGCCTTCACCAGCGTGCAGAAGCGCGCGATCAAGACGCTGCACCTGGCGCTGGAGGAATGCGGCCGGCTGTGGATCCCGGAAACCAAGGACTGGCGCCTCAACGAACGCCACTATGGCGGGCTGACCGGCCTCAACAAGCAGGAAACCCGCGAGAAACACGGTGACGAGCAGGTGCACATCTGGCGTCGCAGCTTCGACGTGCCGCCGCCGCCGCTGGAGAAGGGCAGCGAGTTCGACCTGTCGGACGACCCGCGCTACGCCGGCATCGACGTGCCGCAGACCGAGAGCCTGAAGCTCACCATCGAACGCGTGCTGCCCTATTGGGAGAGCGACATCCTGCCGCAGCTGGCCAGGGGCGAGACGGTGATCATCTCCGCCCACGGCAATTCGCTGCGCGCACTGGTGAAGCACCTGTCCGGAATCTCCGACGAGGAAATCACCGGGCTGGAGATTCCCACCGGCCAGCCGATCGTCTACGAGTTCGAAGGCACCACGCCTGTCGGCGAACGCTATTACCTGAAGGACAGCTGAGATGCCTGCACCCGTCGCTATCGTCATGGGCAGCCAGTCGGACTGGCGCACCATGAAATGCGCCGCCGAGGTGCTGGACGAGCTGGGCGTCGCCTATGACGCGCGGATCGTCTCCGCTCACCGCACGCCGGACCGGCTGCACGCCTTCGGCAAGGGCGCTGCGGAGGAAGGCTTCAAGGTCATCATCGCGGGTGCCGGCGGGGCCGCGCACCTGCCGGGCATGGTCGCCGCGCTGACACACCTGCCGGTGCTGGGCGTGCCGGTGCAGAGCCGCGCGCTGTCGGGCCTCGATAGCCTGCTCTCCATCGTGCAGATGCCGGCTGGCGTTCCCACCGGGACGCTGGCCATCGGCGAGGCGGGCGCGACCAATGCCGGCCTGCTGGCCGCCTCGATCCTGGCGCTGGGTGACGAGGCGCTCGCCACCCGCCTGCAGGACTGGCGCGCGGCGCAGACCGAACGGGTCGCCGACACTCCCAGCGATGATGCCTGAGGGGCTGGCATGACCGCGCTACCGCCCGGCTCAACCATCGGCATCCTTGGCGGCGGCCAGCTGGGCCGCATGCTGGCGGTCGCCGCCGCCCAGCTTGGCTATCGTTGCCACATCTACGCGCCCGAGCAGGACAGCGTCGCGGCCGAGGTCGCCGCGAAGTTCACCTGCGCCCCGTGGCATGACCAGGACGCACTGATCGAATTCTCGCGCGATTGCGCCGTCATCACCTACGAGTTCGAGAACGTCCCCGTCGCCCCGCTGGCCCGGCTGCCGCAGGCGATGCTGGCACCCGGCACCCGCGCGCTGGAAGTGGCGCAGGACCGCGTGCGCGAAAAGCGCTTCATCGAGGAAGTCGGCGGTCGCCCCGCACCCTACCTGCCGGTCGACCATGACAGCGAGCTGGCCGGGGCCATCGCCCGCGTCGGCGCGCCCGGTATCCTCAAGACCCGGCGCGACGGCTACGACGGCAAGGGCCAGTGGTCGATCAAGCAGGACCACGAGGCGCAGGGCATCCGCATTCCGCAAAGTGGCTGCGTCTACGAGGAGCGCGTGCGCTTCGAATGCGAGTTCTCGGTGGTGCTGGTGCGTGGCCGGGGCGGCGAAATCCGCTTCTGGGATTCGACCCGGAACACCCACGAGGACGGCATCCTCGCGCACACCGAGCTGCCTGCGCCCGCCATCGTCGGCAGCCAAGTGGAGGAGGCCCGTGCGCTGGCCGGAAAGGTCGCTTCGGCCTTGGGCTATGTCGGCGTGCTGACGCTGGAATTCTTCGCCACCGCGAACGGCCCCGTGTTCAACGAGATGGCTCCGCGCGTGCACAATTCCGGGCACTGGACCATCGAGGGCGCGGTGACGAGCCAGTTCGAGAACCACATCCGCGCCATCTGCGGCCTGCCGCTCGGTTCGACCGAGCGCATGGCGGAGCGCGTGGTGATGGACAACCTGATCGGCGAGGTCGCGCTCGACCTGGTCGGCCACCTGTCAGACGACCGCGCGCACGTGCATCTCTACGGCAAGTCCGAAGCGCGCGCAGGCCGCAAGATGGGCCACATCACGCGAGTCGGCTGATGACGCGTGACGTCCTGTTCATCGTCGCCCGGGCGACCAACGGCATCATCGCCAAGGACGGCGAGGTGCCCTGGGCGATTTCGGAAGACCTGCGCCGCTTCAAGAAGCTGACCATGGGCAAGCCGATGATCATGGGCCGCAAGACCTTCGACAGCCTGCCCGGCGTGCTCCCCGGTCGCCGCCACATCGTGCTGACCCGGCAGGAAGGCTGGCAGGCCGAGGGCGCGGAAGTCGCGCACACGGCCGAGGCCGCGCTGGAGCTGGCCGGAGATGCGGATATCGCCGTGATCGGCGGGGCGGAAATCTTCGCCCTGTTCGACGACGTTGCGACCACCTTCGAGCTGACCGAGGTGTTCGAGGATACCGAGGGCGAGCTGACCATGCCTTCCCCGGCAGACGACCCGACCTGGCGCGAGGTCGCCCGCGAAAGTCGCCCGGCCAAGGACGGTTTCCCGCCCTACGATTTCGTCACCTACGAACGGACCCGCTGATGCGGCGTGTCGCCTACGGCTTCGGCGGCGTGCTGCTGCTGGCGCTGGTCGCCTTCTTCGTCTTCGCGCCGAGCGTGGTGGAACGGCAGCACAACGTCATCGACGGGCTGCCGCTGCCCGAAGTCTCGGCCGAGGCGCAAGCGCTGCACTACACGCTGACCATCGTCGACCTGCATGGCGACACGCTGCTCTGGAAGCGTGACCTGACCGATCCCACCGACCGTGGCCATATTGACCTGCCGCGCCTTGAGCGGGGCAATGTCGCGCTGCAGATTTTCTCCAGCGTCACCAAGACGCCGAAGAACCAGAACTACGACAACAACACCGACGAGACCGACAACATCACCTTGCTGGTGTTCGGCCAGTTGCAGCCGCTGCGCACCTGGACCTCGCTGCTGGAGCGCACGCTCTACCACGGCGAAAAGCTGGAGCGCGCCGTTGCGGCATCGGACGGTCGGATGGCGCTGGTGCGCACGCCGGCGGACATCGTTCCCGTGCGCGCGCCGGACAGTGACAATCCGCCGGTCGCGGCCATGCTGTCAGTCGAAGGGCTGCACAATCTGGAAGGCGCAATCGGCAATGTCGACGTGCTCTACGACGCGGGCGTGCGCATGGCCGGGCTGGTGCACTTCTTCGACAACGAACTCGCCGGATCGATGCACGGTGTCGAGAAGGGCGGGCTGACCCCCTTCGGGCGCGAAGTCATGCGACGGATGGAGGAGCTCGGCATGGTGGTCGACATCGCCCATTGCAGCCATGCCTGTGTGGCCGAGGTGCTGGCATCGGCCACACGCCCGGTGGTCTCGAGCCACGGCGGCGTGCAGGCGACCTGCCCCGTCAATCGCAACCTGACCGATGAAGAGATTCGCGGCCTGGCGGCAACTGGCGGCGTGATCGGCGTCGGCTATTGGCCGGGCGCGGTCTGCGACACCTCGCCCGCCGCCATCGTCGCCGCCATGCGCCATGTGCGCGACCTGGTCGGCGTGGAGCATGTTGCCCTTGGCGGCGATTTCGACGGCAGCGTCACCACCCGCTTCGACACCTCGCAACTGGTGCAGGTGACGCAGGCGCTGATGGAAGACGGCTGGAGCGAGGAAGAGATCCGCGCCGTCATGGGCCTCAACGCCCTGCGCGTGCTGGAGAACGGGCTGGAGCCTGCCGCATGACTCGCCTCTCGCATCGTGACCCTGTCCCCGAAAGCCTGCGCGGCGCTATCATCGCGCTGGGCAATTTCGACGGCTTCCACCTCGGCCACCAGCGCGTGGTTGCCGAGGCGGTCGACTGGGCGCGCGCCGAAGGGCGCCCGGCCATTGTCGCCACATTTGATCCGCACCCGGTGCGCCATTTCGCGCCGCATGTGCCGCCTTTCCGCCTGACCGGGCTCGACCAGCGCGAGGAGCTGTTCACGGCCGCAGGGGCGGATACCATGCTGGTGTTCGACTTCGACGACGACCTTGCCGCGATGAGCGCGACCAGCTTCGTGCGCGATCTGCTGGGCATCCATATCGGCGCGGGCGGCGTGGTAACGGGCGAGGACTTCACCTTCGGCAAGGGGCGCGGCGGCAACATTGATGTGCTGCGCGAGGTCGGGGCCGAGAGCGGCATTGCCACGCGCGCCATCGGCCCTGTGGGCGAAAGCGGGCAGACCGTCTCTTCCAGCCGCATCCGCGATGCGTTGAAGGCGGGCGAATGCGAAGTGGCGACGCGGCTGCTGACCCGCCCGTTCACCGTGCGCGGAACCGTGATTCACGGTGACAAGCGCGGGCGCGAGCTGGGCTATCCCACCGCCAACATGGACATGGGCACATACCTGCGCCCGCGCTTCGGCGTCTATGCGGTGCGGGGCCGCGTGCTCGCCACCGGGCAGGAACTGACGGGGGCAGCGAATCTCGGCGTGCGCCCGCAGTTCGATCCGCCCAAGGAGCTGCTCGAACCCTACTTCTTCGACTTCTCCGGAGACCTCTACGGACAGGAGATCGACGTCTCGCTCTGCCACTTCCTGCGACCCGAAGCGAAGTTCGACAGCCTCGATGCGCTCAAGGCGCAGATGGAACAGGATTGCGAGCAGGCGCGCGACCTTCTAGGTGGCGCGCGCAATGACTGAGAAGCGCGACTACAGAGACACGGTCTTCCTGCCCAAGACCGACTTCCCGATGAAGGCCGGACTCCCGCAGAAGGAGCCGGGCATCCTCGCGCGCTGGGAAGAGGCCGGCCTCTACAGGCAGCTGCGCGAGGCGCGTGCGGGACGCGAGAAGTTCATCCTGCATGACGGCCCGCCCTATGCCAACGGCAACATCCACATCGGCCACGCCCTGAACAAGGTGCTGAAGGATGCCGTGGTGCGCACGCAGAGCCTGCTCGGCAAGGACGCGCCCTACGTGCCGGGCTGGGACTGCCACGGCCTGCCGATCGAATGGAAGATCGAGGAAAAGTACCGCAAGAAGAAGAAGAACAAGGACGAGGTCCCGGCCAAGGAATTTCGCCAGGAATGCCGTGAATATGCCGCCGAATGGGTCGACGTTCAGCGCGAGCAGTTCAAGCGGCTGGGCGTGATCGGGGAATGGGACAAGCCCTACCTCACCATGGCGCCCGAGGCAGAGGCAGGCATCGTCGCCGAATTGCTGAAGTTCGCCGAGAGCGGCCAGCTCTATCGCGGCGCCAAGCCGGTGATGTGGTCGCCGGTTGAAAAGACCGCACTGGCCGAGGCCGAGGTCGAGTACGAGGACATCGTCTCGACGCAGATCGACGTGGCGTTCGAGATTGTTGAATCGCCGATCGAGGAACTGGTCGGCGCGCACGCGGTGATCTGGACGACCACGCCGTGGACGATCCCGGTGAACCAGGCGCTCGCCTATGGGCCGGATGTTGAGTACGTCGTCTATCGCTCTGGAACCAAGAAGATCCTCGTTGCCCAAGAGCTTTGGACCCAGTTTGCGGCACGTGTTGGCGATAGCCCTTGGTTGTCAGAAGGCGACGGCTGGAGCGTAACTTGGGTCGGCAAGGGCTCCGACCTCGCCGGCACGATCTGCCGCCACCCGATGCACCACCTCGGCGGGTTCTTCGCCGAGCCGCGTCCGTTGCTGGCGGGCGACTTCGTCACCACCGATAGCGGCACCGGCCTCGTGCACATGGCGCCGGACCATGGCGAGGACGACTTCGACCTGTGCAAGGCAAACGGCATCAATCCGAAATTCGTGGTCGACGACGACGGTCGCTACCGTGAGGATTGGGGCTGGCTGCCGCGCACCGACGAACGTTCCGGATCGGTTATCAATCCCAAGTTCAACGCACCGGACGGGCCAATCTGCGAAGACCTCAAGGCCGCTGGAGCTTTGCTCAGCGCGTCCGCAGATTATCAACATAGTTATCCACACAGCTGGCGCTCGAAGGCCAAGGTCATCTTCCGCTGCACGCCGCAATGGTTCGTGCCGATGGACATGCCCGACGCCATCGAACACATCGACACCACCGCCGAAGCGCGCTGGGAAAGCGAAGGTGGCGCACAGGAACCGCGCAAGACGCTGCGACAGACGGCGATGGCTGAAATCGCGCGCACGCGGTTCGTTCCAGCCAAGGGCAAGAACCGTATCGGCTCCATGGTCGAAGGTCGTCCCGACTGGGTGCTGAGCCGCCAGCGCGCCTGGGGTGTGCCGATCACGCTGTTCGTGCACCGCGAAAGCGGGGAATACCTCGTCGACCAGGCGGTGAATGCGCGCATCGTCGAAGCTATCAAGCAGGACGGCGTCGACGCCTGGGACGAAAGCAATGTCGCCCAGTTGCTCGGCCCGGACTACGACCCCGCCGACTACGAGATGATCACCGACATCCTCGATGTCTGGTTCGATTCGGGCTCCACCCACGCCTTCGTGCTCGAAAGCGACAACTGGCCCGACCTGCAATCGCCTGCCGACCTCTACCTTGAAGGCTCTGACCAGCACCGAGGCTGGTTCCAGAGCTCGCTGCTGGAAAGCTGCGCCACGCGCGGCCGCGCGCCGTACAGGCAGGTGCTGACCCACGGCTTCACCATGGCCGCCGATGGTCGCAAGATGTCGAAGAGCCTCGGCAACACCATCGATCCGCTGAAGGTGATGGAGGAATACGGCGCGGACATCATCCGGTTGTGGGCGCTCTCGGTCGATTTCACCGAAGACCACCGGATCGGGCCGGAAATCCTGAAGGGCGTGGCTGACCAGTATCGCAAGCTTCGCAACACCTTCCGTTACATGCTCGGCGCGCTCGGCGGCTTCGACGACAGCGAGCGCGTCGACGTGGCCGAAATGCCCGAGCTGGAGCGTTACGTGCTGGCCCTGCTGGGCGAACTGGACGCCAAGCTGAAGCAGGCCGTCGAGGACTACGACTTCAACGATTACACCCGCGCGCTGGTGGATTTCATGAACGAAGACCTCTCGGCCTTCTTCTTCGATATCCGCAAGGACCGGCTCTATTGCGATGCGCCTGACGGGCTGGAACGCCGCGCCTATCGCACCGCTCTCGACACGCTGTTCCAGGCACTGATCCGCTATGCCGCGCCGGTGCTGGTGTTCACCGCCGAAGAAGTGTGGAGCACCCGCTACCCCGACGGCGACAGCGTGCACCTGCTCGAATGGCCAGAGATTCCCGCCGTCGATGCCGACACCGCGCGCTGGGACAAGCTGCGCTCCTTGCGTGAACGCGTCACCGAGGCGATCGAGCCACTGCGCCGCGAGAAGCAGATCCGCTCCGGCCTCGAAGCTGAAGTCGTGGTGCCGGCCGGTGCCGTGTCCGAAGGCTTCTCCGCCGACGACCTGGCAGAGCTGTTCATCACCGGCACCGTCACCCTGGGCGAGGGCGATGCGGTGAGCGTCACCAAGTCCACCGATGCCAAGTGCGGGCGCTGCTGGCGCCTCCTCCCCGAAGTGGAGGAAGACGGCGACCTGTGCGGGCGCTGCACCGAGGTCGTCGCCGAACTGGACGCAAAAGCATGATCGCGAACCGCAAATTTGCCCTCTACGGCCTGCTCACCGCCGTGGTCGTCTTTCTGGCCGACCAGTGGCTGAAGTTCCACGTGGTCGAGAATCTCGGCCTGCGGAATATCGGTGACCATTACCCGCTGCTGCCCTTCTTCGATTTCACCCGCACCAACAATTACGGGGTCTCGCTCGGCATGTTCGAAGCGACGAGCATGGAAATGCGCTGGATCCTGGTGGCCGTGACCGCCGCCATCGCACTGGTGGTGCTGGTGTGGATGCTGCGGGAAAAGAGCCTGGGAGAGATCGTTCCGCTCGGCCTGATCCTGGGCGGCGCGGCGGGCAATATCCGCGATCGCGTGCTTTACGGATATGTCATCGACTATGCCGACTTCCACATCGGCACCTTCCGACCGTTCCTGATTTTCAATGTCGCGGATGCGGCAATCACGGTCGGTGTGGTAATTATCCTTGCCCGCGCCTTGTTCATACGCGAGAAACCAGCCATTGAGCAGGACACCGCCGACATGGGAGTGCCGCTCGACGAAACGACAGCGGCCGAGAAGAGCCCGGAGAATTGAATACCATGCGTAACCTCACCCGCGCCATCGTTGCCAGCACGGCCGTGCTGGGCCTGACTGCCTGTGGCGGCATCAACATCGGCGGGCGCGATCGTCCGGACGAATTCGCCGTGCAGCGCCAGGCACCGCTGGTGATTCCGCCCGATTTCCATCTCGTCCCGCCCGCTCCCGGCGCCCCGCGCCCGGTCGAAGGCACCGCCTCGCAGCAGGCGCTCGAAGCCCTGTTCGGCGGCGAAGCCCCGCGCAGCGCGGTCGAAACCAGCGCGCTGGACCAGGCCGGCGAAGCCGAGCCGGGCATCCGCTCCTCCGTCGGCGATGCGCAGACTTTCACGGTCGACAAGGGCACCGCGACCCAGGCCATCATCGCCGCACCCGAAGGTGACGGCCAGGCCGCGCGAGCCGTGATTCCGGGCTAACGCCGGGAATAACCTTTCCATTCTTGGTCCCTCAGACGCCGGGCGCGAGCCGTCCGGCTCGCTTGGCTTCGGCCTGACGACCGGTCCGCCAGCAGCGGGCGCAGCTTGCTGCGCGTCTAGCGAGGACGAAGCCGCGGATGCGGCTTCGAAAGACAGACAATCCTATTCCTGGGATACCAGCAGCTTGTCGATCTTGCGGCCGTCCATGTCGACGACCTCGAATCGCCACCCCTGGTCGCTGAAGTGCTCGCCTTCCGAGGGGAGGTGCTTGAGCACGTAGAGCGCGTAACCGGCAGCGGTGGCGAACTCCCGGTTTTCCGGCAGTTCCAGGCCCAGCTTCTCGGCCAGGGCATCGGCCGATAGCGCTCCGGAGACGAGCAGCGAGCCGTCCTCGCGCTCGGTTACCATGGGCGTGTCGCCCTCATCCTGGTGGCTGGCGAAATCGCCGGCGATGGCGCTCAACAGGTCCGCCGTGGTGACGATGCCGTCGAGATGGCCGTATTCGTCATGCACCATGGCCATGCCGGTGCCCGATTGCTGCAACACCCGCAGCGCATCCATGGCATCGAGCTGGTCGGGCACGACTTCGGTCTTGCGCAGCAGCTCATCGAGCACGAGCGGCTGCCCGGCCACCAGCAGGGCCAGCACTTCGCGCACCTTCACCACGCCCAGCACCTTGTCCGGCGAGCCTTCGGCGACCGGCAGCAGCGAGTGCGGCGATTCGGCGATGGTGGTGCGGATCTCTTCCTCGTCGGCATCGACATCCAGCCAGTCGACCTCGACGCGCGGAGTCATCAGTTCGCGCACCGGGCGATCCTGCAGCCGCATGATGCCCGACAGGATGGCGCGCTCCTGCTCCTCGATCACGCCGGTGCGGGTGGCATCGGCGAAGATCATCTGCAGCTCCTCGGCGGTCAGGCGATGATCGCCCTTGTGGCGAATGCCGAGGGCGGACAGCAGCAGGTTGGACGATGCATCGAGCAGCCAGACGAAGGGCGCGGTGACGCGCGCCAGCAAGTCCATCGGCCGCGCCATGACCAGGGCGATCGGCAAGGCGGCACGCAAGGCCAGCTGCTTGGGCACCAGTTCGCCCACCACCAGGCTGAAATAGGTCGTCAGGCCGATCACCAGCGCGAAGCCGGCATTGTTGGCGGTATCCTCCTCCAGTCCCAGCAGGGCGAGGCGTTGGCCCACCGGCTCGCCCAGGGTCGCGCCCGATACGGCACCGGCGATGATCCCGATCAACGTGATGCCGATCTGCACGGTGGAGAGGAACTTGCCCGGCTCCGCCGCCAGCCGCATCGCCACTTCGGCGCTTTTGCTGCCTTTCTCGGCCGCCATGCGCAGGCGTGCAGTGCGCGCGGAAACGATGGCCAGCTCCGACATGGCGAAAACGCCGTTGAGCACGATCAACGAAGCGAGCGCGGCGAGGTAATGCCAGGGAAACGGGCTCATCAGGATTCCGGCGCTAGCAGGTTTGGCGGCACTGGCAAAAGCCCTTGAAAACATCCATTCACGGAACGGCAATCATGCTTCGGCGTTTATGGGATGGCACGGCCAGCCACTCGCGACGGTGGTCTGCTCAGATTCTAGGGAAGGACGACATGAAAATCAAAAAGATCCTCGTTTCGACGACTGCAGCACTGGCGCTGGTCGGCACCACCAGTGCCTGCGTCACGGACCCCAATACCGGCGAACGCCACATCTCGCGTACCGCCATCGGCGGCATCGGTGGCGCGGGCCTGGGTTACCTGCTCGGCGGCCTCGTCGGAGGCAAGACCGCGCGTATCGTCGGCGCCGGCATCGGCGCCGCTGCGGGCGGTTACGTCGGCTATCGCATGGACGAACAGATCCGCGAGCTGGAAGAAGTCACCGCCGGCACCGGCGTGGACGTGTCGGAAACGCCGGGTGGCGACGGCATCCTGCTCAACTTCCCGGACGTCACCTTCGCGGTGAACTCCACCACCATCTCGCCGCAGATGCGCACCACGCTGGACGGTGTCGCGCAAAGCATGATCGACTATCCGAACTCGCTGATCGACGTGATGGGCCACACCGATTCCACCGGTAGCGAGCAGTACAACCTCGACCTGTCGCGCCGCCGCGCCGAATCGGTCGCCAATTACCTCGTCTCGCGCGGCGTTGCCCGCGCCCGTATCGAGACCATCGGCTATGGCGAGCAGTATCCCATTGCCGACAACTCGACCGAAAGCGGCCGCGCGCAGAACCGCCGCGTGGAAATCCGCATTACCCCGATCACCGAGCAGGACGTCGAAAACGCGTACTGATCGGCCGGATTGCGAGAATGCACGGAAGGGCGCCCCGCGGGGCGCCCTTTTGTTATTGGGCGGAGAGCCTCTCCGCGCGCTCGGCGAGACGGTCGATGGCGGCACTGTGGATGGCCGGGGCGCTCACCAGCAGGCCGAAGGCGCGCGGGTCGCGCTTATTGTAGGCCAGCGGCTTCCCGAAGGCGTCGGTGACGGCCGCCCCGGCCTCGCGCGCGATCAGCGCGGCGGCGGCGATGTCCCACTCGTAGCCCCAGCGCACGGTGGCGACGAGGTCCGCCTCGTCGGCAGCGACCATGGCGACGCGCAAGGCGATGGAATTGGGCTGGTCTACCTTGGTCAGGTCCTGGTCTTCCTTGGGCAGGTCGTGCACCGGCACGCGGGCACCGGTGAACTGCTTGCGCGTGCTGGCCTGCAGCCGCTTGCCATTGCGCCAGGCGCCTTTGCCCGCCGTGGCCGACCAGACTTCCTCGCGCGCGGGGGCCACCAGCGCCCCGATCAGCGGGCGGCCAGCCGAGATCAGCGCCACCGAAACCGCCCAGCCGGTGCGGCCCCGGATGAAATCGCGCGTGCCGTCGATCGGGTCGACCAGCCAGATCAGCCCCTTTTCGAGTCGCTCCGCACTGTCGGCGGTCTCTTCCGACAGCCAGCCGGCCGCAGGCAGCAGCGCGCCCAGTTCGCGGTGGAGGAAGGTGTCCACTTCGAGATCGGCCTCGCACACCAGGCTGCCGGGGGATTTCTCCCAGCTTTTCAGGTCGTGCCCGCCGCCCGGCCACTTGCGTAGCGCCATGTGACCCGCCTCGCGGCAGATCTGTTCGAGTTTCATGCTGTCGATCATCGGTACCGTGGCAAATGCGTCGGGCCGGAAGCGATTGCAAGCGGGCTTCGATAATGCTTTAGCGCGCGCAAACTTTCCGCATCCCAGAATCGAAGGTCCTCCCCCCATGAACATCCACGAATACCAGGCCAAGGAACTGCTCGCGAAATTCGGCGTGGGCGTGCCGACGGGCTATCCGGCGCTGAGCGTCGAGGAAGCCGTCGAAGGCGCGAAGAAGCTTCCCGGGCCGCTGTATGTCGTGAAGGCGCAGATCCACGCCGGTGGCCGCGGCAAGGGCAAGTTCGCCGAACTGCCCACCGACGCGAAGGGCGGTGTTCGCCTGGCCCACAGCATCGAGGACGTCGAGAAGGACGCCAAGGAAATGCTCGGCAACACGCTGGTGACGATCCAGACCGGCGAAGCGGGCAAGCAGGTCAACCGCCTCTACGTCACCGACGGCGTCGACATCGAGAAGGAATTCTACCTGTCCATGCTGGTGGACCGTGCGTCCAGCCAGGTGGCGATGATCGTCTCCACCGAAGGCGGCATGGATATCGAGGAAGTGGCGCACAACACGCCCGAGAAGATCCGCACCATCACCATCGATCCCGCCACGGGCTTCATGCCGCACCACGGCCGCTCGGTCGCCTATGCGCTGAAGCTGGACGGCGCGCTGGCCAAGGCCGCGCAGAAGCTGGCCAAGCAGCTGTACGAGGCCTTCACCGCGCTCGACTGCGAGATGCTGGAGATCAACCCGCTGGTGCAGACCAAGGGCGGCGAGTTGCTGGTGCTCGACACCAAGATGAGCTTCGACGGCAACGCCGAATTCCGCCACCCGGACATCGCCGAACTGCGCGACGAGACCGAGGAAGACCCGATGGAGGTCGAGGCCGGCAAGCACGACCTCGCCTACATCAAGCTCGACGGCAACATCGGCTGCATGGTCAACGGCGCCGGCCTGGCCATGGCGACGATGGACATCATCAAGCTGAACGGCGCCTTCCCGGCCAACTTCCTCGACGTGGGCGGCGGCGCCACCACCGAGAAGGTGACCGCGGCCTTCAAGATCATCCTGTCGGACCCGGCGGTGGAAGGCATCCTGGTCAACATCTTCGGCGGCATCATGCGCTGCGACACCATAGCCGAGGGCATCGTGATCGCGGCCAGGGAAGTCGATCTCGACGTGCCGCTGGTGGTTCGCCTGGAAGGCACCAACGTGCAGCAGGGCAAGGACATCCTCGCCAATTCCGGCCTGCCGATCATCCCCGCAGACGACCTTGGCGATGCCGCCAAGAAGATCGTCGCACAGGTGAAGGAAGCAGCCTGAGGCCCGACGGACAGGGCGCTAGTCGCCCTGCACCACTTCGGCAGCGGCTTCGGTAGCGGCTTCGCCCGCTTCCGCAGCAGATTGCCTGGCCGATTCCACCGACTCTTCGGTGACGACGCCATCTGTGGCGGCGGTATCGCGGATCCCGCCGTCCCAGTAATCGAACCCCATGGCCAATGCGCCAAGGCTGGCGGCCAGCGCCACCAGCATCAGCACCCCGTCGCGCGCCAGCACGGCCAGGCCGAACCCGGCGATGGCGAGCATCGGCACGCTGCTGGCAAAGGGCAGCACCTCGAGGAACGGCACCGTCAGGCACAGCAGCATGACCACGCCCGCCGCCATCTGCGAGAACGGCGTGCGAGTCATGAACTTCAGCCGGCGGTGGAAGTGCCGGTCCATGAAGGCGGCGACCGGGCGCAGCTTCTCTGTCGCCTTCAGCAGCTCCCCGCCTGACATGCTGCGGTTGCCGATAATGCCGGGCAACCACAGACTGCGCCGCCCCAGCATCTTCTGCGCCGCCACCAGCATGACGATCGTGGCAAGGAAGGTGGGGACGCCCGGCACGGCCCCGATCGGCGTGATCTCCATGAGCGCGGGCACCATGATGGCCGGGCCGAAGGTGCGCGTGCCGAAAGTGTGCATCACCTGGTCGAAGGACACCTTGTCATGCTCGCCGGCAAGCTCGGCGAGGTTGTCGAGGATGTCGTTGACCGATTGCGGTGTGGCACTCAAAACATGGGTCTCCCTGCGAGCACAACGGCCCACATACCCGCTGGTTTCTCAGTGCACCCGTTCGAGATGGAAGACCAGCTCCCCGGTCGCACCTTCGGAATTGCGAATCAGTACCGCCACGAGCAACCGGTCGTCACCATCGCAGCGCAGGGTGAGACCGCCGAACCTGGCCGCGCAATGCTCGACCTCGATCAGCCGGAAGGTGACATAGTCGTCGCGCTCTTCCCAGCTCGTCATGTCCGGATTGAAATGCTTGAGCCGCAGTTCGAGCGATCCGTCTACCTCGGACAGGTACATGTGTTCGGAAAAACGGATGTCGCCCGTGTCATCGGTCTGGATGAAGGTGCCGACCATGGTGTCGCCCGTGGCGGGCAGCCAGTGCTCCACCGCCGTATGGCCGCCGATCCCCGTCCCGCGCCAGTGCCCCACCAGCCATTCCATCTGTGTCAGGTCAGCGGCGGGCGGCGCGTAGTCTTCCGGCAAGGTACGGGTTTCCTGCGCCGCGGCGGGAGCGGCAAGCGCCAGCAGGACAGGAGCAATCCAGAAGCGCATGGCCATTCTTCCCTTCCAAGCGTTGGCCCCAGAGAGTAGGCCGCATGGCAGTAGCCGTAAAGCTCCGGCGGGGGCTTGCTTGACCTATACGTCAAGTAGTTTACATAAGCGGCAGAAACGCGAATCCAGTAGAGGGTGTACCACATGAAAATCCTCGTCCCCGTCAAACGGGTCATCGATTACAACGTGAAGCCGCGCGTGAAGGCGGACGGTTCCGGCGTCGATCTTGCCAACGTCAAGATGAGCATGAACCCGTTCGACGAAATCGCCGTGGAAGAGGCGCTGCGACTGAAGGAAGCCGGCAAGGCGGAAGAAGTCGTCGCCGTGTCCATCGGCCCGGCAAAGGCGCAGGAAACGCTGCGCACTGCGCTGGCCATGGGTGCCGATCGCGCCATCCTGGTAGAGACCGACGAGATCGTCGAACCGCTTGCTGTCGCCAAGATCCTCAAGGCCATCGCGGCCGAGGAAGACCCCGGCATCGTGATGCTGGGCAAGCAGGCGATCGACGACGACAGCAACCAGACCGGTCAGATGCTCGCCGCACTGATGGAGCGCCCGCAGGGCACCTTCGCCAGCAAGGTGGAGATCGACGGCGACAGCGTCTCGGTTACCCGCGAAGTCGACGGCGGCCTGGAGACGGTGAAGCTCTCGCTGCCCGCGATCATCACCACCGACCTGCGCCTGAACGAGCCGCGCTATGCCTCGCTGCCGAACATCATGAAGGCGAAGAAGAAGCCGCTCGATACCAAGACGCCGGCTGACTACGGCGTCGACGTGGCGCCGCGCCTGACCACCACCAACGTGTCCGAACCGCCGGTCCGCCAGGCTGGCGAGATCGTCGCGGACGTCGACGCACTGGTTGCCAAGCTCAAAGCCCTGGGAGTCGCCTGATGACTGCTCTTGTTATTGCCGAACACACCGGCGGCCAGGTCGCCGATGCCACCCTCGCCACCGTTACTGCCGCAGCCGCGCTGGGCGGTGACGTGCACGTGCTGGTTGCCGGCGGCGACGATGCCGCAGGCGCAGCCGATGCCGCCGCGAAGATCGCCGGCGTCGCCAAGGTGCTGCTGGCGCAGAATGCCGCCTATGCGCACATGCTGGCGGAGAACGTCGCCCCGCTGATCGTGGGCCTGATGGATGGCTACGACGCCGTCCTCGCGCCCGCCACCACCACCGGCAAGAACGTCATGCCGCGCGTCGCCGCGCTGCTCGACGTGATGCAGGTGTCGGACATCATCAGCGTGGAAGGCCCCAAGGCCTTCAAGCGCCCGATCTATGCCGGCAACGCCATCGCCACGGTTGAAAGCAGCGACCCCAAGCTGGTCATCACGGTGCGTACGACCACTTTCGACAAGGCTGCCGCGGAAGGCGGATCGGCCAGTGTCGAGAACGTGTCCGGCTCGGGTGACGCCGGTCTCTCCAGCTTCGTCGGCCTCGATGCCGTCGAAAGCGAGCGTCCCGAACTCACCAGCGCCGGCATCGTCGTCTCCGGCGGTCGTGCGCTGAAGGACGCGGAGACCTTCGAGCAGGTCATCACCCCGCTGGCCGACAAGCTGGGTGCCGCCATCGGTGCCAGCCGTGCCGCTGTCGACGCGGGCTATGTGCCTAACGATTACCAGGTCGGCCAGACCGGCAAGATCGTGGCGCCGGAAGTCTACATCGCCATCGGCATCTCGGGTGCGATCCAGCACCTTGCCGGCATGAAGGACTCCAAGACCATCGTCGCCATCAACAAGGATCCCGACGCGCCGATCTTCCAGGTCGCCGACATCGGCCTGGTGGCAGACCTGTTCAACGCCGTGCCGGAGCTGACCGAAAAGCTCTGATCCGGCAATCCGGACAAAGTCATTGAAGCGCTCCTCCCCGACGGTTATCAAACGCCCCGGGGAGGAGTTTTCATATGGTTATCCGGAATTTCGCTCTTGCCGCGGCAGCATCCGCAACAGCGCTGGGGACGGCACCCGCCGTGGCTCAGGATGCAGAGGCGCAGGTGTTCCAGCCCACCGGCACATGGACCGCGGATTTTGGCGAAGACTATTGCCGCCTGCTGCGCACCTATAGCGACGGGAACGACCAGCTCACCGTGGCTTTCGAACGCATCCAGCCCGGTCCGTTCATGCGTATGCTCATCATCGGAGACAGCTTCCGCACCTTCCGTGGTGCTGAACGGATCGGTTATGGCTTTGATCCGCTAGGCACCAATGCCAGCAGCGACCTTGCGACATCGCAGACCGGCGACGGGCAACGCCTGTCGATTCTCGGCACGGTATCGCTGAACGACCAGCCCAAGTTCAACCGGGTGTTCCAGGCCCGCGAAGGCGCTGAAGAAGCAAGCCCCGAACCGGAGGCTGTCGAGGATACGCCGCAATTCCCCGGTTACGACCCTGCCGCGGAGCTGGAACGGGCCGGACAGGTCACCAGCATGACTTTCGATGAAGGCATGCGCCGCGATCTGCGGATCGAAACGGGCAACCTCGCCCCGGCAATGGAAGTAATGCAGAACTGCGCGAAAGACCTGCTGCGCGTCTGGGGCATCGACCCGGAGCGCCACCAGAACCTTTCGCGCGGGGCCTTCCCCACGCAGGGCAGGCTGATTTCGAACCGGACCGTCCCCTTCGACCAGTTCGCGCGACTAACCGGCAACTACAACCAGGTCCGGATCATGATCGACGCGGAAGGTGCGGCGACATCGTGCCACATCCATTTCCCGACGCTGGAAGCGAATGTGAACGAGCGCATCTGTGACCAGGTCATGGAGAATGCCAGCTTCTACCCGGCGCTCGACGCGGATGGACAGCCGACCGCGTCCTACTGGCTGGTGCCTGTCTTCGTCCTGTTCGGCCCGCCGGGAAGCTGACTTCGCTTACAGCACCTGCGTCAGGAAGTGGATCGTCACGCCGACGAGTCCGCCCACCAGCGTGCCGTTGATGCGGATGAACTGCAGGTCGCGCCCCACCGCGCGCTCGATGCGGCCGGTGACGGTGCTGGCATCCCAGCTTTTCACCGTGGTGGAGACCAGGCTGACGATCTGCTCGCCATAGCGATTGACCATGCCCACGAGCGTGCGACGGGCGAAACGGTTCACCTGTAGCTGCAGCGCCGGGTCGCTCTGCAGGGTCTTGCCCAGTTCGGCGAGGCTGTGGCCCATCTGTCCGTCCATCGCGCGGTCGGGATTGCGGACCATGTCGATCAGCGACTTGCGCAGCCGCTCCCATACGCCCATCCACCAGTCGGCGACGGCGGGATTGTCGAGCAGGTCGTTCTTCATCCGCTCGACCTTGGCGCGGGTCTCGGGATCGTGTTGCAGGTCGTGCGCCAGCTTCTCCAGCCCTTCCTGCACCTTGCCACGTAGCGGATGTTCGGGGTCGACCAGGATCTCGGCCAGCAGGCGATAGAGGCCGTCGAGTACCGAATTGGCCAACCGGCCGTCCAGACCCGTCCAGCGGATCACGGCATTGGCGCGCTGCTGCACGATATCGCGCACCATTTCCTCGTTGTCTTCCAGCGTCAGGCCGGCCCAGCGGATCATCCCGTCCATCAACGGGCGGTGGCGATCGTCGGCGATTGCGGCTTCGAGCATCTTGCCCAGCAGTGGGGCGATTTCGATCTTCTCCGCCTGCCGCGCCAGACCCGCCTTCACTTGCATCCCCAGGCGGTCGGGATCGAGCGATTCGAGCAGTTCGACCAACAGCTCGGCAGCGCCCGCGCGCAAACGGCCCTCGGTGGTGTCGCCGCCCTTGACCAGGAAATCACCTGCTGCCTTGGCCACGTTCATCTCGCGCATCCGGCGGGCGACCACGACGGGCGTGAGGAAGTTGGAGCGCAGGAACTGCGCCATCGTGTCGGCGATGCGATCCTTGTTCTCCGGGATGATCGCCGTGTGCGGGATGGGGATGCCCAGCGGGTGGCGGAACAGCGCCGTAACCGCGAACCAGTCGGCGAGGCCGCCCACCATCGCCGCCTCGGCGAAGGCATGGACATAGCCCCACACCGGGTGGACGGTGAGCATGTTGTGCGCGAGCAGGAAGATTGCGGCCATGGCCACCAGCAACAGCGTCGCGGTGATGCGCATGCGGCGCGCACGATCGGGCGGCAGCGGCGCGCCGCCCTGCATCGTCAGATCCCGCCTACTCGGCAGGCTGAGGCTCCGCGCGCGGACCGTGCTCGTCACCCGGCTGGTAGGTCAGGAATTTCTCGCGCAACCACGGGCCAAGCTTCTTCTCCAGCCCGTCGGCCAGGCTGAAGCCCGCCGGAACGATCAGCAGCGTCAGCAGGGTGGAAAGCAGCAGGCCGCCGATCACCACCGTGCCCATGGGGGCGCGCCAGGCGCTGTCACCAGTCAGCGAAAGCGCGGTCGGCACCATGCCCGCAGTCATGGCCACGGTGGTCATGACGATGGGCTGGGCACGTTTGTGGCCGGCTTCGATGATGGCAGCCATCTTCTCTGTGCCCGCGGCCATCTCCTCGATGGCGAAGTCGATCAGTAGGATGGAGTTCTTGGCGACGATGCCCAGCAGCATCAGCATGCCGATGAACACCGGCAGCGAGATCGGCAGCGGCTGTCCATTCTGCAGCACGCCGACCACGACCAGGGCGACAAAGCCACCCAGCGGGGCAAGGAACAGCGAGCCCATGTTGACCAGTGGCGACACCAGGCGGCGATAGAGCAGCACCAGCACCGCGAAGACGAGGAACAGGCCCGTCACCACGGCGACGATGAAGCTCTGGATCAGGTCCGCCTGCCACTCGTCCGCACCCACCGGCAGGTTGGAAACGCCGGTCGGCAGGTTGTCCATGATCGGCAGCGAATTGATGGCGTTGAGCACGGTGCCGCGCGCAAAGCCCGGCGCCACGTCGACCCCCACGAACACGCGACGGTTCTGGTTGTAACGCTCGATCGAGGTCGGCCCCATGCCCAGCGAGATGTCGGCCACCCGGTTGAGCGGCACCGAGCCGCCCGTTGCCGTGGGCACCGGTAGGTTCTCGATGGTCGAGAGGTTGCGGCGGGCATCCTCGGCAAGTCGGACCCGGATCGGGATCTGGCGGTCGGACAGCGAGAACTTGGCGGCGTTCTGGTCGATATCGCCCAGCGTCGCGATGCGGATCGCCTGACTCAGCGCCTGCGTGGTGACGCCAAGGCTGGCGGCGAGGTCCTCGCGCGGCTCGATGATCAGCTCGGGGCGCTGAAGGTCGTAGTCGATACGCGGCGCAACGGCGCCATCGACCGTCTCCATCTGTTCGACCAGCGTCGCGGCAGTCTCGAACAGCAGGTCCGGATCGGAGCCGGAGAGCATGATGGAGATTGCCCGACCGGTGCCGCCACCGCCGCCCTGGTTGTTCTGGAAGTTGACGCGCGCGTCGGGAATGTCCTGCAGCACCGGCGTCATCTCACGCTCGAATTCCAGGCTGGAACGCTCACGATCGTCGCGCAGCACCAGGCTGATGCGGCCCGAACCTTCGTTGGCGATGCCCAGCGCCAGCGCGACTTCCTGCTCTTCGCTCAGGCGCGCGGAAATCTCGTCGATCACCGCTTCGGTCTGTTCCAGCGTGGTGCCCGGCACCATCGAGACCGAGATGCGCGAGAAGTCGCTGTCGTTGTCGGGGAAGAACTGCTGCGGCACGCTGCCCGCGATCACCACGGTCAGCAGCAGGGCGAACACGCCCACCAGCATCATCCACACGCGGTGGTCGAGGAAACGCGCGGCAAGGTAGCGCGAGCGGGCCACGTAGGCATTGGCCTCGTAGCCGATGATGCGACCGAGGATCAGGCCGACAACAAAGGTGACCAGGCCGCCGACGACGTAGGCCGGCAGCGCCATCCAGATGAAGGTGGATACAGCCGGCATTTCGAAACCGCCGGCCTCCGCAGCGGCCTCGCCCGCCATGGCCGGGTCGCCGCCACCGCCCATGGCAGGCAGGATGATCAGGAGGAACCAGCCGACCAGCAGCGAAGCGACGTGGAAATACCACCGGGTCGGCGCATGGCCGATACGCTGGCGCATCGCGCGAAAGGCCGTGGTGTCGAGCGACCAGCGCAGAACCTTCATGTAGCGGTCCATCATCGGACCTTCACCGTGCACCGCCTGCCCCTTGGCCTTGAGGAAGTAGGCCGCGACCATGGGCGTTATCATGCGGGCCACGGCCAGCGACATCAGCACGGAGGCGACGACGGTCAGGCCGAAGTTCTTGAAGAACTGGCCGGAAATGCCCGGCATCAGGCCCACCGGCAGGAAGACCGCGACGATACAGAAGGTGGTGGCGACAACCGCGAGGCCGATCTCGTCGGCAGCGTCGATGGAGGCCTGGTAGGCGCTTTTGCCCATGCGCATGTGGCGCACGATATTCTCGATCTCGACGATGGCGTCATCGACAAGGACACCGGCCACCAGTCCGAGTGCGAGCAGCGACAGCGTGTTCAGCGAGAAGCCGAGCAGGTCCATGAAATAGAAGGTCGGGATGGCCGACAGCGGGATCGCCAGCGCGGCGATGATGGTCGCGCGCCAGTCGCGCAGGAACAGGAACACCACGACCACGGCAAGCAGCGCGCCCTCGACCAGCAGCGCCATCGAGCTTTCGTACTGGTCCTTGGTGTAGTCGACCTCGGTGAACAGGCGCGTGAAGGTGACGCCGGGGTTGGCCTCCTGCAATTGCTGCAGCACCTCGATGGCATCGTCATAGACGCGCACGTCGCTCTCGCCGCGCGCACGGGTGATGGAGAACGTAACGACCTGCTTGCCATCGACCTTGGCCACGGTGGTCAGTTCGCCGAAGGAATCGGTGACGCGGGCGATGTCCGACAGCTTGACGAAACGGCCGCCGCCGATGGGAATCTGCGTCTGCGACAGTTCATAGGCGTCGCGGGCATTGCCCAGCACACGCACCGACTGGCGTGACCCGGCGATCTCGGCCTGGCCACCCGCCGCGTTGAGGTTCAGCTGGCGCAGCGAATTGTTCACCTGGCTGGCGGTGACGCCCAGCGACTGCATGCGCGCCGGATCGAGGATGACGAGGATTTCGCGGTCGACACCGCCGCTGCGGCTGACCTCGGCCAGACCATCCACCGTCAGCAGGCGCTTGGTCACCGTATCGTCGATGAACCAGCTGAGCTGCTCCAGCGTCATGTCGTCGGCCGTCACGCCGAAGGAAACGATCGGCTGCGAGCTGGTCTGCTGCTTGAACACGCGCGGTTCGAGAATGCCGTCGGGCAGCTCCCCGCGGATGTTGTCGATCTCGCTCTTCACCTCGTTCACCGCCTCGGCGATGTCGGTGCCCAGCGCGAATTCGATCTGCGTGAAGGAACTGCCTTCCGATGCGGTCGAACGGATATTCTCCACCCCGTCGAGCGTCTGCACCGCCGCCTCGACGCGCTGAGTGATCTGGTTCTCGACCTCCGGCGGCGCGGCGCCCGGCTGCGAAATGTTGACCAGCACCACCGGGAATTCGATGTCCGGCTGGTCCTGGATATCCATGTCCTGGAACGAGAAGATACCGGCCAGCATCAGGCCGATGAACGCCAGGATGGGGACGATCGGATTCCGGATCGACCAGGCAGAGATCTGGTTCAGGTTCATCGTGGGGGCTCTATTGTGCCGTTTCGGTTACAGGACGTACCGTCTCGCCTTCGGTCAGGAAGCCGCCGGCGCGCAGCACGACGCGCTCGTCACCCTGCAGGCCGCTGGCCACGGCGATACCTTCATCGCTGATCATGCCGAGTTCGACATCGCGGCGAACGACAAGGTTCTCGTCATCGATGATGTAGACATAGCTGCCACGGTCGTCCGACATGATCGCACTTTCGGGCAGACGCGGGGCAACCACGGCCTGGCTCGCCATTTCGATCGAGGCAAAGCCGCCCGGACGCAGGGCCGGGTCGTAGGACAAGGCGCAACGCGCGGTGCCCTGGCGGGTAAGCTCGTCGATCACCGGCGACTTCTGCCAAACCTGGCAGGTGAACTGCTGGTCCGTGCCGACCGGCGTCACGAGACCGGTGGCGCCGACGTTGACCGCGCCGAGTTCGACCTCGCCAATGCGCGCCAGCAGTTCCATCTCGCCGCCGCGAGCAATGCTGAACAGCGTGCCGGAGCCGGGACTGACGACCTGGCCGGGCTCGACATTGCGCGTCAGCACCAGGCCGGCGGCCGGAGCGACGATGTTGAGCTGGGCATTACGGGCGCGACGTTCGGCCAGCTGGGCGCGGGCCACTTCGACGCGGGCCACGGCGGCATCGCGCGTAGCGGTCAGCCGGTCGATATCGGCCTGGCTGATGAAGCCACGCTCCACCAGCTGCAGGGCGCGATCGAGATTGGCCTGGGCCAGGTCGGCATCGGCCTGCGCCACATTGATCTGCGCTTCCTGCGCCGATGCCTGCTGGTTCTGCACCGAGCGATCGATCACGGCGAGCACCTGGCCGGCGCGCACCCAGTCACCCGGCTCCACCGCCACGGAGACGACGCGGCCGCCTTCGCCAACCACGCCGACCGGCATTTCCCGGCGTGCTGCCAGCGTGCCGGTGGCATTGATATAACCCTGGATCGTCCCGGCGCCCGGCGAAACGACGGTCACGCGCGGGGTGGTGCTGTCTTCGCCGGCAGCAAAGGGCACCGTCTCCTCACCGCGCGTCAGCAGCCACAGAGCCACCAGCGCACCGACCACGATGACGCCCACGATGGTCCACATCTTGCGGCGCTTGGCGCGCGCGGCTTCGGCTTCCGGATCGCCTTCGAGTAAGACGCCGTCTCGAGTATCTGCAAGATCCACTTTGGTCTCGTAATTCATCGGCAGCTTGCCTTATTCAGAACGCACGCATCCCTACCATAGGTAGCGACAGCGCGCGACCGGCCCCTTTGGCCGTGCACGCGCCCCATAGACCTTAGGAGGGGCGCGGTGCAATGCGCGGTTCTGCAAAGCCGCGATGACTGCCGACGAAACAGGCATTCCGATGCGAAAAAGGACGGAAAGTCGAAGCTTTCCGCCCTTCGTCGACTTTGTAATCTTTTGTCGCGTGGGAAGCGTTTAACGCACCCGTCCGCGCTGGATCAGGTTCATGATGCCCAGCAGCACGACTGCGCCGGCAAGGCTCATGGCCAGCCCGGGAAGGCTGAACTCGGTCAGGGTGGAACCGATGTTGAGGAAGGTCGTGCCGATCCAGCCGCCGAGCAGCGAGCCGATCAGGCCCACGACGATATTCCAGAAAATGCCCATCGAAGCGTCGCGGTTCATGATCATGCTGGCGATCCAGCCGATGACGCCGCCAACGATAATTGCGATAATCCAACCCATTGCTTGTCCTCCTGCGTAACTCCCTCTCTCCCGGGGAATGGGAGGGGGATACGGCAAAGAAAACGCCGGGACCAGCCCGGCGTTCCTAGACTCTTGAATGAGTTTCGGCGTTTGCCTTTCGGCGGAGCGCCGCGCTCAGTACTTGAGCTGGCGCTCGTAAAGGTCGCGATAGTGCTGGATACGGGTGACGCGCAGGCCCTGCATGCCAGAGCGGTCGACCGCCCGCTGCCAGCCCGCAAATTCCTCCAGCGTCAGGTTGTAACGCTCAAGGACTTCGTCGATCGTCAGCAGCCCGCCGTTAACGGCAGCCACGACTTCCGCTTTGCGGCGAACCACCCACCGCTTGGTGTCGGGGGAAGGAAGGTCGTCGATTGTCAGCGGCTCGCCAAGGGGGCCGATTACCTGCGCCGGACGGATTTTCTGGTTCTCGATCATGTATTTCCTCGGGTGGCCGGTGTCTCGCGGTCAGCGCGTTCGTTCGCTTTGCCGCAAGCCCCTTTGCCATTGCCTAAATCATCAGGGTTAACGCCCCGTTCGTCATCGTATTGCCGAAGGGCATCGAGGTGCGATGCCAGGTGCCTTGCCGACCCCGCATCGAAGCTGGCCAGCAACGCGTCCTCGCCATGCGCAAGTTCCGCCCGCAGTTCGCGCGCGGCCTTGAGCTTGGTGACGAGGTCGGTCCAGGTCAGCTCGCACAGCGCATCCTCCGGCGCGGTGCCGGTGGCGGAATTGCGCGAGTCGAGCGCAGCAGGAGGTTTCCCTTCGAACATGACACCAGCCAATAGGGCCGAAGCGTCAAGATCAGGTAAAGCGCGGCTTAACCGAAACTTGAGATGCGTTACCGGGCTTTTGCTGAGCCGCCGTCCCGTGTATGCGCCGCCGCGCAATGTCCGATATCGCCGCCCTTCCCGTCTCGGTTAACGCCGAGGAGCTTTTCGACCTGCCGCGCCCCGCGTCCGAATGCCGGATCGTGGTCGCCATGTCGGGCGGCGTGGACTCCTCCGTGGTGGCGGCCCTGGCGGCCCGTACCGGCGCAGAAGTGATGGGCATCACGCTGCAGCTTTACGACTATGGCGCGGCGACGGGTCGCAAGGGCGCCTGCTGCGCCGGCGACGACATTCGCGACGCGCGTATGGTGGCAGACCGGCTGGGCATCGCGCATTACGTGTTCGACCACGAGTCGAGCTTCCGCGAGGAGGTGGTCGAAACCTTCGCCGACGAATACCTGGCCGGCCGCACGCCCATTCCCTGCATCCGCTGCAACATGGGGCCCAAGTTCACCGACCTGCTGCGCATGGCGAAGGAGCTGGGCGCGGATTGCCTTGCCACCGGCCACTATGTGCGCCGGGTGGTGGGCGAGCACGGCCCTGAACTCCACCGCGCGCTCGATCCCGCGCGCGACCAGTCGTACTTCCTCTACGCCACGACCGAGGAGCAGCTCGACTACCTACGCTTCCCGCTGGGCGGACTGCCCAAGACCGAGGTGCGTGCGATTGCCGAGGAGTTCGGGCTGGTGGTGGCGAACAAGCCGGACAGCCAGGACATCTGCTTCGTGCCCGATGGCGACTATGCCAAGATCGTGAAGGCGATGCGGCCCGAGGGCGGCCGCGCCGGCGAGATCGTGCATGCCGAAAGCGGCGAGGTGCTGGGCCAGCACCCCGGCATCATCCACTACACTGTCGGCCAGCGCCGCGGGCTGGAGATCGGCGGCCAGCCGGAACCGCTCTACGTTGTCGGTCTCGACCCCGAAGGCGCGCGCGTACTCGTCGGACCCAAGCGCATGCTGGCAGTGCAGGCCGCTAAGCTGGTGGAGACCAACCGCATCGGGCCGCTGCCCGACGCACCGCTGACGGCCAAGGTACGCTCGCTGGCCAAGCCGGTGCCGATCGTGCTGGATGGGCCGCTGGGCGACGGCGCGGCGACCACGATCCGCTTCGACACGCCCGAATACGGTGTCGCGCCCGGCCAGGCCGCCGTGATCTATGCCGGCGATCGGGTGGTCGGCGGAGGGTGGATCGAGACGACCGAGAAAGCCTAGCGCCGGACGTCTCAGCCCTCGTAAGGCTCCAGCACGCAGCCGAAGCCTTCCTCGAAACTGGCCGTCTCGCTGTGCAGCAGCGGAATGCTGGCGGTGACGCTGTGTTCGGCCTCGTCCTCGCTCAGCCAGATTGCCGCCATACCCGGCAGCAGGTCGTCTTCGCACTGGTTCAGTTCGCGTCCGCCAAGGTGACGGCAGGAGCAGGCATTCTTCGCCGCATAGCCCGTGCCCGCCTGCGCATAGCCGGTGATGGCATCGCCGAAGAACCAGGCCACTGCCCCGCCGATCACCGCCAATGCGACGAGCAGTTTGAACAATAAGGCGCCGCGACGCTTCGCGGCTGGTTTTGCGGTTGCCATTTGCAAGGTCCTGCAGGAAAGACGACAGCGCCAATGACGCTTCGCTCCTTCTCTAGCCGACTGTTTTCACGCACGCCAATGGTGTTCGTGCCAGCCATCCTGTCCATGGCGGCGCTCGCCGCATGTTCACAGGAGGGGCCACCGCCGGAACAGCCCTTGCCGTCCGCCGCACTGGAAGTCGTGGCGGAAGACCCTGGCGTTCCGCGCGAACAACTGGCCCGCGCCATCGACACGCTGTTCACGGCCGAGGGCCTTGGCGAGACGCGCGCCTTGCTGGTGCTGCACGGGGGCGAGATCGTCGCCGAACGCTATGGCGAGGGCTACGGGCCGGAAATCCGCTTCACCGGCTGGTCGATGTCCAAGTCCGTCACCGGTGTCCTGATCGGGATGCTGATTGCCGACGGACGCCTGCGGCTGGACGATCCCGCGCCGGTGGAACGCTGGCAGCGTCCGGGCGAGCCGCGCAGCGCGATTACCCTGCGCCACCTGCTGCAGATGCGCTCCGGCCTCGACCACGACGAGGCGGTCGACCCCGCCTACACGTCCGACGAAGTGCGCATGCTGTTCATGGACGGACGCGACGACATGGCTGGCTGGGCCCAGGCGCAATCGCTGGCGCACGAACCGGGCAGCACCTTCACCTATTCCACGGCCTCCAGCGTGATCCTCGCCGACATCGCTACCGACACGCTGGCCCCCGATGCCTCCCCGCGCGAGCGACAGGAGGCCATGGCTGGTTACGTGGCGGACCGGCTGGCCGTGCCGCTGGGCATGGATTCGCTGACCGGGGAATATGATGCCAGCGGCACGCTGGTGGGCGGCAGCCATTTCTGGGCGACCGCCCGCGACTGGGCGAAGTTCGGCGAGTTCCTGCGCAACGGCGGTTCGGTTTCCGGGGCCCAGATCGTGCCGCGCGGCTGGATCGAATTCATGCGCCGACCAAGTCCTGCATCGCCCGACTACGGCGGCCAGTTGTGGCTCAACCATCCCTCGGGCGAGGAACGCAAGGCTCTGTTCGACGGAGCGGTGAGCGAGGATATCTTCGCTGCCGTCGGCCACCTCGGCCAATTCGTCATCGTCTCCCCGCGCCAGCGGCTGACGGTGGTGCGGCTGGGCCAGACCGACGACGCAGATCGCCCCGCGCTGGTCGATGCGCTGGAGCGGATCGTCGCGCTCTACCCCTCCAGGTAGAAGCGCCCTTCCACCACGGTTACGCAGTCGCCGGCCAGCACGGCACGGTCGCCGTCGATGCGGCAGGTCGCATGGCCACCGCGCTGCGAGGCCTGGAAGGCGGTGAAGCTGTCGCGGCCAAGGCGCCCGGTCCAGAACGGTGTCAGCGCAGCGTGGGCGGAGCCGGTAAAGCTGTCCTCGTCCACCCCGCCGCCGGGCACGAAGACACGGCTGACCACGTCGGTCTCGGCGCCGGGCGCGGTGCAGATGAACTGGTCGGTCCCCAGTGCCTTCAGCCCGCGCAGGTCCGGTTCGAGCGCCAGCACCTCCGCAGCGGAATCGAACAGGTAGATGCCGTAGCGATCCGGGCTGAGCCAGACCTCTTGCGGCTGCGCGCCAAGCAGCGCGACGGCTTCCGCCCATTCGCCCTGCTCGGTGGGAATGGCGGGCAGTGCCAGCTCGTAGCCGTCGCCCGCGCGGCGCACTTCGAGAATGCCGGCCTTGCGGGTGCGGAAGGTGACGCGCTGCGCATCGGGCATGTAGTCGGGATGGGTCAGCAGCAGGTGGCCGCTCGCCAGCGTGGCATGGCCACACAGGCCGATCTCGTAGGTCGGCGTGCACCAGCGCAGCTCCCAGTCCGCCTCGCCGCTGGCATCGCGCACGAGGAAGGCCGTTTCGGCGAAATTGTTTTCCTCGGCGATAGCCACCAGCACGTCGTCGGGCAGCCATTGCTCCAGCACCATCACGCCCGCCTGGTTGCCCGCGAAAGGACGGTCGGAAAAGGCGTCGACATGCCAGTAAGGCAGGGAACGGCGGGTCATTCGGGTTCGTCCTTCAATTGCGCGAATTCGTCAGCTTCGACCAGCGTGTTGCCCGGCTCGTCGAGATGGCCGCGCGGGTCGATGTGGATGAGCAGCTCGAGGCCGGGAAACTGGCGGCACAGGTCCGTTTCCACCCGCTCGACGATGTCATGCGCGGCCTGCACCGACATGGTGCCGGGCAGATCGACATGAAACTGCGCAAAGTCGCGGTCGCCGCTGGTGCGGGTGCGCAGGTCATGCAGGCGCGAAAGCTCGGGGTGCTTTGCCGCCGCCTCGACGAAGGCGCGACGCTTCTCTTCCGGCCATTCGCGATCCATCAGGTGATCGATGGCCTCGCTCGAAGCCGACCATGCGCCCCACAGCAGCCAGGCGGCAATCGCCAGACCGAACAGCGGGTCGGCCTCGGCAAAGCCGACATACTGGTCCAGCACCAATGCGGCGATCACGGCAAGGTTGAGAAACAGGTCGGACTGGTAGTGGATGCTGTCGGTCTTGATCGCAACCGAGCCGGTGCGGCTCACGACATGGCGCTGCCAGGCCACCAGCCCCAGCGTGGCGACGATGGCGATGGCGGAAACGGCAATGCCCTGCTCCGCCGCCTGCGTTTCCCCGCCCTCAACCAGGCGCACCAAGGCGCGAAAGGCGATGGCCCCGGCGGAGAGCACGATCAGGATGATCTGGAACATCGCCGCCAGCGCCTCTGCCTTGCCGTGGCCGAAGCGATGGTTGTCGTCCGCCGGATGCGCGGCGATCCACACGGCTACCAGAGTCGCCAGGCTGGCCATCAGGTCCAGCCCGGTATCGGCCAGGCTGCCGAGCATGGCGGTGGAGCTGGTCTGCACCACCGCCCAAAGCTTGAGCACCGCCAGCAGCAGTGCCACGCCGATCGAGGCGAAGGCCGCGCTGCGCGTGAGGAAGGCGCGCTTGTCGGTCACGGGTAGAGCAGCGTGCTCGACCATGCGCCGCCGTCACCATCACGGGTGAAGCGGCGACGCTCGTGCAGGCGGTTGGGCCGGTCGATCCAGAACTCGATGGCGCGCGGGGCCAGGCGGAAGCCGGTCCAGTGCGGCGGGCGCGGCACTTCGCCGGCTTGCTCGTACTGCTCGCGGATGACTTCTACCCGGTCGATATAGGTCTCGCGGCGATCCAGCGGGCGCGACTGGTCGCTGGCGGCCGAGCCGACCTGGCTGACATAGGGGCGCGAGTGGAAGTAATCGTCCGCCTGCGCGGCGCTGACCTCGGTCAGCGGGCCTTCGATACGGATCTGCCGGCGCAGGCTCTTCCAGTGAAACAGCAGGGCCGCCTGCGGATTGGCGATGATTTCTCCGCCTTTGCGGCTCTGTGCATTGGTGTAGAACACGAAACCGTCCGGCCCGTGGTCCTTCAGCAGCACCATGCGCACCGATGGTGCGGCGTCAGGCGTCGCCGTTGCCAGCGCCATGGCATGGGGATCGTTGGGTTCGGTTTCCCTCGCTTCGGCGAACCATGTCTCGAACAGCGCGAACGGGTCAGCCTCGGGGATGGCGTTGGCGGGGTCATTCATAGCCAGACGGACCTAGTCCCCCTTTGGCGCGTATGAAAGGCCGCGCTTGCCAAATATCATTGCCTTACCTAGCTAACACACCATGTCCGATCCGTACTCCCTGCTTGGCGTAAGCCGTTCCGCGAGCGAAGCCGACATCAAGTCGGCTTACCGCAAGCTGGCCAAGGAACTGCATCCCGACCGCAACAAGGACAATCCGCAGGCGGCGGAGCGGTTCAGCAAGGTCACGCAAGCCTACGACCTGCTGTCCGACAAGGACAAGCGCGCCCAGTTCGACCGCGGCGAGATCGACGCCGAAGGCAACCCCTCCATGCCGTTCGGCATGGGTGGCGGCTTCGGCGGCGCGCGCGGCGGTCCGGGCGGGAATGCGTATTCTTCACGCGACTTCCAGGGTTTCGGCGGGGCCGAGGACTTGGACCTTGGCGACCTGTTCGAAGGCCTGTTCGGGCGCGGCAACGGTTCGCGCGGCGGCCAGCAGCAGGGCTTCCGCCGTCCGCCTCCACCCCCGCCGCAGAAGGGTGCGGACATTCGCTACAAGCTGGCCGTGCCCTTCGTCGACGCTGCGACGCGGGCAAAGCAACGTATCACGCTGGCCGACGGCAAGACCATCGACCTGGCCCTGCCTGCCGGGGTCGAAGATGGCACGACCATGCGCCTCAAGGGCAAGGGCCGACCCGGCCCCGGCGGCAATGGCGACGGGATCGTGGTGGTCGACATCCAGCGCCACCCCTACTTCTATCGCGATGGCGACGATGTGCGCCTCGACCTGCCGATCCGCCTCGACGAGGCGGTCAACGGCGCGAAGATCAAGGTGCCAACGGTGGATGGCCCGGTCATGCTCACCGTCGCCGCCGGCTCCAGCTCGGGCAAGGTGCTGCGGATGAAGGGCAAGGGCTTCAGCAAGAAGGGCGGCGGCCGCGGGGACCAGCTGGTGACGCTGGAAATCCACCTGCCGGACGACGTCTCCGACCTCGCCAAGAAGCTGGAAGACTGGCAGGATTCGGACGATCCGCGCGAGCATATGGGCCTGTAGCAGCCGCCGCGCGGGCGGGTTTTCTCGACTTAACCGTCCAGCTTGGTAGGATCGCGCAACGATGGCACTTCCGGGCATCAGCGACGAAGACGAGAAGCCGGGCCCGCCGCTGCCCGATCTCTCTCCCGAAGCCCGTCGGCACCTCGCCATGGAAAGACCCGGCGCACTGGCGCGCCTGCGCGGCTCGCTGGGCCGTGGCGAGCGCAGCTGGGAAGTGGTCAAGCGCGTCGCCATCGGCTGCTTCAACGACGGCACGATCCATGCCGGCAACCTCGCCTATATGTCGGTGCTGGCGATCTTCCCTTTTTTCATCCTCGCCGCGGCGGTGTTCTCGGCCATCGGCGAGGAGGGCGAGCGTGCCGCCACCATCAACGCCATCCTCACCGCCCTGCCGCCCGTCGTCGGCGAAGTGATCGGGCCGGTCGCGCGCAACGTGGTCGAGGCGCGCAGCGGCTGGCTGCTGTGGGTCGGCGCACTGGTCGGGCTGTGGACCGTCGGCAGCCTGGTGGAGACCATTCGCGACATTCTCCGCCGCGCCTATGGCACGGAGCCGACGCAGGCCTTCTGGAAGTACCGCGTCCTTTCGACCGGCATCATCATGGTCGCCGTGCTGCTGCTGCTCACCTCCTTCCTCGCGCAGGTGACCATCAGCGCGGCGCAGCAGGTGATCGAGGCCTACTTCCCCGATTTCACCGAAGCGCTAGGCCAGCTGGCCTGGTCGCGCATCGTCCCAGCCTTCGGTCTCTACTTCTCGATCTGGATGCTGTTCATCGCGCTGACCCCGGCCATGTACCGTCACCGGCGCTATCCCAAGTGGCCGGGCGCCCTCCTCGTGACGGTGTGGTGGATCAGCGTGACCCTGGCGCTTCCCCCGGTGCTGCGCCTGCTGTTCACCTACAATCTCACCTACGGCTCGCTCGCCGGTTTCATGATCGTGCTTTTCTTTTTCTGGCTGGTCGGCTTAGGGATGGTGGCAGGTGCGGAGCTCAATGCCGCCCTGGCCGAAACGCCCGAGGAAGAACGGGAACGGCTGGCGGCGGAGCGGGGCGAAATCGAAGCCGGAAAAGAAACATCGGAGGGCAAGGTCGCATGAGTGGACTGATGGCAGGCAAGAAGGGCCTCATCATGGGGCTCGCGAATGACAAGTCGCTGGCCTGGGGCATTGCGCAGAAGCTACATGAGCAGGGCGCGGAAATGGCCTTTTCCTACCAGGGAGAGGCGCTGAAGAAGCGCGTCGCGCCGCTGGCGGAGCGTGTCGGCAGCGATTTTCTGATCGAATGCGACGTGTCCAACATGGAGGCGATGGACGCCACCTTTGCCGAGATCAAGGCAAGGTGGGGCAAGCTCGACTTCCTCGTCCACGCCATCGGCTTCTCCGACAAGAACGAGCTGCGCGGGCAGTATGTCGACACCAGCCTCGACAACTTCCTGATGACGATGAACATCTCCGCCTATTCGCTGGTCGCCGCCGCCAAGCGCGCACGGCTGCTGATGAAGGACGGCGGATCGATCGTCACGCTGACCTATTACGGCGCCGAAAAGGTCGTGCCGCATTACAACGTGATGGGCGTGGCCAAGGCGGCGCTGGAAACCAGCGTGCAGTACCTCGCCAACGACCTTGGTCCGGACAATATCCGCGTCAACGCGATCAGCGCCGGGCCGATCAAGACGCTGGCCGCCAGCGGCATCGGTGATTTCCGCTACATCCTGAAGTGGAACGAGCTCAACTCGCCGCTGCGACGCAATGTCACCATCGAGGACGTTGGCGGATCGGGCCTGTATTTCCTGTCCGACCTGTCGTCGGGCGTGACGGGCGAGGTGCACCACGTCGACGCGGGCTATCACGTCGTCGGCATGAAGCAGGAAGACGCTCCGGATATCGCGCTAAGCTAGGGGAGAATGGCCATGGTGACCGGAGGATGCCGCTGCGGAGCGATCCGCTACGAGGCATCGGGGGAAATCCCGCACCATGCCATCTGCCATTGCCGCGACTGCCAGATGGGTTCGGGCGCGCCGATGGTGGCGTGGATCGCCTTCAAGACCGGTAGCTTCCGCATCACCAAGGGTGAACCGGCGACCTACTCGGCCGACGGCACCGCCATTCGCCAGTTCTGCGGCAATTGCGGCACGCCGCTGTTCTACCTGAACGCGGAAATGCTGCCCGGCATTGTCGATGTGCAGACCGTCACGCTGGACGAACCCGACGCGCAGACTCCTGCCGTGCAAGTGCAGGTCGCCGAGCGGCGCGAATGGATGACAAAGCTATCGGACATGCCGGAGTTCGAACGCTTCCCCGGCAAGTCGGACTGATCAGCCGGCCGGCGGGTTTTCCGGAATGGCATCGGGATCGACCACTTCGGGCAGGGCTTCGTCGTCTTCACCCGGCAGCGGTTCGCCCTGGGCCTGGCGGCGCCGTTCCAGTTCGGCCTCTTCCAGTTCCTCGACGCGGGCCTGCGTCGCCGCAGCCTCGGCGTCGATGGTGGCGAGGCGTTCCTCGCGCTCCTCGGCGATCAGTTCGGCAAAGCGCACGTCGCTGGAGCTGGCGCGCTCGGCATAGGCCTGCTCGATCATCTGCACCGTGCAACCAAGGTCGCCGCCGGCACCGACGGGCGTGCAGCTGAGCGGGCCGAAATCGCCGACCGCTTCGAGAGCCAGCGCGCGCTGGGTCCAGCTTTCGTTCTGCGGTGAGCTGCTCTGGCGCAGGCGCTGCGGGATGCGATAGCGCTCGCTCTCGTCCAAACGGGCGCAGACGGTGATCATGTCATCGGTCGATTCGGGACATTCGTCGTCACCGTAGATGATGACCTGGTTGACGCGGTCGCCGCCCTCGTCCTGCGCGGCGGCAGGGGTGGCGGCGAGGCCGACAGCAATGGCGCTGGCAGCAGTCAGGGCGAAAATGCGGGTCATCGTTATCCTCATAAATCCAATGGCACCGATTACAGCGCCTTCCTGCTTGAACACGCCATGAAGCGCGGGCGATTCACATGACGTGGATCAAATCTTCTCCGACAGCTTGATCGCCGCACGACAACCCAGCCGGATCGCGCCGTAAAGCAGCGGATAGGCAGGCGCCTTTTCCGCGCCATGGGCGAGGGCGGCGTCGCGGTGTTCGCGCTCGTCCTCGCGGAAACGGTGGATCATGTCGGCCAGTTCGGGATCGTCGCCGTCGCGCTCCAGCTCCTCGAGCTGGCGCGAATAGTGCTGGTCGATCTCTTCCTCGATGGCCGCGGTGCAGGCCATGGCCGCCTCCGGGCCGATCAGCGCCGTGCCCGCGCCCAGCGCATAGCCGGCAACGTTCCAGAACGGCTGCAGGGCGGTGGGGCGCACGCCGCGCTTCGCAATCAGCGCATCGAATTCCTCGCGGTGGCCGCGCTCCTGCTCTGCCATGGCACGGATTTCCGCCGAGTGCGGGCCGCGATCGCCCATAACCGCCAGCTGGCCGGCGTAGATGCGGGTCGCCCCGAATTCGCCCGCCTGGTCGACGCGGATCATTTCCTCGCGGCTCTTGTTCATGCCTTCTTCTCCCCAGTCGCTTTCTCTCGGGCCAGCAGCAGCACCCATATGGCGATTGCGCCGCCGATGGAAAGGAGCGCGTTCCACCCAGCCAGCGAAATGCCGATGAAGCGCCAGGCAGCCTCGTCACAGCGGACGAAGTCGAGCGACAGCGGGTCCGACGCGGTGCAGCCGAGCGGGCTTTGCCACCAGCCATATTCGACACCGGCATGGAATGCACCGATGGCACCGGAAATGCCGATGGCCAGTGCGGCCAGGCCAATCCACACGCGCTTTGGCGCGGCGAAGGTCGAGATGAGGGCCAGGGCTACCGCAGCGAAATGCGGATAGCGCTGCCACCAGCACAACTCGCACGGGAACAGGCCGAAGCCGTATTCGGAGATGTAGGCACCGGCGAGCAGCAAGGCCGGAACGGCCAGTGCCAGCCGCTGCGCGAGCCTGTCGGAAATGGGGAGGGGGTTGGTCATGCGCCCTTACTCCGACAACCAGCGTCGGAGCGCAACTCCCATCCTACCTCCGGGCGACGGTTACGCCAGCCGTGCGGCGCAGGGTACGCACCGCGTAATCCAGCTGGAAGTCGTCGATGCCCTGCTCCTGCAACTCGGCTGCCGTCAGCTGGAAGCGCGGGTCGTCGAGCCGGTCACGCTCGAGGTTCTCGTCTTCGACGCCCAGTTCGCCGACGAGGTGGCCGCGCAGGTCGCTCTCGCGCAGGGCGAGGCGCTGGCGACGCTCTGCATCCGGATCGGACAGCTGCGGCACGCGGATATCGGGCTCGATCCCGCCTTCCTGCACGCTGCGGCCCGAAGGCGTGTAATAGCGTGCGGTGGTGAGCTTAAGGGCAGCATCGCGCGAAAGCGGCAGCAGCGTCTGCACGCTGCCCTTGCCGAAGCTGCGCTCGCCCATCACCAGCGCACGGCGGTGATCCTGCAAGGCACCGGCGACGATCTCGCTGGCCGAGGCCGAGCCTTCGTCGATCAGCACGATCAGCGGCAGGCCCGCGGCCACGTCGCCGCGGTAAACGGTTTCGGCATCGTAATAGATCGTGTCGCGGCTGCTGCGACCGCGCTGCGAGACGATCTGACCGCTGGAAAGGAACAGGTCGGACAGGGCCACCGCCTCGTCCAGCGATCCGCCCGGATTGCGACGCAGGTCGAGCACCAGACCGCCGAGGCGACCGGTTGCCTGCTCCTGCAGGTCGCGAATGCCGCGGCGCACGTCGGCGCCGACGTCGGCGGAGAATTCGTTGACGCTGATGTGGCCGATGTTGCCGTCCAGCAGTTCCCAGGTCACCGGCTCCAGCTCGATCACGCCGCGCGTCACGGTGACTTCGAAGCTGTCCTCGCGTCCGGGACGGAAGATGGTCACTTCGATATTGGTGCCTGCGGGACCGCGCATCTGCGCCACGGCGTCGTTCAGCTCGAGGCCGTAGATCAGGTCGCCGTTGATGTGGGTGATATAATCACCGGCCTTGATGCCGGCCACTTCGGCCGGGCTGCCACGGAAGGGCGAGATCACCTTAACCGCGCCGTCTTCCATCTGCACCGAGATACCCAGGCCCTGGTAGTTGCCGTCGATCATGGTGTTGAGGCGTTCCAGCGCCGCACCGTCGAGATAGGCCGAATGCGGATCGAGCGATGCCAGCATGCCGTCGATCGCTCCGCGGATCAGCACGTCGTCCTCAACCGGCTCAACATAGCTGGCCTTGATGCGCTGGTACGTCGCGTAAAGCCGCGCGAATTCGGGCGAGGCGCGGCCTTCGACCTGCGCCAGGGCAGCCGTGGTGGCGGGAACGAGCGCAACGGCCGTGCACAGGGCAGCAGCGCGAATCGCAGGGGCAAACTTCATAAATCGTGTCCTCGGCAAGGAGGGGAGTCCCATTGGTGCTTTTATAGCATGGTCTCGCTTAACGCCAGATGATGCGCCGAAACGCCCCTGACGGGGACATAAAGGCGCTCAACCGGCGTAGAGCAGCGGGTTTACCGGTTCTCCTTCGCGCCGCAGTTCCAGCGTCACGCTGGGATCGCTCGGCCCGGCGACTCCGATGGGTGAGCCGCTCACCAGTTCTTCGCCTACGGTGACATCGCTGCGGGCAAGTCCGGTGACGAGGCTGGTCCAGCCGCCCGGGTGCTCGATGATGACGATGCGGCCATACCCGCGATAGGCTCCGGCGAAGGCGACGCGTCCGGCAGCCGGTGCCACCACCTGCGCGCCGCCGATGGGCGCAAGGGTAATGCCCTGGCTGAGGCCCGAGGGCAGCGGCGCGCCGAAACCGGTGAGCGTGCGGCCGGAGACCGGCAACATGTAGGGGCGCGGCGCCCCAGCCTGGCGCTGCGATGGCGTAGGCGAAGGTGCGGCGGCGACTTCCGAGGCTGCCGGATCGGCCGGGCGCAGGCGCGGTCCGGGCAGCGCCGCAAGGCGACTGCGAAGCGCGGCCGCGCGATCCAGTTCGCCAAGGAACTGGTCGAGGTCGCGCGCCTCCTCTGCCAGTGCCAGTGCGCGCTCGGCCTCGCGGTTGGCGCTGCTGCCGGCTGCCCGAGCGGCCAGGCGCTGGCGGGTCTCGATCTCGGCCAGTTCCTCGCGCCGTGCTGCCAGTTCCGTCTCTTCGGCTTCTAGCACCTGTGCGGCGGCCAGGGCCTCGCGCCGCAATTCGCGGCTGCGGTCGATGCGGTTGCGCAGACCCTGCGTGCTCGCCTGCACCTGTGGTACGCGGTCGTGCAGCAGGGCCCGCAGATAGACGACGTCCTTCACCGATCCCGGCCGCAGGATGGAAAGCGCCATCGGCCGGCGGGAGAATTGCTGCAAGGCGGCGGTCAGTTCGACCACCGGTTGCTGCTCGCGTCCCAGCTCTTCGCGCAGGTCGGCCTGTTCACGGTCGATCATGGCAATCCGCGCGCGGGCGGCGGTGATACCCGCTTCGGCCTGCTGGATCCGGGCAGCCAGCGCGGCCGCCTGGCTGGCGGCGCGCTCGGCGGCATCCTCAGCCTGCTGCGCCTGCTGTTCGAAGCGGGCGCTGCGCGCTTCGGCGGCGGCACGTTCCTGCAAGGCTTCCGAGAGCGAGGCGCGCATGTCCTCCGGGCTCTGGCTGGCAGGCGCAAGCTGGCCCGACGCCGCAACGGCGCAGAAGGCAAGCGAACCGACGAGGAGCAGCCAGCGATGCATCAGGTGCTATCCTGCCCGATGGTAGGGATGGCCTGCAAGGATGGAGGTGGCGCGGAACAACTGCTCCGCCAGCATGGCGCGGGCCAGCAGGTGCGGCCAGGTGGCCTTGCCGAAGGAAATGAGCAGGTCCGCCTCATTGCGCTCGTCTTGCGAATGGCCGTCCGCCGCACCGATGACGAAGCGACATTCGCGCATGCCCTGGTCGCGCCAGCGTTCGAGGATGGCGGCAAACTCCTCGGAGCCGAGGTTCTTGCCGCGCTCATCGAGCAGGACGGTCTTGTACGGAGTCTGCGGATCGGGAATGCGGCCGCCGGTCTCGGGCAATTCGGTCAGCTTGAGCGGCCAGGTGATCCGCTTGGCATAACGCTCGACCAGCTCCTCTTCCGGAGAGCGAGCGATCTTTCCGCGAGCGATGACGTGAAGCAGCATTGCCTTCTCCTACCGGTCCGCGTCCAACGGGCCGCAAGGCCGAACTGCCGCCCGCAGCGTGCGCAGCCTTGCTGCGCGTCTAGCGAGGACGCTCACGCGGCTGCGTGAGCGGAAGACAAGTTACGCCGTGCCTACCGCGCTCTGCTTTTCGCCGTCTTCGCCGAAGCCCCACATCCGCTCGAGGTTGTAGAAGCTGCGCACTTCCGGGCGGAACAGGTGGACGACGACGTCGCCCGCATCGATCAGCACCCAGTCGGCTGCCGGCAGGCCTTCGATGCGCGGGCTGGGTTCGCCCGCCTTCTTCAGTTTCTCGGCCAGCTTGTGCGCCATCGCAGCCACCTGCCGGGTGGAACGGCCCGAGGCGACGACCATGAAGTCGGCGATCGAGCTCTTCCCTTCCAGCGGAATGGATACGACGTCCTGCGCCTGGTCGTCGTCGAGTTGGGTCAGCACCAGTTCGTGGACCGATCCGGGCTCTGCAGAGATGGTGGTGTCGATATCAGGCATGGAGATGAAAGTTGCAGTTGCGGTGCTGGTGCCGTTGTCGGCGGAACGCTGGCGCGCCCCAGGATTGGCAGTGGTCATCGCGTATGGTCATGCTCCGTATATGGGGTGATGGACGACAGCGTAAAGGGCAAGACGCCTCACGCGTCCACCCCCATCGGCCTGTCATGAATAAGGGAATGCGTCACTTCATCCCGTGGGGCAGGTTCGGCAAACCCGTCTGCCCAATTGGGATCCGCCCGGCGTATCTGTGTGGCCGAACGCGGATCGGGATCGAAACGCAGCTCTATCAGCGCTGGTGCGCTCCATTCGCCCCGGTTGCGTAATCCGGCTGCGGATAACCGGTAACGCCGCAGCCAGGCCTTTGCGGGGCTCGCAAGGGCAGCATCGTCATAACCCGGCCGCGCTATCACGGCAATGGGCATTTCTCGGGCTATCTGCCGCCAATTCTTCCACTTATGGAACTGGGCGAGATTGTCCGAACCCATCAGCCAGACGAAGCGATGCTGCGGATAGCGGCGTTTCAACGCCCGCAGCGTATCGACGGTGTAGCGTGTGCCAAGTTCCTGCTCGATGGCGGTGACGCGGATCGGCGCGTTGCGGGCCTGCCCTTGCGCGGAGCGTACGCGGGCGGCGAGCGGGGCCATGCCCTGCTGCGGCTTCAGCGGATTGCCGGGGGATACCATCCACCACACCTCGTCCAGCCCCAGCGCCCGGATGGTGAACAGGGTGATGCGGCGATGTCCGCCATGGGCAGGGTTGAAGCTGCCGCCCAGCAGCCCGACGACCTTGCCGCGCATCAGGAAGAGCGTCGCCGTGGCGAGACGCGGAAGCCGTGGCGCTGTTCCTGCGAAATCAGCGCCCAGGCGGGGTATTCAGGATCGAGCGCGCCGATGGCATCGAGCGTCGCCAGCTCCTCGGACGACAGTTCGACCTCGGTGGCCGCGAGATTTTGTGCCAATTGCTCCTTGCGTTTGGCACCAATTATAACCGATCCGGTGACGGGCTGGTGCAGCAGCCAGGCCAGCGCGATCGCGGGCACGGTCACGCCGTGCCGCTCTGCCATTGGGCGCATCGCTTCCACGGCCTGCTCCGCCAAGCCCTTGTCGGCCTTGGGAAAATCGAGCTTGGCACGGCGGCCCTCGCCGCTCACGCCGTCCTTGCCGAAATCGTACTTGCCCGACAGCAAGCCGCCCAGCAGCGGGCTCCAGACCATCAGGCCGAGGCCTTCGGACAGCATCATCGGCACCAGCTCGCGCTCCAGTTCGCGCGCGGTGACCGCGTAGAGCGCCTGGTTGGAGATGAACTTGTCCCACCCGCGCCGCTCGGCAATGCCCAGCGCCTTGGCGATCTGCCATGCCGCCCAGTTGGACACGCCGACATAGCGCGCCCGGCCGGAACGCACGATGTCCTCCATCGCCCGCAATCCTTCCTCCATCGGCGCATTCGGGTCCCAGCCGTGGATCTGGTAAAGGTCGACATGCTCGAGGCCGAGGCGGTCGAGGCTGGCGTCGATCTGGTTGAGCAGGTGGTAGCGACCGTAGCCGGCATCGTTCGGGCCTTCGCCCATCGGCCCCATGCCCTTGGTGGCGATCACCACCTGGTCACGTGCCACGCCAAGGTCGCGCAGGGCACCGCCGACATATTGCTCACTCTGCCCCGCGGAATAGAGGTTCGCCGTGTCGATGAAATTGACGCCCGCTTCGAGCGCCTGCTTCACCAAAGCAGTGGACCCGGCCTGGTCGAGATCGTGCTGGAAGAAGGCGGAGGGCGCGGTGCCGAAGGTCATCGCGCCAAGGCACAGCTCCGACACGACAAGGCCGGAATTGCCCAAGCGGTTGTAACGCATTCTCGCCCCTCCCTTGATCGCCTACGGGCGCGCCTGGCCCTGACCCAGCACCTGCCACTTGTAGGTCGTCAGTCCTTCCAGCGCGACCGGCCCGCGTGCGTGCAGCCGGCCGGTGGCGATGCCGATTTCCGCGCCCAGTCCGAACTCGCCGCCATCGGCGAATTGCGAGGAGGCGTTGTGCATCACGATGGCGCTATCGACCTCGTCGAGGAAACGTCGCGCGGCAGCCTCGTCAGCAGTGATGATCGCCTCGGTATGACCGGAGGAATGGCGGGCGATATGCTCCATCGCCTCGTCCAGCCCGTCGACCACCGCCACCGACAGCTTGGCCTCGAGATATTCGGTGTCCCAGTCCTCTGCCGTGGCGGGCTTCACGCGGGAATCGATGGCCTGTGCGCGGGCATTGCCGCGCAGCTCGCAGCCTGCGTCCGCCAGTGCGCCCAGCACGCGGGCTGCGGCGGGGAAGTTGGCGTCGATCAGCAGCGTCTCCATCGCCCCGCAGATGCCGGTGCGGCGCATCTTGGCATTGACCGCTATCTTCTCCGCCATGTCCGGATCGGCGGCGGAGTGGATGTAGGTGTGGCAGATGCCGTCGAGGTGCGCGAGCACGGGCACGCGGGCATCGGCCTGGACGCGGGCGACAAGGCCCTTGCCGCCACGCGGCACGATCATGTCGACCAGCCCGGCAGCCTTCAGCATGGCACCCACGGCTTCGCGGTCCTGCGTCGGCATCAGCTGGATGGCGTCGGCGGGCAGGCCGGCTTCCTCCAGCCCCCTGGCGAAGGCGGCGTGGATGGCGCGGTTCGAATGGATCGCCTCGCTACCGCCGCGCAGCAGGGCGGCGTTGCCCGAACGCAGACAGAGCGCTGCGGCGTCAGCGGTGACGTTGGGACGGCTCTCGTAGATGATGCCGATCAGCCCGATGGGAATGCGGCGGCGCTCCAGCGTCATGCCGGCGGGCGCTTCGCTGCGGTCAATCACCTCGCCCACCGGGTCGGGCAGGCCGGCCACGTTCTCGATGGCGGCGGCAATGCCTTCCAGCCGGTCCTCGTCCAGCTTCAGCCGGTCGAGCATGGCGGCGGACAGGCCGTTGGCCTCGCCGGCCTGCATGTCCTTGGCGTTGGCGGCGATGATCGCGGCGGCATCGGCGCGGATGGCGGCAGCGGCAGCACGCAGGCCGGCAGCCTTCTCCGCATCGGTTGCGCGAGCGAGTTGGCGTTGCGCTGCGCGACCCTTCTTGGCCAGGTCTGCAATCAGCGCGTCGAAGTCGGTTCTTTCCAGTGTTTCAGTACTCATGGGCGCGCCCCTAACATTCCCCATGGCACCTGTCAGGGGCGAATCGCCTGAGCGGTGCAAGGCGCGCGGCAAAGGCCAACCGGCGATTTGGTTCCCGGCTGCGGAAGAAATTTTCGCCCGATGAAACGATTCATCGCACGATGGGTTCGACTCGCCCCAAAGGTTAACGCCGGGCTATCGACGCCTCGCGTGTGCGCGCTATCGCTGGCAATACATAACGGGATCACAACGGGACACACGGGGTCGTTTTGACAAAAAATACCAAGGGCGGATTTTGGGACCGCCTGCGGGCCTGGTTTCCGGAGCGCGAATTCTTCATGCGCTCCAAGGGGCAGGTTCGCTTCCTGACACTAACCACCCGCATGCAGATGGGCACCGCCGGACTGGCGCTGGCCATCGCTGTCGGCTGGGCCGGTTCGATGGGCTTCATGGCGGTCAGCCAATGGCAGGCCAGCAGCGAGCGCGCGGACCTGCTGCAGCGCGAAGCGCAGGTCGCCACCGCGGAAGATCGCTTCTCCGCCTATTCGGACGACATCGCCGCCACCGTAGCTGACCTGGAAGCGCGCCAGCAGCTGCTCGACGGCATCGTCGAAATGCTGCCCGAAGACGTGATGGCCGACGTCGAGCACACCGTCACCGATTCCAGCGCCGAGAGCGAAGAGCTGATCAGCATGATCCGCGAAGTCTTCCCCGAAGCGGAAGGCCTGGCCCGCGTCGAAGCGCGCCAGCTCGCCTTCACCGAGCGCCTGACCCTTTACGCCGATCGCCGCGCCGCCCGTGCCGAGCAGGCCATTCGCCAGCTGGGCCTCGATCCGCGCGCCGTGATGAACAGCAACAACAGCGCCATGGGTGGTCCGCTGGAAGACCTCGTCTCCGAAGGCGACGGCTCGCTGGACCCGCGCTTCGAACGCCTCGGTGCCAGCCTCGCCCGGATGAGCGCGCTGGAGCGTGGCCTCGACCAGATCCCGCAGGTCATGCCGGCCGACATCGGTTCGATCAGCTCGGGCTTCGGCTATCGTCGCGATCCGTTTAGCGGCCGCGCCGCCATGCACCGCGGCTTGGATTTCCGCGCCCCGCACGGTTCGCCGATCAATGCTGCCGCCGATGGCCGCGTAACCTTCGTCGGCTGGAAGTCCGGCTATGGCAAGGTCGTGGAGATCAGCCACGGTGCCGGCGTCGTCACCCGCTACGCGCACATGTCGCGTTTCAATGCACAGGTCGGCCAGCGCGTCGCCGCCGGTGACCGCATCGGCGCGATCGGCAACACCGGCCGCTCGACCGGCCCGCACCTGCATTTCGAAGTGCGCGTCAACGGCAATGCCGTGAACCCGCGCCCCTTCCTGGAGACAGCCCCCCATGTTCTCGAACAAGTCCGAGCGGAATTCGCCCCAAGCGGCGAGCAGGCAGACGGTGAAGCCGATGGCTAATCCGGGCGGCACCTTTTCCGTGATCGGCCCCGACGTCACCATCAAGGGGGACATCGAGGCTTCCGTCGACCTGCACGTCGACGGCAAGGTCACCGGCAACCTTGCCTGCGCCAGCCTGGTGCAAGGCGAAACGAGTCGTATCGAAGGCGAGATCAAGGCCGAGAGCGCCCGCCTGTCCGGCGAGGTGCAGGGCACGATCGAAGTGCGCGACCTGGTCGTGCTCAAGTCCGCCAAGATCCACGGCGATGTCAGCTACGACACGCTGACCATCGAGCAGGGCGCATCGGTCGATGGCCGCTTCGCCCCGCTGCGCGCCAAGGCTGCGCCGTCCGGCCAGACGATCAAGGCAGGCGGCGACAAGCCGGCTACGCCGATGTCCGCCGAGGAACAGCGCAGGCTGTCGCTCGCCGGCTAGGCAGTCACGAGCTTTCGGGAGGGGATGGGGCGGTCCGCGAAGGCCGCCCCACCTGTATTGGACGAAGCTTATTCGGCTTCGGAACCGGCGGGAGTTTCTTCCTCGCCCTTTTCCTCGGCAGCACGCTTGGCTTCGAGCCAGGCCTCGGCCTCGGCTTCCTGCGCGGCTTCGGCAGCAGCCTTGGCGGCTTCCTCACGCTCGCGGCGCAGTTCGGCGATCAGTTCCTGCTTGTCGTCACGCGGCGCGGCGGGCGCGGCGGCAGCCTCCTCACCCTCGGCCGGTGCTTCGACCGGCGCACGCTTGGCGGCCTTGGCCACGGCGGCATCCAGTTCACGCTGCGAGCACAGGCCCAGCGTCACTGGGTCCTTCGGCTGAATGTTCTGGATGTTCCAGTGCGAACGCTCGCGAATGGCGTTGATGGTGTTGCGGGTGGTACCGATCAGGCGACCGATCTGCGCATCGGAAATTTCCGGATGGTTGCGCAGGATCCAGGCAATGCCGTCGGGCTTGTCCTGGCGCTTCGACACCGGGGTGTAGCGCGGGCCCTTGGTGCGGCTTACGTCGACCGGGGCCTTCTGCATCACCAGCCGGTAGGCCGGGTCAGCCTGGCCGCGTTCGATTTCCTCATGGGTCAGCTCGCCCGAGTGCACGGGATCGCGACCGGTGTACTTGGCACCGGCAAGGTCGTCCGCCATCGCCTGCACTTCGAGGATGTGCAGGCCGCAGAACTCGGCAATCTGCGAGAAGCTGAGGGCCGTATTGTCGACCAGCCAGCTGGCGGTCGCATGGGGCATGAGGGGCTTGGCTTGATCAGCCACGGCATTTCTCCGACTGGAAATAAAAGGGCCGCCCCTCGCGGGACGGCCGTTATGTGGAGCCTGATGTAGAGGCTTTGGTGGCGAACGGCAAGCTTTTGGCGCTGGCGGGCCTCAGGCGTGGGCGCCGGAAAGGCCGATGGTGGCGGATTCGCGGGCTATCGGGGCAAGGCCGGCGGCGAACTGGTCGGCGCTGGCAGACCAGCTGAAGGCGCGGCCGATGCGATGGCAGGTAGTGCGGTCGAGTCGCAGGGCGGCGGCGATGGCATCTTCCAGCCGCTCGGCCATGGCGCCGCTGGCCGGCTCCAGTACGTCCAGCGGGCCAGGCACCGGATAGGCCGCCACGGGGGTGCCGCAGGCCAGCGCCTCGATCATCACCAGGCCGAAGGTGTCGGTCTTGCTGGGGAAGACGAAGACGTCAGCCCCGGCGTAGCAGGCGGCCAGGGCATCGCCGGTGCGCCGCCCGAGGATGTGCGCCTCCGGAAACCGTGCCTGCAGCTTGTCCAGCGCCGGACCATCGCCCACCACCACCTTGGAGCCGGGATGGCCATTGCCAAGGAAAGCCTCGATATTCTTCTCCACCGCCACGCGCCCGACATAGAGCTGGATCGGGCGCGGCAAGGTGAAGAACAGGTCCGGCGGCGGGTGGTCAGGATGAAAGGTCTCGACCTCAACCCCGCGGCTCCAGTGATGCAGCGGGCCAATGCCCTGTTCGCGTAGCTGCGCACGGATCGTCTCCGTCGCCACCATGGTGCGGGTCGCCGGGGCATGGAAGCGGCGGATGAAGGGCCAGATCCATTGCGCCGGAAGCCCGGTGCGGCGGGCAACGTAGTCGGGAAATTGCGTGTGGTACGCCGTGGTGAAGGGCAATTTCCGGCGCAGGCAGTAACGCCGCGCTGCCCAGCCGAGCGGACCCTCTGTGGCGATATGGATGGTGTCGGGCTGGAAGCGGTCGAGCCGCCTTGCTATGGCGCGCGTGCCTGCAAGTGCCAGGCGGATTTCCGGATAGGACGGTGCGGGAAACGAGCGATAAAGGTCGGGAGAGGTGACTTCCACCTCGTGCCCGCGACTGCGTAGTTCCGCGACTATCGTATCCAGCGTGCGCACCACTCCGTTCACTTGCGGGTGCCAGGCATCGGTGACGAGGGCGATCCGCATTGGCGTGACCCCAGCTTCGGCCTCAGGCGGCAGCGGCAACGGCATGCTCTGCCTGCTGCCGCTCCCGCTCCTCGCGCTTGGCCATTTCCTCGGGCCAGTTGAGGATCTCCATCCGGCCGTCGGCATGTTCGACCAGGGCATTGCAGCCCTCCACCCAGTCGCCATCGTTCCAGTATTCGATATTGTCGAACATGCGGTGTTCGGCAGTGTGGATGTGGCCGCAGACCACACCGTCCACGCCGCGTTCGGCAGCGGCGCGGGCCACCACCTCCTCGTACTTGCCGATGAACTCGACCGCGTTCTTTACCTTGTGCTTGGCCATCTTCGAGAGCGACCAGTAGGACAGGCCGAAGGCCTTGCGCAGGCTATTCACCCACTGGTTCAGCCGCATCATGAAGTGATAAAGCGAGTCACCGACGAAGGCGAGCCAGCGGTGGGAGAGCATGACCGCGTCGAACTCGTCGCCGTGCAACACCATCAGCCGGCGACCGTCGGCGGTATCGTGGAAGGCCGCGCGGCGAATCTCGATGCCGCCGAAATGCATGCCGGTGAACTGGCGGAACATCTCGTCGTGGTTGCCGGGGATATAGACGATCCGCGTGCCGCGCTTGGCCCGTTTCAGGATGCGCCAGACGATGTCGTTATGCGCGTCGGGCCAGTAGAACTTCTTCTTCAGCCGCCAGCCGTCGACGATGTCGCCGACCAGGTACATGGTCTCACTGTCGACGCTGTCGAGGAAGTCGATCAACAGCTCGGCATTGCACCCCTTGGTGCCGAGGTGGATGTCGGAAATCCAGATCGTACGGAACTTGCGCCGCTGCTCCGGGACGCGCTCCGGCACGCTTGGTTCGTGCCTGTCGAAATCGGGGAAGGCAGAGACATTCTCGCCATTGCCCAGGTCGCGGTCGAGATAGGTGCCAAACATGTGCGCGAACAAGCCTCGTGTTGCTGCGTGTTTGGCTGCGATTCTATGAGTCCTGTTTGTTACAGGCGAACATCAGTCCCGCGGCAGTTCGACGACAGTGTTACGCTTTCGAGTCAGCGCACGACATAAGGTTGCGGCGCAACCCAGGGCGAGACCATGTTGTAGGGCACGGTGACGAACACCGCCTCCACCGCGGCGATCTTGCCGCCGACGATCTTGAACAGTTCCAGCAGCACGAAGCTGTGGGGGTAGTGGAAGATCGACTTGTGCTTGCTGCCGTCGGTCCAGGTGATGTCGGTCAGGCTGCCCGAATGGTCGATGAAGCCGGCGGCCATGACGATGCCCTTGTCCTCGTCCACCAGCGGGAAGCGACGGTCGCGCAGGCGATCGTCGTACTTGTACTGGCCCAGCCGGAACTGGTCCGCCGTGCCCATCGCCGCGATGGGATAGCCATCGATATGGGTGTTGGTCGTCTGCAACCCGTTCTCGATGCGGTCGCAATCGTCGGTGAACTCGGTGTGCAGCGTGCCGTCGTTCAGCTCGAGCGTCTCGAAATAGCCGTCGGCCAGGCGGATCATCTCCTCGCGGCTGCTGCGCTGGCCTTCGGGCACGTCGGCCAGCATGATCGCGCGCGGGCGGCGGTCGAGGTCGATCTGTGGGAACGGCCCCAGTTCGTGCGGGCGGCAGACGATGATCTCGGCCTCGGCAATGCGGCCATCGGCAATGGCGAGGCGCAGGCACATGACCGAAGTGTCCGGCCCTTCGACGACATGGCCGATCCAGCCGACCTGGCCGGTGGCGGGGTCCGCCGTCTTCAGGTCATAGCCGGGCTCCACCTTGTCGATGGTGTTCCAGATGCCGTCACCGATGGCGAGCTGGACGTTGTTCTCGGTGAACACGGGATCTTCCGCCCAGGGCAGACTGACCGCGTCGCGGATGGCAAGGGCAGCGAGGAAGGCATCGGCGTGGGCATAAAGGTCTTCGCGGGTCATCAATCGTCTCCGGCAACGGCGAGCACGATCTTGCCGACGTGCTCTCCCGCTTCCATGCGGGCATGGGCCTTGGCGGCCTGTGCCAGCGGGTAGGTTTCATCCATCACGGGGCGCAGCTCCCCGCTCTCGACCATGGGCCAGACTTCGCGGAACAGCTCGTCCGCCAGCAGACCCTTGAAGGTGTTGGTGCGCGGGCGCAGCGTGGAGCCGGTGATGGTCTGCCGCTTCACCATCATCTTGGCCACATTCACTTCCGACATGGCGCCGCCGAGCGTGGCAATCACCACCAGCCGGCCATCCGGCGCCAGCGCGTCGAGGTTGCGCTGGGTGTAGTTGCCCGCGACGACGTCAAGGATCAGGTTGGCGCCTTGGCCGTCGGTGAAGCTGCGCACCTCCTCGACGAAGTCCTGTGCCTTGTAGTTGATGGCGAGGTCCGCCCCCACCTTGATCGCCGCGGCGCATTTTGCGTCGGAGCCGCAGGTGGCGATCACGCGCAGGCCGAACAGCTTGGCCAGCATGATCGCGGTCGTGCCGATGCCGCTGGTACCGCCGTGGATCAGGATCGTCTCCCCGTCGCGGGCGTAGCCGCGCTGGAAGACATTGTGCCAGACGGTGAAGAAGGTCTCCGGCATGGCTGCCGCTTCTGCCATGGACAGGCCTTCGGGCACCGGCAGGCAGTGTTCGGGGCGCGCGATGCAGTATTCGGCATAGCCACCGCCGTTCACCAGCGCGCAGACCAGCTTGCCCAGTTCGGCGGCATCGACGCCTTCGCCGAGCGCCACGATCTCTCCGGAAATTTCCAGACCGGGCAGGTCGGAGGCACCCGGCGGGGGCGGATAGAGCCCGGCGCGCTGCAGGCAGTCTGGTCGGTTCACCCCGGCATGGCTGACGCGCACCAGCACCTCGCCCTGGCCGGGCCGTGGCACGTCGCGCCTGGTCGCTTGCAGGACCTCGGGCCCGCCAGGCTCGCTGATCGCAACCACGGTCATCGTGCTCGGCAATGTATCGGCCACCCGGTCCCCCCTGTCTCGTCTGTCCACGCGGATGCACAGCCCTAAGGGCCAGTGCCATTGACAGCAAGCGCCGCTGTGCCGATGTTGCACTGCAATGGACGAAGGCGACCTTCCGCGGAGCCGTTCCGATGCTGCCAGCCAGCTGGCTGGCGAAAGCCTTGATGCCTATTCGCAGGACGAATTGCTCGAACGCGTACAGCTGCTGGAAGTGGAAATCGCGCGGGTGAAGGCGCATCACGCCAAGGCGGCGGACCACCGCAAGCTGGCCGATGCGCTGTTCAAGCCCAGGGAGGCGGACTGATGGGCCGCCTACGGCCCGTTGGACCCCTCGCAATCGCGCTGCCGCGCACCATATATTGTACCAAGCATTCGGCAGGTCGCTCCGGCCTGGCGTTCACCCCCCGCGTTAGGCCGATATTCACTCTGCCCTGCGCACATTCGTTGACACATCCCGCCATGGCCTGAGGCCAGCCAAGGACATACATGCCAAGTTTCGCGCAAAACCTCGAAAAGACCCTCCACACCGCGATCCAGCACGCGATCGACCGGACGCACGAATATGCGACGCTCGAACACCTGTTACTGGCGCTGGTGGACGATCCCGACGCGGGCGAGGTGATGAATGCCTGCGGGGTCGACATGGAAGAACTGGGCACCGTGGTGCGCCAGTATCTTGACCAGGAATACCAGTCGCTGAAGAGCGACGAGGACGCCGATCCGCAGCCCACCGCCGGGTTCCAGCGGGTGATCCAGCGCGCCATCCTGCACGTCCAGTCTTCCGGGAAGGACATGGTGACCGGCGCCAACGTGCTGGTCGCGCTGTTTTCGGAGCGGGACAGCTACGCCGTCTATTTCCTGCAACAGCAGGATATGAGCCGCCTCGACGCGGTCAGCTTCATCAGCCACGGCATCGGCAAGGGCGGCAAGCAGCTGGAAAGCCGCACGCCCTCCGGCGCGGAGGAAGAAGCCCAGACCAAGGGCGAGGAAAAGGCAGACAAGAACAAGAAGGATTCCGCGCTCGACCAGTTCTGCGTGAACCTGAACCAGAAGGCGCTGGACGGGCGGATCGACCCGCTGATCGGCCGTGGTCCGGAAGTGGACCGCACGGTGCAGATCCTCTGCCGCCGGTCGAAGAACAACCCGCTCTACGTGGGCGATCCGGGCGTCGGCAAGACGGCCATCGCCGAGGGCCTGGCGCGCAAGATCGTCGAAGGCGACGTGCCCGAAGTGCTGGAAGACGCGGTCATCTATGCGCTCGACATGGGGGCGCTGCTGGCCGGCACGCGCTATCGCGGCGATTTCGAGGAACGCCTGAAGCAGGTCGTCAACGAACTCGAAAAGATGCCCGAAGCCATTCTTTTCATTGATGAAATCCACACAGTCATCGGTGCCGGCGCAACCAGCGGCGGGGCGATGGACGCCTCCAACCTGCTCAAGCCGGCACTGTCGAGCGGGGCGATCCGTTGCATCGGCTCGACCACCTACAAGGAGTTCCGCAACCACTTCGAGAAGGACCGTGCCCTGCTGCGCCGGTTCCAGAAGATCGACGTGAACGAGCCGACGGTGGAAGACACGATCAAGATCCTCAAGGGGCTGCGCAGCGCCTTCGAGGAGCACCACAAGGTCAAGTACACGCCCGACGCGATCAAGACCGCAGTGGAGATGAGCGCGCGCTACATCAACGACCGCAAGCTGCCCGACAAGGCGATCGACGTGATCGACGAGGTCGGCGCCATGCAGATGCTGGTACCGCCCAGCCGCCGCCGCAAGACGATTACCGCCAAGGAAATCGAGAAGGTCGTAGCGACGATGGCGCGCATCCCGCCGAAGTCGGTCAGCAAGGACGACAAGAAGGCGCTGGGCAATCTCGAGAAGGACCTGAAGCGCGTGGTCTATGGCCAGGACGAGGCGATCGAACGTCTGTCGACCGCCATGAAGCTGAGCCGTGCCGGCCTGCGCGAAGCGGACAAGCCGATCGGCTCGTTCCTCTTCTCCGGCCCCACCGGCGTCGGCAAGACCGAGGTGGCACGCCAGCTCGCCTCCATCATGGGCATCGAGCTGAAGCGTTTCGACATGTCCGAATACATGGAGCGCCACAGCGTCTCCCGCCTGATCGGCGCGCCTCCCGGCTATGTCGGTTACGACCAGGGCGGCCTGCTGACCGATGCCATCGACCAGCACCCGCACTGCGTGCTGCTCCTCGACGAGATCGAAAAGGCGCACCCGGACCTGTTCAACATCCTGCTGCAGGTGATGGATAACGGCCAGCTGACCGACCATCACGGCAAGACGGTGGACTTCCGCAATGTCGTGCTGATCATGACGACCAACGCCGGCGCGTCCGACGCGGCGAAGCAGTCGATCGGCTTCGGCGCAGGCCAGAAGACCGAGGCTTCGGAAGAGGCGGTGAAAAAGATGTTCACCCCCGAATTCCGCAACCGCCTCGATGCCGTGGTGCCCTTCGCCTACCTCGGCAAGGAAACCGTCAGCCGCGTGGTCGACAAGTTCATCCTGCAGCTGGAACTGCAGCTGGGCGAGCAGAACGTGCACATCCAGTTCGACGGCGACGCCCGCGACTGGCTGGCCAAGCGCGGCTACGACAAGCTGATGGGCGCCCGCCCGATGGCTCGCCTGATCCAGGAAAAGGTCAAGCAGCCGCTCGCCGAGGAGTTGCTGTTCGGCAAGCTTGCCAGCGGCGGCGAGGTGCATGTCAGCGTGAAGGACGATGCCCTCGCCTTCGAACTGACCCCGGCACCACCCAAGTCCAAGGCCAAGCGCAAGCCTGCGGCGAAGAAGAAGCCTGCTGCCAAGAAGGCGGCGCCGAAGAAGCCCGACACCTCGACCACGGCCGAGGACAAGGGCGACGACAAGTCGGAGGACTAGGCGACAGGCGCGGCGCGGGCTAGGCTCGCGCCATGCAGTCGAACACATTCCTGACACTGGCAGCGGCGGGGGTATGTGCCCTCGCCGTTCCCGTTTGGGCGCAGGACGCGCCTCCCTTGGCCGAGCGCACCGCGCAGACCGACCTGCCGCTGGAAGGCGCGCGGACGGCGATGCAACTGGAGCACGTCTCGCTGTCCATCGTGGTCGATCCGGAAGAGCAGCGGATCACCGGCGACGGCCATTATCGCGTTGAGCTGCGGAACGATGTGGCCGAACTGGCCTTCGACCTCGATCCGCGCTTCCGCATCCACGGCATCTATGTCGAAGGCGAGGCACTGGCCGACGACGCCTGGCGGAACCCGGACGGCCTGCTGACGATCGACCTGCCCCGCCCGGCCAGCGCCGGCGAATCCCTGGCCGTCCGTGTCTTCTACGACGGCCAGCCGCACGTGGCGCTCAATGCCCCGTGGCAGGGCGGCTTCGTCTGGGCGGAGACCGAGGACGGGCAGCCGTGGATCGCCACAGCCTTGCAGGGTGAAGGTTGCGACCTGTTCTGGCCCTGCATCGACCATTCCTCGCACCGGCTCGGCACGATCGACCTCGTCGTGACAGTGCCGGAAGGGTTAGTCGTGGCTGGCAACGGTCGCCAAATTGGCACAGAACGCGGTGACGGCACGACCACCTTTCACTGGCGCGCGCGCGATCCCAGCAACTATGGCGTTGCGCTCCAGATCGGCCCCTACGAAGTCGCGCAGCGCAACTATGCGAGCCGTTACGGCAACGATATTCCGCTGGTCTTCTGGCATCTTCCCGGTCACGCCGAAGGTGCCGAGCGCCTGCTGGGCGAAATGGCCGACCAGATTACCTTCATGGAACAGGTCTTCGGCCCCTACCCCTTCGGTGACGAGAAGGCCGGCGTCGTCGAGACGCCGCACCTCGGCATGGAGCACCAGACGATCAATGCCTATGGCAACGGCTTCCGGCCGGAAGCCTACGGTCACGACTGGCTGCTGCAGCATGAATTCGCGCACGAGTGGTTCGCCAACCAGCTGACGCACGAGAACATCAACCACATGTGGCTGCACGAGGGGATCACCACCTGGACGCAGCCGCTCTACCTTGGCTGGGCGCGCGGCGAGATGTTCTACGACGCGGAGATGTGGGACAATCGCCTGCGCGTGTGGAGCCGGGTACCGCTGGTGCCGCCAGAAGGACAACTGCCCGACTACAATGACCAGCAGGCGAAATGGGGCGACGATATCTACTTCAAGGGCGCGTGGATCATGCATACGCTGCGCTGGCTGGTCGGCGACGACGTGCTGTTCCCCGCCGTCACCCGCCTCACTTATGGCACCGACGATCCGCAGCCCGGCGAAATCCGGCCGGTGAACCGCACCACGGAAGATTTTCGCGCCATACTGGAGGAAATGAGCGGACAGGACCTTGCCTGGTTCTTCGACGCCTACTTCTACCAGGCACCACTGCCGCGCCTGGACATGCAGCGCGAGGGCAACAGCCTCCTGCTGGCATGGGAAACCCCGTCGGACCATGCCTTTGCCATGCCGGTAGAGGTGTCGATCGACGGCGAGGTCCAGCGCGTCGACATGGATGGTGGAGCCGCCACCGTGTCCCTGCCGCACCCTGATGCCCATGTGCTGCCCGACCCGGCGAATCGCATCCTGCGACATGATGAGGCAGTCGAAACCTGGCAGCGGCGTAACGAATAGGCCCAAGGTCCAGCTAGGGAACGAAACTTGCGCGGCGCAACTTTTTAACTGCGATGGCCGCCCCTTTTTCCTGGATTCGCCCCGAGCCGCATGGCGTGCACGTGGTGCCTGCCGATATGTGGATCGACCCGTCGAAAGCGGTCGATACCGCGATGGTGACGCACGGCCATGCCGACCATGCGCGCGGCGGCCACGGCAAGACGATCGCCACGCCGGAAACGCTGGCGATCATGGAACTGCGCTACAACACCCGCGAAGGCGCAAGCCCGGTGGAATATGGCGAGACGATCCGCCTGCCCGGCGGCGTCGATGCCACTTACATCCCCGCCGGCCATGTGCTGGGCAGCGCACAGATCCTGCTGGAGCATGCCGGAGAGCGGGTGGTGATCACCGGCGACTACAAGCGCCGCGCCGACCCGACCTGCCCGCCTTTCGAGGTCACGCCCTGCGACATCTTCATCACCGAGGCGACCTTCGGCCTGCCGCTGTTCACCCACCCTCCGATCGAGGAGGAGATGGCCAAGCTGCTTGGTCGGCTGGAGGCGCACCCGGATCGCTGCGTGCTCGTGGGCGCCTATGCGCTGGGCAAGGCACAGCGCGTGATCGCCGAATTGCGCGCCGCCGGGCACGCCCAGCCGATCTACCTGCACGGTGCGATGGAGAAGATGTGCCGCCTGTATCAGGAGTTCGGCGTCGACCTCGGTGAATTGCGGCTGGTCTCGGACCATGAGAAGGACGACATCCACGGCCACCTGGTCGTCTGCCCGCCCGCGGCGCTCAACGATCGCTGGAGCCGCCGCCTGCCCGACCCCATCACCGCCATGGCCAGCGGCTGGATGCGCGTACGACAGCGCGCCCGGCAGCGGAATGTCGAGCTGCCGCTGGTGATCTCCGACCATGCCGACTGGGGCGAACTCACCCGCACCATCGAGGAGGTCGACCCGCAGGAAACCTGGATCACCCACGGCCGCGAGGAAGCACTGCTGCGCTGGCACCAGCTGCACCAGCGGCGCGCCCGTGCGCTGGCGCTGGTCGGCTACGAGGACGAGGACGACTAGGGATGGAGGACTTCGCCGCCCTGGTCGACGCGCTGGTCTACACGCGCAGCCGCAACGAGAAGCTGCGGCTGATCGCGGAATACCTGCGCGGCACGCCCGATCCGGATCGCGGCTGGGCGCTGGCCGCGCTGACCGACGGGCTGGATTTCCCCGCCGTCAAATCATCGACAATCCGCAACCTGCTGAAGGAGCGCGTCGATCCCGTGTTATGGTCGCTCAGCCGCGATTTCGTGGGCGACACGGCGGAAACCGCCAGCTTCCTCTGGCCCGAGCCGCAAGGTGACGTCACGCCGCCGCCGACCGTCAGCGAAGCGGCTGATTCGCTGGCAAAGATGACTCGCGCCAGTGTCATGAGCGAACTGCCAGGACTGCTCGACCGGCTCGATTCCTCGGGTCGCTATGCGCTGTTCAAACTGGCGACGGGCGGGATGCGCGTCGGCGTGTCCTCGCGCCTTGCCAAGGTCGCCTTCGGGCAGGCCTTCGATGTGCCGGTCGACGAGGTGGAGGAGTACTGGCACGCGCTCGAGCCGCCCTATGCCGAGCTGTTCGCCTGGGCCGCCGATGGCGCGGACCCGCCCGACACGGCCAACCTGCCGCTGTTCCGCCCCTTCATGCTGGCGCACCCACTGGAAGACACGGTGGTCGACCTCGCCGACTATGCCGCAGAGTGGAAGTGGGACGGCATCCGCGTGCAACTGGTCCATGTCGCGGGCGAGACACGCGTCTACTCGCGCTCGGGCGACGACATTTCCGCCACCTTCCCCGAACTGGTTGGCGCGTTGGAACTGCCCGCAGTGCTCGACGGCGAACTGCTCGTCCGCGGGACGCACCAGGGCGGCAAGGAAGGCGGTGCGGCCAGCTTCAACGCCCTGCAACAGCGATTGGGCCGCAAGACCGTCAGCAAGAAGATGCTGACCGAAAGCCCGGCCTTCGTGCGGCTCTACGACGTGCTGATGCTGGACGGCGAAGACCTGCGCGACCTGCCGTGGTCCGCGCGCCGGGAACGGCTTGAGCAGCTGATGCCGCGCCTGCCGGAATCGCATTTCGACCTCAGCCAGCTGGTCAAGGCGCGCGACTTCGAACACCTCGCGCAGATCCGCGAAGGTGCGCGCGACGATGCCATCGAGGGGCTGATGCTCAAGCGGCGCGACAGCCTCTATGCGCCCGGTCGCAAGACCGGCCTGTGGTACAAGTGGAAGCGCGATCCGCTGCTGGTCGACTGCGTGCTGATGTATGCCCAGCGCGGCAGCGGCAAGCGATCGAGCTTCTATTCCGACTACACCTTCGGCTGCTGGGACGGCGACCCGGACGAGGGCGCGGACCTGCTGCCGGTGGGCAAGGCCTATTCCGGCTTCACCGACGAGGAGCTGAAGAAGCTTGACCGCCACGTACGGCAGAAGACCCTCAACCGCTTCGGCCCGGTGCGCGAGACCGACAAGTCGCTGGTGTTCGAGGTCGCCTTCGATTCCGTGCATGAGAGCAAGCGCCACAAGTCCGGCCTCGCCATGCGTTTCCCGCGCATCCACCGCATCCGCTGGGACAAGCCGCCGCACGAGGCGGACCGGATCGAGGCGCTGCGGGCGTTGATTCGCGACTAATCCACCCGAAAAAGCTTCTCGCGCGAAGTTGCGCCGCGCAACAATTCGATGCTCGACGGAGCGCACCCAAGCGCCTTGGCAAGCAAGGCGATGACTGCCGTATTGGCCGCACCGTCCTGAGGTTTCGCCCGCACCTTCACCAGCACCTTGCCCTGTTCGATGGCCAGCGCTTCGCTGCGGGCACCCGGAGTGACGCGTACCGCCAGCCGACCCTCCGCATCGGTCACGGCGAGCAGTGCCTCAGGTGCAGGGAGATCAATTTTCGGACGCGCCATGAATCTGCGCAAGGTGTCGCTGCGCCAGCTTGCAGTAGCGCTCGGTCTGGAACCTGATCTTGGCGATTTGCGCCTCGTCCTGTGTGCGATAGTACTTCGCCGGACGGCCGATCCAGATTTCGCCCGGTCCGATCTGCTTGCCGGGACTGAGCAGCGCGCCCGCCCCCAGCATGCCGCCCTCGGCAATGCGCGCGCCGTCCATGGCGACGGCCCCCATGCCCACGAAGGCGCGGTTCTCCAGTTGGCAGCCATGCACCACGGCCATGTGGCCGATCACGCAGTCATCGCCGATTATGGTGGGTTCGCCGTCGGTATCGGGCCGCGGGCCTTCGACGTGGAAGACACTGCCATCCTGCACGTTGCTGCGCGCGCCGACGACGATCTTGTGAATGTCGCCGCGCAACACGCAGTTGTACCAGATGCTCGCTTCCGGACCGATGGTGACATCGCCGATGATCCGGGCACCCGGTGCGACAAAAGCACTCTCGTGGATTTGCGGCACCTTGCCCTCGAAGGGCAGGATGGTGGCTCCGGGAAAGCGGCTGTCGGCACTCACAGGAAATTCTCCCACACGAAATAGGGCAGGACCGATGCGTAGTCGTCGGTCCATACTGCGCCTTCGGGGTCGCGCAAAAGGCGCCAGTCGGCAGTCTGCGACAAGGCATCCAGCGGCGCGCGCTCGGGCGCCAGGGCGATCCAGGTCGAGGAATAGAGGTCGTTGCGGCGCGGCGGTTCATCCTGCAGCAGCATCGCATTCAGGCCGCGTGTCTCCGCCAGCCGGGCAATGACCGGCTCGAGGTCGACATAGCGGTTCGAGGTATGCATCAGCAGCAGGCCGCCCGGCGCCAGTGCGCGCTCGTAGATTGCCAAGGCCTCCACCGTCAGCAGGTGCAGCGGGATGGCATCCGAAGAGAAGGCGTCGATCACGAGCACATCGAAGCTGCCCGGAGCAGCGTCGGCAAGGTCCAGCCGGGCATCGCCGATGCGGATCGTCGCATCGGGCGCGCAGTCGGCTAGGAAAGTGAAGTCGCCGCGTTCGGAGAACTGCTGCACCACCGGATCAATCTCGAAGAAGGTCCAGTCCTGTCCCTCCTGCCGGTAGCAGGAGAGCGTACCCACGCCGAGGCCGACAACGCCCACGCGTGCCTGTGGCCCGACGATTGCCTCCGCATTGGCCAGCGCCAGCCCGACGCCGGAGCTGCGGCCGTAATAGGCGGTAGGCTCGTCAGCATCGGTGCCCGCGCGCTGGATGCCGTGAATCGTGGTGCCGTGCATCAGGATCCTGTCGCCATCGCCACTGTCGGTGATCGAGTAGATGCCGAAATAGCTGCGCTCGCGCTCGCCCCCGAGGCTGGAGGTGAAATGGGTGAGGCCGCCAAAGGCGATCAGCACCGAAAGGCAGGTGGCGAGGTAGGACCAGCGCCGCGCGGCCAGCACCATCGCCACGCAGAGCAGGGCGGCAAGGCCGAGCCAGTCGACCCAGCCGAGCGCCACCTGGTCCTGCGTGCGGGTGTAGAGGATCATGGCGAGGTTGAAGACCACGAAGACGCCCACCAGCAGGATCACCATGGCGGTCTGCGGATTGCGCGTCAGCCGCCCTAGCAGGCCCCGCCACATGCCCAGCGGCAGCAGCGCGGCGGCGGCGAGGATGAGCAGCGGGTGTTCCCAGGTCCAATCGAACAGGACGGGGGCGATCAGCGCGGTGAACACCCCGCCCAGCACGCCGCCGGCGGAAATGTAGAGGTAGAACTGCGACAGCCGCGAGGCGGCAGGGCGAAGGTCGTACAGCCGCGCGTGCAGGGCCGTGGCGACCACCAGCAGCAGGATGATGCTGGCCACGGCCGCGAGCAGGTCGGCCCGGCCTGCCGCGAAGACCGCGATCCCGCCGTCCACCAGCAGCACCAGCGGCGCCAGGAAGAGGAACACGCCCGCCATCGCGCGGTTCTCGGCAAAAGCGATCGAATAGCTGAGCAGGTAGAGGCCGAGCGGAATCACCCACAGCAGCGGGATCGCCATGATATCGGTGGTGAGGAAGCTGGTGGTCGAGAGCATCAGGCCCGAGGGCACTGCCGGCAGCAGGATCCACTGCAGCTTGCGCTTCCAGTCGACTTGCTCCTCCGCCTTATCGGTATCAGCGGCAGCGGTGACGTCACGACGGCTCAGAATGGCGAGACCCACCAGCAGCGCCATGGCCAGGTAGCCGAAGGCCCAGATACGGCTTTGCTCGCCCAGCGGGAACAGCGGCTCGGCCAGCAGCGGATATGCCAGCAGGCCACCGAAGCTGCCGAGGTTGGAGGCGGCATAGAGCGGGTATGGGTTGCCCGCCTCCGGGTGCGCCGCGAACCAGCGCTGGATAAGCGGCGCCTGCGCGGAAACGGCGAAGAAGGCCGGGCCGACAGTCAGCAGGAACAGCCACGGGACGTAGATCACCTCCAGCCCTGTGCCGCGACCCATGACCGGCGCGAGCGCAATAGGCAGGGTCAGCGCGGCCAGGCCCAGCACCACCATGTGGATCGCACCTTGCTGCCGAAGCGAAAAGCGCCCGATGGCATGGGCATAGGCATAGCCCGCCAGCAGCAGCGCCTGGTAGACCAGCATGGCGCTGTTCCAGACGTTCGGCGCGCCGCCCAGCTGCGGCAGCGCCATGCGCGCCACCATCGGCTGGACCAGAAAAAGCAGGAAACTGCCGAAGAAGATCGCCGCCGTGAACAGCCAGCGACGAGAAGACGGTGCGGCGGAGTCAACCATTGCGGCGGTCTAGCCAGTCTTGCCTGCCAATGGAGTGAACGATCGTTGGATTGAGTTCCGGACCCCAGTAGGGATCGTGATAGTCCAGTTCTTCTCGCCGCTGCATGCCCAGCGCGAGCATCAGGCCCCAGCTTGCCCGGTTGGGCGACATGGTCAACGCGATGGTCTCGTCCGCCGCGAATTGGCCGAAGGCGATATCGAGCGCCGCGCCGGCGGCTTCCTTGGCGAAACCCTTGCCCCAGGCATCCTCGCGCAGGCGCCAGCCGGCTTCCATCATGCCGAATACCGGCGATCCTTCGGCATTTGCGCGCTTGAGACCGCAGCATCCGAGCATCTCGCCGCCCAGCGCCGATCCGTCGGCCTTGTGTTCGACGACCCAGAAGGTGTGGCCATGCAGGCGCTGGTAGGTCTCGATCCGCCCGCGCTGGTCGGTGCGAGCATCTGCGTCCGCCACTCCACCCAGCCAGCGCATGACCGTCGGCGTATTGGTGAGCCGCCAGAAATTCGGCCAATCCTCCTCGCGCCAGTCGCGCAGGATCAGGCGATCGGTCTCGTAGCGGAATTCAGCCATTGAGAAGGCGCGCGGCGACGGGCGCGTGATAGGTCAGCACGCCGGAGCAGCCAGCGCGCTTGAACGACAGCAGCTTCTCCATCAGCAGGGCGTCGCGATCGCCTGCGCCAGCTGCGGCGCCGGCCTCGATCAGCGCATATTCGCCGCTCACCTGGTAAGCGAAGACGGGCACGTTGAAAGCCTGCTTCACCCGCCAGATGATGTCGAGATAGGCGAGGCCCGGCTTCACCATCACGCTGTCGGCGCCTTCGGCCAGGTCCAGTTCGACCTCGGCCAGGGCCTCGTCGCCGTTGGCGGGGTCCATCTGGTAGGTTTTCTTGTCGCCTTTCAGCAAGCCCCCCGATCCCACGGCATCGCGGAACGGGCCGTAGAAGGCGGAGGCGTACTTGGCCGCGTAGCTCATGATCTGGACATTGTGGTGGCCGCCCATTTCCAGCGCCATGCGGATCGCCTTGATGCGGCCGTCCATCATGTCCGACGGGGCGATGATGTCGGCGCCCGCCTCGGCCTGGTTCAGCGCCTGGTCGACCAGTACCGCCACCGTATCGTCGTTGACGACGTAGCCGGCTTCGTCGACCAGCCCGTCCTGTCCGTGGCTGGTGTAGGGATCGAGCGCGACATCGGTGAGGATGCCCACGTCGTTGCCGCAGGCATCGCGCACGGCGCGGATGGCGCGGCACATCAGGTTATCCGGATTGAGCGCCTCGTCCCCCTTGTCCGACCGCAGGTTTGCCGGCGTGTTCGGAAACAGCGCGATGCAGGGGATGCCCAGCGCCACTGCTTCCTTCGCCCGCGCGGCAATGAGTTCGACCGACCAGCGGGATACGCCGGGCAGGCTCGCCACCGGGTCTTCCACGCCCTGTCCGTCGGTCACGAACAGCGGCCAGATGAGGTCGGCTGGCGTCAGCACCGTTTCCCGGTGCATGGCGCGGCTCCAGCCGTGGGCGCGGGTGCGGCGAAGGCGGGTGTTGGGATAGCTGCGGGTCATGCGCGCATCTCCTGCCGGAAAAGCTGCAGGCGGGCAATCGGCTTGGGGCCTAGCTGACCCTCTGGCGATTCTCGATGCGGTCGATTTCGCGCACTGGCTCCTCGGCTTGCGAGGGATCGGGCGGCAGGTCGGACAGGGCCGCGCCGGGCTCGACCATCTGCAAGCGCACCAGCTGCTCGCGGAAATTGGCCATTTCGGAACGGCTCAGCTGGGCGCGGGTGACGAAGCGAACGCTGGCCGGATCGATCTTCTGGCCATTGCGATACATTTCGTAGTGCAGGTGCGGACCGGTGGAGAGGCCGGTGGAGCCGACGTAACCGATCACCTGGCCGCGACGCACCTGCTCACCATTGCGCACGGCGATGCGGCTCATGTGCGCGTAACCCGTCGCCAGGCCGCCGGAGTGGCGGATGCGCACGAAATTGCCATAGCCGCCGTTGCGGCCGGCGAAGTTCACCGTGCCATCGGTGGCGGCATAGATCGGCGTGCCGTGGCCGGCGCGGAAATCGAGGCCGGAGTGCATCCGGCGGTATCCCAGGATCGGGTGACGACGCATGCCGTAACGCGAGGTGATACGGCCCGGCACCGGGGCAACCAGCCCCTCGCGCGCAACGCCTTCGCCGGAAGCATCGTAGAACAGGCCTTCGCGGCCGAAGCGCATCAGCTGCTTGCGCGGACGCTCGTCACGGATAATCGCGGCATAGAGCAGGTCGCCCACCTCCACTTCGCCGGTGGCGGCGCGGCGATAGTCGACGATCATGTCGAATTCGTCGTTCGCGCCGATTTCGCGGTTCACGTCGATTTCGGTGCCGATGGTGCGCAAGTACTGCTGAATAGCGCTGGGCGGCGCACCGGCGGCGCGGGCTGAGCGGTAGAGGCTGTCGCCAACCCGGCCGCGAATGCGCAGCGGGGTGGTGTCGACCACGATCGGGCGCGGATCGAGCACAAGTTTTCCATCGCGGCGCTCGACGGCCAGTTGCAGGTCGAACCGTGCGCGGAAGGACAGGGCATCGACCGGACGCGGCGCATTGGGTGCGGCGCGGCGGCCAAGCGTGATGTCTACCTGCGTGCCCGAGGCGACGTCTTCCAGCGGGATCGCTTCGCCCACCAGCGCGGCGATCAGCTGCGCTTCGTCCTGGCTCACACCCGCTCGGCGCAGCATGCGATCGAAACCGTCACCCTGCGTCAGCGTAGCCACCAGATCGAGACGCGGGCGCTCCGGCGCGGCGGCAAGCGGAACCACGATATCGGTCGCGCCCATGCGACGGCCGCTGTCGGCGCCCAATGCCAGCGGCATGATCATCTGGCTGCGGAATTCGTCGCGTACCCGGTCATCGATGCGCATGGCGGGGGCTGCCTCGACCGCGGAGAAACCCGGCATACCAGCCAGTGCCACGGCCGAGAGGCCGACCAGCGTCGCCACCCCGCGCAGCCAGCGCTTCGAGCCGATGTCCCTGGCGAGGTCGGGGGCGAGGTCGATGTCGGAGATCCTCTCGGAGAAGCCGGAGCGCCAGCTGCCATAGCTGGCGGCGAGGCTCTTTGCGCGGCGCAGGCGCTTGGCGGGGGCGGCGGGGCCATCGTCGACGACCTGCGAATGCGCGAGATCGACGGTCGGGTAATCCCCGCCGTTCATCGCTGCATCTTCGCTGTCGCGATCCTTGAACAAACGCGCCCTCCTTGCGGCCGCGCAACACACGCCTTCCCGTCGGAAGCGGCGCGACCCGTCTCCGAGTCCGTGTAATTGTCCGAAACAGTGCCGCAATAAAGTAAATTTCGCGCTAACGCCGACGAGTCGAGTCCGTGGAGCGTCGAATCGAGTCCGGTTGCGCCGGAGCGGCCGAGCCGCCATGTGCTAGGCATTGTGAATTCACCCCGCTCAGACAGCCGAATCCGCGCGGTCCTCGGCCCTACCAACACCGGCAAGACGCACCTCGCGATCGAGCGGATGTGCGGCCATTCCAGCGGAGCTATCGGCTTCCCGCTGCGGCTGCTGGCGCGCGAGGTCTATGACAAGGTCTGCCGCATCAAGGGCGAGGCGCAATGCGCACTGATCACCGGGGAAGAGCGGATCGAGCCGGACACGGCGCGCTATTACCTGTGCACCGCCGAAGCCATGCCCAGAAACGGTCAGGGCGACGGGGGCAGCAAGGCCTTCGTCGCGCTGGACGAGGCTCAGCTCGCCGCCGACCGCGAGCGCGGGCACATCTTCACCGACCGGCTGCTCAATGCCCGGGGTCGCGAGGAGACCATGCTGCTTGGCTCTGCCACGCTGGAACCGATGGTGCGCCAGCTGCTGCCCGGCGCGCAGATCGAGGAGCGGCCGCGCTTTTCCACGCTCAGCTGCGCGGGCAGCGCCAAGCTTTCGCGCCTGCCGCCGCGCTCGGCCGTGGTCGCCTTCTCGGTGGAGCAGGTCTACCAGGTGGCGGAACTGCTGCGACGCTTTCGCGGCGGCTGTGCCGTAGTGATGGGGGCGCTTTCACCGGATACGCGAAATCGACAGGTCGAATTGTTCCAGTCCGGTGAGGTTGATTACATCGTCGCGACCGATGCGATCGGCATGGGGCTCAACCTCGACGTGCACCACGTCGCCTTCGCCGCACTCTCCAAGTTCGACGGTGTGCGCCAGCGCCGCCTGACCCCGGCGGAAATGGCGCAGATCGCCGGGCGCGCCGGGCGGCACCAGACCGATGGCACTTTCGGCACGCTGTCCGGCAATCGTCGCGGCGCCCCGCTGGAGCTGACCGAGGACGAGATCTACGCCATCGAGAACCACAAGTTCGCCCCCATCACCAAGCTGTTCTGGCGCGAACCCGATCCGCGTTTCGACACGCTGGACCGGCTGATCGGTGATCTCGAGAGCCGTCCGCGCGAGGAAGGGCTGGCACCGGCGCCCGAAGCCATCGACCTCGCCGTGCTGAAGCGGCTGGCCGAGCAGCATGCCATTGCCGCCAGTGTCGACAGTCCCGGCCAGGTGCGGCGGTTCTGGGAAGCCTGCCAGTTGCCGGACTTCCGCCAGCAGGGCGCCGATGCCCACGCCCGTTTCGTCGCCCGGCTGTGGAGCGACCTACGCCAGGGGCATATCGGCGCGGACTATGTCGCGGCGCGGATTTCGGAGCTTGGTAACACTTCGGGCGATATCGACACGCTGCAGGGCCGGCTCGCGGCGATCCGCAGCTGGGCCTACATCTGCCAGCGGCCCGATTGGGTCTTGGCGCGCGATGAAATGGCCGCCAGGGCGCGCGCGGCGGAGGCCAAGCTCTCCGACGCGCTGCACCAGAAGCTGACCGAACGTTTCGTCAATCGGCGAACTTCGGTATTGATGAAGGGAATGGGAAAGGATGCAGGCCTCTTGCGGGTAAAGCTGGAAGACGATGGCAAGGTGACGGTGGAAGACCAGCCGATCGGCCATCTCGAGGGATTCCGTTTCGTGGTGGACGCCGATGCCACCTCCGAAGAGCGCAAGCTGATGCTTGCCGCTGCGGAAAAGCACATGGCCAGCCTGCTGGCGGCCAAGGCGCAGCAACTGGTGGCCGATGAACTGGGCGACCTGCGGATCGAGCGCGGCCAGGTGCTGCGCGGCGACCAGCTCGTCGCCACGCTGGAAAAGGGCAAGAGCCCCAGCCGCCCGCGGCTGGTGATGGCGAAGGAGCTGGGCCAGCTCGACCCCGCGCACCGCAACCGGCTGGCAGAGGCGCTGGAGCATTGGCTGGAAGGCCAGCTGGCCCCGATCGCCCCCCTGCGCGCGCTGGAAGACGCCGCCACCGACCCCGAAGCGGGCACCGAAGTGCGCGCCCTGCTGCTGACCCTAGCCGACCGCAATGGCACCACCCGGCGCGAGGATGCCGGCCTTGCCCATGTGCCCAAGGAAAAGCGTCCGTTCCTGCGTCGGCTTGGCGTAACCATCGGCTCCCTTGACGTATTCGTGCCGGCCTTGCTCAAGCCCGCACCACGCAAGCTGCTGCGCCAGCTCGGCCTCGATCGCCGCCCCGTGCGCGAGGGGATGGAAGCCGTGATCGAAGGCGGCAAGCAGCTGCCCGCCGGCTACCGCCACGCCGGCAAGCAGGCGATCCGCATCGACATGGCGGAAAAGCTGTTTCGCGCCGCGCACGAACAGCGCGCCAAGGCCCCGCAAAGCAAGGACGTGCGTGGCTTTTCGGTCGATTCCGCGCTCGCCACGAGCATGGGCTTGCTGCCCGAGAGCTTCCGCAGCCTGATGAAGGATGCCGGCTTCCGCCCTGGCCAGCCGTTCGAACTGCCCGAAGGCGCCTTCGGCCCGCCGCGTCCCGTGCCGTGGACCTGGCGCGCCCCGCGCAAGGACCATGCTCGCGGCAACCGCTCCGGTCCGCCACGCGGCAAGCCCGGCGCTCGCCATGGCAAGCCGCAGCACAAGGGCAAACGTCCGCCACCCCAGCAACCTGCCGGAGACGGCGGTAATGCCTTCGCCGGCCTTGCCGACCTGCTCAAGAAGGGCTGATGCGGCTCGATCTGCTGCTGGTGCGACTGCGGTTTTCGAAAAGCCGCGCCGTGGCCCAGCGCTGGATCGCCGAGGGCCATATCCGCTGCAATGGGCTGCGCGTCACTTCCGCCGCCCATGCGGTCGACAGCGGCGACGTATTGACCCTGCCCATCGGCAAGGGCGTGCAAGTGATTGCCGTCGACAGCCTGCCGGAGCGCCGCGGACCCGCAGCCGAGGCACAATCGCACTATCGGGTGCTTGACGCATCGCGCACTATCGCCATAGCAGGGGCGCAATCGCGCCCGACCGCGAGCGAACAGGAAGGACCATCGCTACCATGACCTATGTCGTCACCGACGCCTGCATCAAATGCAAATATACCGACTGCGTCGAGGTCTGTCCGGTCGACTGCTTCTACGAGGGCGAGAACATGCTCGTCATCAACCCGTCGGAATGCATCGACTGCGGCGTGTGCGAACCCGAATGCCCGGCAGAGGCCATCCTGCCCGATACCGAGGGCGGCCTGGAAAAGTGGCTGGAGCTGAACACCAAGTTCTCCGCCGAGTGGCCGAACATCACCGAGAAGAAGGAACCGCCCGCCGACGCCGACGATCACAAGGGCGAAGAGGGCAAGTTCGAGAAGTACTTCTCCGAAGAGCCCGGCGAAGGCGACTGATCCTGCAGGAGTGAACCTTCATGCGTCTGCCGCGTTGGCAAGGCATGGGTTTCTTCGACACGGTCAAGCGCGCCTGGGCCGCAGCGGGCAGGAACAACGTTCCCATCCTCGCGGCGGGCGTCGCCTATTACGCCTTCCTGTCCATGGTGCCGCTGCTTACCGCAGTGGTGCTCACCTATGGCCTGGTAGCGGACCCGGAGATGGTCGCGCGCCATATCGAGGCGATGGCGAATGCCTTGCCACCCGCCGCCGCAGAGCTGATCGGCGGACAGTTGCAGGACATGGTCGCCACTTCGGGCGAACGGAAGGGCCTGGGCCTGCTGATCGCCCTGGCGCTGGCGCTGTTCGGTGCCCGCAGCAGCGCCCTGACGCTGGTGAAAGCCGTATCGCTCGCCTTTGCCGCACCCGAGCAACGTGGCTTGCTGCGCGCCAACCTGTTGGCGCTCGTCATCCTGCTGGGCGCGCTGGCCGGTGCCGGCCTCGTCGCGGTCGCCATTGGCGCAACGGCTGCCCTTGGGGATTCCGGGGCGCTCGGTATGCTGGGCCAGGTGCTGCCTTACCTCATCCTGGCTCTCGCTGCGGCGATGGGCGCTGCCTTGCTCTATCGCCGTGCGCCGAAGGGGGTCGCCGTTGATTTGCGCCAGCTTTGGCCTGGTGCGGCATGTGCCGGGGTTGGCATCGTATTGCTGACCGCGGTGTTCGGCATCTACGTCGCGAATTTCGGCGATTACAACGCTACTTACGGCGCTCTCGGCGCCGTGGTCGTATTGCTGACCTGGCTTTACCTGGCCGCCTATGCACTGTTGTTCGGAGCCGAAATTGCGGCCGCAAACAGGCGGCATTAGTTCATCGACTCAAGCACTTGTCTGCGAATCACCAATGACTCGCAATTATGTCGCACTTGTGTTATATACTTGCCGCAACTGCTGCGCTCCCTTGGAGTTCGGGCAGGCAAATAGGAAGGCAGGTCCTAGCTTTTAGCAACAGCATCGGCACCCGGATGCGCTGCGTTAGTCATGCGGCGGAAGGGGCCTTTTCACTGTAGGACCGCTGAAGAAAGGGAAATACATGGCTGCTAATGCGCCCGCCTTTGAAGTCGGTGATTACGTTGTTTACCCCAAGCACGGCGTTGGCCGTGTTATCGAGCTGCAGAACGAAGAAATCGCCGGGATGCAGCTGGAGCTCTACGTGCTCCGTTTCGAAAAGGAACGCATGACCCTGCGCGTCCCGACCAACAAGGTCGAGAGCATCGGCATGCGCAAGCTTTCCAGCGACAAGACGCTGAAGGAAGCCATGGAAACGCTGAAGGGCAAGCCCAAGGTCAAGCGCACCATGTGGAGCCGCCGCGCACAGGAATACGAGGCGAAGATCAACTCGGGCGACCTGGTTTCGATCGCCGAAGTGACGCGCGACCTGTTCCGCCCGGAAGACCAGCCGGAACAGAGCTATTCCGAACGGCAGATCTTCGAAGCGGCTTCCAGCCGTCTCGCCCGCGAACTGGCGGCGATGGAGAAGACCGACGAGCCGACCGCGCTCACCAAGATCCTCGACGTGCTGAAGGAGCATGCTCCGCAGTATTACGAGAACACCGAGGACGCTTGAGCGGTACCTAAAGGCACCCACAGCGCCTGAAGCAATATCGAGGGGCCGTTCGCAAGATGCGAGCGGCCCCTTGCTTTTGCGCTCTGCCAATCGCTGCCATACATCGACAAACGCCTTTGCGTTCAACTCTTCAAGGGTGTATTGCCGTATTAATACGCAAGACAGGAGAAGTGGGAATGCGTTTGGGCAAGATTCTGGGCAAGGTAGTGCCCGTGGTCGCCATGGTAGCCGCCGCCGGCCTTTCGGGCTGCGGCGACGTCGATGTCAGATTCGGCGAGAATGAGGGTGTTCCGCTCGCCGAGCTAGACATGAGCGGCGATCCGCCGGAAACCGTCGCGCTGGCCGCGCCGGACAACGTGGTGATCACCACCGGCGAGGAATTCAACATCGAGGTCGAAGGCTCCGACGAGGCCAAAGATCGCATGCGCTTCGTTCTCGAAGAAGGCACGCTGGGCATTTCCCGCGAGGATGGCGACTGGCGCGATCGCGACCGCGCCACGGTGAATGTCACCATGCCGCCGCCCAATTCGCTGGTCATGGCCGGTTCGGGCTCGATCACCACCGATGCCATGAGCGACAATGCCGAGATCGTCATCGCCGGCTCGGGCTCGATTACCGCAAACGGCCTGGCCGCGACGGACCTCGAAGTGATGATCGCCGGCAGCGGCTCGGTCGCCGCATCGGGCAGCACCAACTCGCTGGAACTGAACGTGATGGGCAGCGGCAGCGCCGACATGGCTGACCTCAGCGTCGGTAACGGCGAGGTGAATATCGCCGGTTCAGGCGATGCCGCCTTCGCTTCGGACGGCCGCGTCGAAGCCAATATCATGGGTTCGGGCACGGTCCGCGTCAGCGGTGCCGCCTCGTGCGAGGTCAACTCCATGGGATCGGGCACGCTGGTCTGCGAGAACGGCACGGTCGAGGGCGACGAGGAAGCTACCGAGACCGAAGACGCCTGATCGGCTTCCAGCCGTCAGCTTCATTGCCAGGTCACGATTACGGGTCCATGGTGCGGGAGTCTCCCCCGTCTCATGGGCCCGTAATGTTCGGAAAACACCTGCTTTTCATTCCGCTCGTCGCGCTAGCGCTTAGCGCCTGCGTGGCCAAGACGCTGGTCGACGTGGCCACTGCGCCCGTTCGCGTCGCCTCGCAAGGGGTGGACTGGGCCACCACCAGCCAGGACGAGGCCGACCGCGAGCGCGGTCGCGAGATCCGTCGCCGGGAAGAGCGGATGGGTGAATTGCAGCGCGACTACGACGAGGCCTCGGTCGATTGCTACGATGGCGACGACAGGGCCTGCCGCGAGGCCGTGATCATCCGCCGCGAGATGGACGAGCTGGCGCCGAGCATCCCGGCCGAACCGGAAGGCTAGGAAGCCGCAGCGCGCCGCAGCCGGTCGTTGATGGCGCGGCCCATGCCCTCTTGCGGCACGGGTGCCACCGAAATCGCCGGGCAATCCGACTGCGCGGCCGCGTGCAGCGCTGCGTAGAGCTGCGAGGCCGCTTCGGCGAGGTCGCCCGTGGGCGACAGATTCACATCACCGCCGACTTCGCCGAAACCGATCATGAAATCGCCGTCCTCCGGCTGCGCACGATGCAGACGAACCGGCTTGCCCGGCGAATAGTGCTTTTCGAGCTGTCCCGGCGCCTCGATAGTCGTGCCGCGCAACTTTTCGGGCGGGCCGAGATGCTCGGTCAGTTCTTCCTGCGCAATCGGTCCCGGTCGCAGCAGCGCCCAGCTGCCATCGGGGCGCAGGGCGACGATGGTGGATTCCAGACCCGCCTCGCAGGCACCGCCGTCCAGCACGGGTGGCGCGGCCTCTCCGAAAGAAGCGAGCACGTGTTCCGGCCGCGTAGGGCTTACGCCATAGCTGCGATTGGCGGACGGAGCCGCCAGCGGCAGGTTCAGCTCTGCCAGCAATGCAGCCGCCACGGGATGGCCGGGCTGGCGCAAGGCAATCGTAGGCAGACCGGCGGTTACCGCAGCGGCTATCGGTGCACCTTCGCGCAAGGGCAGCACCAGCGTGAGCGGTCCCGGCCAGTACCGCACAGCCAGTTGTTCCGCCCGCGGATCGAACACCGCCAGCTGTCGCGCCATCTCGAGCGAAGCGACATGCACGATCAGCGGGTTGAAATCGGGTCGCCCCTTGGTGCGGTAGATGTTCGCCACCGCTTCGGCCCGGTCAGCCCTCGCGGCGAGGCCGTAAACCGTCTCGGTCGGGATCGCGACGAGGCCGCCTTCGCGCAGGATCGCGGCCGCAGCGGCAATGCCGGTGGCGTCGGACGGAAGAAGGCGCTGCTTGTCGCTCATCACGCCCGCCTATAGGGACGAAGGCGATGGAAAACCAAGCCGAACTCCTCGCCCGCATCGCGGCGGCACTGGAACGCCTTTCGCCGCCGCCCGAATCCCGCATCGCCTGGGTCGGTCGCCCGGCCTATGTCTGGGACGGACAGACCGGGCGCCGCGTGGGCCATATCGAGGCGCCGTCGCTGGAGCTGCTGCGCGGTATCGACAGGCAGAAGGCCGCCGTCACCGCCAATGTCGCGCGGATTGCCGCCGGCCATCCAGCGCATGACATGCTGTTGTGGGGATCGCGCGGCATGGGCAAGTCCGCCCTCCTGCGCGCCGCGGTCGCCGATGCGCAGGACAAGGGCGGCAACATTGCCTTGGTACAGGTCGCCACCGACGCGGTGTCGACATTGCCGGACCTGTTCGCGGAACTGGCCAAGGTAGAGCGCAATTTCCTCGTCTTCATCGACGATCTCGGCTTTGCCGAGGGGGATACCACCTCGCCGCGCCACCTGCGCAGCTGGCTCGACGGTGGCGTCGAGGCCCGACCGGAGAATGTCCGCCTCGCGGTCACCTCCAACCGCCGTGCGATCCTGCCGCGCCACGGCAGCGAGCAGGACGATCCGATCAATCCGCGCGATGCAGTGGACGACAACCTCGCCCTGGCGGACCGCTTCGGCCTCTCGCTGGGGTTCCACAATGCCAGCCAGGACGATTACCTCGATATCCTGCGCGGCTATGCCGCCGAATACGGGCTGGAGCTGAACGAGGCCGAGGCGCTGGAATGGGCCAAGCGGCGTGGAGCCCGTTCGGGCCGCATCGCCTGGCACTTCATCACCGAACTGGCCGGACGCGCGGGCAAGCGCATCCGCTGACAGCTACATGATGTCTTCCGGGCTGATCGCGCCTTCCTCGAAGGCGCGAGCCGGGTCGCCACGCAGCTGACGACGCGGCGGCAGGCGCTCGCCACGGTTGCGCTCGATGGCGGCGGCACCCTCTGCACCCGGAGCGGTGACGCGCCAGATGATGTTGCCGGTGTCGTCGCTCACCAACAGCGCGCCGGTGCGGTCCCATTCCACCCAGGTCGGGCGACCGTAGGTCTGGCCTTCGCCGGTGAGGAAGCTTTCCAGCACGTTGATCGGCAGCCCCGTGGGGTTGCCGCGCTCGTCGAAGGCCACGAAGACCACGTCATAACCGGCGGCGGGCTTGCGATTCCACGAACCGTGGCGGGCAATGAAGGCGCCGGGGCCGAAATTCTCGCCCATCGTGGTGCCTTCCTCGGTAAAGACCAGCCCCAGCGGGGCGACGTGGGCGCCCAGCGCATATTGCGGGGTGCGCGTGTATTCGGTGAGGTAACGCGGCATGCGCGCTTCCACGCGCTCGTCCACCACGTTGTTATAATAGACCCACGGCCAGCCGTAGTGCACGCCGATCGGCACGTTGGACATGTAATCGGGCACCAGGTCCGATCCGAGCATGTCGCGCTCGTTCACCGTGGTCCACAGCTCGCCGGTCCACGGGTTCCACGCCATGCCGTTGGGGTTGCGCAGGCCAGCACCGAAGATGCGGGCATTGCCGGATTCGAGGTTCAGCTCGTGAATCGCCGCGCGGCCTTCCTCGATCTCCATCCCGCCTTCGCCGATGTTGGAGGCCGAGCCGACCGCGACGTAGAGCCGCGTGCCATCGTCGGAGAGGATGATATTGCGCATCCAGTGATTGCCGGCAGGCGGCAGGTCAGCGATTTTTTCCGGTTCGCCAGTAACCTCGTTGGCCCCTTCCTCGTAGGCAAAGCGCAGCACTTCGTCGTGATTGGCGATGTAGAGATTGCCGTCCGCCCAGGCGATGCCGGAGGGCGAATCGAGATCATCCTCGCGCAGCACGTGCTGCTCGTCGGCCACGCCGTCCTCGTCCGTATCGCGCAGCAGCACCAGCTGGTTGGGCGACGAACCTGCCGAACCGGCTTCGCTGAACAGGATGCCGGCGACGAAATTGGTCAGCCAGCCACCGGCGATCTCGGTTTCCGGCGCACGCGTGAGCGTGACGAGAATATCGCCGTTGGGCATGGCATAGATCACGCGCGGGTGGTCGAGGCCCTCGGCAAAGCGGTTCACCACCAGCCCTTCGGCCGCCGTCGGAGCGCCATCCTCGCCCCAGCCGATCGGTTCGGCGATTTCCACCGTGGGGACCAACTGCGGATCGGGCTGCGCGAGCGTCGGATCGGTGCCGGTGGTCTCTTCCAGCGACAATTGCGCGGTATCGCCCTGGAACAGCCACCAGATGACGGCAACGGCCAGCAACAGCAGGAGCAGGAGGGCGATCAGGATCTTCTTGAAAGTGCTCATGCCGGCAGGATTAGGCGAGCCACGGCCTTGCGGCAACGGATTTGCTCGCTAGATGGCGCGCATGTTCGACTTCGCTCCCGCGCCCGGCGCATCCAAGCCCGATCTCTACCGCGACCTGCTGGCCGCCGCCGATGCCGTGACCGCGGACGAACCCGATGCCGTGGCCAACATGGCCAATGTGGCCGCGCTGCTGGGCGAATTCCTGCCGGACTGCAACTGGACCGGATTCTATCGCATGGTCGAGGGTGAACTGGTGCTTGGCCCCTTCGTCGGCCGCCCGGCCTGCATCCGTATCCCGCTGGGCGTGGGCGTCTGCGGTGCCGCCGCCAAGAGCGGGGAGACGCAGCTGGTGGAGGACGTACACGCCTTCCCCGGCCACATCGCCTGCGACGCGGCCAGCCGTTCCGAACTGGTCGTGCCGATCAAGCGCGATGGGGAAGTGATCGGCGTGATCGACCTCGACAGCCCGGACCTGGCCCGTTTCGACGCGGAAGACCGCGACGGGATCGAGGCGCTGGCACGACTGCTCTCCGACCGCGTCTGACCCGGTAGTGACCCGAAGCGGGACAGCTTCGGTGCGAACCGTGGGATTCCGCGCCTTTTCAAGGTAAATGCGGGGTTAACCGGGAATCCGCCCGATTCCGCATGAGGGAAAACCGCGCAATGTCGACCCGTTTCACCCTGCTCATGGCGAGTGCCGCCATGATCGCCACCGCCACCTCCGCTGCCGCGCATGAGCACGGCCCGCACGGCCCGCATCAGACCCGGGAGGTCGTGATCGAGACCGATGAAGGCGTCTACGACGGCGAGTGGGAAGGCCACTGGCAGGACGGCGATACCTGGCGCGGCATGTGGAACGGCACCTACACGGCACCGGACGGCCAGCAATTGCACGGCCAGTATGTCGGCACCTTCATCGGCCAGGGTCGCTTCGTCACCGATGACGGGCGGGTCCTTTTGCTGGACGAGCGGCGCGGCTGGCGCGAGACCGAAGGTGAGCACCATGTCCGTATCATCCGTCGCCAGCGTGGCCCGCTGGGTGCCTCGCCCGACGGCCGCCTGGGCTACACCATGGCCGAGCGCGAGCAGTGGCTCGCCGAATGTCGCCTGCTGATGGCCGACGCGGGCGGCTACCGCGACCATGATGACCGTGACGCCGATGGCGCGCTGATCGGCGGGATTCTGGGTGCAGTCGCCGGGGGTGTGGCCGGAAATCGCATTGCCGACGGCGATCGCCTTGCCGGCACGCTGATCGGCGCCGGTGTCGGCGGCCTCGCCGGCGCAGCCATCGGTTCGCTGCTCGACGGTGACGGCGACGGCGAAGTCGATGCCAACGAGCTGTGGGCCGCGCGCTACTGCGATGCCTACCTGCGTCGCTACGAAATGGGCGGTGGCGCGGGCTACCATGGCCATGGCCATGGCCATGCGCAGCCGGTGATGATGGTGCAGGCCGTCGCCGCTGCCCCGCACGGCTATCCGGGCCATCGCCATGGGCCGCATTGCAACGTTCGGATCCGCGAGGAGTGGATCGACATGGATGCACACCACCCTGCACCGACCGCGCGCCGGGCCATTCCGCCGCATCGACCACACCCTGCTCCCGCTCCGGCAGCAGCCCCGGCTCCGGCCCCGCAGCCGGAACCGCAGGGCAAGGTTACCCCGATCGGGTGAAATGGCCGGGATGAAGTTGCGCCGCGCAACTCCATCCTGACTTAAATATCTGATTTACAGTTAGATTCCGCCGCCGGTGAGGCGCTGGCAGATCAGGTCCAGCTGGTCCAGTGTACGGAACTTCACGGTCACCTGGCCCGAGCGCGGGTCGGCATCGGTGGTAATCTTCACCGGCAGGCCGAGGAATTCCTCGAGGTGGTTCTCGACCGCTGCGATATCGGCGTCCTTGACCGTGTCGCGCGGCGGGCGAGCCTGGCGCCGGTTCGGCGTACTGTCACCGTCACGGCTCTTGCGTGCCAGCTTCTCGACCTCGCGGACCGAAAGACGCTCCTTCACCGCCCGCTTGGCCAGTTCCGCGGCATTTTCCAGCCCGATCAGCGCGCGACCATGGCCCATGTCGAGCCGTCCGGCCTCAAGATGGTCCAGTACCTCGTCCGGCAGCGACAGCAGGCGCTGCAGGTTGGCGACATGGCTGCGCGATTTCTCGACCAAGCTGGCGATTTCGGCCTGCGTCATCGCTTCCAGCTCGGCGAGACGCTGGTAGGCGCGCGCCTCTTCCACCGGGTTGAGATCTTCGCGCTGGATATTCTCGATCAGCGCCAGCGCCATAACGTCGCGCTCACCCAGATCGCGAATTATTGCTGGAATTTCATGGAGTTGTGCCTTCTGAGAGGCACGCCAGCGGCGTTCGCCGGCCACCAGCTGGTACTTGCCGGAAGCCAACGGCCGCACGATCACCGGCTGGATCACTCCGCGCGCCGCGATCGAGGCGGCCAGCTCCGCCAGCCCCTCGTCATCGAACTGGCGGCGCGGCTGGTCCGGGTGCGGCTCGATGTCGGCAACGGCGAGGTTGGCGAGGCCATCGGCGCGCGGCGCCCCCTTGGCCGGGGCTTCGGACGTATTGGCCGGACGCGGAGCAACCAGCGGTTCCTCCCGCTTCATTTCGCCCATCAGGGCGCCAAGGCCCTTGCCCAGCTTGCGGCGCGGCGCAGGAGCGCGGGTGGCGGTGTCGTTATCGGCGTTCTTGGCCTTGCTCATGCCGCTTTCCTCTCTTCGGGCAGTCGACCGATCAATTCGCGCGCCAGCGCCATGTAGGCGCGGCTGCCGGGGCATGAATGGTCATAGATCAGCGCCGGAAGCCCATGGCTCGGCGCTTCGGACAGGCGCACATTGCGCGGAATAACGGCTTCGAAGACGAGATCGCCCAGGCATTCGCGCACGTCGTCGGCCACCTGGTCGGTCAGCCGGTTACGCCGGTCGAACATGGTCAGGGCCACGCCGATGATACCAAGATCAGGGTTGAAGCGCTGCTGCACCTGCTCGACGGTCTGCAGCAGCTGGCTGAGGCCCTCGAGGGCAAAGAATTCGCATTGCAGCGGCACCAGCAGCGTATCCGCCGCACACAGCGCATTGAGCGTCAGGAGGCCCAGCGACGGCGGACAGTCGATAAAGGCGATGTCATGTCCCTTGTGGGCCTGCAGGGCGCGATTGAGGCGCTGGGTGCGGTCTTCGACGCCCACCAGCTCCACCTCTGCGCCACTCAGGTCCACCGTAGCAGGAACGAGGTCGAGGCCGGGAATGGTCGAGGGCACGACACACTCATCGAGCGGCATTTCGTCCACCAGCACGTCGTAGCTCGAGTATTCGCGCTCTGCGGCGCCCAGGCCGACGCCGGTGGAGGCATTGCCCTGCGGATCGAGGTCGATAAGCAGGGTGCGCCAGCCGCTTGCCGCCATCGCCGTGGCGATATTGATGGCCGAGGTGGTCTTGCCTACCCCGCCCTTCTGATTGGCGATGGCGATTACGATCATGAGCGCGTGGCCCTCCCCTGCCTGACCTGGCCCTTACCGACCAGGATTGCGGCGCTCGGATCGGTTGCCGATTGTTCCACGTGGAACATATTCCGAATCACCGCCGGTTGTTCACTCAATTCAATCGCCCCCGAGCGCCCCTTGGGCAACAACCATGTGGTCGCCTGTGTGGAAAAACGGGCGGATAACTCGAGAAGTTTACCAAGCGGAGCGAAGGCACGCGCTGTGATTACGCCTGCTGGCAAGCTTTCCACATTTTCGAGGCGGGAGCCCACGACCGTACAGTTTTCGAGGTCGAATTCGTCGCAAACGCGCTGCAACCATTCGACTCGGCGCTTGCGCGATTCGACGAGGACAATCGGCCATTCGGGATGCGCCAATGCGAGGACGAGACCGGGAAACCCGGCACCACTGCCGAGATCGAGCCATACCCCTCCACCATCTGCCGGGACGTGATCGAGCAATTGCAGGCTATCCGCCAGGTGGCGCGTCCAGACATGGTCGAGACTGGCTTTCGAAACCAGGTTCTGCCTGCTGTTCTCCTCGACCAGCATGGGAATGAACCGGTCAAGGCGCAGCATTGCCGCCGCATCGCAGCGAGCGGCGCAGAAGGCGCGAGCTTCCTCTTCAGTGGTGATCATGCAGCACGATTCCTGCGTTTGGCATGGACCAGCAGCGCCGCCAGCGCCGCCGGAGTGATGCCGCGCACCCTGCCCGCCGCCGCGAGGTTCCGCGGACGAGCGGTCGACAGCCGTTCGACCATCTCGTTCGACAGGCCGGGGACATCGGCGAAGGGAAAGTCGTCCCCCAGTTCCAGCGCTTCGCTGCTGCGCAGGTCGCGCAGCTCCGCGTCCTGCCGAGCGAGGTAGGGCGCATAGGCGGCATCCTCCGCCAATTCCTCGGCGAGATCGCTGTGAGGATCGCACTCGGTTGGTAGCCATGGGGCTAGCGCCTCGAGGGTAATGCCCGACTGGGCGAGCCATTCCCACAGGCTCTTGCGGCCGACGTCCCGGCGCACCGGCACACCCGCATCGTCGAGGTCCTTGGCGAGCACGGCGCGATCGAGCGCAGTGTTCCACGTGGAACGTTCTTCCTCGCGGCGGGCGAACCACTCCGCCCGCTCCTTGCCCACACAACCAGCCTCCATGGCCAGCGGCGTCAGGCGTGACGTGGCGTTGTTGGCGCGGAGCCGCAGGCGGTACTCCGCCCGCGCGGTGAGCATGCGATAGGGCTCGCTGACGCCATGCAGGGTCAGGTCGTCGATCATCACCGCCATATAGCTGTTCGCCCGGTCCAGCGCCGGTGGGGCCTTGTCCAGCACCGCGCAGGCCGCATGGAGGCCGGCGACCAGCCCTTGGGCCGCCGCTTCCTCGTATCCGGTCGTGCCGTTGATCTGCCCGGCACAATAGAGCCCTGGCATTGCTTTCAGCTGCAGGTCGCTGCCGAGGGCGCGCGGGTCGATGTGGTCGTATTCGACGGCATAGCCCGGCACCTCCATCACCACCTGCTCAAGACCCTCCATCGCCCGCAGCATGGCGAGCTGCACATCGACGGGCAGCGAGGTGCTGATGCCATTGGGATAGATGAGGTGCGTATCGAGACCCTCGGGTTCGAGGAAGACCTGGTGACCGTCCCGGTCGGCAAAGCGATGGATCTTGTCCTCGATGGAGGGGCAATAGCGCGGCCCGGCCGCATCGATCGCCCCGGTAAAGAGCGGCGACCGGTGGAGATTATCCGCAATAATGGCGTGGGCCATCGGGTTGGTGCGGGTAATGGCGCAGAATACCTGCGGGTTCACGCGCTCACGCGTAAGCGGCGACATGGTCCACTGATCGGCGTCCGATGACTGTTCTTCCAGTCGTGCCCAATCGATGGTCCGCCCGTCGAGGCGCGGCGGTGTGCCGGTCTTGAGGCGCGCCATGGGCAAATCGGCACCGCGCATCTGCTCAGCCAGTTTCTGCGCCGAATCCTCTCCGATACGGCCGCCAACAAAGCGCTCCTCACCCCGGAACAGCGTGCCCCCGAGGAAAGTGCCGGTGCAAAGGATGGTTGCATGCGAAGTCAGTTCCGATCCATCAGCCAGGCGAATTCCGGTGACACGCTCGCCGGAGAACAGGAGTTCGGCGGCCTCTCCCTCGACCACGAACAGGTTGTCCTGCCGCGAGACCACCGCCTGCACAGCTGCCTTGAACAGCTTGCGATCCGCCTGCACGCGGGGGCCCTGAACGGCGCTGCCCTTGGAACGATTGAGCATGCGATAGTGGATGGCGCCGGCGTCGGCCGCGCGCCCAAGCAGACCATCGAAGGCATCGACCTCACGCACGAGGTGTCCCTTGCCGAGGCCCCCGATCGCCGGGTTACAGCTCATCGCCCCGACAGCATCGGCGTCGAAGGTGACGAGCGCGGTGCGCACACCCATGCGGGCTGCGGCTGCCGCTGCCTCGCAACCGGCGTGTCCGCCGCCCACAACGATGACATCGAATGAATTCATGGCCGCAGCCGATAGAGCAAATGTTCCACGTGGAACAGGCTATTTCCCGATGCAGAAGCGCCCAAACAGGGCGTCGAGCACGTCCTCGGTGGAGGTGCGCCCGACTAGGGCGTCGTAGGCTTGCCGGGTCCGACGAAGGTTCTCGGCAACCAGCAAGGGGTCTTCCACTTCGCAAGCACCCTTCAACGCCTCCAGGGCTTCGCCCAGGCGCTGGCGCTGGCGCTGGTTCAGAGCCGCGACCCCGGGAGCAGGAAGCGCCTCCCGCGCACGCTCGATAAGAGCCTTGCGTAGATCATCCATCCCCTCGCCCGTCCGCGCGGAAATGCGATAGTCGGGCACGGCCTTCGGCGGGACCGAGGGGTTGTCGACTTGTGCCGCAATCTCCCAGGCCCCCTCCGGACCCTCACCTTCCGGGCCAAGCCAGAGGACAAGATCAGCGCGGGCAATCTCTTCCCTCGCCCGGCCGATACCGATCGCCTCGATCACATCGCCGCTTTCGTCCCGCAAACCAGCCATGTCGACGAAGGTGAACGGGATGCCAGCGATGGCAACCGACTGGGTCAGCACATCGCGGGTTGTCCCGGCGATTTCCGCCGTAATGGCCGCTTCGCTTTCCACCAAGGCATTGAAAAGTGTGGATTTACCAGCGTTCGGCGGGCCTGCGAGAGCTACCCGGTAGCCCTCGCGCAGGGTTTCCGCATGCGGAGCTTCCAGCGCCTTGGCAATCTTGTCCTGCAAGGCAGCCAGCGCAGCGGCAAAGGTGCCGGGCAGGCCACCGACATCGTCTTCGTCATCGAAGTCGAGCACCGCCTCCACCTGTGCGGACAGGCGCAGCAGTTCCTCGCGCCACTCCTCGACCTGTCGGGAGAGCGCACCGCCCGCAGTCAGAATGGCGCTGCGTCGCTGGATCTCCGTCTCGGCGGATAGCAGGTCCGCCAGGCCCTCGGCCTCGGAAAGGTCGATGCGCCCGCTGGCAAAGGCACGGCGGGTAAACTCGCCCGGCTCGGCACGGCGGCAGCCAGCGATATTGCCGAGCGCCTGCTCCATCGCGGCGATGACCGCCCGACCGCCATGGCAATGGAATTCGGCCAGGTCTTCTCCGGTCACCGAATGCGGCCCGGGGAAGAAGAGCACCAGTCCATCGTCGAGTGTTTCACGTGGAACCGTGGCGGAATCGCGAAACAGCGCGCGCATGGCCTTGCGCGGCTCCGGCACCTTGCCGGCAATCGTCTCGACAGCGAGGCGTGCTTGCGGCCCCGTAACGCGGATAACACCGATCCCCGCAGGCGGCTGCCCGCTAGAAAGCGCGAAGATCGTGTCCATGGCTCAGTCCCGGTCTTCGTCATCCTCGTCGACGCGGGAAGCGGCTGCGGCATTGCGCTGTGCGCCCTCGACGAAGCTCTGGAACATCTTCAGCCCCATCTGCCCCATCGGCGCGAGCTGCTTCGCATACTGTTCAAGCTGCTCGGTGTTCGAGACGCCCTTCATCGCCTTGGCAATCGTGTCGACATAGACGGCGTTGGCCTTGTCGACATCGGGAAGCCCCATGAAGCGGCGCGCCTCTTCGGGCGAACAGTCGATCTCGATATTGACCTTCATCACGGACACCTTTCAAAACTCGCGCGTAGATAGCGCACACGCCCAACGTCCCAACGGAGAGTCTTATATGAGTGAGACAGTCAAGATTGCTACCCTTTCCGAAGACGGAGGCTCTTTCGATGCCTACGTGGCCCGTCCGGAAGGAGAACCGAGGGCGGCAATCCTGGTGATCCAGGAAATCTTCGGCGTGAATGCCGGCATCCGGCGCAAGTGCGACAAGCTGGCCGAAGCGGGATACCTCGCCATCGCGCCCGACCTGTTCTGGCGCCTCCAGCCAGGGGTAGAGCTGGATCCCGATATCGAGTCCGAATTCCAGACCGCGCTGGGGCTGATGGGCAAGTTCAACCAGGATGCCGGCATCCGCGATATCCAGGCAACCATCGATTACGCGCGTGACCTGACGGCGAAGGGAAAGGTCGGCGCCGTCGGCTACTGCCTCGGCGGGCGCCTCGCCTACATGACGGCGGCACGCACCGATGTGGACGCCAGTGTCGGCTATTACGCTGTGGGGATCGATGGCCTGCTTGGCGAGAAGGAGGCCATCGCCAATCCGCTGATGCTGCATATTCCCACGGCAGACGGCTTCGTCGGCCCGGAAGTGCAGCAAGCCATGCACAAGGGGCTGGACAGCCACCCCAAGGTGACGCTGCACGACTACGAGGGGCTGGACCACGGTTTCGCCACCGAGTTCGGCAAGCGTCGCAATGACGAGGCGGCAGAGCTGGCGGACAGCCGCACGGCGGAATTCTTCGCCGAGCACCTGGGTTAGCGACTAGTCCCTCGCGCGCGGCGCCAGCGAATACTCGTTCGGCCCGCGCGGATCGACTTGCACGCCCAGTCCCATGAATACGGGGAGCTGCAAGTAAGTCTTGGGAATATCGGTAAAGAGAAATCCGAGGAAGACGAAACCGAACAAGGTGCCGACATAGAGGGCGAGAAACCGCGTTACCGCTCGTCGTTGTCCCAGATAGCTTACCGGTGCGTCCGGCAAGCCGATCTCGCGCAGGATATCGCTCGCCTCGCCATATTGACCGGACGGCACGCGCAGACGGTGTCCGCCAAGCGCAACCAACAGGGGGTCGACCGAGGCGTGGTGCATGCCGTCAATCCATACCGGCACACCTGCATGTTCGAGAGCACTGGCGATAACCAGCGCTTCCGGGCGCGACGTGATGACAGCGATCTGGGCGAGGTTGCCGGTCTGTGCCTGCAAACCCTCGCCCATGATGTTACTGGTTCATCGTCTCGAAGAAGTCTTCGTTGGTCTTGGAATCCTTCATCTTGTCGAGCAGGAATTCCATCGCGTCGACCGTGCCCATCTGCATCAAGATGCGGCGCAGGACATACATCTTGGAAAGGGTGGCCTGGTCGACCAGCAGCTCTTCCTTGCGGGTGCCGGACTTGCCGACATCCAGTGCCGGGAAGATGCGCTTGTCGGCCACCTTGCGGTCGAGCACGATTTCGCTGTTACCGGTGCCCTTGAACTCTTCGAAAATCACTTCGTCCATGCGGCTGCCGGTATCGATCAGCGCGGTGGCGATGATGGAGAGCGAACCGCCCTCCTCGATGTTACGCGCAGCACCGAAGAAGCGCTTGGGCCGTTGCAGGGCGTTGGCGTCGACACCGCCGGTCAGCACCTTGCCCGAGCTGGGCACCACGGTGTTGTAGGCACGGCCGAGACGGGTGATCGAGTCGAGCAGGATCACCACGTCCTTCTTATGCTCGACCAGGCGCTTGGCCTTCTCGATGACCATTTCGGCCACCTGCACGTGGCGGGCGGCGGGCTCGTCGAAGGTAGAGGAAATCACCTCGCCCTTCACGCTGCGCTGCATGTCGGTGACTTCCTCGGGGCGCTCGTCGACGAGCAGCACCAGCAGGAAGACTTCCGGGTGGTTGTCGGTAATCGCCTTGGCGATGTTCTGCAGCAGCACCGTCTTACCGGTACGCGGCGGCGCCACGATCAGCGAACGCTGGCCCTTGCCCTGCGGGCTGATCAGGTCGATCACGCGGGCCGACTTGTCCTTGACCGTCGGATCCTTGGTATCGAGCTTCAGCCGCTCGTCCGGATAGAGCGGCGTCAGGTTGTCGAAATTGGTGCGGTGGCGAACAGCCTCGGGGTCTTCGTAGTTGACCTCCTTCAGCTTGGTAAGCGCGAAGTACCGCTCGCCATCCTTGGGCGCGCGGATTTCGCCTTCCACCGTGTCGCCGGTGCGCAGGCCCCATTTGCGGACCTGGTTGGGCGAGACATAGATATCGTCAGGACCGGCGAGGTAGTTCGCCTCGGGCGAGCGCAGGAAACCGAAGCCATCGGCCAGCACTTCGATCGTGCCGATGCCGAGGATTTCCTCGCCGTCTTCCGCCACTTCCTTGAGGATGGCGAACATGAGGTCCTGCCGGCGCATGGTGCTGGCGCCTTCGACGCCCAGCTCTTCAGCCATCGAGACAAGCTCTGCCGGCGTCCTTTGCTTGAGTTCTTTAAGATGCATTTTTCAAATATTCCAATTGGTTAGGATGCCGGCGGGCCATCTGGGCTTGGAGAAAGCAGACCCGGTCGCCGGTTCGTGCCGCGACCTGTAGCCGGTGAGGAGTCAGCAGATATGGTGTTCGGCTGGGCCGGTCAATTCGCAAATCGCATGGCTGGGGTCACCCGGCACGGATTCAGAACGGGCTGGCGATTGCCAGCGACATTACCAGCGACCGGGGAGCGCCACCTGGCCGACTACCACGAGGATGACAATCACCGCCAGCGCAACGCCGGGAAATTCACCCCAGGCGCGCAGCTGCTTTTCGGTCAGCGGACGCTCGCCCGCCGCCATGGCCCTCGACTTGCCGACCAGCCAGCCGTGAAAACCCGTGAGGGCGATCACCGCCAGCAGCTTCAGATCGAACCAGACCACCAGCCAGAGATCACGCGACCAGGCCATCATCAGACCCAGCACCCAGACCACGATCAGGCTGGGCGAGAGGATGATCTTGCGCAGCAGACCGCTGCGCCTGGCCCAGGCCGCTTCCTCGGGAGAACCTGGCGCGGTTCCATGCATGTAGATCATCTGCCGCGGCAGCATGAACAGGCCCGCCATCCAGAAGGTCATGAAGATGATGTGGCCGGCCTTGAGCCAGAGATAGGTCATGGCGAGCGCTTCCTGCATAGAGCCAATCTAGTTGTCGACGGGCGCCGCGTCATCCCCTGAGCAGCGCCAGCAATTGCTCGACGTGGGCGATGGGGGTTTCCTTGTCGATCCCGTGGCCGAGGTTGAACACGTGCGGCCGATCACCAAACGCATCGCAGATGCGCCGCACTTCGGATTCCAGCGCCGCGCCGCCTGCCAGCAGCAGCATCGGGTCGAGATTGCCCTGCACAGGCATGTTTGCGGGCAGCTGGGAGGCGATCCAGGCCGAATCCTGCGTCTCGTCGATCCCCAGGGCATCGACACCCGTTTCGCGCGCGTAGGCGGGCAATTTCGCGCCTGCCCCTTTCGGAAAGCCGATCACCGGAATTCCGGGGCGGGCTTCGCGGATGGCAGCCGCCAGTCGCGCATTGGGGGCGATCACCCACTTCTCGAATTGCGATGGCGAAAGCGAACCGGCCCAGCTGTCGAACAGCTGCACCGCTTCCGCCCCGGCATCGATCTGGCCGATAAGGTATTCGATGCTTGCCGCCTCGATCGCATCGACCAGCGACTGGAAGGCCGCCGGATCGCGCCAGGCCAGGCTGCGGGCAGCGCCTTGGTCCTTCGACCCGGCGCCGGCGACCATGTAGGTGGCGACCGTCCACGGCGACCCGGCAAAGCCGAGCATGGTCACATCCGGGCCGATGCGCTGGCGCACCAGCTCCACGGTCCGGTAGATCGGGTCGAAATGATGGAAGGCCTTTTCCAGGCCCTGCCAGACCCCGTCGACCAGCGGCGGCGCCAGGCGCGGGCCTTCGCCGGCCTCGAACCACAGGTCCTGCCCCAGTGCATGCGGCACGATCAGAATGTCGGAAAACAGGATCGCCCCGTCGAAACCGAACCGGTCGATCGGCTGCACGGTAATCTCTGCCGCGGCCTCGCTATCGTAGACCAGCTCGAGGAAGCCGCCCTTCTCCGCGCGCAGGGCGCGATATTCGGGCAGGTACCGACCAGCCTGGCGCATGAGCCATACGGGCCGCCTGTCCGTCCGCTGGCCGGCAAGATTGTCGAGAAGAGGACCGGGCATCGATGAGTCCAATCAAAAATATATATATTTAATAAGGATTCAGGACTCTGTTGGCCCTGTGGATTGCGGGGATTGCGCGCCTTTGCCCGAATTCTCCCGGCTTGAACACCCGTCCCGAAGTCCGCGACTCCTGACAAAGCTTGAGTCGAGTCATAGTTCTCCCCGTAATCCCCAGACTGTTCAAAAGCACGCTTGCTTGTCCATGACTCGTCTCGGGAATCCGGTTCGGAACCGGGGTTAACTGCATCGACAGCTTGTCCGCAAAACGCTCCCGTGGTTTATGCCGGGGCTTATCCACATGGCCCGGCTGCATCTCCATCTCCTCTCGGACTCCACCGGCGAAACGCTGGAAATGCTGGCCAAGGCAGCCTTGGCCCAGTTCCAGGATGCCGATGTTCAGCGCCACTTCTGGCCAATGGTCCGCTCGGTCCAGCACCTTGAGCGGATCATGGACGACTTCAAGACCAACCCCGGCCTTGTCCTCTATACGCTCAGCAACGAGACGACGCGCAAGCGACTGGAAGACGCCTGCCGCCAACTGGCCTTGCCGCATGTCTCGGTGATGGACCCGATCGTCGCGGCGCTGGAGGAACGGCTGGGGCAGGAGGCGCATGGCCGGCCTGGCGGGAAGAACCGCATGGACGAGGCTTACTTCGCGCGCGTCGATGCCATCCAGTTCACCATCGCGCATGACGACGGTATCAGTCACGAGGACTGGGAAGAAGCCGATATCGTGCTGGCAGGCGTGTCGCGCACCTCGAAGACGCCGACCTCCATCTATCTCGCCAACCGCGGCTACAAGGTCGCCAACATCCCGCTGGTGGTGGAGAGCCCGCCACCCGATTCCCTCTTCAACCTGAAGCACCCGATGGTGGTGGGGCTGACGACCGCGCCGGCGCGGCTGATCCAGATCCGCCGCAACCGGCTGCTCTCGCTGAACGAGACGACCACTACCGCCTATGTCGACGAGGAGCGTGTCGCCAAGGAAGTGGCTTTCGCCCGCCGTATGTTCGCTGACAACGGCTGGCCGGTGATCGATGTCACCCGCCGCTCGATCGAGGAGTCCGCAGCAGCGATCATCAAGCTCTACCAGGAGCGGCAGGAACGCGGCGCGCGGCAATCGGGAACCAAGCCCATATGATCGTGCTGGCATCGAAATCGGCTTCCCGGCGCGCGATGCTGGAAGCGGCCGGCGTGGCGTTCGAATCCGTGCCGGCCAATGTCGACGAGCGTGGGCTGGAGGCCGGACTGGAAGGTGCGCGCCCGGACCAGGTGGCGCTCGCGCTGGCCGAGGCGAAAGCTCTCGCCATCGAGGATCCTCGCCCGGTGCTGGGCAGCGATTCCCTCGTCGTCGTGGGCGATCGCCGCTTCGACAAGCCGCGCGACCGGGACGAGGCAGCACAGCACCTACGCCACTTTTCCGGTCGTACCATGCAGCTGCACTCGGCCGCCGCCATCGCGCATGATGGCAAGATCGTCTGGCGCCAGGCTGCCCTTGCCACGCTGTCCGTCCGTCAGTTGTCCGATAACTTCATCGAAACCTATCTTGATGCTGAATGGCCCGAGGTCGGCCACTGCGTCGGCGTCTTCCGTATCGAGGCACGCGGTGTGCAATTGTTCGAGCGGATCGAAGGGGATCAGTTTACCGTGCTCGGCATGCCCTTGCTGCCGGTGCTCGAAGCCTTGCGCGATTTGGGGGAATTGCCGCGATGACACGTTATGCCGAGGTGATTGGCGATCCGATTGCACAATCGAAATCGCCGGCGATCCATGGCTACTGGCTCGGCCAGTTGGGAATCGATGCGCATTACGACAGCTGCCTGGTCAAGCCGGATGACCTCGCGGCCTACCTGCACGAGCGCGCCGAGGATGCCGACTGGCTCGGCTGCAATGTCACCATGCCGCACAAGCAGGCGGTGATCCCCCTGCTCGATCGTCTCGACCCGCTCGCCGAGAAGATCGGCGCGGTGAATACCATCGTGCGCGAGCAGGATGGCAGGTTGACGGGTTACAACACCGACGCACCCGGCTTCCTCGAACCGCTGCGGGCGGACTTGGCGCAGCCACACCTGTTCCGCATGGCGCGCGTGCTTGGCACGGGCGGCGCAGCGCGGGCCATCGTCGCCGGACTGGCAGGGGAGGGTGTAACCGTGGTGCTGGCCGGTCGCAGTGTGGCCAAGGCGCGGTCCATCCTCGAAGAGCTGGCCCCGGAAGGGCAGCACCATGTAGCGCCGCTCGCCCACTTTGCCGACGCGACCGACTTCGAATTCGACGACCGCGAAGGCTGTTTCGACCTGGTGGTCAACGCCAGCCCGTTGGGCATGACGGGACAGCCGCCGCTCGAATTCGATCTCACCCACGTGCCGCCGGGCAGTATCGTCTACGATATCGTCACCGCCCCGCTCGACACTCCCTTGTTGCAGCGGGCGCGCGAACAGGGCTTCCGCACGATTGATGGGCTCGCCATGCTGATCGGCCAGGCCGCGGTCGCGTTCGAGAAGTTCTTCGGCCAGGCGCCGCCACGCGCCGACAAGGACGACGCCCTGCGCCGGATTCTCAGCCAGTGACCGGCGACCAGCCCTGCATCGTCGGCCTCACCGGATCGATTGCCATGGGCAAGAGCACGGTCGCGGCGATGTTCGCCGATGCTGGCGTGCCGGTTTTCGATGCCGACGCCGAAGTGCGCCGGATGCAAGGACCGGGTGGTTCGCTGGTGCCGGAAATCGAAGCGGCCTTCCCCGGCTCCACCGGTCACGAAGGTGTGCGGCGTGATGCGCTGGGGGCGATGGTGTTCGGCGATCCCGATGCACTGGCGCGGCTGGAAGCCATCGTCCACCCCGCGGTGGCGAAAGCCCGCGAGCAATTCCTGGCGCGGCATGCAGCGGAACCGATGGTGGTGTTCGACATCCCGCTGCTGTTCGAGAAGACCGGCGCGGAAACGGTCGACAAGGTCGTGGTCGTCTCTGCCCCGGCAGAGGTGCAGCGCGAGCGGGTGCTCTCGCGCCCCGGCATGACGGAAGAGAAGTTCGCGCAGATCCTGTCGCTGCAAATGCCCGACGCGGACAAGCGCGCCCGCGCCGATTACGTGATCGATACCGGCACCACGCTGGCGGATACCGCGGCGCAGGTGCAGGCTCTGGTGGACAAGCTGCGCGCCGACTTGCGCGATTAGGTACACCGGGGCGATATTGGACTCATGCGTGAAATCATCTTCGATACCGAAACCACCGGGCTGGACCCGCTGACTGGCGACCGGCTGGTCGAGATCGGTTGCATCGAGATGGTCAACCGGGTCGCCACCGGGCGCACCTTCCACGAATATTTCAATCCGCAGCGCGACATGCCGGTCGAGGCGGAGAGGGTCCACGGCCTGTCCGCCGCCTTCCTCTCGGACAAGCCGCTGTTCGCCGAGAGGGTGCACGACCTGCTGGAATTCATCGGCGAGGATCCGCTGGTGGCCCACAATGCGCAGTTCGACTTCGGCTTCCTCAATTTCGAGCTGACGCAGTGTGGTCATGGCGAAGTACATGTCGAACGCATGGTCGATACGCTTGTCCTGGCCCGCCGTCGGCACCCTGGTGCGAAACATTCGCTCGATGCGCTTTGCACGCGTTACGGAATCGATCGCAGCCACCGTACGCTGCACGGCGCCCTGCTCGACGCCGAACTACTGGCGCAGGTCTATGTCGAACTTACCGGCGGCCGACAGATCGGCCTGCAGCTGGCGGTCGACAACACCGGTGAGGGGACGGTCACGGCGACTCGATTCGCCCCGAAACTGGGCGAATATCGCGCTCCGCGCCCGCACCAGCCCAGCGATGAGGAAATTGCTCGGCACAAAGCCTTTCTGGAATCGTTTGAATCTCCGCTCTGGACGTCTTGAGGGTGTGATCCCACATCGGGTCTGCTAGAGTATAACGATAACAGAAGGAGCCAGCGCACATGGATATTCGCGTGTCGGGACATCAGGTGGATACCGGGGCAGCATTACAGGAACACGCATCCAACCGACTTGAGTCCATAGTAGACAAGCATTTCAGTCGCGCGCTTTCATCCACCGTCACCTTCGGAAAGGCTCCGGCCAACGGGTTCGCGGCTGATATCGTTCTCCATGTAAATCATGGACTTATCCTGAAGAGCCACGGCCAGGCGCAGGACGCGCATCTCGCCTTCGACCAGGCGGCCGACAAGATCGAAAAGCAGCTGCGCCGCTACAAGCGCCGGCTGAAAGACCGCCACGAGCAAGCCGCCCACGCGGCGCGCGAGGAAGAGGCCGCCTATACCATCTTTGCCGCCGAAGAGCTGGAGAGCGAAGAAGAGCTGGCAGAAGAGTCGCCGCCGGTTATCGCCGAGACCCGAATCGACGTGCCCGAGGTCAGCGTGTCCGACGCGGTAATGCTGCTCGACTTGCGCCATACCAACGCCCTGTTCTTCAAAAATGCTGGAACTGGGCGGCATAATATGGTGTATCGCCGCGAAGACGGCTCGATCGGATGGGTTGAACCGGCCTAAGAACCACTCGCGAACGACGCTAGGATGTGGTGAACCTTTGGGAGCTAGAGTATTAACTTCTCTGCCGGCGCAGTGCGTTGGCGGCGACACGATGCAAGACTGTTGAGACTATGGATTCCGTTTTCGCCATGAAGCCCGAATCGGTCCGCGTGACGCAGGCCGAGAGCAAGGACGACATCCTCGAAACCCTGAGCCGTGTGTTCGCCGAAGCATGGTCGCTCGATCCCGTGCTGGTGCAGGAGCACCTGGAAGAACGCGAGAAGCTGGGGAGCACCGGCTTCGGCCGCGGCGTTGCCATTCCGCACGCGCGCCTGCCCGAACTGGGCCGGCCGATCGCCGCGATGTTGAAGCTGGAACGCCCGGTGGATTTCGATGCTGCCGACGGCTTGCCGGTAGACCTCGTCTTCGGCCTGCTGTCCCCGGCGAACAGCGGTGCGACCCACCTGCATGCGCTGGCCGCGATCTCGCGGCTTGCTCGTGACGAGCGCGTGCACGACGCCCTGAGCGATGCCCCCGATGACGAGGCGCTCTACGGTTTGCTCACCAATGTGACGGATCGTGACGCCGCCTGAGGCACCTGCCGGAAACGGTCAGCAAGCGCATTTCCGTGCGCTGGAGCAGCTCTACGCCTCCGCGCCGATCAACGACCTGTTCGAATCGCGGCTTGAAATTTCCGAACCGGGCCGCGCCCGCATAAGCTTCACCGCCAACGAGCGCTTCTTTCATGCTGCCGGGGCGACGCACGGCACGCTCTATTTCAAGATGCTCGACGATGCCGCCTTCTACGCGGCCAATTCGCTGGTGTCGGATCGATTCCTGCTGACCACCGGTTTCAACCTGCATTTCACCAAGCCCCTGCGCACCGGCAGGGTCGTGGCCGAGGGGCGCTGGATCAGCGGCAAACGGCGGGTCTTCATCGCCGAAGCACACCTTACCGACGAGGAAGGCGAGGAAATCGGCCGTGGCACGGGCACCTTCATGCGCTCGCACATCGCGCTGTCGGGCCTGCCCGGATACCACCAGCCCGAATGACCGCGCATGGATGATCGCATTCCCGCTCACCTGGAAGTTACCGGCCTGATCCGCGCGGTGGAGACCGCCGGCGGCTTCGGAATGGTAATTTCAAAGGGTGAACGCGACGCGGGGACAATCATGGTCGTGTGTTGCCACCGGGCCACTCCGGCGCGCGCCTACGAGCGCATGCCGCAGCTCGACGGCACCCGCAAATGGACGCAATCTAAAGAGCAAGACCCTGAAAACCCGCTGGATTTCACCGAATGGTACCAGCGTCGGGGGAAGCAGGACGACGACCTCTGGATCGTTGAGCTGGACATCGAGAACGCAGAAAGATTTCTCGGACTCGACTCGTCTATTAGTTGACATCGCAACTTTTGAAGCTATCTGCCCCGCAACTTTCCGAGAGCGTAGGTTGTTTGGTATCGCAATAAGGCGAGGCTGGACAGCGCGCAGACGGGGAGACGACCAGCAGGTCCGTTAGGGACGGATCGCGGGGAATAGACGGAACTGACAAGTACCGCATCCGCAGGCCTGCATGTGTCTCTCACCGCCCTGAGCAACGGGATCGATGAAGATTGCTAACAAGCACGTCGGGGCGGGCGCCCTGGCTGCCATTTTGATTGCCACCAGTTTCGGCGCCAGCGGTAGCGGCGCCATTGCCCAGGACCAGGCGGAGCCCGAAGTGCTCGAAACGGTCGATAATGAAATTGCCGAGTCCCTCGAGGGTTCCGAACCCGCCATCCGCTTCGTGATGAACGAAGTCGTGCAGGATGTGCCGGAAGAATCCGCCGAGGAAGCTCCCCAGGCCAGCGACGCTGCATCCCTGCGCGAACTGGTTTCCACCATCGATACCGATGGCGAACTGAGCCGTGACATGATGTGCCTCGCGCAGGCCGTCTATTTCGAATCGCGTGGTGAGCCGCTGGATGGCCAGCTGGCCGTGGCCACGGTCGTCATCAACCGTGCCGAAAGCGCGCTCTTCCCGGACGACTACTGCTCGGTGGTCACCCAGCGCGCGCAGTTCTCCTTCGTGCGCGGCGGTCGCATTCCCACCCCGAACCACGGTTCGGCCGCCTGGGATCGCGCCAAGGCCATCGCCCGCATCGCGCACCGCGACCTGTGGGAGAGTGAAGCCGAAGACTCGCTCTATTTCCACGCGACTTACGTGCGTCCGCGCTGGGCCGGCCGCATGACCGCGCGCGCCACGATCAACCGGCACATCTTCTATCGGTAATGTTTGCGTTTCGCTCCGGCATCCGCCGGAGCGTCCGCGCTAGCGACGCCGCACGGCTGCGCCCGCTGCGGATGACCGTTTGGCCTTGTGGTCGCTCGGGCGACCGCGGCGCGCGTTCAATCTTTCAACTCTACCCAGACGGGGGCGTGATCGCTGGCCTTCTCGCGTCCGCGATATTCCTTGTCGACGCCGGCGGCGACGAGGCGGTCTGCCGCCTGCGGTGACAGCAGCAGGTGGTCGATGCGGAAGCCGTGGTCCTTGGGCCAGGCACCGGCCTGGTAGTCCCAATAGGTCCATACCCCGCCGCGCGGGTTGAGCGTGTCGATCGCGTCGGTCCAGCCATCGCCCAAGAGGCGTGCGTAGGCATCGCGCGATGCGGGCTGCATCAGCGCGTCGTCGGCCATGGCCTTCACAGACCAGACGTCCTTGTCTTCCGGGATGACGTTGAAGTCGCCCAGCACCACGGTCGGCTGTTCGGCGGCGAGCAGTTCCTGCATCCGTTCGCGCAGCAACTTCATCCAGTCCAGCTTGTAGTCGAACTTCGGCCCCGGCTGCGGATTGCCGTTGGGTAAGTAGAGGTTGCACACGCGAATGCCGTTGACGTCGGCTTCGAGGTAGCGCGCCTGTTCGCCTTCACCGTCGTTGGGTCCGTCGATGCCGAGGCCGCGCTTCTTCTCCACCGGCGCTTGTCCGTCAGCGAGGATCGCCACGCCATTGAAGCTCTTCTGTCCGTGCCAGATCGCCTGGTAGCCGATGTCCTCGAACTCGCTGGCCGGGAAGTTCTCGTCCATGCTCTTGATTTCCTGCAGGCAGGCAACCGCAGGGCGCGTTTCCTCGAGCCATTCCTTGAGGCGCGGCAGGCGCGCCTTGATACCGTTGATGTTGAAGCTGGCGATTTTCACGCCTGCGACCCTAGATGCCGAAGCTGGAACCGCAACCGCAACCTGCCGCCGCGTTCGGATTTTCCACCCGGAAGGCCGCACCACCCAGCGATTCGACGAAATCGACGGTGCTGCCGGCCACCAGTTCCAGGCTCACGGGATCGACCACCAGCTTCACGCCGGCGGTCTCGCTCACCACGTCGTCGGTCTCCGGGCCATCGTCGAGGTCGAACTTGTACTGGAAGCCCGAACAGCCCCCGCCTTCGACCGACAGGCGCAGCACGGCAGGCTTGCCCTGCTTCTTGGCAATCAGGCCGACACGCGTCGCGGCGGACTCGGTAAGGGTGAGGGGCGTGGTCATGCCGGTTATCTAGGAGCGGTGAGCCGCCCTCTCAAGCACCAGTCTCAGGCGCTGGTGATATATTCGCGCATCTGCTCGGCCTCGGCCTCGATAATGCCCATGCGATATTTCACCAGGTCGCCGATGGAAACGAAGCCGACCATGGCCCCGCCATCCAACACCGGAAGGTGGCGAATCCGGCGCCGAGTCATCAGCGACAGGGCCTTCAGCGCGTCCGTATCGGCTTCAATAGTGATCGCCGGCGACGTCATGACTTCGCTCACGGCCCGCTCCAGTACGCTCGCGCCGTCGCGGGCGACGCAGTAGAGCAGGTCACGTTCGGAAAAGATCCCCGCGATTCCACCACCTTCGAGCACCGGCAGCGCACCGATGCGTTTCTCCGCCAGCAGTTTTGCGGCGGTGTGGACGCTGTCTTGCGGGGTGCAGGAAACTACCGCGGGATCGCGACCTTCGAGGATCTTGCGGACGGACATGCATGCTCTCCTGTTCTGGACTCACTTGGCGGAGCTTGCCGCGATTGTGCCACGAGTGGGCTGGCCTGCGCAAATCGGATCTTGGTCGCCATTGCCAGCACGCGCGGCAAAGGGCATGGCGCGCCCCATGGCGAAGCGATCCCCCCTCGACGATCCGGAAAACGCCGCATTCGCCTGGGCGCGGTTCCGGCGGCTGATGCGGCTGATGATGGGCATCACGCTGGGCGTGGTGATCATCGCGCTGGTGATCATCTATCGGCAGGTGGACGAGGTTTCGCCGCACTTCTTCATCGCCACGGCGCTGGGCATCGGCTTTTCCATGCTGCTGATGAGCGCGCTGATGGGGCTGGTCTTCCTCTCCAGCGGCACCGGGCATGATGCCTCGGTAGAGAATTCGCTCGACGAGCTTGATCCGCAGCAGAAGCCGAAGGATCGCCGCACCATCGGCTGGCGCGATCAGGATTCGGGGTAGAGCCGGAATTCCTCGACCGGCGTCCCGCCGATCAGGTGTTGCTGGATGATCCGTTCCAGCACCTCTTCCGAACAGGAATGATACCATACGCGATCCGGCCAGACGATGGCGATCGGCCCGGCCTCGCACACTTGCAGGCAGTCGGCCTTGGTGCGCTGGATGCCGCCCTTGCCGGCAAGGCCGAGTTCCTTGAGGCGTCGCTTGAGGTACTTCCACGAACGCTCGCCCACGTCGCGCTGACAGCACTTCCCCTTGTCGGACAGGGCGCAGATGAAGATATGCCGCTCGATCACGTCGCCGCCGATCTTGGCGAGCGCGCGTTCGGCCTTGGAAATGTCCTTGGTTGCAGTCAGCGCTTCTTGCCCGCGATACGTGCGATTTCGGCCTTCACCAGCCGCTCGACCATGTCGGGGAGGTTGGCATCGAGCCACTGGGCCAGCATCGGCCGCAGCATTTCACGCACCATGCCTTCCAGCGATGTTTCGCCCTGCCGCACGATCTGCGGCTTGGCAGGCGGTTCGGCGAGCATGGCCAGTGCCGCCAGCGACTGGCGCATGGCTTCGGCGGCGCGATCGGTGGTCAGGCTTTCGTCCGGCGATTCCTCGTCAGTGGCGTCTTCCTCGATCAGCTCTTCGCTGGGATCGTCGTCGCCGATGGCGGAACCGATCACGCCAAGGTCGAGCACGTCTTCCGGCTCGTTCTCTTCCTGCGCGACAAGGCCGGCACGCTTGCGCGGAGCGGAAGCCACCTGCGCCTCCTGCGCATCGCGCGCGATCACTTTCTTGATCGATTCGAGGATTTCCTCGACTGACGGTTCGCCTTCCTGCCGCATTCAGTCCCCCGCTGATTCCGTATCGGCAACTTCTCCGTCAGGTGCGGGGATGTCAACGGTGCGCGAACTGGTGGCGACCGGGTCCGGATCCCAGTGCCAGTCCCACACGATGCGGCGCACGCGCTCGTAATTGTCGACCGGGTCGTAAAGCACGCCGTCTTCGCCCAGCCCGAGGTCGCGTGCCTCGGCCTTGCCCATGATGGCCAACAGCGAGAAGCCCGCAACATAGGCGTTGCGTCGCGCGGTGACGAGCTGGACCTGCGCCCGCAGCAGTTCCTGCTGGGCGTCGAGAATGTCGAGAATCGAGCGATTGCCGACGGTGTTCTCGGCGCGAACGCCCTCGAGGCTGAGCTCGGCGGCGGCAACGGCGGCCTCACTGGAAGCGATGATCGCATTCGCTGCGCGCCAGCTGGAATAGATGGCGCGGGTCTGTGCGATGATGCTCCGCTCTGTCGCGATAACCTGTTCCAGCGCGGCCTCGGCCTGGGCGGTCGCCTGCCGCTGTTGCGCGGCGACGCGGCCACCCTGGAAGATCGGCAGCGACAGGCGGACGCCCGCTGTCGCGTTGGTGGATGTCTGGTCTGCCGGTGCGCCGGTGATCGAACCCAGCGTGCCAAGGAAGTTCTGGTAGCCCCCGTTGGTGAACAGGCTCACCGTCGGGAGGCGACCGGAACCCGCGACCTCGATATCGAAACCGGCGGCGTCGGCACGTTCGATTGCGGCGATCAGGTCGGGGTTGTTCTCCAGCGCGACGGCCACGGCCTCGTCGGGACTGGCCGGGAGGCCGGGCAACGGCGGTGGAGGCTCCAGGTCGGTTGGGGCGGCACCGACGGCGGCGATGTAGCGTTCCCTGGCATTGACCAGGTTGGCCTCGGCAGTGCGTAGGTCACCGCGGGCGATTGCAAGTCGGCTTTCCGATTGCGCCACGTCGGTGCGGGTCAGGTCGCCGATCTCGAACCGGTCGGAGGTGGCCTGCAGATTGATCTCCAGCACCTCGACGTTGTTGGCCGCCAATTCCACGATCGCCTCGTTCTGGATGACGTTCATGTAGTTGGTGACGACATCGGTGAACACGGCACTTTCGGTGCTGCGCAAGTCGGCGCGTCCGGCTTCGACGCGATTCTCTGCGGCCAGGATGCCGTTGCGCACCGCGCCGCCCTGGTAGATCGGCAGGCTGAGGTCGACACTGGCGTTCAGCTGCCGCTCGGGCGAGATGAAGCTGACGGAGTTCTGCTGCAGGAATTCCGAATAGGTGGCCGAGGTTGTCACCGAGGGAAGCGCCTGCGAGCGCTGGATCACCACGCCCTCGTCGGTCGCGCGCTGCTGGGCGCGGGCAGCAAGCAGCGTCGGGTTGTCCTCGTAGGCGCGGAGCAGCGCTTCCTTGAGCGTTTCCGCCTGTGCAGGCGTAGCCAGCAGGCAAACGCCAGCGAGCAGGCCCGGGATGACGCTGCGGGTACGCATGATCAGAAGGTCCAGCCTTTCGGGGCGTCGAATTCGGGCAGCTTGGGAATGCCTACGTCATAGACCGGCAGCAGCGAGACGCCGGCAGCGGTCTTGCGACCCACGGCGAGCCGGGTGACGCCGCCATCGTCGACGATGCCGGTCACGATGCGGCCACCGTCGGCCAGTCGCTTGGCGAGACCGGAAGGGATTTCCTCTACCGCGCCATCGATTACCAGCAGGTCCGCACCCTTGCCCTTGCGGCCGGTGCCGACGGCTTCTTCCGCGCTCAGCACGGTCAGCTCGGCCACCAGCGGCTTGAACAGTTCGGCGAGGTAGCCGGTACCCGAATCGACCACGATGGCCTTTTCGGTACCGCGCGGGTCGGCCTCTTCCAGCATCTTGCCCTGTACCAGCGGGGCGGGCAGCGCATGGCCGTTCTCCAGCCGGATCGAGCGATCCATGTAGGCGATGCCGCGGCTGGCGGCGGGAACAAAGTCTTCGCGCGCGACCTGGTTCATGCGCTTCAGCACGAACGGCGCGTTCACGCCGCTGGTGCGCAGCTGGCTGTCGATCATGGCGCGACGGGCGGGATTGCCGCTGCTGGTGTTGGCAGCTTCTGCGGCGTCGAGGGGATCTGCGGTCGGCAAGGGTCAATTCTCGTCGGTTACGAACGCGGAGTGCCTTACGGTGTGCACGCGCTGCTCGCAATGGCCGGATTGTCACAAAACGTAGCTTTGCATGCACTGGCGAAAGCGTTTTGACGCGAAGGCCATCGCAGGACTATGGGCCAATCGACCAAGAGGAGCACAGCGACGATGAGCGACATGATCACCATCCGGGAAGAGGACCTGATCGAAACCATTGCCGATGCGCTGCAATATATCTCCTATTACCACCCGATGGATTACATCCAGGCGCTGGGAGAGGCCTACAAGGCCGAGCAGGGCCCGGCGGCGAAGGACGCCATCGCCCAGATCCTGACCAACAGCCGCATGTGCGCCGAAGGCCACCGGCCGATCTGCCAGGACACCGGTATCGTCAACGTGTTCCTGAAATGGGGGCAGGACTGCCGCCTCGAATCGGACAAGTCGCTGCAGGAAGTGGTCGATGAGGGCGTGCGCCGCGCCTACAACCACCCGGACAACAAGCTGCGCGCCTCGATCCTGGCGGACCCGGCCTTCACCCGTCGCAACACCCGCGACAACACGCCCTGCGTGCTGAGCGTGGAAATGGTGCCGGGCAAGACCGTCGGCATCGACGTCGCCGCCAAGGGCGGGGGCAGCGAGAACAAGTCCAAGTTCAAGATGATGAACCCGTCGGACAATATCGTCGACTGGGTGGTCGAGCAGATTCCTTCCATGGGCGCAGGCTGGTGCCCGCCAGGCATGCTGGGCATCGGTATCGGCGGCACGGCGGAACACTGCATGAAGCTGGCCAAGCAGAGCCTGATGGACCCGATCGACATGGCGCAGCTGAAGGCGCGCGGGGCGCAGACCGATATCGAGCAGCTGCGGATCGACATCTACGACGCAGTCAATGCCATGGGCATCGGCGCGCAGGGGCTGGGTGGCCTCTCCACCGTGCTCGACGTGAAGATTCTCGACTGGCCCTGCCATGCGGCGGGCAAGCCGGTAGCGATGATCCCCAACTGCGCCGCCACGCGCCATGCGCACGTGACGCTGGACGGCAGCGGACCGGCCTACATTCCGCAGCCCGATCTCGACGCCTGGCCCGACGTGCAGTGGGAGCCGGACGCCGAGGCCAAGCGCGTCGACCTCGACAACCTCACGCCGGAGGAAGTTGCCAGCTGGAAGCACGGTGACCGCCTGCTGCTGAGCGGCTCGATGCTGACCGGGCGCGATGCCGCGCACAAGCGCATCAAGGACATGCTCGAGCGGGGTGAGGAACTGCCCTGCGACTTCCGCGGTCGCGCCATTTATTATGTCGGTCCGGTCGACCCGGTGATGGGCGAAGTTGTCGGCCCCGCCGGCCCGACCACCGCCACCCGTATGGACAAGTTCACCGAGATGATGTGCGATCTCGGCCTGCTGGCCATGATCGGCAAGGCCGAGCGCGGGCACGATGCCGTCGAGGTAATCAGCCGCTTCAAGGTGGCCTACCTGATGGCGACGGGTGGCGCGGCCTATCTCGTCAGCCGGGCGATCAAGGATTCGAAGGTCATCGCTTTCGAGGACCTGGGCATGGAAGCGATCTACGAATTCACCGTGAAGGACATGCCGGTGACGGTCGCCGTCGATAGCGAGGGCAACAACGTCCACACGCTGGCCCCGTTGCACTGGCGCGAGAAGATCCGCGAAGAAGGGCTGCTCAAGGCGTAAATCGGCCGGATCATCGACCAGCGGCATAGCGGTATCGACGGAAACCACCCTTTGGGCTGGCGCCTCTTTACCTTACCCGGCTAAACGGACGGGATGGAAAAGGCAGAAACCGAAAAGCCTGTCGCACGCGTACCGTTCAAGATCGTGCTCGCCTCGGCCGTCGGGCTATGGGCGACCTACCTCGTCCTGATGACGCTTCGCGCCGAGCTGTTGCAGATGGAATTCGCCGGCGAGATGTTCGAGCGGCGGCTCATCACCAGCACCATCGGCGTGATCATCACCTTGGGTCTGTGGGTCGTGCTGCGCCCCTTCGACGGCCGACCATTGTGGGCCAAGATTTGCGCTGCGCTGATCTTCGCCCTGCCCGCCGCCCTGCTGTCGACACAGGCGAACCGCATGGTCTTTGCCGACCTGCAATCGGCCCTGGACGAGAAGGTTCTGCACGAGCTTGCCAATACCCGCGGCGTCGCTGCCGAGGAAATCGATGGCGATATGCTGCAAGACATCTCGCAACTGGTGGCACTGGGCACGCGCGAGCAGATCATCGAGGTCACCTTCAGCCGCTATTTCATGATGCTGGCCTGGTGCGCGCTCTACCTGGCATTGCTGACCGGCGAGAAGGCGCGGGCGGCAGAGCGCCGCGAGCAGCAGTTCCGCAGCGCCGCCAAGGCCGCCGAATTGCGGAGCCTGCGCTACCAGGTGAACCCGCACTTCCTGTTCAACACGCTCAACTCGCTTTCGGCGCTGGTGCTGACCAGCAAGACCGAAGCGGCCGAGCGGATGATCCAGATGATCAGCACCTTCTATCGCCGCAGCCTGGCCGACGATCCGACGTCGGACGTGCCGCTGAGCGAGGAGATCGAAGTGCAGAAGCTCTACCTCGATATCGAGGCCGTGCGCTTCCCCATGCGACTGGTGGCGAATTACGATGTGCCACCCGAGCTGCAGAATGCACTGATCCCCGGCATGATCCTGCAGCCGCTGATAGAGAATTCGGTGAAGCACGCGGTCGCCCCGTCCTCCGGCCAGGTGACCATCACCCTGTCCGCCCGCGAGGAATATGACCGGCTGGTCGTCACCGTTTCCGACAATGGCCAGAGCGCGGAAGACCGTGACGATACGCGCCCCGGTTTCGGCATCGGCCTGACCAATGTGCGCGAGCGGCTGGAAGCGCGGTTCGGCAAGGAAGCAACGGTCGTCTCCGGCCACGTGCCCGGGGGCTATGCCACGCATCTGCGCATGCCGCTGATGCGCATCAAGGAGCGTGTGGCCGCATGAACGACAATCCCCCGGACACCCTGCGCACGCTGATCGTCGACGACGAGCCGCTGGCGATCGAGCGGATGCAGGTGCTCTGCGCGGAAATTCCGCAGCTGACGGTGATCGGCACGGCCAGCGACGGCGAATCCGCACTGCGCCTGTCGGAGAAGCTTTCACCCGACCTGCTGCTGCTGGACATGACCATGCCCGGCAAGGACGGCTTGCAGGTGGCCAGCGAGGCATCGAGCCTCGAAACCCCGCCCGCCGTCATCTTCGTCACCGCGCACGAGAATTTCGCGGTCGAGGCCTTCGACCTCGAAGCCGTCGACTATGTGCTCAAGCCCGTCGCCACCGACCGGCTGGAACGCGCCATCGAGCGCGCCCTAGCGCGCCGGGGCAGTGCCCCCGAAGGCCAGAACGCCAGTGACTGGCTGAGCGAGTTCTGGGTGCCACACCGGTCCGAACTGCTGCGGATCGACGCCTCCGAGGTCTTCCGCATCGATGCCGAGCGCGACTATGTGCGCCTGCACGTGGGCGAGACCAGCTACCTGCTGCTGCAGACGATCGCCGGGCTGGAAGAGAAGCTCGACCCGGACAAGTTCATCCGCATCCACCGCTCCACCATTCTGCGCAAGGATTTCATCTCCGGGCTCAAGCATGAAGGCCTGGGCGTGTGGTGCGCCGAACTGGCCGACGGCAATGAACTGCGCATCGGGCGGACCTACCTGAAGAAGGTGAAGGCGATGGCGGGGCGCTGAGCTCGCCACGCATTGCTGGCAGACAAACAAAAAAGGGCGCCCGGGGGGAGGCGCCCTTTTCGCAGGGGTCAGGGGTGCGGTTCAGCCGCCGCGCTGCGCGTCTTCGATGACCTCCGCGAAGTGGCGGTCGAACTCGCGCTTGGTCTCGCGATAGCAACGGCGCTGCTGGCGGGTCTGCAGCAGGGTGCCGACCTGCGCCTCGTCCATGCCGCAAACCTGCTTGGACGCACGGTCGATGCGACGCTCCAGCTCGGCCTTGCCATCTTCGGTGGTCAGGTCGAGATCGGTGTGCGTCACGCCGACGGTGCGGAAGTCTTCCGCAGCGGAAACGGCGGGGGCGAAAACGAGGCCTGTGGCAGCCAGGGCCAGGGCCGCAGTGAACGAACGGGTCAGCATAGTCGGGTCCTCCTCCTCAAGTCCCGGCAACTCCACTTTGGGGGGTCGCACCGCAGCCGGTGGGACTGGAACGGCTGCGGCGCAGTTAGGGAGATAGGCCGAAGCCATTCTTCGCGCTGCAAGATGTCGACCTGCGCGCGTAGCGCGTCGACAAGCAGGCGTCCGGCCCGACCAAGCGCCAACCCCGCTCCACCAACGACAATTTGCACTCGGACTGCGCGTAAGGCACATGCACGCGCATGGCGCTGATCGTCACTTTCCTGCTCGGCATGGGCAATTTCGCCTGCCACAGCGCGGTTGTGCGCAGCGGGCACCGCATGTTGTCGGACATAGCCGAGGACAAGTTGCGGATTGCCCGCATGGCCAGTCTGGCGCTCGAATTCGGCCTGTTGTGCGGGGCGCTCTACGCCGCGCAGCAAGGCGTGGTGCAATGGATGTGGCTCTATCTCGGCTATACCGTCATCAATGTCGGCGCCGCCTGGAGCATCGTGACCGGGCGCGTCTAGCTACAAATGCCGCGGCGATGCATTTCCAACTGGCCCGCTGTACCGCGGATTTGCTAGCGACGCGGGACGATGGCCGACAGCAAGCTGCTCTTCCACCTCTCCGACATCCACTTCGGGCTCGAGGATAACCGCGCGCTCGACTGGGTGATGCAGGAAATCGCCGAGCAGCGGCCCGATGCGGTGGCCATCACCGGCGACCTGACCATGCGCGCCCGGCACCGCGAATTCGCTGCCGCCACGCACTGGATCAAGGCGCTCGACGTGCCGGTGACGGTGGAAATCGGCAACCACGACATGCCCTACTTCAACCCGGTCGAGCGGTTCCTCGATCCCTATCGCCGCATGCGCTCGATCGCCGACAAGGTGGAGCGGGAAATCGACCTGCCCGGCCTCGCCATCGTGCCGCTGAAGACGGTGCGGCGCTGGCAGCCGCGGCTCAACTGGTCGAAGGGATGGATTACCGATCCGGCGCTGGAACGCTGCCTCACGGCCATCGATGCGCTGCCGCCGGGCACCCAGGTGCTGGTCACCGCACACCACCCCCTGCGCGAAGTCGGCACACAGGGAACGGCGCTGACCAGGCACGGGCTGAAGGCCCTCACCGAACTGGCCAAGCGCCCGGTGCTGGCGGTGATTTCCGGCCATGTCCACGATGCCTTCGATATCATGGAAGAGACGGCCGAGGGCCAGGTGCGGATGATTGGCGCCGGCACGCTGTCGAAGCGCGTGCGTTCCACCCCGCCCAGCTTCAATGAACTGCGCTGGGACGGCAAGCACCTGACGGTGAAGGTGCGCAACCTCGACGATGTCGATACCAGGGACATGATGATCGACGACGTGCCGGAAGATGCCATGCCGCCGCGCGAGCCGGGCGAACCGGTGGCTCCGGTGAACCAGGTGCCGCGCACCGACCCGCCGGTGCACTAGGAAACAGACAGGGAGAAACTGCATGCGTTCGATTGGCTCTTCGCTCCTGCTGGCGCTGGCGGCGCTGGCATTCTCGACTCCTGCTGCGGCGCAGGAATGGCGGATGGTGATCCACGGCGGAGCGGGCACGATAGAACGCGACCGGATGACGCCCGAACGCGACGCCGAGATTCGCGCCGCGCTATCCCATGCGCTGGAAACGGGCGCCGCCGTGCTGGCGGACGGTGGCAGCGCGCTCGACGCGGTGGAGGCGACCATCCGCGTGCTGGAGGACGATCCCAACTTCAACGCCGGTCGCGGCGCGGTGTTCACCGCCGCCGGGCGCAACGAACTGGATGCCTCGATCATGGACGGGCGGACGCGCGATGCCGGGGCGGTGGCAGGCGTCACCGCCACGCGTCACCCGATTTCGCTTGCCCGCGCGGTGATGGAGGATTCGCCGCATGTGATGATGGCGGCCAGCGGGGCGGACGCCTTCAGTCTCGAACAGGGGCTGGAGCAGGCTGCGCCCGAGTGGTTCCACACGGACGAGCGCTACGAACAGCTGCAACGTTTCCTTTCGCGCGACCAGGCCGATGCGTCCGACCTGGCGGGCGCGGATTACAAGTTCGGCACGGTCGGCGCGGTGGCGCTGGACATGGATGGCAACCTCGCGGCGGGCACCTCCACCGGCGGCATGACCGGCAAGCTCTATGGCCGCGTCGGCGATTCGCCGGTGATCGGCGCCGGCACCTATGCCGACAATCGGGCTTGCGCCGTCTCCGCCACGGGTGCGGGCGAATACTACATCCGCGAGGGTGTCGCGCACGAGATCTGCGCGCGCATCCGCTTCCTTGGCGAAACGCCGCAGCAGGCCGCTGACTTCGTGCAGGCCGAAACGCTCGAACTTGGCGGCACCGGCGGCGTCATCGTGCTGGGGCCGGATGGCGACTGGGCCTATTCGTTCAACACTGCCGGCATGTATCGCGGCATGATCGCAGCGGGCGCGGAGCCGCAAGTGGGCATTTACGGCGACGAATAGGCCGTCTGCCGACAAATCCGGTCATCCTGCCGCAAGCGGGAAAACCAACCGGGCCCTCGGCAGTTTCATGCGGAATGGCCACCAAGGTGCTCATCGTCGAGGATGATCTCCTCAACCGCATGTTCTACGAAGCGGTCTTCCAGCAGCGCGAATACGAGCTGCTGGTGGTCGAGGACGGTGCGCGAGTCTTGGATGCCGTCGACAGGTTTGCGCCCGATCTGATCACCATGGATATCCACCTGCCGCATGTCTCGGGCCGCAAGCTGATCCGGCAGATTTCGGGCAATCCGCAGACCGCGCATATCCCGATCCTGGCCATCACCGCCTATGCGGGGAAGCGCGACGAGGAGGAAATCCGCCGCGCCGGCGCCGACGCCTACCTCGCCAAGCCGCTCAGCATCGATAGGCTGCTGCGTGAGGTCGACATCCTGCTGGCCGGCACCAATGGAGCAGCGGCCTAGGCAGGCACCCGTGCCGGAATGCAAAAAGGGCGGCCCTTCGTGGGGACCGCCCTTCGCATTTTCCTCCGTCGAGGAAACTGGTGTCGAAACTTAGCGCTTCGAGAACTGGAAGCTGCGACGTGCCTTGGCACGGCCGTACTTCTTGCGCTCCACCACGCGGCTGTCGCGGGTGAGGAAGCCGGCGGACTTGATCACGCCGCGCAGGGCCGGTTCGTAGCGGCTCAGCGCCTGGCTGATGCCGTGCTTCACCGCACCTGCCTGGCCCGACAGGCCGCCACCGGTAACGGTGCAGACCACGTCGTACTGGCCTTCACGCTCGGAGATGGCGAAGGGCTGGTTGATCACGAGACGCAGGGTCGGACGGGCGAAGTAGACTTCCTGGTCCTTGCCGTTGACGGTGACCTTGCCGGTGCCGGGCTTCAGCCACACGCGAGCGGTGGCGTCCTTGCGGCGGCCGGTGGCATAGGCACGGCCCTGGGCGTCGATTTCCTGTTCGCGCAGCGGCGCGGTCGGAGCGGCCGGGGTGGCTTCGCCAGCGTCGGCAGCCGGAGCGTCGCCCACCACTTCCTTCAGGTCAGCGAGGTCGCTGGCGGTGTTCTTGTCTTCGGTAGCCATTATGCGGTCACCTTGTTCTTGCGGTTCATCGAGGCAACGTCGAGCACTTCGGGCTTCTGGCCGTCATGCGGGTGCTCGGTGCCGTTGTAGAGGTGCAGCGCCTTCATCTGCGCACGGCCCAGCGGACCGGTCGGGATCATGCGCTCGACAGCCTTTTCCAGCACGCGCTCGGGGAAGCGGCCGGCCAGCACCTTGTCGGCGGTGATGTCCTTGATGCCACCCGGATAGCCGGTGTGCTTGTAATAGTGCTTCTTGCCAGCCTTGTTGCCGGTGAACTGCACCTTGTCGGCGTTGATGACGATGACGTGGTCACCGCAATCGACGTGCGGGGTGTAGCTCGGCTTGTGCTTGCCGCGCAGGATGTTGGCGATGATCGAGGCGAGGCGGCCGACGACGAGGCCTTCGGCGTCGATGAGGTGCCACTTCTTTTCGACCTCGGCCGGCTTGATCGACCGGGTGGTCTTGCTCAGAGCCTTCATGGCTTGGTGTTCCTTAAATTCGATGCGAATGGATCGCCCCGCGCCGACCGTGGAGAATCATCCCCCTGCCAGCGCAGCGAAGGCGCGCATTTGTCGGTTTACCTGCCGCAAGTCAAGCAATACTGCGGGATTGCGGAGAGGTAAAATAATACCGTGCCGGAGAACCCGCAGCTCGCCGGGCGCGTCAGGACCCGCTCAGTCGCCATTCCTCGTGGACGCGATTGCTGCTGTCGGCCACCACGGTCACCACGTTGCGGGCGGCAACGCGCATCAGGCCGGTCTGCCCGTCGCGTTCGCCTGCGAAGGAAGTCTCCACCCGGCCTTCCGCCCCGCCCGGCAGGGCGATGCGCTGTTCCTCGCGGCGCGGCGTGCTTGCGGGAGCGAACAGGTCGGCCGGCAGGTGTGCCGTCACGCGCCGGCTGGCGCCTTGCAGCGCGGCGATGAATTGCGAAAGCTGGGCGCGCTCGTCTTCAGCAATCGGCTGGCTGGCCAGGTCGGTCAGTGCCTCCTCCACCGCCAGCCGGACCTCTTCGCCTGCGGGCGGAGCGATTTCGGTCGAGAGGATCCGTCCGAAGGGATCAAGCGCTAATGGGAATATCGCGCTCTCGTCGCGGGATTCTTCCAGCCGCGCGAAGTGCGCCAGCTGGGCGGGCGCGTCGACCGCAGCGGCAAGCTGGTTGCCGTGCAGCATGAAACCGCCGGCGAACTGGCGGAACTCGACGGTGAATTCGCGTGTGACGGTGAAGTGCGCGCCGCCGGCCATTTCGCGCGACACCGTGCGCACATAGCGCATGGGGGTGGCTGGCGGGGCGATCAGGCGATCCGGAACGGTGGCAGCGGCGCGGCTGGAACCGACCAGCGGCGCAACGGCCGCAACCATCGCCAGCTGCAGGGTAGATCGTCGGTTGATCCGCGTCATCGTGTTCCTCCCCCAGTGACCATTTCGGCCAGCCATCCGCGCGTCTCCTCGGGAGCGCTGTCGGCCCGCCAGCCAAGGATGGCAGGCGTATCGTACGGGTGCAACTGCGCGAGTCTTTGCGTTGCCCGCTCCAGGGCGCTCGCCTCGGTCTTGAACAGCACGCCGACCTCTTCGGCGGACTGCACCGCGCCTTCGTAGCGAAACACCGAGAGCAATTGCGGGACGATATTGGCGCAGGCGACGTGACCTTCCGCGACCATGGTGGAGGCAACCTCGCGGGCTTCATCCAGCGACCCGAACGGCGCCCATATCAAAGCGGCGCCGGGCTTGCTCATGCGCGCCGTCCCAGCACGTGCGCGCCCCAGGCCGTGGCCCCGACCAGCAGTGCTCCCACCAACTGGTGCAACACTGCCATCCACAGGTCGACTCCGGTCATCACCGTGGCAATGCCCAGCACGATCTGTACGCCGAACGCGCTATGGATGGCGATAGAGGCCCGCCGCTCGAGCGGCTTCACCTTGCGCGCCATCACGATCAGCGCGGCAACCGCTGCCCAGGCCCACCAGCGGTGCAGGAAGTGGAGGAAGAAGGGATCGTGGGTGAAGGTCCACAGCGCTCCGCGCGACCAGTCGGCCTCGGGCACGAGGCGGCCCTGCATCAGCGGCCAGGTGTCGGAGGCTAGCCCGGCGTTGAGTCCGGCGACCCATGCGCCCAGCAGCAATTGCAGGAACAGTACCGCGATCACGACGATGGAGAGGCCGGTAAGCCGTGCCGGCCTGGCATTGCCGGCGGCGAGCTGGCGCAAGTCGAGCGCGGTCCAGACGAGGCCGGCCAGGGTGAACAGCGCGGTGAGCAGGTGGATCGAGAGCCAGAAGTGCGAAACGTCGGTCATCTCGCTGCCAAGGCCCGAGCGGACCATGAACCAGCCGAAGGCGCCTTGCAGTCCGCCCAGTGCCAGCAGCGCGAGGAGGCGCGGCTTGTAGCCGGCCGGAATCGCGCCGCGCAGCCAGAACCACGCCAGCGGCAGCGCGAAGGCCATGCCGATAACGCGTCCCAGCAGGCGGTGGAACCATTCCCAGAAATAGATGAACTTGAAGGCGGCGAGATCCATCCCGGCCGGGCCGGAGACGTTCTGGTACTCGCCGGTCTGCTGGTAGAGCTCGAACTCGGCCTGCCAGTCGGCCTCGGTCAGCGGCGGGATGGCACCGGTCACGGGCTTCCACTCCGTGATCGAGAGGCCGCTTTCGGTCAGCCGGGTGATGCCGCCCACTGCCACCATGATCAGGACGAGCAGCGCCACGAACAGCAGCCAGCGCGCCAGCGCCAGCGGACGCGTGCCGATCGGTGGAGTCGACTCGAGGGGGGCGGCAGTTGCTTGGGCGACCATATCGACAGCGATGTGCAACGCGGTTCGCCAAAGCGCAAGGCATCCCGAAGGCCGTGTCTTGCGGAAAATGGGCGAGAGTGTTGCCTGCAAGCACTTGCGCAATGATATGACGTTACATAAATAGCCGGCATGGGATCGCTTTCCCCTTGGATTCGCGGCCGGTTGGACCGCGCTGGCGTACTGTTGTCCGCGCTGTGCCTGTTGCACTGCGTGCTCGGCCTCGTGCTTGTCGCCGGTCTTGGGCTGGGCGCGGGCTTCCTGCTCGATCCCGATATCCATCGCTGGGGCCTGCTGCTGGCAACCGTGATTGCCGGCGTGGCAATCGGGGTTGGCGCCGTGCGGCACCGCCGCGCCAAGCCCTTTGTCGTCGCCATGACCGGCCTGTCCTTCATGGGCGGCGCGCTGGCCGTGGGGCATGGCGTGGAAGAGGCCGTGCTGACGATGATCGGGGTGACGCTGGTCGCCACCGGACACATCCTCAACTTGCGCCACGCCTGACAGGCTTTATGTGGCGCTGGTGATGACCAGCTCAATTTCCCTCACCGTCAACGGCGACCCGCGTCGCACTCCTGCCACCACCATTGCAGAACTCGTCCGCGAACTGGGCCTGAAGCCCGAAAAGGTCGCGGTGGAGCACAATGGCGAAATCGCCCCGCGCTCAACGCTGGCGGAAGCCAAGCTGGCCGATGGCGACCAGCTGGAGATCGTCCATTTCGTAGGCGGCGGATCGGGCGCTGACGACGATAGCTGGGAGGTCGCCGGGCACCGCTTCAACAGCCGGCTGATCGTGGGCACGGGCAAGTACAAGGATTTCGCCCAGAACGCCGCTGCGGTGGAGGCTGCCGGAGCCGAGATCGTCACCGTGGCCGTGCGCCGGGTGAACGTGTCCGACCCGAACCAGCCTGTGCTGATGGATTATATCGATCCCAAGAAGGTCACCTACCTGCCCAATACCGCGGGCTGCTTCACCGCCGAGGACGCTATCCGCACGCTGCGCCTGGCGCGCGAGGCAGGTGGCTGGGACCTGGTGAAGCTGGAGGTGCTGGGCGAGGCGAAGACGCTCTATCCCAACATGGTCGAGACCATCCGCGCCTGTGAAGTGCTGGCCAAGGAAGGCTTCAAGCCGATGGTCTACTGCACCGACGATCCGATTGCCGCCAAACAGCTGGAAGACGCCGGCGCCGTCGCCATCATGCCGCTGGGCGCGCCGATCGGTTCGGGCCTCGGCATCCAGAACCAGGTCACGATCCGCCTGATTGTGGAAGGCGCCAATGTGCCGGTGCTGGTCGATGCCGGTGTTGGCACCGCGTCGGATGCGGCAGTCGCCATGGAGCTTGGCTGCGACGGCGTGCTGATGAACACCGCCATCGCCGAGGCCAAGGACCCGATCCGCATGGCCCGGGCCATGAGGCTGGCGGTCGAGGCAGGCCGCGAAGCCTACCTCGCCGGACGCATGGGGCGGCGCAAGTATGCCGACCCCAGCTCACCCCTTGCCGGGCTGATCTGACACAGCGAACGGAATGTTAACCATGTTGGCGCACACCTTCTCCTGAACCACAGGGGAAGAGCCAGTCATGGGGCACGAATCCACCAGTTTCTCGCTGACGATCGCGGAGATGCGCGAGTTCGCCGGTTTCTCCGAAGCCGAGCAGGAATTCATCGAGCGTTCGCTCGATATTGCCCTCGGCCGCAGCGACGCCTTCAAGGAATGGAGCCGCTCGGCTGACGACCAGCGCACCATTCGCGGCCAGTATCTCGCCTATCGCGAACTGAAGCACCTGCGCGCGCTGGTGCCGGGTGACGAGAGTTTCGAGAAGATCGAGACCTTCCTCGGCACGCTGGTCCGCATTTCGGCGCAAGACCTCGCGCTGGAGCAGCTCGACAGCTTTTCCGCCTACCGCTTCCTCTATGAGCGCCTGCTGGGTGCTGCCGTGCGGCCTTACCTGCCTGCCGCCTTCTGCGGCGCCGCAGCCCTGCCGCAGATCCGCCCCGAACGGCGCCGCCTGCTGCTGCAGAGCCTGAGCGAAGCAGCCGCGACCGCGCCCGCCTGGTCGAAGCGCGAGCCGGGGTTCTATCCGGAAAAGATCGAAGCCGAAGCGGCCTGAGCCGCTTCGGCCTTCAATACAGCGCGTCGAGCCGGTCCGCGTAAGTCTCGCGGATCTGCACGCGGCGGATCTTCATCGTCGGCGTCATCATGTTGTTGTCGACACTGAACGGTTCGTCCGCGAAGGTGAACTTGCGGATCTTCTCGATCACCGAGAGGTCCTTGTTCGTGCGGTCGATCGCTGCCTTGATGGCGCTGCGGAAGGCCGGCAAATCCTGCAGCGCGGCCATGTCGAACTTCTCGTCGTTCTCGCGCGCCCACTGCACCGCCCACTCCGCGTCGGGCACGATCAGCGCGACCATGTAGGGCCGCTTGTCGCCCGCCACCATCACCTGGCTGATTTCGGGCTGCAGCGTCAGCATGCCTTCCAGTTTCTGCGGGGCGACATTGTCGCCCTTGTCGTTGACGATGATGTCCTTCTTGCGATCGGTGATCTTGATGCGGCCCTTCTCGTCGAGATGGCCGACGTCGCCGGTGTGCAGCCAGCCGCCGTGCAGCGTCCGCTCGGTATCCTCCGGGCGCTGCCAGTAGCCCTTCATAACCAGCTCGCCGCGCACCAGGATTTCGCCGTCTTCGGCGATCCGCACCTCGACCCCGCGCAGCGGCGGGCCGACGGTGTCGAGCTTGATGCCGACGCTGGGTAAGTTGACGCTGACGACCGGTGCGCTCTCGGTCTGGCCATAGCCTTGCAGCATGGTCAGGCCCATCGCCTGGAAGAAGCCGCCGACTTCGGGATTGAGCGGCGCGCCGCCCGATACCAGCGCCTTGATCCGTCCGCCGAAGCGTTCCTTGATCTTCGGTCGGAGCGTTGCCGCCAGCAGCAATTCGTCTGGCTTGGACAGCAGGCCGGCCTTGCCCGCCACCTGCTTCTCGCCCAGTCGCAAGGCGCGGCCGAGCAGGAAGTTGGCCAGCTTGCCCTGCTTGCTGATGGTCTTGATCATCTTTTCGCGCAGCACTTCGAACAGGCGCGGCACAACGATCATGAAGGTGGGCTGCGCTTCCTCGAGATTGCTGGAGAGCTTGTCGAGCCCCTCGGCAAACCAGATGTCCGCACCGAGGCCGATGGGCAGGTAGAGGCCTGCCGTGTGTTCCATGGCGTGCGACAGCGGCAGGAAGGACAGGAATCGTTCCTCGCCCCAGCCGAATTCGTGGCTCAGCAGTTCCGCTGCCGAACCGGCATTGTGCAGGATCGCACCGTGGTGAAGCATCACCCCGCGCGGGGCACCGCTGGTGCCGCTGGTGTAGATGATACAGGCCAAGTCATCGCGGTGGACCGAGGCCATGCGCGCCTCGACCGCGGCGCGCGCTGCTTCGGCGCCCCCTTCGGTCATGTCCTCCCAGCGATGCAGGTCGAACGAACCGGACTGCGCGGTGGAGATGCCTTCCATCACCACGACGTTGCGGACCTTGTCGGTCTTCATGATGGCCGGGAACAGCTGCTGCGCCAGCTTGGCGTTGGAGACGACCACCGCGCTCGCCCCTGAGTCGTCGAGGATATGGCAGTGATCGCGCACGGTGTTGGTGGTGTAGGCGGGCGTGGTGATGCAACCCGCCGCCATGATCGCGAGATCGGCGATGCACCATTCGGGGCGGTTCTCGGAAACGATGACCACGCGGTCGCCATCGTGCAAACCAAGTCCGCGCAGCTTTTCCGCCAGCACGCAGACCATTCGCGCCGCTTCGGCGTAGGAGATCGGCGTCCAGGTGCCGTCGATCTTGGCGGTCAGGAAAGGCTTGTCGCCCAGCTCGTCGGCGCGCTGCAGGAACAGCGAAACGAGGTTACGGGCATTGTCGATATCGGCGAGCTGCACGCAGTCCTTCTCCCCTGCGACCGTTGATCCGGCCGGTGTTCGTTAACAAGCGGGTTAGGCTGCCCGGTGGTTCCGGGCAAGTGTCCCTTGGTCTAGTCCAGCATGATCGGCGTCGCTTCGATCCGCCCGCGGAAACGCGGATCGTAAGCGGTTATCCATTCGTCTCCGACCCTTAGCGCGCCGACCTGGCCGACTGATCCGAAGGGCTGCGGGCCGGTGCGGATATTATCGTAGCCCAGCGCCGCCAGCGCATCGGTCTGCCCGGCAAGCCAGGTGCCCTCTTCAACGAAGATGACCGGGCCGAAGCCCATGACGATGGGCTGCGCAAAAGCGTCTTCCAGCGCCAGGTCGAAATCGATCACGCCGATGATGGAACGCGCGGTCTGTACCGGGATGAAGGGGCCGCCTGCCCCGCCGATGATGAGGAAGGGCTCGCCGTCAGGGTCCCATACGATGGTGGGCGACATGGAGCTGCGCGGTCGCTTGCCGCTTTCCACCCGGTTGGCCACCGGCACACCGTCGTTCTCGGGGACGAAGCTGAAATCGGTCAGCTCGTTGTTCAGGTGGTAGCCACCGAATGCGAGGCCGGAGCCGAAGCCGCCTTCCACGGTGGAGGTGTAGCTGACCATGGCGCCTTCGCTGTCCACGGCGACGAAATGGGTAGTGCCCTGCTCCATCGGCCCCTGGCCAAGCCCGCGCATGGCGAGCAGGCTCTCGACATCGCCGGCGGGATAGCTCTCCGCCGCGCGCGCCGGGTCGATCAGCTGCGAACGCCCGGCCAGGTACTCGGGCGAAACTAGCGCCTGCGTCGGCACCTGCACGAAGTCGCTGTCCGCCGCATAGGCGGCGCGATCGGCCCAGGCGAGCATCTCGGATTGCAGGAACAGGTGCCAGAACTCGACCGACTGCGGGCCGAGCGCGGACAGGTCGAAGCGCTCCAGCTGGCCCAGCGTCTGCAGCAGCATGATGCCGCCGGATGTGGGCGGTCCCATCGAGCAGATGCGATAGGCGCGGTAGAAGCCGCAGACGGCCTCGCGCTCCCTGGCCTCGTAGCCGGTGATGTCGGCAGCGACCATGCCCGCTGCGCGCGGCGTGTTGGCGGCGACATGTGCGGCCAAGGCTTCGGCCGCTTCCTCGCCATACATGGCATCCGGCCCCTCGGCGGCCAGGCGGCGGAAAGTCTCGGCCAGGTCCGGGCGGCGGATCACGGTGCCGACGGCGAAGGGTTCGCCATTCGGCTCGTAGAAAGTGGCGCGCATCCCGGCGTCGAGACCGGCGCGGTCGATGCTGCCGTCGAGCGACTGGTGCAGGCGCGGGTTCATCACGAAGCCCTCGGCCAGCGCGATGGCGGGTTCGAACAGCTCCGCCCATGCGAGGCGGCCGTGCGCGGCGTGGGCGCGGGCGGCGAGCGCGATATTGCCGGGCACTCCGACGCTGAGGCCGGTGCGCACGATCTCGCGCGAAGCATAGGGTTCGCCGTTCTCGTCGAGGAACCAGTCCGGCCCCGCGGCGGCGGGTGCCGTCTCGCGGCCGTCATAGGTGGTGATCGTGCCATCAGGCAGCGCGCGCAGCATGAAGCCGCCCCCGCCTATGCCGGAGCTTTGCGGTTCGACCACGGTCAGCGCCAGCATCACGGCGATGGCGGCATCGGTGGCGCTGCCGCCCCGGCGCAGCATCTCGCGCCCGGCATCGGCGGCACGCGGATCGGCGGCCTCGACCACGCCGGTCTGGACGATCGGCGCGGGTGCAGTGGTGGTCTGGCAAGCGCCGAGCGAAAGCGCGACGGCGGCGGCGATGATCGGGCGGAAGAAGGTCACGAGGGGACTGCTATTCGCTTCCTACCGCTTCGGCAATGGAAGCGAAGCCATCGCGGCGCATCAATTGCTCCAGACCGCGGGTGATGTCCTTGGCTATGCCGGGGCCGCGATAGGTCATGGCGCTGTAGAGCTGCACGAGGCTGGCCCCCGCGCGGATGCGCTCCCAGGCATCCTCTGCCGTGGCGATGCCGCCCACGCCCACCAGCGGAATCGCGCCGCCCGACGCCTTGCGAAAGGCGCGCAGCATCTCCAGCGCCAGCGGTTTCAGCGGCGCGCCCGACAGGCCGCCGGTCTCGTGGCGATGGGCCGATTGCAGCTCGGGGCGCGAAATGGTGGTGTTGGAGACAATCAGCGCATCCAGCCGCTGGTCGAGCGCGATGCGGGTGATCGCGTCGATATCTGCCGATTGCAGGTCCGGCGCGACTTTCAGGAAGACCGGCGGACCGTCGGGGCCGCGCGCTTTCAGTACCGCATCGAGTAGCGCGGTGAGCGAGCTTTCGTCCTGTAACGCGCGCAGGCCCGGCGTGTTCGGGCTGGAAATGTTGACCGCGAGGTAGGTGGCATAGGGCGCCATGATCCGCGTCATCGACGCATAGTCGGCGATGCGATCCTCGCTATCCTTGTTGGCGCCGATATTGATGCCGATCACGCCCGGACGATTTCCGCGAGAGGCGACCCGCACGGCGGCAGCTTCGGCCCCGCCATTGTTGAACCCCATGCGGTTGATGACCGCGCGGTCCTCTTCCAGTCGGAACAGGCGCGGTTTCGGATTGCCGGCTTGCGGGCGCGGCGTGATGGAGCCCACCTCGACGAAGCCGAAGCCCAATCCCAGCAGGGCATCGGCAACCTCGGCATCCTTGTCGAATCCGGCAGCCATGCCGACCGGATTGGGGAATTGGATGCCGGCAACCTCGGTGGCGAGCGGACCGCTCAGCGGCGCGGGCTTGCCGCGCGGCATGAGTTTCAGCGCCTTGATGGCAAAGCCGTGCGCGCGTTCGGCATCGAAGCGGAACAACAGCGGGCGAACGAGGGAATAGACCATGCGTCGCCCTTGGCAGCATCACGCACCCGAGCGCAATCCCCCTTGGGAAAAGCCGGCCCAAGCTACAATTTTAATACAAGTCGATACAAAATATTCGCGCAAAATGTCGTGTTCATACAATAGGCGGAAAATCACCTCGTCTAACCCGATGCCGCGACCCGAAGGGCTCAATGCGCGATGCGCTGCGAGTTCTCGACTATGACAGGGCGGCCTCCAGTACGGACGGCCGCCCTTTTTTTCTGTCTTTTGTTGTCCCGAAGCATCCGTTAACCAGCCGTCGAGAATCAAACGGATGGTCGCCATGAACTCTTCTAAATTTCGTCTAACCACTGCTCTTGCAACTGCCCTGCTCTTGGCGGGCTGTGCTTCCTCCTATGCCGAAGCGCCGGCGACGACTGCCGCGGCCGAAGCGCCGGTGCCCGCCAGTCTCGGCGAGTTTTTCGAGCAATATAACCAGGCGCAGCTTGCCATGTCGCCGCAGACCAAGGCCTATCGCGGGATTCGCGACGAGGATTACGGCAGCTGGAACGATCGCAGCGAGGAAGCGGAAGACGCGCGGGACGAGATGCGCGACGAATGGCTGCAGCGCATGCGCGACAATTACGATTTCGCCAGCCTCTCGCCGGAGGACCAGCTGTCCTACCGCCTGTTCGAGGAAACCGCGGCACGCTCCGCCTCGCTCGACCCGTTCGAGGATTACGGCTGGTTCTTCGACCAGATGAATGGCGAGCAGAGCGACATTCCCGCCTTCCTCATCAACACCCACGCCGTGCAGAACGCCGACCATGCGCGCGCCTATGTCGAGCGGATCGCCGGCATCGGGCCGCTGCTCGATACGCTGGCCGCCCGTTCCGCGGGGCGGGCGGACAATGGCGTGATGCCGCCCGACTGGGTCTATCCCTATGTCCTGTCCGACATCCGCAACATCCTCGATGCCGGCATGGACAATGCCGTGCTGGCGGATTTCCGCAGCGAGGTTGCGGCGCTCGAACTGGGCGATGCGGAGGAGGCTGCACTGGTGGCCGATGCCGAGGCGGCTTGGGCGCAGCACGCGGCGCCGGCCTACACGCGCCTGCTTGCCGAGATGGAGCGCCAGCAGGCAATGGCGCCCACCGACGATGGCATCTGGCGCTTCCCGCAGGGCGCGGAATACTACGATGCGCTGCTGGAATACTACACCACGACCGACCTGACCGCGGACCAGATCCACAACATCGGCTTGCGCGAAGTGGAGCGCATCCACAACGAGATGCGCGCGATCATGGCGCAGGTCGGCTTCGAGGGCAGCCTGCAGGATTTCTTCGAGTTCACCCGCAGCGACCCGCGTTTCTACCATACCAGCCGCGAGGACTACCTGGCGGAGGTCGACGCGGTGATGAGCGCGATGGAAGCGCGCCTGCCGGACTACTTCATCACGCTGCCGGAATACGAATTGCAGGTGAAGCCGGTGGAGGCCTTCCGCGAGCAGAGCGCGGGCAAGGCCTTTTACCAGTCGCCGGCCACCGACGGCTCGCGCCCCGGCACCTATTACGTCAATCTCTACGATCTGAACGCGATGAGCCGGAACGAGCTGGAGGCGCTGGCCTATCACGAAGGCGTGCCGGGCCACCACTTGCAGCGCGCCATCCAGACCGGGCTGGGCGAATTGCCGCCCTTCCGCCGCTATGGCGGCTTCACCGCCTATACCGAGGGCTGGGGCCTCTATTCGGAAGAGCTCGGCAAGGACATGGGCTTCTACACCGATCCCTATTCCGATTTCGGCCGCCTGCAGATGGAGCTGTGGCGCGCCTGCCGCCTGGTGGTCGACACCGGCATCCATCACAAGCGCTGGAGCCGGGAGGAGGCGATTGCCTATCTCACCGAGAATACGCCCAATCCCGAAGGCGACATCCGCAAGGCGATCGAGCGCTACATCGTCTATCCCGGCCAGGCCACGGCCTACATGATCGGCAAGCTGAAGATCATGGAGCTGCGCGAGCGTGCGCGCACCGCGCTGGGCGACGACTTCGACATTCGCGAATTCCACGAACTGGTGCTGGCCAATGGCCCGGTACCTTTGTCCATCTTGGAAGAGCAGGTGGATGCCTGGATTGCCGAGGAAGCCGAGTAGCTTGGGCGGCTAGGGTTTAAGGGGCATCGGGGGATGAAACGACACGAACTGCGCGGAGGCGAGCTGACACCGCCAAACCGCTTCGAGATCGATTACTTCCCGCCGGAAGGGCCGGTGGCGCAGTTCGTCACTACGTTTTATCACTTCCGTTGCGACGACCCGGTGGTGCGTGATATCCAGCCGGCGGCGGTGGGTCACCTGTCGCTGTTCCCTTACGGAAAGGGGCGGATGAGCCTGCCCGATGGCGGCTATGACCCCTCGCATGAAGTCAACCTGCTTACCCCGTTTTCGGCAGCTGCCGCCTTTGAGGTGGACGGACCGTTCCACGCCATCGGCGCCGCGCTATCGCCGCTTGGCTGGGCCGCGCTGACCGGTATGCATGCGCAGGAGCACGCCAACCGCCTCTACAATGCGGGCGATTGGCTGCCGGAAGAGATCGAGACCAACGGCAAACGCCTGTGCGAGGAGTATCGCAACGGCTCGGCTGCGGGGCAGGACCTCGTGGCAGAGCTCAGCCGAATGATCGTCAGCCATGCGCGGCTGCCGCGGCGGAAGCACCTCGAGCTGCTATCCGTGGTCGGCCAGTGGCTGACGGATTCGCTGCTCCCCAATGTAGAAGACCTCTATGCCGCGAGTTCGTTCTCGCGGCGGCAGACGCAGCGGCTGGTGCAACAGTATTTCGGCGTTTCTCCCGTCGCGCTGCGGCGCAAGTACCGGGCCTTGCGCGCGGCTGCCATGCTCTCGCGCCCACAGCTCACGCCGGAGGAAGAGGCGAGACTGGCCGAGTCCTTCTACGATCAGCCGCACATGATCCACGAGCTGCGCGAGTTCGTCGGTCGCACGCCGACGCGGCTGGCCGACGGCGAGTCGCCTTATCTGTCCGAACTTATCGACGGAAAGAACCTGCGCGAGCTGGACTAGTCCAGCCAGGCTATCGACAGGAACGGCACCATGGCGCGCGGCGACAACTCTTCCCAGCCCTACAGCTTCAATTTCCTGCCGGCGCCGCCGGCGCTGGCTGACCTGTGCAACTCGTTCTATTTCTTCGACACCCCGCTGACCCGTCTGGCAGACGTACTGCCGGCCTATTCCGGGCAGCTCATGCTGATCCTGAAGGGCAAGTGTTCGATCATTACCCCTTCCGGCGACGTGCAGGGCAATGACGATTGCACACTGCTGGCCCCCTTGCTGCAGGCCCACGAATTCATCCTCGACGGCCCGGTGCGGGTGTTTGGCGTCTCGCTCAACTTTCGCGGCTGGGCCACGCTGACCGGCCTCCCGGTCGACCAGTACAACAATGGCCAGGTCGAGCTGGAAACCGCCTTCGGCGAGGAGGTGGCGGCCAAGATCCGCGACCTCGCCCGCCGGGTGCGGGATGGAGAGATGGACGAGCAGGCCTTGCCGGAGGCGGTGACCGAAGTGCTCGCCGTCTGCCAGAAGCCGCTGCGACGCGGCCATCGGATGCTGATCGACGAGACGCTGGAATGGCTCAGCAGCAGCTTCCGCCCGGAACTGGACGACCTCTATGCTCGCTTGCCGATGTCACGCCGGCAGGCGCAGCGCAACGTGGCGCGATTCTTCGGCGTGCCACCGGTGCACCTGGCGCGGCGTTACCGCGCGGTGCGTGCCGCCACGATCCTTTCGCTGCCGGAAATTCCGCCGGCGCTGGAAGCCGAGATCCGTGAGGCGTTCTACGACCAACCGCACATGATCAAGGAAATCCGTTACTTCACCGGCCGCACCCCGCACCGGTTGCGCACTGCCGAGGGAGGCCCCGTGCCCGACACGCTGCACGCCGATGGATACAGCGCGGTCGACCCGTTCGGCGGCAGCGAGGCGAGCCAGTTGGGCAAGCAGCCCTGACGCTCAGCTGCTAACGACTCGCAACAAGCGGAAATGGGTTGATTCCGCCAGTTTTCCGCATAGGTGGCCAATCGGAACAATTTGGTCTGATTTAGTATGCGCCTATCGAATCTTGCTGACTATGCCGTCGTCACCATGAGTGCGGCTGCCCGCCATTGCGGCGGGGGCCGGACGAGTGCGTCCGAACTGGCGATGGAAACCGGCCTGCCGGCCCCCACCGTGCAGAAGGTGGTCAGCAAGCTGACGGCAGCGGGCCTGCTGCGTTCGTCCCGCGGGGCGGGCGGCGGGCTGCAACTGGCGCGTCCGGCGGCGGCGATCAGCCTCGCCGACATCGTCGAAGCGGTGGAGGGGCCGATCGCGCTCACCTCCTGCGTCGACGAGGCGCGGCACGACTGCGCATTGGAAGGCAATTGCGCGGTGCAGCCGCACTGGCCGGTAGTGAACACAGCGCTGCGCAGCGCACTGGCGGGCATTTCGCTGGTGCAGCTGGCGCAGATCGAGGAATTGGCATGAGCGAAGAACTGGACATCCAGGACCGCAAGGACGTGGATCGCCCCGAAATGGATCGGGAAGCGAAGGAAGCAGCCGCCAAGGCCGCCGAGTACGAACACGGCTGGTCGTCCGACATCGAAACCGAATATGCCGAGAAGGGCCTGACCGAAGACACGGTCCGCTTCATTTCGGCCAAGAAGGGCGAGCCGGAGTGGATGCTCGAATGGCGCCTGAAGGCGTTCCGCCTGTGGCAGACCATGGAAGAGCCGGACTGGGCCAAGCTCGGCTATCCGGAAATCGATTACCAGGACGCCTACTACTACGCCGCTCCAAAGAAGAAGGAGCAGCTGGAATCGCTCGACGAGCTCGATCCCGAGATCAAGGCGGTCTACGACAAGCTGGGCATCCCGGTGGCGGAGCAGGAAGTGCTCGCCAACGTGAAAGGCAGCCGCAAGGTGGCCGTGGACGCGGTGTTCGACAGCGTCAGCGTCGCCACCACTTTCCGCGAGGAGTTGAAGAAGGCGGGCGTCATCTTCCTCTCCATCAGCGAGGCGATCAAGGAACATCCCGAACTGGTGAAGAAATGGCTGGGCCGCGTGGTGCCGCAGAAGGACAACTTCTTCGCCACGCTCAACAGCGCGGTCTTCTCCGACGGCACCTTCGTCTACATTCCGGAGGGCGTTCGCTGCCCGATGGAGCTGTCGACCTATTTCCGCATCAATGCGGAGAATACCGGCCAGTTCGAACGCACGCTGATCGTGGCCGAAAAGGGCAGCTACGTCTCTTACCTGGAAGGCTGCACCGCGCCGCAGCGTGACGAGAACCAGCTGCACGCCGCCGTGGTGGAGCTGGTCGCGCTGGAAGATGCCGAGATCAAGTACTCGACCGTGCAGAATTGGTACCCCGGCGACAGCGAAGGCAAGGGCGGAATCTACAACTTCGTCACCAAGCGCGGCCTGTGCCAGGGTGCGCGTTCGAAGATTTCGTGGACGCAGGTGGAAACCGGCTCTGCGGTGACGTGGAAGTACCCCTCCTGCGTGCTGAATGGCGAGGACAGCGTGGGTGAGTTCTACTCGGTCGCGGTCACCAACAATTTCCAGCAGGCCGACACCGGCACCAAGATGATCCACAACGGCAAGGGCAGCCGCTCGACGATCATCTCCAAGGGCATTTCGGCCGGCAAGAGCAACAACACCTATCGCGGGCTGGTGCGCGTGGCGGCGAACGCCGATGGCGTGCGCAATTTCACCCAGTGCGACAGCCTGCTGTTGGGCGACAAGTGCGGCGCGCACACCGTGCCCTATATCGAGGTGAAGAACCCCTCCGCCCAGATCGAGCACGAGGCCACCACCAGCAAGATCAGCGACGATCAGCTGTTCTACGCCATGCAGCGCGGGCTGGGCGAGGAAGAGGCCGTGGCGCTGATCGTCAACGGCTTCGCCAAGGAAGTGCTGAAAGAGCTGCCGATGGAGTTCGCCGTCGAGGCGCAGAAGCTGCTGGCGATCTCGCTGGAAGGGAGCGTTGGGTGACCGACCGCAAGAAACTCCAACTCCGCGATCCTGCCGAGACCGCCGAGGCCCCCGCGCTCAAGAAGAAAGGCCGCGGCTGGGAAATCTCGGAGAAGCGGCTCGACGTGCTGCACGAGCAGGCGCGCGACATGCGGCGCCATGCCAGCGAAGCGCACAAGGCGCTGGCCGCGCGCTTCGCCAAGGCGGATCTTGGCAAGTACACGTTCAAGCGGTTCGCCGTGGTCGGCAGCGCGATTGTCGATTTCAACTGCCACAACCTCGGCATGGCCATCGCCATCGACGAGGAAGGCGACAACGAGGCCTTGAACCGTCGCCGCGACAAGTCGCTGGATGCGGTCGGCGTGAAGGTGATGCACCTGAAGGCCGCCGACATCCTGGAAAACATGGACGACGTGCTGAAGCGCATCACCGCCGGCATGCGCCTGCGCATTGCCGACAAGGCCGATGCCCGCCGTCGCCATCATGCCGAAAATCCCCGCCAGACCCGGCCGCGCTATGACCGCGACGGCAATGGCCCGCCCCGTAAACCCCGGAAAGACTGATGCTGAAAATCGAAAACCTCCACGCCGAAATCGACGGCAAGGAAATCCTCAAGGGCGTGACGCTCTCCATCGAGGCAGGCGAAGTGCACGCGATCATGGGCCCCAACGGCGCGGGCAAGTCCACGCTCGCCTATGTCCTGGGCGGTCGCCCCGGCTACGAAGTGACCCAGGGCTCGGTCGAGTTCATGGGCCAGGACCTGCTGGAGATGGAACCGCACGAGCGCGCTGCCGCGGGCTTCTTCCTCGGCTTCCAGTACCCGGTCGAGATTCCGGGCGTCTCCAACGTGCAGTTCCTGCGCGAGGCACTCAACTCGCAGCGCAAGGAGCGCGGCGAGGAACCGCTGTCGGGCGGCGAATTCCTGAAGTTGGCCAAGGAAAAGGCCGGGCTGCTCAAGCTCGACATGGACATGCTCAAGCGGTTCGTGAACGTCGGCTTCTCCGGCGGCGAGAAGAAGCGCAACGAGATGGTGCAGATGGGCATCCTCGACCCGGCCTTCGCCGTGCTCGACGAGACCGATAGCGGCCTCGACATCGATGCGCTGAAGGTGGTGGGCGAAGGCATCAATGCGATCATGCGCCAGCCTGAGAAAGGCGTGCTGCTGATCACCCACTACCAGCGCCTGCTCGACTACGTGCAGCCCGACTACGTGCACATCATGAGCGCGGGCCGCATCGTGAAGACCGGCGGTGCCGAGCTCGCCAAGCAGCTCGAAGAGCACGGCTACGACGAGGTGGTGGCCGCATGAGCGAGCTTCCCACCATTCGCGACGAAGCCTGGCGCTATGCCGATTTCGACGCGGTCGGGCAGCTTGGCGTGGCCGCGCTCGACCAGTGGAAAGAGGTGAATGTCGCCGCCGGCGAAACACACCGCCACTGCATGGTGGTGGGCGGCGATGCGCCCGAACTGCACCGTATCCGCCTGACCGTGGGCGAAGGCGCGCGGGCCGAACTGTTCGTGGTCGTCACCGGTGACGACTACTGCCGCGTGGAGGTCGAGACCGACCTTGCCACGGGCGCGCATTTCGAGCTGGGCGGCGTTACCATCGGCGGCGGTGACGCCGTGCGCGAGATCGTCACCCGCACCACGCACGACGCGCCGGAAGCGACCTCCAACCAGGTGGTTCGCGCTGTGCACTGGGGCCAGGCGACGGGCAACTTCCTCGGCGCGATCAACGTCGGCCGGCTCGGCCAGCGCACCGATGCCGCGCAGGATTTCAAGGCGCTGGTGCTGGAAAAGGGCGCCACCGCCAACACCAAGCCGGAGCTGGAAATCTTCGCTGACGACGTGAAGTGCGCGCACGGTGCCGCCATCGGCCAGATGGACGAGATGGCGCGCTATTACATGGCCAGCCGCGGTGTCGCCCCGGACCTCGCCAAGCGCCTGCTGATCCGCGCCTTCATCGCCGACGCGATTGCCGAACTGGAAGACGAGGGCGAGGCCGAGCGCCTGCTCGAAGCCGCGCTCGCCAAGCTGGAGGACCGCGTATGAGTGTCCGTCTGCTGACCGCCCTTGCCGCGCCGCTGGCGCTCGCCGCCTGCGCCGTGATGCCCTATCTCGATGCGCCGCCGGCCAGCGCCTACAACCCGATCGAGATCCCTGACCGGGTCTTCGCCAATCCCGACCAGGCAGTCGCCTGGTATCTCGAACGGACCGGCAACGCCGAGGCCGAGGTCACCACCGAGATCGGTCGCGATCCGAGCGGCCGGTTCACCCGCCTCGTGCTGATTACGGCCTCCGGCTACGCAGACGATTCGGTAACCGGCGAACAGTGGCGCCTCGCACTGGCGCAGACCGACATCGGTTTCCGCGTGGTGCAGGCGGGCATCCGCTACAATTGCGCACGGGGCGACAATCCTGGCTGGAGCCGCGACCTGTGTCCGTGATGACCGCCAGCAGGAAGGCCGATTTTCCCGGCCTCGTCACCGCCGATGGCGCGCCCTGGCACTATCTCGATAGTGCGGCGACGGCGCAGAAGCCGCGTGTGGTGATCGAGGCGGTGGAGCAGGCGCTGGGCGCCGATTACGCCACCGTCCATCGCGGCGTCTATGCCCGCTCGGCGGACATGACCCTTGCTTACGAAGCCGCGCGGCGCCGCGTGGCGGAGTTCATCGGCGGTGCGGAAGACGAGATCGTCTTCACCCGCGGAGCGACCGAGGCGATCAACCTGCTCGCCTACTCCTATCCGGACAAGGGCCGCGTGCTGCTGTCGGAGCTGGAGCACCACTCCAATATCGTGCCCTGGCAACTGGCCGGCTGGCAGGTCGATGTCTGCCCGCTGACCGACGATGGCCGGATCGACCTCGACGCCGCCGAGGCCATGCTGACGAGCGAGCACACGATGGTCGCCTTCGCGCACGTCTCCAACGTGCTGGGCAGCGTGGTCGACGGCAAGCGGGCGGCGGAGCTCGCCCATGCCGTGGGCGCCAAGCTGCTGCTCGACGGGTGCCAGGCCGTGCCGCGCATCCCCGTCGACGTCGTCGCCCTCGATTGCGACTTCTATGCCTTCAGCTCGCACAAGCTTTACGGCCCGACCGGTATCGGCGCGCTGTGGGGCCGGGCAGAGCTGCTGGCGGCCATGCCTCCGTGGCAGGGTGGTGGCGCGATGATCGATCGGGTGACTTTCGAAAAGACCACCTATGCCCCTGCGCCGCAGCGGTTCGAGGCGGGTACGCCCGCCATTGTCGAGGCCATCGGCTTCGGCGCCGCCTGCGACTACGTAGCGGGCATCGGTGTCGAGGCCATCCACGCGCACGAGGCCGCGCTGGTCGCCCAGACACGCGAGGCGCTGCGCGGCATGAACGACGTGACGCTCTATGGACCGGAAGACAGTGCGGGCATCGTCAGCTTCATGCTCGACGGCGTGCACCCGCACGATCTTGGCACGATTCTGGACGAGGAGAACGTCGCGATCCGTGCCGGGCACCACTGCGCGCAACCGCTGATGGACAAGCTGGGCATTCCTGCCACCGCGCGCGCCAGCTTCGGCATCTATTCCGACGAAACAGACGTCGCCGCGCTGATCCGCGGCATCGAACGCACCAAGAGGATTTTCGGCTGATGGAAGAGCCAAGAGACGAAAAGGATTTCATCGCGGCACCGTCTCCCGCGGAGCAGGTGGTGGAGAAGCCGCCGCGCGCCCGCGTGTCCGACGCGCCGCTTCCCGAAGAGCAAGAGAGCGCCGGCGAGAAGCTGGAGCGCAAGCGCGACTACCTGGAAGGCTTCCTCGCCAAGAAGCCCGAGAACGTGGCTCCGGGCGAGCCGGGCGGCGAGTTGCACCAGGCGGTGATCGACGCGCTCAAGGAAATCTACGATCCGGAAATCCCGGTGAACATCTATGACCTTGGCCTGATCTACAACGTCGAAGTCGCCGAAGACGCCGACGTCGTCGTCACCATGACGCTGACCACGCCGCACTGCCCGGTGGCCGAAACCATGCCGGGCGAGATCGAACTGCGTGTCGGCTCAATCCCCGGCGTGCGCGATGCCGAGGTGGTGGTGACCTGGGATCCGCCCTGGGACCCGTCGAAGATGAGCGACGAAGCCCGCCTCGAACTGGGGATGCTGTGAGCTCGCAGGCACCCGCGCTGACCGTATCGCTCGCCGATTACGGCGATGCGGCGGATGCGGCTGCGCTGGTCAGCCTGCTCGACGCTTACGCCCGCGATCCGATGGGCGGCGGGGAACCGCTGGCCGACGACACGCGGCAGACGCTGGTCGATGCACTGGCCGCCTTTCCCGGCGCCTTCTCGCTGATCGCCCGGCTCGACGACGTGCCCGTGGGCCTGGCCAACTGCTTCACCGGCTTTTCCACCTTCGCCGCCGCGCCGCTGGTCAACATCCACGATATGGCCGTGCTGCCGGGCTATCGCGACAAGGGCATCGGTCGCGCGCTGATGCAGGCGGTGGAGACCGAGGCCTTGAAGCGCGGTGCCTGCAAGATCACATTGGAAGTGCTGAGCGGCAATGCCCGCGCCATGGGCCTCTATGAAAGCTGCGGCTTTGGCGACTACCAGCTTGATCCCGAAGCCGGCAAGGCACTGTTCTGGCAGAAGAAACTGATATGACCGAGACGACCACGACCCGCCCCGCCCCGAAAGCCGCTGTCATCCTGACGCCGGCCGCCGAGCAACGCGTCGCCGACCTGATGGCCAAGGCGCCAGCGGATGCGATCGGCGTGAAGCTGTCGACCCCGCGGCGCGGCTGTTCGGGCCTGGCCTACTCGGTCGACTACGTTTCGGAAGAAGTCGCCTTCGACGAAAAGATCGAGACGCCCGGCGGCACCTTCTACATCGACGGCGCCAGCGTGCTCTACCTGGTCGGCAGCACGATGGACTGGGTGGAGGACGATTTCACCGCCGGGTTCGTGTTCGAAAACCCCAACGCCAAGGGCGCCTGCGGGTGCGGCGAAAGCTTCATGGTGTAAGGCGCTGGGCGCCCGGAATCGGGGCGCTGACCGTCAGGCCTGGCCAACTTCCTCGGCGAGGAATTCCAGCAAGGCCTGGTCGTAGGGGTCGACCTTGCCGTTCAGCGAAATCTGGCCGTCGAGCCAGTCCTTTTCGCTGCCGGTGACCTCTTCTTCGGCGGCAACCTGTTCCTCGCGGCTGGCTTCGGCCGACTTCTTGCCGAACACCACGCCAAAGGCATTGGGAGCGGCCACGGCCATTTCGCGCATGAAGCGGCCCACGCTCACCGAATTGTCGGCGATGAAGGCTTCCAGCTCCAGCATGCGTTCGCGGCTGATCTGCGCCTTGCCGCTGGCAAAGCCCATCAGGTAGTTGCCGACGCCCTGCACGAACAGCTTCTTGAACTCTTCCGCGTTGTCCTTGCCGACCACGGCATCCTTGATGCGGAACAGCATCTCGGCCTCGCGGCGGCTGACGGCGGCCGGGCGGTCGCTCGCCTGGCCGAAGATCACCCGGCGGATGATGCGGCATTCGGCGCGGCTGACGTGAGTGTCGGACAGCTCGCCGCCGCAGCGGGTCGGGCCGACGCCTTCCAGCACTTCCTTCTCCAGCACGCCGAGCACGTAGCTCTTCAGCGTTTCCGGCACGTTCTGCGCGCGTTCGATGATGCGGACGAGCGCTTCGAGTTCGGTCATCGAGCAGACGCGGCCATCGGCCTCCACCTGCGAGATCAGCCACTGGGCTTCCTCGGCGCTGGCGAAACCGCGCGGTTCGCTGCCGTGAAGCACGTAGTTCTGGATCGCCTCGACGAAGAAATCGGACCACTCGCGCGAGGGGTCTGCGATGGCGTGCTGGGTGGCAAACACCATTTCCGCCTCTTCGCGGGTCATCTTGCCATCGGCCCAGCCGGAACCGCGCAGGGCAGCAACCTCGGCGGCGCAGATGGTACGGTCGGCAGCAGCCTGCTGCGCAATCTTGGCGAATTCGAAACTCATGCGGCAAAATCCTCCGGTCGCGCGAGTACCATGACGCGACAGGGTTAAGGTCGGGTTAGCGCTGGTAAATCAGCCTTCCCGGTCACCTGCGCCGCGACAGCGCCTGGATGCACGCCAGCCGGTCCACCACCTGCCCGTCACTGGCGCGGCGCGCCTCGATCCAGGTCGCCACCGGCTCCGCATTCGGCGCCAGCGGATAGAGGTACACGTCGAGCACGCAGGCCGCGCCCGCGAACTGCAGCTTGCGCATGTCGCCCTCGGGCGTGTCGAGCCGCGGCGTGCCGAAGCGCGAGAGCAGCACCGGCGCCGGCTCGCGGATGATCCCGGCGAGGCCCGGCCCCTGCATGATCTCGGGCACGCGGAACCCGGCCACCGGCGCGGGTGGCGGCGGGGCCGTGGGCGGCACCACGCGCGGCTCCACCGTGCGCGGCGGCGGGGCGGGTGCCTGCGGACGCGGCGCACTGACGCAGGCCGAAAGCAGGGTGGCAACAAGGGCAATGGCGATCAAACGCATTTCAGGGGGCTTTCGAATTCTGCAATTTGCGATGGACGAGGTGGGTTGCCGATGTTGCCCCCAACACCGGCGCGAGGAAATTGGCGAAGGGCACGGCCATCATCGCCGCGATCAGGCCGCCCAGCAGGAACCGCTCGGCCTTGGCGACCGGCGCCTGTTCCGCCGGCTGATGGCAATGGCGCAGCCACACCATGTCCTGCAATTCGCGGCCCAGCAGCACGGCATTCACCAGCCAGAACAGCGCGAAGGTGCCCACGCCGGTAAACAGCAGCACCAGCGCCAGCGGCGCGGCAATCAGGTTCGCCAGCAGCGCCCGGCCGGCGCCGCGCAAGGCGTTGCGCCATTGCTCCGCCACCGACAGCTCGCGCGCCAGGTCCGCTTCCGCCGGATAGTGCCGCCGCTCCACCGCCAGCACGATCTCGTCGGCGTAGAACTGGATCACCGCCATGGCCACGATCCGCCAGGTCAGCCACAGGCCGACCACCGCCAGCATGAACGACAGCGCCCCGCGCACCGCGCCCGCACCGGCGAACAGCGCGTCCTCCAGTCCGCCGACGGCCAGCAGCCAGTCGAGCAGGTGCCAGCCGCCCGTCGCCACCAGCAGGAACAGCACGATCGTCACCGCCACGCTCTTCAGCAGGATGCGCAGCACTGCGCCGTCGAAGACCTGGCGCAGCCCGAGAGCAAGCGATGTTGGCAGGGAACCCATAGGTGCTTGCGATTGCGCGCCCCTTCCGCCAAGTCAACGCCGCATTGGCGGCCGCCGCCCACAGATCAGAAGGAATTTGCATGACTGCCCCTCGTTACGACGTAATCGCCATCGGCAATGCCATTGTCGACGTGATGGCCCCGGCTTCGGACGAACTGGTGGACGAGCTGGGCATGACCAAGGGCGGCATGACGCTGGTGGACGCGGACGGGGCGAAGGAGCTCTATTCCGCCATGGGCCCGGCGAAGGAGATTTCCGGCGGTTCGGCGGCCAACACCCTGGCCGGCCTTTCGGCGATGGGTGCGCAGTGCGCCTTCGTGGGCCAGGTGGCGGACGACCAGCTGGGCAACGTCTTCGCGCATGACATCCGCGCCGTGGGCATCGATTTCGACACCGCCCCGCGCGAAGGCGAGCCGCCGACTGCGCGCTGCCTGATCTTCGTCACCCCCGACGGCCAGCGCACGATGAACACCTTCCTCGGCGCCAGCCAGTTCCTGCCGCCCGAGGCGCTGGACCAAGAGGCCATCGGCGGCGCCAGGATCCTCTATCTCGAAGGTTACCTGTGGGATCCGGAAGAGCCGCGCGCGGCCATGCGCGCCGCCATCGAGACCGCCAAGGCCGCCGGTCGCAAGGTCGCCTTCACCCTGTCCGACGCCTTCGTGATCGACCGCCACGGCGACGATTTCCGCGCGCTGATCGCCGACGGACTGATCGACATCCTCTTCGCCAACAAGGTGGAGTTGGCCGCGATCACCGGCGAGGACGATTTCGACGCCGGGATCGACGCGCTGAAGGACCAGGTGCCGGTTCTGGTCGTCACCCGCAGCGAGGACGGCGCGGTCTGCGTCACCGATGGCGAACGCTCCGAGGTAGCAGCCGAGCCGATCGACAAGGTGGTCGACACCACTGGCGCGGGCGACCTGTTCGCCGCCGGCTTCCTGTTCGGCTACGTGCGCGGCGAGGAACCCGCCAGGTGCCTGCGCCGCGGCGCCATCGCCGCGGCCGAGATCATCAGCCACTACGGCGCGCGTTCGGAAGCCGACCTCGCCAAGCTGATGGCCGACAAGTTGGGCTGATCCGCTCTCATGCGTTCCGCCAATGTGGAACACATGGAACACTGTCCTGGATGAAAATTCCCCGCTGCCCCGAACCCGCAGGTTTCTGCGGGTCTGGAGGGCATGATTGGACATGCCTGACGCGTGTCAGAATGGCCGCGGTGTAGGAAAGGCAGCGCCTGCCAGGCAGTTCGCCTAGGCGCCGCTCGCGTTGGCCGCCTGAATGATCGCCTGGCACTCGTCGAAGTTGGAGAACTCGTAGCCGAGGTAGACGTAGAGCCCCAGCGGGCCGTCCGAGGTGATGTCCAGCAGGACGGTGGAAATCCCGTCCGATCCATCGAGTTGCCAGAAGCTCGATCGCTGGCGGTCTCCATGAAAGATGGAGAGGGCATATTCGTCTGCATCGTCGTAGTCCGATCCACGTGCGAGTGTATCGGTTTCCCGGGCCGGGCCGAATTCCGCCACCAGTGCCGGATGGTATCGGTCATAAGCCGCGAGGACCGCTCTGCCGTGCCGGTCCCGCTCGTAGGTGCGACCATACATCTGCACCTTGCAGACACCGGTTTCGGCGGTTGCCTGGACGGCCATGACGTCGATTTCGGGATCCGTGACCTGCGGAGTCACCTGATAGCGCTGGTTGGGATGTTCCTGCATCACCTGCAGGCTGGCGAGCGGCTGTCCCATCCGAATCCCGAAAACCGTCGGCGCGTCCGTCACCGGAGCAGGTGCAGCTGGCGCAGGCGCCGCGGTCGAGCGATTCATAATCCGCGCCTTCATCTCTTCGAATTCTTCTTCCGAAAGGATGCCGCGATCGCGCAGGTCGCCAAGCGCTTCCAGTTCCTCGAGCACGGTGCCCGTGGTCGAGGTGCCGGGGCTGGGTTCGCTGGCTGCTGGCGCACTGTTGTTCGCCGGTTCTTCGGTTTCCGGCTGCGGAGGCCCGAACGTGGCTGTCATGCGCTCCCCGCCACGTAAGTATTCGACTTCGTATTCCGGCAGGTCGAAGGCTTTTTCCGTCGCGACATAGAGCGAGCCGCGCGAGGCTACGAGTTCCCCGGCTATGCTCACGAGGATGTCGCCCGGCCTGATCCCGGCCGCCTCGCCTGACCCTCCCGGGCGAAGCTGCATCACTTCAAGCCCGCGTTGCGGCACACGCACGGGATTAACCTGCAGCCCCAACTCGGCACGGTTGGTTGGCAGGGGAAGCGGACCCGAATATCCTTCGCCGCCGGTGCCGGAGCCATCGCTGTCGCCACTGGTCGCGCCCATCAACAGTCCGGCTCCCGCGCCGACGGCACCACCCATATAGGCACCGAGTACGCCGCCGGCGATGGCACTGAAGAGGCCGCCACCGCCCCCACCGCCTATGCGCTGTTCGACATAGCTGACATTGGCCTCGTTCCGGGCGGCATCGAGGATATATCCAAACCTGGAATCACGGAATGCCCGGACCGCGTCTTCCTTGTTTCCGTTGATCGCTTCGGCAGCAGCAAGCAGCAGGTGCTCTTCGCGGGTCAGCGCCTGGTAACGCTCGCCTCGCTCGAAACGGCTCACGCCGTTCTGCAACAGGGCGAACACGGCGTCGTACTTGTCGGTTCGGATGGCTGTGTAGAGCGGCATCGTGCCATCCATGGCATCGATGTCATCCTCAAAACCCGCGACGCTGTCCGGATCGATCACCATGGCAAGTGTCGGCCCTCCTCGCTGGTAAAGCGAGCACGAGATGAACTGGAAGCGTGGACGTGCATCGACTTCAGAAAGCACCAGCCCGTTTTCGACCAGCACTTCGAGCAGATCGACGCGACCGCGGCACCCGATGGTCCGGAAATCGCCGGGATCATCGTTGACATAGGCAATCGCGCTGCCGCCATATTCACTGGCCAACAGCTCGCGCATCTCAGCGGCATCGTCCGGCAAGGCTTGCGCGGGAAGTGGAACAAAGATGGCGAGGGCGACGGCGGTCGTCAGGCTGACTTTGAATGACTTCATCAGCCAAGTTTGCGAAATCTTGCGTGCGGGGGCAAGCATCTGCCCCGGAGATTCGCAGCAGGCCTGTCAGCCTTCGCGTTCGATTTCCCGCCAGCCAATATCGTTGCGGTAGAAGCCACTGGGGAAATCCACTGCCTTTACCGCACGATAGGCGGCAGCTTGCGCGGCCTTGGTGTCGGTACCCGTGGCGGTAACGTTGAGCACGCGCCCGCCATTGGCCACCAGTTTTTCGCCGTCCATCCTGGTGCCCGCGTGGAAAACCTTGGCGCCATCGGCCTCGGCATCGCGCAGGTCGATCGCCCCGCCCTTCTCCGGCGTGCCGGGATAGCCGTTCGCGGCCATCACCACGGTCATCGCCGTGTCCTCGGCAAATTCGGCAGGCGGCAGGTCGGTCAGCGTGCCCTTGGCGCAGGCGAGCATGTAGTCGGCGAGGTCGCTTTGCAGGCGCATCATCAGCACCTGGCATTCGGGATCGCCGAAGCGGCAGTTGTATTCCACCAGCTTCACGCCTTCGTCGGTCAGCATCAGCCCGGCGTAGAGCACCCCGACATAGGGCATGCCGTCCTTGCGCAGCTGGCGCACGGTCGGGAAGACGATGCGCTCCAGCGTTTCGGCCACCAGCGCGTCGGTCAGCACGCGGGCCGGGCTGTAGGCGCCCATGCCGCCGGTATTGGGGCCGGTGTCGCCATCGCCCACGCGCTTGTGATCCTGCGCCGTGCCGAAGGGGATCACCGTCTCGCCGTCGGTCAGCGCGAAGAAGCTGGCTTCCTCGCCCGCCATGAATTCCTCGATCACAACTTCCGCCCCGGCTGAGCCGAACTTGCCGCCGAACATGTCCTCCAGCGCTTCGCGTGCGTGGTCTTCGTTCTCGGCGATCACCACGCCCTTGCCTGCCGCCAGGCCATCGGCCTTGAGCACGAACGGCGGAGCGAAGGTGCTCAGCGCGTCCTTGGCCTGTTCCAGCGAGGTGCAGTGGACATAGCCGGCGGTGGGAATGCCCGCGCGGTCGCACATGGCCTTGGTGAAGTTCTTGCTGCCTTCCAGCTGCGCGGCGGCCTTCGACGGACCGAACACCGGCACATCGGCGGCGCGCAGCGAATCGGCCAGGCCATCGACCAGCGGGGCCTCCGGGCCGATGACGACGAGGCCGATCGCCTTGTCCGCGCAGAAGGCGACGACGGCGGCGTGGTCGGTGGCGTCCAGCGTCACCAGCTCGGCGCATTCGGCCATGCCGGGATTGCCAGGCGCGACGTAGAGCTTGCCCCCATGTTCCGCGATGGCGGCGGATTGCGCCAGCTTCCAGCACAGGGCATGTTCGCGTCCACCCGAGCCAAGCACCAGGATATTCATGACGCGCAATTCTCCCTACGACGATTCCAACGGTGACAGGCTCGTAGCGACCAGCGCGGCAGGGGACAATTCCGCACCGCTTTCGATCACCGAGATTTCGCAGGCCCTGAAGCGCACGGTGGAGGATCGCTTCGGTTTCGTGCGCGTGCGCGGCGAGCTTTCGGGCGTGAAGCGGGCGGCGTCGGGACACGTCTACCTGGCGCTGAAGGACGAGAAGGCCGTGCTCGACGGGGTGATGTGGAAGGGCACGGCGGCGCGGTTGCCGTTCCGGCCCGAAGACGGGCTGGAAGTGGTCGCGAGCGGCAAGCTGACCACCTACCCCGGCCGCTCCAAGTACCAGATCGTGATCGAGCGGATGGAGATCGCCGGCGAGGGCGCGCTGCTGGCCCTGCTGGAGAAGACCAAGGCGCGGCTGGAGGCAGAGGGGCTGTTTGCGCCCGAGCGCAAGCGCGCCCTGCCCTTCGCGCCCAGGGTAATTGGCGTCGTGACGTCACCCACCGGCGCGGTGATCCGCGATATCCTCCACCGGCTGGAGGATCGCTTCCCCAGCCACGTCGTCGTCTGGCCCGTGCTGGTGCAGGGCGAAGGCGCGGCCAAGCAGGTGGCCGAAGCCGTGCGCGGCTTCGGTGCCTTGCCCGAAGGCGGCACCGTGCCCCGGCCCGACCTGCTGATCGTCGCGCGCGGGGGCGGCTCGATCGAGGACCTGTGGTCCTTCAACGAGGAGATCGTGGTGCGCGCGGTTGCCGAAAGCCCGATCCCGGTAATCAGCGCCGTCGGGCACGAGACCGATACCACGCTGTGCGACTATGCGGCGGACCGCCGCGCGCCGACGCCCACCGCCGCTGCCGAGATCGCCGTGCCGGTGCTGCGCGACCTCGTCGCCACGCTCGACGACTATGCCCTGCGCCAGCGCAAGGTGGTGATGCGCCCGGTCGAACTGGGCCGCGAACGCCTGGCTGCGCGCGCCGACCGTCTGCCGGCCCCCGAGCAATTGCTGCAACCGCAGGCGCAGAAGCTGGACGACCTTGGCGAGCGCTTGCGGCGCGGGTTGGTCGATCGCGCGGCGCGGGGGCGGGAGAAGCTGGCCGACCTGCGCCTTTCGCCCGCTATCCTGCGCTCCAACCTGCGCGACGCGAAACAGCGGCTGGCGGCGGCGCGGCTTGCCCCGGCGCTGGTCGAGCGCCCCATTGCCGAGGGCCGCGAGCGGCTGGCCGCCCTCGCCCGGCTGGCCGAGCAGTTGCATCCGGAAAAGCCGCTCTCGCGCGGCTATGCCATGGTGCTGGACGGCGCGGGCAAGGCCGTCACCAGTGCGGCTGCCGCGGCGCGCGAACCGGTGCTGGGCATCAAGTTCGCCGACGGCACCGTGCAGGCCGTGCCGGGGGATACGCCGCGCAAGGCTCCGAAGCGCGCCCCGAAAAGCGACAAGCCGAAGCCCGACGACGGACAGGCGAAATTGCTTTGACCGGGTAGAGCCACTACATTGGGGCCATGTTGATGTCTTCTTCCGACAAGGCGGCCACGCTGATCTACGGCCCCAACGGCTTTCGCGTGGTCAAGCCCGGCCATTTCGTCCCCTGCGCCATGAGCGGTGTACCCATCCCGCTGGAAGAGCTGCGCTACTGGAGCGTGGACCGGCAGGAAGCCTACGCGAGTGCGGAACTCTCCACTCGCCGCGCGCTTGAGGACCTGTGAGCCTGAACCCTGTTGCCATTGCCAGTACCGTGACCTGCCTGCTGCTGGCAGGCTGCTCGGTGGCAACCTCTGCCAACGAAGAAAGCACCCCGGCGCCCGCAGCCGGGACGTCGCAGGCAAGCGCTCCGGCAACCGCCGAACCCGCACCTGCTGCGGCGCCGACATCGGCCCGTCCGGCAAGCTTCGAATACGATGGCGCGCTGACGCAGGGCGGCTGGATTCGCGGACAGGCTCCCGCCGGCACCGTCTCCGCCCGACTGGGCGAGCAGGACCTGCTGCTGGACGCCGAGGGCAACTTCTTCGCGGCTTTCGACCGCGATGCCGAAGGCACGGCGGAACTGGTGGCCACGCTGGCCGACGGCAGCGAGGTGCGCAGCGAACTATCCGTCAGTCCGCGCGACTGGAACATCGAGCGCGTCAACGTCGCCTTGCGCCCGTCCTCTTCCAGCGAAGCCTTCCGCCGCCGCCGCGCGCCGGAGCTCGACGCGATCTGGGATGCCCGCACGGCCAATTCCGATAGCCTTGGCTGGAGCGAGCAATTCATCTGGCCGCTGACCGGACGCATCTCCGGCCGTTTCGGCTCGCAGCGCATCTATCGCGGCGAGCCGGGCAGCTATCACTCGGGCATCGACATCGCCACGGGCGGCAGCGGCGATCCCTTCGTCGCCCCCGCCGGCGGCGTGGTGACGCTGGCGACCGAGACGCCCTTCAGCCTCGAAGGCTACCTGCTGATCATCGACCATGGTGCGGGCCTCAACAGCGCCTTCCTGCACCTGTCGGACATTGCCGTTGAGGTGGGTGACCGCGTCGAGCAGGGCCAGCTGCTGGGCCGCATCGGCTCTTCCGGACGCGCGACCGGACCGCACCTGCACTGGAGCATGAAGTGGCACAATTCGCGGCTCGACCCGATCCTGTTCACCGGCCCCATGCCCTGAGCCGCCTGCGCGTGCGGGCATGACCGGGACCATGCGAGGCAGGAGCATCAGGATCGCGGCAGCTGCCATGCTGGCCGCGCTCGCCCTTGCCAGCACCTGGTGGCGCACGCCGGTTTCCGAAGGCGATATCGGCGCTCTGGAGGCTGTCGCGCTCGCCTACCCTGAAGGGACCGAGAGCGGCTTTCGCGTCACCGGCCTGTGGGACATGCGCACGTCCGACATTCGCTTTGGCGGTTATTCCGCGCTGATCTTCGCCGGTGATGACCGACTGCTCGCCTTCGCCGATCGCGGGCGACGCCTGGAGTTCGGGCAGCCGGGTGACAGCGACCTGCCGGCTTCGCAGGTCGATCATCGACCCAGGCGGGGCCTCGAACAGCGGCTGTGGGATATCGAATCGGCCACCCGCAATCCGGCCAGCGGCGCCTACTGGCTCGGCTACGAGGCGGAGCACGCGATTCACCGTTTCACCGCTGACCATCGGCCCAATGGGCATGTCTTGCTGGAAACGGCGCGATGGCCCGACAACAGCGGGCTGGAAAGCCTCGTCCGGCTGGCGGACGGGCGCTTCCTGATGCTGCCCGAAAGCGAGGCGCGGCTTTATCTCTATCCCGCCGACCCGGTGGAAGGCGCGGATGCCGTCCCCTTCCCCGTCGAATGGCCCGAAGCCGAATTCGCCCCCACCGATGCCGCCGAACTGCCCGACGGGCGGGTGCTGGTGCTAATGCGCCGCGTGGTGGCGGGCTTGCCGCCGACCTTCGACAACCTGATCGTGGTGGGCGCGCTGCCTGCCGAGGGCGAGGCGTTCCGCCCCGAGGTGGCGCTATGGCTCAACCGGCTGCTGCCGCACGAGAACTACGAGGGGATGGCGCTGACCCCCCTGCCCGATGGCGGCGCGGAGATCTGGCTTATCGCGGATGACAATTTCAGTGCCTTCCAGCGCACCCTGCTGGCGCGCCTGCGCTGGCAGCCCTGAACAGCAGGCACGAAAAAGCGCGCGAGGAACAGGTCCGCGCGCGCTGATTCGCGTCAGACGTGGTGAAGCGCTCAGGCGGCTTCGGCCAGCGCCTTCTTCAGTTCGCGCTTCACCTTCTGGGCGCGCGTCGAAAGCTTTTCGTCCTTGGTCTTCAGCAGCCAGTTGTCGAGGCCGCCGTTGTGCTCGACCGAGCGCAGGCCCTGCGTGGACACGCGGAACTTGAAGCTCTTTTCCAGCTTCTCGCTCATCAGCGTGACGTTCTGCAGGTTGGGCAGGAAGACGCGCTTGGTCTTGTTGTTGGCGTGGCTGACATTGTTGCCGACCTGGCGGCCCTTGCCGGTAAGTTCGCAGATGCGCGACATGGCGAAATCTCTCGTCTAAAACGGTTGTTCGGTTCAGCTTTGTGCTGGGAAAGGCGCGCGCATACAGGGGGGCTGGAGATTCGTCAAGCGATGCCGTAGCGCGCAAGGCATGGCGAAATGGCCCCTACCCGATGCAATGCGCCGCGCGCTGGACCTTGCCGCAGAGGCCGGGGTGGCGGGCGAAGTGCCCGTTGGCGCCGTCGTGGTCAAGGACGGCAGGATTATCGGCGAGGGCAATAACCTTACCCGCACCTGCAAGGATCCCACGGGCCACGCAGAGATCATTGCGATTCGCAATGCCGCCGAACTGCTCGACGACGAGCGCCTGACCGGCTGCGACATCTACGTGACGCTGGAGCCCTGCGCCATGTGCGCCGGTGCCATCAGCCACGCCCGGCTGGCCCGTCTCTACTATGGCGCGAGCGATCCCAAGGGCGGCGGAGTCGAACACGGCGCGCGCGTGTTCGAGCACAAGCAGTGCCTGCACAAGCCGGAGGTCTACACCGGCATCGGCGAGACCGAGGCGGCGGAGCTGCTGCGCCGGTTCTTCCGGGAGCGGCGGTAGCCACAGCTCGAATTTGAGCCATCGCAATGACAGCGGCGGCTCCCAAGACCATGATTCGCTTCGTCTTCAACGGTTCAAGAATGGAGAGGAACGATGGCCAAACTTCCAGCCCGCCGCAGTCTCTTTGACGAGCTGTTCAACGATTTCCCGCTCGGATACTCGATTGCGCCGCTACACGGCGATCCGCTGCCGCATCCCGGCAAGATCAAGATCGACGTGAAGGAGCGCGGCGACGAACTGATCGTCCAGGCGGAGATTCCCGGTGTCGCCAAGGACGACATCGATGTTTCGGTCGACAACAACCTACTGACGATCAGCGCCGAGGTCTCGCAATACGATGCCGATACGGAGAACGACCACGTGCTCCATTCGGAGCGCTACTATGGCAGCGTCCAGCGCAGCATCTCGTTGCCGGCCGAAGTGTCGATCGACGATGCCAGCGCCAAGTACGAGGACGGCATCCTCGTCCTCACGCTGCCCAAGGCGGCGAAGGACGCCAAGAAGCAGATCAAGGTCGGCTAGCTGCGGGCGGGCGTCAGAGCCCGCGCCAGATGCTCACGGCCTCGTCGTCGTCCGGCCCGTAGCGCCGGGCGTCGCAGGCGGTCGGCATGAAGTCCGCGCCGTAGCAGAGGCGCATTTCGCGCAGCCAGCCGCGATTGCTGACCACCAAGCCGACGTCCTCCGCGTCCCAGTAGGGATTGGCCTCGGCAAAGGTACGGCGAATGTCGCCGGCGGTCAGGCCGCGGCGGCGGGAGAGGCGGTCGAAATCGGGCCAGCGCAGCGAGTTCCACAGGATGCGGGTGATCCGCAGGTAGGCGTCAGGGCTGGAGGTCATGCAGCTGCCGTGCTTCGCCCATTCGCGGGCGAGCAGCGAGACGTCGGGCGTCATGCACATGCTTACGCGCACTTCGCTCATGCTCGGCTGGCGCTGGGTGGGGCACCACTGCGGCCAGGACCCGCGCGGCCCGTCCGGCCACAGCCCGTGGACGATGAAGGCGAAGCGCCCTGCCCTGCCCGAACACTGCCGCGCATGCTGCGGCGCGTCCTCGCGGAAACGGCAGAATTCGGGGCTCCAGCTGAGCGCCAGCGTGTATCCGGTTACGCGCGTTTCGCGAACCGGCCCGTCACGTTCGACTTGCGGGAGGGAGATGCGGCCCTGCGGGACCGAGCACTGGTAGGCTTGCGCGTTGGCGACGGCAGGCAGCGCCAGGGCGGCCAGAGCGATCAGGGCCTTACTTGAACGCGGTAACATGTGGCTTCCGATGGTCGGCGAACCAGCGATTGGCCGCCGGGGTGAACAGCAACAGCCACGCGAGGCCTGTCGGTAGGGCTGACAGCACTGTCAGCGCAGCCGTATCCAGTGGATGGCCGTACTGGTTTAGGTCGTAGACTAGCCAGAACGTGCCCCAGATCGAAGTGCCGGTCACGACCCACTTGGCGATGCGGCTGGCGAATACCCAGACGATCAGCGCCGGGATGGCGAAGATCGAGAACTGGAAGCTGAGCACGAAGATCATCGCGCCAAGGCTCAGGTCGTCGGCAAGGTCGGTGCGAAACCAGTTGCTGTCTTGGGCAACGGTCCACATCTGGTCCACGTAGGCCCACAGGCCCACTCCGATCATGATGAGCGCGAACAGGTGGACCTGCCAGGGTCGAGAGCCAGTTGCGCGCCTCATTCGACGGTGAAGTCGAGTCCGATGTCCGCGGCAGGCGCGCTTTGCGTTAGGCGGCCGACGGAGACGTAGTCGACGCCGGTGGCGGCCTTGGCCTTGATGGTGTCGAGGTTGATGCCGCCGCTGGCCTCGGTCTTGGCGCGTCCGGCGATCACGCCTACGGCCTCGCGCAGGGTTTCGGGCGACATGTTGTCGAGCAGCAGGTGGTCCGCCCCGGCGGCCAGCGCGGGTTCGATCTGGTCGATCCGGTCGACCTCGCAGATGATGTTCTCGACGCCTGCATCGCGCGCGCGGCGCACGGCCTCGCCCACGTTGCCGGCGACAAGGATGTGGTTGTCCTTGATCATCGCTGCGTCCCACAGGCCCATGCGGTGGTTGCTGCCCCCGCCCATGCGCACGGCATATTTCTCGAGGTGGCGCAGGCCGGGAATGGTCTTGCGCGTATCGAGCAGGGTGCAATCAGGGTTGTCCATCGCATCGACATATTGCCGCACCAGCGTGGCCACGCCGGATAGGTGCTGCACGGTGTTCAATGCGCTGCGCTCTGCGGTCAGCATGGCGCGGGCATTGCCCGACAGGCGCATCAGGTCCGCGCCGGGCTGCACCTGCGCGCCCTCCTCCACCAGCAATTCGATCTGCATGTCGGGGTCGAGATGGCGGAAGAACGCCTCCGCCACCGGCAGCCCCGCGACGGTGATCGCATCGCGGCTGTCCATCACTCCTTGGAACCGTGCATCGGCGGGAATCACGCTCGTTGCGGTCACGTCCACGCCGCCACCCGGCAGCCCGACGCCGAGGTCTTCGTCCAGCGTCTCGCGAACGAAGCGATCAAGGTCGAAACCTTCGAGTTTGAACTGGGTCATGCGGCGCTTGTGGCCTTTCTTTTGTTTGGCCTCAAGCGCCGGCGTTCGCCTCCGCTCACTTGGCTTCCGCCCTACCGGGCGGCGCGCGGTCGCGCGCTGTCGTCGCCTTTCAGGCCCCGATTGCAGCAACGGAATGCAGGTGTGCGCTGGTGACGGTCGCGCAGCGACCGCAAGGGCGAACGCCCGCCCGCAGCGGGCGCAGCCATGCTGCGCGTCTAGCGAGGACGAAGGCGCGGGTGCGCCTTCGCAAGACAAGCTAATGCACGAACCGTGCAACCACGTCCCGGTAGGAACGGCTCACCTTCACCTCGGCGCCGGAGTCCAGCACCAGGAAGCATTCGCCGTTGGTATGCGGCCGCACCTGTCGCACCTGGTCGAGGTTGACGATGGTGGAACGGTGGACGCGCTGGAAGTTCTTCGGGTCCAACCGTCGTTCGAGGTCCTTCATCGTTTCGCGCAGAATCAGCGAATTGTCGCCGGTGTAGATCACCATGTAGTCGCCCGCCGCCTCGATATGTTCGATGGAGTCGACGTCGACGCGGAAGATCTGGCCCTTGTCCTTGACGTTGATCATCTTCTCGTAGCGGCCTGCGGCCTCGCCATCCTCGCCGATGGTCTCGAGGCTTTCCGGGCTGACCTCGGCCAGCACGTCCTTCAGCTTCTCGGCTTCCTGCGCGCTGGCCTTTTCGGCCATGCGCTGGCGTACGCGTTCGATGGTGTCGGCCAGCTTGTCCTCGTCCACCGGCTTCATCAGGTAGTTCACGGCATTGGCCTCGAAGGCGCGGATGGCGTGTTCCTGGAAGGCGGTGACGAAGACGAACAGCGGCGGCTCGACGTCCATCACGCCCTTCACCACGGAAAAGCCGTCGAACCCCGGCATCTGGATGTCGAGGAAGACGAGGTCGGGCTTCAGGGTCTTGATCGCGCGGATGGCCTCGCGGCCGTTGGCGCAGGTTTCGATGACTTCGATGTCGCTATGCGGCTCCAGGCGCAGTTGCAGGCCCTGGATGGCCAGCTTTTCGTCGTCGACGATAATCGTGCGGATGCTCATGCATTGGCTCCGGTCTGGGGGGCGTTGGCGACGGGTGCGCCGGTGTCCTGTGGTTGGGTGTCCGTTCGTGCTGCCCCTGGCGAGGCAACGGACGAGGGCCCGGTTAGTTTCGCGGGCTGCCTGCCTTCTTCCTCGCGCTCTTCGGGTTCGTAAGGCAGTTCGATGATGACGGTGAACCCGCCGTCGGGCGGGGTCTCGATGTCGAAGCGGTGATTCTCGCCATAGGCCTGCACCAGCCGGTCGCGGATATTGGCGAGACCGACGCCGGTGGACGACGGCGTATGCGCCAGGCTTTCGGCATTGCGCTGTGTGCCTTGCAGGCCGGGGCCGGTGTCGGAGACGATCACCCGCAGGCGCGAGCCGATGACCTGCGCCGACAGGCTGATCCGCGCGCCCTCTTCCTGCGCCGATACGCCGTACTTGATCGCGTTCTCGATCAGCGGCTGCAGCAGGAACGACGGGATGCAGGCATGTGCCGCCCGGTCGTCGATGCGGAAATCGGTACGCAGCCGCTCTTCGAAACGCATGCGTTCGATGTCCAGGTAGAGCTTCAGCGTCTCGACCTCCTGCGCCACGGTCACCTTGCCGCCCGGCTGGGTGACGAGGGTATGCCGCAGGAAGCTGGACAGGCGGGTGAGCATGGCATTGGCCGGCTCGGTCTGTTTCAGCAGCACCAGCGTGCTGATCGAGTTCAGCGTGTTGAACAGGAAATGCGGGTTGAGCTGGTAGCGCAGCATGGCCAGCTGTGCGCTGGTGGCCTGGGCCTCCAGCCGTTCGAGCCGGTCTGCCTGATGTTCCACCTGCAGGAAGAAGTTGATCGCGTAGTAGAGCGCCGACCACGCGCCCAGCAGGGTCATGTCGATATAGAACACGCCCAGCATCAGCTGCGCGAAGCCCGCCTCGCTGCCGCCCTGGTAGACGTCGATGGTCCAGGCGTTGATGAAGGCCGAAATCGCCACCGCCACCATCAGCGCCACGGCAGTCGCGGTCCAGGTGACCAGCGGGCTGCGGTTGATCAGGTAGGAATAGACGACCGACAGCACCGTGCTGATGGAAAAGCCGGCGATGGCGGCAATCAGCACGACGATCAGGAAGTCGAGCGGACGCTCGTTGGCGACGGAGGTCGCCACGCGCAGGATCAGCGCGCCGCCCCAGCCAAGCAGCTGCAACCGCCAGAAGGCGCGGTTCTTGTCCTTGAAGAACGGGGTGGGGCTGATGGGCAGCATGGCCATGCCGGCCATTTTAGTATCGTTCTCCCCGTTTTTCAGCGGGGAAGAGGTGGCCACCGGCCGGGATTCAAGGCGGTTCGGCTCAGGAATCGCGCGCCTCGGCGATTGCGGCCCCGATGACCTCCGGCCCGACGGCACCGGACAGCACCTGGTTGCCCACGATCCAGGCCGGGGTGCCGGTGATGCCCATGTTCTGGGCGAGGAAGACATTGTTCTGCAGCTGCGTCTCGAACAGGCCCATTTCGATGGCGCGCCGGGCCCGTGCGACATCCATACCCGATTGCAGCGCGGCACGCTCGATATTCTCCGCCGAGAGGTTCTCGGCAGCGAACATGGCATTGTGGAACTGCTCGTAACGGCCCTGCTCCGCTGCGGCGAGCGCCATGCGTGCGGCATCGGCGCTGCCTGCGGTGAGGATGGGATATTCGCGGATCACCACCTTCACGTCCGGGTTGGCGGCGATCAGCTGGTTCACGTGATCGAGGCTCTGGCGGCAGTAAGTGCAGGCGTAATCGGTGAATTCTACCAGCGTGATTTCACCATTCGGGTTACCCAACACGGCGCCGGGGAAGGGTTCTTCCAGCTCGCTGCGCAGCGGCTCGATCCGCGCCAGCATGTCGCGGCGGCGCAGTTCGTCCATCGCCTCCGGCAGGATTTCGGGGTTGGCGAGCAGCGCCTCGCGCGTGCGGTCGGGGCCGAGACCGGAATAATCCCAGGCGGCAGCCCCGGCAAAACCGGCGATCAGGGCGATGACAATGGTAGCAATCCAGCGCATGCGAATGGCCTAGTTGCGATCCCGTTGGCGTTCAAGGATGGCGCGCGCCTGCAAGGCGACGTCCTGCGCCCGGATCCAGTCGGGCGATCCCGTCGGCAGGCCGTTCTCCGCCGCCTGCGCATTCACCAGCGCGCCTTGCGGATTGCCCTGCATGATCTGCTGTTCGGCGCTCGCCAGCCGGGCGCGCGGGATGTCGCCGCGCTGCCCGTAGACCACGCCCAGCTGGTACCAGGCGAAGGGGTTCTCGCGGTCGCGGCCCACCGCCGCGCGCAGCACCGCTTCGGCCTCGTCGAAATTGGCCGGGTCTTCGGTGGCGATCAGCGCATGGCCGAGGATGGAGGCGATCAGCGGGTTGGAGCCGGTCAGGCGCGTCGCCTCGCGCAAGGGCGGCAAGGCTTCTTCCACGTGCCCGGATTCGAGCAGGATCTGGCCCTTAAGCTCGAGGAAATAGGGATCGGTCGGGTCCATCTCGATCAGCGCGTTCACTTCCGCCAGCGCTTCCTCCACCCGCGCTTCCTTGTGATAGGCATAGGCCCGCGCGTAGCGGGCGGGGGCGCCGGTCATGTAGGCGGGAAAGGCGTTGAGCGTGCGCGCCGGCGGGGCAAGGAAGCCGTAGAGCTTGGCCTTGGCGCGCTGGAAGCGCTCCTCCAGCCGCGGGTCGCTGGGCGTATTCCACGCTGGGTCCGCCTCGTAATCCTCACGCAGGCGGGCGATGCGATTGCCCGACAGCGGGTGCGTGCGCGAGTATTCGCGATCGTTGTCCTGGCTGATGTTGCGACGGAATTCGTAGCTCTGCAGCTTCTCGAAGAAGGCGATGCTGCCCCGGCCGCTGATACCGGCATCGGACAGGTACTGCGCGCCGGCGGCGTCGGCGCTGGCTTCCTGTGTGCGGCTGAAGGCGAGGAAGCTGCCCATCGCCGCCTGCTGGCCCGCTGCCAGCACGCCCATCGCCGCTTCGCCGCCGCCGGCCAGGGCCGCCCCCACGGCCAGCAGGGCCGAGAGCAGGGTGATGCGCGAGGCATTGCCGGCGCCTTCGGAAAAACGGTTGATATGGCCGCCGGTGATGTGCCCCAGCTCGTGCGCCAGCACACCTTGCACCTCGTTGGCATTGTCGGCGGCATTGATCAGGCCCGAATGCACGAAGATGCGCTGTCCGCCGGCAACGAAGGCGTTGATCGACGGGTCGTTGATCAGGACGATCTCCACCGCGCCTTCGCCAAGGCCCGCGGCCTCCGCCAGCGGATCGACCATGTCCTGCAGCAGGGCCTCGGTCTCGGCATCGCGCAGCACGCTGAAGCCTTGTGCCATGGCGGGCTGTACGGTGAGGGTAAGCGCGGCCAGCAACGCCAGCAGGCGCGCAAGCAGGCTGTGCGGGGAGCGAGTGAGAATGCGCATTGTCAGGAAACCAGCCTAGCGGCTTGCGCCATGAACCGGAACTGAAGATTGCGAGCGCCCGGCGAGGGCGCGTTTCCTCCGATCGACGGCCTTACGGCGCCTGCTCGATCGTCTTCACGATCTGCTCGGTTTCCCCGCCCGGCGCAAAGCCCAGTGTTTGCAGGAAATCGAGGCCGTCCTCGTAGCTGCTGCCCAGCCACAGCGGCACGCCTGCCTCCCGGATCGTGCAGCTTGCCGCTTCCTCCTCGGGCGAGAAGCGCTGCTGCGAAACCCTGCGCAGGAAGACTGCGGCAATGCGTCCGGGAAACTGCTCCACCGCGCGGGCGAAGGCGGGCAGGTCGCCCTGCGTGTCGTCGCCGATCAGGGCGAAGCGAAGTTGCGGGTACATGCCGACGATGCCGTCAATCGCCAGGTCCTTGTGCGCGCCGTGGCTGCTCCTACCCAGCGTATCGCGGTTCAGGCCCCAGTCGCGCAGCTTCAGCGGGCCGAGCGGAAGGCCCTGCACCTGCTTGAAGGCGACGAGGTAGGAGAACAGGTTCCACGGGCTGGAGGAGATGTAGAAGAACGGGCGCCGGGTGGCGGGGATGCGCGAGGCGGGGCGATGGTCTTCCTGCTCCAGCACGCCGCCGCCCAGATGGCCGAAGAAGGCATCGACCCCGGGCACGGCCAGCCGTTCCTCCGGCATCTGCGCGAACAGCCGCTTCCAGTTGCGGAACACGCTGCCGATGCCGCCGGTCACGCCGGTTTCGATGATCGTGTCGTCGATATCGGAGATGACTGCCAGGTTGCTGGTGCTGCCGGGCGCAAGGATGTGCGCCTCGGTTTCCTGTGGGCCGTGGCTGTTGCTCCAGCGCAGCCGGGCCAGCTCCCACACCGGCAGCTTGGGCAGGTCCCAGTGCGGATCGAGGGCGATGTCGAAATGGACGTAGCCTTCGCGGTCGGTACTGGCGCGGTGTTCCAGCAGCGCGCCTTGCGCGCCGTGCACCTCCAGCGTCACCTCGACGTCGGCGACTTCGTGGCTGACGAACTGGGCGATCATCGTGCGCATGGCCAGCAGGCGCGAACCTTGGCGGAAGCTGGGTGGCCGCCCGCGCAAGGCCCGGGCCGACAGCACCAGCTTGTCGCGGCTGCGATGGCCATAGAAGGCCTGCACGCGCAGTGCTTGCGTGGGGAACAGCGCCATGGCTGGCCCGGCTAGCCAATATTGCCGGGATTTCCCAGCCCGGAAGGGCCGGGCGAAGCCGCTCAGTCGAGCAGTTCGCGCGCGGCCTTCTCGATCAGCGAGACGTTGTCTGGGATCTCGCCCAGCACCACGATGTCACCGCTTTCGGTGCGACGGATCATCACCAGCGCGAATTCCTCGCCCCTGGTGTCGACCGCCTCGAATCCGCGCGGGGTCATCGCGCGCAGCTTGCGGGCGATAGCCTTCTTCGGACCGCGCGGCTTGGGCGCGGGTTCGACCCCGTCCTGCTCGCGGCGATAGTCACGCTCGGCGGCGATGATGCCCTTGAGGCCGCCGTCGGCGGTCTTCAGCAGCTCGGCCAGTGCGCCGCGCTCCACTCCGTTGCGCTTCGCCCACGACAGGACGGCGGCATATTCGGTGAGGCGGGTCTTGTCGTATTCCGCGCCGAACACGAGCTTGACGACCGGGGTCATCGGCGCGCGTTCCTGCATGGTCAGGCCGGCGTCGGACAGCAGCTCGGCGAACTCCTGCGGCTCGTCCATGGCGGCGACGGCGAAATCGTAGGCACGGCTCACGGCTTCGTAGAGCGAGGCGCGGGTGCGTTCCTCGCTGCTCTTGGCCGCCTGCGCCATTTCGCGGGCGATGGCGAGCCAGTCGGCCAGCGCCATCTCGTCCTCGGCGATTTCCGGCATGGCCACCAGCTCTTCGACCGCAGCAACGGGCGCTTCGTCCTCGTTCCCGGCACCGAACACGGGTTCCGGCATGGCCGGCACTTCGGCGGCGGTTTCGCTGGCGAAAGTGGCCGGGCCGTCGGCCCAGTCGACCAGGTCTTCCGGATCGGTGCGACGGGGAGCCTCGTCCTCGAGCTCGTCGTGCTCGTCCTCGACGGCCTGGTCCATTTCCAGCACCAGCTCGTCGGCCACGCCGGCGTCGGCCATCTCCTTCCAGTTGATCACGCCATAGATGAAATCGATGGTGTCATCGTCGCTGGAGAAGGGCAGCAGGATGCCGCGATAGAGGATCGTCGCCCCGCGCTGATTGACGAATTCGGCCTCGAACCCGATCGGCGCCTGGTTGGCGATGATCTGCATGTAATGGTCGGTAATCCGCGACAGCAGCGAGCGCGCCGGCACGTCCGACAGCGTGTTGATCTCGCGCTCGGTGGCGTCGCATTCCTCGGCGAGGTTGCCGCCAAGGTAGGAAACCGAGGGGTTTTCGATCCCGCGGGAGAAATCCAGCAGCACGCTGTTCGGCCCAAAATCGGGCAGGGCCTCGGGATCGAGATCCTCGATGGCGGGAAAGTTGCGATTGTCGAGAAGGCTGGCCCAGAAATTGTAGGCGCGCACCTGCATGCGGCGTTCGTCGGTGCCGATGGCCGGCGGGGGAGTGGGGTCCACCGAATCCTCGTAATCGCTGTCCATGGCATCGAGCCCCGGACCGAGGTCAGCCGTGTCGAGCGCTCCGAAATTGCCGCGCAAAGTGTCCATCAAAATTCGCCTTCCGAGTGCTTGTTGCAAAGACACCTTTGGCGATTTTTGGTAAAATTTCGGTGAAGTTGTGCCGGCCTTTTTCCAGCTTTTGCGCCGTTATCGGTGCTTAATCAAAGCATGTAGCGCATGCGGATGGTCTGGTGGAGTGACGTCGTGCCGACGGTAATGGCGGCATCCTCGAAGTCGGGCGGGCCCATGTTGACCGGCGCATCGTTGGAAAAGCCGAAGCCTTCGCGCGGCATCATCCCCAGCACGCGGTCGGCCTTGCCGTTCTCGTTTTCGTCATGCAGCAGCGCGATGGCATAGGTACCCGGCGCGACATTGCGGAAGCGCAGCGTGGTCGCCTCGCCCGCCGGCACGACAGTGCGATAGCCCTGCGTGGAATCCTGGCAGCGGGGGAAGCGCTGGGCGTCGCGCGTCATGCAGGCGCGGACCACGCCGTCCTCGTTGCGCAGGTTGGTAACCTCGATCACCACGTCGACACCCGCCTGCTGGGCGGAGAGCGGCGAGGGGGCAAGCGGCAGGGCCAGCGCGGCCCCGGCAAGGATGGTCAGGACTCCGCGAGCCCACGGTCGGTGTTGCACAGGCGATCCCAAAATCTGAAGTAAAGTCCGTAGTTGCAGCGATATTCGTCATGATGCCGCTGGTGATGGCTGGCTGTTATCAGCCAATTCCCTACGCGTGAATGAACGAGCCAGCGCGGAAACATCTCCCAGCCCATGTGATTGGTGACGCCCATCACCGTCATGATTGCCAGCACCAGCCCCAGCACGGCGACGTGGATGGGGATGAGGAAGACCAGCGCCGGGATGACCACGGCGCCCGTGATAGCCTCGATCGGGTGGAAGCTCATCGCTGCCCAGGCGGTAGGCGGGCGGCTGGCATGGTGCACAGCATGGGCAATGCGGAACCACTTGGGCCGGTGCATCCAGCGGTGCGTCCAGTAGAACCAGGTGTCATGCGCGAAGAGGTAGAGGAACAGCGAAAGCGGCAGGTACCACAGCGGATAGGCTGCGATATCGGTGTAGATTAGCGTCCAGCCGTGCTGTTGCCAGCCCCAGGCGACCACGCCGGCGGGCACGCCATAGATCGCCGCCGAGGCGAGCGACCAGCCGATCTCCTTGTGGATCTGTGACGTCAAGCCGTCATACAGGCCCGGCCGCACGCGGGCGGTGGCCCAGGCAAAGGCCCCGCTGGTCACCATGTAACGCACGGCGACGATGGCAGTCATGGCGAGGGCGGAAAGGATAATGGCAAGCAGCATTTGCCGCGCTTATGCCAAGGCCGGGCCTTGCTGGCGAGTGCTTCGCGCTCAACCCGCCAAATCGCTGCCCCAGCTGTGGCAATGCGGGTCCGCCGCCACCAGCAGGCGGCGCAAGGCGGTGCGGGCGAGCCGCTCCACCTCCACCCGGCGGCGCGCGGCGGCGAGCGGGTGGCTGGGCGCGGGGCGGACGATCTCCGCATCATACTCGTCGGCCACGATCACCCCGCAACAGTCGGGCCGGTAATCCTCGCCATCGAGCACCTTGCGGTCCAGTTCGGGCGGCAGGCCCCAGTAGAAGCGGTCGCAGAATTCCAGGTAGTCGGGCCACTTGCCGTCACCCAGCAGGTCTCCGCGCGCGGTCTTCACCTCGACGATGACGATCTTGCCCTTGGCATCGACGCCCATCAGGTCCGCCCGGCGGCCATTGCGCAGCGGCATTTCCGGCAGTGTCCAGATGTCGTTGCGGGCAAACAGCCGCCCGATCCCCCGGCACACGGCGCGCGAGCGCAAGGTGAAGGGATCGTCGGTGGCATCGAGGGCAGCATCGGCTGCCGCGTGAATCAGCGAATCGGCCATAACCGAAATCTGGAACGAAATAGGAACACCGTCAAGCGCAGACGGTGATTCAGCCTAGGCGCTGCGGCGCGGGCCGTGCTCGCCGCTGGGCGGCAGCAGCTCCAGCATGGCCTGGCGGGCAGCGGTATATTCGCGCCACAGGGCGAGCGCGGCGGGCTTGCAGTCGGCGCCGCGGGCATTGACCGCCAGCAGGGCGGCGATGCCCGGTTCCATCACTGCGGCCAGTTCGGCACAGCCGGTATCGACGAGGTCGCGCCGCCACTTTTCCGCGTCGCGCATCAGGGCGGGGAAATTGCGGAACTCCTTGCTCGGCTGTTCCGGCTCCAGCCCGGCCAGCATGGCCACGACCTGCCCGGCCTCTGCCAGCGCGGCCCAGCGCATGCTCATGGTGCTGGCGCCGAGCGTCTGGCGCGCGGAAGCAGAGCCGAAATTGGGCGTGGACGCGTTCATGCCGCGCGCCATAGCGCGCCGCTGGTTGCCATTCGGTTAGCGCTGTCGCTTTACCAGCCGGCGGCCGGATCAGTCCTCCACCGGCGGGCCGAACGGATCGCCTTCGTCGTCGAAGCCCAGATCGACATTGGCGCCGTTCTCGTCATCCACCAGGCGGTTGTTCTCGTTGCAGACGTATTCGCGGATTTCCCAGTCCGGCTGGCGCGAATAGGCCAGTGTCTGCACGAAGGGCTCTGCCAGCACGGCGGGATCGGTAATGGTGGTTTCCAGCCACAGGGTGTCGTTCTCGTCGAGCCAGAAATGCTCGTGGATCCGCATGTCTTCCGACGGGGTGACCCCGGCCATGAAGGTGACGAGGTGGTTGAAGCCGACCGTGTCGACCACCAGCATGTCGCCTTCCCAGAACCCCACCGAGGTGCCGTTGAACAGCAGGTCCGGGTCTTCCGGCAGCTTGCGGTCGGGATCGACGTAGATGCGGCGCGCCTGGCTGTAGGTCTCGGCGAACACGGTCACCCGGCCCGGCGAGAACAGGAATTCGATGGGGTAGGGCTGGCGCATGATGCCGGGCATGCCGGGCGGGATGCAGTTGACCTGCAGGAACTGGTCCACGCCTTCTTCCGCCTGCCGGGCGCGGAAGGCGTCCACCTCGGCTTGGGCTGCCGGCGTGAATACCGGACTCGCGGGAATGCGGCCGTTGCGACCGAACAGGATCGACCAGTCGGGATTCCACACGCCGGTGAAATCGGGCCAGTTGGTGACTTCGGCATATTGCTCCGCGCGCGGCGGGGAGAATTCCCCGTCCTGCGCCATCGCCGGGAATCCCGTCGCGACAAGGGCCATTACCAGTGCCGCTCCCCGGACTTTTGCCTGCAGAGCCATTCGATATTCCTCTCACCCAGATTGATACTGTTTGATGTCAGATTGTTGCCTCTTCGCCCTTCAAGTCAAGCGATGGGTTGATTATGTCCGGCAAATGCTGGCAAATATGGTCGGCAAGAGGAAGCGGCACGATGCAGGGCCGCCCAACTATTCGGAGAGTGTTTGTCATGACCCCCTTTTCGATCCGCCGTCTTGGTCTTGCCGCTGGCGCAGCACTGGCCGTGGCTGCGGGCATGTCGGTGCCCGGTTCGGCCCACCATTCGACGGCGATGTTCGACTGGGGCAGCGAAACCACCATGGAGAACATGACGGTGGAGCGCTGGGTCTGGACCAATCCGCACACCTTCATCTACGCCCGCGACGAGAACAACCAGCGCTGGGCATTCGAGGGCATGAGCCCGAACCACCTCAGCCGCGCCGGCTGGTCGCGCCGCACGCTAGCTCCGGGCGAGACGATCACCGTCGGCTACTACCCGCTGCGTGACGGCCGCCGCGGCGGCTTCAACGTCCGCGTCTTCAAGGAAGACGGCACGGAGATGCTGCAGCTGCCCTCGGCGATGTAATCCACCGCAGATTCACGACGATTGCGCTTGGCTATGGCGCGTGCCATTGCTACGGGCGCGCCGCTGATCGGCACCCGTAGCTCAGCTGGATAGAGCGCTGCCCTCCGAAGGCAGAGGTCACAGGTTCGAATCCTGTCGGGTGCGCCAGCTTTTCAATGAGTTAGACTTCGGCCCATCAATTTGTATGGAATGGGTATGGAGAACTGGTGTTCCTAAACGGCTGTCAAACGATGCATGTGAGCAAATCTACTCACAGCGTTCATAAGTGTATCTGATCCCGTAGCGAGCAGTTGGATCGGGGCACGCGTATCGAGGACCATCCTCAGGGCATCGCGCATCAGGAAAGCCTAGCTGAGCATACCCAGCGTTGAGGCACATCCGGTATTCGAGCATATCGCCCCCAACCTCGGAGCCGCCACATTGCTCACTAAGCGCTTCAGCTTCTATCAGTCGCTGGGCAAAATCTTCACCGCATTGGCGCTCGAGGGACGCGCGCTCAAGATCAAGTTGCGCGCTATTCTCACGACCCAACCCATAAGCTTCAAGTTCAGTGCGGGTTAGAATGCGAATTTGGCTCGAGGGAATGGTCATCATATCTTCGACCAATCGCGGGCTGACCCCATTCTCGGTCATTAGCGCTCGTGCATCAGCCGTGATCTCGGTCAACAGCCCCTCCAGTTCTTCTCTAGTGTCTGCCGAGGAGCCAACTGGGAAGACCCGATGGATACCAATCTCACCATAAAGTAGCCGCTCGGCAGCACCGGCGATCAACAGGACGCACGCGCTTGCGCACTGTGACTCTGGTTCTACGACCACTGTCCACTTGCTACGAGCCATCAGGCGCGCAGCATCAATGGCCGCTTTGGGATCGCCTCCGGGTGAGTCAATTATCAACGCCCCCTCAAACGGATCGGGATTGCACCAACTCGTGCTACCGTCCTCACACATCATCTGATGCGTCGCCTCCTGATCGGCGTTGAGAGATTCGATAGTCTCGATCAGTTGCAGGAAAGAAAGGTCAATTTCGCCGTTGTATTGGATGGTGCCCCGATTGCCATATCCCAAGTCGGCGGAGCACCCGATACGAAACCGAAGTCCCATTGGCGTGATGCGGTCGATCGCCTCCCGCGAACCGTCGCGACACACCCACTCCGCCGTCCCGCTCTCCAAGGTGCAAAAAGGGAAATGCTCGACGACTTCGCGCTGTTGTTCATTGCTGCCGACGCCCGTAATTTTGCAAGCCCGGAGCGGAGATGCTCGCAGCGCCTCTGATACGAACTCTGAACCATTGCTCCGATTTGGGAGCTCGGTGTCACAACCAGCGAGCACGATCAGCATGAGGAGCTTAGCGAACCAATTTACGATTGGCTTCCGGCGATAATCGCGGTGCATGAAGCTTCCCCCCAAAATCTTGGCGATTGCATCCCTTGCAAACATGGCCTGTTCAGCCGGGGATGCAATAAGCTCCTAGGTTGAGTTGCTGCCCAAAGACCACGCCCCCCGTTCGGCAAGCGGCGGGGCTGGCTTCGCGATCAATTTTCAAGACGCGCCTCCTGTTTAGGAAGATTGGCGAAGAAGCCTCATCACCGAGGCCGAGAATTGGGAAACCGCCAATTTCTAAAGATCATTTGCCCCTACAAGCAATTTGCAATCAGCGGCAAAGAACTGGATACCCTCTGGGCTGTCCCTACGGACGACCTGGGCAATGTGATCGCTGGCCAGAATGTAGCCATTTGCCTTCAGGAAGTCGCGTATCTCAGTTGCGTATCGAATGGCCTCTGCATCTCCCAACAGAGCCTCAACTCTAATCGCGCGATCTTTCGGGAGGCTCTGCAGCATCTCATTCGCGATGCGCGGACTCATCCGGCGCTGAATCTTACCGACATTGACGTTTTGCGCGGTAATTCCGCCGCTTTGATTATGCGAAGTCACGCTGTGATCGATTGCAACCGGTTGCTGCTCAGGCTTTTCTCCAAAGATCAGCATGGCAATCAAGCCGACCCCGCCAACTGCAAATGCGATGCCACCTCCATAAAGAAGCATTTCGAAGTAGCTTGAATCTGTAGCCTGGGTTGCCCCGATCATTGAGGCAATACCACCAGCTGCCAAAACGGCGGAGATAGTGCGCAGGGTGTCGGTTTTCGCCATCGAGGTGCATTAGATAGAATTTTGGTTTTTGGCGCAATCACCTATGCTTAAGTGACGAACGTTCAAGTATGATGGAATCCCGGTGCAGCGGCGAACGCCCGCTTTTACCCGCTCTCAACAGGGTGGCCAGAACGGTAAAGAAAGCCGCGGAAAGGAAGCTAGGCGGATGAGCAAACTAAGTGACCGATACTTGCCGATGATGGGGCGGCAGTTCCTGTTCGGATTAGCCTTCGATCTTCTAATTGCAGTCATTCTTGTAAGCATGTTTGGAAGTGAGGATGACTGGCTCTTCGAAACCTTATTCGTCTTTGTGGGCATTCTCGGCTTGGAGGTCGCCATTGGCGCAAAGTCGTGGCTAGCAAAGGGCGCTTGGGCCTTTCTCTTCGGTAAGAAGTTTGTTGAAGAAGCCGTCTTTGAAGCCTTGCAAGACGCAATGCTGCCTGCCCCGATGGATTATCATCGCAGGGGCTTCGACTACCTTGCCGACCTCGCCGATGACCCAGAGGCCAATCCAGATGACCGAGTAAAGGCGGTTGTGCTGTTCACCTCAATGTCGATGGCGTGGTCGAGAGAAGGCATAGTCAGGCAAGCGGCATATCGCGCTGCAGCGGACGATGCTGCCGCCCGATGGCTTAGGCAATTGCCACGGGTGCCCAATTGAACCAGGAGCTGACAATGAAGCGAAACAGGTTTGTCGCAGAAAGTTCAATTTGCGCGCTCGCGCGCGTCGAATGCGCGAATAGACCGCCTGTTTTCGCCTGTATTATCAGGCGGAGGCCGTTTCTTGTTCGCTAGTATTTCTGGCCTTCGCACCAGTGTTTTGTGAGGTGCCACATCGTTTGCCGATCACCAGCCCGCCCGGTTCGTGCAGGCGATCAATGTCGAAGTGATCCAGCACGGTCTGAGATGCGGCCTTGCAGATGTAGCCAAAGGCAACCTCCAGGTTGACTGCATGCAGCTCGGGGTTGTCGACCTCCATGCCCCGTCGCCCACCAATCGGCCTGCTCAGGATGACACCTTTGCGGTAGGCCCTGCCCGTGATCCGGCGAAGCCAGCCGCGCTGCAACTTGGAGACAACTTCGGTAAGTTCGGCTGGCACATGGACGAGCATGTGACAGTGCCCGCCTTTCCTTTCGCCGCCCTCGTGAACCCAAACATAGGCTGTCGCGCAGCCATACCTGGCGAGGGTTTTTGACATAAGCCCGATAAACGCGCCGGTGGCCTTCGCCATGCCCGCCAAAGGCACTCCAGCTGCTTCCCAGTGGATTGTGATCATTCGGGTGAAGGGCAGGCCGATAACTGCCGAGTGATCAAAGGCGTCTCTCAGATTGGCCACCTGCCCTAGATGCAGGGCATGACTTTCCCGGTCTGCGCGGTTGCGCGCTCCGCCTCTGCCGGTTCGCTTAGGCAAGTCGGCTGGCACACCTAGATTAGAGTAATCTATTGCAGGTGCCGTGCCATGATCGGGAAATGCCCGCTTTTCGCCGTTATTAAACGGTGGCTGCACCAATGAAACTTCACCTTTTGCAACGCGCGGCGAAGTTTCAAAGGTGCCGCCATGCCGCTGGCAGGCAGGCTGCTTGTGCATGGCGGCATCCCTCATTTGGCTACCCAGACGATAGCCTGCTTTCCGGTTGCATTCGGCCTGCGCTGGCCGCTGTCCCGGATAAGCCCCTTTCGCTTCAATTCGCTGGTGCGCGGCTGGATCGAATAGCGATCCATTTCCAGCCGTTCGGCCAATTCATCTGCGGTGAGGCCAAGCCAGCCCGCCGCGCGGATCGCCTCGTGTGCCATTCGCTGCAAGCGCCCCAGTTTCGGCATTAGCGCGTTTGCAGCGGCGATGGAGGTTTCCACGTTCCGATGGCCCGGTGCATCTGGATAAGCGCTCACAGGGCACCTCCAGCCGCCACAGGGGGCAATTCGGCACGTTCCAGCAGCTTTGCCAACCAATCGGCCTGAGCATCGCTCAGGGGCGTTGTATCAACCGCTAGCTGGCCGAGAAACTGCCCCGCCTTGCGTGTGAGGTGATTGTCTCCGTTGAGCAAGGCAAGCGCCGCTGCCCGGTGATTGGGAAAGGCGCGCTCAGCCATTGTGCGCCTCCCCATAACAGTGCCAATCCACTTGCCGCGCCATCGAGGATGGCAGGCGATAGCGGGAGGCAACAAGTTGCCAGCGCCAGTCCGGGGCGGTAAGAGGAATACGCGAACTGACACCAATTGGATCGCGCGAGACCCCGGCCTGCACGCCGGGGTTTTGCATATGTGGGGACATAGTTCACGCTCCCGCCTGATAGGTGGGAAGACTGGCGAGGTAGGCTTCAAGATCAGCGAACGCGATCAACGTGCGCCGCCCTGCCTTACGCGCGGTAAGATCGCCCCGCTTCATGGCCTCGTAAAGAGCGCTTCTTGATAAACCCGAAGCCTGAACAGCTTGCGGTATCGTAACTGCAATGGGGTTCATTTCCATTTGCATTTCCTTTGTAGCCTGCCGCGACGCTGCGGACACAAAGGAATCTGCATGGATTAGGACGCGGAATTAGGGGGGTTAACCGTATTTCGAGGAAAGCAGAGGGTCTGAAGCGATCCGCTCGATCCAAGCTAGGGCCTCGTCAAAGTCTCCGGGCCAGTGCGGATCATCTCGAAATTCCTGTAAGCGGGCCTCGACCCTTTCGTGAATCCGAACGTCTTCGTGATTCGAAGAAAGAGGGTGCGCTTTGTCGCACCACTCTTTCACAGTGGATGCGCTCAAAGGATTGCCTTTCCTACCCGTTGCTCCTGCTTGCGAAAATCTTTCGGCAACCGCCGTTCTTGCGGCACCTTCGGACAACCCATGTGCTTCTCTCAAGAAGCGCACTGCGAGCACGACAAAGACCTTCACATAGTTTCGGTGGATGCCGTCGCCTCCAGGCCCTCCAGGACGTGCAGATTTGAACAAGCGTGGTGAGCCGCCCATTACGACATCCCTGAGGGCACCTGCCACATCGTGAAGAACTGCAGCGCCCTTCGACTTTTCGAATGGCGGCAATTCGCGCAACGCAGTGTGGATCGCCAGCAAAGCTTCGGCGGCACGCGCTTGCTTGAGATTCAAGCCAGCAAATTCTTCGGGATCATTTGCGACTTCCCAAGGCGTCGAATGATAATCCGCGCCGATTTTCTCGAGCACATCGTGCAGCCGCAGGGCCCAATCAGTTGGGTCTGGCCAGCCGGGATTGTTTTCCTTGGTCACAGCGCCAACTCGCCAAGTGCCTTAACGGCTGCATCGCTGGCGAGGTGCCCATAATGTCGCTCAATCATTTCGGCGCTGGTGCCCGAGATTTGGGCGATGGTGAGCAAGGGCAGCCCAGCGCTCACAAGGTCCGTGATGGTGCTATGCCGCAGCGTGTAAGCAGTCGCCCCGTCCGGCAGGCCAGCCACCTTCACCGCCGCAGCGATAGGCAACTTCCAACTGTGCTTGTCCCAAGCTGTGCCATTGGCGCGCATAAAGAGGGGCGCACCGGGCAGCTTGTCCTTGGCCTGCTCCGCAAACAGCTTGGCCGCTTCGGCTGGCAATTGAATGCGGCGGGGTTTGCCAGTCTTGTCCTTACCGATGGTGAGTTCGGAAGTGCGCTTGTCGAAGTCGCCAGCCGTTAGCGCCGCCATTGCACCGGGCCGAAGCGGCAGCAGGCAGAGTGCCCGCACAAACGGCGCGGCTTTACTGTTGATTGCCTCCAGCAATTTTTTGCGCTGGCTGCGATCCAGATAGAGGGTGCGCCGCCCGTTGGCATTGGGAACGGACTTAAGCGCTTCCTGCCATGCTCCTTCGCTATTCGGCGCACCGGGCGAAAGCACCTTGGCCAGTGCAGCCCGCAATATAGCCATATCGCGGTTGACGGTTGAGGGCGCGCGGGTGCGAGTGCGCTTCTCACCCTCTTTGTTACGGCTCACCAGCGAAGGCGTTTCCTCCAGCCGCTTGCGCCATTCAGCCACATGGCGACGGCGCAGTTTATCCAACTTCACCTTGCCGAGCGGATCGCCATAGACATAGCGCTTGAAGCGCGCCTCGGCCTCGGATCGGCTCTCGGAATAGGCCCGACAGGCATCGGCAACGGTTTCCACATTTGCGCGAATCTCGCCGCCAGCTTCCACAAGCTCCGCCAGCGCTTCCGCCGCATCTTTGGCGAGCTTGAACCTCTCGTTGCCTTGCTTGGCGCCGAAGTCGCCAAGCGATTTGACACGATATTTCCCTGCGTCCTCGTCATAGGCGCGGGCAATCCAGGTGCCGGGGCCGCCGCGCTTCGATGGCCTGAAGCCCAGAAAGCAACCCGCGTGAAGTCGTTGCCAGTAAGGCTCTCGTCTTGGCTTCAGCCTCTCACGCTCTCCTACTTTGCTGAGGTCTGTCGCCATTTCCAGCCGCCCAATTTCGTTCCGTATGTAATCCGTATGGAATACAATGCCGGATGGAATGGGACGGCGCAAGACTGAGGGCTTCGACTTTCCAATGGTTTGAGTGTCCGGGATTGTTCAGGATTATGGTGTTTCCCTGCACTCCGAAGGCAGAGGTCACAGGTTCGAATCCTGTCGGGTGCGCCAGTTTTTCCGCAAGCCTGGGCAATCGCCATTCGTTTCGCATGCAAGGCGAATGAGAACAGGCACGATTCGTTCGCGGATATTTCAAGAAGCCTGTCAGAATTAAAACTTAATAAGAACATTAAGCCTCGCGGCATTTTGTTTCAAACAAGGAAAACGGGCAATCGCAGCGCCGGTGGAATAGTTCAAAGATAGCCAATCGCCCAATATTCGCCGCATTTGGGGCGGACAGGACTTGCGTCGGAAGTGGTCCGCAGACGCTCCGATGTGATCGACCTTAGGTCAAACACGCCCTGATTTAGGGACGCGCGGGGCGCGCTTTATACTGTGGCCGATCATCTCTTTGAAGAAAGGATGATCTGATGAAAAAGCTTGTTACCGCTACAATCGCGATCGCCGTATTCGGCGCCCCGCTCTACGCCCAGGATACGGTGGAAGAGGGGACTATCCTCGTTCAGCCTGAGCGAGCGACATTCGTTTCGAACATCGAACGCGAACTCGACCGCCAGCTGTATCGCACTCCCTACCCCGGCGGCATCCGCGAGGCAGGTGTGGTGAAGGTGCAATTCGTCGCCAATGCCGAAGGCCGGGCCGAGCAAGTGCGGCTCTTCGAGGATTCGGGAAGCGTGCGCATGGACCACGCCGCCTTGCGGGCTGTGCAACGCCTCGACAACCTCGGCTCCTCGCGGTCGGCGGACGATGGCGGCCAGGACGTACTCCTGACCATCGTGTTCGCGAACAGCGAGCGAGAAGCTGAGCGACTGGTGGAGCGTGTGGCCGACGAGAATGCCGCACTGGTCGCCTCGGGCGCTCTCGACCCGCAGGTGCTCGCCATCACGATGGTTCCGGCGACCCGTTCCTGATTCTCCCAGGCGAGAGTTCTTCGGCGCCACCTCTGACCGCGCTGCGGGCGGCAGACGGTGACGCCGAAGTCCTGTGCGGCGCGCAGCTGGCTAGGCCCAGCCGTGCTCCAGGAACTTCACTGCACAACCGGCGAGGAAGGCGCTGCCCTTGGGCATGACCTGTTCGTCCAGCACCATGTGGCTGGAGTGCAGGCCGCAGCAGCCCTGCCAGTCGACGCCTTCGGCGGCCACGCCGAGGAAGAACATCGCGCCCGGCACCTTTTCCAGCACGTAGGAGAAGTCCTCCGCGCCCATGGTGGGGGCGGGGCGTTCGGCCCAGGGCTCCTCGCCGCCAAGCTCCAGCGCGACGGCCTTGCCGAGGTCGATGGCACGACCATCGTTGAGCGTGGGCGGGAAGCCGGGGGTGATCTTCACCTCGGCCGTGCACTGGTGCGCCTTGGCGATATGTTCCGCCACCTGCCGCGCGGCGTCCTGCACCGCCTTGCGCCGTTCGGGCGTCAGGGTGCGGATCGTGCCGAGCAGGTAGCAGCTGTCGGGGATGACGTTGTTGGTGGTGCCCGCCTCGATCTTGCCGATGGTGAGCACGGTCGCCTCGGTCGCGGCGAACCGGCGGGTGATCATGGTCTGCAGGGCGATGACGATTTCCGCGCCTACCGGTACAGGGTCAACCGTGTCGTGCGGCAGCGAGGCATGGCCGCCGCGCCCGGTGACGGTGATCTCGATCATGTCGGCAGAGGCCATCATCGGCCCGGCGCGCCCTTCCACCCGGCCATGCGGGGCATTGGGCCAGACATGCAGGGCAAAGGCGGCATCGGGCAGCGGATAGTCGGCGGTGCCGCCCAGCAGCCCGTCCTCCAGCATGAAGCGCGCGCCGTGGAAGCCTTCCTCGCCCGGCTGGAACATGAAGCGCACCTCGCCCGCGAGCTGATCGCGCTTGCCGGCGAGCACGCGGGCGGCACCGGCCAGCATGGCGGTGTGGGCATCATGGCCGCAGGCATGCATGCGGCCGGGAATGGTGGAGGCGAAGTCGAGCCCGGTATTCTCGCTCATCGGCAAGGCGTCCATGTCGCCGCGCAGCAGCACGCTGCGGCCCGGCTGGGCGCCTCTCAGTACCGCCACGGCCCCGGTGCAGGATGGCCCCTCGTGCCATTCCAGCGGCAAGTCGGCCAGCGCCTCTTTCACCTTGGCCAGGGTCTTGGGCGTTTCGAGGCCCAGTTCCGGCTCGGCATGGATGGCGCGGCGCAGGCGGGTGATTTCGCCTTCATGGTTGCGAGCCAGTGCCAGCAGTTCCTCGGTCAGCATCAAGCGGTTCCTTCATCGGGTTGAAAGTTTCGAGCGGCTACCCACTTCGCATCTGCGGGACACAGTAACTCAAGTGCCGCCCGATGCGAATTCACAACAGTTGCGCCGACACGTGTTGCAGATGGACGACACAAATCGGTCATTTGCACAAAAAGCGTAGCATTTGGCGAGGCCCCATGTGTAAGGCGAGCAGGTAATGCGCGGTTCTATTCATCTATTCGAGCGCCTGCCGCAAGTCGACGCGATTCCTGTCGCGGCGAACGACTATGCGCTCTCCCCCGTGCGTGCGAAGCCGCTGGTCGGCCTGATCCGCAATTCCCGCAGCCATCGCAACGAGGCGCGCAACGCCTTTGATGCCCAGCGCGACAACGTGCTGCTGGCGACTCCGCGCCGCCGCAGCGAGCTGCCCGGCATCCTCGCCGACTTCGCTGCCAAGCGTGTCGATTACATCGCCATCGACGGTGGCGATGGCACCGTGCGCGACGTGCTGACCTGCGGCGCCGGCATCTTCGGCGATGCCTGGCCGATGCTGATCGTCGTGCCCAACGGCAAGACCAATGCCCTGGCGCATGACCTTGGCATTCCTACCGAGTGGACGCTCGATGATGCCATCGCCGCGGCCGAGCGCGGCACCCTCACCCGCCGCCAGCCGCTGGTGATTGCCCAGCGTGATGACGAGAAGGCGCAAGTGCGCGGTTTCGTCCTGGGTGGCGGCGTGTTCAACCGCGCCATCGCATTGGGACAGCGCAGCCACAAGCTGGGCGCTTTCAATGCCGCCGTGGTCGGCGTGACCGCCGGCTGGAGCGTGCTGCAGGCGCTGTTCGGTCGCGCCGGCAATGCCTGGCGTCGCGGCACCCACATGCGCCTTCGTCGCAGCAACGGCGAGGAACTGAAACACTGCGGCGGCCTGCCTGCCGACGAGCGTTACCTGCTGTTCGCCTCCACGCTGCAGAGCTTTCCGGCCGGGCTGGACCCGTTCCACAAGGTGAAGGACGTGCTGCGTCTGGCGGTGTTCGACAATCCCCGCCGCAGCCTGCTGTTGCGGCTTGGCGCGATCATGCGCGGCAAGCCCAGCCAGCGGACGCTGGACCGCGGCATCCACCTGTTCGGGGACAGCGCGATCGAGCTCGATATCGCCGAGGCATTTATCCTTGATGGCGAGGCTTTCCCGGCCGGTAACTATCGCCTGACCGCCGGTCCGAAGCTGCGCTTCGTCGTTCCGTGAGCCTGCAGTCGCGCGTCGGCGCGGCGCTTTCCCGCACTGTCGATCCTGCCGTCACCGGTTTTGCCGCGCGCCTTGCCGGTGAAAGCGAGGCGCTGGCGGTGCTGTTCTACGGTTCCAACCTGCGCACCGGATTGCGCGAGGGCGTGATCGATTTCTACGTGCTGACCGCCGGCGAGCCGGAGCGCGGGCTGTGGCCGCGCGTGTCCTATCGCGAGTGGGACCACGAAGGCGAAACGTTGCGTGCCAAGATCGCGACGATGACGCTGGCGAAATTCGCCGAGGCCGCCAGCGGCGAGACCATCGACACCACCATCTGGGCACGCTTCGTGCAGCCGAGCGCACTGGTCTGGTCGCGCGACGAGGAGCAGCGCACCGCCGTGCAACAGGCCATCGAGGCGGCTGCGATCACGGCCGCCCGGCTGGCCGTCGCCGTCGGCCCGCCGCAGGGCGAGGAAGCGGACTATTGGCGGGCGCTGTTCCGCGCGACCTATCGCGCCGAACTGCGGGTGGAGAAGCCGGGGCGCGAGGACTCCATCCTCACCCTCAATGCCGAGCATTTTGCGGGCCTTCTGCCGGCTGCCCTCGAGGCGGCGAACGTTCCGTTTGCGCAACAGGCACAACGCCTCACGCCGCAGCTGGACGAGGCGCAACGCCGCGACATCTTGCGCTGGTGGCGCAAGCGCCGCCGGCTCGGCAAGGCTCTCAACATCGCGCGGCTGGTGCGGGCCACGCGCACCTTCGACGGAGCGGGGCGCTATGCCGCCTGGAAGGTGGAGCGGCATACCGGGGTGAAGGTGGAGGTCACGCCGTGGCGCGAGAAGCACCCGATACTGTCCGCGCCCGCCGTCCTGTGGAAGGTCTGGCGGGCGAAGCGCCAGCCCTAGAGGTAGCGCATCCGGATCCGCATCGGCAGCACCTCGCGGCCCAGCGTGAAGCGCGTCTTGTCCACGCCCGGCTTGCCGAGGTTGAAGATGTTGATGCTGGGGTTGTTCGACATGCCGCCGCCATCGCTGGTGATGTCGGTGCGGCCATTGCCGTTGCGATCGTGCCGGATGGCAATTGCATAGTCGCCTGGCGCCGGCGCGGGCATGCAGATCTGCATCGTGCCTTCGCGCGCCGGCACCTCGATGCGGTTGAGCCAGCGCCCCCGCTCCAGCCAGTCGGCGCGGGTGCCGGGATAGAGCTGGATGCGCAGCATGCCTTCGGAGTTGGAGATGTTGGTCACCTGGATCCATACCGCCGGGCCGCTGCCCTGGCACGGTGCGATCGAGTGACGCATCTCGTTGCGGTATTGCGCGCCGGCAGGCACGGCGAGGCCGACCGCCAAGAGCGCGGTTGCGAATATCCGGAACAGACGTTGCGTCATTCTACGTGAATTCCCTTGGGCAGCGCCTTCGCATGCTTGCCGTTTCGCGGCGTAACCTGCTAAAAACGCTGGCATTACTTCGTTCTTGTCCTGCATTTGCGCGATTGGCACTGAACCATCGCTGAAGGATTCTGCAAGTGTGACGTCATGAAACCACCCCTGCGCGCTGGTGGAAAACGTCTTTCGCTCTCCTTGTAGCGCGATTCGCGCGGTTCTAACGCGGGGAATTAATCATGACCCGCCCGCTCATTTCTCCGTCTATACTTTCGGCCGACTTCGCCAAGTTGGGTGAAGAGGTGCGGGCCATCGATGCGGCCGGCTGCGACTGGGTGCATGTGGACGTGATGGACGGGCATTACGTGCCCAACCTCACCATCGGCCCGGCCGTCGTCAAGGCGCTGCGTCCGCACACGGAAAAGCCGCTGGACGTGCACCTGATGGTGTCGCCGGTCGACATGTGGATCGAGCAGTTCGCCGAAGCGGGCGCCGACATCATCACTGTCCACCCCGAAGCGGGGCCGCACGTCCATCGCACGGTGCAGGCGATCAAGGGCTGCGGCAAGAAGGCCGGCATCTCGCTCAACCCCGGCACCGAGGTCGACCGGCTCGACTACCTGCTCGAAGAGATCGACCTGGTGCTGATCATGAGCGTCAATCCCGGTTTCGGCGGGCAGAGCTTCATCCACTCGCAATTGCGCAAGATCGAAGCCGTGCGCGGCATGATCGAGGCGGGCGGCCATGACGTGCTGATCGAGGTGGATGGCGGCGTGAACGCGGAAACGGCGAAGCTGTGCATCGACGCCGGGGCCGACGTGCTGGTGGCGGGTTCGGCCACCTTCAAGGGCGGGCCGGAGCGCTATGCCGAGAACATCGCCGCACTCAGGGGAGGCTCGGGGTGAACGCGCGGATAGGCGAGCTTGATGCCGGGGTGACGCGCGAGGCGCTGGAAGAGGCCGGGCAGCTGGCCATCCCGCTCGACCCCCACGTGCGCGAGGAACTGGTGGAGCAGGCGCCCGAAGAGGCGTCGCCGCCGGAACAGCTCGCGCCCGAACGCGCGCTGGTGATCAGCGATTTTGCCCCGCCATCGGCCTCCGCCAGCGAGCGGATGATGCGGCTGGCCTATCGGCTCGGCTTTTCGAGCAGCACGATCGTAGCGCCCTTCCGCAAGCCGCTGCGCCCGCGCCTGCTGGCGGCCGTCGCCTCGCCGCTGCCGGGCGACCGTGCAGCGGGCATGGCGCTGCGGGCCGGGCATTTCTACATCCACGGGGTGAAGGCGCCGTTCACCCAGGTGGACTTCGGCCCTACCGCCAATCTCAACCCGCCATTCGAGCGCGTGGTGCACGGCTTCACCTGGCTGCGCGACCTCGCCACTTCGGGCACGCTGCCGCAGTGCCGCCCGGTGGCGGAGCGGCTGCTGTCCGCGTGGCTCGATGCCAATCCCACCATGGGGCGCGGTCCCGGCTGGAAGGTCGAGAATGCGGGCCTGCGCCTGCTGGCCTGGCTGACGCACGGATCGCTGCTGCTGGGCGGGCAGGACCGCACCTTGCGCCACCGCGCGCTGGGCGTGATCGCCGATACCGCCCGCTGGCTCGACAAGCACGTCACCAAGGCCGACGACCGGCTGGGCGAGGTTACCGGCTGGTGCGCCATCATCGCCTCGGGCCTGCTGCTGCCGCAAGGCAAGCCGCGGCGGCTGTGGGGCGAGGCGGGCCTGGTCCGCGCGCTGGGCGAGGCGATCGGTGAAGACGGCGGCGTGCTGTCGCGCAGCCCCGATGCGCAGATGCAGGCGATTGCCTGCCTGATTGACCTGCGCGCTTGTTACGTGGCGACCGAGCGGGAGCCGCCGCAGATGCTCGAGACCATGCTGCAGATGCTGGTCCCGCCGCTGCTGGCGCTGACCCATGGCGATGGCGGGCTGGGCAGCTGGCAAGGTGGCGGCGCGACCAAGGCCTCGCGGCTGGCCGAGCTGGTCGAGGCCAGCGGCGTGCGCACGCGGCCGCTGAAGGATCCGCGATCCTGGGGCTACCAGCGCGTCACCGCCCGCAAGTCCACGCTGCTGCTCGATGGCGCCCCGCCGCCCTTCGGCCGCCACGCCCGACACGGCTGCGCCTCCACGCTGGCGCTGGAATTCAGCCATGGCGAACACCGGCTGATCGTCAATTGCGGCGGCGCGGCGCTGGCCGGTGGGCAAGTGCCCGTGCGCATCGAACAGGGCCTGCGCGCCACGGCTGCCCATTCCACGATGGTGCTGGGCGATGCCAACTCCACCGCCGTACTGATCGACGGCAAGCTGGGCGCGGGCGTGGGCGAGGTGGAAATCGACACCAAGCAGGTGAAGCTCGACAAGGGCTCCGCCACCCGTCTGGAAGCCAGCCACGATGGCTATGCGGCCCGTTTCGGCCTGGTTCACCGCCGCATCCTGCTGCTGCGCGACGACGGCATGGAACTGCGCGGGGAGGACGTGCTGGTGCCCTCGCGCGGCAAGGGCAAGCGCGGCAAGGTGCCGTTCGCCATCCGCTTTCACCTCGGCCGCCATGTCGAGGCCAAGCTGGCCGAGGGCAAGAAGAGCGCCAGCCTGCTGCTGCCCGATGGCAGCCTGTGGCAGTTCGCCAGCGGCGCGGAAGAGCTGGAAATCGACGAGAGCCTGTGGGTCGATGGAAACGGTCGCCCGCATCCTGTACAGCAGCTGGTGATCCAGGGATTCGCCTCGCGCGGCGGCGGCAATTTCGCCTGGCTGCTCAAACGAATGGGATAGAATTCACGCATGACTGACGTTGCCATCAAGCGGGCGCTGCTTTCGGTGTCCGACAAGACGGGTGTTGTCGAACTGGCCGGAAAGCTGGCCAAGGGCGGGGTGGAGCTGGTTTCCACCGGCGGCACCGCACGGGCGCTGCGCGAAGCCGGGCTGGACGTGCTCGACGTGTCCGACATCACCGGCTTCCCCGAAATGATGGATGGCCGCGTGAAGACCTTGCACCCCAAGGTGCACGGCGGCTTGCTGGCGGTGCGCGACGATGCGGACCACGTGGCGGCGATGGACGCGCACGATATCGGCGCGATCGACCTGCTGGTGGTGAACCTCTACCCGTTCGAGGAAACCGTCGCGCGCGGCGCCAGCCGTGAAGACGTGGTCGAGAACATCGACATCGGCGGCCCGGCCATGGTGCGTTCGGCCAGCAAGAACCACCAGTTCGTCACCATCGTCACCGATCCGGAAGACTATGGCGAGCTGGTGGAGGAACTGGCCGAGCACGATGGCGCGACGACGCTGGCCTTCCGCACCCGCATGGCGGCCAAGGCTTTCGCCAAGACGGCGAGCTACGACGCGGCCATCGCCAACTGGTTCGCCTTCGGCGACGCCTTTTCCAACCCGCTGGGGCCGGAGGCGCTCAAGGCCACCCCCTTCGTCGACAAGATGCCGCTCGCCTTCGCCAAGAAGGACGAGCTGCGTTACGGCGAGAACCCGCACCAGGCGGCGGCGGTCTACCTGCCGCAGGCGGCAGGCACGCTGGGCGTGCCGCAGGCCGAACAGGTGCAGGGCAAGGAACTGTCCTACAACAACTACAACGATGCCGATGCGGCGCTGGAGCTGGTGGCGGAATTCGCCGGCGGCGATCCCGCCGTGGTGATCGTCAAGCACGCCAACCCGTGCGGCGTGGCGCAGGCTTCCACCTTGCTCGAGGCATGGCAGCAGGCGCTGGCCTGCGACAGCGTCTCGGCCTTCGGCGGCATAGTGGCGGTCAATCGTCCGCTCGACGGCCCGACTGCCCAGGCGATCTGCGAGATCTTCACCGAAGTCGTGATCGCGCCGGGTGCCGACGATGCGGCGCGCGCTGCTTTCGCAGCGAAGAAGAACCTGCGCTTGCTGCTGGTGGACGAGCTGCCCAGGGCGGATCGCCCCGGCTTCCAGATGAAGACCATCGCCGGCGGCATGCTGCTGCAGTCGCGCGACAACGGCGTGATCGGGGAGGGCGATCTCAAGGTCGTCACCAAGCGCCAGCCGACGCCGCAGGAAGTGTCCGACGCCTTGTTCGCCTGGAAGGTGGCCAAGCACGTCAAGTCGAACGCCATCGTCTATGCCAGGGACGGCGCGACGGCGGGCATCGGCGCGGGGCAGATGAACCGCCGCGATTCCTCGCGCATTGCCGCCGTGCGGGCGCGCGAGGCGGCCGAGGCTGCCGGCTGGGACGAGCCGCGCACCGTGGGCAGCGCGGTGGCTTCGGACGCCTTCTTCCCCTTCGCCGACGGCCTGCTGAGCGCGGTCGAGGCGGGGGCGACGATGGTGATCCAGCCGGGCGGCTCCATGCGCGACGACGAGGTGATCGCCGCCGCCGACGAGGCGGGTATCGCCATGGTCTTCACCGGCATGCGGCACTTCCGCCATTAACCATGTGCGACGAACCGTGCTTGCTGAACGGCGAGCGCGGTGGAAATTCAGTCGTTGGAAAGTAACAGGGGGCTATCCCCGACGGCGAACGCACGAACACGACCGAATTTCTGGATTTCCCCCCAATGGAACTCTTCAACGCCGAATTCTATCGCTCCTTCCTTGCGGGTTTCGCGGTAACCGCTGTAATACTTGCAGCGAATATCCTGCCGACACTCGGAGGAGCTTGATGCATTTGAAATCGCTACTTGCCGCCGGGGCCCTGAGCCTCGCGGCATTGTCCGTCCCTCACGCCGCTCTCGCGGAAGAGGTATTCGACGCCCCCGTCGCCACGCGGCAGGCCAGTGAGACAGGCTTGCAGACGGCGATCTTCGCGGGCGGCTGTTTCTGGGGCATCGAGGCGATCTTCAGCCATACGCGCGGCGTCACCAGCGCGGTGTCCGGCTTCCACGGCGGCAGCGCCGCCACTGCCCAGTATCGCCGCGTTGTCACCGGCACCACCGGCCATGCGGAAAGCGTGCGCGTCACCTACGATCCCTCGGTCATTCGCTACGACCAGTTGCTGCAGATCCTGTTCTCCGTCGGGGCGGACCCGACGCTGATGAACCGCCAGGGGCCGGATCGCGGCCCGCATTACCGCAGCGCCATCGTTCCCATGTCGCAGGAGCAGCGCGAAGTCGCGCAGGCCTATCTGCAGCAGATGGAGAATTCGGGTGTCTGGGACCGCCGGATCGTCGTCGCGATCGAGAACTACCGCGAGTTCTACCCGGCGGAAGACTACCACCAGGACTACATGCTGCATAATCCCGACAGCGCCTACATCCGCCGCTGGGACGCGCCCAAGGTAGAGGCGCTGCGCGAGAACTTCCCGCAGTTCTGGCGCGCGCGGTTCCGCACCGGCTAGTCCGGGGACAAGCGTAGATTGCCGCGCGCCGCAAGCGCTCCTATGTAGGGCGCATGGCATCGCATCATCACCATCACGAACATTCCGGCGACAAGCTGGTCGACGAGGCCGGCAAGGTGCTGGCCGAAGCGGGCGAACAGTGGACCGCCATGCGCGAGGACGTGTTCCGCACGCTGGCCGAGCAGGAACGTCCTGCCAGCGCCTATGACATCGCCGAACTGGTGGGCCAGAAGCGCGGCAAGCGCGTGGCCGCCAACTCCGTCTATCGCATCCTCGACCTGTTCGTGCGCACCAACCTTGCCAACCGGATCGAGAGCGCCAACGCCTATCTCGCCAACACCCATCCCGGCTGCCATCACGACTGTATCTTCCTGATCTGCGATGACTGCGGCCAGGCGGACCATTTCGACGACGACAGCCTGACCGGGGCCCTGATAGAGGCTGGCCGAAAGGCGGGCTACTCAAATGTGCGCCCGGTGGTAGAACTGCGCGGACTGTGCCGGGACTGCTCCTCCTGACGCCACGATGAAACGTGCAATTCTGTCGATGAACCGTTAATCGACAGGCCAGAAAAGTCCATGTAAGGCCATCCGATGACGAATCCCCGCCCGGATACTCCGCTGCTCGACACCGTCGACACTCCCGCCGACCTGCGCAAGCTGGAGGCTGGCCAGCTGCGCCAGCTGTCCGACGAACTGCGCGCCGAAATGATCGACGCCGTCGGCTCGACCGGCGGCCACCTCGGCTCCGGCCTTGGCGTGGTCGAACTGACTGTCGCCATCCACTACGTGTTCAACACGCCCGAAGACCGGCTGATCTGGGACGTGGGCCACCAGGCCTATCCGCACAAGATCATCACTGGCCGGCGCGATCGCATCCGCACGCTGCGCCAGGGTGGGGGCCTGTCGGGCTTCACCAAGCGCAGCGAGAGCGAATACGATCCGTTCGGCGCGGCGCACTCGTCCACCTCGATCTCGGCGGGCCTCGGCTTTGCCGTCGCCAACAAGCTGAACGACAAGCCGGGCAAGGCGATCGCCGTCATCGGCGACGGCGCGATGAGCGCGGGCATGGCCTACGAGGCGATGAACAATGCCGAACAGGCGGGCAATCGCCTGATCGTGATCCTCAACGACAACGACATGTCGATTGCCCCGCCGGTGGGCGGCCTGTCCGCCTACCTCGCGCGCATGGTCTCCAGCAGCGAATACCTCGGCTTGCGCTCGCTCGCCTCCAAGGTGGCCGGCAAGATCAGCCGCCGCGTGCACGACCGGCTGCACAAGGCAGAGGAATATGCTCGCGGCATGGCCATGGGCGGCACCATGTTCGAGGAGCTGGGCTTCTACTACGTCGGCCCGATCGACGGCCATAACCTGGACCACCTGATCCCGGTGCTGGAGAACGTGCGCGACAGCGAGCAGGGCCCGATCCTGGTCCACGTCGTCACCACCAAGGGCAAGGGCTACGAGCCGGCGGAAAGCAGCGCCGACAAGTACCACGGCGTCCCCAAGTTCGACGTCGTGACCGGCGAGAAGGCGAAGTCCAAGGCCGGGCCGCCCGCCTACCAGAACGTGTTCGGCGAAACGCTGGCCAAGCTGGCCGATACCGACAAGCGCATCTGCGCCATCACCGCCGCCATGCCGAGCGGTACGGGCGTCGACAAGTTCGCCCAGGCGCACCCGGAACGCGCCTTCGACGTCGGCATCGCCGAACAGCACGGCGTGACTTTCGCTGCCGGTCTCGCGGCGCAGGGCATGCGCCCGTTCGCGGCAATCTATTCGACCTTCCTGCAGCGCGCCTATGACCAGGTGGTGCACGACGTGGCGATCCAGAACCTGCCCGTCCGTTTCGCCATCGACCGTGCCGGTCTGGTGGGCGCCGATGGCGCCACCCATGCCGGCAGCTTCGACATCACCTATCTCGCCAGCCTGCCGAACTTCGTGGTCATGGCTGCCGCCGACGAGGCGGAACTGGCGCACATGACCTATACCGCCGCCGAGCATGACGAAGGCCCGATCGCCTTCCGCTATCCGCGCGGCAGCGGTGTCGGCGTGGAGATGCCGACCGTCCTGCAGAAGCTGGAAATCGGCAAGGGCCGGATCGTTCGTGGCGACGTGGAGAAGGGCGGCAAGGTCGCCATCCTCTCGCTCGGCGCGCGGCTGGAAGAGGCCAAGAAGGCCGCCGACCAGCTGGAAGCCAAGGGCCTTGCCACCACCATTGCCGACATGCGCTTCGCCAAGCCGCTGGACGAGGAGCTGATCCGCAAGCTGGCCGCCACGCACGACGTGCTGGTAACGGTGGAGGAAGCCGCCATCGGCGGCCTCGGCGCCCACGTACTGACCATGGCCAGCGACGAAGGCCTGACCGACGGTGGCCTGAAGATCCGCACCATGCGCCTGCCCGACACCTTCATCGATCACGACGATCCGGTGAAGCAGTACGACGAGGCTCGACTCAACGCCCCGCATATCGTGGACACGGTGCTGAGCGCCCTGCGCCACAACAGCGCCAATGAGAGCGAGCGCGTGGAAGAAGCGCGGGCCTGAGAGGCTGAAGGGCCGGTTGCGAAACCGGCCCCTCTACTTACCTGACGTAACCCAGCGGCCGCTCGCTTTCGTCGAGCGAACGATAGCGGTCGCGCAGGCGGGTCTGGTGGTTGTCGAGCGGCTGCTCCACGCCTTCGATAAAGACGCGCAGCGGGGCCGAGCTCAGCTCCAGCGGATCGCCGTCCCACACCACCAGGTCGCCAAAGGCACCTTCGGCGAGCACGCCTGCCTGTCCCTCAAGCCCGGCAATAGCTGCCGGAACCGAAGTAATGGCGGCCAAAGCCTCGCCCCAGGTGAGGCCGCTGGCGCCCGGAATACGGTTGAGAGCGACCATGTTGCCCGCCTGCTGCGGCAGGTTGCGCGGGTGGTCGCCGCTGCTTTCGTAACCGGCGATGCCCACGGTCACGCCGGCATCGACCATGCGGCCGACATTGCTCTGCGTGGCGGCAATCCGCTCGAAGCTGGCGGGCAGGTCGTTCAGCGCGACGGTCAACACCGGCACACCCGAAGCGGCGATCTGGTCTGCCACCATCCAGCCCTCGGTCACGCCCACCAGTACCATATCGAGCGCGGGGAATTCCTCGCGCAGAGCCAGTACAGAAAGGATGTCCGAAGCGCGGTGGACGATGACGTAGAGCTTCTGTTCGCCGTGCACGACGGGCACCAGCGCGGCAGCGTCGAAGCGGGTCAGCAGCACGTCGCCGGACCGGTCGGTTCCGAACGTGCGGGAATCGATCCCGATCTCGCCGCCCGTGCTGCCCTGGCTCGAACCGCTGGTACGCAGCTGGGCGGCCTCGCCGAAAGTGCCTGCCTCGCGCAGCGCATTGCGGAACAGCGCGTACACCGAAGTGCGGCTGCCACCGGCAAGGCGTGCGCCGCGCTCGCCCATTTCCACGACCTGGAAGGCGCGCGGAACGGTCACGGCATCGAAGTCCGCGCCGAGATCGACCACGGCGCCCTGTCCGCCGAAGATCGAGGCCCCCGCGCCCGGAGCGACGCTGGCTCGGGTCACGCCGCCAGCGCGACTGTAGCCGAAGTCCTGCGCGGCCGGGTTGATCGCCGGGGCGACATCCAGCGCCGCGCCGAAAGGCGAATCGTCGGCATCGATATCGTTGCTCTCCGACACGGCACCGACGTCGACGAGGCCGAGGTCGGTGATCGAAGCGAACAGGCCGGGCGTCACCCACATGCCGCTGCCGTCGAGGGCGGTCATGCCTGCGGGAACGCTGACCCCGGCACCGGCGGCGACCACGCGGCCCCCGCGGACCACGACGGTGGCGTTCTCGATCGGGTCGCTGCCATCGCCCAGCGCCACGGTGGCTCCGGTAATGGCGACGTCCTGCGCCGTGGCGGGAAGGGCCATGCTGCCCAGCGCGATGGCGGAGGCGGCGGTAAGAAGGCGAAGCGCGCTCATTTCACATCTCCTTCACCGGGCTGGCCGAGCTCGAAGTCACTCACCGGGCGCATCGCCGGGTCGTTCATGTCGTACATCACCGCACCGTCGATCCAGACCATCTCGGGCCGCGAGTAGATCGACAGCGGATCGCCGTTCCACAGCACCACGTCGGCCATCTTGCCGGGCTCGAGGCTGCCGGTCATGTCGGCAATGCCCATGGCGCGGGCGGCGTTGAGGGTGATCCAGCTGATCACGTCGGCATCGGGAATGTCGATCCCCATGCGGCGGCCGTCGGCCTGCGCCTTGGCGGCTTCCTGGTTGAGGCGCTGGATGCCGTTCTCGTCGTCCGAGTGGATCACCGCGCAGGCGCCCTGCTGGTGGATCATCGCGGCGTTTTCGGGGATGGCGTCGTAGGCTTCCATCTTGAAGCCGTACCAGTCGGCCCAGACCGCGCTGCACACTTCGTGGTCGCGCAGCATGTCGGCGATCTTGTAGCTCTCCACCGCGTGGTGGAAGGCGGAGACGCGGTAGCCGAACTCTTCCGCCATATCGAGCACCAGTGCCATCTCGTCGGCGCGGTAGCAGTGGTTCTGCACCAGGATCTCGCCGCGCAGCACGCCGGCGAGCGTTTCCATCGCCAGGTCGCGGTCGGGGTTCTCCTCGGCCATGTATTGCTGCGCTTCAATCCAGGTCTGCCGGTTGACCGCGAAGTTGCCCATGCGGGTGGAGGGCATGCGCGTGCGATTGCCGTAGACCCGCTTGGGGTTCTCGCCGCAGGCCATCTTCAGGCTGTAGGGCGCGCCGGGGAACTTCATCCCCTGCACCGTGCGGCTGGGCACGTTGCGCAGGGTGACCGAGCGGCCGCCCATGAGGTTGGCCGAGCCGGGCAGGATCTGCAGCGTGGTGACACCGCCATTGGCCAGCGCGCGGCTGAAGCCCGGGTCCTGCGGCCAGACCGAGTGTTCGGCCCAGACTTCAGGCGTGGTCGGATCGGTTGCCTCGTTGCCGTCGCTATGCGCGTCGACCGAGGGCGTCGGATAGTCGCCCAGGTGCGAGTGGATATCGATGATGCCCGGCGTCACGTAGCGGCCGGTGCCGTCCACGCGGGTGTAGCCCGCCGGGATCGCCAGGCTGGCATCGCCGATGGCGACAACCTCGCCATCGGCGAACAGCACCACGCCGTTGTCGATCTGCCCGCCAGCGCCATCGTAGATGGTCGCGCCGACGATGGCCGTCGGGACGCCCGGAAAGCGCTGGTAGGTCGAAGGATAGGCTTCCTCCGCGCTCGCCGCGGCCGGCGTGCTGGCGAGGGCTGAGCCCCTGTCACCCGTGGTGCAAGCCGACAGTGCCAGTAGCGCACTGCCCGCGAGGAGGGCGGCTGGGCCGCCCTTGCTGAAAAAACGGCCCATATCGCTTAACCCTTCGGCTTGGTGGTGGGGTGGATGCCGCCCTCTTGGGCTTCCATGCCGGCTTCGGCCATGCCTTCGAGGTCGTCGCCCACGTTGTCGTCACGCAGCGTGTCGAGGTGCATCAGCTTCTTGATCAGCGGGCTGATCACGATCACCGCCACACCCACGCCGACTGCGATCCAGCCGATCTGGCTGTAGACCGCGAGCACGGTTTCCTTGGCAGCGCCTTCACCCGAAGCCGCTTCCGAACCGGTCGCCGCGGCGATCAGGCCGGCGACGAAGTTGCCGGTGGCCGAGGCGAAGAACCAGGTGCCCATGATAAGCGAGGCCATGTGCGCCGGGGCCAGGCGGTTCATCGCCGACAGGCCTACGGGCGAGAGGCACAGCTCGCCGGTGGTGTGCAGCAGGTAGATCAGGAAGATGAAGATGACCGGGGTCATGTTCTCCATGCCGACCGAGTTTGCGCCCAGTACCAGCACCAGGAAGCCGGCGCCCAGCTGGATCATCGCCAGGCCGAACTTGGCCGGGGTGGAAGGCTCCAGCCCCTTCTTGCCCAGCCAGGTCCACAGCGTGGCGAAGAGCGGGGCGAGGGCGATGATGTAGATCGGGTTGATCGACTGGAAGATCGAGGCGTCGACGCCCTGGCGATCGACATAGCGATCGGTGAACAGGTTGAGCGAGGAGCCGGCCTGTTCGAACAGCGCCCAGAACAGGACCGAGCCGACGATGAGGAACATCGCGGCGAAGATCCGGTCGCGGTCGTGTCCGCCCAGCTTGATCGCCTGCCAGATGACATAGAGCACCAGGATCAGGCCGAACACGCCGAGGATCGTGCCGACGACCGCCTGGTTCTGCACCAGCCACCAGGTGACGGCGACGGCGACGAAGCCGACGATGTAGAGGAACCACTCGAACTTGATGCCCATGTACGGGGCGTCGAGCTTTTCGGGCACGGTGCTTTCGCCCTTGCCCAGCAGCAGCGGCTTGAACACGACGAAGACGATCAGGCCCAGCAGCATGCCGATGCCGGCAGCGCCGAAGCCGTATGCCCAGCCATAGGTCTGGCCGAGGTAACCGGCGATGATCGTGCCGACGGCCGCGCCCACGTTAATGCCCATGTAGAAGATGGTGTAGGCACCGTCGCGGCGAATATCCGTACGCGGATAGAGCTGGCCGACGATCACCGAGATGTTCGCCTTGAGGAAGCCCGAGCCGACGATGATGAAGGCCAGCGCCAGCCAGAACACGTCGATCATCGGGTCGGACTGTCCGCCCGCGCCCTCGAACGCCATGAAGAAGTGACCGAAAGTCAGCAGCACGGCGCCGAACAGCACCGCCTTGCGCTGACCGAGGTAACGGTCGGCCAGGTAGCCGCCGAGCACCGGGGCGATGTAGACCAGCGCGGTATAGGCGCCGTAGATCACGCTCGCCTTCTCGTCGTTGAACAGCCAGTGCTGGGTCAGGTAGAAAATCAGCAGGGCGCGCATGCCGTAGTAGGAGAAGCGCTCCCACATCTCGGCAAAGAACAGCACGAACAAGCCCTTGGGATGTCCGGCGAATTCCGGTTCTTTCGAACCGACGATGGCGCCGCCGGCAATCAGCAGCAGGACGAGGAATGTCGCCGCTGTCGCGACAATGATTTCTTCTAGTGTCACTTTGGATGGCTCCCCAACACCGGCGCGTTTCGCGCGCATGTTCTTTCGAGACGAAGCGGGCACCCTAGCGATTGTTTCGCCCATGTGAAGCCATGAAGTTGCGCCTGAAACCGCCTTTTTTGGCGCAATTGCTTGACCCGACCCGCTGTATTATGGCAGTGGGTCACCTATGGCTGATACCCGTCCCGTCTATCTCCGGCTGCGCGAATTGATCGCGGCGGCCATCATCGATGGGCGCTACCCCGAAGGGGAAATGCTCCCGTCGGTCCGCGCTTTCGCTGCCGAGCAGGGCGCCAACCCGTTGACCGTGGCCAAGGCCTACCAGCAGTTCCAGGCCGATGGCCTGATCCGCGTGCAGCGCGGAGTCGGCATGTTCGTGCGCGAAGGGGCGGCGGACAAGCTTCGCCAGGCCGAGCGCGAGGCCTTCCTGCGCGAGGAATGGCCCGCCATTCGGGAGCGGATGGACCGGCTGGGACTGGATCCGGCGGAGCTGCTCGATCACGCCTGACCGATCCTGATACAAATTGACACAAAATTTGCCTGGGGTGATTGCGCCGGGCGTTTCCTTCTGGCAGGTTTGCCTGTGAGCGGCGTATCGGGTCGGCGCCAAACACTGGCTGCAACTGCATTGGCAGTTGTTACCTTCGGGGGAAAGAATGATAAGGTCCGAACTGCTCCAGGCCCTAGCCGCAGACAATCCTGATCTGCGGCCAGAGGAAATCGAACAAGTCGTCGATATTTTCTTTGACGAAATCACTCAGCGGCTGGCCGAGGGTGGCCGAGTTGAACTGCGTGGCTTCGGGACATTCTCGACACGCCAGCGCGATGCCCGCGTCGGTCGCAATCCGCGCACCGGTGAAGCGGTGGACGTGCCGGCCAAACGCGTGCCCTACTTCAAGCCGGGCAAGGAAATGCGCGAGCGGCTCAATCCCAACGGCTGATCGCTGCTAACAAGGCGCATGAAAAAGGGGTGCGGACCGTGTGGTCCGCACCCCTTTTTCTTTGGCCTTGGCCTGGAGGAGGGCCCCCGCCGAAGCGGAGGCCCCCTTCAGATCAGAAGCGGCGTTCGACCGACACGCTCCAGGTGCGCGGCCGGCCCGGCACGCCGGTGACCATGCCCAGCGAGCGGGTGATGTCGCTCTTCGACAGGAAGTAGTACTCGTCGAAAAGGTTATCGACCCGCAGGGCCACCGTCCATTCGTCGTCCGGATCGGTGTAAGCCAGGCGGGCGCCGCCGATGAAGTACCCGTCGATTTCCGACCAGACCGTGTTGAACGTGTCGGTGTAGATGGTCGACTGGTAGCTACCGTCGAAACGGGCGCTGATCATCGAGCCGCCAGACGTGAAGTAATCATACTGCGCGCCGATGCTCCAGGTCCATTCCGGGGTGTACGGCGTGATCTCGTTGCCGGTCAGGCCGGCAGGCGCCACCGAAGCTGCATCGTATTCGAAATCGATGTAGCTCAGCGAGCCGTCGAACGAGAGGCCTTCTGTCGGATAGGCCGTCACTTCCAGTTCGAAGCCCTTCACCTCGGCCTCACCCACGTTACGGGGCTGGAGGCAGGGGACGCTGGGGCAAGCCGGAAGCGTCAGGATGATGTCCTGGTAATCGTTGTAGAAGGCCGCACCGTTCACGCGCAGGCGACGATCCAGGGCATCGATCTTGAAACCGACCTCGTAGGTCGTGATCGTTTCCGGATTGAACGAACGCAGCTGGTTACACGGCGCCGGAGCAACGTAACCCGGTGCGTCGCACTCGCCGGCCGAAGGGCCGAAGAACGGACGTGGGTTCACACCGCCGCCCTTGAACCCGGTTGAAACCGAAGCGTAGAGCAGGATGTCGTCCGTCGCCTGCACGTTGCCGACGATACGCCAGTCCCACCGATCGCCTTCAAAGCCGTCCGAGATGTTGAACAGGCCGGTGAGCAGGCAGTTTGGCGTATTGCCGAGGCCGGTCGGGCCAGCCGTCGGAGCACCCAGGAAGAATTCGCAAACCGGCACGCCGGGCACGAACAGGTTGTCAGCGTCGACGAAGGGCACCGTTCCGTCCGGGTTGGAGCGGAAGTAGGTGTAGATCTTTTCGTCTTCGGTGTAGCGGATGCCGCCGGTGATGCTGAACACGTCGTTCGGCGTCAAAGTCAACGTGCCGAACAGTGCCTGCGTGGTGCTGGGCGTGGTGTCCGGACCGTGAATGAAGTCGATACCCGCATAGTTGAGGTCAACGCGTGCGGTGTATTCGCCGTCCTGGTCGAGATAGAAACCACCCACTGTGCCCTGCAGCAGACCTTCGGCGACCTCGAAGTTCAGACGCACCTCGGCGCTCCATGCTTCGTGGTCGAGCTGGTTGTCGAGCTGCGCGACCGGGATCGGCGTGGCGTCCTGGTCCTGGCCCCACCGCGAAGTGTAGGTACGGTAGGAGCCGATGGCCACGAACTGCAGGTTGTCGGTAATGTCGTAGGTAATGTTCGACATTACGCCCCAGCCTTCGAACTCGGTGATCGGCAGAGCTGCATAGGGCTTGTAAGGAGCCTGCTGCGTCGGCTCCATGCCGTCGAGGAAGTTCGAATAGCTGACAAAACGCGGATCGAAACCGAGCGCGCTCAGGTTGGCCGTGTCGCAGCTGAACGGGCCGGCTGGCACGAAGGCGCAAGTCAGCGGGACGGGGTTACCGTCTTCACCGGGCAGCCAGGCGCCGCCGTTGGCATTGGTGGCCGGGTTGGTGGAGAACGGATCGAACGTCGGGTTCGTCGAGCTGATCGGCAGGCCGGCAGCTAGGGCGACGACCGGAACCGCGTCCGAATCCTCGCGAGTGAAGTCACCAGACACATACACGTTCAGGCGATCGTTCGGCTCCCACTCGAGAGCGATACGCCCGGCGGCAATGTTCTGACCACCCATAGTCTCGTAACCGAAGTTGCCGCGACCGCGGGCATTGTTGCCCGGCACGTTCGAACCGGGATGCGTCAGGCCATAATCGACGATGTCGACATAGCCATCGCTAGCGCGGCCCATGCCGGAAACACGCGCTGCGAGGTTATCGGTGATGGCAAAGTCCGCCATACCGCGCAGCGAGATGGTGTTGAACGAGCCGTATTCGGCACGCAGCGAGCCCGAACCGTCGCCACGCGGACGAGCGGAGAACAACTTGATGGCACCACCCAGCGAGTTCTTGCCGGCCAGCGTGCCTTGCGGGCCGCGCAGAATTTCCACGCGGTCGAGGTCGACCAGCTCGAGCAGCGAGCTCGACAGCGTCGGGATGTAGACGTCGTCCACATAGACACCGACTGCCGGGTCAAGCGCGTAGTTGAAGTCGACCTGGCCGACGCCACGGATAAAGGCGATCAGGCCGGAACCACCGTTCTGCGGCTGCGGACGCAGCGTCACGTTGGGCGCTTGTGCGGCGACTTGCGCAATGTCGGTCTGGCCACGGGCGGCGAGCATTTCTGCGTTCACCGCGGTAATAGCGATTGGCGTTTCCTGCAGATCCGCTTCGCGGAATTCTGCGGTAACGACGATCACGTTGGTGCGACCGTCATTACCTTCGTCTGCGCCTTCGTCCTGGGCCAGCGCCGGCGTGCTGAGGCACGTGGCAATGGCCAAGGTTGAAGCAACGCTTAGCTTCTTGAACTTCATCAGGCATCCTCCCTTAGGCAGGCCGTCTCCCACGATCGGCCTGCTCGGTGCTGTAATGCCCCACCGCTTTGAAGCGGCGTGGGCAACTGGCAAGGAAGCGAGAATTGCGCGCGGTGTCTCTCTGGCACCTACGCCACCAATACTCCTCTCCACCCGTCGTTGTACAATCACGCTCGTTACATTCAAGGCGCTTTACGCATGAATCGAAGCATGCAGGGCCTTTTGTCGCAATCTAGCAACAGGTGGATTGGCTTAGCGAATTAGTTACTTACGCAACGGTTCCATCCGCCGCGCGAAGGTAAAGGTCGAGGCAGAAAGCACCGCCGGAACCGCCATTACCAGACAAACCCCGGCAATTGAGAGAGTTAGCGGGATCGAGGCCCCGCCAAGCTCCAGCACGCCGGTCTCCCGCGTGTTGAGCAGCAGGCCGCCCACGAAGGGGCCGCCGACCGCGCCCACGCGTCCGGCCGTGGTGGCGAATCCGAGGCCCGTGGCGCGCAATTGCGGCGGAAATGCATAGGCAATCGTCAGCCAGTTGGCCGTTGCCGAGCCGAACAGCGCCGCGCCGATGAAGGGGGCGAGCAGCCACAGCATCGAGACATCGGTGGCAAACTGGCCGAACAGCGCGATCAGCGCCGCCATCGCCAGCATGGTGAACCACATCATCCGCTTCACCCCGATCACCCCGCACAGGAAACCCGACGTCATGCCGCCGATCACCCCGCCGATGGAGAACCAGTTCTGGTAGGTGGCCGATGCCGTGGGGGAGGCGCTGGCCTCGCTCACCAGCACCGGACCCCATTGCAGGATGAAGTACCAGGCGAACATGTTGAGCGCATGGGCGAGGAACAGCTTGAGCAGCTCGCGCACGTGCATCGGCTGCTTGATTTCCAGCAGCACGGCGCTCTTCGAACCTTCGGGCTTGGGTGGCAGCTTGGCGATTTCCGGAATCGCCATGCGTCGCAGTACGCGGTTGGTCTTCTCGAGCGCGCCCTTGGGCTGGCGGTTGAGCAGGAAGTCGACCGAATCCGGCAGGCCGATGAGGGCAATCGGGAAGACCACGGCGGACAGCGCCGCGCCGACCCAGAAGATCGCTCGCCAGTCGAAGCCCTGCAGCGCGCTGGCGGCGACCGCCGCGCCGATCATCGTCCCCACCGGATAGGCCGAGGCGACCACGCTGGCGGAGAATTCGCGCCGCCGGAAGCTGGCATATTCCAGCGCGATCATGCCAACCGTGCTGGTCATCCCGCCGATGCCGACGCCGGTCAGCAAGCGCGCCGCCACCATCGTCGCATAGCCATCGGCCAGTGCCGCCGCCGCCATGCCGACGCTCATCAGTATCAGGCAGGTGAGGATGGCGGGGCGCCTGCCCCATTGGTCCGCCACGGGCGAGACCGACAGCGCGCCCACCGCCATGCCGACCAGGTGCATCGCCAGCAATGTGCCGAGCGCCGCATCCGACAGGCCCCAGGCCTCGCGCAGCGATGCGCCGGCCAGCGAGATGGCGAGAATGTCGTAGCCGTCGATCATGTTGACGAGCACGCAGATCGCCACCACGCCATATTGCGGCAGCGTCATCCGCCGGTTGCCCAACACCTGCCGCGGATCGTCCGCCGGCAGCTCCTGCGCGCCAGTTGCCATTCCCCTCTCCCTCCAGCGCCGCTGCATGGCGGCTTGACCCGCACGCTAAAATGGGCGCAGGCTTTGGTCAAAGCATTGGTGCCGGGGAGAGGGCAGAATACCGATGAGCGATACCGATACGATCACCTGCGATGTCGAGGCGACCATTCGCTATGTCGTGCGCGGCGAGAAGGCGACCTTCTACGCAGGCGAGCGCGACAAGAGCTATTGGCCGGGCGAGGACCACACGGTCACCGTGCACGACATGCGGCCGGAGAAGGACCAGCTGTCCTTCGATCGCAACGGGTTCGTGCTGCTGGATGAGGCATCGCCGGTCAGCGACTATGACGATCCCCAAGAGCTGGCGAAGTACTGCCGCTATTGCGAGGACACGGTCCAGCGGCTGACGGGCGCCAGCAAGGTCATCAGCTTCGGCGCGATCCGCCGCACCAATGCCACCGGCACGCACGGGCACAACCAGCCCGCCAACGGCGCGCATGTCGACTATGGCGAGAAGACCACGGCCGATTACACGCGGCTGCTGCTGCCCGAGGACGAGGCGGAAGAGCTGCTCACCAAGCGGCGCATGCTGTTCAACCTGTGGCGCCCCATCACCATGGTCGAAAGCGCGCCCTTTGCGCTGTGCGATGCCAGCACGGTGAAACGCGAGGACCTGTTTCCCAGCGAGATCGTCGGCGGACTGGGCGGGGTGAATTTCTCGCTGTGGGGCTTCAACCTTGCCTATGCGCCGGGCCATCGCTGGATGTGGGTGCCGCACATGCAGCCGTGGGAGATGTTCGTCTTCAAGCTGTTCGATACCGATGAGGATGCCGTGCAGTTCACCGCGCACACCGCGTTCGAGGCGCCGGATACGCCGCCCGACGCTGCGCCGCGCCAGAGCATCGAGCTGCGCACCATCGCCTTCTTCGATTGAGCTTGAAGCAAGGCGGCAGCCTCGCCTACGCTAACGACCGTTAGAGTCGTCAACGGCTCAACGAGGGGAGAGTACTGGTGGCAATCGTCGATTGGACGAAAGAGGTAGAGGCGCGCGGGGGTTCCTATGCGCTGCATGGCCGGGTGGAGGAACGCTTCCTGCCGGTGGCCGAGGCTTTCGCCGAGAATTTCCGGGTCGAGGAAGAACTGGGCGCGGGCTGCTCCGCCGTCGTCGACGGCGCAACCGTGGTCGACCTGTGGGGCGGCTGGGCGCGCGCCGACAGGTCGCAGCCGTGGGATGCCCATTCCACCGTCTGCATGATGAGCGTCGCCAAGGGCGTGACCGGCATTGCCTTCAACATGGTGGCGGACCGGGGGCTGGTCGATTTCGACGCGCCGGTGGCGCAGTACTGGCCAGAATTCGCGCAGGGCGGGAAGGAAAGCATCACCGTCCGCATGATCCTCGATCACACAGCGGCGATCCCGGTGCTGACGACCGATGTCATGTATCCCGGCGGACTGCTCGATTACGACGGCTACATCCGGGCGCTGGAGGTGCAGGAGCCGCTGTGGGAGCCGGGCACGGTCGCGGCCTACCACGTCCACAACCAGGGCTTCCTGCTGGGCGAGATCATGCGGCGGGTGACCGGCAAGAGCGTGGGCCCGTTCCTGCGCGAGAACGTCACCGGGCTGCTGGGCGCGGAATACTACATCGGCGGCATGAGCGCGGAGGAGCAGAGCCACGTCGCCGAAGTGCTGCCCAACACCAAGGCGCGGCTGTTCGCTGCGAAGGACCAGGCGGTGCCGGACAAGCCGACCACGCCCGAAGGCTGGCAGGACGGCGCGACGCTGCGCAGCTTTGCGTTCCTGCAGAACGCCGACGAACCCTGGCATACCACCATGAACTCGCCGCGCTGGCGCGAGGTGGAGATCGCCAGTGGCTCCGGCCACGGCAATGCCCGCGGCGTCGCCCGCATCTACGGGGCGGCCACGGGCGAAGTGGACGGCGTGGACCTGCTTTCCGACGCCCAGCTCGAAGCCATGATCACGGAGCAGCACAACCAGATCGAGCTGCTGCAGGATCGCCCCTATCACCAGGCCAACGGCGTGCTGCTGAACACGCCCGAGGCCGTCTACATGGGGCCGAATATGCGCAGCTTCGGCCACCACGGCCTCGGCGGATCGATCGGCTTCGGCGATCCCGATGCGCGCCTCGGCTTCTCTTACTGCTGCAACCAGATGCACGCCGTCGGCGACAACGGGCCGCGCGCGCGGCGCCTGATCGACGCGGTTTACTCCTGCCTGTGAAGGACAATTGAGATGGACAAGGAACTCTTCGACAAGGGCATGAAAATCCGGCGCGAAGTGCTGGGCGATGCCTATGTCGACAAGGCGACCGCCAACCCCAACCCGTTCAACGATCCCTTGCAGGAACTGGTCGCCACCTATTGCTGGGGCTGGACCTGGGGGCGCGAGGAAGAGCTGTCGCGGCGCGACCGCAGCCTGATCAACCTTGCGATGATCGCCGTGCTGGGGCGCAAGCACGAGCTGAAGGTGCACACGCGCGGCGCGCTGAACAACGGCCTGTCGCGCGAGGAGATCCGCGAGGTGCTGCTGCAGGTGGGCATCTATGGCGGCATCCCGGCGGCGGTCGACAGCTTCCGCATCGTCAACGAGGCACTGGCCGAGATCGACGCCGAGGACGCCGAATAATGGACGCCGGCCAGCGCCTCGCCATCGAACTCGCCTGCGGCAAGCTGCCGCTGCTGTTCGCCAAGTACGCGGACGAGGGCGACGCCGATGCCATGGGCCAGCTGTTCACGCCCGACTGCGAATTCTCGCGCCCGTTCCAGCCCGACTATCCGTTCTACGGCCGCGCGGCGGTGGAAGGCATCTTTCGTAACCGCCCGCCGATCCTGGTGCGCCACATCGTTACCAACGTGCTGGTGGAGGCGATTACCGAGACCCGGGCCAGGGGCACCAACTACCTGACCATGCTTTCCAGCCACAAGAGCACCGAGCCGCCGCAGGAAGCGGGCGCGCTTTATGTCGGCGGGTTCGAGGACGAATACGTGCTCGACCAGTCGGTGCCCGGCGGAGTGTGGCGATTTTCCAAGCGCGCCGGAATGGTGGCGCTGCACATGGGCGGGGCCATGCCCGACATTCCCCCGCCAAGCGACGAAGCGAGAGGACTTGCGTGATGGTGAAAGCGGCAAACGACAAGGAACAGCTGGTGCTCGATTTCTTCGAGGTGCTGTCTTCCGGTGACCTGGAGAAGCTGCGCGGCTTCTATCACGATCAGAGCGTGTGGGAGCCGAAGGTGAAGGACATCGCCGGTGCCGGGAAGCACATCGGCATGGATATCATCGACAAGTTCCTTGCCCCCGTGCGCGGCATGTTCAAGCCGGGCGATCCCAAGGTGCATGTCCACAACATGTTCTCGGCGGGCAACTTCGTCTGTGTGGAGAGCAATTCCACCGGCACCACGGGTGACGGCAAGGTCTACGACAACGACTATTGCTGGGTGTTCGAGATCTCGAACGGCAAGATCGACGCCATGCGCGAATACATGGATAGCCATTACACCGCCAAGCTGTTCGGGATGGACTAGGCCATGCGTTTCGACGGCCAGCCCATCCTGATCTCCGGTGCCGGTCGCGGACTGGGTGAGGGCATCGCCCAGCGCCTCGCCAGCGAGGGCGCGATCGTCGGCATTGCCGATATCGACGGCGGCAACGCGCTGGAGGTGGCCGAGGGCATCATCGCTGCGGGCGGCAAGGCCTTCAGCTACGGCGCCGATTGCGGCAGCCGCGCGGAATTCATGCAGGTGGCGGAGGATTTTGCCGCCGATGCCGGGCCGCTGCGGGCGGTGATCAACAATGCCTCCGTGCTGGTCTACGAGCCGATCGAGGCGGTGACCGAGGAGACGCTCGACCGCATGCTTTCGGCGGGCCTGAAAAGCGTGTTCTGGGGCGTGCAGGCCTTCCTTGCCCAACGGGACGAGGAGAAGCCGGGCAACATCCTCAACTACTCCTCTCCGGTCGCCTATCGCGGGCGGCCCAACACCGGGGCCTACACCACCATCAAGGCGGGCATCGCGGGCCTCACCAAGGTGCTGGCGGGCGAGCTTGGCCCGCGCGGCATCCGCGTCAACGCCATGGCGCCGGGCAGCGTGCCGACGCCGGCGACCGAGGGTTTCGTCACGCCCGAGCAATACGAGCAACGCGCCAAGAACATCCCCCTGCGCCGCAACGGCACGGTGGAGGATGTCGCCAGCGCGGCGGCCTTCCTGCTCAGCGACGAGGCATCATTCATCAATGGAGCGATGCTCGCCGTCGACGGCGGGATCATCGCAGCGGGGTAAGCATGACAGCAATCTGGCAGGAACGGCTCGACCATCTGAAGGCGACCATCGAGGCCGACATTGCGCGCGGCGACTACTTCGGCGCGGTGCTGCGCATCGGACGCGGCGGCGTGGTGGTGTTCGACGAGGCCATCGGCCACGCCTATGCCGACCAGCAGCGACCGCTGAAGCGCGACGACGTGTTCTCGCTGTTCAGCGTCACCAAGGCCTTCACCAACGTGCTGGTGATGCGGGCGATCGAGCAGGGGCGCTTCCAGCTCACCACCAAGGTGAAGGACGTGCTGCCCGAATTCACGGGCCAGCCGCGCGAGGAGGCGACCTTCTACCACCTCATCACCCACCAGGCCGGCATGCCGGGGGTGTGGAGTCCCAAGCCGGGCATGTATCTCGATCGCCTGTCCGAGCTGTACGAAGAGAGCATTGCCAACGTCCACGGCGCGACACCGCCGGGCGAGCGCTGCGACTATTCGCCGCTGGTGAACCACGTGCTGATGGGCACGGCCCTGGTGCGCACCGACCCCAAGGGCCGCAACTTCCAGACGCTGCTGGCGGAGGACCTGTTCCAGCCGCTGAAGATGGATTCGACCAGCATGGGCCTGCGCCCGGACCTGAACGAGCGCCACGTGCGTCCGGACATGCGCGGCACGGTGCCGATCAAGCATCTTTCACGGAACATCGAGGGCGATCACGCCCTGTTCGAGGACCCCGAAGTCGAGGCTCCGCATGTCGGCTGCGCCTCGACCACCGGCGACCTGTGGCGGTTTGCGGAAATGCTGCGCCGCGAGGGCGAGCTGGACGGCGCACGCATCCTCTCGCCCCGCATGGTGCGTCTGGCGCGCAAGGTGCACACGGGCGACAGGCCCAACGAACTGTACCGCGGCGTCGCTCTGCGCGCCGGCTGGGAAGTGCCGCCGGCCAACCAGGGGCTGGGCTTCCAGGTGCGCGGGACCGGGGTGTTCCACCACCTCTTCGGCCAGCTTTCGTCGCCCGAGACATTCGGCAACTACGGCGCGGGCAGCACCATGTTCTGGGTCGATCCCGAAGCGGACGTCTCGTTCAGTTTCCTCAGCGCCGGCGTGATGACGCAGGCCGCCAACATCGAGCGTTGCGGCAAGCTATCCGACATCGCGCTTTCGGCCTGCCTCTAGGGAGATTTCATGGCAGACGCAGATATCATCGTCATCGGATCGGGCCATAACGGGCTGGTCGCCGCGGCTTATCTGGCGGTCGCCGGGAAGAGCGTGCTCGTGCTGGAGCGCAACGCCTGGCACGGCGGCGGCGTGGTCAGCCGCGAGCTGACGCGCCCGGGCTTCATGCACGACCAGCATTCGATGAGTCACATCTTCATCCAGGGCAATCCGCTGCTGGCGAACGACGACCTCGGGCTGAAGGCGAAATACGGCCTGCAATATGTCTTCCCCGACGTGCCGATGATGAGCGTGTGGGAGGATGGCACCACCCTGCCGCTGCACCGCGATCCGGCGAAGAGCGCCGAGGCGATTGCCAAGTTCAGCGAGAAGGACGCGCAGACCTTCCTCGAAATGAGCCGCCAGGCCGCCGAGTGGCTGCCGATGATCCAGGCCGGGCTGTATTCGCCGCCGATGCCGCTGGGCGCGCAGACCGCGATGATGGACCAGAGCCCCGAAGGGCAGGAGATCATGCGCACCATGGGCGTCTCCACTTTCGACCTGATGGAGGAGCTGTTCGAGCACGAGAAGGTGCAGGCCCACTTCGGCCGCGTGGCGGGCGAGAACCTCGTCAGCCCGGACGAGAAGGCGACCGGCATCGGCGCCTATGTCTTCCTCGGCTTCCTCGAGAAGTACGGCTTCGGCGTGCCGGTGGGCGGCTCCGGCAGCCTCACCAATGCGCTGATCGCCTGCATCGAGGACCATGGCGGCAGCGTGCGTGCCTCGGCCCATGTGCGCGAGGTGACCACCGACGGCGGCCGCGCCACCGGCGTGGTGCTCGACAACGGCGAAAGCGTCTCCGCCGGCGAAGGCGTGATCGGCGCGCTGCACCCGCATATCCTGCCGGAGATGGTGGCGGACCTGCCCGCCGAAGTCGCGCGCAAGGCGCAGCGCACGCACATCACCGATGCCGCCTGCTTCACCGTGCATGCCGCGCTCGACGCGCCGTTGAAGTTCAAGGCCAAGCGCCACGACGGCGCAGACCTTTCCGCCGTCATGTACGAGCTGATGCCCGCCAGCTACGAGGACATGCGCCGCGCCTTCGACGAACTGCGCTATGGCAAGATGTCGCCCACCCCGCTGGTCGGCGTCGGCCAGTTGCCGCAGCACGATCCCAGCCGTTGCCCCGAGGGCAAGAGCATCTTCCACGCCTGGGACTACGTCCCTTACGAGCGCGAGGATGGCCGCAGCTGGGACGAGGCGAAGGACGAATTCGCGCAAGGCATGATCGCGCGGATGTCCAACTACATCGAGAACGTGCCCGAGGTAGTGCTCGACTATCACTGCGACAGCCCGGTGGACATGGAGCGCACCAGCCCCAGCTTCTTCCGCGGCGACCTGCACGGCATTGCCACCACCACCTACCAGTCCGGCAGCCATCGCCCGACGCCGGACCTCGGCCAGTACCGCGTGCCGGGCGTCGACCGGCTTTACCTGGTCGGTCCGTTCCAGCATCCCGGCGGCGGCGTGTTCGGCGCCGGCCGTGCCACCGCCATGGTGATGGCCGAAGACCTCGGCATCGAATTCGACGAGATCCGCGTGTCATGAAGATCAAGGCAGCCGACAAGAGCGAGCTGATGCAGGTCAGCAAGATCGAGCGGAAGGGGAACGACCTGGTCCTGAAGGGCAAGGTCTATGGCACCATGCCGATGACGGCGACGCTGACGCCGGAGGAAGCGAAGAACTTCCTCAAGCTGCTGACGCCCAAGCTGGCGCTGTTCCTGCTCACCCTGCCGTTCCGCAAATCCAAGAAGGACTGAACTGATGCGTCACAAGGGTTCCTCCATCATCGTCACCGGCGCGGCCGGTTCCATCGGCTTCGCCACTTGCGAAATCCTCGCCCGCGAGGGGGCCGAGCTGCTGATGGTCGATATCGATGCGACCAAGGTGATGGCGCGCGCGGCCGAACTGCGCGGCAAGGGCTTCACCGCCATCGCCCACGTAGCGGATTGCGCCGACGAGAAGGCGGTGGAGGGCTATGCCGAGGAAGCGATGACCGCCTTCGGCAAGATCGACGGCTTCTTCAACAATGCCGGGATCGAGGGCGACCTTGCCCCGACGCACGAATACGACATCGCCATGTTCGACAAGATCATCCGGGTGAACCTGCGCTCCATGTTCCTCGGCCTGCGCTTCGTCATCCCGCACATGGTTGCCGCGGGCAAGGGCGCGGTGGTGAACACGGCCAGCATCGGCTCCGAGCGCGGGCTGGCGGGTGCCTGCGCCTACAACGCCGCCAAGCACGGCGCCGTGGGCCTGACGCGCACGGCGGCCAGCGAAGTCGCGCAGGTGGGCGTGCGGGTGAACTGCGTGATGCCCGGCGTGATCGAGACCCCGCTGCTGGTCGGCATGCTGGAACAGATGTTCGACGGCGACGTGCAGGCGGGCATGGACAAGCTGGGCCAGGTCGCCACGCTCAACCGCGTCGGTCAGCCGCGCGAGGTGGGCGACGTGGTCAGCTTTCTGCTCAGCGAGGAGGCGAGCTACGTCAACGGCGCGAAGTGGGAGATCGACGGCGGCGCGCTGGCGACCATCCGCAACGATATCTAGCCCTCCCGCTCCGGGTCCAGCCCGGCGGCTTCCTCCACCACCTTGGCAATCGCGGTGAAATCCGCGTCCGCGCCTTCGCGTTCGAGGGTGCGGGCGAGGTAGTCGGCGACGATTTCGCCCAGCGGCAGCGGCACGCCCGCAGCTTCGGCCTCGTCGAGCAGCAGCTTCGTGTCCTTCAGGCTGAGCGCGGCGGCGAAGCCGAAGTCGAAGGTACGCGGCAGGACGGAGCGTGGCCACTTGTCGCGGGTGGCGGAGTTGATGCCGGTCGACTGGTTGAGCACCTCGATCATCTTGGCCGGGTCCAGCCCGCGCTTGATGCCGAAGGCCATGCCCTCCGCGGTCACCCCGATGGCGACTGCGCCCAGCAGGTTGTTGACCAGCTTCATCGTCTGCCCCGCGCCGGGCGCCTCGCCCATATGCGTGGGCTTGCCGATAGCCTTCAGCAGCGGCTCCAGCGTGCTGTGGTATTCGGCTTCCGGCCCGCCGACCATGATCGAGATCGTCGCGTCCTGGGCGCCCTTGATGCCGCCCGACACCGGGGCATCGAAGCAGGCGACGCCCTTCGGGGTCAGTGCGGCGGAGATTTCCTGCGCCAGTTGCGGGCCGCTGGTCGACAGGTCGCAGAACACCCTGGGCTGGCCGCGCGTAAAGATGCCGTCCGGCCCCAGCGTCGCCTCGCGCACGATCTGCGGGGTGGGCAGGCTGGTGAAGACGACTTCGCACTGGCGGCCCAGCGTGGCGGCGTGGCCGGCAGCCTCGGCCCCCTGGTGCACCAGGGCGGCGACGGCATCCTCGGACACGTCGTGCACGAACAGGTCGTGCCCGGCCTTGAGCAGGTTCGCCGCCATCGGTGCGCCCATGCGGCCGAGGCCAAGGAAACCGACGTTCATGCAAGTGCCTCCAGTATCGGGGTGTGCGGCGCGAGGTCGACGCGCGCGATATCGTTTTCGGTCGGGAAACAGGCCAGCACCAGCGGGTCATGCCCCGGGATCAGGTGATCGAGCGAGCCACCCACCAGCTCCAGCGCGCGGGCCTGAGCCCTCGCGTAATCCGCCTCGTCGACGAAGATCGGGAAGGGCAGCTTGCGGGTGATGTTGGCGTAGAGATGCGCGGCGTCGCTGGCGAGCACCACCGGCCCGCGGGCCGTCTCGCAGACGACCACCTGCAGCCCCGCCGTATGCCCATGCGCCAGCCGCAGCGAGATGCCGGGGGCGAACTCGTCGTCGCCGTCATGGAAGACCACGTGATCGTGGTAGAGCCGCTTCACCAGTTCGGCCACCGGCTCGCCGTCGAACGGAGCGCGGGTGTGCGCGTCGCAGATGTGGCGGCTGGTGGCGAAGGCCATTTCGGCGTCCTGGATATGGAAGCGCGCGTTGGGAAAGTCCTCGATCCCGCCCGCGTGGTCGTAATGCAGGTGGGTAAGGATCACGTCGGTCACGCCCAGCCGGTCGATACCTGCGTCGCGCAGGCTCTTGCGGATCGGGCGGGTGATCTCCCGCCCGCGCGCGGCGGCGGCCGTCGCACCGAAGCCGGTATCGACGATGACCGGCGGTTCGCCCTCGCGGTGGATCGCCCAGACGTAATAGTCGAGCGGCATCGGCAGGTCGTGATCATCGACCGGAGCCGTGAAGTTCTCGGCCGCAGACCGCTCGTGCCGCGCATAGCGGATGGCATCGATGCGGGTGACGGCAGCCATCAGCGATCGGGGACGCCGAGGCCCCGGAACCAGGTCTCGCCATCGCTGCCGGTGACGAAATGGCCGGCGGTCGGCTCGAAGAAGTGCATGCCGATCACCAGCGTGCCACTGTCCTTGTACTTGTCGACGAAGGCCATTCGCGTGGCGCTGCCCTTTTCGCGGTCCATGTCGAAGGTGGCGTGGCGGTGCGGCATGGCGCATTGCATCGGGTGGTGCATCAGGTCGCCGGTGACGACGGCGCGCTCGCCCTTGCTCTCGATCACCACGTGGATGTGGCCGGGCGTGTGGCCGTGGCTCGGCTCGGCATAGATGCCCGGCGCGATCTGGTGATCGGTGTCGATGAAATCGACCAGCCCCGCCGACACGATCGGATCGACGCTTTCGACCATGTGCTTGTCGTCATGGTGGCCATCCTTGCGCAGGTCGTTCTGCCATGCCTCGTATTCGGTCTTGCCGAACAGGTAGCGGGCATTGGGGAAGGTCGGCAGGTATTTGCCGGTTTCCGGGTCCTTGTAGGTGTTCCAGCCGACATGGTCGAAATGCAGGTGGGTGCAGAAGACGGTGTCCACGTCCTCGCGGGACACGCCGAGCGAGGCGATGTCTTCGAGGAAGCCTTCGGGCAGGTCGGTGAAGACGTCGTATTCGCGCTCGCGCCCGGCGCCGATGCAGGTGTCGACCACGATGTTGCGGTCCGGTGTCTGCAGCAGGATGCCCTGGAAGTTCATCCGCATCTGGCCTTCCGGCGTGGCGTAGTGCGGGTGCAGCCAGTCCAGCGCCTTCACTTCCTCTGCCGTGGCGTCCGGCATGGCCATCTGGATGTTGTCCTGGAAATCCCAGATCTCGACAATCCGGCTGACCTTCACGTCCCCGACCTGCCAGGTCTTGATATGTTCGACGGCCATCGGCCCCTCTCCCCTATTTGTAGCGTGCGACGCTTTCCGGCGGCAGCTGCGCAGGCTCCATCTGCGGCTTGCCGAGGATGAAATCGGCGCAGCGTTCGCCGATCATCACGCACGGTGCATTGGTGTTGCCGCCGATGACGCTGGGCATGACCGAGGCATCGGCAATGCGCAGGCTGGCGATACCCTTCACCCGCAATTCCGGATCGACCACGGTGGCATCGTCCGCCGGATCGCCCATGCGGCAGGTGCCGACCGGGTGGTGCACGGTATAGCCGGTCTCGCGGATATAGGTGTCCCACTCCGCGTCGCTCTGGCAATCGGGGCCGGGGGCGACTTCGGTACCATTGTACCTGGCGAAGGGCCTGGCGGCGAAGGCGGCGCGGGCAATCTTCAGCGCGCGGATCAGCGGCTGGATGTCCTCCGGCTCTTTCAGCAGGTTGGGATCGATCAGCGGCGCGGCGGCAGGATCGGCCGAGGCCAGGCGCACGGTGCCACGGCTCTTGGGATAGAGGCCCACCGGGCTGATCGCATAGCCATGGCCCAGCGGGAAGGGCACCTTGGGATTGGTCAACCGCTTGGCCGGCTGGAACACGAACTGCACGTCCGGCTTGTCCAGCGACGGGTCGGTGCGCAGGAAGGCGACGCTCTCGAAGACATTGCCCGCCAGCGGCCCCTTGCGGGTGAGCAGGTATTCGATGCCGTGGTAGATATCGCGCGGCAGCACCTTCCAGCTGATGCCGTAGCTGGTGGGGTCGTCCGTCTCCATGTGTATCGGGCTGGCGACATGGTCATGGTAGTTGCCGCCCACGCCCGGCAGTTCGTGCACAACCTCGATGCCGTGTTCGCGCAGGTGGTCGGCCGGGCCGATGCCGCTCAGCATCATGATCTGCGGGGTCTGCACCGTGCCTGCGCTCAGCACCACTTCGCGACGGGCCGAGATCACCCGGCCGTCGACCAGTTCGACGCCGGTGGCGCGGCCTTGCTCCACCACTATGCGCGCGACGCGGGCATCGGTTTGCAGGTGGATGTTGCCGCGCGCCAGTGCGGGCTTGAGCATCTGCTGCCAGGTGCTCTGCCGCAGCCCGTCGCCGATCAGGCCCTGGCGGCGGCCATAGCCTTCCGGGTCAGGCCCGTTGAAATCGGGGCAGGCGGGGAATTGCAGTTCGCCGAGCGCATCCATGAACGCGTAGTTCAGCGCATTGGGATTCTCGACCAGCTTGACGTTGATCGGCCCGTCCTTGCCGTGGAACACGCTCGCCGGATGGTCCTCGTTGCGCTCGGTCCGGGTGAAATAGGGCAGCACTTCACGGTAGGACCAGCCTTTGCAGCCCATGTCCGACCAGTCGTCGTAATCCGTTGGATGGCCACGAAAATAGACCATGCCGTTGATCGCCCCGCTGCCGCCCAGCACGCGTCCGCGGGGCACGCCGATCTCGCGTCCGGCCATGCCTGCCTGTGGCACCGTGGCGAAGCCCCAGTTGCTGGGCTTGCGGCCGATGGCGGCGGCAACGAAGCTGGGAATGTGGAAGAAGGGGTGGTTGTCGTGCCCGCCCGCTTCCAGCACGCAGGTGGTCGCGCCGGTATCCTCTCCCAGCCGTGCAGCCACGGCGGCGCCAGCGGAACCGGCACCGATAACGATGTAATCGAATTCATTCGCGCTCATGCGCAGCGCCTCTCCCTAACGAACGTTAGAGTGCGCAGGCTGTCGGGCAAAGGCAAGAGTGAATTGGGCGACAGATGCCATTGGCAAGCCCTTGCCAGTGGCGCTAGGCAGCAGGCGTGGCGGGCGTGGCGGAATGGTAGACGCCGGGGACTTAAAATCCCCTGAGCTTTGCTCGTGTGGGTTCGAGTCCCACCGCCCGCACATGGTTAACCTGCGTTCACCGTAACTTGGTGTTCCTGCCTAGTTGCGGTTAGCCAATCCCTAACCAGCCTTCGCCTATCCAGACCCTGCAATTTGAGAGGGACCACTCACCGGGAGTTCCGGTCCACAAACTGCAGTGGGGAGCATATGCGCGACGCCATTCGCCAGGACGAATATCCGGCCATGCCCGGCAGCGATGTCGCCGGCGTCGAAGAGCAACGCTCTTCGCCGCGCCTCACCCTGCTGATCCGCGCGGCCAAGGTGATCACCGCAGAAGGCGAGTTCCTGTGCGTCATCCGCGACGCCTCGGAGACGGGCATCAGCTTGCGGGTTTTCCACCCGCTGCCGCAGGGCGCGGACATTGTCGTCGAATTGCAGAACGGCGATCGCTACCTGGCCGAGATCGTCTGGCAGGAAGAAGAGCGCGTGGGCATGCGCTTCACCGCCCCGGCCGACATTTCCCGCATCATCGAAAGCCCCAGCCGCTTCGCCAAGCGGTCCATTCGCCTCAACGTCGATGCCCGTGCCGTCGTCACCTCGTTGCGCGGCGCGGACAATGTCGTCATCCGCAACATCTCGCAGCAAGGCGCCAGCATCGAATGCCGTACGCGCTATGCGATCGACGAGCGGGTGAAGCTGAAGGCGCGCGGTCTGGCGGAAACCAGCGCCAAGGTGCGCTGGCGCAAGGACAGCATGGTGGGCCTGGCGTTCGAGGATACCTACCAGTTCGGCGAACTGGCGCGGATCGTGCGCATGCTGGGGCGAAACAACTGAGAATCCAGCCACGCGGGGCAGCGCGTTAACCGCCTCATAACCATTTTCCTTCACTCCCGGACAAGACACGAGATCCGGGGGCATCAATGCTTGAGAATTCAGATGGCAACGCCAAGCACGGTGGGGGTGAAATCGCCGTCGACGTGGCCATTATCGGGGCCGGCCCGGCAGGGCTGACGGCAGGTTACCTGCTGACCAAGGCGGGCAAGTCCGTCGCCATCATCGAGAAGGACGCCACCTATGTCGGCGGCATCAGCCGCACGGTAGAGCACGAAGGCTATCGTTTCGACATCGGCGGCCATCGCTTCTTCTCGAAGAGCCAGCAGGTCGTCGATCTGTGGAACGAGATCCTGCCCGACGACTTCATCCAGCGCCCGCGGATGAGCCGCATCTATTACGAGGGCAAGTTCTACTCCTACCCGCTGCGCGCCTTCGAGGCGCTGCGCAACCTCGGCGTGTGGCGTTCGACGCTGTGCATGGCGAGCTATCTCAAGGCCAAGGTGTTCCCCACCCGCGAGGTCAAGAGCTTCGAGGACTGGACCAGCAACCAGTTCGGCAAGAAGCTCTATTCGATCTTCTTCAAGACCTACACCGAGAAGGTGTGGGGCATGCCCTGCAACGAAATGAGCGCCGACTGGGCCGCGCAACGCATCAAGGGCCTGTCGCTTTGGGGCGCGGTGATCGACGGGCTGAAGCGCTCGCTGGGCCTCAACAAGCTGAACGACGGTTCGGGCAAGCAGGCGAAGACGCTGCTCGAGACCTTCCGCTATCCGCGGCTCGGCCCGGGCATGATGTGGGAAACCGCGCGCGACAAGATCCTTGCCACCGGCAAGGGGCAGGTGATCATGGGCCATGCGCTGAAGCAGCTTGCCGCCGACGGGCAGGGCGGCTGGCGGATGACCGCCAATGCCGAAGACGGCAGCGAAGTGGTGATCCGCGCCAAGGATGCCATCAGCAGCGCGCCGATGCGCCAGCTGGCGACGCGCCTGCACCCGCTGCCGCAGACCACCATCGAGGCGAGCAACCTCAAGTACCGCGACTTCCTGACCGTCGCGCTGATGATCAAGTCGGAAGACCTCTTCCCCGACAACTGGATCTACATCCACGACAGCAAGGTGAAGGTCGGCCGCGTGCAGAACTTCCGCAGCTGGTCGCCGGAAATGGTGCCGGACGAGGACGTGGCCTGTGTTGGCCTCGAATACTTCTGCTTCGAAGGCGACGGGCTGTGGTCGATGGACGATGCCGACCTGGTCGAACTGGCGAAGCAGGAAATGGACATCCTCGGCCTGGTCGATCCGGCCAAGGTGATCGGTGGCGCCGTGGTGCGGCAGGAGAAGGCCTATCCCGTCTATGACGAGGACTATGCCGCCAATGTCGAGGCCATGCGTGTCGAACTCGAAGGCAAGTATCCTAGCCTGCACCTGGTCGGCCGCAACGGCATGCACCGCTACAACAACCAGGATCACGCGATGATGACTGCCATGCTGACGGTGGAAAACATCATCGCCGGCGAGCGCCTTTACGACACCTGGTGCGTCAACGAGGACGCCGAATACCACGAGGCAGGCGACGAGGGCGCCGAGAAGGCATTGCCCGAAAGCCGCAAGCCGGTGACCGAGGATCAGGCCGCTGCGCTGAACTCGGTGCGCGACGTGCCCAGCCGCGTGGCTGCCGAAAAGGACCGCGAAGCGGCATGAGCGTAGCGCTGGCCGCCCTGTTCCACCGGCTGGGCGGGTTCCGCCTGCTGAAGTACCTGTTCGCCAGTGTTGGCGCGCTGGCAGTGGACGTGGGTGTCTTCCTCGGTCTGCTGACCATGGGCATGTGGCCGGCAGGCGCTTCGGCGATCGGCTACTGCATGGGGATCATCGCGCACTGGCTGATGAGCAGCCGCGCGGTCTTCACCGACAATGTCGCCGAACGCGGCATGGCCCGCACGCGGCAAAAGGCGCTGTTCGTCGGCTCCGCGCTGGCCGGGCTGGCGCTGACCACCGGGATCGTCTGGGCGGGTGACGCCAGCGGTTTCGACCCGCGCCTTGCCAAGCTGGTCGCCATTGCCGTCAGCTTTATGGCTACTTGGCTCTTACGCAGCCGGGTGGTTTTCCGTTAGAGACTGAACCCGATGGGTAATCGGGGGCCAAATCCAGCCAAATTCGATTGGCGCGCATTCGTGCGCACGCCGTGGGCGGTGCTGGCCGTATGGCTGGCCTATGCCATTGTAAGACTGGCGCTCCAGCCGCTGCTTGGCTGGGATCCTGAAGGGCCGGACGACTGGACCCGCCTGCTGGAAGTGCGCGCCTGGCTGGAAGGGCAGCATTTCTGGGACGTCACCCAGTACCGCATGAACCCGTCCGAGGGCTTCTCCATGCACTGGTCGCGGCTGGTGGACATTCCGCTGGCCGCATTGATGCTGGTCTTCGGCGACACCGTCGCTCTGGCGCTGGTGCCGCTGTTGTGGCTGCTGCCTGCGCTCTTCGCGCTGCGTTCCATCATGCTGCGCCTGGAATTCTCCGACCTCGCCTTCCTCTTCGGCCTGGTCATCCTGCCGCTGTTCCCGCTGCTGCCCGGCAATTTCGCGCCGATGCGGATCGACCACCATGCGCCGCAGGCGGTGCTGGCGCTGGTCTGTGCCGCGTTGCTGCTGAAGGATACGCGCTGGGCTGCCACGGCCTGCGGCCTGTGCGCGGCGGCATGGGTGGTGATCTCGCTGGAAGGGCTGCCGCTGGTGGCCGTGCTCGCCGGTCTCTACGGCCTGCGCTACTGGTTCGGCGAGCGGATGCTGCTGCCGTGGTTCCTCACCGCGCTGGCGGTGGGCGCTGCCGCGCTCAACCATGCGACGCGCGGACCGCTGGGCATGGAATACTGCGACGTGCTGCTGCCCGCGCATATCCTCGTGTTCGGCGCCGCCGCGCTGATGGCCATTATCGTTCCCTGGCTGCCGTGGCAGCAACAGGTGGAAGGCCGCATCGGCGTGCTGATCGTGATGGGTGTCGCCGCGCTGGAGCTGGCCGCCAACCTGCTTGGCCCTTGCGCGACCAACCCGATGGCGGAGCTCGATCCGCTGCTGCAGACCTACTGGCACGGTTACATCACCGAAGGCCTGCCGATCTGGAAGCAGCCGGTGTCGGTGGCGCTGATGCTGCTCTGGACCGTGGGCATCATCGTGTTCGGCTGGTGGCGCGCGCATTGCTGCGGGCTGTTCCACCAGGGCCGCGCGCTGCCTTGCACACTGCTGTTCCTCTTCGCCTTGGCGGCTGGCGGATATTCGCTGCTGGTGATGCGCGCAGGACTCGTCGCGCAATTGCTGGCGATCCCCTTCGCCGCGATCCTGCTGGCGGACTTCCTGCCCAGGGCGCGGGCCATCGGGTCGGCGCTCCCGCGCATCGCGGCGACGCTGGGCGTGCTCGGCCTCGCCACCCCGATGTTCGCCAGCGCGCTGGCCAAGCCGCTTGACCGGCATTTCCCGATGGCGACCATGCAGCCGGGGACGCTGGCCATGATCGAGCGCGGGACATGCGAATACGCCCGGCTGGCGGCGCTGGAGCCGGGGCTGGTGCTCGCGCCGCTCGATGCCGGGCCGGAAATCCTCGGGCGCACCGGCAACACCATCGTCGCGGCCAGCTATCACCGCAACCAGGGGCCGATGCGCGACGTGCTCGCCGCGCTGACCGGGTCGGTTGAAGAGGCGCGCGCCATCGTGCAGCGTTACGACGCCGACTATGTGGCGCTGTGCGGGGCGGAGGCCGACGTCGCGCTCTATCGCACGGCGGCGCCGGACAATTTCGCCAATATGCTGATCGCGGGCGACTTGCCCGACTGGTTGGAGCGCGACGAGGAAGCCGGCAGCGGTTCGCTGTGGGTCTACCGCGTGGTCGACTAGGCCGGGCGGAAATCCAGCGCCACGCCGTTGATGCAGTGGCGGTGCCCGGTCGGCTGCGGACCATCGTTAAACCGGTGACCGAGGTGCCCGCCGCAATCGGCGCAATGCTCTTCGGTGCGCGGATAGCCCAGCAGGTAATCGGTCGAATAGCCGACCGCGCCATCGTCGATCGGGCGCCAGAAGCTGGGCCAGCCGGTGCCGCTGTCGTACTTGTGCGCACTGGAGAACAGGCGGTTGCCGCAACCCACGCAGTGATAGGTGCCGCGGCGGCTCTCGTCGTTCAGCGGTGAGGTATAGGCCCGTTCGGTGCCTGCCTGGCGCAGGATGCGGAACTGCTGCGCGGTCAGGCGGCGGCGCCACTCGGCCTCGGAATAGGACACCGGGTAGCTTTGCGCGCGCGCCTCGCTGCCGCAGGCCGCCAGCACGGGCAGGGATGCCCCGGCACCAAGCCAGGCAAGGGCGGTTCGGCGATCTGTCGCGGTTTTCGTCATGACACGTCTTCTATGTAGCAGAGGTGGAACTGTTCCTGAACATTCACACCTGAGCTTCGGAAGCGCGTCGACGCAAGCTGAACCAAATACGGTGCTTCTTCACGCCTTGCGGTCCCGACTTCATCACCCGCTTGCGGAACAGCGATGCGCCCGCACGGATGAACACCGCCACGCACAGGGCCTGCCACGCCAGGGCGACGAGATGCGGCCACAGGGCCTCGTCCATCGTTGCGCGCGCCACCATGGCGAAGGGAGAGCTGAGGGGGAATGCCATGGACGTGTATTCGAGCCATCCCCCCCGATCGGTTACAGCCAGGCTGGCGAAGAAGAACACCAGGATCTGGAACATGGTGGCGGGCATCGACAGCGTCTGCACCTCGCGCACCGTCGTTGCCAGCGAGCCGACGGCGAGGAAGATCGAGCCGAGCAGCAGGTAGCCCATGCCGAAATAGGCGGCGAACAGCAGGAAGAACATCGGCCAGCCGACGCCCGGATTGGCATAGTCGGACAGCGATACGCCGCCCGCGCTCAGCACCGCGAAACCGGTGCTGCCCCACACCGCGATGCCGACGACGGAGATGCCGAGCATGGCGAACAGCTTGCCCAGGAACACCGCGTCCATCGGGATGGCGGCGGCGAGAATCTCGATGATCTTGTTGCCCTTCTCCTCCACCAGGTTGGACAGCACCATGCTGGCCAGCAGCATGATCAGCAGGAACAGCAGCAATTGCCCGCCCTGCGCCGTGCGCAAGCGGCCGGAATTCTGCGACGCGCCGCTGGTCTGCACGGCCACGGTGGAGACCGGCGGATAGCTTTGCGCGCCGGGACTGGCGGCTTCGCCCGCCACCAGTGCGACAATGCCCCGCCAGCGCGAAAGGCGCGACTGCGTGCCGGTGAGCTGCGGATTTCCCGGCGTGCCGGTGACGATGGCGGCCAGGCTGCCTTGCTGGCTCTCGAGCACGGCGGCAGCATCGAATTCCTCGCCCGGTTCGAGCCGTTCCAGCGCTACCATGTCGGGCACGGCTGGCCCGACCAGCCCGGCTACGCGGTCGCGCGCGGCGAGCATGGCGTCGACATGCTCGGCCTCCATCGCAACGCCGACATCGGCGGCCGATGCCTCGGACTGGACCTGCGCGCCGACACCGCCCGCCAGCGCCATGACGGCGACCGGGAACAGCGGCCCAAGCAGGAAGAAGATGAAGGCGCGGCTGAACAGGATGGCCGTGAAATCGCGCCGGGCGATCACGAATGCCGCGCGCCAGATGGAGAGGCGTCCGCCCTTGAGATTGGCGCTGTCTGACACGCTCATGCTGCGTCTCCCGATTCCTGTGTCACCATGTCGCGCGCGGCCGCCTCGCCGGCGATGGCGACGAAGGCATCGTGCAGGCCCGCCCGCTCGATGGAGAGCGACAGAATTCCCGCCTCGCCTTCGATCAGCGCCTTCAGCAGCGGCTCGACGCCGGTTTCGGGCAGGGCGAAATTCCAGAAGTCGCCCACGCGCCGGGTCTTCTCCGGCAGGGCGGCGCGCCACGGCCCGTCAGGGTTGCGCGTTTCCAGCCGCACCTGTGCGGGGATGCGGTCGCGCGCTTCGTCGACGCGTCCGGCGAAGGGTACCTTGCCGCCGGCGATGATGGCGATGCCTTCGCACAGTCGCTCCGCATGGGCGATGACGTGGGTAGAGAAGATCACCGTGGTGCCCTTGTCGGCCAGTCCGCGGATCAGCTGTTCCAGCTTGCCCTGGTTAATCGCGTCGAGCCCGCTGAAGGGCTCGTCGAACACCACCAGCTTCGGATCGTGCACCAGCGTGCCGAGCAGCTGCACGGTCTGCGCCATGCCCTTGGACAACTGGCGGATCTGCCGGTCGATGGCGTGCGAGAGGCCGTGTTCTTCCAGCAATTCCTTGCCGCGCTGGCGCCCCTGTTCCAGCGGCACGCCGCGCAATGCGCCCATGAAGGCAATTGCCTCGTAGGCCTTCATCGCCGGGTAGAGGCCGCGCTCCTCGGGCAGGTAGCCGATGCGGCGGGCGACATCCTGCGGGTCTTCCGCCCCCAGCACGCGGCGATAGCCTTCGTCGGGATCGATGATGCCCAGCAGCATGCGCAGGGTCGTGGTCTTGCCCGCGCCGTTGGGGCCGAGGATGCCGTAGATCGCGCCTTCGGGCACCGATATGTCCACCCCGTCGACAGCCAGCGTGCCGTCGAAACGCTTGACCAGCCCGCGGGCCTCGATTGCCAGGTCGCGCGATGCGTCCACACCCGGTTTGAATTCACCTGTCGCCATGTACATGCGCTATCCGCTAACCCCGAGGAATGAACGCAAGCATCCCGGTTTATGGTTAACACGCAAGACACCTTTTCGCTTGAGGATGCGCTGAAGGCCAAGGCGCGCGAACTGGGCTTTGCCGCGGTGGGAATCACGGCGGCGGAGGATGACCCGCTGCGCGCCGAACGCCTGCATGATTGGCTGGATGAAGGCTTCCACGGCTCGATGGGCTGGATGGACGACCGCGCCGAGGTGCGGCAAGGCCCGCAAAGCATGTGGCCGGCAGCGAAGAGCGTGATCGCACTGGGCATGAGCTACGCCCCCGACATCGATCCGCTGGCAGAGCGCGAGGCGACGATCTCGGTCTATGCGCAGGGGCGCGACTATCACGACGTGGTGAAGAAGGCGCTGAAGGCGCTGGCGCGCTGGCTGGTGGAGCAGCGCCCCGGAACCGAGCTGAAGGTCTTCGTCGATACCGCCCCGGTGATGGAAAAGCCGCTGGGCCAGGCGGCGGGGATCGGCTGGCAAGGCAAGCACACCAACCTCGTCAGCCGCGAGCATGGCAACTGGCTGTTCCTGGGGGCGATCTACACCACGCTCCAGCTGTCGCCTGACGCGCCCCACGAGGATCGCTGCGGTTCGTGCAGGGCCTGCCAGGATGCCTGCCCGACCGATGCCTTTCCCGCGCCCTACCGGCTGGATGCCCGCCGCTGCATTTCCTACCTGACGATCGAACACCACGGCCCGATCCCGGAGGAATTTCGCGAGGCGATTGGCAGTCGCATCTATGGCTGCGACGATTGCCTGGCCGTTTGCCCGTGGAACAAGTTCGCCGACACCGCCGCGCGGCACGCCAGGCTCGCCCCGCGCGAGGAGCTGGTCGATCCGCCGCTGGCCGAGCTGCTGGCGCTGGATGATGCGGCCTTCCGGGCGAAGTTCTCGGGCTCGCCGATCAAGCGGGTTGGCCGCAACCGGTTCGTGCGCAATTGCCTGATCGCTGCCGGGAATAGTGGTAACCTCGCGCTGCGCGAACAGGTCGAGGCGCTGACCGCAGACCCGGACCCGGTCGTGGCCGAAGCCGCCGACTGGGCGCTGACCAGGCTTACAGCATCTCCTTGAGCGGAGTCTCGGTGTCGGCCAGCAGTTCCGGTTCGATCTCGGCCCGGGCTTCCACCAGCTTGCGACCCTGCACGTAGTCCTTGGTCTTGTTCACGGCGTCGACCGCGATCACCCGGCCATCCTTCAGGTAGATCACCGAGAAACTGCGCTCCGCCGGGTCGCCGCGCAGCACGGTGGCGTCATGCCCCATGCTGAGGCCGGCGGTCTGCAGCTTGATGTCGTACTGGTTGGACCAGAACCACGGCAACGCGTCGTAGGGCTGCGGATCGCCGCAGATCGCCCTGGCGACGGTGGTGGCCATGTCGTGCGCGTTCTGCACGCTCTCGAGGCGGATCACCGCTCCGTCGGCATAGGGATTGGCGTGTGCGGCGCAGTCGCCGATGGCGTAGACCTTCTCCAGGCTGGTGTGACAGGTGTAGGACACGTCGACACCGTTCGCCCCGGCGGCCCCGGCCGCGATCAGCGGGCCGACCGAGGGGACGATACCGATCCCGGCGACGACGGCGTCGCAGGCAATCGTCTCGCCATTATCCAGCACCACGCCGGTCACGCGATCCTGACCTTCCAGTCGTTCGACCTTGGCGGAGAGGCGGATGTCCACACCCTGGCGGCGGTGTTCGTCGGCAAAGAAGGTGGAAAGGTCCTCGCCCGCGACGCGCGGGAGCAGCCGGTCCATCGCCTCGATCACGGTGACTTCGCAGCCCAGCTTGCGCAGCACGGCCGCTGCTTCCAGGCCGATATAGCCACCGCCGACCACGACGAAGCGCTTCGCGCCGCCTTCCAGGTCCGCCATCAGCGCATCGACGTCGCGCTTGTCGCGTACGGCATGGACTCCGTCGAGGTGCGAGCCGGGACAGTCGAGCCGCCGCGCGTCGCCGCCCGCCGCCCAGATCAGCCGTCCGTATCCCACGCGCTCACCCGAGGCGAGGTGCACCTCGCGCGCTTCGGCATCGACCCTGGTGACCGATTGCCCGAGGCTGAGGCCGACCTGCTTGTCGGCCCAGAACTGTTCCGGCCGGATCATGATCCGCTCGAACGGCTTGTCGCCGGCAAGGTATTCCTTCGACAGCGGCGGACGCTCGTAGGGCGGCTGCGAATCCCTCCCGATCATCTGGATCGAGCCTTCGAACCCGCATTGGCGCAAGGCGATGGCCGCTTGTGCCCCGCCGTGGCCGGTCCCCACGATTACGACGTCAAACGCTGTCATGGCGTCGTCGGTGCGACAGAACCGCCCCCCGCGTCAAGTTGCGGAAAGCCGAACCGTGCCGCTAGGCCTGCAACAGGTTGCGCGCCTGGCTGGCAATCTGCGCCAGCATGGCCGGGGCCACCGGAGTGGCCGCCTGGGCGCGCGAGACCATGCGCCGGAACTGCGTGATCGCTGCCGTGTTGGCTTCCGCCCACTCTGCGATCAGGCTCGACGGGTCCTTCGCCGCCTTGTCCTTCGAGCGCGCGCGGCCGCGCAGGAATTCGAAGCGCATCGCCTGGAAATCGCGCGCGAGGCCGGCCACCAGCAGCCGTTCCCACGGATCGGCCGGCGACATGACTGCGGCGCGCGACTGCGCCCAGTCGATGCCGAGCATGGCGCCGAGTTCGATGAAGGCATTGGCTAGCTCCACCGGCTTGATCCCGGTCTCGCTGGACAGCCGGGCAAGGCCGATGACGCCATCGATGGCGAACAGCCGGGCGACGCTTTCGGCCAGCTTGGCCGGTGCACCCTGCTCGACCATGTTGGCGGCGATGCCCTCGACATGGGCGCGCGCCTCGTCGCCCAGCAAGGTGTCGACATTGTCGACCAGCTCGGCGACCATCGGGGCGATTTCCTCGCGCAGGTCGGATGGCGAATGATGGTGCCCGCCCGCGCGCAGCAGGTCGGCGATGTGACCACGCAGGGCCAGTGCCGCCTCGTCGAACAGCATCAGGCGCGCGGTTTCCGGCATGTCCGCCGTGTCCAGCGCGTCCCAGATGTCGGCCATGCCCAGCAGGGAACTGGCTGCGACGAAGCCGCCGCCGATGGCATCCAGTCCGGCGCCTTCTTCCTCGGCCAGTTCGAACGGGTGCAACATGCCCATGCGGTTGACGATGGTGTTGGCCACCACCGTGCCGACGATCTCGTTGCGCAGGCGGTGATCCAGCACGTGCTTGCGGAAGCTTTCCTGCATCTGCGGCGGGAAGTCGCCCAGCACCAGCGGATCGGCATCGTCGTCGCCCGCCAGTGCGCTGTCTTCCACCGCATCCTGCAGCACCAGCTTGGAATGCGACAGCAGCACGGCCAGTTCGGGACGGGTCAGCCCCTTGCCATCGGCAGAGCGGCGCTTGAGGTCCTCGGCATCGCCAAGGCCCTCGTTCTGCCGGTCGAGCCCGCCCAGTTCCTCCAGCGTCTCGATCAGCCGGGCCTGGGCACCCAGCGCACGGCTGCCGCCCTGTTCGGCAATCGACAGCGCCAGCGCCTGCAGGCGGTTGTCCTCCAGCACCAGTTCGGCGACCTCGTCGGTCATGTCCTTCAGCAGGGCATTGCGACGATCTTCGGACAGGCGGCCGGAAGTGCGCGCGGCAGCGAGGGCGATCTTGATGTTCACCTCGTTGTCCGAGCAGTCGACGCCGGCGGAATTGTCGATGAAGTCGGTGTTGATGCGCCCGCCCTTCAGGGCGAACTCGATGCGGCCGGCCTGGGTGATGCCCAGGTTCGCGCCTTCGCCGATCACCTTGGCGCGCAGGTCTTCCGCATTCACGCGCAGGCTGTCGTTCGCCGGGTCACCCACCTCGGCATGGCTCTCGTCGGAGCTCTTCACATAGGTGCCGATGCCGCCGAACCAGATCAGGTCCACCGGGCTCTTGAGCACCAGCGAGATCAGGCTGTCGGGATCGATGCCGCCGTCCTTCAGGTCCGCCTCGGTCATGCCCAGCGCGGCCATGGCGGCCTTCGACAGCTCGATACGCTTGGTGGTGCGCGGGAACACGCCGCCGCCCTTGCTGATCACCTTGGTGTCGTAGTCGGCCCAGCTGGAGCGGGGCAGGTCGAACAGCCGCTTGCGTTCCTTCCAGCTGGTGGCCGGATCGGGATCGGGATCGATGAAGATGTGACGGTGGTCGAAGGCGGCGACCAGCTTGATCGCCTTCGACAGCAGCATGCCGTTGCCGAACACGTCGCCCGACATGTCGCCGCAGCCCGCGACGCGCACGGGCTCCTGCTGCACGTCGACGCCCATTTCGAGGAAGTGCCGCTGCACCGAAATCCACGCGCCCTTGGCGGTGATGCCCATGGCCTTGTGGTCATAGCCGTTGGAGCCGCCGCTGGCGAAGGCGTCGCCGAGCCAGAAATCACGCTCGATGGCGATGGCGTTGGCGGTGTCGGAGAAGGTGGCCGTGCCCTTGTCGGCGGCGACCACGAAATAGGGGTCCTCGCCGTCGTGGATCACCACGCTGTCCGGATGGACGACCTTGTCGCCCCGGTAGTTGTCGGTGATCGACAGCAGCGTGCGGATGAACAGCTTGTAGCTTTCCTTGCCCTCGGTGAACCAGGCGTCGCGGTCGATCGCCGGGTTGGGCAGGCGCTTGGGATAGAAGCCGCCTTTCGCGCCGGTCGGCACGATCACGGCGTTCTTCACCTTCTGCGCCTTCATCAGGCCGAGGATTTCGGTGCGGAAGTCGTCGCGCCGGTCGGACCAGCGCAGGCCGCCGCGGGCGACGGGGCCGGCGCGCAGGTGGATGCCTTCCACCCGGCGCGAATAGACGAAGATCTCGCGCCACGGCACGGGCTTGGGCAGGCCGGGCACGAGGCTGGAATCGAGCTTGAACGCCAGCGCATCGGCCGCCGCCGGGGCGAAGGCATTGGTGCGCAGCACGGCGCGCATGGTCGACCAGTAGAGCCGCAGGATGCGGTCGTCGTTGATCGCGCTGACTTCGCCCAGCCCCGCCTTGATGGCTTCGTTGACCTCCTGCACGGCCTTGGTGCGGTCACCCTTGAAGGCGGGATCGTGCAGCGTGGCGAACAGGTCGATCAGGCCGCGCGTCACCTTCGGCGCGCCGGCCAGGGCATCCACCACCGTGTAGATGGTGAAGGCGATGTTGGACTGCCGCAGGTAGCGGTAGAAGGCGCGCAGCCAGTCGGCTTCCTTGGCGATCAGGCCGGACTTGATCACCAGCCGGTTGAAGACGTCGTCCTCGGCCAGCTCGTTGAGCACGCAGGAAACCGCGTCCTCGATGTCGCCGGCACGGTCGAGCAGTTCCTGCTGCGAGACCTCGGCGGGCAGGCGCAGGGTGAAATCGTGGATGGTGCCGGCATCCTCGCCCTCAAGCCGGGTGGGGATTTCGGACATCACGCGGAAGCCGAAGTGCTCCAGCGCGGGCACGGCATCGGACAGCGGCAGCGCGCCGTGGTGCTGGTACACCTTCAGGCGCAGCTGGTCGGCCTCGTCAGCCTCGACGCGGTAGAGGCGCACGTCGCGGTTAAGCCCTTCGGACTCGGCGCGGGCGGCCATATTGCGCAAGCGACCGATGTCGGTAGCGGCTTCCTCCGGCCCGTAGGTGGTGCGGTAGAAGGCGGGGAAGCTGCCGGCATAGCGGGTGGCGAGCGCGGCGGCCCGGCTCGGCTCCTCGCTGCGGGCGAGGGCGTCTTCCACGGCATCGTTCCAGCCGCGCAGCATAGTGGTGAGCGAGGCGTCGACCGCTTCGTTATCCGGCGTGCCGCCCTTGCCGCGGAAGTCCATGACATAGCGCAACAGGGCGAGGTTGCCGCCCTCGACCATCAGGCTCCAGTCGAGCGTGCGCGCGCCGGTATGGCTCTCCAGCATCTCCTGCACCTGCAGACGCACGGCGGTGGAGAGCATGTCGCGCGGCAGCCAGATGAAGGCGAAGACGTGGCGGCCCAGCGGCGCGGTCACCAGCGTGGCGCGCGGGCGCGGACGGTCGGCAAGGCCCATCATCGCCGTGGCGACGCGGGTGATGTCATCATCGCCGAAGCTGATGATCAGGTCATGCGGCAGGGCGGTGAAGGCATGGACCAGCGTCTTGTAGTCGTGTCCGCCGGGAGCGAAATCGAGCCGGTCCATGATGGTCTTCAGCTGCTGGCGCAGCACCGGCACCGATTCCGGCGCGGCGACCAGCGCGGCGCTGGTCCAGACGCCGGCATGGAGCGAGAGCGCTTCGACGCGGCCCTTTTCCACCAGCGGCACGATGAACAGGTCCAGCGGCACGTGGCGGTGCACCTTGGACAGGCGGTTGGCCTTGATGATCAGCGGCGCGCGGCCGGGCGCACCGTTCTCGCCGTCGAACCAGGCGAAGGCCTTGGCAAAGGCGTCCTCGGCCAGCAGGTCGGGCGTGGAGCGGCGGCAAATGCCGAAGGCATCGGTCTGCTTGCCGTCACGCGTGCGGGTGACATGGCCGAGCTGGGTCAGCATGCCGCCGGCCAGCCAGCGCAGCAGCGCGGCACCTTCGGCATCGGGCAGGCGATCGGCATCTGCTTCCATGGCGCTGCGCATCAGCGGCCAGTCGGCCACCGCGGCGCGCACGTCGAGCACGGCGGCCAGCAGGTCCGCCTCGAGCGCGCGGCGCTCCTTGGCGTCGATCCGCGCAGTCTCGATATAGACCCAGCTTTCCTTCTTCTCGCCCGTGCCTTCGCCCTTGGGCACGTCGGCCAGCGCCCCGTCCTTGCGGCGGACCGGCAGCACGGGGTGCACCAGCACGTCGATGGCGAGTCCCCGCGCGGCCATGGCGGCGGCGATGGAATCGACCAGGAAGGGCATGTCCTTGTTGATGATGGCGATGCGCATGAAACGGCGGCCATCGGCGTCGGAGCGGACGAGAATCGAAGGCTTGCCGTCCTCGCGGTGGCGGGCGGCCTCGATCAGGAAGCCGGTGGCCTGGTCCAGCCGCTCACCCGACAGCGGGGTTTCACCGGGCAGCAGCGAATCGCTGATCCGGTCCCGCAGGACTTCGGCGAAGCCCTGTTCCGGCTTGGTGAGGTCTGCGAATGCTTTGGACGATGCGCTCTTCTTGGCGCCCTGCTTGGCCATGCCTGCCTGTCTCCTCCTAGAGAGCGGGATCCTCCTGCGATCCCACAACTCCCGACTCCAGCGGTTACGCCTTACCGGAAGTTCCCGCGCGCCTCTATCGGCTCAGACAGCAAGTCGCCAGAAAAATGTTACTACTGAAACTAGTTTCCGAGAGCTTCCATCGTCAGCCGCAGCGACTCTTCCCGCGCGGCCGGATCGAATGTCGCTCCGGAGACGATGATCTCGTCAGCCTGCGTGCGCTCGATGAAGCGGCCGATTGCCTCGCGCACGGTGGCGGGAGAGCCGACGGCACGGGCGACATCGAGGCTTTCGAGCATGGCCTGCGCGGTGGCGGGCAGGCTGTCGCGATAGCCGGGCAGGGGCGGGGGCAGCTTGCCCGGATCGCCGCTGCGCAGGCGGACGAAGGCCTGGTCCTGGCTGCTCGCGAGCGTCTCCGCCTCGGCATCGGTCTCGGCGGCCAGCACGCTCATCGCGGCCATCACGCGCGGCTGTTCCAGCTGCGTTGAGGGGCGGAAATTCTCGCGATAGGTGCGCAGCGCCTCGTCGAGGTGGCGCGGGGCGAAGTGGCTGGCGAAGGCGTAGGGCAGGCCAAGTTGCGCCGCCAGCTGCGCGCCGAACAGGCTGGAGCCGAGCATCCACATCTCCACCTTGGCGCCGAATCCGGGCGTGGCCTTGATCGGCAGTTCCAGGTCGCCGGTGAACAGCGCGCGGAGCTCGACCACGTCCTGCGGGAAATACTCCGACGCGCGGGCGAGGTCCTTGCGCAGCGCCTGCCCGATGATCGGGGCGGAGCCGGGCGCGCGGCCCAGCCCGAGGTCCACGCGGCCGGGAAACAGCGCGTCGAGCGCGCCGAACTGCTCGGCGATCACGAAGGGGTTGTGGTTGGGCAGCATGATCCCGCCAGCCCCCACGCGGATGGTGCTGGTGACATGGCCGATATGCGAGATGACGACCGAGGTCGCACCAGCCGCGATGCCGTCGCTGGCATGGTGCTCGGCCACCCAGAAGCGCTTGTAGCCAGCCTGTTCGGCCACCTGCGCTAGGTCGCCCGCTTGCCGGATGGCGGCGGAAACGTCGCTGCCCTCGCGCACCGGCACGAGGTCGAGAACGGCAAAATCGGTCATGAAAGTTCCGCGATAGTGTCGAGCAGGGCTTCGATATCGTGCTCCCGCGAGAGGCGGTGGTCGCCGCCGTCGATCAGCATCACCTCGACATCTTCGCTCGCCAGCGCCTCGGCCAGCTTGAACGAGGTGTCCGGAGGGACGTCGGCATCCTCCTCCCCGTGCAGCAGCCGCACGGGGCAAGTGAGCGCGATCGTGCTGCCCAGAAGCTTGTTGTTTTCCGCGTCGTGCCAGAACTTCGCGTGGGTCGGCATGGGATCGTAGCCGTAGTCGCTGTCCTCGTAGATGGTCGTTCCGGCGCGCAACTGGGCCTTCTGCTCCTCGTCATAGCCCCAGTTGGAAAAGTCCGGCGCGGCGGCGATGCCGATCAGCGCCTGCAGCCGGTCACCCAGCGCCATGCCCACCAGCAGCATCAGCCAACCGCCCATCGAGGAGCCTACGAGCAGCAGCTTGTCGGCCATCACCTTGGCCTCGACCAGCGCCAGCACCTCGTCGCGCCATTGCGACAGCGTGCCGTCGGCGAAGTCGCCCGAGCTTTCGCCGCAGCCCGAATAGTCGAGTAGCAGGCACTCGCGCCCGTTCTGCGCGCACCAGTCGAAGATGGCGGTCGCCTTGCTGCCGGCCATGTCGGACATGTAGCCGGGCAGGAAGACTACGGCCGGGCCGGAGCCGGGTGTATGACGATAGGCGATCTGCTGGCCGCCGAAGGCGAAGGTCTGGGTCATCATGCGCCAACATGGCAATGGCGCGCGCCCACGCCAAGAGGCGTTTCCGCCTCAGGGGTGACAAGCGCGTGCCCGCGCCCTATGGGGCTTGGCCATGGCCAACCGTGTGACCACCACCACGACTACTACCACCTCGGGCGACCGGGGGCGGGTGGTCGTGGGCTGACACACGAGCATCGCCACCCGGTTTCGGGTGGCGCGGCGTTCCACCTGAAATTGGCGACACATGCAACGCCGCTCTTCAAGCGCGCGCCGTGCTGTGCCATGGCGCGCACACGCGATGGAATGATGGTGCAATGACGGAACTACTGAAGATCAGCCTGCCCGACGGTTCGGTGCGCGAGATGGAGCCCGGCTCCACCCCGGCGGATGTCGCCGCCGCGATCGGCCCCGGCCTCGCCAAGGCGGCGCTGGCCGCGAAGGTGGACGGCGAAGTGCGCGACCTCAACCGCCCCTTCGATGGCGATGCGGAGCTGGCGCTGATCACCAGCCGCGACGAGGACGACGCGCTGGAACTGGTCCGCCACGACTATGCCCACGTGCTGGCCGAGGCGGTGCAGTCGCTCTGGCCCGGCACGCAGATCACCTTCGGCCCGGCGACGGACGACGGCTTCTATTACGACGTCAAGGCGCCCGACAGCCGCCCGCCCTTTTCGATGGACGACCTGCCGCAGATCGAAGAGCGGATGCGCGAGATCATCAAGGCCGACAAGCCGTTGGTACGCGAGGTCTGGAGCCGCAAACAGCTGATCGCGAAGTGGGAAAAGGAAGGCGAGACCTTCAAGGCCGAATGGGCCAAGGAACTGCCCGAGGACGAGGAACTGACCGTCTACTGGTCGGGCGAGCCCAATTCCGACGGCGCCTGGCTCGACATGTGCCGCGGCCCGCACCTGGCCAGCACCGGCAAGCTCGATCCACAGGCGTTCAAGCTGATGCGTGTCGCCGGGGCCTATTGGCGCGGCGACCAGCGCAATGCGCAACTCACCCGCATCTACGGCACCGGCTGGCTCAACAAGAAGCAGCTCAACGCCCACCTCACCCGGCTGGAAGAGGCTGCCAAGCGCGACCACCGCAAGCTGGGCCGCGAGATGGACCTGTTCCACCTGCAGGAAGAGGCGCACGGCAGCGTCTTCTGGCATCCCAACGGCTATAAGATCTGGCGCGAGCTGGAGGCCTACATGCGCCGCCAGATGGACGGCGCGGGCTACCAGGAAATCAAGACGCCGCAGGTGATGGACGCCCGCCAGTGGGAACAGTCCGGCCACTGGGGCAAGTATCGCGAGAACATGTTCGTCATCCCCGACGAGGTGCCCAACACCGAGGATGAAGGCGAGATCGTCTCCGGCGATGCCGACTGGATGGCGCTGAAGCCGATGAATTGCCCGGCGCACGTGCTGGTCTTCAAGCAGGGCATCACTTCCTATCGCGACCTGCCGATCCGGCTGGGCGAAATGGGCTGCTGCCATCGCAACGAGCCGCATGGCGCGCTGCACGGCCTGATGCGCGTGCGCCAGTTCACGCAGGACGACGCGCACATCTTCTGCACCGAGGACCAGGTGGTCAGCGAAGTGCGCGCCTTCATCGAGCTGGCCGACCGCGTCTACAAGCACTTCGGCTTCACCTATGCGATCAAGCTGGCGCTGCGTCCCGAGCAGCGGTTCGGCTCCGATGCCGACTGGGACAAGGCCGAGCAGGAACTGCGCGACGCCGTGGCCGAAGCCGGCATGGCCAACGACGACTACGGCTGGGAAGAACTGCCGGGCGAGGGCGCCTTCTACGCGCCCAAGCTGGAATGGCACCTCACCGATGCCATCGGCCGGACTTGGCAGGTGGGCACGATCCAGGGCGACCGCGTGCTGCCCGAACGTCTCGATGCGACCTATGTCGGCGAGGATGGCGAGAAGCACCGCCCGGTCATGCTGCACCGTGCGATCTTCGGCTCCTACGAGCGTTTCATCGGCATCCTGATCGAGCACTTCGCCGGTCGCCTGCCGGTGTGGCTCGCCCCGGTGCAGGCGGTGGTCGCGACCATCGTTTCCGACGCCGACGACTATGCCAGGCAGGCCGTTGCCAAGCTGGAAGCCGCGGGCATCCGGGTCGAGGCGGACCTGCGCAACGAGAAGATCAACTACAAGGTGCGCGAACACTCGCTGGCGAAGGTTCCGCACCTGCTGGTGGTCGGCAATCGCGAGGCCGAGGAAGGCACGGTCGCGATGCGCACGCTGGGCGAGAAGGAGCAGCAGTTCCTTTCGCTGGACGAGGCCATCGCCAAGCTGCGCGCCGAAGCGACCCCGCCGGACCTGCGCGGATAAGCCTTGGAACTGCTCGCCGGTTTTACTGCGGTCCAGATCGCCATCGCCGTGGCGGCGACACTTGGCGCGGCCTTCATCCGTGGGCTGACGGGGTTCGGCTTCGGCATCATCCTGGTGCCGATCCTGGCCCTGGCGCTAACGCCGGTGCAGGCCGTGCTGGCGATCAACATCATGGCCGGGCTGCTCGCCTTCAGCGAGATCCGGCTGATCGTGAAGAATGCCGAGAAGAGCGCGATCACCATCAGCGTGCTGGTGCTGCTGGCGACGGCACCGGGGCTGATGCTGCTCGATGCCACGCCGCCCGCGCTGGCGCGGCTGCTGATTGCGCTGGTGGCACTGTCCGCCTTCTTCGCCGTCCTGCTGCCGCGCCGCGCGGCCGACCAGCCCGGCGCGCTGACCACGGGCCTGACCGGCCTGTCGGCAGGTATCCTCACCGGCTTTGCCGCCATGCCGGGGCCGCCGGTGGTGCCCTATTACGTCGGCCGCGACATTCCGCGGGTGACGGCCAAGGCCTCGATGGTGGCGGTGTTCGGCGTCGCCGCCTTCGCCGGCGTCAGTTCGGGCGCCGCGATCGGCGTGCTGGAGACGCGCGTGGTCGTGCTCGGCCTGGCGCTGTTCCCGGTGGTGCTGTTCGGCAACTGGGTCGGCTCGCTCGCCTTCGGCAAGGTCAGCGACAAGCTATGGCGCACTTTCGTCGGCGTGGTGCTGGGTGCCGCCGCCGTGGCCGCGCTGGTTAAGCTGGTCTGACGCCGTGTTCGGGTTCGAGCCGCAAGCCGTGATCGTCGCTGCACTGGCCGCCGTGGCCGCCGGCTTCGTGCGCGGGCTGGCGGGTTTCGGGCTGTCGGTGGTGCTGGTGCCGGTGCTGCAGCTGGCGATTTCCCCCAGTGCGGCCGTGCTGATCGGCCTCATCTCGCTGTTCCTGATCGGGCTGACGGACCTTGGCCGCGTGCGCCGCGATGCCGATCGTTCGGCCATCCCCATAGCCGTGCTGGCCATCGCCTGCATGCCGCTGGGCCTGTGGGCGCTGACCGCCTTGCCGACCGGCTGGGCGCGCATGCTGATCGCGCTAGTTTCGCTGGGAGCCTTCGTGCTGGTGGTGGTGCCGCTGGGCAAGCTGGTCATGCCGCGCCATCCGGCCATGGCGCTGTCGGGGTTCTTCACCGGCTTCTTCGGCGGCTTCGCCGGCATGCCGGGTCCGGGCATGGCCCCCTTCTACCTGCGCGGTCGGCTGGAGCCGAAAGTGGCGCGCGCGTCGATGATGGCGATCTTCCTGGTGGTGACGCCGCTCACGGCAGCGGTCTTCGTCTGGCTGGACGTGGGCGGCCTGCCCGAAGTCGAGCTGGCGCTGGCGCTGTTTCCGGCGGTGCTGCTGGGCGACTGGTTCGGCCACCGCGCCTTCGGTCGCGTGACGCCGCGACAATGGCAGGTCGCCACCGCCCTGGTGCTGGGCGGTGCCGCTGTCGGAGCCTTGTGGAAGCTGGTCGTCTAGAGCGGGAAGGACTGCCCGGCGGCAATCAGTGCAACGGCGCAGGCGCTGGTGATCGCGATACGCAGGATCTCCTGCGAATCTCGGGCTACCCGGCGGATAACAAAGGCGCGCGCACGTTTCATGGCCACCAGGCTAGGCCCCAAACGTTAGCAAACTGTTTAGATTTCAGGTCGCGGCCAGCGCCCTCACCTCGGCCAGCACGCGCTCTGCCCATTCGGGACGGCAGATCAGCAGGTCCGGCAGGTAGGTATCGCGCTGGTTGTAGACCAGCGCCGAACCGTCGATGCGGCTGATGTGCAGCCCGTGCGCCTTGGCCACGGCCGCAGGTGCGCAGCTGTCCCATTCGTACTGCCCGCCCGAGTGCAGGTAGATTTCCGCTTCCCCGCGCACCACGGCCATGGCCTTGGCCCCGGCGCTGCCCATTCCCACCAGCTCCCCGCCGATGGCTTCGGCAACGGCCACGGCTTCGGCCGCCGGGCGCGTGCGGCTGACGACGAGGCGCGGCTTGTCGGCAGCGGCGGGCAGCGGCCCCGGCTGGTCGGTGCGCAGCACCATCCCACCGTCGAGCCCCGGCAAGGCGACGGCGCCGGTCACCGGTTCGCCATCCACGGCCAGGCCGACGTGCACCGCCCAGTCCGAACGCGCCTCGCCATACTCGCGCGTGCCATCGACCGGGTCGACGATCCACACCCGCGACTTGGACAGGCGCTCCTCGGTGTCCTTGCTTTCCTCCGACAGCAGGCCGTCGTCGGGGCGCTGCTGGCGCAGGGCATGGACGAGGAACTGGTTGGCGGTCTCGTCGCCCGCCTTGCCCAGCGCCTTGCCTTCGAACATGCCGCTGGCGCGCACTTCCAGCAGGATGCGCCCGGCACATTCGGCGAGGTGCGCGGCGAGGGCGGCGTCATCCATGTCAGGCATCGCCCAGCAACTTGTCGACAATCAGGTCCGCCGCCTCCTCGGGCGTCATCGCCGTGGTGTCGATGCGGATCTCGGGCGATTCAGGCTCCTCGTAGGGGCTGTCGATGCCGGTGAAGTTCTTCAGCTGGCCAGAGCGCGCCTTGGCATAGAGCCCCTTCACGTCGCGCGCTTCGGCGACTTCCAGCGGCGTATCCACATGCACCTCGATGAACTCGCCCTCGGGCAGCATGTCGCGCACCATCTGCCGTTCGGCGCGGAACGGGCTGATGAAGGCGGTGATCACGATCAGGCCGGCGTCGGCCATCAGCTTGGCCACTTCGCCCACGCGGCGGATGTTCTCGATGCGGTCCTGCTCGGTAAAGCCGAGGTCCTTGTTGAGGCCGTGGCGGACATTGTCGCCATCGAGCAGGAAGGTGTGCCGGTTCATCCGGAACAGCTTCTTTTCGACCATGTTGGCGATGGTCGACTTGCCGCTGCCCGAAAGGCCGGTGAACCACAGCACGGCGGGCTTCTGGTTCTTGATGCCGGCGTGCTGTTCGCGGGTGATGTCGACCGACTGCCAGTGCACGTTCTGCGCGCGGCGCAGGCTGAAGTTGATCATGCCGGCGCCGACCGTCGCGTTGGTTAGCTTGTCGATCAGCACGAAGCCGCCCAGCTGGCGACTGTCGCCATAGCTCTCGAAGGTGATCGGCTTGTCGGTGGTGACCTCGGCCACGCCGATGGCGTTGAGACCCAGCGTCTTCGCCGCCAGGTGCTCGAGGCTGTTGACGTCGATCTCGTACTTGGGCTGCGCGATCGTCGCGGAGACGGTCTGTGTCGCCAGCTTCAGCCAGTAGCCGCGACCGGGGATCAGGGCATCCTCGCTCATCCACACGATGTTGGCTTCGAACTGGTCGGCGCTTTCGGGCGGGTCGTCGGCCGCTGCCAGCACGCTGCCGCGCGAGACGTCGATCTCGTCCGCCAGCGTGATCGTCACCGACTGGCCGGAGACGGCCTCGTCGAGGTCGCCGCCCATGGTGACGATGCGCTCCACCGTGCTGGTCTTGCCCGAGGGTACGACGCGGATGGTATCGCCCGGCTTCACCGTGCCGCTGGCGATCAGGCCGGAGAACCCGCGGAAGTCGAGGTTGGGGCGATTCACCCACTGCACCGGCATGCGGAAGCTGTCCGACTGCGCGGCGAAATTGGCGATCTCCACCGTCTCCAGGTGGTCGATCAGCGAGGGGCCGGCGTACCACTTGGTATTGTCAGACGGCGCGTGCGTGATGTTGTCGCCCTTGAAGCCGGAAATCGGGATGGGCGTGAACTCGGTAATGCCGATCTCGCTGGCGAAGCTGCGATAGTCGGCAACGATGTGTTCGAAAGTCGACTGGTCGTAGTCGACCAGGTCCATCTTGTTCACTGCCAGCACCAGGTGCTTGATGCCGAGGAGGTGCGCGATGAAGCTGTGCCGCTTGGTCTGCGTCAGCACGCCCTTGCGCGCATCGACCAGGATCACCGCGAGGTCTGCGGTGGAGGCACCGGTGACCATGTTGCGGGTGTACTGCTCATGCCCCGGCGTATCGGCGACGATGAACTTGCGTTTCTCGGTGGCGAAGAAGCGATAGGCGACATCGATGGTGATGCCCTGCTCGCGCTCTGCCGCCAGGCCGTCCACCAGCAGGGCAAAGTCGATTTCCTGCCCCTGGGTGCCGACCTTCTTGCTGTCGGCCTCCAGCGCGGCGAGCTGGTCTTCGAAGATCATCTTCGAATCGTAGAGCAGGCGGCCGATCAGCGTGGACTTGCCATCGTCGACGCTACCGCAGGTGATGAACCGCAGCAGACCCTTGGTCTGGTGCAGCTCGAGGTATTTCTCGATGTCCTCGGCAATCAGGGCATCGACCTTGTAGGAGGGTTCGCTGGCGGGATTGTCGGCCATCAGAAATAGCCCTCCTGCTTCTTCTTCTCCATGCCGGCACCGCCTTCGTCCTGGTCGATCACGCGGCCCTGGCGTTCGCTGGTGGTGGTGAGCAGCATTTCCTGCACCACCTCGGCCAGCGTTTCCGCCTCGCTCTCCACCGCGCCGGTCAGCGGGAAGCAGCCGAGCGTGCGGAAGCGCACCTTGCGCATGGTGATCTCGGGCTGGCGGCCCATCACCTTTTCCAGCCGCTCCAGGTCGTCGGCCATGAACAGGCCGCCTTCGTATTCGTAGGTCGGGCGGAGGGCGGCGTAGTAGAGCGGCACGATCTCGATGTTCTCGGCCATGATGTATTGCCAGATGTCGAGCTCGGTCCAGTTGGATAGCGGGAAGACGCGAATGCTTTCGCCCTTGGCCTTCTTGGTGTTGTAGACGTTCCAGAGTTCCGGGCGCTGGTTCTTCGGGTCCCACCCGTGGCTGGCGGTGCGGAAGGAGAAGATGCGCTCCTTCGCGCGGCTCTTTTCCTCGTCGCGGCGGGCGCCGCCGAAGGCCGCGTCGAAGCCGTGCATGGTCAGCGCCTGTTTCAGCCCTTCGGTCTTCCACATGTCGGTATGCAGCGGCCCGTGGTCGAAGGGGTTGATGCCCTTTTCCGCGGCTTCGGGATTGCGGTGGACGATCAGGTCCATGCCGGCATCCTGCGCGCTCTTTTCACGCAGGGCATACATGTCCTGGAACTTCCAGGTGGTGTCGACATGCATCAGCGGGAAGGGCGGCGGCGAAGGATAGAAGGCCTTCTTGGCCAGGTGCAGCATGACCGCGCTATCCTTGCCGATGGAATAGAGCATGACCGGCTTGGTCGCCTCCGCGGCGACTTCGCGAATGATGTGGATGCTCTCGGCTTCGAGACGTTCAAGATGCGTCAGGCGTTTCATACCAGCGCGACTAGCCCTCCGTTAGCCATCCGGGCAAGCCCGTGAGCGGCAAGGAATTCTTTGCCACCCTTCAGCCTGCGCTTATCCGCCTGCCGCCGGCACGTGCTGGCTGGCGCAGTGGAAGCTGCCGCCGCCGGTAAGGACTGCATCGGCGCGCAGACCCACGGCAGCGCGTCCGGGGAAGAGTTCGCCGATCGCCGCCACCGCCTCGTCATCGTGTGCGGAGCCATAAGTCGGCACCACCACGACGTGATTGCAGATGGCGAAATTCATATAGCTGGCGGGTTCCGCCTCGTCGTCTTCGCCGATCAGGCCGGGGGAGGGGATGTCACGCACCGTCAGCCCGAAATCGCGCGCCCGCTGGCGAGCGTCATCGTAGACGGCGGCGTTGGGATCGTCAGACCCGCTGGCGACGGGAATGGCCACGGTGTTCGCGCCCACCATGCGTGCCAGGTTGTCGACATGGCCGTCGGTATGGTCGCCCGCCAGGCCATCGCCCAGCCACAGGATCCGCTCGAAGCCGAGGTCGCGCTGGAGGTTGGCCCAGATCTGCTCGCGCGAGAGCGAGGGGTTGCGGTTGGCATTGAGCAGGCATTGCTCGGTCGTCACCACCAGCCCGGTGCCGTCGGTCTCGATCGCGCCGCCTTCCAGGATCCAGTCGGCCCGCTGGTAGGGCAGGCCGCCGGCCGAGGCCAGCGAGGGGCCGGTGTCCTGGTCGCCTGCCATGATGAACTTGCCGCCCCAGCCGTTGAAGCCGAAGCCCTGCGCGCGGCGCTGGCCGTCGGGATCGAGCAGGGTCAGCGGACCGGTGTCGCGCAGCCAGATGTCGCCATAGGGATGCTGCTCGATCGCTACCGCGCCAGAGACCAGTTCCTTCGCCCGCATTTCGGCAGCGGCATCGCGCACCACCAGTCGCACCTGCTGGCCGGTCTCGGCCACGGCATTGGCGAAGGCCGCCATCTGCTGCTGCGCGGGGAGGAGGTCCTCCTCCCACAGGTCGGCATGGGCGGGAAAGCCGATCCAGATCCAGTCCTGCTGCGCCCACTCGGCGGGCATGCGGAAGGTCATGCGATCAGCACCCCAGTGCGGTTTCGGCGCAACTGGCTTCGCGGATCGCGCGGAACTCGTCGCCTTCGTTCCATTCGGGCCAGTCGTCGGTATCGCCCAGCATCCGCGCGAGACGGAAATAGAGGTCGAGATCCTGCATGATGCCCGACCAGTCCCAGCTCTCGTCGTACTCGTCGTTCGGGCCGTGATAGGCATCGGAGCGATAGGCGGCTTCCAGCGCCTCGCCCGCTGCCATGCCGCCATCGACCATGTCGAGACCCGACTTCACGTAGAACATCGGCACGCCGCGCTTCACCATCGGGAAGTGGTCGGAACGGTAGTAGTAGCCGGCTTCGGGAGCCGGGTCGGGCGAGGCCACGCGGCCCTGCGCTTCAAGCGCATCGGAGAGGTAGTCGTCCAACTCGCTCTTGCCGCCGCCGCGCACGTTCACGTCGCGCGTTTCGCCGCGGATGGCGATGCCGTCCATGTTCACGCCAGCCACGGTCTGCGCCAGCGGGAAGACCGGGTTGGCAGCGTAGTATTCTGCGCCGAGCAGGCCCTGCTCTTCCGCCGTTACCGCCAGGAATACCAGGCTGCGGTCGGGCGCGCCGGCTGCGACGTGGGCCTCGGCCAGGGCAACCAGCGCGGCGGTGCCGGAGGCATTGTCGGTCGCGCCGTTGCAGATGTCGTCGCCTTCCGCGTCCGGCGTGCAGCGGCCAAGGTGATCCCAGTGCGCGGTGTGGAGGATGTATTCCTCCGGGCGCTCCGCCCCCGGCAGCACGCCGATGACGTTCCGCGAGGTGTAGCGGCGCGTCGAATTGGTGAAGCTGGTGGAAACGGGTGCACCCAGCGACACGGCCTTGAAGCCGGGCTGGCTGGCGGCCTGCACCATTTCCGCCATGTCCATGTCGGCGGCGGCGAAGATGGCGCCAGCCGTGTCGTTCGACACCCAGCCGTTCATCAGCGTCTGGTCGCTGCCGTCACCGCCGGTGTCGGCATAGGCCTGCGCGCCGGTCCAGCTCGATTCGACCACGTTCCAGCCATAGCTGGCGGCGAAATCCTCATGCACGATCAGCGCGGCGGCGGCACCCTGGCGGGCGGCCTCCTCGAACTTGTAGGTCCAGCGGCCGTAATAGGTCATCGCCCGGCCATCAAAGGTGCCTTCCAGCGTGTCCGAAGCGAAGTCCGGATCGTTGACCAGGATCAGCGCGGTCTTGCCGGCCATGTCCACGCCTTCATAGTCGTTCCAGCCGCGCTCCGGCGCGTTGATGCCGTAGCCGACGAAGACCAGTTCGCTGTTCTCCAGCGTGGTGCTGGGGGTCTGCCGATAGCTGACGCCCACCCAGTCATCGCCGTGGGCGAATTGCTGCGTGCCCACGGTCAGCGGGGCGAAATCGCTGCCGGTGATTTCCACCAGCGGCACTTCCTGCGTCCAGCTGCCGTTGTTGCCCGGCTGCAGGCCGGCGGCTGCGAACTGCTCGACCAGGAAGGCAACGGTCAGCTCTTCGCCCTGCGTTCCCGGCATGCGGCCTTCGAACTCGTCGGAGGAAAGCGTGCGGACGCCATTCTGCAGCGTTTCGAGCGAAATGTTCGACTCGACCTCTTCGGAGGTCGAGCAGGCGGCGGCGAGCGCCAGCAGGGCAAGCGGCGCGGCAAGACGAAGCATGGGCTTCCTTTCAGGAGCAACTAACATTGCAGCGCCATGTGGCAGGGCCGCTTCCTGCCCGCAAGGCTTCGTCTTCCACACCCGCTCCGCACCTGCCCGGCGCGGGCGCGTTACTCGCGCGGCTTCGCGCCGTAATTGCGCGCCGAATCGAGCAACCCCTGCCAAGAGGACTGGCTCAGCGGATCGACCTTGGTCTCTTCCACTTCACCGCGGCGGGCGCAGCCGACGATCAGTTTCCACTCGACCGCGGCCCTGAGCTCCGACCGCCTGACGGCGCCGACACCGGGCACGAACGACGTGCGCACCTGGTGTTCGATGGGGTAGATGTCGCGGGTGGCGTATTCGCCGAACTTGTAGAAGCATTCCCGCCCCCAGTGCTCGCAATCCTCGGCATATTTCATTTGCGCAGCACCCTGGGCGCGTGCGCGAGCGGAGAAGTAGAGTTGCAGCACCTCCGGGAGCCACCGCATCAGCAGGTCCATGAAGTTTTGCGGGGGAGAAATAAATTGGAAGTCGCTGTATTCAATTCCACTATAAAGCGATATTTCATGGCAAGGATGAGTCATTATTCCCCCCTATTGGAAGCATCTGTTACATCGTATTCAGCTAGAATTCCTTATTAGAGTCGAGATACTTATCTTAGATACTTGATTACTTGAGGCGCCGCAATGCGATGGCTTGGGAAGCGGCACTTGCCCTTGGCGAGCAGCGGCGGCATTCCCGAACCATGACCGCCGACTGGCAATCCGCTCTCGATCGCGCTGCCGCGCATGCCCCGTTCCTCAAGCGGGCGATGGACCGTCGCCCCGAACTCGTCGCGCTGATGCAGGCGGGCGATGGCGAGGGGGCGCTGGCGCAGGCGAGGGCCGATGGCGAGGGCGCGGCGGACACCGGCGATGCCCTGCGGCGCGAGCGGTTGTCGCTGGCGCTGGTACTGGCCGTGGGCGACCTTGCGGGGGCCTTCGACGTGACGCGGGTGATGCGCGAGTTGTCCGACTTCGCCGACCGCGCGCTGGACGAGGCCATTACCGCGGTGATCCGCCACCGGGTGGAGGATGCCGAGGTGCAGGGCTTCACCGCGCTGGCGCTGGGCAAGCAGGGCGCGCACGAACTCAACTATTCATCTGACATCGACCCGATCCTGCTGTTCGACCCGGAACGCCTGCCGCGGCTCGACCGCGACGAGCCGGGCGAGGCCGCGGCGCGCTATGCCCGCAAGCTGGTGGAGCTGCTCTCGCAACCCACGGGCGAGGGCTATGTCATGCGCGTCGACCTACGGCTGCGCCCGGCGAGCGAGGTCACCCCGCTCGCGATCAGCTTCAACGCGGCCATGTCGCACTATGAATCGAGCGCGCTCGCGTGGGAGCGCGCCGCCTTCATTCGTGCGCGCTCGGCGGCGGGCGATATTGCCGCGGGCGAGGCCTTCCTCGAAGACCTGCGCCCCTTCATCTGGCGCAAGAGCCTGGACTTCACCGCCATCGAGGAAGTGCGCCGGCTCACCGCGCGTATCCGGCAGGCCTACAAGGGCACGCGCGAGGTGGGGCCGGGCTTCGACATCAAGAAGGGCCGCGGCGGCATTCGCGAAGTCGAGTTCTATGCCCAGACGCACCAGCTGATCTACGGCGGGCGCATCCCCGAACTGCGCCAGCGCGGCACGCGCGCAGCGCTGGATGCGCTGGCCGAGGCGCAGATTATCGGCGCGGAGGATGCCCGCGTGCTGGGCGACGCCTACGACCGGCTGCGGGTGATCGAGCACCGCCTGCAGATGGTCGAGGACCGCCAGACCCATTCACTGCCCGACTCTGCCGAGCGGATCGATAATGTCGCCCGGCTGGAAGGCCTGCCCGACGGCGCGGCGCTGGTCGAGGAACTGCGCCGGATCACCGGCGAGGTGGCCGCGCGCTATGGCGACCTGCTGGGCGAGGATGCCGAGGAAGAACGCACCACCGTCAGCGTCGCCGGCGAGTTCCGCGAGCGGTTCGACGAACGGGTGGAGCACTGGCGCAATTCCGTGCGGGCTTTGCGCTCGGTGGAGGCGCGCAAGGCTTTCGACGCCATGCGCGACGACTTGCTGGATGCCATCGCCAATGCGCCCGATCCCTATCACGCGCTGGCCCGGTGGGAGACGCTGCTCACCCGCCTGCCGACCGCGATCAACCTGTTCCGCCTGTTCGAACAGCGCCCCGGCCTGCTCGACCGGCTGCTGCGCATCCTGACCCAGGCGCGGCCGCTGGCGGACGAGCTGGCCCGTCGGCCCGAGCTGCTCGACGCGCTGATCGATCCCAATGCGATGGAGCTTCCCGAAAGCGTCGAGGTGCTGGCCGAGCGGATGCGGGCGAGCGAGGAGAGCGACTACGAATCGCGGCTCGACCGCTTGCGGCAGGTGGTGGGCGACGAACGCTTCGCGCTGGGCGTGCAGATGGTCGAGTGCCGGCACGACCCGCTCGACATTGCCGAGGGGCTGTGCCGCATCGCCGAGGCCGCCGTGCAGACCGGGGCCGAGGCGGCGATTGCCGATTTCCGCGAGAAGCACGGCGAAATCGCCGGCAGCGAACTGGCCATCCTCGGGCTCGGACGACTGGGCGGCGGGGCGCTGACCCATGCGTCCGATCTCGACATCGTGTTCCTCTACACGGGTGACGAGCTGGGTGATTCCGACGGCAAGCGTCCGCTTTCCCCCTCGCTCTACTACAATCGCCTGGCCGCGCGGGTGTCGGCGGCGCTGTCCGTGCCGACGGCGGAGGGTGCGCTCTACGAGATCGACACGCGGCTGCGGCCGCAAGGCAAGCAGGGGCCGATCGCGGTCAGCTTTACTGCCTTCGAGAAGTACCAGCATGAATCCGCCTGGACCTGGGAGCACATGGCACTTGGCCGGGCGCGGCCGATCTTCGGCTCCGAGGCGGCGCGCGAGGAGCTTTCCAAGATCATCCGCGACACGCTGTGTGCCGATCGCGATGGGGCAAAGCTGAAGGCCGACGTGCTGGAGATGCGCGCCGAGATGTTCGCGGCCAAGCCGCCGCAGGGCCCGCTCGACGTGAAGCTGGTGCGCGGTGGCCTCGTCGATAGCGAGTTCCTGATCCACTACCTGCAACTGCGCGAAGGGATCGGCCTCGACCCGGCGCTGGAAAAGGCGATTGCCGCGCTGGTCGACGCCGGGCTGCTGCCGCATGGTTATGCCGAGCACCACCTTGCCATCACCCGCTTCCTCATTGCCGAGCGCCTTTTCGCCCCCGACGGAGCCGAGCCGATCGAGGCGACCCGCGCGGTGCTGGCGCAGGCCTGCGGGGAGGACAGCTATAAGGCCCTGTTGCAAACCCTGGCCGAGGCAAGGCAATGCATCGCCGCGCAATGGGCCGAGCATTTCGGCGAGACACTGGAGATTGACTGATGAGCGACAACCTTCCCGGCGAAGGCGACATGATGCCCGACGTGGCGATGGAAGGTGCCGATGGCGCCACCATCAAGCCCTCGGACTTCCGCGGACAGAAGCTGGTGCTGTTCTTCTACCCCAAGGACATGACGCCCGGCTGCACCACCGAGAACGTGGAATTCAGCGCGGCCAAGGCGGATTTCGAGGCGGCCGGTGCCGCGTTGCTGGGCGTGTCGAAGGATGCCTATGCGCGGCACGAGAAGTTCATCGCCAAGCACGACTTGACCGTGCCGCTGGCTTCCGACCCGGAAGAGAATGGCTTGTCCGATGCGCTGGGCATCTGGACCGAGAAGAAGATGTACGGGAAGACCTTCATGGGCATGGTGCGCACCACCTACCTGGTCGATGCCGATGGCAGGATCGCGCGCGTCTGGCGCAAGGTGAAGGTGAAGGGCCACGTGGCCGAGGTGCTGGAAGCCGCCAAGGCGCTCTAGGTGCCCTTCAGTGCCCTTGGGTGACGATCTCTCGCAGGCCATTCGCGCCGCCCTGCTGACCGGCGACAAGCGCGGCAAGGTGAAGGCGACCCGCGCGCTGGTGCGGGCCTGGCGGCGCGGCGAGCTGCCGACCCGGTTCAGCGTGGCCATGCCCGATCGCCCCGCCTGGCCGGACGAGGTGCAGGTGCTGCCGCCGGGCCGGATGCCCAAGCGCGGCAAGGGCGGCTCAGCGCGCAACCGCATCGCCCTGTGGCACAGCCTCGCACATATCGAATTCGTCGCCATCGACCTGGCACTGGACATGGTCGGGCGATTCGGCGGCGAGATGGGCGAGGGGTTCATCGCCGACTTCCTCTCCGTCGCTGCGGACGAAGCGATGCATTTCGCCGTAATCGAGCGGCACCTGGCGAATCAGGGCGCTGCCTATGGCGACTTGCCGGTGCACGGCGGCCTGTGGCGTTCCGCCGAAGAGACGGCGTACGACGTCGGCGCGCGGCTGGCCGTGGTGCCCATGGTGCTGGAAGCGCGGGGGCTGGACGTGACCCCGGCGACGCTCGAACGCGTGAAATCACAAGGGGATGAGCGCGGCGCGGCGATCCTGCAAAGAATCCTTGACGACGAAATCCGTCACGTCGCAGCGGGCGCAAGTCATTTCGACGCTTTTTGTCGCAAGCGCGGCAAGGAGCCGAAAAATCACTGGAAAATGCTGGTGAAACGCCACTTTCACGGGGCGCTGAAACCACCGTTCAACGACTCAGCGCGTCTTGCAGCCGGTCTGTCGCGGGAATTCTACGGGGCTATTGCCTAGTTAATACTTCCCCGCATACGCAACAAATGCACGAGACGGCGGAAGGTTCCGACCATCTCCACAGACAAAGCGAATGGCCCGGACGGGGCCACGCAGAATGAACTGACGAAGGCTCCCGAGGGCGCCGGACGAGAAGCAAAAAGGGATCGTATGCTCGTCAAGATCGCCAGCATTATCGCCATCGGCTCCATGGCTGTCGCCAGTCCGGCCGTGGCGGAAGAGGCGCCCGAAAGCGGCGCGATCGACACCAGCACCGTGGTCGATGCCCCGCTGATGGGCGACGATGCCGAATTCACCGAACTCTTCGCCAGTTGGGAAGATCTGGAAGACGGCGGCCGCGTGACCGCTGCCGGCGATATCGCTCCGGCCCCGCGCGTTGCCGTTTCGGTTCCGTCGCGCATGCCGGTCGACGGCGTGCGCCTCACCAGCGGCTATGGCATGCGCGATCATCCGATCCTGCGCCAGCGCCGCCGTCACAACGGTGTCGACCTTGCCGCCCCGCGCGGCACGCCGGTCTATGCCACGGCTGACGGCGTGGTCGAGATGGCCCAGTACTGGGGCAGCTACGGCAACTACGTGCAGATCGGCCACGGCGGTGAGCTGGAAACCCGCTACGCCCACCTGTCGAGCTACTCGGTGCGTCCGGGCGACGAAGTCGAGAAGGGTGACCTGATCGGCTATGTCGGTTCGACCGGTCGTTCCACCGGCCCGCACCTGCACTACGAAGTGCGCGTGGCGGACGAGCCGGTGAACCCGCTGCCCTACATGTTCGCCGACCTGGAGACCGAAGACAGCGCGACCGCGGCGCGCGGCGGCCCCGAATAAGTTAGGCAATTATCCTTTGGACGGGATAGGCGGCTGCTAGTTCTCTAGCAGCCGTTTTGCTATCCGGCGCACCTCTTCGCCCATGTCCTCGCGCTCCAGCGCCAGGGCCAGGGTGGCTTCCACGAACCCGGTCTTGCTGCCGCAGTCGAAGCGGCGCCCCTTGAAGGTGACGGCGTGGAACGGCTGGTTGCCGATCATCCGCGCCATGGCATCGGTCAGCTGGATCTCGCCGCCGGCACCCTTGCCCTGGTTCTCCAGCGTGCGCATCACCTCGGGCTGCAGGATGTAGCGGCCGGAGATGATCTTGTTCGACGGCGCCTCGGCCACCGGCGGCTTCTCCACCAGGCCTTTCACCTCGGTCAGCGCGCCCTTGCTCTCGCCCGGGTCGATCACGCCGTAGCTGGAGACTTCCTCCTGCGGCACTTCCAGCACCGAGATCAGGTTGCCGCCGACTTCGTTGTAGGCCTGCACCATCTGCGCCATGCAGCCGGGCTCGCCCACCATCATCTCGTCAGGCAGGAGAATGGCGAAGGGCTCGTCCCCCACGATGGCGCGGGCGCACCAGATCGCGTGGCCGAGCCCGAGCGGGACCTGCTGGCGCACGGTGATGATGTCGCCCGGCGTCGCCCGCGTGGCATCGAGCACGGACATGTCCTTGCCGCGCTCCTGCATCGTGGCTTCCAGCTCGTAGGCCATGTCGAAATGCTCGACGATGGCGGTCTTCCCGCGCCCGGTGACGAAGATCATCTGCTCAATCCCCGCTTCGCGTGCCTCGTCCACCGCGTACTGGATCAGCGGGCGGTCGACGATCGGCAGCAATTCCTTGGGAATGGCCTTGGTGGCGGGCAGGAAGCGGGTGCCGAGGCCCGCGACGGGGAACACGGCTTTGCGGATCGGTTTGTGCGTGGTCATGATGGATGTGTGCAGACCGGAAGGATTGGGGTCAACCACAACAATTGGACGCCCGATTTTGGCACTGTTGCAGAACTTTCCCGCCACTTGCGCGTTGGTGAGGTGAAGGAAAGGAGCACACTCCCATGCTTTTCAAACTCGCAGCCCTCGGTGCCCTCGGTTACGCGGGCTACCGCTTTTACGAGAAGAAGATCCGTCCGCAGCAGAATGAAGCCTTTGCCTCCGGCCAGGCCGGCGGCAAGAACTTCCAGCAGATCCGCGATGCCGGGCCGGAGGCCATGGCCGACAAGCCGAAGGACACCTGGGACATGGTGGACGAGGAAGGCGACGAGAGCTTCCCTGCCAGCGATCCGCCAGCCAATTACTGATCAGGCCAATTACTGATCGGTGCGCCGGCGCAGGTCGGCGACCAGCCACAACCTGATGGCAGTTGCGAGGCCGGGCGGATGCTCGGCCTCGATCCGTTCGGCATCGATGCGCGCGACCAGCGCGTTGAGCGGCAGGCACGCGCGCTCCGCCGCGTCGCGCAGCAGGTCCCAGAACAGCGGTTCGAGACTGATCGAGGTCTTGTGCCCGGCGATCTCGATCGAGCGCTTGACCGGCGGGTGGTAGAGGTCGCCCACCGGTCGCCCCGTCAATACATGTGCTGGCCGCCGTTGATCGACAGCGTGGAGCCGGTGACGAAGGCCCCTTCTTCCGCAGCGAGGAAGCTGACGCCGCGGGCGATTTCGCTGGCCTGACCAAGGCGGCCGACCGGGATCTTGGCGACGATCTTCTCCAGCACGTTCTCCGGCACGGCAGCGACCATGTCGGTATCGATATAGCCCGGCGCGATGGCGTTCACGGTGATGCCGTAGCGCGCTCCTTCCTGCGCCAGCGCCTTGGTGAAGCCGTGGATGCCGCTCTTGGCAGCGGCGTAGTTGACCTGGCCGTACTGGCCCGCCTGGCCATTGATCGAGCCGATGTTGATGATGCGGCCCCACTTGCGTTCCTTCATGCCGGCGAAGGTCGCCTTGGCCATGTTGAAGCAGCCGCCGAGGTTGGTGCGCATGACATCGTCCCACTCCTCGTAGCTCATCTTCAGCAGCGTGCCGTCACGGGTAATGCCGGCATTGTTGACCACCACATCGATGGGGCCGACCTCTTCCTCGATCTTCTGACAGGCAGCCAGCGTCGCGGCATGATCACCCACGTCGAACTTGTAGGTCGGGATGCCGGTTTCCTGGGTGAAGGCGCGTGCCTTTTCTTCGTTGCCGGCATAATTGGCGACTACCTTGAAGCCGTCTGCCTGCAAGGCTTCACAAATTGCGCGGCCAATGCCGCGGGTGCCACCGGTAACGACTGCAACGCGTGCCATTTCCAAATCTCCTGTTGGGGAATCGTGTCGCCTTCAGTCTTAAAGAAGGCACGGGTGTTGCGCAAAATAAAACCCCGCCGAAGCGGGGTGCATGGGATGCAATGATTTCTCGTCCGGTCAGAAGCGGAACTGCGTGCCGATGTAGACGGCCTGGCTATCCTGCTGATCGATATTGGGAACCGGCAACAGGTCGCGATCCTGCTCGTAACGGATACCCGCGGTGATATCGAGATTGCGCGTCAGCGAATAGCTGCCGGTAACGTCCAGCATCTGGTCGGTCAGGCGCTCGCCCGAAACCGCGGCATTGTCGGCGGTGCGATCTTCATCCAGCGCGATGCGCGCGGCGAACCGGCTGGGTTCCTGCTGGGCGCCCCGCGAGGGCGTGAAATCGGCCAGGTCCGGCATCTCCGTCCGGGCAATGGTGCGCGACAGGCGCGAGCTGGCCGGGGCAGCGGCCGCCGGAGCCTGGGCGAAGCTGCTGTAGCCGCGAGCCAGGCCGAGGTTGTAGCGGGTGGGCGTGACGCGCAGCGCCGAAGCCGGTGCATTCTTGCGCGACCCGTCGATGACCGAGCGCGCGGCAAGGGCATCGGCCGTTTCCGGATCGACCCGCACGGCGACCGTAATCGAACGCGCGGCTTGCGATGCAGCCACGCCAGCCGGGGTGAAGCGCATCATCCGCGCATCGCTGCCACGTTCCGCCAGGAAGCGGGCCAGGCGCGGATCGGCGTCAGCCGGGGTGAAGGCGATGAAGGTGCTATCGGTTTCGGTGGCAGCGCCGCCATCCAGCGACACGAAGGCAAGGCCGGTGCCCGGCACGGCAACGGCCAGCAGCGCGGCGGACGCGCCAAGCGCCACCTTTCCTGCCAATCCTTTGCGCAACTTGCTCATGACACCCATTTCTTCCCTGTCCGATGGACTCTTGCTGAACGAGGTGGTTCCCCGAATCTCGCGAGTCGCAACGGACTCTATTGGGCTACGCCCGGCCCACGACAAATTCCAGACAATGCTATCTCCGCCTTCGCCTTATTTTCATACTGTTGCAGCCGGTCCACAGACTCCCGCCCCGGGGCGCCGCGCATTAAGCAGGGGTTCACGCCGATTCGGCGCTTTTGTGCGCAGGCATGTGCTGCGCCTTGCCGCAGACGACATGCCCGTTATAGAGGGCACCCGTTGCAAAGGCTGGCTTGCGGCCTTTCATTCGAGTTTACAGGACCAATGATGGCATTTTCTTCCGTTCCCGCCTTTGCCCGCCAGATTGCTGGCGCTTCCATGCTCGGCATGGCCACCTTCGCCCTTTCGGCCTGCGGTGGCGGTGACGACGAGCGGCTGCGGACGGACCTCGCCGCATCGCGCGTCACGGCCATCGGCGTGAACTCCTATCTCTGGCGCGCCAGCCTGGAGACGCTGTCCTTCATGCCGCTGACGCAGGCGGATTCGAACGGCGGCGTGCTGGTGACGGACTGGTATGCAGATCCCGACAATCCCAACGAGCGGGTGAAGGTCTCGGTCGCCATCCTCGATCAGGACCTGCGCGCCGATGCGCTGCGCGTCGCCGCCAGCCGGCAGGTGCTGCAGAATGGCGTCTGGGTGGAAGCCCCGGTGCAGGCCGCCACGCTGCAGCGCCTCGAGGACATCATCCTCACCAAGGCCCGCGATCTGCGGCGTTCCGCCGTTCTCTAACTTCCCTTAGGGGACTGCCATGACTGCTGAACGATTCGATCCGGCCAGTGCCGATGGTCGCTGGCAAGCCGCGTGGGACGAGGCCAAGTGCTTCGAAGCCGACAGCGGCAGCGACAAGCCCAAGACCTATGTCCTGGAGATGTTCCCCTATCCCAGCGGGCGCATCCACATCGGCCACGTGCGCAACTACACCATGGGTGACGTGCTGGCGCGCTATCACAAGATGCGCGGGCGCGAGGTGCTGCACCCGATGGGCTGGGACGCCTTCGGCATGCCGGCCGAGAACGCGGCGATGGAAAAGGGCGTCCACCCCGGCGGCTGGACCTACGACAACATCGCCACGATGAAGGGGCAATTGAAGCAGCTCGGCTTCGCGCTCGACTGGAGCCGCGAATTCGCCACCTGCGACCCGGACTACTACGGCCACGAGCAGGCGCAGTTCATCGACCTCTACGAAGCGGGCCTCGTCTATCGCAAGGAAAGCGAGGTCAACTGGGACCCGGTCGACATGACCGTGCTCGCCAACGAGCAGGTGATCGACGGCAAGGGCTGGCGTTCCGGCGCGGAAGTCGAGAAGCGCAAGCTCAACCAGTGGTTCCTCAAGATCACCGACTTCGCCGAAGACCTGCTGGCCGGCCTCGACACGCTGGAGGACTGGCCGGAGAAGGTGCGCCTGATGCAGGCCAACTGGATCGGCAAGAGCCAGGGCCTGGAATTCGCCTTCGACCTGTCGAACGGTGAGACGCTGCCGGTCTACACCACGCGTCCCGACACCATCTTCGGTGCCAGCTTCGTCGCCGTGGCTGCCGACCACCCGGTGGCGCACGGCGTGGCGGCCGACAGCGAGGAGGCGCGCGCCTTCATCGAGCTGTGCAAGAAGGGCGGCACCACCGCGGCAGAGCTGGAAACGGCCGAGAAGCTGGGCTTCGATACCGGCATCACCGCGAGGCACCCGTTCACCGGCGAAGAGCTGCCGGTCTACATCGCCAACTTCGTGCTGATGGATTACGGCACCGGCGCGATCATGGCCGTGCCGGGGCACGACCAGCGCGACTTCGAATTCGCCACCAAGTACGGCCTGCCGATCCCGCGAGTCGTCGCCTCCTCGGTCGAGGAAGCGGACAAGCCGTTCGCGGGCGAAGCCGAGGCTGGCGACGGGGTGATCGTCAATTCCGATTTCCTCTCCGGCATGGCCGTCGAGGACGCCAAGGACGAGGTCATCACCCGCGCCGAGCAGGGCGGCTGGGGCAAGGGCACCACCGTCTGGCGCCTGCGCGACTGGGGCGTGTCGCGCCAGCGTTACTGGGGCACGCCGATCCCCTTCATCCATTGCGATGCCTGCGGCGTGGTGCCGGTGCCCAAGGACCAGCTGCCGGTGAAGCTGCCCGAGGACGTCGATTTCAAGACGCCGGGCAACCCGCTGGAACGGCACGCGACCTGGAAGCATGTCGATTGCCCGAAGTGCGGTGCCGCCGCCCGGCGCGAGACCGACACGCTAGACACCTTCGTCAATTCCAGCTGGTATTTCCTACGCTTCGCCAGCCAGCCGGCTGACAAGCCCTTCGACGCTGCCGAAGTGGCGCAGTGGATGCCGGTAGGCCAGTATATCGGCGGCATCGAGCATGCGATCCTGCACCTGCTCTACGCCCGCTTCTGGACTCGCGCGCTGGCTCATGTCGGCCAGCTGGAGGTGAAGGAGCCGTTCGCCAGCCTGTTCACGCAGGGCATGGTCACGCACGAGACCTACAGCCGCAAGGATGGTCCGCGCGAAATCTATTACACCCCTGCCGAGGTCGAGCGTACTGGCGAGGGCGCGACGCTGAAGGCCGACGGCCAGCCGGTGCAGATCGGCAAGGTCATCAAGATGTCCAAGTCGAAGAAGAACGTTGTCGACCCGGAGGACATCATCCGCGACTACGGCGCCGACGCCGTGCGTTGGTTCATGCTGTCGGACAGCCCGCCCGAACGCGACCTGCCGTGGTCCGAAGCCGGGATCGAGGGCTGCGGCCGCTTCGTCCAGCGCCTGTGGCGCCTGTTCGGCCAGTTCGACGCGGGTGCTTCGGGCGAAGACAAGGACTTGGCCCGCAAGACGCACCAGACCATTGCCGCCGTCGCCGAGGATATCGAGGCGCTGGCCTTCAACAAGGCGGTGGCGCGGATCTACGAACTCACCAGCGCCACCGAGAAGGCCAGGCCCTCGGCCGATCGCAACCACGCTATTCGTTCGCTGCTGCTGATGGCCTCGCCAATGATGCCACACCTTGCCGAAGAAGGCTGGGCGGCCATGGGCGGCAAAGGGCTGGTGGCCGAAGCCGTCTGGCCCGAAGTCGACGAAGCCATGCTGGTGGAGGACGAGGTGATCATCGCCGTCCAGCACAAGGGCAAGCTGCGCGATACGCTGAAGGCACCCGCCGATGCGTCGAAAGAGGACCTCGAAGCGCTTGCGCTTGCCAGCGAGAAGGTCCAGCGTTCGATCGATGGCGCGGAAATTCGCAAGGTGATCGTGGTGCCCGGCAGGCTGGTGAATATCGTCACATGATGCGGGTTCTGGCCCTTTGTGCGGCGCTTGTGTCGCTCTCTGGGTGCGGCCTGCAGCCCATCTATGCAGGCGGCGGCGACGGCCATGTCGCCCGCGAACTGGCCGCCATCGAAGTGCCCGCCATTCCCGGCCGCGACGGCTGGCTGGTGCGCAATGCGCTGACCGACCGCCTCAGCCGAGGCACTTCGGAAGGCGGTACTCGCTACCGGCTCGACGTGGTGCTGGACGACCAGGTCGAAGGCCTCGGCCTGCTAACCGACGACACCATCGGCCGAGAACGCCGCATCCTGCGCGCGCGTTACCAGCTGGTCGATGTCGCCACCGCCACCATCCTGATCGACGCCACCGCCGGTTCGGACGCGGGTATCGATGTGGTCGGCTCCGAATTCGCCACCATCGCCGCCGAGCAGACCGCGCTGGAAAACCTGGCGCAGGAAGTGGCCGACCAGATCGTCGTCAGGGTCACCCGCACCCTGCGCGAACAGCAGTGAAGGCCACCCAGCGCGACTACGCGCAAGCCGCGCAGAAGGCGGCGGGCAAGCTGCGCATCTGCTTCTTCTGCGGTGCCGACGAGGCCGGGGCATCGGCCGCCGCCATGAAACTGATCGCGACGCTGCCCGATGCGGGCGAACGCGTGGAGCTGACCGGGCAGGACCTCAAGAGCGATCCCGTGCGGCTGGTGGACGAGGCGCGCTCCACCTCGCTGTTCGGCGATGCGCGGCACCTGTTCGTGAGGGTGACCGGTGAGGAAGCGCACGATGCGCTGAAGACCTATTGCGATCTGGCCGACCGCGGCGAGGCGGACGAGGCATGGCCGATCTTCATCGTCGCCACTTCCGCCACCGACAAGTCGCGCAGCGCCAAGCTGCTGATCAAGCGCGGCGATGCGCTGGTGGCGGTGTTCTATCCGCCGGACCTGCGCTCGGTCACCGCCGACGTGCGCGCCATGGCCGATGCGGCGGGCCTGCGACTGGGCGGCAACCTGGCGGAACGCATTGCGCAGGCGGCCGGGCTCGACGTGCGGCTGGCGCAGAGCGAGGTCGACAAGCTGGCGCTCTATCTCGATGCCTCGCCGCAATCGCCCAAGGCGGCCGGGCCGGAGGACTTCGACGTCATCGGCGCATCGACCGAGGAAGACGGCTTCATGCCGCTGGTGAATGCCGCGCTGGGAGGCGAAGTACGCAAGCTGCCCGCCGAACTGCGCCGGCTGCACGAGGTTTCGCTCAACCCCGTCGGCGTGGCGCTGGCGATGGAGCGGCGCGCGGCTCAGCTCGCGACGCTTTCCGCCAAGCTGCGGCCGGGTGACGACATGCAGAGTTTCCTCAAGGCCAATGGCGTGTTCTGGAAGGACCACCGCGACGTGGGCGACCAGCTGCAGCGCTGGAGCGGCGGTAAGCTGGAACGCCTCGTTCCGCGCCTGGCCGACCTGCATCGCTCGCTATTGGCGAACAGCCAGATGGCAGAGCTGATCCTGGCGCAGGAACTGGCGCAGATTGCCCGCTACGCTGCTGTCCGACGCTAGTTCGGCAACCTCAACAGCATTGTTTCTTGGTACTTCGCGAAAGGCCATTGCCTCAACGAAGTGGCACTTTGGCCGTGACGCAGTCGCATCATCAAGGTGTCACAGCGAACCTTGGCAAACCGAGATGCCAATTGTGTCAAATTGTACGAAAACGACATTTTTGTTTGGCAACAATTACTTGGTGCGCTAGATGTGGATTGTTGGTAGGGAAGCCTCGCCGTTTATTTGTAGCATTCGGCAGGGAGTGGCGTTTGCAGAAGCCTGCAGGCATTCATGAGGAAGAAGAGGCGGCAGTCGACAAGGCTGCTGGCCAAAAGGTCGCCCCCTCGTTTGGCGGCGGACCTGCTGAATATCGACTTCCAACACCTCCTTCAAACGGCCTTGCCAATTCGCTCGAGAAGAAACGGCTGCAGGCCTACCTCGGGATGGTGGTTTTTGATTTGCTGGCAATCACAGCCAGCTTCGGCATCGTCTCTAAGATCTACATGGGGACGGTTGGGCTTTTGGCATCTTACCAGCCTGGCCTCCTCTTTCTTCCTATCTACATCACGATTGCCGCCTACAATGGCTCATATTCCCTCAAGAGCCTGACGGATTGGCGCCACGCCTCTACCAAGGTGGTGATTTCGATATTGATATCGTCGGCATTGCTGAATTTCCTGCTGTTCTTCGCGAAAATGAATGCCGATTTCTCGAGGGTGATCTTTGTGGCGGGTGCGCTTGTCAGCTTCGTCGTCCTGACGGCTTTTCGTGCAGCATTTACCAGATGGCTCACGGGCCTTTGGGGTCCGAACGCCGTCAACAATCTTGTTATACATGCAGGCGGCCCGAGGTTTCATTTGCCGCACTCCTACCACGTCGACGCCGAAGTGCACGGCTTGAGGCCCGACATTGATGACCCAGATGCCCTCGACCGTCTGGCGAAATATCTTCGCAACATGGACAGGGTTCTGATCAGCTCAAGTCGAGAGCATCGCCTTGCATGGTCAGAGGTTCTGAAGGGTTCCGGGCTCCAGGGTGAGGTCGTAGACCAGAATGTCCGTGACCTTGGTGCCTTGGGCGTCGTCCACCACGATGACGTCAACATCTCTTCTCTGACGGTATCAGTCGGTCACCTCGGCATTCGGGCACGCGCCTCCAAACGCCTATTTGACCTTGCCCTAACGTCAATTGCCTTGTTGTTGCTAAGCCCCGTGATGCTGGTGGTGGCTCTGGCCATAAAGCTGGAGGATCGCGGGCCAGTCATCTTCAAGCAAAGAAGGATGGGTCGCGGAAACCAGTTCTTCGACATCTACAAGTTTCGTTCGATGCGGCAGGCTGATGCCAATGGCGACCGCTCTGCCAGCAAGGACGATGATCGTATCACCATGGTTGGTCGCTTCATCCGCCGCACCAGCATCGATGAATTGCCGCAACTATTTAACGTCCTGAAGGGCGACATGAGCCTCGTTGGACCAAGGCCTCATGCGATCGGTTCGAAGGCCGGCAACAGGCTCTTCTGGGAGGTCGACCGAAAGTATTGGCAGCGACATGGCCTACGACCTGGCATCACTGGTCTGGCTCAAGTTCGAGGATACAGGGGTGCGACCGAGAATGAGGCTGACCTCGCCAAACGCCTGATGGCGGATCTGGAATATGGGCGAGACTGGAGCATGTGGCTCGACATCAAGATCCTCTTCGCCACCGCGACGGTGCTCGTCCACGAAAGAGCCTTCTGACCTATCCTAGGCCTTTCCTTCTCCGGCAAGGAAGGAGCGGTAGGCATCTGCGATGCCGTCACGCAATGCGATCTTCGGAGCCCAGCCCATGGCTGCGATCTTGTCGCCGCTCATCAGCTTGCGCGGCGTTCCGTCAGGCTTGGAAGTGTCCTTGCTGATCGTACCTTCGAAGCCAACCACCTGACAGACCATTTCGGCCAGCTCGATGATCGGAATGTCTTTGCCTGATCCAAGGTTGATGTGCTCGTCCCCGGAGTAGTTGCGAAGCAGAAAAACGCACCCGTCTGCCAGGTCGTCGACATGCAGGAATTCGCGGCGCGGCGTACCCGTGCCCCAGATCTCGATGCTGTCGGAGCCTGCTTCCTTCGCCTCGTGCGCCTTTCGGATCAGGGCAGGAAGGACGTGGCTGTTTTTGAGATCGAAGTTGTCACCAGGGCCATAGAGGTTGGTCGGCATGGCACTGATGTAGTCGCAGCCGTGCTGGCGACGGTAGGCTTGGCAAAGCTTGATGCCTGCGATCTTTGCGATCGCATACCATTCATTGGTCGGCTCAAGAGGTCCTGTCAGGAGAGCCTCCTCAGGGATCGGCTGCGGAGCCATCTTCGGGTAGATGCAGGAGGAGCCGAGGAAGAGCAGCTTCTCGACGTCGTTGCGATAGGCAGCCTCGATGAGGTTCGCCTCGATCATGAGGTTGTCGTAGAGGAAATCGGCAGGATAGGTGTCGTTTGCCAGGATGCCGCCAACCTTGGCTGCCGCCACGATCACGCCGTCGGGACGATTGTCGGCATACCATTCTCGCACGGCGGCCTGTTCGCGAAGGTCGACCGAGCGATCGGAGGTCAGGATTTCGCAGTTCTCGCGCTCCAGCCGCCGGACCAGGGCCGAGCCGACCATGCCCTTGTGCCCGGCGACATAGACGCGCTTGCCGGCTAGGTCGTAGGACATCATTCAGAACCTGGGATCGGCTCGTCGCGCATGACCTTGAGGTCCGCCTCGACCATTTCGCGAGCCAGCTCGCGCACGCTGGTCTCGTGCCGCCAGCCGAGCTTCTGGTGAGCCTTGCCTGGATCGCCGATCAGGAGGTCGACTTCGGTCGGACGGAAATAGCGCGGGTCCACCTCGACCAGGCAGCGACCGTCGCTCAGGGCGTAACCCTTTTCTTCTACGCCCTCGCCGCGAAACTCGATGGGGATACCGGCATCCTCGAAGGCCCACAGGACGAAATCGCGAACATAGGTCGTCTCGCCGGTGGCGAGGACGTAGTCGTCAGGCTCGTCTTGCTGCATCATCATCCACATGCCGCGGACATATTCCTTGGCATGGCCCCAGTCGCGCTGTGCATCGAGATTGCCGAGGTAGAGCTTTTCCTGACGGCCAAGAGCAATGGCAGCGGCGGCGCGGGTGATCTTGCGGGTGACGAAGGTCTCGCCTCGCAGAGGGCTTTCGTGGTTGAAGAGGATGCCGTTGCTGGCGTGAATGCCATAGGCTTCTCGGTAGTTCACCGTGATCCAGTAGGCATAAAGCTTTGCAGCGGCATAGGGGCTGCGAGGATAGAAGGGAGTCGTCTCTCTCTGAGGAACTTCCTGGACCAGTCCGTATAGCTCTGAGGTCGACGCCTGGTAGAAGCGTGTCTTCTTTTCGAGGCCTAAGATGCGGATGGCTTCGAGCAGCCTCAGGGCACCGACGGCGTCGGCATTTGCGGTATATTCGGGCGTCTCGAAACTCACCGCGACGTGGCTTTGCGCCGCAAGATTATAGATCTCGTCAGGCTGCACCTCCTGGATAATGCGGATCAGGTTGGTGCTGTCGGTCAGGTCGCCATAGTGAAGGTGGAACATCCGGTTGTCGACATGGGGGTCCTGGTAAATGTCCTCGATCCTGCCGGTGTTGAAGCTGGAAGAGCGTCGCTTCACGCCGTGGACTTCATAGCCTTTTTCGAGAAGCAGGTGGGCCAGGTAGGCACCGTCCTGTCCAGTGACGCCGGTGATGAGGGCGGTTTTTGGCATTATTCGTGATCTTCCCTCGGAGTGCTGTTTCTTCTGGCATGACCGCCTAAACACGTGGCCTTGCTCGTGGCAAGCGATGCAACAAGGAAGCGTAGGTCCGACCTTGGCAATACCTTGGGTCTCGTATTGTCTCGTCCAACCTTGGCTTCAGCTTCGGCCTTCGAGACCTTCCTGGGGAGCAACCGTGTTGCTTTTGATGAAGTCTCGCAGTGCCTCGATCATTTCGGAATAGTCCGTCGTGACTGGGCGAGGTTCAAAGTCTCTGGCCCATTCGAGCGCCTCAGCCAGCTCCTCCCCGTTGGTCGCTGAGCGCAACAGGCCGCGCTGCTCGAAGCTCCCAGTGATCTCGAGCTGGTGGTCGTCGTAATGCTCCCCTTGAGCGAAGAGGCGGGGGATGACGATGACGGCGCAGCTTGCTCGCAAGGCTGTAAGGATCGAACCCGTCCCGCCGTGGCAGATGACGATCCTGGCCCGTTCAAGCGTCTGCTGGACCTCGTCGAACGGCAGTGACCTGACCACCTCGACCCCTCCGACGGCAGGCAGTTCGCCTTCGACATCGCCGACCTGGAGGATCACCCTTTCGGAGATCCGCCCGCTTCTCTTGGCTTCGATCACCAGGTCCACCAGTCGCGGGAAGGGTAAGGTCGCACCGACAGTAGCAAAGACCAGGTCATCTTTCGCTGGGCGTTCCACCGGAAGGTAACGCAATGGATCGAATGCCTGCGCATTTCCCCAATTGCGGGCGCTGGCGGCGGATTGCGACAGTCGGAGATGTGCGATCGGCCCCGCCAGCCGGGCGAAGGCGCTAGGGCTGTCGAAGCGAGCGAAGCTGTCGATGAGAATGATCTTGGCGCCTATCAGCCTTGCCCAGAAGGCGATGAACAGCTGCGATCCCGCACCGGTGGTGATCACGTAGTCCGGTCGGTTCCGGCAAATGATGGAGAGCGACTGCCACATGCTGCGGCCTGCCTCGCGCAGCATCTTCAGCGGCTGCCCCAGCTTTGCTTGGCCAAGCGCGAAATGCGGGACGAATTCGGTGCGATGCTGCTTGGAAATCGACTGGCCGAGGGCGGTATCCTCGGTGACGAAGTAATAGTCGAAGTTCCGCCAGAGGGGCTCAAGGTCGAGCAGCTGGCGTACGTGTCCACCGCCCGATGCAGCGAGACAAAGCAGCGGACGCGCGGAACGGCTCTTCATGATTGTTCGACCAGTCTCATCGGCTTGGTGTTGCGCGCGAATTGCCAACGACGCCCCGCCACTGTGATAGTCGCGTCACTTGATTGCCCGCAACATTGCTTTAGCGGAGATTTTGGCCAGAGGAGCTGACGATCTTCACGTAGATGATGGCCGCTCCAGCCACCAAGAAGCTCAGCCCGACGTCGCCAAGCCAGTTCAGCTTCAAGGGGCCGTAGAGCAAGGAGTCCACCAGGTGCAGGGAGATGACTCGCAGGCCTACAAGGGCGAACATTGAGGCGCCGCATGCCAAGGCCAGGCCGACGGCGATATTGCGCCGCCCGCGCAGCGTGCGCCCGAACCGCCAGAAACCCCAGCAGCCTGCCAGAGCAGCGATGACGATTACAACAGCCACCATCGGTCGCTGCATAGATCCCCTACTGCCGTAGAGGCCGTGCCACCGCGCATATTCACGCAGGCTGTCGCGCAATACTCCCTCGGCATCGAACAGCCGCATGGCGATCAGCAGCACGAAGAGGAGCGTCAAAGCTGCCCAGCTGCGAATGTGCCAAGTTTGCTGTTCGCGACTTGCCGCGAAATGCGCAGCGAAAGCAGTAGTGATTGCTACTAACACGTAGATTGCCGCACCTGCGAGGCTTAGCGGCGATGCGGTGAACGCCATGGCAAAGGTTCCCGATTGTTCGAATGACGGCATCTTATGCCGTCGCCTCGGTCTCCATGCCAGAATAATTGCGAGCGCCGCCGTTCGAGTGCGAGCCCAGTATGAAGATTATGCATATTCTCAACGTTGTGAACGCTGATATTCAATCATGTTGCAACGCACAATCTGAAGCGTTATGCAATCGAAGAGAAGCCAGCTTATTGGCTGACTGACTTGCAGTATTTTGAACGGCACTTGGACCTTTACATCCCCGGTTTCCTCCTCCCATCACGATGTGCAGCCTTAAGCTATGAACGGACGCTCCATGATGAATTCTCCCAACAATAACGGGCAGGGCGTATGGCTGGACAAGTACATGCCGGACGGCCAGTTGGCACGCATTGAACCTCAGCCGGAGGTTCAGTTCCTCACCTTCGGCTTTATCCGTGGTATCCTCTTTCGCCAGCGTTGGCTGATCGCTGGTCTGATCGGTGCGGCGGTGGTTGCTGGGCTAGTCATTACCCTGCTGACCACTCCGGTATACGAAGCGCGTTCATCGGTGCGCATTGATCCTTATGGCGCCTTCATTGTCGAAGGGCAGAACCTCGACCAAGCGGTCGGCTCGAGCCAAATGCGTGATCAACTTTCGACCTATATCGGCATCATCACAAGCCACCGACTAGCTAGCCAGGTTGCGGAAGACCTGAACCTGGGCGAACGCGACGACTTCCTCGGAGCCGACATTGACGAGGATCGACCGCCGAACTTGACAGATGAGGCCTGGCGCGAAGCCAAGCAGGCCCGCGCTGCAGCAATCCTTCAGAATAACGTCAGCGCTGAGGTGCCAGACCTAAATTGGATCATCGAGATTGCTTACCGATCGGATAGCCCGGCAATCGCAGCAGAAGTGGCGAATGCCTATCTGGCGGCATTCGCCACTTCGGAGTCGCGGGAAGCGCTCGAGAATAATAGGTATGCACAAGATTACTTGCGTGACCAGATTGAACAGGTTCGCCAGCGGCTGCAAGTCGCTGAGGTTGCAGCCAACAATTACGCCCGGAACAACGGGATCATCATTCAGGCCGCGGGAGCCGAGGAGGGTGAAAGTCAAGCTACACTAACTACAAGCAGGCTAGCTAACATCAACTCGCGCGTTTCTGAAGCGCGTGCAGCCAGGATCGCTGCCGAGCAGCGCTGGCGCACGGTGCAGGATGTGCCGAGTTCGGAACTTCCCGAAGTCTTAGAAAGTTCGCTGCTGCAGCGACTGATCGCTGACCGTACGGCTCAGCAGGCAAGGTTAGCAGAACTGCGCCAGCGATATCTCGAAGGACATCCACAAGTGCGCGACCTGATCGCCCAGATCGCCGAGCTGGATGCGCAGATCGAACGGAGTGCTGGCGACATCAGGGCGGCGGCGCGCACTGACTATCTTGTTGCCTTGAGCCAGGAGCAGGCATTGAGTCGCGAATTGAATGCCGTAACCGGCGACACCCTCCAAGAACAGGATAGTCGAGTTCAGTACGGCGTTCTAGAGCGTGAAGTGCAGGCCTTAAGTGATCAGTTGCAGGTGCTTCTCAATCGTTTCAACGAAGTAAGCACGGCTGCAAATGTCGAAACTGGTAGGCTCATACCGCTTGATTACGCGAACGTTCCGTCATCGCCTGTTGCGCCTAGCCTGCCGCGCAATCTGATGTTGGGATTAGCGCTCGGAGCAGCCCTTGCCGCGGGATTGGCTCTGCTACGTGAGACGCTGGATGACAAGGTACGTTCTCCAGAAGGTGCTGAAGAGAAAATCGGCCTGCCGCTGTTGGGTCACACACCCTTTGTCGCTGAGTACGATGGTGCGAGCGAGGAGGAGCTGGATCGTTTCAGTCCATTGATGGAGGCGTATGCCTCGATCCGCTCGACACTCGATTTCTCGCTGGCGAAAGATCGAAACGTGATACAATTTACTAGCAGTCAGGCGGCTGAGGGCAAGTCGACCACCGCGCTGATCCTTGCCGAGATGTTTGCTCGCCTAGGTCGCCGAACGCTGCTGATCGATGCCGACTTGCGTCGTCCGGCGCTGGCAAAGATGACTAACTCTCCACGCTCCAAGGCCGGCCTCGTGCAAGTATTGCAGGAGCAAGTTGATGTCGAAGCCGCAGTCGTCAAAGGCACCCACGAAAACCTCGAAATTCTGCTGGCCGGAGAGGCGCCTTCGAACCCAACTGAGATTTTCGCGTCCGAACGTTTGCGACAGTTTATCGAAAGGGCGCGGCAAGAATATTCGCTCGTAATCTTTGACTCTTCGCCAATGCTAGGCTTGGCCGATGCGCCAATGCTATCTGGGCTGGTCGATGGAACCATCTTTGTACTTGAAGCGAATAAAGTCCATTTCGGCCAGGTCCGCGCAGGTATCAAACGGTTGCGTGGTAGCGGCGGCCACCCTGTCGGAGCCATCTTGACCAAGTATCGTGCGCTGGAAGACGGTCAGTCGTATTATTACAATTATGCATATTACCAGTATGGCAACGAGGGTAAAACCGCTTGAGAAGGCTGGCCGATTGATGACCTCATGACGGACTTGACGCAATTCACCGTTATAATTCCGGCTCATAATGAAGAAGCAGTCATAGGGCGCTGTCTGACCAAGGCGTTACAGGATGCCCCCGCAGGTCATTCGACGCAATTCATTGTCGCTGCGAATGGTTGCGCCGACCGCACGGTCGAAGTTGCTCGGGCGAAAGCACCCGGTGCACTCATTCTAGACCTTGCTGAAGGATCGAAGCCATATGCAATGAACGCTGCTAACGAAGTAGCGAAATACTTTCCTCGTATATATCTCGATGCCGATGTCCAATGCGATTATCATAGCTTGTTGTCCTTAGCTAATGCGCTGCGGCAGAAGGGAGTAATGGCAGGTTCACCTTCTCTTAGTCTTGACTTGTCAAGATCCAGTTATCCTATCAAATCTTACTATCGCGTTTGGCAAACTCAGCCTTATGTTACTGAAAAGTTGGTTGGCTCAGGTTGCTATGGAATTTCCCGAGAGGCGCATGAACGTATAGGTGCATTCCCGCAAATTACGGGAGATGACATTTGGGTGCGTACGCGATTTAGGCCGGAAGAGCGGGTAAACGTTTCAAAGGATGCTGCCGGAAAGCCAGTGTTCTTTGTGGTAACGCCGCCACGGCGCGCTATTGATCAGATCCGAGTAGAAACCCGGCGCAGGCTTGGAAACCAAGAAATGATAAGGCTGCATCCCAGCCCTTACCATACTCGTTCGAACGCAGTCCGCAATCTGCAACTTGCCTTACGCAACGGAGTAAGCCCGCTTGATCTGGCATTCTACATAGGAATTAAGGCATTGGTTCGGCTACGCCTCGAGTTCGTAAAGCGTCGCAATAATGTCATTGTTTGGGAACGCGATGAGGCGGCAAGGCAGCCATGAGCAGCATTGTTGGCCAGGCGGGGAGGGCCGAGCTGGACGGAGGGCCTCTCGTGCCGTGGCGTGAGCTGCGCTATGTGTCGACCGTATCTTCATGTTTGTTGGCCAAGGACTCGTGCGCCCGAATAGCTCCATGCTTTGCCGTAGTCTTCAAAGCGGTAATAGGCTTGCCGATTGTTAAGCTGCTAATCGTCAACGGAGTAGATGCGATCCACCCCCTGGGGAAAAGGCAATTCCCCAAGTCGAGACTTGGTTCTCGCTGGCATGATGGCTGCCTCGCGGCGGCGAACTATGCGCTGACTAGAAAGGTAACGTGGAACTCAACATGTCCTCCACCGGTGGGAACGGAACCGGTCACCTGGAGGTCTTCAATCAAAACATTGGCGGCGTGCCTTTTTCGTAACTGCGTCTATCCGACCTGCACCAACCTCCTATCGCCTCGGCATACTCTGCCGGTGAGGCCCGGTGAAATAGATAATTGGTGGGCCGATAGGACCTAAATGGCTAGCCAATTAAATCTTCCGACAAATTCCCGACAAAGCCGCTTCCAAACCGGCATGCGACAGGCGATGCCAAGTGGGGGGCGCAGTGCATATGCTGTGCTGCCTTTGGTGCTCATTACATATCTGACACTTTTGCCGCCGCAGGTCGCGCTCTCGCCAGCTGGTTTTGTTTTGCCCTTCTACAGGATCGGGCTGATAGCAGTCATCCCATTGGTTCTCTTCGGCTGGGTCAAATCGGGCCGTAAGTTCAGTGCCTTTGACGGCGTAGTGGTGTTAGCGGCACTATATATCTTTGTGGCTCTTGCAGATACTGAGGGTATTGATCGGGCACTGCAAAATGGTGGGTCTTCCGCACTCGACGTCTCGATCAGTTACTTTCTAGCGCGCTACTGTGTTCAGACCAGCGACGACGTCCGCCGATTTCTGATTTTGGTCGCGCCTGGCTTTTTCGTTGCGGCAGCCACGGTCACGTTTGAAATGCTAGCTGGCCGCTACCTAGTCCAACCTCTTGCGGTGCAGATCTTCGGTCAAGCCGCAGAGGGCGATTTGGCAATCTCATCGCCGCGCTTTGGGCTCACTCGCGGAACGGGGATGTTTCCTCACCCGATATTGGCGGGCCTGCACCTCGCAAGCCTTCTTTCACTATATGCCCTTTCTCGATTGCGCGGTTGGCCCATGTGGATAGGGATCGCTGCGGCACTGTCGGCAATGGCAACATTAAGCTCGGCGGCCTTGATTATGCTCTCTGCTTCAACGGGCGCCCTTCTATACAATTGGATATCAAGAAAATATCCACAATTATCGTGGCGTCTTCTCATTACCTTTATCGCGATATCTTTTCTTGCTCTTGAGTTTGCAAGTAATAGAGGTTCTATACAGGTAATCATGACTCTGACAGCCCTTGATCCGTGGACCGCTTACTATCGTACGTTGATCTGGGATTATGGCATCCTCAATGTAAGAGCTCATCCCTGGTTCGGAATCGGTTTCGCCGATTGGGATCGAGCAGCATGGATGCCAAGTAGCATCGACAATTACTGGCTGATGATCGCCATACGATACGGTCTGCCGGAAGCCATCCTGCGGCTCACCATCCCGGTCGGGGTCTCAATTGTGCTCTTTCTCCAAAGTTCGGCGCTCGATCCGCGCGAACAATCGCTCGCAAGAGGCGTTGCAATCAGCCTTCTATTCTTTTCAATTCTGGGATTTTCTGTTGCGCTTTGGAACAACACACAAGCGTGGTTCAATATCCTCTCAGGAATAGCGGTGTCACTCAGCGTACTCTTGGCTCGGCGACGAAAGGCGGGCGTTGAAGCTTGATTTGACTAGTTAGGGCGCCTCGGTCGTGCAGTTAGGTGCGACCGCGTATTATCTTTAGCGTAGCCTTGAGTAGAAGGAAGACCCTCTCCCTAATTGTGCGAAAAGGATAAAGTACGAAGTTGTCGATCATGACGCGTAGGTTGTGATCGGCCAATATTTCTATATCAGGTGCGATCGAAAAACGCTGATGTAGCACTTGTGGAGAAAGCATCCTTCCCTTGACTCGATTGGTGACATTTTCACCATGGATCACCTGCAGCCAAGTAGGTGGCGCATCGACCTGAACAATATTCCATTTGCAACTGAGCTGATGATGTTGCGCTGACCAGATCGTCTTAGGCGCAGTCGGCTCTCGTTCTACAAGGGTCGTAAATGGGTTGCTTTGATCGCGTGCTGAGTAGATTGCCCCGCTCCGCATAGCTAATCCGTTTGTGAAGTTAAGAACTGTACCGTCGGCAGCTTCTGCGCCGGCGCGATGGATCCGTTCAATGAAATCTCGAGACACCGCATCGTCGTTGTCGAGCCGAGTTGTAAGGAGCAAATCGACATCTTTTGCGAGAAGTTGCCTAAGATCATTGACGACATCTGCAACGCTGAACAAACTTACAAACCTAGGTTCGAAATCAAAAATTTGCCTATCGCGCTCGATCCTTTCTCGAAATTGATCGGGCGTCTTGCTATCGAAGTATATAAGCCACGAAAAGTTCTTGGTAGTCTGGGCTTCTAAGCTGGGCAGACAATAGCGTTCAAACAAATCAAAACGCCGCTGGAGCCAACCCGGGGCGTTACGGATGGGTGCCTCTCGGCCTTGCGTGGCGACGTTGAACCGGGTGAGAAGTATATGAACTGTTTGGCTCATTTTAATCGATGCCCTTTTGGCTTCTGATAGAGTACCCTCTCATCCAAGCGCCCGGCTGCCAGCAGAGCGCCCAGGATACTCTTCCCATTTGAGCCACACGGCTGGAGCGATCAATCTGCGTAAGACCGATGATGGCGCGTTCGAAGGCCGCGAGCCAGATAAGGAAGGCCGCTAGGAATATCTTGGGTTTCGACCAATGCTTGTGCGCAAAATGCATCATGCCTTGCGCCTTATAAAGGGCCCGCTCCTCACTCATTGTTCCTGAAGTTCCAATTAAGTGGATGATTTTGCTATTAGGCGTCGCGAGCACCGTGCCACCTTCTTTTGCGATGCGAGCAAAAAAATCCATTTCTTCGCTATACAAGAAAAAGCTTTCGTCAAAACCACCGATCCGCCTATATTCAGTCGATTTAATCAAGAAAAATGCACCACATAATACTTCCCTTTGTATTATTGGATCATTACTCAAATCGTGATGCATCCTTGAGTACAAGCGTTCCACGCCCAGAGCGGCGTATATTAATTGAGTCAGTGACGGCAGGCGTAAGAAATTGCTTACGTCCGGTGCGCCATCAGGTGAATTAATCACTCCTCCCCAAGCTATCGCCTCGTCGTGTTTTGCTGCGAAGTCGAGTAATTCATCGATCGCATCCGGTTGGACGACAGTATCCGGATTAAGCAAAAGCAAATATGTTCCGTTGGCGTGTTCCGCTATCGCGTTGTTTCCGGCTCCGAAGCCGATGTTGCCGCGCGAAGGAATGATTTGAACGTCGGGGAATTCGTTCCTCACGTAGTCGGTTGTCCCGTCGGTTCCATTGTCAATCATTAAGACCTCGTAAGCCGCCGAAGTCCTCGATGTCGCAATGGATGTGAGGCAATTGCTGATAACATCCAGCGCTTGGTACGCGACGATCATGATCGAGACGACTGGGGTGCCGACCTGGGCTGTTGGGCTCTTTGTCACGTGGCAAGCATCATTGCTAAGTTTCGTGGGAAATCTGGATAAATGAAACCATTTCTAAGGAGAAAGGACCTTCGCAAAAAAAAGCCATTGCGGTCCAAGTTCGCGAAGCCCTGCAATTTCCGAGCTGTTTTCTCATCCAAGTGTTCGCGGCAGTGCTCCAATAACGCTCCCGCCTGCTTCTGCCTGAGACACATTCCCCGCCTGACGCGCGCCAATTTTCCCGGCTCTTTGCCATAATCCAGCAAGCTTACGCGCCGCTGTTGGGAACTATTGGTGCCGTGAATTCTGTAGGACATCAGTGCGCGGTCAATTGTTTCGATTTTGCCAACCGCCTTTGCCACGAGATAGAGCCACCAATCATGGCCGGTGACTTGGTCAAGTGGAACCGGTGTTGCTGCCAACTTTAGAGCGCGATTTATTCCGGAATTGCAACCGAGCATCGGAGGGCAAAGGATATCTTGGGTCAAGGCATTGCTTTTTGAGGGGCGCATTCGTTTGTACTGCCAGAAACTTGCATGGCTGAGGGTGTCAGCCCCATCAATAACCCTAGCGTCTCCAAATACATAATGGGGAATGTCGGCCCCAGCCTCCTCCTCACATTGCTGCAACACATTAACTGTGACCTCAACTTTGTCAGGATCCCAAATGTCGTCTGCATCGCAAAACAGAATGTAATCAGCGTCACTACGATCCAACAAGAATGAAAAATTGGCTTTGGCAGACCCACTTGATGATGTCCGCTCAACAAGTTGCATATTCGAAAAACGATTTCTGTAATGACGCAGAATATTGACCGTTTCGTCGGTCGAACAATCGTCGCTTACGAGTAGCCGAAAATCGGTATATGTCTGGGTTACGAGAGAATCGAGCAAGGACGGCAGATATCTCGCGCTCTGATACGTCGCGAGCAATATGTCGATGTTACTCATTCTTAACCCCATAATCTCGACATCTTCACAGCCGCTGCGACATTAGCTGAGTCAGCCTCCGATGCGAGGAAAACTTCCACAAATTTTAGTATTTCTAGACATCTACCGCGATGCGGAGTGGCGCTGAGCGAAACCATTCCTTCTCGCTAGAAAACGAGCCCGTCGTGCGAGGAGCGTATCAGTGCAGTGCCAGACTGCTTTAAGAGCTCTTCGATTCAAATCCAGACGCCCGGACGAAATGAGCGAAGAAGCTTGGATTCGAAATATTTTGGAGATTGGTATTATAATACCTGCCTGATAGAAATGCGACTTTCTATTTAGCGATTTCAGCCGGTGGCACGATCAGTCGATTGGGAATCAAAAACTCCTCACGCCACCGACGCGGGTTAGTTTACTAGTATTGGAGAATTGGCAGGGTCTCGACGACTTCGGAGTGGCGGATAGCAATTTTGCCTGTCCTTAGCGCGAAGCGCGCTTGGGGTGCCTGCTCTGCCATGAAGGAGTGGCACGACCCGCTTTCATCGCGCAGCGCAAAATGAAAGCATTGACGTATTTATAGAGGTGGCTCAGGGCACCTTTAGAGCAATCGTCCGCATTTGAGTGGGGCCGAAATTTCCAGGGAATATGGCCGGCAAATTTCATTTTGACCTGTTTGTTGGGCTCCTTTTGCGCGGCCTTGGGGCTATCGCCAGCTTTGCCCTGACTTGGCTTATCGCCAGAACATTCGGCCCAACGGGGGTGGGCCTTTACCATATCGGACTGTCGACTGCCTTGTTCTTTGGCACAATTGCTTCGCTAGGTATGGACTTTGTCCTCATCCGGAAGATGGGAGCCCTTCTGAAGGACGGCCTGTGGGATGACCTGAAGGCGACTTTTCAGCGCTGCGAAAGGTATATCATCGCAGTCGGTCTGCCGCTGGCGTTACTGCTGATTGGCGCTTCACACGCAATCAGCCACTACGTATTTCGCGAGAGGGATGCAGCAGTTTTTCTTCTAATCTTTGCAATCATTGCTGTGCTTGCTCCCATCTTGAAGCTCGGAAACGCTTTGTTGCGAGCGGCGGGGCGTGTGGTGCAATCTCAATTTCTCGAGGGCTTTGCGTACTCCACGCTCACTTGTCTAATTATTGTCACTGCCTTGTATATTAGCGATAACGTCGTGCTGCAGCTTCCAGCGATCGCCTACGTTTCTAGCGTCGTCATTGTTCTTATCATTAACAGACTGTTGGTTCATCGGATGCTCAAGCGCGCAAAGAAAAATGGAGAGGCGACGGTTAGGATTTGGGAGGGTTGGCGGATCGCTGCTTTGCAGACTGCTACATCACTCGGCACTTGGGGGAGTCTCGCTTTGGTAGCCGCGCTGCTTGACGTGGCAACCGCGGGCATATTCCGTACGGCGTTCCAGTTATGTCTTGTACTGCAGACTATCAGTTCAGCTTTCGGCACCATGGCGGCTCCTCACTTGGCTCGCGCTGCGGCTGAAAATGATATGAAGGACCTCATCAGAAAAGTTCTGATCGCGGGTTTGAACGGGGTAGGCTTGGCAATACCGCTTTGGATCATTGGTATGGGCTTCGCAGAAGAAATTCTCTTTTTCTTCGATCCAAGTTTTATCGAAGGTTCTGGCGCGTTACGCATCATGATCGTGGCGTTTACGGTCGAAATCGCGTTTGGATTATCCGGTATGGCTCTAGTCATGATGCATAGAGAAGCCTTTGTTCTTCGCCATGAGATCGCGGCGAATCTGGCAGGCCTTTTGTTGATCGCATTACTGATACCATCAATGGGAATCATGGGGGCAGCATTGGGCTTGCTTTCAATTTCAGTTATCAGATGTGGAGCAAACGTAGTCACAATGCTCGTAGTTACCCAGAAAAACGCGCAAAAGGCGCTATCCTGTGATGGATGACGATTGCGCAAATTCCCAGGCTCAACAACGTCTCGCACACAAGTTTCGCCCGACGCGACGCGCGAAGATTTTTCGCTTAATTAAGAGTGCTCTTGATCTGCGGGCGTGGTTACATTTACTAAAGATCATCAATTACTACAATTATACGCATGTGGTGCCCATGCGAGAACTCGCTCTTGGTAGCGAGCCAGCAATTAGTCCTGACGCTTCATTCTCCAATCACCAGCGGATTAAGATTGGCGATAGAGCGCGCATCGGCTCGCGTTGTCACTTGTGGGCCGGTCCCAGAGATGGGAAAATATCTATCGGTCACGATGTTCTGATGGGACCGGAAGTAATGATTACCGCTGCGACATATGACTACAGGTCTGGGTGCCCAATATCCGACCAGCCGATGCGGGAAGCAGACGTAGTGATCGGCAACGATGTCTGGCTAGCCACGCGTGCGATCATTCTTCCGGGAACCATCATCGGAGATGGTTGTATCGTCGCAGCGGGAGCCGTCGTAAAGGGGCATGTGCCGTCCGGCTCCATTGTCGCTGGGGTGCCTGCACAAATTATCAGCCAGCGATTCAACCAAGAGTGCTTATGATCATCAATGGCTTGTTTGCGCCCAAGGTGTAAGTCGACGCCACCACTCTTCATGGTCTAGATACCAGCGTAGCGTTTGCGCCATGCCGTCTTCGAACGTGTGATGAGGCGCATAATTCAGCTCGTTGCGCGCCTTGGTTTCGTCGATGGCGTAGCGGCGGTCGTGCCCCGCGCGGTCCGTCACGAAGGTCTTGAGGCTGTCGGTCGGCTGTCCTTTGGCGGCAGGAGCATCGGGATAGCGTTGGGCCAGTCCGTCGATCTCTTCCATTGCTTTGTCTACCGAGGCGCAGATGCGGTCTATCACGGCCATGTTGGGCAATTCCGCACCACCGCCGATGTTGTAGGTTTCGCCCGGTCGCCCATCGTCGAGACAGGCCTCGATACCGCGGCAATGATCCTCAACGTGCAGCCAGTCGCGCACGTTCATGCCGTCGCCGTAGATCGGCAGGCTGCGGCCGTGTAACGCGTTCAGCAGGAACAGTGGGATAAGCTTCTCGGGATACTGGTAGGGACCATAATTGTTAGAGCAATTGGTGGTCGTCACCTCCAGCCCGAAGGTGTGGTGATAGGCACGGACCAGGTGATCGGACGAGGCCTTGGAGGCCGAATATGGAGAGTTCGGTTGGTATGGTGTCGTTTCGGTGAAGGCGGGATCGTCAGGTCCGAGCGAGCCGTAGACCTCGTCTGTCGAGATATGGTGGAAGCGGTGTTGCTTGCCGCTGCCTTTATCCAGCCAGACGGCGCGCGCGGCTTTCAGCAGCGAATTGGTGCCGAGGATATTGGTGTCGATGAAGGCGTCCGGACCACTGATCGAGCGGTCTACGTGGCTCTCGGCAGCGAAATGAACGATCGTTGCGATGTCGCGGTCGCGGAGCAATTTCTCGACCAGGTCGGTATCGCGAATGTCGCCAACTACCAGATCAGCCTGCTCGACGCCTGCGATTGTCGACCGATTGCCGGCATAGGTTAGGCAGTCGAGAACGATCACGGCATCGTCCGGGTGCCTTTCGGCCCAATAGTGGACGAAATTGCCGCCGATAAAGCCGGCGCCGCCGGTGACGAGAAGGTTAGCCAAGTCTCGCTTCCTCTTCGAGCATCAGGCGCAGGTTGGTGCGCCAATGGGTGTAGCCGTCGTCCAGCAGTTCGCGCGTGGCGCTGCAATCGAGCAGCGAGAAGGCCGGGCGCCTGGCGGGCGTTGGGTAGGCGCTGGTTGGGATAGGGGTGATCGGGATCGCCGCGTTGAGCAGGCCAAGTTCCAGAGCCTCTTCCTGGATGGCGACGGCAAAATCGTACCAGCTGGCGACGCCTGCATCGCTGTGGTGGAAGGTGCCGCTCGCATCCTTGCCGATCAGCCCCCAGATGGTGGCGGCCAGTCTCGGCGCCCAGGTCGGCGCGCCGATCTGGTCGGCAACGACATTGAGAGCGGGCTTCTCCGCCATCAGCCTCAGCATGGTGCGAACGAAATTGGCGCCGCCGGCGGTATAGACCCAGGACGTGCGGACGAGGATATCGCCCTCGCGTTGGTAATCCTCGCCAGCAGCCTTGGTTCGGCCGTAGGCCGACAAGGGATTGCGTTCATCGCCGGGTCGATAGGCGCGGCTGGATGTGCCATCGAAGACAAAGTCGGTAGACACATGGACCAGCTTGCCGGCGTGGGCTTCGGCCAAAGCAGCAACCGCACCTGCATTGATGGCGTAAGCCTTTGCCTCGTCCTTTTCGGCATTATCGACGGCGGTGTAGGCGGCGGCATTGATGACGACTTCGGGAGTGACCTCGGCCACAAGTTCCTTGATCGCCGCGGCATCGGTCAGGTCGCATTCGTCAATGTCGATGGCATGGATCTTGGCTTCGACTGGCGAGCAGGCTTGTAGAGCTCTGCCGAGCTGTCCCTTGGCACCGGTTACAAGCACCTTCATGCGAAGGCCTCCACCTTGTCGAGGGGAAGGCCTTCACGATCCTTGTCAGAAAGCTGCACTGTCAGGCCGTCGGTCGGCCATTCGATGCCAACCTTTGGGTCGTCCCATGCCAGAGAGTGTTCGAATTGCGGAGCATAGGGGGCGTCGCATTTATAGAGGAAGTCGGTGTCGTCCTCGAGCGTCAGGAAGCCGTGGGCGAAGCCTTGCGGAACCCAGAACATTCGCTTGTTGTCAGCAGATAGTTCGACGCCGAACCACTTGCCGAAGGTTGGCGAAGAGCGGCGCAGGTCCACCGCCACATCATAGACCGCGCCCGATACGACCCGCACCAACTTGCCCTGCGGCCCCGGGTTCTGGAAATGCATGCCGCGCAAAACGCCCTTCTGAGAGCGAGAATGGTTATCCTGCAAGAAGGCGATGTCGAGGCCGGCGTCTGCGAATTTCGCCGCGTTCCAGCTTTCCATGAAGAAGCCGCGTTCATCGCCGAAGACCTGCGGTTCGATGATCAGGAGGCCATCAATGTCGCAGCGTTTGACCTGCATTAACGGCTACCCTCGCGCAGAAGTGAAATCAGGTATTCGCCGTAGCCCGACTTCTTGAGCGGCGCTGCGATGGCTTCCAGCCTTGCATCGTCGATGAAGCCCTGGCGCCATGCAATCTCTTCCGGGCAGCAGATCTTCATGCCCTGCCTTTCCTCGGTAATGCGGACATAGCTGGCTGCATCGAGGAGCGATCCGTGGGTGCCGGTATCGAGCCATGCATAGCCGCGACCCATGATCTCCACCGAGAGATGGCCATCGTTCATGTAGAGGCGGTTGAGATCGGTGATCTCAAGTTCCCCCCTAGGCGAAGGCTTCAGGTCGCGCGCCCGTTCGACCACCGTCTCGTCGTAGAAGTAGAGGCCGGTGACGGCGTAGTTGGACCTGGGATTGGTTGGCTTCTCCTCAATGGAGGATGCCTTGCCGTTCTCGTCGAAGGCGACGACGCCATAGGCTTCGGGATTGTTGACGCGGTAGGCGAAGACGCTGGCGCCGGCCTCGCGTTCATTGGCGTTGCCAAGCAGTTCAGGAAGGCCGTGGCCGTAGAAGATGTTGTCGCCAAGAACGAGGGCACTGGGATGCCCGGCCACGAAATCGGCGCCGATGTGGAAGGCCTGTGCCAGGCCTTCGGGGCTTGGCTGGACGGCGTAGCTGAGTTCGATCCCGAAGTCGGAACCGTCGCCAAGGACGCGCCGGAACTGTTCCTGGTCTTCGGGCGTGGTGATGATCAGGATTTCACGGATACCAGCCAGCATCAGGGTACTGAGTGGGTAATAAATCATCGGCTTGTCGAAGACAGGCATCAGCTGTTTCGAGACGCCTCTGGTCAGCGGATAGAGCCTCGTGCCGGAGCCGCCAGCCAGGATTATGCCTCTGCGGTTCAAGGATTTGCCTCCCTGTTTTCGGCCGTACTGCAAGAACATCCCGCATTGCAACATTAGCCATTCCGGTCAACTGCAGATTGACTGCCTCGGGGCCGTCATCCCCTTCTTCAAGCTACCTACCAAAGAACGCTTCTTAAACGATTGTCTGCCTATGGTTGATGCAGAATTAGGCAACCTATGCCCCTGAAGGGGCTGCGCATTGGAATAATCCATGTACATCAATCAGTCGCAGCTGAAGAATACCAAAGGCCACACAGAGGCGAGCGACGCACAGGTCGAACGCTTCGATGTCGCCATGATCGGTCTCGGCTACATTGGCCTTCCGACAGCTGCCATCATTGCCCGCGCCGGCCTTTCAGTTCGCGGCGTCGATATTTCTCAGAGGATCGTCGACGTCGTAAACGCCGGCAAGGTTCATATCCAGGAAACCGACCTCGATGCCCTCGTCAGGAATGTCGTAGCCGACGGCGTCCTGACGGCTTCCACCGAAGCTCCGGTCGCTGATGTCTATCTCATCGCAGTGCCGACGCCTCTGGGCGACAACAAGGCGCCCGACATCTCGATGGTGCTGGATGCCGCGCGCCTGATCGCGCCGGTCCTTCCTACAGGCGGGATCGTGATCCTGGAATCCACTTCGCCCGTCGGGACGACGAAGCAGATGGCCAGCGTGATCGCAGAGATGCGTCCCGACCTAGCCGTTCCAGGCTTCTGCGAAGATCAGGCACCAGACGTCCATATCGCCTATTGTCCAGAGCGTGTTCTGCCTGGCCGCATCATCGAAGAGCTGGTTGCCAACGATCGCATTATTGGCGGCCTCACAGAGAGCTGCGCGCTCCAGGCTCAGAAGTTCTACCGCCGCTTCGTTCGTGGTGACTGCATCAACACCACCTCCGATGTCGCTGAGATGGTCAAGCTCACCGAAAACAGCTTCCGCGACGTCAACATCGCCTTCGCCAACGAATTGTCACTCTTGGCTGAGCACATGGGCATCGACGTCTGGGAAGTCGTAAGGCTCGCCAACCGCCACCCACGCGTCAACGTCCTTCAACCAGGCCCCGGCGTCGGTGGTCACTGCATCGCCGTCGATCCCTGGTTCCTGGTGTCCAGCGCCCCTGAACATGCCCGCCTCATCCGTACCGCGCGCGAAGTGAACGACGCAAAGCCTGATCACGTCGTCAATCGCCTGACGGCAATGCTCGACGGCAATCCCGACGCCAGCATCGCTCTGCTGGGCCTTGCCTTCAAACCCAATATCGATGACTTTCGTGAAAGCCCTGCGCTCGAAATCGCTGATCGGATCGCCCGGAAATACGGCGACAGGGTATTGGTGGTCGAGCCATATACCGATGAACTTCCAGGTGACATGGCAGACCATGGCGCTCAGCTGACGACCTACGAGGAGGCTATGGCAAAGGCCGAACTCGTTGCCGTCCTTGTCGATCACGACGCCTTTCGCTCTGCGCCGCGCTACCTCAGCGCCAACAAGATTGTCTACGATACCCGCGGCATGTGGGCCCAATGAGCGGTAGGGGCGTCGCCTCTCCCAGCATCCTGGTCTGCTTCGGAACGCGTCCGGAGGCGATCAAGATGTTTCCCGTCGTCCATGCGCTTCGAGACCATGGCGGCATGGACGTGCGCGTAGCGGTAACGGCGCAGCATCGCCAGATCCTCGACCAGGTTCTGGAGATCGGCGACATCGTGCCCGACATCGACCTTGACCTGATGCGGCCAAACCAGTCGCTCGATGCTTTGTCGGCGCGTATCCTGACGGAATTCGGAGGTGCGCTTGATGCCTGCAAGCCAGATCGCGTTCTGGTGCATGGCGATACGCTGACGACCATGATGGTGACGCTAAGCAGCTATTTCAGAAAGATCCCCGTCGGCCATGTCGAGGCTGGCCTTCGAAGCGGCAACATCTATTCGCCATGGCCTGAGGAGGTGAACCGCAGGGTCGCAGGTGCGGTTGCCGACCTCCACTTTGCGCCAACCGAAGGAGCTGCGGCGGCACTGCGAGCCGAGAACGTTCCCGAAGACGCCATCCACGTCACCGGCAACACCGTGATCGATGCCCTCTTTTCGACGCGCGACAAGGTGGCGGCGCGGCCAGAGCTTGCGTCTGGCCTCGACGACGTTGCGACCCGTTTTGCCGGCAAGCGGATCATCGGCGTGACGGCACACCGCCGCGAGAACTTTGGGGAAGGCATGCGCAATATCGCAGGAGCCGTTGCTGACCTGGCGAGGCGCGAAGACGTCGCTGTGGTCTTCCCTGTCCATCCCAATCCCAACGTCCGACCGGTGATGGAGGCTGAACTTGGTGGTCGCGACAACGTCGCACTGCTCGAGCCGCTCGACTATCCGCATTTCGTTCGCCTGATGGCAATGTCCGACTTGCTCCTGACCGACAGCGGCGGCGTGCAGGAAGAAGGTCCCAGCTTCGGAAAGCCGGTTCTGGTTATGCGCGACACGACCGAGCGCCCCGAAGGCATCGAAGCCGGAACGGCAATGCTGGTCGCAACCGACAGGGAGCTGATCTTCCGCGAAGCCAGCCGCCTCCTCGACGATGCCGCAGCCTATGAGGCGATGGCAAAGGCGCATAACCCCTATGGTGACGGCAAGGCCGCAATGCGCATTGCGAAGGCCGTGGCCCACGCGCATGGAGTTGCGAGCGCCTGAGGCGCGGCAAGCCTCTCGCCTATCGGCCTGAACGAGGGCGAGCGATATTGTCAGCCCCCAGTCCCAAGGGCACAAGGTTGGAGATGGCAGACTTCGATGCAATTGATGAGGGGCTGGCTGCTCTGCTGAGGGGGGAACTGGCAGGCGCTACCCTCCTTCTGCCCATTGCAGCGTCATCGCCCCAACAAATGGCCGAGCGCATCGACTACCACGGGATTGCCCATCTGCTGGTCACTAGTACGGCGGAGCGACCAGATTGGCCTGAGCCATTTGCGGGAATGTTGCGTCAGTCGGCCATGGGTCGCGAATTCTGGGAAGCGGCCCATATGCAGCCCATTGTGCGGTTGCTGGAGGCGCTGGTCGCAGCTGGCATTGAAACGGTCGTCATGAAGGGAACGGCACTCGCCTATTCCCTCTACGACAATCCTGCCTCTCGAACGCGCGGCGATACCGACCTCCTGGTTCGCAGAGACGACCTTTCCGAGGCTAGGAAGGTCTTGTCGGACATTGGCTTCGAGCTGGCAGATCCGATCCACGGAAAGATGTTCCAGGAGGCCTGGATTGCCGCATCGCCAGGCAGTCTGAAGACCGAGATCGACCTTCACTGGCAGGTCAACGATTCGCCGGTCCTTCAGAAGGCCTTTCCGCTAGAGGAAGCCCTTGCGAACACTCGCCCCCTGGAACGTCTAGGAGACGGTATTCGATCTCTGTCCTACCCAGACAGCTTAATGCAATTGGCCTTCAACCTGAAGTGGCATTCGGATTTTGGCGTCTTTCTGAATGGAGATAGGATTGTCGGTGCGAGGAGATTGATCTGGGCCTATGATGCCGACTTGCTGGCGGAGGCGATGGAACAGGCAGAATGGGAGCGGCTGCTGCGGACGGCTCTCGAAACGGGTGCGGCGTCTGCCTTGCTAGAGGCTTTCGAGCATGCACGTTCGGCACTTGGGACGCCTATCGATGAAGGCATCCTCTCCGAACTTCGGGCTGCCCCGACCGACACTCAGGTGATGCGATACCTGGAGGCTGACCAAATGATTGCACGAAAGAAGGCCGACCTGATGGCTTCGCGTGGTCTGAAAGCGAAGGGCGAATTCGTCGCCAAGATGCTGATGCCGAAGCCGCGACACTTGCGGAAGCGCTTCCCGCGCGCCAGCAACTGGCCGTTGCCCTTATTGTACCTGCGATATGCCTTCGAAAGCGGAGTGAGGCTGCTGCGCTCCTGAGAGCTACCTATTGCTGCTCGATCTTGGCTAAGCCGTTTTCCTGCAATTCGTTTGCCAGTGCGACGACATCGGCCTCCAGGACCGAGCGGTCGACTTCAAATTCTCGTTCCAGTTCGTCGCAAAGCTGTTTCAGGGATCGGCTGCCACCTTCGAGCAATTGCCATAGCCGACCTCCAACGTGATTGAGGCCAAAATAGGTTCCGGCTTCGAGATCCAGTAGAACGGTTTCGCCGCCGACGTCGCGCGAAACGATATCGTCGCTTCGACAGATGCAGTCTTCGAGTTTCAGCATTTCATGTCCCACGGCTCCTAGCGTCTTCAACTACCGCTTCCACCAAGCTTGGCAAGGCATCGTATTGGCGTCGATAGTCCAGGGCTACGAAAGGCACCTTCAAGGCAAGGTCGGAAAGGCGATTGAAGTGTGCTCTCAGCCTTGGCTTGTCTTCGACATCCAGGACGAAGGCATGCTGCATGATCTCTGCAAGGGCATGCTGGGGTTCCAATGGCTTGAAAGTCGGCTCTGTCGCTTCACCTGCACCCAGCACATAGATCGCAACAAGGTCTGCTGCTTCGGAGGCAAAGGGTAGGTCCTTCCCTGACTTTAGAGCAACCTTGGGGAGCGCCCCATTTTCGCCCTCCCGTTCTTGGCGCAGGTAGTCGGCTGTGTCGGAAAACACTCTCAGCAAAGGCCTTTGAGGGATCACCCGGTAGGCGTCGCCGCTGAACTGTAGCTCGATGACATCCTCGGTAAGGAAGGGGTTGCCGACCTTGGCACATGCCCCTGCAAGGGTAGTCTTGCCGCTGCGAGACAATCCGACAAAGGCGATGGCACCATAAGGGGTCGAACATGCGCTTCCATGGAGGGCCAGGCCTCCGCCATGGTTGATCAGCAGCGGTCGGATGGAATTGTAGAAGACGTTGTCGATCGTCGTTTCGTCGATGCCGGGTACCGGGTGGCAGACGACCTCTTCTGATCCTGGCCGGATCTCGAAGTCAGCGCATTGGGGGAAGCGAAGGAGGATGTCGTCTCCTTGCCGATGGAAATGGGCAATCGGTCCGCCAGCAGGTCTGGTCCAACTGTCGAAGGGCGAACTGGCCAGATCTTCCTGCCTGCGGGCGCTTCGCTTGGTGAGAGTTGCCATTGCCGTTTGTCAGACCCTCACGAAAACGACCGCCCAGGATGGTCCCGAGCGGTCGTGCAAATCAGAACTTCAAGCCACTCAGTGGAGCTTAATGCCAAGCTTGCCGTAATCGACCTGCAGGTAGCCATTTGCGGCAACCGATACGGCTTCGGGAATAATGCCTTCGACTTCCTGTGCCATCACGCCAAAATGTCGGCCGCGCCTTCCGCCTGTCTGGAAATGTGGCTTGTAGTCAAAAAGGTAGAGACCGAAGCCGGCGGGATGTTCGCCAATGCGGGCGATGTTTTCCTTGACGCGAATGTCTGACTGAAAGTTCTTTCCAGTCGGGAAACCGGTGTCGGTGCCGACGTCTAGGCTGCCTCCCGTCAGTGCCCTGACGGTACCGAACTTCGTCAACCTTGGGACTATATAAGTCTGGCGCTTCTTACCTGCACTCTTAGACATGCTTCCCACCTCAAGAACAATCCTTCAAATCCCTTTGCCCTAACCAAATTATCCCACATATCCCCCAGGCCGTCCAATGGTTAATTTGTTCTTGTTTGGCATCGCGGAAACGTTCGAAAAGAGTGGCGATGTTCGGCTTCGAGAAGAGCATCTCTGACGCAGAAGATGCCGCCTGAGCCAGGCACTCCGCCATTGCCTCGTCGTAGTGCCTGAATGCGATCTCAAAACCTGCCTTATCCCTCCTCTCAAGTACGTCCTTGGGTAGCCTTCCTGACATTGCCTTTCGGTGTACCAATCTGGTCGTCTTGCCTTGCCGCCTGATCCTTTCAGGCGTTCGGCCGAAGAATTCGATGAATGATCGCGACATCATCGGGCTGCGAGCCTCAAGGCCATTCCTTGCGTTTTGTTCCGCGATCATGTCGAGCAGGTGCCCGATAAGTGGATGAGACACCTTGATCTGCTTGTATTGGCGAACATACCGATCTTGCGGCTGACTGTCCGCGATCCTGGCTCGCAACAGCCTCTGCAATTCAGGGCTCAGCCAATCATACTTCGAGACCCGATCTTCAATCGATTGCTCTGACCAGCCTCGTTGGTCTCTCAATCGAAGGATTGTCTGGGGCAGAAGATGCGAGAGGCTTCCCCTAAGAAGCGCCGCTAGCGTGGCTCTTGGCCCAAGTTCGCTCCAGTCAGCCTTCAGATAACTGGCAAGACGGCCAAGTTCCCCTTCTGCAAAGGCCTCGTGATAGTAGAGGCCGTTGCCATCCAGAAAGATGTCGCCGCCCTGGCCATTGAGGGCGGCGCGGCATCCCTTGGCCACCATTTCGCGTGACATGTTCTGCAACATGAAGGTGTTGGGATAGGTGGCGATATTCCGGCTTTCCGCCGCCCGTTCGAGGATCTCGGAAGCATCTGGAAGATAGAGACGGCACTCGGTCAGTTCGCGCTTGAGGTGGGCTGCTACAAGTTGAGCGTATTTGCTCTCATCGGCGGCGCTGCCCTTAGGCGCCGCAAGGGTAAATCCGGCTATGTCTGGTGCTGGAAGTCGTCCTGAGAGATGCAATTCGTCGGCCACGGCAAAGACGGCAGAGGAATCGAGGCCGCCGCTGCATTCGACGCCAAGAAGGGCATCGGTTCGCGACGCCCGCCGCACGCTTTCCTGAAGAACGTCGCGATAGTGTTCGACATATTCGCGATCGTCCTGGTATCGGATCGGCGGCTCGCTCGGAACGCTCCAATACTGCCTCTCAGAGACACCACTGGGCCCGAAAGTGACGACGTGTGCCGGCTTTACCCTTCTGATGCCTGACCAGACGGTCTCGCCGAGCGTCACGAATTCAAACGTCATGATCTCGGCAAGGAAACCGAAATTGAGAGGTGGCTGTTGGCCCATTCCAGCCAAGACACCTCCGATATGCGATCCCACAACCAGGCGCCTGCCATCGAAGTTGTAGAAGAGTGGTCGCAAGCCCATGTGGTCGCGAGCCAAATGCATCTTCCCACTTCGTAGGTCAGCGATGACGAAGGCGAATTCTCCTTCGATAAGGTCGAGGCAATCCTCTCCCATGACCGACCAGGCTTGCAGAACGATCTCGGCATCGGAGCGGTTACGCCGGATGGCACCGCGGGCATCGAGTTCCAGGACCATTTCGTCGTAATTGGCGACGTAGCCATCTATCACGACGGCAAGCTGGCCATCTTGTGACTGCAATGGCAGCTTCGCATCGCGCGCCTCTGACGTTGCATGCATGGCGCAGTGGCCAAGAGCCATGTCGTTGCCAGACCATTGGCTGTCGCCGTCGATAGCGGCATAGCTCATGGCATGTTTCATGGCCTGAATGCGTCGCAGTCCGCTTCCATCGCCGCTAAGGTCAAGAACTGCGGCGACCGCGCTCATGCCGATGTGCTGTTGCCAGAGATGCCGGAGAGGTGCGATGCCGATCTAAGCTTCATGGAGCACTAATGGATTGGCGAGCATTGGCTTGCAAGCATCCAACGAGGCGAGACCTGCGCCAGATTACTCGGACTTGGAAGTCGCTCTGCTTCGTGCCAGCAAGGAGGGCATGGCCTTCCGTCGATACGCTGCAATTCCCGGTTTCGAGGCGCGTTCCGTCCTGATTCGCTGGGTGGCGATGGTTCGGTTCGCCGTCAGGGCAATTTGCGAATTGGCACGGGGTCGTCTGGCATTTGCACGTAATGCACCATCCGCCTTTGTGAGAAACAATCGGAACATCGCAGCTTCCGGACGTTCGCCGGAAAACGCCTTTCCGGGCGACGAATTGCTGGCAAGGCAGGTCTCCTTCATGATCCCTCGGATTGCGCGCCGCGTCCCATGGCGATCAGACTGCCTGGTGCAGGCCCTTGCAGCCCAAAAGTGGCTCGAAAGTGCGGGTATCGCCAGCAATCTCACAATCGGGGTCGAGAAATCGGGAGGCGGAGATTTCAATGCCCACGCATGGCTGACCTATGGCGACAAAGTGGTCACCGGGGGCGAGATTGACGCCTATGAAGTTCTGCTTGGCTAGACCGGCCAATAGGCTTTTGAATTACGTGACTTGCAACATGTAAGACACAAGCGGCCATTAAGAATTTTCTCGTATAGATCATTGCATGGCTTTGTGCAGTGCGGTATGAAGCCTCAAAGCAAACGTGAAATCTCGTCCATTCAGGAGTTCACCATGTTGAAGAAGATCCTCGCAGCCACGGCTGTCGCATCGCTTGCCTTCACTCCGGTTGCTGCGCATGCCGGTGAACGTGCCAGCGAGGCCAACGTGTCGCTTGCTCCCTTGGCTGCTGAACGCGCCGCCGCTCCGATTTCGGAAGAAGGCGAAGAAGCCGGCGTCAAGATCTCGCCGGCCCTGGCTGCCGCCATCGCTCTGCTGACCGGCCTCGTCATCCACGAGATCGTCACTTCCAAGGGCATCATCCACTGATCTCGATCTAGATCATTTGAACGGAATTCGGGGAGCTCGCCTAATGGCCGGCTCCCCTTTTCGTATCTGACTGATCTTTTCCGCTTGTCCTCGAAAGACTGAAAAGGGACAAATGGTCTTACGATGATGAAGCTGATCCAACGTCCCGTTACCCAGCTCCAGATCCTACTCGTCCTGGCTGTCCTTCTTGGCGGCGGCGGTGTGGTCTATGGCTTTCGGCACATGGCGATCCAGTTGTTCGCACTCGCCTTGCTGGCGTTGAACGCAGGGCGGTTCGGGGACTTCGTCCGCGAAGCTCCGCGGGTCCTCGTCATCCTTGTCGCGCTGACCTTGGCTTTCCCGCTCCTGCAGGCGGTCCCGCTACCTGCTCCCCTGTGGCAGGCGTTACCCGGTCGAGACCTGGTGGTGCAGGCCTACAGCGTCACGGGTATCGATACGCAGAGCTGGTTCACATTCAGTGTCGATCCCTTGCGAACCCTGACGTCCTTTTGCGCCACCCTGGCACCGGCTGCCATGATCGTATTGGGCTGGTCACTGTCGCAGGAAGATCGACATGTCCTCGTCAAGACCCTTGTCGCGGTTGCGCTTGGCGCATTCCTGCTGGGGACGCTGCAACTCAGCAGCGCCAATACGTTTGGTATCCTGCAAGATATCGATGCCGGCCCAGACGTCTTCTACGCCACCTTTTCCAACCGCAATTCGACAGGCATCTTCTTCGTCATAGCGACGATCACTTTGGCGGCCGTGCCTCTGCCGTCAGGTCGCCTCTGGCCAATGCTGGCTGCCGGCGCCGGTGCCTTGATGGTGATAGCGGTGGTTCTGACACAGTCGCGTTCCAGCATGACGCTGCTCGTCTTGTTGCTCGCATTTGTCGTCGCCAGGTTTGCCGCCAGCTACCTTCGCAGCAAGCGCTCAGGCGTTCTGGCCAACAGGCGCCCCATGATCATCGGAAGCGCGATTGTTGTTGTAATCGGCATCGTTGCCATCGTCGCGTCTGTGGCTTCTGGCGGTCGTGCCGCCCAGAGCCTTGAGCGCTTTTCTCAAATCGACGGCGATCGCCTAGAGATGTGGGACGACGGTGCCTTCGTGGCAAAGCGCTACTGGCCGGTCGGCTCAGGCACGGGAACGTTCGACGAAGTCTTCCAGATCGACGAATCGCTGGCCTATGTTTCCCCGGGAAGGGCGGGCCGTGCGCATAACGATTACATTGAGCTTGCGATTGAGACCGGCGTGATCGGCATCCTTGTCCTTCTTGCATGGTTTGCTTGGCTAGGATGGGCGACATGGCAACGTCGGAACGATGCCGACAGGTGGCTTGCCTTCGCCGCAATCGTCTCCTTTACCTGTATCGCGCTCCAGTCTGTGCTCGACTATCCTCTGCGAAACCACGCGATGCTATGCATCGCGGGGCTGCTCGTCGTGCTGCTCCTTCCTGCTCGTGAGAAGTCGGCATGATGGGGCGGGCAGTCTATTTCTTCGCCCTCGCAGTGATTGCGATGGCGGCCATCGGCATTCAGATGGATCGGCAGGCCTACAGCGATCCTTCCGTAGTCGATTTGGTTCCTTCTCCCTTCAGAGGTGTGGCGCAACAAAGATCCCTCGAAGCAGCTGTTGCTCGAGGCGACAGCAACAACATCCTGACTGAGGCCCGCAATCTGGTCAGGATGCGGCCTTTGCCGGCGCGGCATCCTCTCTTGTATGCTCAGGCAGCTGAGCTTGACGGCAACAATGATGCAGCGATTGGAGCCCTTGAAGTTGCTGCAGCAAGGGGATGGCGAGAGCCCGTCCCCCAGATCGCCGTAGCTAGAGCGGGCCTTCTTTCAGGAGACTATGCATCCGCGGCTGAGCGCGTCGCAGCCTTGAGTGCAACTGGCTCAGCCAATGATCAGGCAAATGACATCCTGACCGCCATGATGGATGAAGCGGGCGGTCGGCAGGCTATTGCAGCGCTGTTGACGCGCGATGGCACCTGGAAGCGTTATTTCGTTCAGCGACTTCGTTCCGTCGGCATGGACGAAGAATTTGCCGAGACGATTGAGATGGCCTGGGACTTTGACGCTACCTTGGATTGTGCTCAATTACGTCCGGCTGCCTTGAATTTCCTACGCCGAGATCAGAGCGACTTGGCCAACAAGGTTTGGCGTGGTGACTGCGCCAAAGAGCAATTGCAGCCTTGAGACAGTTCATCTGTTGGCAGGCTGGAACTAAACTGCCTCGACAATCTTGAGGCGACGATCTTGTTCATCTCGCAAGTCTTGGATTGCGTCCCGCATCTGGCGACTGAGCATGCCTTGATAACGGCCGACAAGTTGCTGATCCTGTAGCCCCAGGTGCCTGTCGCAAAGAAATAGGCCGAACACGTCTGCCTTGTCGTGGATATTGTCGATCATATCAGCTTCTGCTGTCGCCAACCTTTTTTCACGCCAAATGAGGTTGGTAATTCGTTCGACAAGGATCAGCTCCACTGCGGTTGCTGGTTTGAAGTCGCCCTTCAAAGCCATCAGTAAGAGATCATAGTCAAAGGCATCCTCATGGTCTGCCACTGCCGTCTTGCTCAAGACGCCATGCCTGAAGGCATTAAGGCTGCTGCGCCTTTTGCCTTCCTCGGTCCGAGGACCGGTGCTCTTTTGAGCATTGCTCCGGTTTGCCGCCATCTGCTTTTCTGATGTCATCGAAGGTCGCCTCCGGAAGGTGCATGCGAAATTGCTCGAAACACAATGATACACAAAAGTCGGCCAAATCGCAATTATACTTCACGAAAATGAAATCATGCAAGCTTTCTTTGCATATTTCACGCCGCAAATATTCGCATAAATGTATGGAAATCCGAGAATTTCAGCCAATTTCCGTCTAGGCCGTCATTCTGACCAAACGAACCCATTTCCCGGCATCAGCCATGTAAGAGGTTGCAGCAAAGGTGACCTTGCCAAAGTCGAATGACCACACGCCACTTCGAAACGCCGTGCGGAGTGGCGTGCCGAAGCAAGGCCTTGAAGCTCATTTTCTGGTTGGAGGTTGTCCATAGTTTCACACGGCGGCCATTTCCGCCATTCTTGGACAGCCTCGAGATCGTAGGCGCCTATTCCTGATCAGGCACGGCGAAGGTGCCCGTCACCCGGCCCGTATTCTCGTCCGCGCGCGAGCTGCTGCCGTCGACGCTGGAGACGCCGGAATTGAGGTCGATTACCAAGCGGCCGCCATCCAGCGTATCGCCGCCCCGTCGCAGCGCGACGCCGCCCGACATGATGATCACCCGGCGATTGAAGTCATAAACCGCCGCCGCCCCGCTGGCGCGTTCGTTGCCGCGCGTGACGGTCACGCCGCCGGTCGCATCGATGCGCTGGATACGCAGCGTGCCGGTGTCGGTATAGGCGACCGTGGTGCGCTGGGCCGTCATTCGCAGGTCGCCCTGCCGGATTTCGACATTGCCCGACAGCACCACGCGGTTCTGCCGATCCTGCAGTTCGATGCGGTCGGCTGCATAGTTCACCGGTTGGTTCGAATTGAACCCGGCGATGTTCTGCGCCACCGCGACCGAGCCGAACGAAAGCGCCGCGACCGTGCCCGCCAGCAGGCCACCGGCAAGGCCGCGCAGGGCCAGGCGGGAAAGCGAAGTCTTGTGGGACATGGTCGAAAGCTCCGTCTTCATATCGGTCACTCTATGCCTTGCGGCAGGCGCAGGCGGCCAGGGGTCATCCGCAGCCGCGCATTGCCGTTGAGCGAAAAGCTCCGCTCTTCCAGGTCGGCGCGCATGGCATCGGCGGAGAAGGTGCCCGCCGGCAGCTCGCCGCCAACGCTACCTTCGCCCACCAGCGTGCGGGTGGGCAGGTCGATGGTGACATTGCGCGCGACGAATTCATAACCGTCGGCCGCGGTGAAGCGCACGATGCCCGGAATGCCGACCTGTTCGTCGTCGATGGCGTAGGTGCCGCGCGGAGCGCTGAGCACGGCCGGGCCATCGGCCAGCACGATGCGGGCGGTGAGGTCTTCCAGCTGCACCACCGGCACCGAATTGCTCTGCTGCACGGCTTCGCCCGCCACCAGCGAGAACGGGCGCCCCCGGCTGTCCTGCCCGCGATACATGGCATTGTCGACGCGCAGCCGGTCTTCGGCGATGGCCACCTTGTTGCGATCGAGCAGGAAGCTGACGTCGCCGCGCGGAGACAGCGGGGTGATCAGCATCATCGCCGCCACCACGCCGACCAGGGCCGGCAGGCCCACCGCCAGCACGCGTATCACCTTGTCCAGCTGGCTGCCCGGGACAGCGAAGGCCTGGCGCTTGGTACGGATACGGTCGGCGGCGATGGTCATGTCTGTGCTCTACCGCACGAGTCTCATGACTCGTGGCTGAAAATGTCCTTGTCTGCCCATCCGGCAAGATCGAGCTTGGCGCGGGTGGGGAGGAAATCGTAGCAGGCCTGCGCCAGGTGCATCCGGCCCTCGCGCTCCAGCCGTTCGATCATCACCTCGCGCAGGCGATGCAGGAAGCGCACGTCGGAAGCGGCGTAGTCGCGCTGCGCCTCGTTGATTTCGGGCGCGCCCCAGTCGCTCGACTGCTGCTGCTTGGAAATGCTTTCGCCCAGCAGTTCCTCGACCAGGTTCTTGAGCCCGTGCCGGTCGGTGTAGGTGCGGGTCATCTTGCTGGCGATCTTGGTGCAGAACACCGGCGCAGCGGTAACGCCGAGGTAATGCTCGATCGCGGCCAGATCGAAACGGGCGAAGTGGTAGATCTTGATCCGTGCCGGATCGGCCAGCACCGCCTTCAGGTTCGGCGCATCGTAGGCGCTGCCATTGGCGAAGCGGACGAGGTGTTCGTCGCCATTGCCATCGCTGATCTGCACCAGGCAGAGGCGATCGCGCGGGGTGACGAGACCCATGGTCTCGGTATCGACAGCGACCGGGCCATCGGCGAGCACGCCTTCGGGCAGGTCTTCTTCGTGGAAATATACAGCCATGTCTCGCGTCCCTTAGGCGTATTGGGGATTGGAGGGAAGGGCGGCTTTGCGCCTGCGCCCTCCGCTCCTATCTCTGGGTCGATGAGTGAAACCGTGCCGCTAAGCTGGGCCCCTGTGCTCGAACCCGTGCTTGCCACTGCGGAAGCGCGGCGGCTGGGCGGCTGGCTGCGTGCCGAGGAGGATGCCGGCAAGGCGATCTACCCGCCGCGCGGCTGCCGGCTCAAGGCGCTGGAACTGACCCCGCTGGATGCCGTGCGCGTCGTCATCCTGGGGCAGGACCCCTACCATGGCCCTGGCCAGGCCCACGGCCTGTGCTTTTCCGTGCCCGAAGGCGTGGCCCCGCCGCCATCGCTGAAGAACATCTTCAAGGAACTGGAGAGCGACCTCGGCATCATCGCCCCCGCGCATGGCAACTTGCAGCACTGGGCGCAGCAGGGCGTGCTGCTGCTCAACAACACGCTGACGGTGCAGCAGGGGCAGGCCGGCAGTCACGCGGGCAAGGGCTGGGACGCGATTACCGATGCCTGCGTGGCGGCGGTGGCCGAACGGCAGGAGGCGTGCGTCTTCATCCTCTGGGGCAGCCATGCGCAGGGCAAGGCGGCGCGGATCCCGGCCTTGCACGAGGAGGATCGCCACCTGCTGCTGAAGAGCCCGCACCCCAGCCCGCTGTCCGCCCATCGCGGCTTCTTCGGCTCCAAGCCCTTTTCGCGCGCCAACGCGTTTCTCGAACAGAACGGTCGCGGCAGCGTCGACTGGCGACTGTGACGGCGCGCAAGTCCAACTAATGTGGAACACATGGAACAGTGTCCCGGGAGGAAAAACTCCGGCGACTGTGGAGTTCCATTTTGCTCGCAATGTCAGCCGCTTGGGCAAGTTTCCCATGCGCCTGCTTTGACAATCGGCGCCAGAGTAGGAAAGCTGCCCGAACGATGATCGAAGACGACGCCCGAACTGCCCTGGCCGAGCGGCTCGCCGAGCTGGATCGACTCGACGCGATCAGCGCGGAAGGACGTGCGCCTGTCACCTTGCAGCAGGATAGCGTCGGGCGCCTGTCGCGCATGGACGCCATGCAGCAGCAGGCCATGGCCCAGGCCGAGGAACGGCGCCGACAAGCCGAACGCAGCCGCATCAGGGCGGCGCTGGAACGGCTGGACGAGGGCGAATGGGGCTACTGCGTCCAGTGCGGCGAGGAGATCGCCGAAGGGCGGCTGTCCAACGATCCCAGCGTAGCCAAGTGCGTCGCCTGCGCAAGCGGCAGCTGAGAGCCACCAGCGTGACCGGGACCGCAGGCTACAACCAGAACATCCAGATGCTGCGCGGTGTCGCCGTGCTGCTGGTGCTGGGATTCCACCTGCAACTGGGATGGTTTGCCTGGGGCTATCTGGGCGTCGACCTGTTCTTCCTGGTTTCCGGCTTCCTGATGCCGCTGATCCTGCCGAAGTATTCCGCCGGCACCTTCCTGCTGGCGCGGGTGAAACGCATCTATCCGGCGCTGCTGGCCGCAATCGCCGTCAGCTTTGCACTGGGCTGGGTGACGATGATGCCGGGCGAGATGGATGCCTTCTCGCAAAGTGGACTGGCGGCCATCTTCTCGGTCAGCGAATTCTGGTTCGCCGCCAACACCGGCTATTTCGATGAACCGCGGCAGACCAACCCCCTGCTCCACACATGGTCGCTGGGGGTGGAATTCCTCTGTTATGCGCTGGTGGCGCTGGGCCTGCTGGTCAGTGGGTCAGAGAAGCTGCGCGAGCGGCTGGCGCTCGGCGGTGCGGTCGCCTCGGCACTGGCATTCCTCGCCATGTGGTGGGTGCAGGGCGACCAGATCAGCTACTTCAATCCGCTGCCGCGCATGGCGCTGTTCCTGTTCGCCTTCTGGGTGAGCGCACGGCGCTGGACCATGGCGCCGCTCCCCGCCCTGGGCCTGACCGTGGCGGGCATCGCCCTGCTGGCCGTGTTGTTCGCGGATGAATTGCTGGCGCGGGTATTCCCCAGTCCGGCGGTGTTCCTCCTCGTCCCGGTAGGGCTGCCGATGATGATGCTGGCGCGCCCGGTGCCCCTGCCGAGACTGCTGGGCGCTCCGCTGCGCTGGCTCGGCGATATCAGCTATTCGCTCTACATCTGGCACTGGCCGGTCATCACGTTCCAGATGCTGGCGGTTCGCAATTTTGACGTGCGGCTGTGGGAAGCGCCGATCCTTGCGGCGATCTCGCTGGTTGCCGCTGCGGCGTCCTATTACCTCATCGAGAGGAACGGCTTCCTGCGTCGCACCGTCGTCATCGCGGTGGCCGCCGCCGTCCTGGGATTGGGCGCGACGGTGGGCATAGCGACGAATGGCTTCACCTTCCGTTGGCCCGCCGTATTGGCGCCCTATGCCTCGCTGGAGATCATGCGCGATCGGAGCAATGCTGCCTGCCGCCAGGAGTTTGCCGGACTTGGCTTCCATTTGGCTTGTTCGCCAGCGACCGAGGACACCGTGATGATTCTGGGGGATTCGCACGCGCGGCACTTCATGCCGCTGTTCGCCGCGGCGGAGCCGGAGACCCGGACCATGCGCCTCAGCGCCACTGCGGGCGAATTGGCGGAGGTGTGGAGCGAGGCGAAGCGCGCCGCGGACGAAGCCGGGGCAAGCCGCGTCTATGTCGCGTTCCGCTGGTACAACGAAGATGCCGACGGGGTGCGGGCATTGCTGGCGGCGATGGCCGCCGATCCCTTGCCGCAAGCAGTGCTGGTGCGGGATATCCCGGCCTACACGTTCAACGTGGTCGCCTGCTGGGTCAATCAGCATGCCATCATGTTCTACGGCTTTTGCGGCCACGACCTCGGCAAGCCGTTACCGCTCGACGTCGTGCAGAATGCCACGGAAGGCAACTGGGCGCTGGCCGCCGCTACCGACCTGCCGCAGATCGATACGCATGGGCCCTTCTGCGATGCGGAGGGATGCCGGGTGCTGCGGGGCGACACGCTGCTCTACCGTGACACCAACCACCTGCATGAGCGCTTGGACACCCCTGTGCAGCTTTGGCTTTACGAGCAGATTTTCGCGGCGGACCGCCAGCGGGCGGACTGAGGTGGCTGTCCGGGCAAGCTGGACCTAGCCGACGAACACGAAGTCGGAGAGCGGGAAGCGCGCGACCTCGGCATCGTCGCTGTCGAACACGACCAGGTGCCTTGCCAGGGACAGCTGCCCGGCTTCCAGTTCGCGTGAAGCCATCTGCCGCGCGGCCTGCTTTGCCACCAGCGCGATCACCGATTCGTCAGGCAGGTCCAACGCGATACCGCGAGCGGGGGAGCACTTGCCCTCGAGGCAGAATCGGAAGCTTGGCATGTGTCGATACGACGCTGCCAATGTTACAGTTTGAAGACTCTTCGGCCTCTACTCGGATCTTCCTCGCCGGCCGGGAGGACGGACCATGCGATTCCCGGCAGTCTGCGGTATTCCGCTGCTTCCGCAAACCGAGGAAGCCCATGGCGAGCCGGATCGTCGAGTGCGCCCCTGGCGCCCCGAAGTAGACTGGTGCAATCAAGCGAGTTAAGCTTCGGCTCTTGGCTAAAGGCAGCGCTCCGTGAAGATACAAAAGCCTGAACTGGCTCCACGACAATTGTCTTTGGCGGTGACGGGGCACCGTCGGAACAATGCCCAGCTCAAGGCAAACCTGCCGGCGGTCGAGAAGGCTCTTATCAGCCTGTTCGAGCAGATCGACGCCCGCCTTGATGCCGCACGCGATGATCTTGGCCCCGTCATCCTGCACAATCTGATGGCCGATGGGATCGACCAGATCACCTCTGAAGCCGCGCTCGCCAGAGGCTGGGAGCTCGCCATACCATTGCCTTTCGGTCGCGCACTCAATGCTGCGATCAACCTGCACCCGGCATCGCCGGATGAGGCAAAGGCGTTGCTGAATGGCGAAGCCGTCCGAGATCAGGACCTGGCCGGCCGATCGGCGCATCTCGACCAGCTGTTGGCGCAGGCACGCGTTTTCGAACTGGCAGATCGCGACGAGGACATCGCGGAGCTGTATCTGTCGATGCTCCAGCACCCAGACGACGTTGAGAGGCGGAGCGCTTTCGAAACGCAGAGTAACGACCAGGTGGCCTTGGCCGGGCGCGTCATGATCGAACGGGCTGACCTCCTGTTGGCAGTCTGGGATGGAAAGATCTCGAATCTGCGCGGCGGCACTGGCCATACGGTAAGGACGGCCCTCAACATGGGGACGCCCGTGCTGTTGATCGATCCTTCACAGCCGGAAGTCTGGTCCATCCTGTCTCGTCCCGAAGACATGTTCGGAGGTCGGCTGCATGACTTGGAGCAGTTGCACGGCATCATCGACACTGCCGTGGGGCTGACGTCGCCAGACATGGTATCGAAGATTGACCGGGAGCAGTGGCATCTTCGGAGCAGCCGCCTGTGGGCGCTCTACCGGGGCATCGAGAGGGCCTTTGGCAGCGATGCGAGGGATGGCACCAGGCTGGTCACCAAGTACGAGCGGCCGGACGAGATTGCCGAGGGCAGTGCCGCAGGGCTGGTACAGGCAGCCAAGCGCCTGCCCAATGTGGACCAGAGGCAGCTCAGCGGCATTCTTGGAGGGGTGATTCCGCAATTTGCCTGGGCTGATGGAATATCCAGCTGGCTTTCGGATGCATATCGCAGCGGGATGTGCCTGAATTTCATCCTTGCTGCCTTCGCGGTGATCATTGGTGCAGCCTATCTGCCGCTCGGACTGGCTGACCACAAATGGCTGTTCGCGAGCGCAGAATTGCTGCTGCTGCTCATGATCGTCTTCATCACGATCATCGGCAAGCGCCATAAATGGCATGCCCGCTGGTTCGAAACGCGCCGGGTCGCCGAATACCTGCGGCATGGGCCGATCATGTCCTTGCTGGGCATTTCCCGTCCCGCCGGGAGATGGCCGCGCAGCGAGGGAAGCGCCTGGCCCGAGCACTACAGCAAGCACAGCCTGAGAGCGGTTGGCCTGCCGCATCTCGCGCTTGATCGCGACTATCTGCGAACCGCCTTGAGCGGGTTGCTGCAACCACATGTCGAGCAGCAGCGCTCCTATCACTCCGCCAAGGCCAGTCGCTTGCTCAACGTAAATCGCCGGCTCGACAAGATTGCAGAAGGCCTGTTCATCCTCGCCATCCTTTCGGTGTCGCTCTACCTTGCGCTGAAGGCAGGAGCGGCTCTTGGGCTGCTCCCCTATGCGTGGCCGACCGCGATTTCGATGACGCTGACCTTCTGCGGCATCGCTTTCCCAACTCTGGGTGCCAGTATCGCCGGCATCCGTTTCTTCGCCGATTTCGAACGCTTCGCGGCCATCTCGCAAGCGACCGCAGGGAAGCTTGAACAGGTCGACGAACGCATCGGTCTTCTGCTGGGAGGCGCCGACCATGCGATTTCCTTCGCTACAGTCAGCGAGTTGGCCCATGCGGTCGATCAGATCGTGATCGAGGAGCTGGAGAACTGGCAGGCGGTCTTCAGCGGCAAGCACATTTCACTACCGGCATGATGCAAGGGCTTTTGACCCTTGGCGCCGGGTTGCGGTAACGTTCTGACGGGCTCGCGGGCAAAGGGACTTCGGCGATGAGCGATTGGAGGGAGGCCAGCGAAACCGAAGTCTTCGTCAGCTATTCACGCGCTGACCAGAAGCAGGCGATGCAAGTCATCAAGCTGCTGCAGGATGCCGGGCTCAACGTCTGGTGGGACGGAGAGCTGAAGCCCGGCAGCCAATATCTCGACAGTACCGAAGAGGCCCTGGAAAGTGCCAAGGCCGTCGTCGTCTTGTGGACCCAGACATCCATTGCCTCGAACTGGGTTCGTGACGAGGCGATGAGCGGTCGGGACCGCAATTGCCTGGTTCCGGTTTCGCTGGATGGAAGCATGGCACCGCTCGGGTTTCGCCAGATCCAGGCCATCGACTTCTCCGGGTGGAAGGGCAAGGCGCAAGAGCCGGTCGCCGGCCAGTTGCTCCAGGCCGTTGCCGACTTGCGAGGCCGGGCAATCCCGCCAATTGAGCATGCCCCTCGGTTCCCCGGGATCTCGCGCAGGAATGCGCTGCTGGCGGGCGGCGGCGCACTTGCGGCACTTGGTGGCTGGACCCTGTGGAAATTCGATGCCTTTGCCCCCGCCGCGGCGACGAACAGCATCGCGGTTCTGCCCTTTCGCAACCTGAGTGGCGACGAGACGCAAGACTACTTTTCGGCCGGCCTGGCGGAGGAATTGCGCGTTACCCTGAGCCTGAACCCGCAGCTGCTGGTCGCGGCCGAGACTTCCTCGCGCATTTTCGAGGAAAGCAACGAAGGGCTGGAAGCGATCGCCGAGCGCCTGGGGGTGGCTTTCGTACTGGAAGGTTCCGTCAGGCGGTCGGCTGACCTGCTGCGGATTACCGCGCGGCTTGTTGATGTGACCACCGGCTTCGACGCCTGGTCACAGGTGTTCGAGAGGCCGCCGGACAACACGTTGGAGCTGCACCGCGAATTGGCGACAAGCGTCGTGGACGCGCTTTTTGCTGCGGACGATCTCGACGTCGCAATCACCCAGCGCCCCGGCGGTACGGACTCCAGCGAGGCGCTCGATCATTACCTGCAGGGATTGTCACTCTTCCGTCTCGCCGCAAGCGAAGAGACTGACCGCGAAGCCCTGCGCGAATTCGAGCGGGCGATAGCCATCGATCCGGCCTATGCGGTGGGCCATGCAACATATGGCTGGGCGCTGATGATCGTTGGCGCGACTTACACGGCCGGAGAGGAGCTTTCCGATTACAAGCGGCGCGCGGCAGTCGCTGCCCGACGGGCCATCGAATTGGCCCCCAATGCTCCGGAAGGGCACGCTGCCCTTGGCCTGATACTGCTCAACAGCCTGGATTTGCGCGGTGCGCGCGAACCGTACCAAACCAGCTTTGACCTGGGGTTCGGCAATGCCCAGATCCTCGGCGCTTTCGCACAGTTTTCCGCCTACCTGACCGAGTTCGACGATGCGAAGACCTCGATCGCTCGCGCGCAACGGCTCGATCCGCTCAATGCGCAGGTTTATCGCACATCCGCCTTCGTGCACTATCTGGCGCGAGAGCTCGATGGTGCCAAGTCTGCCGCCAACCAGGCCCTGGTGCTCAACGAGGACATCAGCACGGTACATGCAAGCCTGGGCGATATTGCTTTCCTCGACGGAGACTTCGAGGCCGCCCGCGAACACTTTCGGTCCGAGCCATACGCCCTGGAGCGCCTTCGCGGCCTGGCCATGGTGGAAGACCGGCTTGAGGGACGTGAAGCTGCCAGGGCGCGGCTTGACGAAATGATTACGTCCCACGGCGAGAACAGCATCTACCAACAGGCGCAAGTGCTTGCTGTCTGGGGCGAAAATGAAGCGGCTCTCGATGCGCTTGAAACGGGATTGGAGAATTCCGACCCCGGCGTCGCCATCTGCGGTGCCGAGCCGCTGTTTGATCCGATTCGACAAGACCCAAGATTTGCGGCAATTCTCGGTCGTCTCGGTCTGGAAGCCTAGGCCGGGGCTGAACAACAGGGGGATGCAACGGATGAAGAAGATCGTTTTGGTCGCGATGGGCAGCGCACTGTCGCTGACTTTGGTCGCCTGCGGCGATGCGGCAGAGGAACAGGCTGTCGTCGAAGAAGACGAAGGCGTGGAGGTGAACCTGCCGGAAACGCCGGTCGAGGACGTCATGATTGCCGACGACGGTGCGGATGGCATGGATGCCGAAGGCGAAGAGAGCGGTCAGGAGCCGGAGGCCTCGGTCGATCCCAACACCGATCCGCGCGGGCCTCGTCCGGCAGGATAACAGCTGTCCAAATTGATCTGGCGGCAGGCATGCAATTTGTGCCAGCCGCCAGCATCAGACCGTAATCCGGATCGTGACAGTCACTTGAGGAGGCCGGAGCATGCTGGCGCATCGAATGGGTTTCGCGGCGCTGATGTCGCTCGCCTCGGTCGGATTATCGCCGGATGTGCAGGCCCAGGAAGCGACGCCTGAGGAAACCGAGCATAGCCAGTCCTGGGCGCGCCATTACGAACTGCCGAATGCCGAAGAGTATTCCTATGGCTGGCTCATGGCGGAGCTGGACGCAGACGAACAGGAACTGTTCGTCGCTCTATACGCAGACCTCGCCATGTATGAGCGCGCGGCCTTGCTCGACATGTCGGACCAGTTGCCGGTTGGCGAACGCGGGATTTTCGCAGCCGCGCTGCTGAGGATGGAACCCGCAGAAGTGTCTGCCCTCATCGAGTTCCTCAGTTATCTGGGCGGCAATCGGTGGCGGTTGGTTGATGCAGCGACCAGCCGGGAGCCGCGTCGGTGGGACGCTCTGGGCACCTACGCCGCGCAGGTCACGCCGCCGGAAGTGGCCTGGGCCCTGTTCGTGGCAGGGCCCTATGCCGCTTGTCCCGATCCTGCCTATCCGGGTGTCGAATCCGAAAGCTTGCCGGAGCCCATGCCTGACGAAGAAGTCGGGCAACTGCTTGGAAGCGTGATCGGCACACGAATTGGTGAACCCAGCGGAGTCGACTGGGAGGAAGCCGCTGCCCCGCAGTGCTCGCCTGCGGTCTTGGCCTTCATGGAGGGCTGGAACAGGCCGATAGGTCGCCTCACCAATGGTCAAGACGTCCGCCCGGGCGATGCACCGTGGCAAGCACAGCTTATCCGGTCGGAAGCAGGCCTGGCTCTGTGGACGACGCCGCGATTTCGACGGGCCGAGCTCGAAATTTACGGCGAATATCTGCCCGACTGGGAGAACCGCCACGTGTGCGGAGGTGTCTATCTCGGCGACAACTGGGTCGTTACGGCCGCGCACTGCCTGGAAGGATGGGGCGGCCGGGACTTGCGCGAGCTGATGAGGGTTCGTCTTGGTGCGACCGATGCCGAAACGGGCGGGCGGGAGTTCGAGATTTCAGCAGCCGTGATTCATGCCGGATATACTGGGCGCGACAGCGACTATCGCCATGACATCGCGCTGTTGCGGCTATCGGGTGAAGTTGGTTCGTCCGGCATACGGACCGCAGCGGTGCCCCGCGCCCCATATCGCGACAGTCGCCTGATCACACCGTTGATGCTCACCGGCTGGGGCCTGACTGGCCGGACCTATAATGCGACGTTGAACAGGGATATTTCCGGCCGTCCGCAGCGATATTCTCGCATCCTTCAGCAAGGCGACCTGTACCTGCATGATCCCAGTACCTGCGGCAACGATGGCGCACTGGATGGCATTACGATCTGGCCCGGACAGCTGTGCGCAAGCTCGATCGAAGGCGTCGACAGTTGTCGTGGTGACAGTGGCGGCCCGCTGGTTCTGGTGAACCGCGGCAGGCGAGAGTTGGTCGGGATTGTCTCCTATGGCGCCGGCTGCGGGCTGGAGGGGACGCCGAAGATCTTTACCGACGTTGGATACTACCGGGACTGGATCCGCAGGGCGAGGGAGGTGTCCCGCGACAACTACCTGATGACTTGGGCCTGCGACGTCTCTGGCTGGCGGGCCTGCTAGGACGGGCTCTCCCCAGGTGTCACCCCGTGTGGCCAGCCGGTTACGCCAAAGGCTGGTCTGCGACCCAGCAACCGGACATCAAATCTGGCCAGCCCTAGCTCAGTAGCTTGACGTCAAGATCCCGAGCCAAACCCGGTATCAGCCGATGGATCTGGGCAGAGATGAAGAAGACGCCGAGCGGGTCTCCGAAAACTCCAGTCGTGATGGGACCTATAGCGCGTATCTGCGGTATGCTCGCGCCACCTGGGGCCAGGACACGGTTCTCGGCATCGGTGACGATTCCAAGACCTGTAGGGTGGGGTGAAATCATTCCCTGGTCATGGAGACTGTCCAGGATGGGATTGTGCCTTATCGCTCGGGAGGTGTCGAAACCGGTGCAATTTATCACTGCGTCAAATGTCTCGGGAATGACCTGCCCATCAGCCATTCGCAGGTTTGCGACCAGCTGCTCGTCCGGTTGAGTATCCAGACTGTCGAGTGCTGCCTTGCGGAAGGAAACCTGGCCCGAACCCTCGCTCGCTTGTACCGCGAGGTCGGTCATTGGCGGAGTGCGAAAGCGATGTGCGTCATAGAACGGTCGCAAGTGCCGCAAGACACGTCGCTTCTCTTCCACCGGCAGCCTGGGCCATATCCGCGACAGGGGTAGCGATACGGCGTCAAAGCCCGCTTGCCATCCCAGTCCGTCCGCCTTCGTCTCGGCAGCGTGCCTCCTCATGTCGCGCAGCAGCCTCAACGCGGTCAGGCTTTCTGCGGCTGCATAATCGGGGAGTTCGCCTTCCAGAAGATCCAGCGGAACGACCGGTGGCTCTGGAGGGTCCGCCTGCGGGGCGAAGATACGCGGTGCTTGCGGTTGCGGTCGCAGGCCCCGGCGAGAAATTGCCTTGATCGGCCCGCTATGTCCGCGAGCGAGGAGGCTGGCGATAATGTCGAGTGCGGTGAGGCCGGCGCCAACGACCAGCACCCTTGCATCGGGCTTGATGGTATCAAGGCCTCTGCGCAGGGGGTCAGGGATCAGTCCCGGATGTCCTTCCGTGCCGCCTTTTGTCCAATCAGGCCGACGCAAAGGTGCGTTACCAACTGCCAGGATCACCGCGTCAGAGACGATGCTGTTGCCGTTGTCGAGCGACACCTCCACGCCTTCATCCATGAGGTGAAGATCGTCGGCCCTGCTCCGGACATGGGTGATAGTCGAGCCGTTCGGTTGCAGAGCGTGAGACTGCACTGTTTCGGCGAGATATCTGCGAAAATCCCGGCGGCGGATGAAGGCTTCTCCGTTCGGAAGGCGGGCTTCCGGATCGCTCCCCATCAGACCCTGATCCTCGCACCAGCGGGTGAAATGGCCCGGGTCCGCGACATCGATCGAGTGCACACCAGAAATGGCGTTGAGGCGAAAGGATGGGTCATCGGTGCTGTAGGCGAGGCCAGGGCCGATTACCGGCGATGGTTCTACAATGGTGACCGCCAGGGGGTCGGCAATCTTGCGAACCAACTGAACAGCCGCCGATGCGCCACTAAAGCCGCCACCGACTATGATGATCTGACGTCGCGCCATCAGCGTTGATTGTTGGCCCAGCACATCGGCTGGCACAAGCCTTCCATCTCAGCCGTCCTGCCCGCCGCATCGAGCAAGCGAAGAAAACGGGGAAGACCGAATGTCCGCCTGTCGCCCATCAGCTGTCGTCTGCTGGATCAGCGCGGCAGCTGGGTCGCCCCCATCAATGCCTCGTCCACGGCGGCGGCGCACTGGCGGCCTTCGCGGATGGCCCAGACGACCAGCGACTGTCCGCGCCGCATGTCGCCGCAGGCCCAGATCTGCGCGTCGCTGGTCTGGTAGTCCTGCGTGTTGGCATCGACATTGCCGCGCTCGGTCAGGCTGACGCCGGACTGTTCCAGCATGCCCTGCTTGCGCGGGCCGAGGAAGCCCATGGCGAGCAGGATCAGGTCCGCCTTCAGCGTGAATTCGCTGCCCGGCACTTCCTTCAGCTGCCCCTCGGACCAGTCGGCGCGCACGCACTTCAGGCCCGTGACCTTGCCGTCTTCGCCGACCACTTCCTTGGTCAGTACCGACCAGTCGCGCTCCACGCCCTCTTCGTGGCTCGTCGAGGTGCGCAGCTTCATCGGCCAGTCGGGCCAGGTCAGCAGCTTGTTCTCGTGCTCGGGCGGCTTGGGCATGATCTCGATCTGCGTGACCGAGGCTGCGCCCTGGCGGTTGGAGGTGCCGACGCAGTCGCTGCCGGTGTCGCCACCGCCGATCACGATCACGTGCTTGCCCGTGGCGGTCAGCGAACCGCGCGGTGCGGCGCGCTCCTCGCTGTCACCCGCGTTGCGCTTGTTCTGCTGAGTCAGGAATTCCATCGCCAGCCGCACGCCGGGCAGTTCGGCGCCGGGGATCTGCAGCGGGCGGGCATCTTCCGCGCCGCCGGCCAGCACCACCGCGTCGAAGTTTTCCTTCAGGCTCTTCACCGAGACGTCGACGCCGACTTCGGTGGAGGTCTTGAAGGTCACGCCCTCGGCTTCCATCTGCACTGCGCGGCGGTTGATGAGGCTCTTCTCCATCTTGAAGTCAGGGATGCCGTAACGCAGCAGGCCGCCGACGCGGTCGCTCTTCTCGAACAGCGTCACCGAATGGCCCGCGCGCGCCAGCTGCTGGGCGCAGGCCATGCCCGCCGGGCCGGAACCGACCACGGCAATGCTCTTGCCGGTCTTCTCGGCCGGCACCTGCGGGGTAATCCAGCCTTCCTTCCAGCCGCGATCGACGATGGCGCACTCGATGGACTTGATGGTCACCGGCTCGTCGGTGATGTTGAGCGTGCAGCTTGCCTCGCACGGGGCGGGGCAGATGCGGCCGGTGAACTCGGGGAAGTTGTTGGTCGAATGCAGCACTTCCAGTGCGCTCTTCCAGTCGCCCTCGTAGACCAGGTGGTTCCAGTCCGGGATGATGTTGTTCACCGGACAGCCGTTGTGACAGTAGGGAATGCCGCAATTCATGCAGCGCGCGGCCTGGTTGCGCAGGGCCGGCTCGTCATGCGGGATGACGAATTCCTTGTAGTGCTTCAGCCGTTCCTTGGGATCGGCATAGGTCCGATCCTGCCGCTCGATTTCGAGGAAGCCTGTTTCTTTACCCATTATCCTGAACCCTATTCAGCCGCGACCGTGGCGGCCTCTTCGCGCTCTGCCTCAAGCTGCTTGAGCGCGCGTGCATAATCCTTCGGCATCACTTTCACGAAGTGGCCAAGCGTCTCGTCCCAGTTCTCCAGCATGGCCGCCGCGCGGGCCGATCCGGTGTGCAGCTTGTGCCGCTCCAGCAGGATCTTGAGCCGCGCTGCATCGTGATAGAGCGGGTCGCCCATGCCGAAGTCCTCGACGTGGGACGGGCGCTGCTGCGGCAGGCCGGTGCCTTCGGGGTCCTGCGCATCGGCGTCGATCGGCAGCAGGTCCACCTGCGCCATGTTGCAGCGCTGGGCGAAGGTGCCGTCGGGATCGTAGACATAGGCCACGCCGCCCGACATGCCCGCCGCGAAGTTGCGCCCGGTCGGTCCGAGCACCGCGACCACGCCGCCGGTCATGTATTCGCAGCCATGGTCGCCCGTGCCTTCGACCACCGCGATGGCGCCCGAGTTGCGCACGGCGAAACGTTCGCCCGCGACGCCGCAGAAGTAGGCCTCGCCCGCAATCGCGCCGTAGAGCACGGTGTTGCCGACGATGATGTTGTCCTGCGGATCGCGATCGACTGAGTCGGGCTGGCGCACGATCACGCGGCCACCCGACAGGCCCTTGCCGACATAGTCGTTGGCGTCGCCGACCAGGTCCAGCGTGACGCCATGCGCCAGCCAGGCGGCGAAGCTCTGTCCCGCCGTGCCGGTGAAGTTGATGCGCACGGTATCGACCGGCAGGCCCTTGTGACCATGGGCCGCGGCTATCCGTCCCGACAGCATGGTGCCGACGGTGCGGTTGAGGTTGCGGATCGGGTAGTCGAGCTGCACTGGCTTGCCGGCCTCGATCGCGTCCTTGCAGTCGGCGATCAGGTTGTTGTCGAGCGCGTTCTCCAGCCCGTGATCCTGCGTCTCGGTCTGGCGGTAGGACTGGCCTTCGGCGAGGTCCACCGTGTGCAGCAGGCGCGACAGGTCCACCCCGTCGGCCTTCCAGTGGCGGATGGCGCGCTTCATGCAGATGCGGTCCACCCGGCCGATCATCTCGTCCACCGTGCGGAAGCCCATCTCCGCCATGATCTGGCGCAGCTCTTCCGCGACGAAGAAGAAGTAGTTGATGACGTGCTCGGGCGTGCCGACGAAACGCTTGCGCAGTTCCGGGTTCTGCGTGGCCACGCCCACCGGGCAGGTGTTGAGGTGGCACTTGCGCATCATGATGCAGCCCGCCGCGATCAGCGGGGCCGTGGCGAAGCCGAACTCGTCCGCCCCCAGCAGCGCGCCGATGGCGACGTCGCGGCCGGTTCGCAGGCCGCCGTCCACCTGCACCGCGATGCGGCTGCGCAGGTCGTTCAGCAGCAGCGTCTGCTGGGTTTCGGCAAGGCCGATTTCCCACGGGCTGCCCGCGTGCGTCAGGCTGGTCAGCGGCGAAGCGCCGGTGCCGCCTTCGTAGCCCGAGATGGTGACATGGTCGGCGCGCGCCTTGGAAACGCCCGCGGCCACGGTGCCCACGCCAACTTCGGAAACCAGCTTCACCGAAATGCGCGCTTCGGGCTGTACGTTCTTCAGGTCGTGGATCAGCTGGGCGAGATCCTCGATCGAGTAGATGTCGTGGTGCGGCGGCGGCGAGATCAGGCCCACGCCAGGCGTCGAGTGGCGCACCTTGCCGATGCGCTTGTCGACCTTGTGGCCGGGCAGCTGGCCGCCTTCGCCGGGCTTCGCGCCCTGCGCCATCTTGATCTGGATGTCGTCCGAATTGACCAGGTATTCGGTGGTCACGCCGAAACGGCCCGATGCCACCTGCTTGATCCGGCTGCGCATCGAATCGCCGCTGGGCAGGGGCTGGAAGCGTTCCGGCTCCTCGCCGCCTTCACCGGTGTTCGAACGGCCGCCGATGCGGTTCATGGCGATGGCCAGCGTCGAGTGCGCCTCGTGGCTGATCGAGCCGAAGCTCATTGCCCCGGTGCTGAAGCGTTTGACGATTTCCTCGGCCGGCTCGACCTCGTCCAGCGGCAGCGGCTCGTCGGCCTGCTTCAGTTCCATCAGCCCGCGGATCGTCAGCAGGCGTTCGCTCTGCTCGTTGATCGACTTGGCGAATTCCTCGTAGCTGCCGTGGTTGGCGCCGCGCACCGCGTGTTGCAGCTGGGCGATGTTGGCCGGCGTCCAGGCGTGCTCTTCGCCGCGCAGACGGTACTGGTAGATCCCGCCCACATCCAGCATGTTGCGGTAGATCGGGTTGTCGCCATAGGCTGCGGCGTGACGGCGCACCGTCTCTTCCGCCACTTCGGCCAGGCCGACGCCCTCGATGGTGGTGGCGGTGCCGGTGAAATAGGCCTCGATGAAGTCGCTCGACAGGCCGACGGCGTCGAAGATCTGCGCCCCGCAGTAGGACTGGTAGGTGCTGATGCCCATCTTGGACATGACCTTGCGGATGCCCTTGCCCACGGCCTTGATGTAGTTCTGCTCCACCTGCTCGGTGGTCAGCTCGGGCGCCTTCTTCTGGCGGATTTCCTCCAGCGTCTCGAAGGCGAGATAGGGGTTGATGGCTTCGGCGCCGTACCCTGCCAGCACGCAGAAGTGGTGCACTTCGCGCGCTTCACCGGTTTCCACCACGATGCCGGTCTGCATGCGCAGGCCCTGGCGGGTCAGCTGGTGGTGCACGGCGGCGGTGGCGAGCAGGGCGGGCATGGGAATGCGGTCCGGCCCCTGCTTGCGGTCGGACAGGATCAGGATGTTCTTGTCCTGCAGCACCGCCTCGGTCGCGGCCCAGCACATTTCCTTGATCGCCATGGCCAGGCCGTCGGCCCCGGTCTCGGCGTCCCAGGTGATGTCGATGGTGGCGGTGCGGAAGGCCCCGTCGAGGCTCGCCTCGACCGAGCGGATCTTCTCCATCCCGCGGTTGGTCAGGATCGGCTGGCTGATTTCCAGGCGCTTGTGCGTGCCGGCCTCGCGGCCGAGCAGGTTGGGGCGCGGGCCGACCATGGTCAGCAGGCTCATCACCAGTTCCTCGCGGATCGGGTCAATCGGCGGGTTGGTGACCTGCGCGAAGTTCTGCTTGAAATAGTCGTACAGCAGGCGGCTGCGCTTGGAGAGCACGGCAATCGGCGTGTCGGTGCCCATCGAGCCGATGGGATCGTCCGCGTTCACCGCCATCGGTTCGAGGAACTTGGCGATGTCTTCCTGCGTGTAGCCGAAGGCCTGCTGGCGATCGAGCAGGCTGACGTCGTTCTGCTGCACGGCCTCTTCGTCGGTCTCGATCGCATCGAGGTCGCGCAGCTTGTACTGCGCCTGCTCCAGCCACTTTTCATAGGGCTGCGCGGCGGCCAGCTCGGCCTTCAGTTCCTCGTCCTCGACGATGCGGCCCTGTTCGAGGTCGATCAGCAGCATGCGGCCCGGCTGCAGGCGCCACTTGCGCACGATGTCTTCCTCGGCGAACGGCAGCACGCCGCTTTCCGAGGCGAGGCAGACGAGATCGTCCTTGGTCACGCAATAGCGCGCCGGGCGCAGGCCGTTGCGGTCCAGCGTGGCGGCGATCTGGCGACCGTCGGTGAAGGCCACGGCGGCGGGGCCGTCCCACGGCTCCATCAGTGCGGCATGGTATTCGTAGAAAGCCCGGCGCTTCGGGTCCATCTGGTCGTTGCCGGCCCAGGCTTCCGGGATCAGCATCATCATCGCGTGGGCGAGGCTGTAGCCGCCCAGCAGCAGCAGCTCGAGCGCGTTGTCGAGGCAGGCGGTGTCCGACTGGCCGTGCGGCACGATCGGCCACAGCTTGTCGAGGTCGGCGCCCAGCAGCTCGCTTTCCATCGTGCGGCGGCGCGCGTTCATCCAGTTGACGTTGCCGCGCACGGTGTTGATCTCGCCGTTATGGCAGGCAAGCCGGAACGGCTGGGCCAGGCGCCAGCTGGGGAAGGTGTTGGTGGAAAAGCGCTGGTGCACCAGCCCCAGCGCGCTCTCGCACTCGGGATCGCGCAGGTCGTCGTAGAAGCTGCCCACCTGGTTCGCCAGTAGCAGGCCCTTGTAGACCACCGTGCGGCTGGAGAAGCTGGGCATGTAGAGCTTTTCCAGCCCAGGCATGTCGTGCTTCTTGGCCAGTTCCTTGAGCGGGTTCTGGGTCTGCTTGCGGATCACGATCAGCTTGCGCTCGAAGGCGTCCTGGTCGGCGCAGTTGTCGCCCTTGCCGATGAAGCACTGGCGGATCACCGGCATGGAATCGAGAACAGCCTTGCCCAGGCCATCCATGGTCAGCGGCACGTCGCGCCAGCCGATCAGGTGCTGGCCTTCCTTGGCGATGAACTTTTCGAACTGCGCGGTGATGAAATCGCGCGCATCGTCCTGCTGTGGCATGAAGCACATGGCCACGGCGTAGTCGCCGGCGGGCGGCAGGGTCAGGCCTTCGGATTCGGCCCACTTGCGATAGAGCTTGTCCGGGATCTGGATCAGGATACCCGCGCCGTCACCCAGCAAGGGGTCGGCGCCCACCGCGCCGCGGTGGTCGAGATTGGCCAGAATTTCCAGTGCCTGCGTAATAATGCCGTGCGATTTGACGCCCTTGATATGGGCGACAAAGCCCATGCCGCAGTTATCATGCTCGTTGACGGGATCATAAAGGCCGCGAGGCGACGGGTACTCGGTCAAAACTCTTCACTCTCTGTTGCGGGGCGGAAATGGACCGCGCTTCGAACCCATTGCCCGGAAAACCGGTTACAACGGTAACGAAACGCGACTCACCAGCCCGTGGCGCTGCACGAAAATGTCGCGAAGCGCCCTCATGGCGACAGGATACAATTTTGGCAAGGTTTGTGCGCTGCAGAATGACTCGGCGGCGCTAAAGCAGGCCTTTGCGGCTTACTTGCTCATGCGCTGCAGGTTCAGCAGCGCTTCGCGCAGGGCGCGCTCGTTGTCGTCGTTCGACGGCTTCGGGCGCTCGGAGCGCGCCGTGACAGGGGCTTCCCTGCCGGCGGGCGGATCGAAGGGGCGGGCATTGTCGGTCGGAGCGGGGGCGGGCTTGCGCTCCTGCTGTCCCGGGAACAGCACGGCCGGCTCGGCGCCATCGGCTTCCGGCTCGGGTTCCTCGATCCGCGGAAACTCTTCGTCCTGCCGCTTGAACGGGTTGAGCGAGGCGAAATTGTCCGAAGAGGCGGTGTCGTCCTCCTCGTCTTCGAATTCGTCCTCGTCGTCTTCACGCGAATATTCGGTCGGCACGACAGGTTCGACCGCGGTCGCACGCGGCAGCGAGAACGAGGCAGTAAGCTCTTCGAGGCCATCGTCGTCCTCATCCTCGAAGTCGATGGCATCAGCGAGGGCCTGGTAGCTCGGCGGGGCGGCTGCCGGTTTTGCCTCTTTGTTGTCCTCTTCTTCGTCCTCGACGAAGCTGACAGGTTCGGCCTGCATCGCTGCGGACTTGCCGAACCATGCCGCCATGGCCTCGGCAGCGTCATCGGCACCGGCCGGATCGAAATCTTCGGGCACGGGAGCTTCAGCAGCGGTTTCCTTGACGGGAGCCGGTTCGAGCACGGGCGCAGCCTTGCGGGCTGCGGCCTGCTCGGCGCTCCATTCACGATGCTTCTCAAGCGTGTCGCCGAGGCGCTGGACCAGCTGGACCAGGCCTTCGCCGTCCTCTTCGTCCTCGCCAGCGGCATCGTCGGTGGCATGCGGCATGTCTGCCGCAAAGAATGCGTCTTCCGAGTCCTGACCTTCGAAAATCTGCTTGTCGGTCACGTCGTCCTCGTCTTCTGGTCCGTGTACTTCCGACACGTCGATATTGACCGAAACGGCGGTCATCGACGGCGGCGAGAATGCCAGCGGTTCGTCCGCCTCGGCTTCGCCCTCCGGCTCTTCGGTGACCATGTGGTCCTCGGCCTCGGCGACGGCGGCGATGAATTCCTGGCGCTCGAAATGCGGTTCGGGCGCATGGAACTCGTTCTCGGATTCGTCGTCGGCAGACTGCTCCTCGACCTCTTGCACTTCGGTTAACTCGGCGCTGGGATCGAGTTCGAGCAATTCTTCCGGCTCCGGCTCCGGTGTAGGCACGAATTCCTGTCGCGGCTCTTCTTCCCCGGCGTGTGCGACCGGTTCTTCCGGGGCTTCTTCTGTTGGGTCATGCTCGGCTCGGGCGTCGACATCATCGGCGCCCGGCAGCGGGACGACATTGAGAAAATCGCTCGGTCGTTCTTCCTCTTCCATCGCCAGGGCGCGGCGACGACCGCCGGGGGTGGCTTCGGCTTCTTCAGCGACAGCAATGCCATCGTCGCCGATATCTTCGCGCGCGCTGAGGATGCGGCCCGGCTTGGCCTTTGGCTTCGAGCCGGAAGCTCCGGCAGAAATTCGCCGGGCAAGAAAGTACCCCAGCGCTCCGCCGCCGACAGCGCCGGCCAGGGCAATCAGCGCGCGAGCGGTAAAGCCCAGCGGCGGTGCCGCTTGCGGCAGGATGGAGGCAAGTCCGCTACCTATGGTGACGCGTTCGAGCAGGGCGGCGGGGATGATCAGGCTGCCGATGCCCAGCAGGGCGGCAAACCACAGCGCCACGACCCAGGGGAACGCCGGGCTGGCGGTGATCGGCGGCTTCGCGCTGCGCCTGTTACCATCGATGTGCTCGGGGCTGTTTGCCACGGGCCGATCCTACGTCTGCGCCGTGTTTTCCCGCAGCGCCTGATGGGTCAGGCAGCCGCCGGGATACGGCTATCCGAGGATTCGCCTAGCAGACCAAGGTAAACGACCTGATAACGCTGTGCGTTGGTGGCCCAGTCGTGATTTGCCTGCACGTGCGCGCGCGCCGCTTCGCGGATTGCGTCCCATTCCTCGCGACGATCCATCAGATCGGCCAGCGCCGTGGCGCAGGCTGCAGGATCGTCCGGCGCGAACAACACCCCGGTCTCGCCGTGGCGGATCAGTTCGCGGTGTCCGCCGACGTCGCTGGCGGCGACCAGCTGCATCTGCGCATTGGCCTCCAGCGGTTTCAACGGCGTGACGAGGTCGGTCAGGCGGCTCTTCTTGCGCGGATAGGCCATGATGTCGGTGAGCGCGTAGTACCGCTCCACCTCGGCATGGGGCACGCGGCCGGTGAAGTGGATGCGGTCCGCCACGGGGGAGGCCGCGGCCTGCGCGCGCAGGCTCTCGTCCATCGGTCCGCCACCCACCAGCAGCAGGTGTGCACCGGGATGGCGCTGTGTCAGCATGGGCATGGCGGCAATCAGGTCGTCCAGCCCCTCGTAATCGTAGAAGCTGCCGATGAAGCCGATCACGGGGCCATCTCCGATGCCGAGTTCCTTCGCCAGCGCGGCGTCGCGCGCGGCGGGTTCGCCGAAGGTGGTCAGGTCCACGCCGTTCGGCATGATGCCGATCTTCTCGGCGGGAAAACCGCGTTGGACGAGGTCCGCCTTCAGTCCCTCGCAGATGGTGAACACCGCGTCTGCCCCGCTCACCGCCATGTTTTCCAGTTGCCGGGTGAGGCGGTATTTGAGCGAGCCTTCCCTGCCGGTCAGGTTGCCGACGGCGGCATCCTCCCAGAAGGCGCGGATCTCGTAGACCACGGGCACGCCTAGCTTGCGCCCGGCGCGGATCGCGGCCAGCCCGTTCAGCGCGGGGGAGTGGGTATGCAGGATATCGGGCTTCCACTCGGCGGCGAGGGCGACGATGGCGTCGGCAAGTGCGTCGATCTCGCGCCATTCCTTCAGCCCCGGCGGTCCGCCCGGCTGGCCCGGTGTGCGATGGAAGGTGAGGCCGTCGACCTCCTCCACCGCCGGACCGTCGGCCGTGTGCCGCTGGCCGGTGATCCCGCGCACTTCCAGCCCCAGCCCCTGCTGCGCGCGCAGGATGGCCCGCGTGCGGAAGGTATAGCCGCTGTGCATCGGCAGCGAGTGGTCAAGGACGTGCAGAATCCGTGTCATCGGCGCATTCCCTGCCAGAACACACTTAACGGCGCGTCAATAGCTTGGCCGTAAGGCAGTTTCCTACAGAAGCGAGGACGCTTTACCGGTGATCGACTACTTCTCCATTGCGCTGACGCACGGGCTGATCCTGCTCGCCTGCTGGCGGCTGCTGTTTCGCGAGGAGCTGGATACCGAGGGCGCCGCGCCGGAAACCAGGCCGCGCCCGTGGCTGAAGGACGATCCCGCCCAGGAGGGCACGCCCGATGCGTGACCTCGTCCTCCTCGCCTTCGTTGCCGCCATCGTGGCCATGGGCTTCCGCCGCCCGTTTCTGTGGGTGCTGCTGTATATCTACGTCGATATCGTCACGCCGCAGAAGATCGGCTACGGCATCATCACCTCGATCTCGCTGTCGCTGCTGTGTTTCGTCGCGGCCTTTGCCGGCTACGTGTTGCTGGATGACAAGAAGGGCAGCCGCTTCACCCTGCGGCAGGCGCTGATCGTCGCGCTGCTGGGGTGGTGCGGCCTCACCACCTACTTGCTGGCGGACTTTCCCGAGGCCGCGCTCACCAAGTGGGACTGGGTGTGGAAGAGCCTGGTCTTCGCCGCCTTCCTGCCATTGACGCTGCGCACCAAGCTGCGGCTGGAGGCAGCGGCGCTCGTCATGGTGCTGTCGGCCGCTTCGATCATCATCTCGGCCGGTATCAAGACGGTGTTGTCGGGCGGGGGCTATGGCACGCTCGTCTCGCTGGTGGACGACAATTCGGGCCTCTACGAAGGGTCCACCCTGTCGACCGTCGCCATCGCCATGATCCCGCTGACGCTGTGGGTGGCCAAACATGGCTCGATCTTCACCGAGCGGCGGCTGGCCATGCTGTTCGCCGTCGCGCTGGTCTTCGCCGCGCTGCTGGTGCCGATCGGCACGCAGACGCGCACCGGCCTGATCTGTATCGCCGTGCTCGGCGTGCTGGCGCTGCGCTCCATCAGGTACCGTTTCGTCTACGCCGGCCTTGCGGGCGTCGCGATGCTGGTGGCCTTGCCGTTCCTGCCCGCCAGCTACACCGAGCGCATGTCCACAATCACCGAATACCAGGCGGACGAGAGCGCGAGCACCCGCGTGGCGGTGTGGCGCTGGACGCTGGACTATGTGCAGGACAACCCGCTGGGCGGCGGCTTTGACGCCTTCCTCGGCAACAGCTTCACCTACAACACCCGCCAGACGGTGGAACTCGGCAATACCGAGACGGTGGTCTACCAGGAGGTAACGGACGAGGGGCGCGCCTACCACTCGGCCTATTTCGAGGTGCTGGGCGAGCAGGGCTATCCCGGCTTCCTGCTGTGGCTGGCGCTGCATGGTCTTGGCCTGTGGCACATGGAACGTATCCGCCGCCGCTATCGCAACAGTGAGGATCCGGCCGAGCTGCGCTGGCGCTCGCTGGCGACCGCCTTGCAGCACGGCCACGTGGTCTACCTCGTTGGCGCTGTGTTCGTGGGCGTGGGCTACCAGCCCTTCATGTTCATGCTGCTGGGCCTGCAGATCGCGCTGTACACGCTAATGAAGCGCGACTGGAAAGGCACGCAGGAACCGCATCGCCCGTGGCTGGCGAACCGGCAGGCAGCGGAGCAGCCCGCATGATCGCCCCGCCGATCCCGCCGCAGAGGGAGCGTTTCCCGCACCTCGCCGCACTGACCGGCCTGCGCGGCGTGGCGGCGTGGTTCGTCGTCTTCTACCATGCGCGCCTGTCGCTCACCGACTGGATGCCCGAAGGGGCGCTGGCCGCAGCCGGCCAGGGCTATCTCGCGGTGGACCTGTTCTTCATGCTCTCCGGCTTCGTCATGTGGCTGAACTACGGGCCGAAGCTGCGCGAGCAGGGCTTGTCCGGGGCCAAGAGCTTCTGGTGGCGGCGCTTCGCGCGCATCTGGCCGCTGCACCTCGCGGTGCTGGGCGCGCTGGTGGCATTCGCCCTGCTGCTGCTGGCGACCGGCCGGGACGCAGCGAACTATCCGCTCGCCGAACTGCCGCTGCACGTGCTGCTGGTGCAGAACTGGGGCTTCACGCCCGAACTCACCTGGAACCACCCAGCCTGGTCGATCAGCACCGAGCTGGGCGCCTACCTGCTGTTCCCCTTCGCCGTCCTCGCCGCGCGCTGGGAAAGCCTGCGCCCGCTGGCGCTGGTGGCCGGCGTGGTGCTTTGCGCAGCGCTGCTGCACGCCGTCTTCTTGGTGGCCGGGGCCGAGACGCTGGGGGACCAGATCACCCGGCTGGGGCTGGTGCGCTGCGTGCTGCAATTCGGCATCGGCATACTGCTGGCGAACCTCTGGCTCGCCTGGCGTGGGCGCAAGTCCGCGCTGGCCGTCTACGCGGCCTGCCTGGCATGCGGCGCGGCGCTGCTGCTGGGCGCGCCCGAGACGCTGCTGGTCCCGCTCGCCTTTGCCACCCTGCTGCTGGCGCTGGCGCTGGACGGCGGGCCGCTGGCGAGGCTGCTGTCCTCGCGCCCGCTCGTCTGGCTGGGCGATGCGAGCTACGCGACCTATCTCGTCCACTTCCCGCTGCTGGTGGCGCTGAAGCTGGTGGCCGTGGGCGACGACCTGCAGATCGCGCCTGCTGTCTTCGCGGCCTACCTGCTGGTGCTGCTGGTGCTGTCAGGCGCGCTCTATCGCTGGCTGGAGAAACCCGCGCAGAAGTGGCTCAATTCACGGTCGCCATACGCCACGCGCAGGGCCGTTCCGGCGGAATAGTCCCGACTACTTGCTCGTGGGCGACGGATGCGCGCGCATCCACTCTTCCACCACCGGCGCAATCCGGCCGCGCCACTTGCTGCCATTGAAGATGCCGTAGTGGCCCACGTCGCGGGCGAGGTGGTACTTCTTCTTCGACAGCGGCAGGTGCTCGGCCAGGTCCAGCGCGGCGCGGGTCTGGCCGATGCCGGAAATGTCGTCGTGCTCGCCCTCGATCGCTAGCAGCGCGGTGTCGCGAATGGCATCAGGATCGATCGGGGTGCCGCGATGGACGAACTCGCCCCTGGGCAACGAGTGTTCCTGGAATACGTGCTCGATGGTCTGCAGGTAGAACTCGGCGGTCATGTCGCAGACCGACAGGTATTCATCGTAGAACTGCTTGGTGCGCGCCGCGCTGTCATGATCGCCCACGGTCATGTGTTTGAACATCTCGTAATGGCTCATCATGTGGTCGGCGAGGTTCATCGAGATGAAGCCCGCCAACTGCAGGAAGCCCGGATAGACCTTGCGACCGGCCCCCGCGTAGGTGAGCGGCACGGTGGCAATGACGTTGTTCTTGAACCAGCTGAGCGGCTTTTCCATCGCCAGGTCGTTGACGCTGGTGGGGCTGGCGCGGGTGTCGATCGGCCCGCCCATCATGGTCAGCGTGGCGGGGCGACACGGGTCTTTCGCGGCGCCCATCACGGCGGTCGCGGCAAAGGCCGGGACGGAAGGCTGGCAGACGGCCAGCACATGGGTATCCGGCCCGATGAACTGCAGGAACTCGATCAGATAGTCGATGTAGTCGTCGAGGTCGAAATGCCCGTCTTCCAGCGGCACGTTGCGGGCATCCGCCCAGTCGGTGATCCACACCTGCTGGTTTTCGACCATGCGCTGCACCGTGCCGCGCAGCAGGGTGGCGAAGTGCCCGCTCATCGGCGCGACGATCAGCAGCTTGGGGGCATTGTCGGGCAGGCCCTCGCGCACGAATCGGCGCAAGCTGCCGAACGGCTTGTCCAGCACCACGCTCTCGCTGACCGCGTGCGCCTTGCCGTCGATTTCCACCGGCTGGATGTCGAACTCCGGCTTGCCGCGCTCTTCATAGAGGTGCGCGAACACCTTCAGCGCCGAAGCCGTGGCCGGCCCCATACCCATGTAACCCAGCGGCAGCGCTGGATTGTCCAGCAATTGCGCCCCGACAGAGGCCCAATGGCTGGCTGTTCCCAGCCACACTCGCTGCATTTCATAGGCGGAATAAAGCACTCGATGCGTCCCCTGCGACGCGCTTGGTGGCGCGTGGATTGGGCGGTCCGCGTTTGCCGCGTGTCCCGCGAAGGCGGCAGACATGCCCCTTTTGCGTCGATGTTGCAATGCGACAAAGCGGATTCGGTGCCCGCGCCTTTCACCGGTTTTGTCGCCAGAGCGCGCTTCAACAGCGACAATCTTTGCGTTAGAGGCCTGCCACCATGGCTGCCCCAGAGACGTCCCCCGAAACAGGCGAAGAACCGCAGAAGGCGAAAAGCCTCAGCCCGCTGACGATGATCTTCCGCGAGGCGGGCAAGTATCCCTTGCAGCTGGTCTTCGCCGCGATGGCGCTGCTGGTGTCGGCCGTGATCACCTCGCTGGGCCTGCCCAACGTGCTGCGGCTGATCATCGACCAGGGCTTTTCCGGCGAGGGCGATATCTCGCGCTGGTTCCAGTACCTGCTGGTGCTGGTCGCCGTCCTGGGCGTGGCGACGGCGGTGCGCTTCTATTTCGTCAGCTGGCTGGGCGAGCGTGTCGTCGCCGACATCCGGCGCAAGGTCTACGACAACCTGCTGCGCCTGTCGCCGGGCTTCTTCGAGGAGAACAGCCCCAAGGAAATCTCCAGCCGGATGACGGCGGACACCTCGATCATCGAACAGGTGGTGGGCACCACGCTGTCCGTCGCGCTCCGCAATGTCATCATGGCGGTGCTGGGCACGGGCTACCTGTTCTGGCTGGCCCCGCAGCTGGCCTTCTGGCTGCTGGTGGGCATCCCGGTGGTAATCGTCCCCATCGCCATTTTCGGCCGCCGCCTGCGCGATGTCAGCCGCACCAGCCAGGACCGCGTGGCCGATGTCGGGGCGATGGTGACCGAAATGCTTTCGGCGATGAAGATCGTGCAGGGGTTCAACCAGGAAAGCCGCGAGGCCGAGCGGTTCGGCGTGGCCGTGGAAGAGACCTTTGCCGTCGCCAAGCGCCGCATCCTGATCCGCGCGGTGATGACGGCACTGCTGATCACCCTCATCTTCGGAGCGATTACCGTGCTGCTGTGGCGCGGCGCGGTGATGGTGACGACGGGCGCGATTTCGGGCGGCACAATCGGCGCCTTCATCTTCGCCGGCGTCATCGTGGCGGGTGCCTTCGGCGCGCTGACCGAGGTGTTCGGCGACCTGCTGCGCGGCGCGGGCGCGGCCAGCCGCCTGCGCGAACTGATGGACGAGAAGCCCGAGATCACCGTTCCCGAGCGTCCGATGGCGCTGCCGCAGCCGCCGCGTGGCAGCCTGTCGTTCCAGAACGTCAGCTTCAGCTACCCGACCCGTCCGGGCGAACTGGCGATCGAGGATTTCTCCCTCATCGTGGAGCCGGGCGAGACCGTCGCCATCGTCGGCCCGTCGGGTGCGGGCAAGTCCACCATTTTCCAGCTGGCCGAGCGGTTCTACGATCCCGCCGCCGGCACCATCCGCATCGACGGCGTGCCGCTGACGCAGGCGGACCCGGCCGAGGTGCGTCGCCGCATGGCGCTGGTGCCGCAGGAAGGCATCCTGTTCGCCGCCAGCGCGCGCGACAACCTGCGCTACGGTGCCTGGGACGCGGACGAGGACGCCATCTGGGAGGCCGCGCGCGCGGCCAATGCGGAAAGCTTCCTGCGCGACCTGCCCGAAGGCCTCGACACCTTCCTTGGCGAAGGCGGGGCGCGCCTGTCGGGCGGCCAGCGCCAGCGCGTCGCCATCGCCCGCGCCCTGCTGCGCGATGCGCCGATCCTGCTGCTGGACGAGGCGACCAGCGCACTCGATGCCGAGAGCGAGCGGCTGGTGCAGGACGCGCTGGAGCACCTGATGGAGAACCGCACGACACTGGTAATCGCCCACCGGCTGGCCACCGTGCGCGCCTCGGATCGCATCGTGGTGATGGAAGATGGACGCATCGCCGAACAGGGCGATCACGCCAGCCTTACGGCCAAAGGCGGTCTTTACGCGCGCCTGGCAGCCTTGCAATTCGACGATCCCGTCACGACCTGAAGGTAAACGGCCTTGACTTGCGTCGAACGGATTCGGCGCTTAATCGAATTGGTAACGACAGAAACCGGCCAAGCTCTTGAAGCTGGGCCGCAAATTTTTCCGAGAATTGTGAAAGAGGACTGCCCGGACATGATCCGCAAGATACTTGCAACTTCCGTTTCGGCCATCGGCCTTGCCATGGCCATGCCCGCCGCCGCCCAGGACCAGGAGGAGCGCGACTGGCCGACGATGGACTTCGGCACCTGGGGCGTGGACCTGGAGCAGATCGACACCGAACTCGATCCGGGCGACAACTTCAATGCCTATGCCAACGGCAAATGGATCGCCGCGAACGAAATCCCGGCCGACCGCCAGCGTTATGGCGCCTTCGACATGCTGCGCGAGGAATCGATTTACGACGTAGAGACGCTGGTCGCCGACCTCGTCGCCTCCGATCCCGCGCCAGGCACCAGTGCCCGTCGCATCGTCGACGCCTTCAACGCCTACAACAACGTCGAGGCGATCGATGCCAGCGGCCTCGCGCCGGCCTACCCCTATCTCACCGAAATCTTCAGCGCGCCCGACCTCGAGCGGCTGGCGCAGCTGTTCGAGATGCCCGGCTATCCGGCGCTGGTGAGCGCGGGCGTGGGCGTCGATGCCCGCAACCCCACGCAGTACGCCGTGTCGATCGGTTTCGACGGCATGGGCCTGCCCGACCGCGACTATTACCTGGTCGATTCGGAGAGCAACATTGCCATCCGTGAAGCCTACCAGGACTACCTCACCTTCCTGCTGGGCCAGGCCGGTTACGCCGATCCACGCGCGGCCGCCGAAGCGGTCTACGCCTTCGAGCACCAGGTCGCCGAGCTGGAATGGGCGCGCCAGATCCTGCGCATGCCCAACCTCACCTACAACGAGGTGACGCTGGACGAGTTGGTCGAACTGTCGGGCGATTTCCCCATCACCGCGCTGCTGGAGGCCGGTCGCTTCCCGCAGCAGGATCGCTACCTTGTCCCGCAGATTCCACCGACCGCCGAGGAAATCGAGCAGTACGGCCTGACCGAGGCGCAGGTGGCCATGATCGGCGGCGGCACCCCGGCGATGATGGAACTGCTCACCGAAACCCCGCTCGCCACGCTCAAGGCCTACATGGCTGCGCGGTTCCTGTCGGGTAACGCCTCTGTCCTCACCACCGAGCTGGATGAGGCGAACTTCGATTTCTACGGCCGCACCATCAACGGCCAGGAAGCGCAGCAGGAACGCTGGAAGCGTGCCATCTCGGCCGTCGAAGGCAGCCTGGGCGAACAGCTGGGCGCGCTCTATGTCGAGCGGTACTTCCCGCCGAGCAGCAAGGCCAAGATGGACGAGCTGGTCGCCAACCTCTCGCGCGCCATGGCTTCCTTCCTCGACGAGAACGAGTGGATGACGCCCGAGACCATCGCCGAGGCGCGCACCAAGCTGGAAGGCTTCGTGCCGATGATCGGCTATCCGGACGAGTTCGAGACCTATGACGGCCTCGAGATTGCCGCCGACGATCCGCTGGCCAACCGCATCAGCACGATCGCCTGGAACCAGCAGGACAATCTCGACCGGCTGGGCACCGAGGTCGATCCCAGCGAATGGGGTATGTTCCCGCAGACGGTGAACGCCTACTATTCGCCGCTGACCAACCGCATCGTCTTCCCCGCCGCCATCCTGCAGCCGCCGTTCTTCAACGCGGATGCGGACCCGGCCGTGAACTACGGCGGCATCGGCGCCGTGATCGGCCACGAGATCGGCCACGGTTACGACGACCAGGGCTCGCAGTTCGACGCCACCGGCACGCTGCGCAACTGGTGGCAGGATACCGACCGCGAAGGCTTCGAGGCCTTCACCGCGCGGATGGCCGAATTCATCGAGGCCTATTGCCCGGTCGACAGCCCGGAAGGCCCGGTCTGCCTGCGTGGTGCCCAGTCGATGGGCGAGACGCTGGGCGACGTGGTCGGCCTGCAGATGGCCTATCGCGCCTACCGGCTGTCACTGAACGGCGAGGAAGCCCCGGTGATCGACGGGCTGACCGGCGACCAGCGCTTCTTCCTCGGCTTCGCGCAGATCTGGCGCGGCATGGAGCGCGAGGCATCGCTGCGCAACCGCGTGATGACTGCCAACCACCCGCCGGGCGAATTCCGCCTGAACAACGCCGTGCGTCACCACCCGGCCTGGTACGAAGCGTTCAACGTCACCGCTGACGACGAACTCTACCTGCCGCCGGAAGAGCGCATCGCCATCTGGTAAGCACCAGCATCGCGTCAGGCGCTACAATCAGACAAACCGAAGGGGGCGAGGGTTGACTTCGCCCCCTTTGCGTTGGAGCGAGGGAACTCAACTCTTTGCCGGACGCAAGCGCAGCGCATGACCTTCATTGAAATGCTGATCCTCGCCATCGTGCAGGGGATCACCGAATTCCTCCCGATTTCGTCTTCCGGACACCTGATCCTCGTGCCGGTCTTCACCGGCTCGGAAGACCAGGGGCCGATGATCGACATCGCGGTCCACATCGGCTCGCTGCTGGCGATCATCGTCTACTTCTTCAAGGACGCCTGGGGACTGGCGCGCGGCGGGTTCGCCACCGTGGGCATCGGCCACGCGCCGGAACAGCGGCGGCTGTTCTGGTGGATCATCCTCGGCACCATCCCGGCGGTGATCCTCGGCCTGTCGATCAAGACCGGGGCCTTGAACGGGGTCGCTACGGCGCTGTTCGGCCTGACGATCGAGGATGGCGACCTGCTCGCCTCGCTGCGCTTCACCGACCTCATCGCCTTCAACCTGATCTTCTACGGCGTGCTGCTGGGTGTGGCAGACCGGTTCGGCCGCGAGGACCGCAGCTACGAGGACATGACCTGGCGCGACGGCCTGCTGGTGGGCCTGGCGCAGGCGCTGGCGCTGATCCCCGGCACCAGCCGTTCCGGCGTCACCATGACGGCGGCGCGCGTGCTCGGCTTCGGTCGCGTGGAAGCGGCGCGCTTCTCCTTCCTGCTGTCGATCCCGGCGGTGGCGGGTGCGGGCGTGCTGATCGTGCCGGACCTGATGGCCGCAGGCAGCGACATGGTGCGCGAGGCCTTCATCACCGGTGTGCTGACCTTCATTGCCGCCTTCGCGACGATGGCCTTCCTGATGAACTTCCTGAAGAAGGCCTCGATGATGGTCTTCGTCATCTACCGCATCGCCATGGGCATCTTGCTGCTGGTGATGTTCTAGGCCTCAGGAAGCTGCGCCCGCCTGCACTCCGCGCGCAATATCCTTTCGCCGGCCCCTTAGCCCTTGTGAATGGCCGATAAATCGGAACCCGGAGGCCCGGTTCCCCGTTGATCAGACAAGCATAAGGCAAAGGAAGAGCACCGTGGGATATCTGTTCATGATCGTAGTGGGAGCGACCTTCGGGTGGCTGGCTGCGCTCATGCGCAAAGCCCTGACCCTGCGTGGCCTTGCCCTGAACCTGGGGGGCGGCGTGGCTGGCGCCCTGGTCGCCGGCCTGTTTGTCGGACCGGCAATTGCCGACGGGAATCTGGCGCGCGGAACCTATTCGGTCGAAGCGGTGTTGATTTCCATGATCGGCTCGCTGGCCTTGCTGCTTGTCGCCAATCTGCTGCGGAACAGCGAGATGGGCTGAGCGGGTCGGCTGCCTTGCATCCGCATGCCGGATGCAGGGCGCACGAAGTATAAATAATTGATTCTCGAAGGGGATTTGAAATGAAGAAGATCATTGCATTCGCGTCGGCCGCTGCCCTTGGCCTTGGTGTCGCTGCCTGCGACAGCCCGGCCGAAGAAGCTGCCGAGGAAGAAGCCGAAGCCATGGAAGAAATGGCCGACGACATGGAAGACGCCGGCGCCATCACCGACGAGCAGGCCGATGCCATCGAGGCCGCGGCCGACGACATCGAAGATGCCGCCGAAGGCGATACCGATGCCATGAGCGAAGGCATGGAAGAAGCCGTCAACTAAGTCGGCTTTCACCGCAAACACGAAGGGCCGGTTCCCCTGCGGGAGCCGGCCCTTTCGTTTGCCTGGCTGCGGCGCTCAGACGGGTCTGGCGCTACTGCCCCGGCCACCGCGCAGGAAATATTCCTGGGTGCCCCGGTGCAATACGTCGTCGACGTCGATTACCGCCGAATTGGCATAGGTAAAGCTGGCGCCAAGATTGCGGTAGAGCCGGTCGAAATCGCGCTCCACCGTCTGCCGGTAGAGGTCCTCGAAGCTCTCGATCACGAAATAGGTCGGCTGCAGGTCGTCGATCACGTAGTCGGTGCGCATGACGCGATCGACGTTGAGCATGATGCGGTTGGGCGATTCCGCCTCCAGCGCGAAGACCGCTTCGGTCGGGCCGGAAGAGATGCCCGCACCGTAGATGCGCGGCTCGCCGTTCTCTAGGATCAGGCCGAATTCCACCGTGTACCAGTACAGCGCGCCCAGCGCCTTCAGCTTGTTGTAGCGCATCGCCTTCCACCCGGCGCGGCCATATTCCTGCATGTAGTCGGCGAAGGTCGGGTCGGTCAGCAGCGGGACGTGGCCGAACACGTCGTGGAACACGTCGGGTTCCTGGATGTAGTCGAAGGTCTCGCGCGTGCGGATGAAATTGCCGGCCGGGAAGCGGCGGTTGGCAAGGTGCCAGAAGAACACGTGATCGGGGATCAGCATGGGCACGGGCACCACGGACCAGCCGGTCAGCGCGCCCAGTTCGCGCGACAGCCGGTCGAACGACGGCACGCCGCCATTGCCCAGGTTCAGCCGCTCCAGCCCGCGCAGCATGGCCGAGCAGGCACGCCCGGGCAGCACGTCCATCTGCCGGGCGAACAGGTCGTCCCAGATCTTGTCGTCTTCGGAGGAATATTCGGTCTGCGCCGGTTCCAGCCAGTCCTCGCCCACGTGCGCCGGGCGCTTCAACGGCGCGGTGAAGACGCCCTCCGGCACTTCGGGAAGGGTCGCGAAGTCCTGCTTCGCGGATGCTTGGTCGGCGGTCTGGCTCATGCCGTGATCATATCACAGGCGCACTACCAGTTTCAATTGTAACCATCCCCGTCGGCGGGAGGGTCTTCCGGGGCTGGCTCCCCGGGCCGGGTATCGAGCATGTAGGCGGCGTCATCCAGGGCCGCTTCTTCGCCTGCGGTCATCTCGCCGGGGCCGGTGGCCGAGGCGCCATCGTCGCAGGCGGCCACCCCGGCCATCAGCGCCAGCGCGGCGAGCCGCGCTGTCAGGTTGCCGGGGTGGTCGTGCCGGATCACTCGGCAGCGTCCAGTTCGGCCTGGGCTGCTTCGGCGGCGGACAGCGCGTCGTCGACCGTTTCCTGCGCGGCGTCGCCGGCAGCTTCGGCGGTCGCTTCGTCGGCGTTCATCTGCGCATCGACCTCTTCGTCGGACATGGCATCGGCATCGGCGACCGGATCGGGCACGCCGTCCATGGCGTCGTCGGCCGGCACTTCCACGCTGTCCGCCAGGGCGTCTTCCGAAGCGTCGGTGGTGTCGCCGCAGGCAGCGAGCGCGAAGGCGGCGGCGGTGGCGACAAGGGCGATCTTCTTCATGGCTGGTTGGCCTTTCCACTGTGGTTTCGTTGCTTCGGGCAATAGCCCAGCACGCCACGCGTGGAAATGCCGATTTCGGCGGTAGGCGCTGCCCATGCGACCTGTCACAGGGGAGGCGATGAGCGAATCCTTCACCCTGGACCAAGCGCGCGAGGCGCTGCGCCGGATATACGGCTTTGCCGATTTCCGCGGGCGGCAGGAGGACGTGATCGCGCGCGTGCTGGCCGGGCAGTCCACGCTGGCGGTGATGCCGACGGGCGCGGGCAAGTCGCTCACCTACCAGCTGCCCGCCTGCCTGCTGGATGGCACCTGCGTGGTGATCTCCCCGCTGATCGCGCTGATGCATGACCAGCTGCGTGCGGCGCAGGCCAACGGCATCCGCGCGGCCACGCTGACCAGCGTCGATGCCGACTGGCGGGAAACGCTCGACGCTTTCCGCAGCGGTGCGCTGGACCTGCTCTACGTCGCGCCCGAACGCGCCAGCCAACCGGGTTTCCGCGACCTGCTGTCGAGCGCGAAGCTGGCCTTGTTCGCGGTGGACGAGGCGCATTGCGTTTCCGAATGGGGCCATGACTTCCGCCCTGACTATCGCCAGCTGCGCCCGCTGATGGATGCCTTTCCCGACGTGCCGCGCCTAGCGCTGACCGCGACGGCGGACGCGCATACGCGGGCCGACATCCTCACCCAGCTGGGTATCCCGGAAGAGGGGCTGGTGGTTGCCGGCTTCGACCGGCCCAATATCCGCTACGCCATCCGCCCGCGTGATGCGCTGCCGCGCCAGCTGGCGCAACTGTGCGCCGACCATCCGGGACCGGGCATCGTCTATGCCCCCACCCGCCGCAAGGTGGAGGCGCTGGCAGAGCAGCTGGCCGGGGCCACGGGGCGCCCGGTGCTGCCCTATCATGCGGGCCTTCCGGCAGAGGAGCGCGCCGCCAACCAGGCCGCCTTCGTCGCCAGTGAGGACATGGTGATGGTGGCGACCATCGCCTTCGGCATGGGCATCGACAAGCCGGACGTGCGCTTCGTCGCCCATGCCGGCGTACCCAAGTCGATCGAGGCCTATTACCAGGAGACCGGCCGCGCGGGCCGCGACGGCGACCCGGCGCTGGCGCTGATGCTGTGGGGCGCGGGCGATTTCGCGCAGGCCCGGGCGCGCTTGTCCGAAGTCGACAGCGCTCGCCAGCAGGGGGAGCGGCAACGGCTCGACGCACTGGCCGGGCTGGTGGAGACGGCGGGCTGCCGCCGCGCGGTACTGTTACGGCATTTCGGCGAAGATCCCCCGCAGACCTGCGGCAATTGCGACAATTGCCTCGATCCGCCCGAGATGATCGACGTGACCCAGCTGGCGCGCAAGTTCCTCTCCGCCGTCTATCGCACCGGGCAAAGCTTCGGTTTCGGGCACCTGCAAAAGGTGCTGACGGGCACCGCGGACGAGCGGGTGCGTTCCAAGGGGCACGAAAACCTTTCGGTCTTCGGCATCGTCGAGGGGGAGGAGGCGGCACTGCTGCAACCCGTCGCCCGGGCGCTTCAGGTGCGTGGCAGCCTGGTGCAGACCGAGCATGGCGGGCTGGCCTTGGCCGGCGATGCCAAGGCCCTGCTGACGGGCGAGGCCGAGCTGATGATCTGCCGCCCGCCGCCCAGGCAGCGCAGCCGCAAACGGCGCGGCGATGCGACGCCCAACCCGGTCGGTGATCCGCTGTTCGATGCGCTGCGGGAACTTCGCCGCGACCTTGCCGCCGAGGCAGGTGTGCCGCCCTATGTCGTGTTCCACGACGCCGCCCTGCGCGCCATGGCCGCTAATCGGCCCGCCAACCTGGTGGAGATGGCGCAGATTCCCGGCGTCGGGGCGAAGAAGCTGGAAGCCTATGGCGAGGCCTTCCTCAAGGCGATCCGGGAGAACTAGCCGCTGTCACGCCCGCATTTGCCAAGCGTCGGTTTTTGATATAAAAGTGATATCATAATTATCGACACTGACAGGAGACGGGCAATGACAGCCGACACGGCAGACTTCCGCCGCAGCAAGGAACACCGGGCGAAAACCTACAACGGGTATTTCTTCCTCATCGGACTGCCGATCCTGTGGCTGCTGAGCTACTGGCTGGTCGGCAGCGCCATTCCCGGCCTCGACAATCCGGGCAAGGCGGGGAAGGTGCTCTTCGTCTTCACCCTAGCCGGCACGGCGATCGTCAATTTCATTTTCCTGTTCGGCTTCTTCATGGTGCAGCCGAACCAGACGCGGGTGATCACCCTATTCGGCAGCTATGCCGGGACCGAGCGGACCGAAGGGCTGCGCTGGATCTGGCCGTGGATGGGCAAACAGAAGGTCTCCGCCCGTGCGCACAACATCCATTCCGAGCGGGTGAAGATCAACGACAAGCGCGGCAATCCCATCGACGTGGCCTGCAACGTGGTGTGGCGCGTGCGCGATACCGCGCAGGCGGTGTTCGACGTCGACGACTTCAAGGAATTCGTGAACATCCAGATCGAGGCGGGCCTGCGCACCGTGGGCGCGCGCCATCCCTATGACGATTTCGAGGAAGGCGAGACCACGCTGCGCGGCAGCCCCGATGTCGTGAACGGCGAGTTGCAGACCGAGCTCAACGAGCGGCTGGCAGTCGCCGGCATCGTGGTCGACGAAGCGGGCCTGACGCACCTTGCCTATGCTTCCGAAATCGCCGGCGCCATGCTGCGCCGCCAGCAGGCCGATGCGGTGATCGCAGCGCGCAAGAAGGTGGTGCTGGGAGCGGTCGGCATGGTCGAGGATGCGCTGGAGAAGCTCTCCCGGGACGGCATCGTCGAGCTGGACGACGAGCGCCGCGCGGCGATGGTCTCCAACCTGATGGTGGTGCTGTGCGGGGATCGCGATACCCAGCCGGTGGTCAACGCCGGGACGCTCTACCAGTAAGCTGACGCCAGGAGGGAGCCATGGCACCCCCCAAGAAGCCAACCGGCAAGAAAGCCTTTGCCCTTCGCGTGGACCCTGCGCTGCATGACGCAATCGAGCGTCTTGCGGCGCAGGAGCTTCGTTCGGTAAACGCGGAAATCGAGATGCTGCTGCGCGAGGCGCTGGCCAGACGCGGGATCACGGTGCCAGTGTCAGCGCGGCCACGGCGGGGACGGCCTCCGAAGACGGACTAGGCCGCAGGGGGAGCAAGGGATGAAGTTCGGAATATTCGACCATGTCGACGACAGCGGCCTGCCGCTGGCCGAACATCTCGAAGCCCGCCTGCAGATGGCCGAGACCTACGACCGGCTCGGCTTCCACGCCTATCACGTGGCCGAACACCACGGCACGCCGCTGGGCCATGCGCCGTCACCCGGCGTCTATCTCGCGGCGCTGGCGCAGCGCACGCGGCGCCTCCGCTTCGGGCCGCTGGTCTACCTGCTGCCGCTCTACCACCCGCTGCGCCTGATCGAGGAGATCGGCACGCTCGATGCGCTGTCCGGCGGGCGGCTGGAGCTGGGCTATGGCCGCGGCATCTCGCCCATCGAGATGGGTTTCTACGGCGTCGATATGGCCGAGCAGCAGGAGCTGGCGGCGGAGACCTTCGACGTTGTCATCAAGGGGCTGACCCAGGATCGGCTGTCGCACTCGGGCAGGTTCTTCACCTTCGACGACGTGCCGATGGTGCAGAAATGCGTGCAGCAGCCGCACCCGCCGCTGTGGTACGGCACCAATTCGCCTGCCTCGGTGCAGCGCTGCGCGAAGCAGCGGCTCAACATGGTGACGCTGCTGGCGGGAGAGCCGATGCGCGGCATGATATCCGGCTACCGCGAAGCCTATCTTGCCTCTGGCGGCGATCCCGACACGATGCCGCTGGTGGGCGTGGGCCGCCACGTGGTCGTCGCCGATACCGACGCGGAGGCGCAGGCCCTGGCGCGGCCCGCCTTTGCCCGCTGGCGCGCCAGCTTCGTGCAGCTGTGGGAAGCGCGCGGGGCGGACAATCCCTTCGTGAAGAGCTTCCCGGCCGATTGGGATGCGCTGGTGGCGACCGGCGCGGCCGTGGCCGGCTCGCCAGCGACCGTGAAGGACTTCGTCCAGCGCGAAGCGGAACAGGCCGGCTACAGCTACTTCGTCGCGCAACTGGCCTTCGGCGACCTGCCGCTGGCGGCCGTGCAGCACTCCGCAACGCTGTTCGCTCAGGAGGTTATGCCGCAGGTCGGCTGACGTGCTTTAACGGCCCTTAACCAGTTTCCGCTATGCGTGCGGGGGTGATGAACCAGCAGTTCCGCCCCCGTGCCCCGCGCGTGTCGCTTGGCCTGATCGGCCTTGTCGCCGGCATTGCCGTGGCGGCGATCCCGCTGGCCGCCCTGTTCGCGCAGGACCGCGCTGCGCCCTTCACCGTGGTGGAGACCGGGCGCGGCTACCAGGACCTGCAAGACGCGGTGAACGCCATCGGCAATGCGCGCGGCACCATCGCCATCGCGCCGGGCCGCTACGAGCAGTGCGCGGTGCAGGAAGCCGGTCAGGTTGCCTATCTCGCCGCCGAACCCGGTTCGGTGGTGTTCGACGGCGTCACCTGCGAGGGAAAGGCCGCGCTGGTGCTGCGCGGAGTGAGCGCCGAAGTTGCGGGCCTGGTGTTCGAGAACATGCGCGTGCCCGATTACAACGGCGCGGGTATCCGGCTTGAACAGGGCGACCTGACCGTTGCCGAAAGCTGGTTCCGCGACAGCCAGCAGGGCATCCTGACGCACAACGACACCGGCGGACAGTTGGTGATCGACCGCAGCACCTTCACCCGCCTCGGCACTTGCGAAGGCTCGGGCGGTTGTGCCCATTCGATCTACACCGGCGAATACGGCTATGTCCGCGTCACCCGCAGCCGTTTCGAGGAAGGCCGCGGCGGGCATTACGTCAAGTCGCGCGCGATCCGCGTCGATGTGGCCTCGTCCAGCTTCGACGACACCCGCGGACGCGGGACCAACTACATGATCGACCTGCCGGGCGGGGCCAGCGGCCAGATCAGCAACAACTGGTTCGTGCAGGGGCAGGACAAGGAAAACTACGCGGCCTTCATCGCCGTGGCCGCCGAAGGCCGTGCGCATGACAGTTCGGGCCTGGTCGTGGTGGGCAACGACGCGCGCTTCGCCACCGGCGTCGACCGCAACTCGATCTTCGTCGCCGACTGGTCGGGTGACATGGGCGGGGTGGGCGACAATCGCCTCGACCGCCGCCTGACCCGTTACGAAGTCATCCGCTGATCAGCCGAAGGCCGGGGCGTAGCTGATTGCGGCGGCCGGGATCGGCGCACCGAAGCTCTTCACCTGCAGGTATTCGCCCAGTTCGCCCGCCAGTGTCATCGGCGTGCCTTGGCGATAGCCGAACCGCGCATAAAGGGCTGGATCACCCAGCACGGTAATGCCCCTTGCGCCGCGTTCCTTCATGGCTGCCTCACCCGCCTCCATCAGCGCGCGGCCCACGCCTTCGCCTTGCCGTGCCGGGGCCACCGCCACCGGCCCCACCACCATCCAGCCGGTCTCCCCGTTGGAGAGGCGAGCCTCGGAATAGGTAACCTGCCCGATGATTTCCCCGTCCTGTTCGGCCACCAGCGACAGCAGCAGTTCGCCATCCCGGCGCAGGCGGTCGATCACCTCGGCTTCGTCGCCGTCGGAATAGGGGTGCCCTGCGAAAGCCCGTTCCACCAGCGCGCGGATGGCGGGTTCGTCACCCGCCTGCTCCTCGCGGATGGCGTAGCTCATGTCAGCAGGTGCCCGGCCTTGTCGCGCTTGGTGGCGAGGTAGCGGGTGTTGTGGGGATTGGCGGGCAGTTCGTGCGGCACGCGCTCCGCCACGCGCACGCCGGCCTCTTCCAGCGCGGCGACCTTTTCCGGATTGTTGGTCATCAGCCGCACCTCGGCGATGCCGAGCAGGTCGAGCATGCGCGCCGCCAGCGGGAAGTCGCGCGCTTCCTCGGGCAGGCCGAGGCGGCGGTTGGCTTCCAGCGTGTCGACGCCTTCATCCTGCAGGCGATAGGCGCGCAGCTTGTTGATCAGGCCGATGCCGCGCCCTTCCTGCCGCATGTAGAGCAGCACGCCCCAGCCACCTTCCGCGCCGGCAGCAGACATGGCCGCCAGCGCATGGTCGAGCTGCGGGCCGCAATCGCACTTGAGGCTGCCGAAAATATCGCCGGTCAGGCATTCGGAATGCAGCCGCACCAGCGGCACCGTGTCGAGCGAGCGATCGCCCAGCACCAGCGCCACGTGTTCGCGCATGTCGCCGGCCGAGCGGAAGGCGACGATCTCCGCCTCTTCCTCTGCCGCGATGGGCAGGCGGGCGCGGGTGGCAATGGCGAGGTGTTCGGGGTCGCGCCAGGCGGCAAGATCGATGGACTTCAGCTCCACCGGCTCGCCTGCGGGTTCGGGATTGACGAGGAAGGCGGGCAGGACGCCGGCGATGCGCGCCAGCTCCATCGCGGCCTTGGCGGCGGTCATCCACTGCAGCTCTTCGGCGAGGAACGGGCCCTTGAGCGGGTTGACCGTATCGAGCGCGGGATCGGCCACCGGCAGCGCCGCACCAAGGCCCAGCGGTTCGGCCGCGCGCATCAGCACGGGGGAATGTCCGTCAGCCGCCGGGCGCTGGTTGGTGAGCTTGAGCGTTTCCGCCCGCGCGGCGGAGATCAGCATGTGCGGCGATTGCGCCGCGCCGCCGGGCGCGGTCTCCACCGGCAGCAGCACCGGCGCATCCCCCACCTTGATCGGCCAGCCATGGCGCAGGGCGTCGATCGCCTGCGCCACGCGGCGTTCGGGGGAGGGGCCGCTCAGAGGTCGAACTCCGTGATCAGCGGCACGTGGTCGCTGGGCTTTTCCCAGTTGCGCGTGTGCTCGGCGATGCGGTGTGCGCGGCTCTGCGCGGCAAGGTCGGGCGAGGCCCACATGTGGTCCAGCCGACGCCCGCGGTCCTTCCCTTGCCAGTAGGTGCGGTAGGACCACCACGAGTAATTCCGTTCGGGCGCGGGGATGTGCTTGCGGCCAAGGTCGACCCAGTCGTGGGCGCCCTGCAGCTTGCCCAGCGTCTCCACTTCCAGCGGCGTGTGGCTGACGACCTTGAGCAGCGCCTTGTGATCGTAGACGTCGCATTCGAGCGGGGCGATGTTGAAATCGCCCACCAGCAGCGTGGGCCGGTTGATCTCTTCCGACCAGCGGGTCATGCGTTCGAGGAAGTCGAGCTTCTGCCCGAATTTGGGATTGGCCTCGCGGTCGGGAACGTCGCCGCCGGCGGGGATATAGACGTTTTCCAGCACCAGCCCGCCGGCATCCGGGATCTCCACCCCGACATGCCGCGCCTCGCCGTTGTCCTGCCAGTCGTGGCGCGAGAACTCGCTCATCGGCAGGCGGCTGACCGTGGCGACGCCGTGGTAGCCCTTCTGCCCGTGGATCGCCTGGTACTCGTAGCCGAGTTCGGCGAAGGCCTTGGCCGGAAACTGGTGCTCCTGGCACTTGATTTCCTGCAGGCACAGCACGTCGGGCGATTCCTCGCGGAGGAACTGCTCGACCAAAGGCATGCGCAGGCGGACGGAATTGATGTTCCAGGTAGCGATAGAAACCATGCGCATCACCTAGGCGGGAGCAGCAGATAAAAAAACCCCCGTCGCGGGGGCATAGTGCGACGGGGGTTCCTTTAGAGCGTTCGTCACGCTTCTACAGATGCGCGGCATGTATCGAGGATCAGGGCAACAGGGGGGAAACCCGCCTCACCACGCATCTATGGGAGTAAATCTAGGGAATTTTGCCTGTCTGGCCAATGAATATAGCGGTCGTTTTGTCGTAAATTTACAACCGCTCGGCCACAAGCTGTTTATCCCGGGCGACGAGATGCCCGGCGCGGGTCGCGGAAGCGGAATTCGCTGTCCGAGACGCTCATGCCGTAGCGATGGTTGCGCAGGCGCACCGTGGTGCGCTGGTTCTGCGAATCCAGGGCCACCCAGCTGACCAGCTCCAGCCCGCCGGGGGCCGAGGCATTTTCCTGGAAAATCAGCGTCAGCTGCGGGAATTCCGGACGGTTAGGGTCCTGCACCTGGATGCTGACCACGCCGCCGCTGGCGCGCTGCAGCGTGCCGTAACGGCGAATGTCGCGATTGGGATCGAGCAGGGCGCCAAGCGGGCTGTCGCCGATGGGATAGCGTTCCACCTGGTTCACTTCGTAGTCGACGAAGGTCAGCGCGCTGCCGTTGGACACCACCAGCAGGTTCACGTCGTCCGAGTATTCGAAGCGGATCTTGCCGGGGTTCTTCAGCGTCAGTTCGCCCGACAGGCTGCCGCCGTTGCGGTCCGTCTGGGTGAAATCGGCGCGCAGGGTGGTGATCGAGCGCAGCGCGTTGGCGGCGCGGTCGAGCTGGTTCGCCTGCACCTGCGACTGCGCATGGGCAGGGGCAAGCGGCAATGCCAGCGTTGCGGGGACGGCAAGCGCCATGCCGCCAACGATCGCGGCGGTGATGGGCTTGCGAAGATAGGTTTTCAAGGCGTTCATACTCTCACCAGATGTGGGCGGAGCGTTGAACTATCACTGAACCGAGGCGGTTCCCGCCGTTCAGCATGGGGCGCGACCAAGTGTGCCGTAAGGCCTCTTACTTGATCTTGCCTTCCTTGTACTCGACGTGCTTCTTCGCGATCGGATCGTACTTGCGGAAGACGAACTTCTCGGTGTGGTTGCGCGGGTTCTTCTTGGTCACGTAGAAGTGGCCGGTGTCCGCGGTCGAGTTCAGGCGGATCTTGATGGTTGCGGGCTTCGCCATGGGTCTGCTCTCAAAAGTATCGAAAGGGCGCGTTCGGCCCGAAAAAATAAGGGCGGCGCACGCGGCACCGCCGTTCCGGCGCGGCCATTGCGAGAGAATCGGTAAAAAGTCAAGTGATCGAGTAGCGCGAAACGCTACAGATCGACCTTGCCGCGCAGGGCCTTTTTCTGCCCGTGCGCCTTCTTGCTGGCGAGGCGCTTGGTCTTGCCCACGCGGTTCACGCGGGACTTCGCCCGTTTCTTGGGTTCGCGGCAGGCCGATTCGATCAGTTCCGCCAGCCGTTCGCGCGCCTCGCGCCGGTTGGCTTCCTGCGTCCGGTTGTTGCGCGCGTCGATCACTATCTCGCCCGCCTGGTTGAGGCGGCTGCCCGCCAGTTCCTTCAGCCGGTGGAACACTCGCGGCGGCAGGCCGAGGGCATAGATGTTCACCCGCAGCTGCACCGCGGTCGCCACCTTGTTGACGTTCTGGCCGCCGGGGCCGGATGCAGCGATGAAGCTTTCCTCGGCGATGGCGTTCGCCCGCTCGAGGATCTTGCCCATCAGGCCGCGCCCAGCGCCACGAAGTCGGCGGGCAGCGGCGCCTCGGCCACGATGTCCGGCTTGCCCTCGCGCGGGACCACCAGCTTGCTGGCGTGCAGCATGGTGCGGGTGACGCGCGCATCCTTGTGGCCGTAGACCGGGTCGCCCAGCAGCGAGCGGGCGAAAGTGTGTTCGGCATGGACGCGGATCTGGTGGGTGCGGCCGGTCTCCGGGCGGAATTCCACCAGCGTCAGCCCGCCGGGCAGTTCGGCGCGCTTGGTCCAGTGCGTGACGGAGGGCTTGCCCTTCTTCGCCGGGATCATGCGCCAGCCCTTGGCTTCGCTGCTGATCTTGGTGAGGGCGATGTCGATCGTCCCCTCGTCGCCATCCACCGGCCCGGCGACAACGCCGAGATAGGTCTTCTGCACCAGCTTTTCCTCGAAGGCGCGGTTGAAGCGCTTCAGGGCCTTGGGATTGCGCGCCAGCAGCAGGCAGCCGCTGGTGTCGGTATCGAGGCGGTGCACCGGCACCGGCGCGCGCTGGAAGCCGAGCTTCAGCGTGTCGAGGTAATCTTCCAGCGCAGGGCCGCCCTTGCGCGGGGTTTCGATGGGCAGGCCGGCAGGCTTGTCGATGACGAGCGCCTCGCCATCCTCGTAGAGAATCGGAATGTCGGTCATGCCAGCGCCTTTGCGATGCGCGCCAGGGCCGTGTCCAGCACTGCTTCGTCGGCGGCGAAGCTGATGCGGAAACCGTCCTTGCCGCCAAAGGCGCTGGCGGCGACTGTGGCCACGCCGTGGTCGAGCAGGTGCAGCGCCAGCTTGCGGTCGTCGCCGCCGAAGCGGTCCATCAGCGGCGCGGCATCGACGAGGCAGTAGAAGGCTCCGTCGGGCACCGGCGTGGAGAGGCCTGGAATGGCGTTCACCCGTTCCACCACCAGGTCGCGCCGGCGGCGGAAGGCCTCGCGCCAGTCGGCCAGGAAGTCCTGCGGTCCTTCGAAGGCGGCGACGGCGGCGGCCTGCGAAATGCTTGCGGGATTGCCGCTGGAATTGCTCTGCAGCTTGCCCATGGCGGAAATGATCCATTCCGGCCCGGTGGCGACGCCGATGCGGAAGCCCGTCATCGCGTGGCTCTTCGACACGCCGGAGACGGTGATGATCCGGTCGGCCAGGTCGGGGCACTCCACAGCCAGCGTGGCATGCGGGGCCTCGGTATAGATCAGCGGCGAATAGATATCGTCGGACAGCACCAGCACCTGCGGGCGCCGACGCAGCACCTCGCCGATGCCGCGCAGCATCTCCGCCGGGAACACCGCGCCGGTGGGATTGCCGGGCGAATTCAGCATCAGCCAGTTGGTCGATGGCGTGATCAGCGATTCAAGCTCCCCAGGGTGGAAGCGGAAGCCGTTGGCCGCGCTGGTGCGCAGGGGCACCACGGTGCCACCGCAGAAGCGCACCATCTGCGGATAGCTGACCCACCAGGGCGAAGGCACGATCACCTCGTCGCCGGGGCTGACGGTGGCGGCGATAGCCTCGAAGATCGCCTGCTTGCCGCCCGCCGTCACGATCACGCGCGAGGGATCGGTGGCGATGCCGAGGTCGCGCTGGAAATGCAGTGCCGCCGCTTCCTTCAGTCGCGCCGTGCCGGTGACCGGGGTGTAACGCGTGTCGCCGGCATCGAGCGCGGCCTTGGCGGCTGCGATCACGTGCGGCGGGGTGGCGAAATCGGGCTCGCCGACGCTCAGCGAGATGATGTCCTTGCCGGCTGCGCGCAGTTCGCTGGCGCGATCCGTCATGGCGGTGGTGGGCGATGCCTCGATGCGGCTGAGCGCCTGGCTGAGAGAGGGCGTGGTCATGGCACTTGCAGCGTCGCCGGCATCAGGCCGCGCAGCGCGTTGCCGATCAGGAAGCCGTGTTCGAGATCGCGCACGGTCAGGTCCGCCTCGCGCGCCTTGCCCTGCTCGATCAGCGCGCGGCGCAGCACGCCGGGCAGCAGGCCCAGCGCCAGCGGCGGGGTGAGCAGGATGCCGTCGCGCTCCACGAACACGTTGGTCCAGCAGCCCTCGATCACCTGTTCGCCGCGCACCAGCACGGCCTCGACCGCGTCGACCCGCTTCGCCACGCCAAGGGCCGCTTCGTAGAAGCTGCGGTCGCTGCTCTTGTGGCGCAGGCGCCAGTCGTGCGGCACGGTGGGGTGCGGCAGGACGATGCAGGGGGCGGGATCGGCCAGCGGTGCGGGCATCGGATGCGCTTCCAGCGTCACCGCACCCGAACGCGCCAGGACCAGGCGGACCTTGGCCGGCTTGTCCAGCTCGAAGCACAGCGCCTGGATGCGGTTGCGCGTCTCGTGCCGGTCGAAGGCAAAGCCCAGTTCCGCCGCGCTCGCCTTCATCCGTTCAAGGTGCAGCTCCAGGTATGGCATGCCTTGCTTGGGGTCGAAGCCCATGGTCTCGATCAGGTCATGACCGCCTGCCACGCCGCGCACGAAGGCGCCCTTGACCAGGCACTCGCGCCATTCCTCCATGCCTTCGCTGTCGGCGACGATGGCGCCGCCGACGCCCAGCACGGCCTTGTGCTTCTGGTTCTCGCCCGGCGTCAGGCGGATGGTGCGGATGCCGACGTTGAAGGCGGCGTCGCCGCCATGTCCGTCCTTGGGCGCGTCGATCCGGCCGATGCCGCCGCAATAGGGGCCGCGCGCATCGCGCTCGACCTCGTCGATCAGTTCCATCGCGCGGATCTTCGGCGCGCCGGTGATGGAGCCGCAGGGGAACAGCGCGTGCAGCATGTCGATCGCGCCCTTGCCCTCCTGCAGGTCGGCCAGGACGGTCGTCGTCATGGTGTGCAGCGTGGGATAGGTCTCCACCGCGAAGGGGTGCTCCACCCTGACGGTGCCCGCCTCGGCGACGCGCGACAGGTCGTTGCGCATCAGGTCGACGATCATCAGGTTCTCGGCCTTGTCCTTCACCGATGCCTGCAGTTCCTCGGCCAGCGCCTGGTCTTCCGCCTCGGTGCCGCCGCGCGGGCGGGTGCCTTTCATCGGCTTCACCTTGGCCGCGCTGCCTCGCAGCGAGAAGAACAGCTCGGGGCTGAAGGAAAGCAGCCAGTCGGACCCGTCGAAGATCAGTCCGCCATAGCCTGCCGCCGCCGTGGGGCGGATCTTGGCATAAAGCGTCAGCGGGTCGCCGCGCGCCGGGCCGGCCAGCGGGATGGTGAGGTTGGCCTGGTAGATGTCGCCCGCGCGAATCGCTTCCTGCAAGGTGGCGAAGGCATCGAGGTAGGCGCCGGTCGACACCTGCGGATCGAGCGGGCCGATGCTGGCTTCACCCCGCGAACGCGCGGCCAGCCAGTCCGGCATGTCGGCCGCGGGAATAGTCTCCGGCGCGTCGAACAGGCCCAGCCAGACCAGCGGACCGGCAGCGCCGGCGCGCTCCGCAGCCAGCGGCATGAGGCGGCCTTCCAGTGCCAGCCCCGCCTCGTAGGCGAGGTAGCCGGCGAGGTACTTGCCGCCCTCCACTCGCGCCTTGTCGGCAGCGGCCAGCACGTCCACCACCTCTTCCGCGCGGCGGGCGACGAACACCTGTTCCGGGTTGACGAAATAATGCGCATCGCTCGCACCGCTGGCGCGCGCGTCGTCTAGCAGCACGAAGGGAGACTTGCCTTCCATCCCCTCCGCTCTAGGGTCACTGTCAGATTACGGCAACATACGAATAAGGACCAGCATGGCCGATATTTTCCTGGGCAATGATCTCGACGGCAATCGGCAGGCGCTGGACCTCAGTCGCGCCAACCGCCACGGGCTGATCGCGGGCGCGACCGGCACCGGCAAGACGGTGACGTTGCAAGGCATGGCGGAGAGCTTCTCCGCCAATGGCGTGCCGGTGTTCGTGGCCGACGTGAAGGGTGACCTTTCGGGTATCGGCATGCCTGGCTCGCCCACTTTCAAGCACGCCGACAAGCTGGAAGGCCGGGCCAAGGAACTGGGCATGGACGACTATGCCTATTCGGATAACCCGGTAGTGTTCTGGGACCTTTACGGCGAGCAGGGCCACCCCGTCCGCACCACGGTTTCCGAAATGGGTCCGCTGCTGCTGGCGCGCCTGCTGGACCTGAACGAGACGCAGGAAGGCGTGCTGCAGATCGTCTTTCGCGCTGCCGACGAAGGGCTGGCCACCGACGGCAAGCCGACGCTGCTGCTCGATTTCGACGACCTGCGCGCGATGCTCGCCTGGGCCTACGACAATTCGAAGGAGCTGTCGGGCGAATACGGCAACGTGTCGAAAGCCTCGGTCGGGGCGATCCAGCGGCAGCTGCTCAGCTTCGAATCGCAGGGGGCGGACAAGTTCTTCGGCGAGCCCGCGCTGGAGATCGACGATTTCCTGAAGACCGACGAGCAGGGCCGCGGCTACGTCAACATCCTGGCCGCGGACCAGCTGATGCGCAGCCCCAAGCTCTATGCCACCTTCCTGCTGTGGCTGCTGGCCGAACTGTTCGAAAGCCTGCCCGAAGTGGGCGATCCGGAAAAGCCGAAGCTGGTGTTCTTCTTCGACGAGGCGCACCTGCTGTTCGACGATGCCCCGAAGGCGCTGGAGGAAACCATCGAGCGCGTGGTGCGGCTGATCCGTTCCAAGGGCGTCGGCGTGTTCTTCGTGACGCAGAACCCGATCGACATCCCCGAGGAAGTCGCCGGTCAGTTAGGCAACCGCGTGCAGCACGCGCTGCGCGCCTTCACCCCGCGCGACCAGCGGGCGATCAAGGCGGCGGCGGAGACTTTCCGCATCAATCCCGATCTCGATGTCGCGGAAGCCATCACCCAGCTGCGCGTGGGCGAGGCGCTGGTCTCCACGCTGGACGAGGATGGCGCGCCGACGGTGGTGCAGCGCACGCTGATCAAGCCGCCGCGCAGCCGCCTTGGCCCGCTGACGGCGAAGGAGCGCGCGATCATCCAGTCGGTCAGCCCGGTCGACGGCAAGTATGACGAGGCGGTCGACCGCGAGAGCGCCGAGGAAGTGCTGGCGCAGAAGGCCGTCGATGCCGCCGCCACGGCAGAGGAAGTGGCCGAAAAGGGTGAGGAAGAGGTCGGCAAGCGTTCGCGCAAGAGCCGCAGCATGTGGGACAAGGCACGCGACCGCGCCATGAGCGCCGCCGCCGGATCGATGGCTTCGGTTGCCGCGGCAGCGGTGACGGGGCGCCGGAGCCGCGCCAACCCCACCAGGACGGCGATTACCTCCGGCGTCGGCTCCATTGCGACCGACCTCGGCGGACCGATCGTCGGCCGCTTCGTGCGCAATATTATCGGCGGCCTTATGCGCTGAGCGGGATGCGGATTTCCGCCAGCAGACCGTCCACCCCGCCATCCTCACCGATGCGGTTGGACAGGGTGAGCGTGCCGCCGTGCTGCTCGGCGATGGCGCGTGCCAGCGTCAGGCCCAGCCCCGCGCCGCCAGTCTCGCGATTGCGCGAGGTTTCGCCGCGGGTGAAGGGCTGCAGCATGGCGTCGATCTGGTCCTCGGGAATGCCCGGCCCCTTGTCGGCAATGCGCAGGATGGCGTGGGTGTCGTCCTTCGACAGGCTGATGCGCGCCTGCTGGCCGTAACGCAGCGCGTTGCTGATGAGGTTGCGCAGCGCCCGGCGCAGCCAGGTTGCGCGCACCGGCAGGGCGACGCGTTCGGTCGGGCCAAGCGCGACGTTCCGGCCCATGTCCTCGTATTCCTCCACCACGCTGGCCAGCAGCGCGGACAGGTCGGTCCGCTCCAGCGGATCGCTGGGACGGCCCACGCGGGCCAGCGAGAGGATATCGTCGAGCGAGTTGGTAATGTCCTCGATGGTATCGGCCATGCGCTCGCGCTCGATATCGTCCTCGACACATTCGATCCGCACGCGCAGCGCCGCCAGCGGGGTCTTCAGGTCGTGCCCGATGGCGCCCAGCATGACGTCCTTCTCGTCGAGCAGGGCGGCGATACGGGCTTCCATCGCATTGTGCGCGGTAATCAGGCGACGCGTGTCCTCGGGGCCGGAGGGTGGCAGCGGATCGGCTTCCAGTTGCTGGCCACCGAAGCGTTCGACCCGCCGCGTAAGTACCGCCAGCGGACGGGTGATGCGGCGCAGCAGCAGGGCCAGCCCGCCGACCAGCACGAGGTAGAGAATCACCGTCTGCAGGATAACGCCGCGCAGCGATCCTTCTTCGGGTACGGGCATGGGGATGCGGGCGATCAGCCAGCGCTCTTCCCCGGTGCGCCGCAGGCCGGCGACCAGCAGTTCTCCGCGCTGCCAGGCCTCGTCACCCCGCCAGCGCGTGCCGTTGCGCAGGCCGCGCTGGACGAAGGGATCATCCATCACCGGGCGGCTGGTGACCACCAGGTCGGCGATGTCGACTCCCTGGTTCCCCAGCAATTCGCGCAGCAGGTTTTCGCGCCGGTCATCGCTGCTCTCACCCGGCAGCAGCGGGCTGGTCTCGCTGTATTGCATGCGCAGCACGCGGGGCCGGCGACGCATCGGATTGTCGCCGCTCGGATCCGCATCGACGCGAATGTCGATGCGCGGTTCGGCAACCAGTTGGAAGGCCAGCGCATTGGCCGCGCCGAATTCGTTGCGTGCCTGCTGCGCCCGGTACAGCAGCACGGCGGAAATGGTCTGCGCCACCAGCAGTGCCAGCGCTACCGACAGCAACATCTGGCCCAGCAGACTACGAGGGGGCAGGCTCTTGGGAAGGAAACGTCGCATCAGGGTCCCGGTCGGTTTCCGCTCAATCCTGTTCGGGTTCGAAGCGACGGACTTCGCAGGCGAGGCGATAGCCGCCGCCCCAGACGGTCTGAATCACCTTGGGATCGCGCGTGTCGGCTTCGATCTTGCGGCGCAGGCGGCTGACCTGGTTGTCGACCGCACGGTCGAACAGGTGCGCCTCGCGGCCCTGCACCATGTCGAGCAGGCGGTCGCGGTCCATCACCTGCTTGGGATGGTCCAGCAGCGCCCGCAGCAAGCGGAATTCCGCCGATGAAATCGGCACCAGCGTGCCTTCCGGGTCGATCAGCCGGCGCTTGAGCGGGTCGAGCTGCCAGCCGTCGAATTCGTAATGGGCATCGGCATTGCCGCCGGTCGGTGCGCCGCCCTTGGTGGCCCGGCGCAGGACCGAGCGGATGCGCGCGACCAGCTCGCGCGGTTCGAAGGGTTTGACGACATAGTCGTCGGCACCGATTTCCAGTCCGACGATGCGGTCGGTCGCCTCGCCCTTGGCGGTGAGGAAGATGACCGGCAGGTCCTTGCTTTCCACCAGGTGGCGGCACAGTGAAATGCCGTCCTCGCCTGGCATCATGATGTCGAGCAGGACGAGGCTGGGGGTCATCTCCTGCAAGGCGGAGCGCGCCTTGGCGGCGCTTTCGGCCTGGGTGACGTCGAACCCCTGGCGCGACAGGTAGTCGGCCAGGGGCTCGCGCAGGCTGGGCTCGTCATCGACGAGCAGCAACTGGACCTGCTCCTTGGTCATCCGGCGCGGTTTTCCCGGTGTTCGCGCATCCGTTCGCGCCGCTCGCCACGCTGGGCGCGGCGTTCCTCGGCGGTGACGGTGCCATCGCCATTGGCGTCGGTGCGGTCGAAACGGGCGAGCATGGCAGCCGCGAATTCGGCCTGGCTGATCGCGCCGTCGTTATTGGTGTCGGCGCGTTCGGCCATCATTCCACGCATCCCGCGCATGCCACCGCGACGGCCCATGCGCTGGCCGCGCATGCCGCGGCGTTCGCCAGCCTCGGCGCCGCGTTCGGCGCGGCGGGCCTGGCGCTCTGCCCGGTGAGCTTCGCGAGCGGCCTGCGCTTCCTCGAAGGTAACCGCGCCGTCACCATCGGCATCGGCGCGGGCGAAACGTTCGCGCTGGCGGGCTTCGCGGTCTGCGGTGTTGAGCAGGCCGTCGCCGTTGGCATCCATGCGGGCAAAGGCGGCTCCGGCGCGTGCTTCGGCGTCGGCGCGGGTGATATCGGCACCGCGCTGCGGGCGGTCCTGCGCTGCGGCGGTGCCGCTGATGCTCAGGCCCGTGGCGGCCAGGGCCAGGATGAGGGTCTTGTTCATGTCTACTCTCCGGTTCGAATGCGTAGAGCAACGGGGCGCCCTCAGGAAGGGGGGAGGTGAGGAAGTGACACCCCGCCGCTCACCGGGTCCGTTCTAGGCACCTGTTGTCGCATGAGTTTGCCCGAATCCGGGATTTTTGTCGCAGTTTGTCGCTCGGCGGGCTTGCCGTTCATCTGCCGCTTAACTGCGGTTTACCGGAGCTTCAGGACCGCGGGACCGCCCGCCCGATCACAGCGGCTGGCACGCCTCTTCCAGCCATTCCAGCACCTCGCCGGAAAGCTGCGGCGCGATGATCTCGCGCACCTTGGCGTGATAGTCGTTCCACCAGGCGATCTCGGCCGGCGAAAGCAGGTCGCGCTTCACCAGCGTACGGTCGATCGGCGCGAAGGTAAGCGTTTCGAAGCCCAGCCATTCGCCCTCGGCGCCGGCGATCTCGCGCGGCTCCACCAGCACCAGGTTCTCGATCCGGATGCCGTATTCATTGGCCTTGTAGTAGCCCGGCTCGTTGGAAAGGATCATGCCGGCCATCAGCGGCTGGTCGGTCCCCGCCTGCGCCCCGCGACCCTTGGCGATGCGCTGCGGGCCTTCGTGCACGCCGAGGAAGGCGCCGACGCCGTGGCCGGTACCGTGGGCATAGTCGACGCCTGCCATCCACAGGTGCTGGCGTGCCAGCGTGTCGAGCGCCGAGCCGGGAGTGCCCGGCGGGAAGGTCTGCATGTCGAGCGCGATATGGCCCTTCAGTACGCGGGTGAAGCGGTCGCAAACCTCGTCTGGCGGGCTGCCGGGCCCGACCCAGATGGTGCGGGTGATGTCGGTGGTGCCGTCGGGGTACTGGCCGCCCGAATCCACCAGGTAGACGCTGTTCGGCTCGAGCTTGCGGTTGCTGTCCTCGTCCACGCGGTAATGCGGGCTGGCGCCATTGGGGCCGGCGCCGGAGATGGTATCGAACGACAGGTCGCGCAGCAGGTCGCTGTTGGCGCGGCGCAGGTCGTGCAGCTTGGCGGCGGCGGACAGCTCGTCCACCTCGCCCTTCGGCGCTTCGACCGACAGCCAGTGCAGGAACTGCGCGATGGCCACGCCGTCGCGCGCCTGGGCGTCGCGATGACCCTGCTGTTCGGCCGGAGTCTTGATTGCCTTGGGCAGCACGGTGGGATCGTCCTCGGAGACGATTTCCGCGCCGACTTCGTCCAGTCGCTCGAAGATGGCGGCGACCGAACGGGCGGGATCGGCGGCGACGCGCTTCCCCGCCAGCTCGGCGAAGGCGGCGGAGAACTCATCGCGCGGACGGATGCGCACGGCATTGCCCAGCGCCTGCGCCACTTCGGCGGGCACCTTCTCGGGCGCGATGAACCAGTCGGCAGTGCCGTCTTCCTGCACCACCAGATAGGACAGCGCGACCGGCGTGTGATCGACGTCGGCACCGCGGATGTTGAGCGTCCAGGCCACCGAGTCGAGCGCGCTGATGACTACGGCATCCAGCTTGTTGTCGTTCAGCCAGCAGGCGATCTCGGCGCGCTTTTCGGCGCTGGTGCGGCCCGCCAGCTTGTCGTCCTGGACATAGGCCGGGGCGGGAGAGGGTTCGGGCTGGTCGGCCCAGACGGCGTCAATCGGGTTGCCCTCGACCGGCACCAGTTCGGCACCGACCGATTCCAGCTTCTTCGCCACTTTCTTGGCCCAGCCGCGCGTGTGCAGCCATGGGTCGAACCCGATCCGCGCGCCTTCGCTGACGTTGTCCGCCAGCCAGTCGGCCATCGAATCGTCGGGTACCGACTTGTATTCGTAGAGCTGCCCGCTCACCTGCTCGCGCACTTGCAGGGTGTAGCGGCCGTCGACGAACATGGCCGCCTTGTCCCGCAGGATCGCTGCGCTGCCGGCGGAGCCGCCGAAGCCGGTCAGCCAGGCCAGGCGCTGGGCATAGGCGCCGACATATTCGGACAGGTGTTCATCGCTGATCGGCACCACGAATCCGGCAAGGTCGCGCTTGGCAAGCTCCTTGCGGAGGGCGTCGAGGCGGGCTTCATGGGTCTGCATCAGCATTTCGTCGTAATTCCGGTTCCAGAGGAAACAATTTGGCTATAGGCAGGCGACATAGGCCTTTGCCGCGCGGCTTTCCAGTCGTGCGCGGGGCAAGTCTTCCGGGGGACGCTTCCTAATGTCGATCATCCGCAACATCACCCTTGCCGCGCTGGCTGCCGCCGCTACGGCGCTTCCGGCAAATGCACAGGACGCAGAAGTGAATTACGATACCAGCATCCAGCCGCCGCGCGCCGAACAGCGCGAGCACAGCTATACCTACCACGGCATCACCGTTTCCGATCCCTATGCGTGGCTGCGCGACGAGAGCTATCCGGTCATCGATGACGAGGACGTGCTTGATTACCTGCGCGCCGAGAACACCTATTTCGAAACACAGATGGCCGGCCAGCAGCAGCTGGTCGAGACGCTGTTCACCGAGATGCGCGGGCGCATCAAGGAAGACGATTCCAGCGTGCCGCAGCGTGATGGCGACTGGATCTACTGGTCGGAATTCGAAGAGGGCGGCGAATATCGCAAGTACTACCGCCGCCCGGCCGAAGGCGGCGAGGCGGTGCTGTTCCTCGACGGCCCGGCACTGGCCGAAGGGCACGAGTATTTCAGCCTGGGCGATATCTCGGTCAGCGAAAGCGGGCGCTACGTCGCCTATTCGACCGACACCAGCGGCGCGGAACGCTACACCGTGCAGATCCTCGACACCGAGACCGGCGAACTGCTGCCCGATACCATCGAGGACACCAACACCGGCCTGATCTGGGCGGCGGACGATTCCATGCTGGTCTATGGCCGCGCCAACGAGAACTGGCGTGTCGACCGCATCTTCGCCCACACCATCGGTGAGGATTCGGCCAACGATGTCGAAATCTATCACGAGGCGCAGCTGGGCTTCACCACTTCGCCGGGCCTGTCCTCCAACCGCGAATGGCTGATCATCGCGGCCGGCGACAACGAGACGAGCGAAGTCCGCTTCATCCCGATCACCGACCCGACCGCAGAGCCGATCCTGGTGCGCGAGCGCCAGACCGGGGTCGAGTACTCGGCCGACATCCGCGAGGGCACGCTCTACATCTGGAGCAATGACGAGCACGTCAATTTCCGCCTCGCCACCGCCCCGCTCAGCGATCCGGGCAACTGGACCACGCTGATCGAAGGCTCGGACGAATTCTACCTGACCGGCTTCGATCTGTTCCGCGATTTCTACGTCACCGAAGGGCGCCTCAACGGCCTCGATCAGGTGCAGATCCGTTACTACGACGACCCCTCGCGGGTGGAGACCATCGCCTTCCCGGAAGCGACCTATACAGCGGGCACCTCCAACAACCCGGAATGGGCGGTCGACCGCATCCGGCTGAGCTACGAAAGCCCGATCACGCCCGACACGGTGTACGATTACCACGTTGCCAGCCAGGAGCTGGAAACGCTCAAGGTGCAGGAAATCCCGAGCGGTTTCGATCCCTCGCTCTACACGGTGGAGCGCATCCAGGTGCGTGCGCGTGACGGGGCGATGGTGCCGGTCAGCATCGTCTATCGCACGGACCGCGAAATGGGCGGGCCGCTGCACATGTATGCCTATGGCGCCTACGGTTTCGCCTATCCGCCCAACTTCTCGACCACGCGCTTCAGCCTGATCGATCGCGGCGTGGCCTATGCCATCGCGCACATCCGCGGCGGCGATGACCTGGGCCGCAACTGGTACCTGCAGGGCAAGATGGAAGAGCGCACCAACACGTTCAACGACTTCGTCGACGTGGGGCGCGGCCTGATCGAACTGGGCTACACCTCCGAGGGCCAGATCTCCGCCAGCGGCGGTTCTGCCGGCGGCGAGCTGATGGGCGCCGTGGTCAACCAGGCACCCGAACTGTTCGGCGCGGTGGTGGCGCATGTGCCTTTCGTGGACGTGCTGACCACCATGCTCGACACCAGCCTGCCGCTGACGCCGGGCGAATGGCCGGAATGGGGCAACCCGATCGAGAGCAAGGCGGCCTTCACCCACCTGCTCAGCTATTCGCCCTACGACCAGGTCATTGCGCAGGACTACCCGCCGATGCTGGTGACGGCCGGCCTCAACGATCCGCGCGTCACCTATTGGGAGCCCGCCAAGTGGGTAGCCAAGCTGCGTGAGCTGAAGACCGACAACAACATCCTGCTGCTGAAGACCAACATGGGCGCCGGCCACGGCGGGCGCTCGGGCCGCTTCGAAGGCCTGCGCGAGACAGCGGAGGAAGTGGCCTTCATCCTCTGGCAGCTCGGCATCGAGGAGTGAGCAACAGCTACAGCCGGACCTTCACCGCCTTGCCCGAGCACATCGACGCCAACGGGCACGTCAACAACGCGGTGTGGGTCCGGTGGATGGAGGAACTCGCCGTCGCGCACTGGATAGCGCAGGCGCTGCCCGAACATGTCGAGGCCTATGCCTGGGTCGTGACCCGGCACGAGATCGACTATCGCGGCAACGTGGGCGAGGGCGCCGAGGTGCAGGCCCTGACCGAAATCCGCGAAGGCCCGCGCGGGGCGCGCTTCGACCGCCACTTCACCTTCACCGACAGCGAAGACCGGGTGCTGGTGCGCGCCAAGACGACCTGGGCCATGGTGGAAAAGGACAGCGGCCGACTGCTGCGCGTGCCATCCGAAGTGGCGGCTCCGTTCATGCCCCAAATGGGCTGAATCGCTGGGCTGAGGCGTCGGGCTAGGCCGCGGCGCGGCGCTCCACGCTGGTGCGCGGACGGAAGACCTTCAGACGCTCCGACATGGTGCAGTCGCGCCCGCTGGCCTTGGCTTCGTAGAGCAGCCGGTCGGCGCGCGCATAGAGTGCCTCGAAGCTGGCATCGGCCAACGCATCGGCGGGCGCCTCGACGATGCCCATGCTGGCGGTCACCGGCTCGCCGCGCGGCGAGGAGGCCTCTTCGGTAATGGCGAGGCGGCGCTGCTCGGCGCGCTCGAGCGCATGTTTGCCGCGCAGCAGCAGGATGAACTCCTCGCCGCCCATGCGGAAGGCCAGCGAGTTGTCGTCGTCGGCACGCAAGACCGCCGCGACCTTCTTCAGCACGTGGTCGCCGGCGGTGTGGCCGTGCCTGTCGTTGACGCTCTTGAAATGGTCGAGGTCGATCACGGCCAGCGTGGTGAATCCCTCGGCCCGCAAGGCGGCAAAGCGCGCCTCGATGGCGCGTCGATTGAGCAGGCCGGTCAGCGCGTCACGCTCGCTCAGCTCTTCCAGCGTGCGGGCCTCGGTTACGGCTAGGTCGCGCTCGCGCTTGATCTTCAGGAAGCGGTCGGTCACGGCATAGGCGGTCACGATGACCTCGAAGGCCAGCGCCAGGTTCTGCACCCAATAGGTGTCGAGGACGAACTCGGGAGCGAACAAGGCCTTGGCCACGCGCGACACGCCTACCAGCAGCAGCGGGAGGTGCGCGAGGATGATGAATTTCATGGCGCGGCTGCCCATGCTCAGGGCGCGCACCAGAATCACTCCCAGCGCAGCGAGGTAGGCGAGGTAGCCTACATAGTAGACGGTCCCTGCCGACACGCCGACGATGGGCAGGCCGAAGGATGCAAACAGTCCGAGGAAAGCCGTCCCCGCCGCCATGCCGTAGAGCAGGCGTCGGTGAAACCTGTTGAAGATGCCGTGTTCGACGAAGTTGAGGATGAACAGGCTGCTGGCGCTGACCATCAGGTCGAACGACAGGATCGAGACCGCCCGCTGCGTGTACATGGCCAGGTCGGTGAACATCAGCAGCAGGCCCGAGACTGCCGCAGTCTGCACCACTGCCAGGGCACAGAAGGCCGCATGATAGAGCGGGAAGGGGTTGCGCAGCGTGCGATAGAAACCGACGTCGAAGAATATTGGTGCCAGCAGCAGGCCGCAGAGCATCGCGGCGAGCAGGTGGTCGAGCCCGGCAATGGCGCGCATGGGCGGGCCGCGGACCGGCTCGGCGGCCAGCCAGCGCACCGCCGACGGTGCGCCTTCGACGATCAGCATCACGGCGACCGGTGGCGTATCCAGCTGCGGGATGGGAATGCCGGCTTCCAGCAAGTCCCGTCCCGGCGCGAGTTCGTTGCGGCCGAGAGTGATGGCAGCGCGGCTGCCATCCGCCCCGATGGCGACGACTTCCATCTGGTCGAAGTGCAGCCGCACCACTTTCAGGTGATCGGGCGCGGCCTGTCCTGCGGGCAGGTCGCGCAGATCCAGCCGCAGCGCGACCCGTTCGTGCGTGCCCATATCGTGCGGATCGCAATTCCACAGTGCCGGCTGGCTGCTGAGCTCGGCATAGCCCATCGAACCGGGCGCATCGGCAAAGCACTGCGATCCTGGGGCAAAGGCACTCGTCATATCCTGCGCGGCCAGCGGGCGCGCAAGCACACACGCAACCAGTGCGAGCATGACTGCAAGAAGTGACTTGGCATGGGACCCTACCATGCCTTTGAAATAGGCGGTTCCGCCTTAGAATGCGTTAAATCCGCTGCGGCAATTTTTGCGCCTGCTTCCCAGTAACTTAGGCGATTGCTGCCTCGATCGAAAGCAGATCGTAACCAAGTTCGCTAGCCACCGCCGGATAGGTAATGCGTCCGGCGTGCACGTTCAGGCCCTGTGCCAGGTGCGGATCGCTGCGCATGGCTTCCTTCCAGCCGAGGTTCGCGATGCGGATGGCGTGGGGCAGGGTGACGTTGTTCAGCGCATAGGTGCTGGTGCGGCTGACCGCGCCCGGCATGTTGGCAACGCAGTAGTGCACGATGTCGTCGACGACATAGGTCGGCTCGTCATGCGTGGTGGGACGACTGGTCTCGAAGCAGCCGCCCTGGTCGATGGCGACGTCCACCAGCACCGCGCCGGGCTTCATGGTCTTGAGCATTTCGCGGCTGACCAGCTTGGGCGCTGCCGCACCCGGCACCAGCACGGCGCCGACCACCATGTCGGCTTCCGCCACGGCCTCCTCCAGGTTGGCGCGGCTGGCGAAGCGCGTGCTTGCGCGCGCCTCGAAATGGGTGCCGACCTTCTCCAGCACTTCGGGGTTGAGGTCCATGATCACCGTATCGGCACCCAGTCCGGCGGACATCTGCGCGGCATTGAAGCCGACCACGCCGCCGCCGATCACCACGACCTTGCCCGGCATCACGCCCGGTACGCCGCCCAGCAGCACGCCGCGCCCGCCATTGGCCTTCTCCAGCGCAGTGGCGCCGGCCTGGATGGACATGCGACCGGCCACCTGGCTCATCGGCTTCAGCAGCGGCAGGCCGCCGCGCGGGCCGGTAACGGTTTCATAGGCGATGCAGGTGGCGCCCGACTTCACCAGCCCTGCCGTCTGCTCGGGATCGGGAGCGAGGTGGAGGTAGGTGTAGAGCACCTGGCCTTCGCGCAGGCGGGCGATCTCCTCGGCCTGCGGTTCCTTCACCTTCACGATCATTTCGCATTCCGCGAAGACTTCCTCGGCGGTGTCGACCACCTTGGCGCCGCGCTCGCGATATTCGCTGTCGAAGGCGCCGATACCGGCACCTGCGCCGCTCTCCATCCACACCTCGTGGCCATTGGCGACCAGTTCGCCGGCACTCTCCGGCGTCAGGCCGACGCGGTATTCACGGTTCTTGATTTCGCGGGGGCAGCCGATGCGCATGGGTCAAATCTCCGATTCAGGACAGCCTCGTCCTCTGGCGCCGGGTCGTTACATACGAAACTTGTTTCACGCAATGCCATTCGCCTGCACGCGCCCCGCCGGGGGATAGAGTCCTAATCCTCGCCGGCGATGAAAGCTCCCGCAGCAGCGGTCCAGACGTCGGGATTGCAGCGGAAATCGCCGTGCCCGCAGCCCTCGTCGGTGACCAGCAGCGGGAAGCCCGCCAGCCGGGCGAAGTCCATCGCCGGGCCGGGGGCGACGATGCGATCCTCGCGGCTGACCACCACCATCATTTCGACGCGGCGGCCCAGCTCGCGCGCGGCCAGCTCCATGTCGCCATCGAAATGGCGCGAGATGTCGTGGTCGATCATCGCCTCGCCCTGGCGCTCGAGGTCCCAGCTGGTCCCCTCGTCGAAAGTGTCCTCGGCCGCGCGGGTCTCGATGAAGTCGAAGGCGTCCTCGCGCGCGACGGTATCGTTGGCGACGCCGATGGGGCGCGTGGTGAGGCCGAAGCCGGCATTGATCGCCCGCGCTTCGGGGCAGCGACAGGCGCGTTCCCAGGCGCGGATGGCGTTCAACGTGTCCCAGCGGACGATGTCGTAGGCGGGCAGGCGCGGGCTGCCGATGACGGGGACGAAACGATCCGCGAAATCAGGATAGCGCGCGGCCCATTCGAAGGTCTGCATCCCGCCCATCGAGATGCCTGTGATCGCGTGCAGGTGATCGATGCCGAGATGTTCGGTCAGCAGCCGGTGCTGGCTTTCGACCATGTCGGCGATGGTCAGTGCCGGGAACGCACCCAAGGGCTGGCTCGGCGAATTGCTGGGCGAGATCGACACGCCATTGCCGATGGGATCGACGAGGATGACGAAGTAGCGCTCCGGATCGAGCAGCGGGGCAGTGGCGATGAAGGCCATGGCCTCGGTCCGTCCGCCGTACCAGGCGGGCACCAGCACGGCGTTGTCGCGCGCCTCGTTCAGCGTGCCGTGGGTGCGATAGCCGATACGGCAGTCGGTGATTTCGCCGCAGGTGCCGAGATCGGCGAACTGCTGTTCCTGCGCCGCTGCGGGAGTGGCAAGGCCGGCCAAGGCCGCGAGAAAGACGAGGAGCCGCCGCATTATTCTGCCTCCGGAGTGAACAGGGCGAGATCGATGGACTCGCCGACCGCGCGCAGGCCGGTGTCGGAGCCATGCAGGAAATCGCCCATGTGATAGCCCTCGCGCATGGTGGCGGGATCGTCCGGCTCGGCAAAGGCGAGGTCGAGCCGGGTGACTGCGTCGAACTCGCCCGAATTGACGATCCAGTCGTTGATCTGCTGGCGTGCGGCCTCGCCTTCCTCGCTCCAGTACATCGCGCCCTTGTAGGGGCCGATGGGCGAGCCGATGACGGTGATGCCCTCGGCATGGGCACGGGCGATCAGTTGGCGATAGCCGGCGATCATCTGCTCGGCGTCGATTTCCGGCTGGTCCAGCGCCAGCCCGCCAATGCCGCCGCGCTGCGGGCCATAGCGGTTGCCGATGTCGTTGACGCCGACGAAGACGATCATGTGCGTCACGTTCGGCAGGCTCAGCACGTCCTCGTCGAACCGTGCCAGTGCGCTTTCGCCCATGCCCGGGCTGAGCACGCGGTTGCCGCTGATGCCGGCATTGGCGACGGCATATTCGAGGCCGGCTTCTTCCAGCCGCTCCGCCAGCACGTCGGGCCAGCGACGGTCTTCGCCGGGGGTGGAGCCGACACCGTCGGTAATGGAATCGCCGAAGGTGACGATGGTGCCCAGCGCATCGTCGGAATCGACCTCCACCACCGACAGGAAGGCGCGGTGCATTCCGGTGGTGGCAGGCTCCCAGGCCTCGCCCACGTGGTTGCCGGGGGCGGAGACGGCCAGCGTGTCCAGCCCGGTAAGGTGGCAGGTGCAGGGGCCGGTTGCTTCAGGCACGTAGAATTCCACCTTCACCTTGTCGAAATCGCCGGTGACCAGGGCCACCACGTCGCTGGCGAAAGGCGCGCCGCGCGGCACGACCCCGCCTGTAGCGCCGCCAAAGGTCAGCGGTCGGCTGGAGCCGGGCACTTCCGCGCCGTCATCGTCGAGCAGCACGATCCGTGCCTCGCCGATATGCAGCGGGCGGTCGCCATAGCGATTGGTGAAGCGTACGCGCAGCCGGTCGCCGCCTTCGGACAGGCGCAGCACCTGGCTGATGGTGACATCCTCGTACTCGGCGGCGGCGAAGGGACCTTCGGTGGTCAGCGGCGCGTGCGGCGATGCCGTCCAGCTGGCAACCCAGTTGTCCTGCGCGGCCAGGGGTGCTGCCGCCAGTAATGCGGCGGCGGGAATGAGCGAACGGACAATCGTGAACACGGCTTTTCTCTCCCATGCGGCGCCTCGACCGCTTTCCCAGCAGCTTAGCGAGGCGGTGCGGGAGGGCAAATGATTTGCCGTCCGGCAAATCAGGCCATGACGTTCTCGATGCCGGGCACGGTGATCGTGCGCTCACCGCCGAAATCCTCGTGCACGGCGATGAGGCCGGTCTTCTCGAGATGCTCCAGCAGGCGCCGGATGCGTCCGGGGGAAGCGGTGCCGTAGACGCGCGCCAGCTGTTCCTCGTCCGGCGAGCCCTGACCCAGCGCGGCGGTCACCACGATGGCGAGGTATGGCGCCAGCACGTCGTCGGCGACGCCCTCGGCCATGCGTTCGACCACCTCGCGCTGTTCGGCGTCCAGCTGGTCCACCCCGGCGCTGGCGAAGGCGAACAGGCGGCGGAACGCGGGCATGTCGACATGGGCGCTGGCCACACCCTGCTGGCGGCAGCGGGTGGCGAAATCGCGGAACAACGTGCTGGCGGGGCGGAAGGTCGCGCCTTCCTCGGCCGCCAGTTCGCGCAGCACCGTGTCGACATCGCCAGCCGGTGCAGACGGTTTATCCGACACGGCTGCCGGCTCCGCCCGCCTGGCCATGCTGTCCGCCAGGGTTTCGACCGCGGGGGGTGCTGGCGGCGGCGGAGGCGGGGCGCGGTGCACCTGTTCGGCAGCTTCCGCCGCCAGTTCGGCGTGCAGCAGTTCGCCCATCTCGGCCGCGTCGGCTTGCGGCAGCGGGGTGAGCGCAGAGGCGGCGTTCTTGCCGCCCGATTTCACCGCGCCGATATGCACGGCCACCGGGCGGCGGCTGATCGCCGGGCCAAGACCGAGGAAATGCCCGCGCTGCAAGTCACGGATACGCTCCGCCTGCTTGCGGTCCATGCCCAGCAGGTCTGCCGCGCGCTGCATGTCGATATCGAGGAAGGTGCGCCCCATCAGGAAGTTCGAGGCTTCCGCCGCGACGTTCTTGGCCAGCTTGGCGAGGCGCTGCGTGGCGACGATGCCGGCAAGGCCGCGCTTGCGCCCGCGGCACATCAGGTTGGTCATGGCCGCCAGCGTCATGCGGCGCGTGTCCTCGGCCATTTCGCCCGCGGCGGAGGGCGCGAACATCTGCGCCTCGTCCACCACCACCAGCGCCGGGAACCAGTGCTCGCGCGGGGCGTCGAACAGCGCGGTGAGGAACTGCGCGGCGCAGCGGATCTGCTGCTCCACCTCCAGCTCTTCCAATGCCAGCACGACAGAAGCGCGATGCTGTCGCACGCGGCGGGCGAGCGCCTCTATCTCGCGCGGGGAATAGCCGGCGCTGTCGATCACCACGTGGTCGAAATGGTCGGCGAGGCTGGTGAAATCGCCCTCCGGATCGATCACGACCTGCTGGACCAGCCCGGCGCTCTGTTCCAGCAGGCGGCGCAAAAGGTGCGACTTGCCGCTGCCCGAATTGCCCTGCACCAGCAGGCGCGTGGCGAGCAGTTCTTCCAGGTCGATTGCCACGGGGGTTCCGTGCGCGTCCTTGCCGATTTCAATGCCTGCCTTCACCGGATCAGGGATAAGGGCGGTGATTGATTCGGCCTAGGTGCGCGGGGTGGTTTATCCAGCGATTGTTACGGTCAAGGACTGCTTGCCGGATTTGGGAGAGGTATCTGCCTCATGCATGAGGCCTTTTTCGCCAGCGCTGGCATTGCCGCCCTGGCAGTGCAGCATGCCCGGCCCGATGGTCGACTGGGTCGAGAACGATGCGGCACCTGCTGCGATCACGGCGCAGCCCATGGCCGAATCGCTATCGTCAATGCCGCTTGCCGGAAGGCTTCGCAACTAGCTGCGCCAGCGCCGCCAGTGGCGCATGCCGCGCAGCCTTCTGCCTATCGATGACCTAGCTACCGATTGCCTTCAGCGGGCCACAAAACCGAAAATCGTATCGTCCGAGCGAAGCATCAGCGAACGTCCTTCAACGCCCAATTCGTAGCTGTCGACCTGCGGCAGTTCCGCTGCCAGTCGCTCGCCATAGGAGGGCGACTGGCACAGCGCCCGCGTCGATGCCACCCGGTCAATGGACAGATCGCCCGTCCCGCCGCCACGTGGATCGGCATCCCAGCTGGAGTTGCCCCGGTTGCAATCGAGCTGCAGCGAGATCGAACCGTCGCGCAGGAACGTAATGTTGTGCCGGTCGCCCAGTTGCGGACGCAGACGGATTTCCTCCTGCCTGTCGATGATGCTTTCCAGGTACCAGGTATTCGCGATCAGGGCTCGCTCATCGGGCGAAAGTTCGGGCGTGGTGGCACAGCCGGCAAGGAGCATTGAGCCAGCCGTGGCAACGGCGGCAATTTTCAAAGAGTGCATTTGATCTCTCCTGTTGGTCGGGCGCGCAAGAGGGATCACCCTGCGCTGTAAGGCCAGACGAGATTGAGGATGAACAGCGGGATGAACAGGGCGATTGCCGTAATCAGCACACGCTTACCCGTGCCGGCGTTATCGGTCAGCTTGGTCTTCTTCAGCAGGAACAGCACGATCGCGATGATGACGGCAGAAGCTGCCATGTGCGGCCAATTGAATTCCATTACCTTTTCTCCTTCTTGAGAGAGTTGCAGGCATCTGTACCAGTGGCGCGCGTCCTATCGCTTCGACAGCCAGAACAGGATTGCCGCGTTGACCATCGGTGCCGCCGCCATCAAGGCGGCACCTTGCAGTCCCAGAGCGTCTGCCAGCAGGTTCCATGGCAGGCCGAGTGGCAGCAGGAACACGCCGGAAAGCGGATCCTGCTCCTGCCCGAACCAGCCGTAGGTGCCCACCAGCAGCAAGCCCAGTGCGAGCACGTAAAGCCCCGCGAAGATCACGAAGAGCCACTTCAGCAGCGGCCTTCCGGGCTTCGCGGTCATGTCACCCGCCTTCGACGAAAGCGTCGACGATCACGTACGATTCCGGGCCGTAGTTGATGAAGATGCGGCCATTCTCGGTGATGGATTCGAAGGTCCAGCCGGCAGAACCGTCCGCCTGCGCGCTGTCGGCGCCATAGGCTTCGAGGCCGCGGAAGAAGATCGCCCGCGTCCGCCCGTCGGGTTTGGTCACCTCCACCAAAGTCGTGCCGTCCTCGCCCCAGTTGCGGATCACGCCTGCCGAGCAGCTCTGTGTCGCATCCTGGTTGTCGAAGCCGCACTGCACCTGGGCCGTAGCGTGGTATTCGGTTCCCGGCACCAGCGCGTCCTCAGTCGGGTCGACTTCGGCCACATCGACTTCTGCTGCAGCGTTCGAATCCGCAGCCTCCGCCGGTGCGTCATTGGCAGGTTCTGTGCTTTCCTCGCTGCCGCATGCTGCGAGAGCGGCACAGGCGATACTCGCCCAGAGTGCCCGTTTCATCGGACCTGTTCCCATGTTGGCGATAAGGGTCATGTCACAGGTCTCCTTCGCTGCTGGCGAACATCACTTCGCCGATGGTCCCGTCGCGATAGGCAAGACAGCGCCAGGGAGCGGCCGCACCATCGACGTTGACGTAGATGGCGATCGCCGCTTCGGACTCTTCGATGCGGTTGGTCCCGATGACTCTGGCGCCGGTTTCCGCTGCGACGCGATCGGCACAGCGCGTTTCCAGGCTGTTGGGGCCGCGAATGGCGACTGCACGCGAAGTCGGGGCGGCAGCTGCCGCCTCGGGCGGCGGCGGACCGTTCTCGCTCATACCGACATTGGCATCGCCCATCGACACCGAAACCACGGTAACCCCGTCGATCTCGGCGACGATTTCGCCGCCGAGGGCGCCGGCCTGCACGGCAGTCGGGCAGCCGACCAGCACGGCGCTGTCGTCGAGGTAATTCGAAGTCGCGGCGCTCTCGCCGAGCCGCATGCAGGGATCGCCTGCGGCCGGATAGCCGTCTCCGAATGCCGCTACACTAACGGGCCAGGCGAAGCCGTCGGCTTCGCCTTCGGGCAGTGGTTCATCTCCCGCGACCTCGCCCCCGCAGGAGGCGAGGGGCAGGGCTAGCGCGACGCTGATCAAGGCAAGTTTGCGCATGCACTTCTCCTTAGCGGCAATTGGGGTGCTGGCCGATATCGCGGATATCGTAGATATGGCCGTCGGCGATGGTCATCTGCACGCATTGGCGCGTGTCGTTGTTCCACTGGATCGAGTAGCGGGTGTTGCCGCTGGTGAAGTTGTCGACTTGGTTGAACCCGCGCCGACCCATCTCATCCATGGCACCGGCCGCCCGCGCTCCCTGGAGATCGTTGATGCTCACGGCTGGATGATAACCGCCGCGCCGCGAATGGTGGCGCAGGTTGGCCTCGCGCTCGTCCACGCCTGCCGAATAGCCCGCAGAGTAGCCTTCCGAACGGCTACGGTTGTGGTAGGCGGCATTGTGCAGGCCGTCAGTATAGCCGCGGTCGAAATCCCGCTCGTAGTCGCTGTCTTCACTGTGCTGGTCGTCGTCGTGGTGGTTGTCGCGGTGCGAGAACAGCGCGCCAAGTATGGCAGCGCCCGCGACAACGGCTACCGCTGCGCCAGCATTGCCCTGGTGGTGGCCGCAATCCTGGTCGCTAGCGTCAACGATCATTTCCACCCGACCGTTGTATTCCTCGACACGCACGCAGTCGTCATCGTCTTCGTGCCACCAGTAACTGTAGGTGTAGCCCATGCTGTTGCTGTTGTTGCCGGTGTGCACGAACCCGCGGCCGTAAAGGGCACGTTCTGCATCGCTGGCGTACATGCCATTGATGTCGACGAGCTGTGCTGCCTCTTCCGCATAGACGGCGACGGGCAGTGCCGCGACGGCGAGGGCAGCCAGCGAACAGGTGGTGAAACGCAGTGTGGGTGACATTGATCTATCCTCTCTCGGAACAAGGCGAACTAGGTTGAAAGCCCAGCTCGCGACGGCCAACAGATCGCGGTAGTGGCTTGACCGTCAATGGTATCCAGTGACAGCAAGATCAGTATTAGGTGACACGAAGAGGAGATCGGCGCGCGGTGAGCGTATGAGCAGGCTGGACCATTCATTTGCAGGTAACGAATCGGTCGCGAACGGCGGCGACGTCGAGCTGCGGACCACGCCTTCAGCTTTCCTGCGACAGATCTTCGACGAACTGGGGCAGCCTGAGTGGATGACCGCCGGCACCTTGCTGGTCGGCGAGGGCGAATGGCCCCAGCGGATCACTGTCCGCGATCATCTGGTGATGACGGGCAACCTCGTGCTTTACGGTCCCGATCCGGCCTACCACATCGAATTCTGCAAGGCGGGGGTGCCCCTCTACTACGGTGCGCTGGAAACCGCGATGCGCTATGCGCCGACGATTGCCGAGGCCTACGCCGTGATCGCCGATTATGCCTCGGAGCGCCCGGGCTGGGTGCGGTTCGAGGCCCGCGAGCGAGACGACTGGTACGAGCTCATGATCAGCCCCGGCACGCACTTGGGGGGCCGCGCGCAGCCCGATCACTGAAGTGCCGGCGATGGCCTTTTCGCTGCTGGTCAGCCGGTATCTTGGCCGCCCGACCCCGGAAACGCGGGTGCAGTTCGGATATTCTGCCCCGGCCCACGCCGACCGGCTGTGCGAGGTGCTGGAGGGCGAGGTGGTGTTCGATGCACCCTACACCGCCATCCTCGTCCCGCGCGCTTTGGCCCACCAGCCCAACATCGCCTTCGACCACCAGGTGTGGCAAACCGCGAGCGAGATGTGTGCGGCGGAGCAGCGGGGGCAGCAGGCGAGCGATCCGCTGGGCGACTTCGCCCTGGCTTTCGAGCACCTGCTTGCCGCGCGGGCACGGCCGCCGCGACTGGGCGAGGTTGCCGAACACCTCGGCATTTCTCAGCGCACACTGATCCGCCGCCTGCAGGCCAACGGCTGGACTTTCGCGCGTTATCGCGAGGCCCGCTTGCAGCCGCGGCTGGAGCAGTTGCTGGCCGACCCGTCGTTGACGCTGGAGGAAGTCGCATCGCGCCTCGGTTTCTCCGATTCCTCGGCCTTTGCACGCAGCTTCAAGCGGCGTTTCGGACAGACGCCCGGCCAGTTCCGCAAGGCTCTCGACGTTCCCTAGGTCCGCAGGGTTCTGGCTGCCTAGGGCCTGTAGACCCAGTACTTCTCGCCCCAGCGCTCTTCCAGGTCGGCCAGGCACTCGCGATGGATTTCGCGTACGCGTTCCGGCGTCATGTAGTCGGCGGGGTCGATTTCCTCGATCCGCAGCGTCGACTTGTCCTCGTAGAGGTGTTCGCCCTTCAGCAGGGCGTTCTCGTCGTAGGGCCAGATGAAGGCCTGGCGCGAGTGGACGAGGTAGAGGCCGTCGTCCTTGTCGACCTTGTGACCCAGCTTCTTCAGCTCCGCCCCGGTCGACATCTGGTGGAACCACATCTCGTCGGCGATGCCCCAGTCGGCGACGGCGATCTTGTCGCCCGAATTCCACAGCACGATCTCGCCGATGCCGGAGTAGAAATCGTGCACGCCCTTGCGGCCGCTCACCTGGAACGGGTTCTCGCCCCAGGTGATATGGTAGACCGGGTCGTCGGCCATCATGTCGGGCGCGGTGATCTCGTCGAACATGGCCGCGCCTTCCAGGTGCACGTGGCGGCAATAGTTCTTCAGGATCGCACGGTGCAGCGGATTGTCGAGACTGTCGTGCAGCGCGATCGACGGATCCATGCAGGCGTAGACTTCGGCTTCGTACTTGCTGGGCATGTGTGCTCGTTCCTCCCTCTCGCGGAGAGGATGCCACGCTGCCCGATGCAGTCAACGAAAAGCCGGGTCAGGCGACCTGCTGCCCTTCGCGACGAGGCTGATGCGGCGGCAGGGATTTCAGAACACTTCGCCCGCTTCGATCATCTTGCCGCGCAGGCCCTGCATGGTGGTGTTCTGGATTTCGATGCCGGGGTGGGCGTTCACCTCGATCACCATCGGGCCTTCGTTGATGTCGTGGACGATATCGACGCCGCAATAGCCCAGGCCCACTGCCGGGCCGCTGAGCGAGGCGATCTCCATCACCTTCTTCCAGTGCGGGATGCGGAAGCCGATCAGGCGCCGCCCGGTGTCGGGATGGTGGGTGATGACCTTCTTGCCCTGCTTGGCGCGGAAGATCACGCCGCTGGCCAGGTCCACGCCCGCGCCGATGCCGCCCTGGTGCAGGTTGGCCTTGCCATCCGACTCGTTGGTGGGGAAGCGGGCCATGGCCATCAGCGGGCTGGTGCCGCGGCAGATCACGCGGATGTCGGGCAGGCCGTCGTCCACCAGCGAGGCGAATGTCGGGTCGGCACGGATCAGCGGTTCGATCAGTGCGGCGTCGTCCGACGCGGCATCGCCGGAAAACTGCCCGTCGACGATGCGGCGGACATGGTTCTGCACCTCGTCGCGGGTGATGATCTTGCCCGAGCCCTTGGCCCAGTGATCGCCCTTGCGCGACACGGCCAGCAGGATGCCGTCACCCTGCGAGCCGCGTGCCGGCTTGATTGCCCAGCTGTCGGGCAGGATCGCTTCGGGCCGGAAGCTGCTAAGCTGACCATAGCCGGAGATGACGGCGATTGTGCCGGTTGTTGCCACCCCGCCTTCCACCAGCGCCACCTTGGCCGCCACCTTGTCGCGTGCCCGCTCGATCGCCTGCCGCGGATTGTACTTCGCGATGATCGCGTTCCTCTCGTTGATCCCGAGAATGTCGTCGATTGGGACGCAGGAAGCCGAGGAGGGCAGGGTCGACGAGCGGCGAGAGGCTCGCACGTCGGCCGAAGAAGGCCGAGTGGCTTCCGGAGCCACGCTCGGCGGCGGGCTCGTACGGCGCTTGAGCAGCGAAAGCGGGTTCAGCATGGGCAGGTCCTTTGAACGTCTCGTTCAGTTCGGCGCGGATGCGGTCCCAATCGAAGGACGACAGGGGTTCGGCGGGCGACTTGGCCGGCTCTTCGGGTTTGGCTGCGAAAAGGTCCGACAGCGCGTCAGGCTTGACCAGTGGCTCGATGGAGCGGGCAAAGACTGGCGTGTCCTCCAGCGCGGGCGATTCCGACGCAGGGGTTTCCTGCGCGGCGATCGGCTCCGGCTCCGCAGCAGGGGCGGCGGGTTCTTCAGCCTGGGCCGGTCCGAAATTCTGTTTCGCCGCCTGCGCTTGCGACTGTTGCTGGGCCAGTGCGGTGACCACCAGCTGCCGGCCGGCCGCAGGCGGGTGCTTGGGGAAGACCGTCAGCTTGACGTCTTCCGGCACGCGGTCCTCTTCGTCCTGGTCGATGGCGGCACGTGCGGCCAGCACCTCGTCGATGGCGTCGTCCGGAATCACCTCGTCCCAGCCCATCTTGCGGCGCCAGCCTTCGTACCAGATCGGCATGAAGCGACCGATCTCGGTCATCCGCAGGCCGCGGTACCGGCCAAGGATGGTGATGGCGATGGCGGCGAAGCCGGGCAGCAGCAGCGGCGAAACCTCGATCAGCATCAGCGCCACCTGGCTGACCATCACGAACTGGATTACCAGCGCCAGCGCCAGCGTGTTGAAGGCGATGTGCGCGGCTTCGAAGTAGCCGTCCTTTTCCCATTGCCGCCACCAGCGCTCCACGCACAGCGCGGTCACCACGACGGGGAAGGCGTCGACCTGCAGTTCGGTGTCGAGAATGCCCTGCAGCGCGGCGAGTATGAACACCACCAGCGAGATCAGCACGCCGAGGAAGCCGACGCGGGTCATCCGCAGCTTCAGCAGCGACGGCGCGACGACCATGCCCGAGCCGATGGCGCAGATCATCACGATCGGGCCGAAGATCGGGCCGATCTGCAGGAAGGCGAGCGCGATCAGCATCGGCGTGAACAGGCCGAATGCCTTCATGCCGATGAAGCTTCGCGCCAGCACCACCAGGAAGGCGCCGATGGGCAGCACCATCAGCAGGTTGGACGGCTTCAGGCCCCAGACGGCCTGCGAAACGGCGATGCCGCCCAGTTGGGACGGCATGGAGAACGGGTTGCGGGTGTTGCTGAGGCCGAAGATCACCAGCACCGCGAGGATGCCGAGTACGGCCATGCCCAACAGGGCCGGTCGCCTGACCTGCGGCGTGGCGCGCTCGATGGCGACCCGGATGAAGGCGACCCGTTTAGAAAACATATCCGACGGACAGGCTGACCCGATAGCCCTCGCGATCGCGCACGGGATCGTTGGAATCGCTGAAGATGTACTTGGCCTCGGCCTCGATGCGCCAGTTGCCCGGCCACCACAGCAGCTCGATCTCCGGCACGTACTGGTCGTCCTCGCGCGGCTGGCCGTCAGGGGCGATGCGCCCGTCGAAGACAGTGTGACGCCATTCCATCGCCGGGCGGATGCGCAGGTCGCGGGTCAGCGGGTGAGTGTACGACAGGGCTGCGGATTCACGTGTGTAATTGCGCACCGGGTTGGCGGAATCGATCTCTTCCGCCCGCAGGTCCAGCCCGAGGTAGTGATACCGACCGAAACGATAGCGGTAGTCGAGATCGACGCGGATGCCATCACCCTGCGAGGCGGTACCGCCAGGGCCGGCAGTGTCGGCATATTCGCGTTCGCGCCAGGTTACCGTTGCCCGGACACGGTGGTCGAGCACGGGTTCGTATTCGATGCGGATGGCGGCGGAAACCTCGTCGGTGTCGCTGCTTTCCACGGTCACCAGGTCGTCGTAGATGCGGCCGCGCAGCTGTACTTCCCAGTCCTCGCCCAGTCCTTGCGTTACCGAGAGGGTGAACCGGTCGCGGTCGTACCGTGGACGACCGGTGGCAGAGCCGAAACGCTCCACCTGGATGCGGTCGGCCTCCAGCCGGAATTCGGTATTGTCGTCCTCCAGCGAGACGCTGAGCTGACCGCGCAGATAGCCACCGTCACCGTTGACGATCAGCTCGTCGTCCTGGTCGCTGCTTTCGGAACTGACGATCCCCAGCTCGACACGAGCCATCAGGTCCACTTTCCAGCTGTTCTCGTGTTCTTCCGCCGCAGCAGGCACGGCCAGCAACGCCGTGGCCAAAACGGCCAAAACGTTAACGAGCGCACGCCGCGCGGCGTTGAAAGATGGTCCCCCTGGCATGACGGGGGAAATACGCGGGTGAAGGTTTAGATATTGCTAACCCTAAACGGAAAGACCTCTCGCAGTTTCGGAGAAACCCGTAGCTGGACAACCAATACGGTTAGTTTGGTGAAAACAGCTAACCTTTTCCTTTCGTCTTGGTCTTGCCTTTCTTGGCATTGGCCACGACGAAATCGATGATGATGCCGGCCACGTCCTTGCCCGTGGCCTTTTCGATGCCTTCCAGTCCGGGCGAGGAGTTGACCTCCATGATCACCGGGCCGTGGTTCGATCGCAGCATGTCCACGCCGCAGACGTTCAGGCCCATGTGCCGCGCCGCGCGCACGGCGGTGGAGCGTTCCTCCGGGGTGATCTTGATCAGCTTGGCGCTGCCGCCGCGGTGCAGGTTGGAGCGGAAATCGTCCGCCGCGCCGGTGCGCTTCATCGCCGCGACCACCTTGCCGCCCACCACCAGCGCGCGAATGTCGGTGCCGCCCGCTTCCTTGATGAATTCCTGCACGAGGATGTTCACGTTGGCGCCGCGAAAGGCCTCGATCACCGACTTGGCGCTGCTCATCGTCTCTGCCAGCACCACGCCGATGCCTTGCGTGCCTTCCAGCAGCTTGATCACCACCGGCGGACCGTTGACCGCCTTGATGATCTCCTCTGCCGCCTTGGGGTCGTTGGCATAGGCGGTCAGCGGCAGGCCCAGGCCATGCTTGGCGAGGATCTGCATCGACCGCAACTTGTCGCGGCTGCGACCGATGGCGACGCTTTCGTTCAGCGGCCAGACGCCGCCCATCTCGAACTGGCGCAGCACGGCCAGGCCGTAATTGGTGATGGATGCACCGATACGCGGGATGACGGCATCGTAGCCGCTCACCGTCTCGCCGTTGTAGCTCACCGTCGGGCGGTGGCTGGCGATGTTCACGGTGCAGCGCGTAGTGTTGAGGATATCGAGGGTATGGCCGCGCTCTTCGGCAGCCTGCACCATTCGCTTGTGCGAGTAGAGCCTCGGGTTGCGGGCCAGCATGGCGATTTTCATGGGGGGTCCTTAGGGTTTGTGGCCCGCGACGGGCGCTTTTCCGGGAGTCTGGAGCCAGGAATGGCCCGAATCGACCAGAAAGCGCCGCCTAAGCGAAGACCGTCCGATTAGCATCGGAAATTTCATGTCCGACCGGTCCGCCAGGCTGATTTCCGCGCGGAAGGTCAGCGAACCGATGGTGAGCGGGGTCTTGATGATCATCCGCCGCTGCGTCTTGCCGTTGGAACTGGTGATGCCGCGCCAGTCGACATGCACGGCCTCGCAGATCTGGCGCACGTGTTGCTGTTCGAAATCGACCGCGAAGCGCACGTAGCTCTGGCCGTCACGCTCGAACTTCTCGAGAATTTCGGCGTGCAGCGAGGACGTGCGCGCGCCAGTATCAATCTTGGCGGGCACGCCATGCAGCCCCAGTTCGGGCAGCTCCACCAGCTCGCGCCAGCCTACGACAAGGCTGGGTGAACGCTTGGTCTTCTTCGGTTTGGTGTCGTCGGGCCTTGTTGCCATGCTGCCCGTCTAGAGCGGATTGCCGTCCCTGTCGCGATAGATTTCCCGGCGGCCGACATGGTTGGCAGGGCCGACCAGCCCCTCCTCTTCCATGCGCTCGATCCACTTGGCGGCGGTGTTGTAGCCCACGCCCATCTGGCGTTGCAGCCATGAACCAGAGGCCTTCTGGTTCTCGATCACGATCTGGCAGGCCTGGCGGTACTTGCGCTCGTCGGGATTGTCGGAGGCGGTGAACTCGTCCTCGAAGTTGAAGCCGCCGTCCTCCGGCTCCTCGGTGACGGAATCGATGTAGGCGGGCTCACCCTGGCCGCGCCAGTGTTCGGCCACCTTCTCCACCTCCTCGTCGCTGACGAAGGGGCCGTGGACACGCTTCAGCGGGCCGGTGTTGGGCTTGTACAGCATGTCGCCCTTGCCCAGCAGCTGTTCGGCACCCTGTTCGCCCAGGATGGTGCGGCTGTCGATGCGGCTGGTAACGTTGAAGCTGATGCGGGTGGGCAGGTTGGCCTTGATGACGCCGGTGATGACGTCGACCGAGGGCCGCTGCGTCGCCATGATCAGGTGGATGCCGGCGGCACGCGACTTTTGCGACAGGCGCTGGATCAGCACCTCGATCTCCTTGCCGACAACCACCATCAGGTCCGCCAGTTCGTCGACGATCAGCACGATCTGCGGCAGCACTTCGTAGTCCAGCTCCGCCTCTTCCACGATGGCCTCGCCGGTGTCGGGATCGTAGCCGGTCTGCACCGTGCGCTTCAGCGGCTTGCCCTTGGCGGCAGCGGCGGTGACGCGCTCGTTGAAGCTATGCAGGTTGCGCGCGCCGATCTCGCTCATCATGCGATAGCGCTTCTCCATCTCCTCCACGGCCCATTTCAGGCTGCGCACCGACTTGTGCGGCTCTGTCACCACCGGGGCGAGCAGGTGCGGGATGTCGTCGTAGCTCTTCAGCTCCAGCACCTTGGGATCGATCAGGATCAGGCGGCACTCGGCGGGCGTAAAGCGGTAGAGCAAGCTGAGCAGGATGGCGTTGAGCCCCACCGACTTGCCCGAACCGGTGGTACCCGCAACCAGCAGGTGCGGCATGGCGGCAAGGTCGGCCACGATCGGTTCGCCGGAAATGTCCTTGCCGAGGATGATCGGCAGGTTGCCCTTGGCGTTGACGAAGGCCTCGCTCTCGCACAGCTCGCGGAAGTTCACCGTCTGCCGCTGGGCATTCGGCAGTTCGATGCCCATCACCGTCTTGCCAGGGATCGGCGCGACGCGGGCGCTGATCGCGCTCATGTTGCGGGCGATGTCCTCGGCCAGGCCGACCACGCGGCTGGCCTTGATGCCGGGCGCCGGCTCCAGCTCGTACATGGTGACGACCGGACCGGTCTTCACCGCGGTAATCTCGCCCTTCACGTTGAAGTCGTCGAGTACGGTTTCCAGCAGGCGGGCGTTGCGTTCCAGCGCCAGCTTGTCGAGCGGCGGGGCCTGGTCGGGGTCGCCCTCTTCCAGCAGGTCGAGGCTGGGGAGGTCGTATTCGGCGAACAGGTCTTTCTGCTGCTTCTTGGGCGCAGGCTTGGCGCGGCGCGCGGGTGCGGCCGGATCGATGATCTCGGGTGGCTTGCGATCGGCGAAGGGAGAGGGAACGTCCTCGTCGTCGTCATCGCTGCCGGCGGCCTTGGCGCGGCGTGTCTTTCTCCGTTTTGGTTCGTCGGTCTTAAACGGATTATCCGGACCGGAGATTTTCGGGAAGGACGTCGCCCAGTTGGGGATGGTCAGCAGGCTGGCCCAGTCGACCGCGAACACCCGGCCCGCGAGTACCGCGCCGCCGACCAGGAAGAGCAGGCCGGCGCCAAGGATGCCCCAGAACTGCCCGGCTTCGGGCAGCAGGCCGGCCAGCGCACGCACGCCGTTCTCGCCCAGCAGGCCGGCAAGGCCGCCGGTGGAGGCGGGCAGGCTCCATTCGCGCGGTTCGGTGACCAGCGACAGCACCGTCGCCAGCAGCGCCATGGCCAGCAGCAGCGTCGCCACGGCGCGCCACCAGGGGCCGTCCCAGTGTTCGTCCTCGTCGGCATCGCGCCACAGCTTGCGCCCGATGACATAGGTCAGCGGCAGGAACAGCACGGAGACGAGGCCGAAGCCGGTCAGTACCAGGTCCGCCGCATAGGCGCCGGGGCGGCCCATCCAGTTGTCGATCACGTCGCCCGCGGCGGTGGAAAGCGAGGGGTCCGTCTGGCTGTAGCTGAGCAGCGCAATCGCCAGGAAGCCGGTGAAGGCGAACAGCAGCACCGCACCGGTCAGCTGCGCGGAGCGCACCAGCGAGCGACGGAATGCGGCGCGCCAGTCTGCGCCCTGATTGGTGGCCTTTGTGGCCATTTCGGGTCCCCTTGTACTGCGTCCCGCGCGAAGAATCGCAGACGGGGACTCGCGGGTCAATGTTGGTTTTGCGCGATCCGGATCAGCTCAGCCCGTCGATGGCGGCCCAGGCTGGCCAGTCCAGCCTGCGCGCACTCCGTGGCGTCATGCCGCCAAGCGCAATCACCGGCATCCGGGCGTGGCGCGCAAGGGTGCGGAACCTTGCCGTGCCCAGCGTCGATCCGCCCGGATGCGAACGGGTGGGAAAGACCGGCGAGAGCATGACGACATCGGCCCCGATACGGTTCGCCTGCGCAATCTCCCGCATGTCGTGCGCCGTGGCCACGTGCAGCAAGTTCTGCCGACGCGGGTAAAGCGACAGCGGCGCACCATAGATGCCGTCCGCGCCCCATTCGCGCGCGGTCAGGGCGCTATCCGACAGCACGACGAGGTGCCCCTCGGCGCGCGCGATACGCTCCAGCGCGAAATAGCGCGCAACGCGCTCTGCGGGTGACAGGTGATAGTGGCGGAAGACGAAGCCCACCGGCTCGGCAAAGCGGCGCAGCCGCTGTTCGAGCACGTGGTCGTTGCGCTCGTCCGACAGCAGCCAGAGGTTCGGCAGGGGCTGGAAAGCAGGCATGCCGACGCTATAGCGCGCGCATGAGCAAAAGCGCTACCGAACGTCTGGAGGCCGTCGAGGCCGAAATCGCCAAGGCCTGCAAGATCGCCAAGCGCGAGCGCGACGACGTCTCGCTGGTGGCGGTCAGCAAGACCCATCCGGCGGAGCGGATCGTCCCGTTGCTGGAAGCCGGGCAACGCATCTTCGGCGAAAACCGCGTGCAGGAAGCGCAAGGCAAGTGGCCCGAACTGCGCGAGCAATATCCCGATGTGGAACTGCACCTCGTCGGCCAGCTGCAATCAAACAAGGCGGAAGACGCGGTGCAGCTGTTCGACGTCATCCACTCGCTCGACCGGGCCAGCCTGGTGAAGGCGCTGGCCAAGGCCTTCGACAAGACCGGCCGCAAGGTGCCCTGCTTCGTGCAGGTCGACATCGGCGAGGAAGAGCAGAAGGGCGGATGCCCGATCAAGGACCTGCCTGACCTGCTGGCACAGGCGAAGGAGGCAGGCATCCCGGTGGCGGGCCTGATGTGCGTGCCGCCCTTCGGCATCGAACCGGCCCCCTATTTCGCGCTGCTGGCAAAGCTGGCCGACGATCACGGGCTGGAAGGCCGCAGCATGGGCATGAGCGGCGACTTTCCCACGGCCATCATGCTGGGCGCCACGCATATTCGCGTGGGCACGGCCCTGTTCGGAGAGCGCGGCAGTTGACGCCGCCGCGCTTCGGGCGTTGAGTGGCCACCATGAACGACATCGCAGGAAACCGCATGATGCACCGACTTCCGCTTGCCGCCGTTGCCCTCTCGCTTGCCGTGCTTGCCGCACCGGCAGCCGCGCAGGACGACGATCCCTATGCCGCCTGCGCTGCCCTGGGCGACGATGCCGCGCGACTGGCCTGCTTCGACGCCACCTATGCCGAACAGCGGGTGGTACTCGCCGAGCGCGAGGAACAACAGGAGGCCGAGCGGCAGGAGGTCTTCGGTTTCCGTGATCGCGACGACGACCTTGAGCGCGACGAGGACGCCGCAGAGGTACGTGCCACCGTCGCCGAGATCCTGCAGGGCGCGCGGCGATCGCAGGTGCTGTTGCTAGACAACGGCCAGCTGTGGCGCGAGGTGAGCGGATCGACCCTGCGCAACCGTGTGCGCGAGGGCTGGGTCGCCACCATCGAGCGGCACTGGAGCGGGGCCTATGAAATGCGTTTCGAGGGCCGCAGCGGCTACCTGCGGGTGACCCGCATCCAGTAAGCGCCGCGCGGGCGTGCGGCTCTAGCGACGGCCAGCGGAAAAGGTTTCGACCAGCATCCCGTCGCTGCGGGTCTGCTTGGCGACATACATCAGCTGGTCGGCCAGCTTGACGATCTCCGAAACGGAGAGGCGGCACTTTTCCTTGCCGCCGGGGATGAACAGCACGCCCGCGCTGATCGACAGGCGCCAGCCTTCCTCGCTGGCGAGCCGGTCCACGGCGCTGCGCAGCTGCTGGACCAGTTCGTGCGCCAGTTCCTCGTCCGGGCATTCGAGGATGGCGAAGAATTCGTCGCCGCCCCAGCGCCCGACGAAGCCGCCAACCCCGGCCGCCTTGCGCAGTGCGACGCCCACTTCCACCAGGCAGCGGTCGCCTTCGGCATGGCCGTAGCGGTCGTTGATCGCCTTGAACCCGTCGAGGTCCATGTAGACGATCGCCAGCGGCTCGTGCTTGCCCTCATTCCCCGCCAATGCCGCCAGCAGGCGGGCCTCCACTCCGCGGCGGTTGGGAAGCCCGGTCAGGGCATCGTTCATCGCCGCTGCTTCCGCTCGCTTGCGCGCGTTGATGTCTTCCAGCACGCCAACGAAGAATTCGGGAACGTCTTCCTCGTCGCGGACCAGCGAAACCGTCGAGTGCCCCCAAGCCACGCTGCCATCCGGGCGGATATAGCGCTTGTCGATCGAATGCGTGTCGATCTTGCCCGACAGCAGGTCGCGTACGCCATCCATGTCGGCCAGCAGGTCGTCGGGGTGCGTGATGCTCTGGTAGTCGCTGGCCATCAGCATTTTGCGATCGTGCCCGGTGATGGCGCAGAAGCGGTCGTTCACCGCGATGTACCGGCCGTCGGGCGCGACATGGGCGATGCCGACGGCGGCTTGTTCGAAGGTGGCGGCGAAACGGCGATGCTGGGTGGAAAGCTCCGCTTCCGCTTGCGAGCCGCGGGCGGCGGAAAAACCGATGGCAAGCGGCCCGGCCAGCAACTGCGCCACCAGCAGGTCGTCCGTGTCGAAGGCGAAGGGACGCCGGCAATGGAAGGTCAAGGTGCCGATGGCGCGGCCCATGAAGGGCACGGGCACGATGATGATCGAGCGGGCCTGGATGATCTCGAAGTGCACCGGGTCGACCCGTTCGTCGATGCTGGCATCCTCGATGATCGCGGGCTTGCCGGTCGTCAGCACTTCCATCGCCAGCGATTCGTCCAGTGCCAGGGTCAGTCCACGAAACTCGAGCAGTGTCCCCTGGCCTTCGTGCACGCGCAGCTGGTCGCCCTCGACCAGCGCCACGGCGGCACCCTCGGCATTGTTCATCAGTCGCATTGCCGTCTTGGTGACGACCCGCATCACCGTCGCGAAGTCGCGCGCGGCGGAGACTTCCGCTTGCATGGCGATGAGATCGCTCGACCAGTGAGCGAGCCGTTCAAGGTCTTGGTTGCCGGCACGCTGACGCGCAACCGGGACAACCGGCATGTTCTCGCCCACTCTGGTTCCCTCCGCTACCGCAGGCGCGTAGCAGGGGAGGGTTAAACATCGGCTAAGCAGTAGTGCGGATCAGGCCGCCTTGGCTGACCCGGGTTCTCCGGCAGCGATCGCATCGAGCAGGGCCTGCTCGACCCGGTCGAGGCGCTTCTGGTCGACGATCTTGTCGCCCAGCAGGTCGGTCACGTAGAAGGTGTCGACCGCGCGTTCGCCGTACTGGGTGATGTGGGCGGAGTTGATGATCAGGCTCTGTTCGAACATCGCCCGAGTCAGCCGGTTGAGCAGTGCCGGACGGTCGGTGGCGTTGACCTCGATCACCGTGAAGCGGTTCGAGGCATCGTTGTCGAACAGGATCTGCGGGGCGATGCGGAAATTCTCCGCCCGGCTCTGCTTCAGCGGCCGCTTGGCGAGGCTCGGCACCATGTCGATGCGGTTGGCCAGGGCATCCTCGATGCTCTTTTTTAGCCGGGCCAGCTGCTGCGGCTCGCTGAACGGCTTGCCCAAGGGGTCCTGCACCAGGAAGTTGTCGACCGCCTTGCCCACGCGGTTGGTGTGGATGCGCGCGTCGATGATGTTGCCGCCGGCCAGGTGGATGGCCCCGGCGATGCGGAAGAACAGGCCGGGGTGGTCGTTGCCGATGACGGTCACCAGCGTGGCACCCAGCGCCTCGTAGTATTCGGTATGGATCGACAGCGAATGCTCGAGCGACTTGGCCGCGGCGTAGTGCGGCAGGTTGATGGCGATCACGTCTTCGGGCTCGGCGATCCAGTAGGCATCGTCGAACCGGTCGTCGAGGTCGTCCACCAGGTGCGCCTCGTCGCCCAACAATGCGGCCACTGCAGCCTTCTTCGCGGCGATACGTTCCTCGCGGCCGTGGGACTTGTGTCCAAGGCGCAGCCGTTCGACCGAGGAATCGTAGAGGTCGCCGATCAGCTGGCGCTTCCAGCTGTTCCAGATGCCCGGACCCACGGCCCGGATATCGACGATGGTGAGCACGGTGAGCAGCCGCAGCCGCTCCAGCCCCTGCACTTCCGAGACGAAATCGGTGATGGTCTTGGGATCGGAGAGGTCGCGCTTGAAGGCGGTGGCACTCATCAGCAGGTGATAGCGCACCAGCCAGCTGACCAGTTCGGTCTCGTTCTGGTCCAGCCCCAGCCGCGGACACAGCCGCAGTGCCACCTCGGCCCCGAGGATCGAATGATCGCCGCCGCGTCCCTTGGCGATATCGTGCAACAGCACCGCGACATAGAGCGCGCGGCGGTTCTTGATCACCGGCAGCATCTCGCTGGCCAGCGGATGGTCTTCCTTCAGCATGCCGCGCTCGATGTCGCTGAGCAGGCCGATGGCGCGGATCGTGTGCTCGTCCACCGTATAGTGGTGGTACATGTCGAACTGCATCTGCGCGTTGACCTTGCCGAAGTCGGGCACGAAGCGGCCGAACACGCCGGTCTCGTTCATCCACCGCAGCACGGTTTCCGGGTCGTGCTTGCCCGTCAGCACCGACAGGAACAGCTCGTTGGCGCGCTTGTCCTTGCGCAGCTTGCCGTCGATCAGCGCGGCATCACGGCGCAGGATGCGGCTGGCGGCAGGGTGCACTTCCAGCTCCTCGCGCTCGGCGATGGCGTAGATTTCCAGCATCCGCACCGGATCCTGCTGGAACCAGTTATCGGACGGAGCGGCAATCTTGCCTTCGACCAGAGGGAAGCCACCGATGCTCTTGCCTTGGCGGAACGAGGACAGGAATTCGCTGAGCCGGCTTTTTTCGGCCGTTTCCTCTTCGATGTGCGCCAGGAACACGCCGGTCAGGTGGCCGACGTGCTTCACCTGCAGGAAGTAGAACTGCATGAACCGCTCGACCGCGCTCTTGCCCGGACGATCGGCGTAATTCATGCGCTTGGCGACTTCGCGCTGCAGGTCGAAGGTCAGCCGGTCCTCACCGCGCCCGGCGATGGTATGCAGGTGCGCGCGCACCGCCAGCAGGAAGCTCTCGGCGCGGCGGAAGCTGCGATACTCCTTGCGCGTGAACAGCCCCTTCTCGACCAGTTCCTCGGCACTGCGGACGCGGTAGACGTACTTGCCGATCCAGTAGAGCGTTTGCAGGTCGCGCAGGCCGCCCTTGCCGTCTTTCACATTGGGTTCGACGACATAGCGGGAATCGCCCATGCGCTTGTGCCGCGCATCGCGTTCCTCCAGCTTTTCCTTGATGAACTGGCGTTCGGTCCCCGGCACCAGCTCGCCCCAGAACTTGTCGGCGGCCTCGTCGTAAACGTCCTGGTCGCCCCACAGGAACCGGCCTTCCAGCAGCGCGGTGCGGATGGTCAGGTCCTGCTTCGCCATGCGCATGGTTTCGGCGATCGAGCGGCTGGAATGGCCGACGATCAGCGACAGGTCCCACAGGTAGTAGAGGATCGCCTCGATCACCTGCTCGCACCAAGCGGTGGGCTTGTCAGGCGTGACGAAGGCGATATCGACGTCCGAATGCGGCGACATCTCGCCGCGCCCGTATCCGCCAACCGCCACCAGCGCCAGGCGTTCGCCCGCGCTGGGATTGGAATTGGGATAGACGTCGGCGATCACGTGGTCGTGAATGACCCGGATCAGCTGGTCGACCAGAAACGCGTGGCCGTGCGCGCTTTCATGGCCGGAGCCGGGCTTTTCCTCCAGCCGCCGCCGCAGTTCCGCGCGGCCATCGGCCAGCGCGCCGCGCAGCAGTTCGACGATGTCCTGACGGCCGGCCTCGGCGCCCTTGTCGGCGACGACGGCGTCTATGGCGGCGGCCAGCTTGCGCCGGCTGATGATGGCGCGCTGGTTGGGGATACGGGGCAGGCTCACGCAGGCGGAGATAGGCCGGGGGCGCGGCCATTGCAAAGGGCATTGCACGGTGGAGAGGGGGTTTCCTGCCGGTCATGGCTGTGCCATGGCGCCGGGAAACCGGGAGCGGCGGGACGCTCCGGCAAATGGCGAGGCGCGCAAGGCAATGATGGACATGCTGGCAGTAGCGGGAAGCGAAGTGCTTCGCTGGAGCGACTTCAACCTGCAGACCGGTATCGATCTCGGCTTCTTTGAGCTGAAGTACTACTCGCTTGCCTACCTCGCCGGCCTGCTGCTGGCCTACTGGCACCTGTCGAAGATGATCAAGGCGCCCGGCGCGCCGATGGCGCAGGTGCATGTCGACGACCTGTTCTTCTACTGCACGCTCGGCGTCATCCTCGGCGGTCGACTGGGCTATGCCACCTTCTACGACACCAGCCTGTGGACCGGATTCGTCGACGATTCCTCCTTGGTCAGCTGGAAACTGCTGCGACTGTGGGACGGCGGCATGAGCTTCCATGGCGGCCTGGCCGGTGTGGTGCTGGCGATCGCCTGGGTCAGCTGGCGCGGCGGCCTGCCGTTCATCCGCGTGGCCGACTACATCAGCGTCAACGTCGGCTTCGGCATGCTCTTCGGGCGACTGGCCAACTTCATCAACGGCGAGCTGTGGGGTCGCCCGGCCGGGCCGGAAGTGCCCTGGGCGATGGTCTTCCCCTGCGATGCCCGCGATGCCCTGGGCGCCTGCGTCGACACCATGATGCCGCGCCATCCCAGCCAGCTGTACCAGGCGCTGGGCGAGGGGCTGACCGTGGTCGTGGTGATGCTGGCGTTGTTCTGGCTGACGCGGGCGCGCTATCGCCCGGCCATGCTGGTGGGCGTGTTCACCACGGTGATTTCCATCGCGCGCTTCGTGGTGGAATTCTTTCGCGAACCCGACGCGCAGCTTGCCGAATTCGCTGCCGAGAGCGGTCTCAGCATGGGCCAGTGGCTGACGATCCCGCTGATCCTCGTCGGCCTTGGCCTGGTCGCCTGGTCGCTGACGCGTGAACCGATCGCCAGCGGCCGCAAGCCCACGATCGAGAAGCCCGATGTCGAAGCGGGCGAACAGGAGGCGGTTTGAGCGACCTTCGCGACGAGGATGCCAAGCGCGACCTGGGCGACACCTTCCGTCGCCTGATCGCCAACACCGGGCCCATCAGCCTGATGCATTACATGGGCGAATCCAACGCCCGCTATTACCATGACAAGAAGGTGCTCGGCACCAGCGGCGACTTCATCACTGCGCCCGAAATCAGCCAGATGTTCGGCGAGCTGATCGGGCTGTGGCTGGCCGATATGTGGATTCGCGCGGGCCGGACGGAGCCTGTCCATTACGTCGAGCTTGGCCCCGGCAACGGCACGCTGGCGCGCGACGCGCAGCGGGCGATGAAGCGCTATGGGCTGGAGCCGCGGATGTTCCTGATCGAGGCCTCGCGCCGGATGCGCGACATGCAGCTCGCGCAGGTTCCCGATGCCGTGCACTACCCGGACCTGTCGCAGGTGCCGCTGGAAGGGCCGGTGCTGGTGGTGGCGAACGAGTTTCTCGACGCGCTGCCGGTGCGCCAGCTGGTCAAGACCGACGGCGGTTGGCGCGAGGTGATGGTGGCGCTCGACGGTGACGACTTCGTCGAGGTGCCGGGGCGGCAACCGATGGATTCCGCCGTGCCCGAGGCGCGCCGCGACGCTCCGCCGGGCACCGTGATCGAAACCTCCCCCGGCGCGGCCTCGATCATGTTCGAGGTGGCCGGGCGACTGGCCTCGCAGGGCGGGGCGGCGCTGTTCATCGACTATGGCCATGCCGACGGGCGCACCGGCTCCAGCCTGCAGGCGGTGAAGGACCACCAGAAGATCGGCATTTTCGATGCGCCAGGCGACAGCGACCTGACCGTGCATGTCGATTTCGCGCAGATGGAGCAGATCGCCCGTTCGCGCGATGCCCGGGTGCTGGGCACGGTGACGCAGGGTGAATTCCTCACCCGGCTGGGCATTCGCGACCGCGCCGAAGCACTGGCCGAGTTCGCCCCGCAGCACCGCGAGGCGCTGATGCGCGCGCGTGACCGGCTGGTCGCGCCGGAGCAGATGGGCGAGCTGTTCAAGGTGCTGGGTCTCGCCGCTCCCGGCTGGCCCGACGGTGCAGGTTTCAGCGAATAGCGTCCAGCAGCCAGCGTGCCGCTGCTTCGGGGGTGCGCTTGTCGTCCTCGCGATCGACCATATAGTTCGCCTCGCGCATCGTCTCGACATCGATTGCACCCAGCAACGGGGAGAGCGCCTCTGCCAACCGCCCGTCATCGGCAATGGTCGGTGAGAGCAGGATGATGGCGTCGTAGTTGGGGAAGGCGCCGCGCGGATCTTCCAGCACCACCAGGCTATCCGCCGCGATGCGTCCGTCCGAGGTATAGGCGCTGATCACGTCGGCCTCGCCCGATTGCAGCGCATTATACATGAAGGTGGGCGAGAAATTGCGCTGCGCGGCGAAGGAGAGATCATAGGCATCGCGCACGGCGAACCATTCGGGTCGCTCGAAGAATTCCGGGTCGCCGCCCACGGTCAGCTGGCCCGCAATCGGCGCAAGATCGGCGATGGATTCGAGGCCCTGGCGTTCGGCCACGTCCTGCCGCACTGCCAGCCCATAGGCATTCTCGAACCCCAGCCGGCCCAGCACGCGTGCGCCGCTGGTCTCGGCTTCCCAACGCACCAGTTCGTCATACATCGCCTGCCGGCCGGGATTGTCGGTGCGGCGAAGCTGGTTGGTCCAGAGCGTGCCGGTGTAGTCGATGGACACGTCGATCGCCCCGCTGGCGATGGCATTGTGGACCACTGCCGATCCCAGCCCCTCGCGATATTCGACGCGGTAACCGGCCTGCTCCAGCGTCATGCCGATGGCGCGGGCGAGAATGTACTGCTCGGAAAAGCCCTTGGCGCCGATTACCACCGTGTCCCGTTCGTTATCGCCGCGCCAGTCGAGCAGGCTCGCTGAGGCAAGGGCGATACCGAGCAGGGCCAGCAGGCCGCCGCCCAGCGCCACGCGCGGGCGCCGTTCGCGAAAGCCGCGCTCGACCACGCCGAACAGCGCATCGGCCACCAGCGCCAGGCCCGCGCTCGCGATGCAGCCCGCCAGCACCAGCACCCAGTTCTGCGTCTGCAAGCCGGCGAAGATCGGGTCGCCCAGGCTGCGCTGGCCGATGGTGGTGGCAAGCGTCGCCGCGCCGATGGTCCAGACGCTGGCGGTGCGGATGCCGGCCATCACGAAGGGCGCGGCCAGCGGGGCCTCGACCAGCCGCAAGCGCTGCCAGCCGGTCATGCCGAGGCCGTCAGCCGCCTCGATCAGTTCGGCATCGAGGTTGGTGAGGGCGGTGACCGCATTGCGCAGGATCGGCAGCAGCGCATAGAGCGCCAGCGCCAGCCACGCGGGCAGGAAGCCAAGCGTCGGCAGCCCCTCGCCGAACACGGCGCGGGCAGCCAGCAGCACGGGGAAGAACAAGGCCAGCAGCGCCAGCGCGGGGATGGTCTGCACGAGGCTGGCGAAGCCGAGGGTGACCCTGGCGACCGGAGGCGAACGGCTGGCCCAGACCGCCAGCGGCAAGGCCAGCGCGATACCGAGCGCCACGGCTGCCGCGCTCAGCAACACGTGCTCGGCCAGTTGCGGGCCTAGCCCCAGCAGCGCTTCGAGCAGCCCGTTCACGGGGCGATCCCCGCCAGGGCCTGCGCCTGTGCGCGCGGCACGGCGACCAGCGCCTGCGCCACCTCACCGCCTTCGCCGGCCAGCAATTGCGCGGGCGTGGCATCGGCGACGATGCGTCCGGCGTCCATCACCAGCACGCGGGTGGCCAGCAGCAACGCCTCGGCCATGTCATGCGTCACGATCACCGTGGTAAGGCCGAGCTCGTCGTGCAGGCGGCGCACGCGCTCGCCCAGTTGCCCGCGCGTGATCGGGTCCAGCGCGCCGAACGGCTCGTCCATCAGCAGCAGGTGGGAATCGGTCGCCAGCGCGCGCGCGACGCCCACACGCTGGCGCTGACCGCCCGACATTTCCGCCGGCAGGCGCGCGGCCATTTCCGGCTCGAGCTCCACCAGCGCCAGCAGCTCGGCGATGCGCGCCTCGTCCAGGCGCTGACCCTCCAGCCGTGCACCGAGGGCGATGTTCTCGCCCACCGTCATGTGCGGAAACAGGCCGATGCCCTGGAAGACATAGCCGATGCGGCGGCGCAGCCGTGCGGGCTGGCTCCTGGCCACGTCTTGCCCGTCCAGCAGCACCCGGCCTTCGTTCGGCTCCACCAGCCGGTTGATGCACTTGAGCAGCGTCGACTTGCCCGAACCCGATGCGCCGACCAGCGCCACGAATTCGCCTGCGGCAATGCCGAGCGAGACATCGCGCAGCGCCCGCGTGCCATCGTAATGCTTGGACAGCGCCTCGCAGCGCAGAAAGGCTGGAGCAGCCCCGGACACTCAGTCCGCCAGCGCGGTTTTCGCCATCGTCAGTTCGACGACCAGCCCGTTCGGCTCGAAATGCCGGTCCCAGGTGCCCTGCAACTGGCCGGTGACGCTCATTTCCACGAGCCGCGATCCGAAGCCCCGGATGCCATCGTCCTCCACCTGCGGACCGCCATGCTCGCGCCAGGTCAGGGCGATGGCATCGCCGCGATCCTCGGCGTCGAGTTCGACATAGCCGGCGTCGTTCGACAGCGCGCCATACTTGGCGGAATTGGTGGCCAGTTCGTGGAACACCAGCGCCAGCGGCGTCGCGGCGCGCGCGCATACCGGCGTATCGAAACCGTTCACCCGCACCCGCGGCTGGCCGTCACTCTCGTCATAGGGGCTGAACAGGGAGGCCAGCAGTCCGTGCAGGCTGTCCTGGACGGGACCTTGGTGAGGACGGACGAATTCATGCGCCCGGCCGAGTGCGCGCAGCACCTGCGTCAGGTCCCGGGCAAACGGCTCGTGCTCGGGCGTCTTGCGGGCCTTCAGCGTGGCAAGGCCGATCACGACGGCGAAGATGTTCTTGATCCGGTGCGACAGTTCTTTCGCCAGCAGATCGCGCTCTTCCAGCGCGCTGCGGACTTCGTCGATATCGGTCAGCGTGCCGAACCAGCGCACGGGATCGCCCGCGCTTTCCGACACCGGCACTGCCAGCGAGAGCACCCATTCCCAACGGCCGTCGGCCATGCGCAGGCGATATTCGCTCTCGAACTCCTCGCCGGCGGCGAAACAGCGCTCCCATTCGGCGAAGACTTCGTCCGCATCATCGGGGTGGACAAATGGGCGCCAGTCGTCCGCCAGCTTGGGCGGGGGAGCGCCGGTGCGCTCTTCCCAGCGACGGTTGAAATAGTCGAAGTTGCCCTCGGCATTGGCAGACCAGGCAATCTGCGGCACGCCCTCGATCATGCGCCGCAGGCGCTCCTCGCGCTCGGCAATCGCCTGCTGGGCGCGAATCTCGCTGCGCCGGGCTTCCAGCCGCCGCAGCGCCGCCTGCGCCAGTACCTCCAGGCCCCGGCGCTGGAAATCGTTCAGCGGCTCGGCATGCGGCTTGGTGTCGATTACGCAGAGTGTGCCGAGCGATGCGCCTTCCTCGGACACCAGCGGCTGGCCGGCATAATACCGGATGTCCGGCGGATCGGTGACCAGCGGGTTGTCGGCAAACCGTTCGTCTGCGGTCGCGTCCATCACCTCCAGCAGGTCGGAACTGCCGAGGGTGTGGTTGCAGAAGGCTATCCCGCGCGGCGTCCGTGTCTCTTCGGTCCCCTTGCGGGCGAGGAAACGTTGCTGATTCTCCTCCAGCAAGGTCACCACCGAAACCGGCGCGCCGCACAGCTGGGCGGCGAAATCGACGATGGCCTGCAGTTCCGGATCGCTCGTCAGTTCTTCGGCTTCGAAGCTCTCGACCACCTCGAGGCGTTTCGCCTCGTCGTCGAATTCCGCCCGCGGCGCGGACATGTTCGGAGCGGTCTGGGGATCGTAGAGGTTCATCTGTTGCCGTACCTAGCTGGAAGGCCACCCGAATCCTAGCGGAATGGGAAAGTTGCGAATGTAACCTGTTTGCCTTGACGCCCGCGATTGCTACAGGCCGGGGCAGCAGAGGAGCTCGAACACACCATGCGCGCCACGCCCGATTTCGACTTCGGCCTGACCGAAGAAGCCCAGATGATCCGCGAGAGCGTCGCGCGATTCGCCGACGAGCGGATTGCCCCGCTTGCCGCCAAGGCCGATCGCGAGGACTGGTTCCCGGTCGAACTGTGGCCGGAAATGGGCGAACTGGGCTTGCACGGCATGACCGTGAGCGAGGCGGACGGCGGCACCGGACTGGGCTACCTGGAACATACCATCGCGGTGGAAGAAGTGAGCCGCGCCAGCGCCGCCATCGGCCTGTCCTACGGCGCGCATTCCAACCTCTGCGTCAACCAGATCGCCCGCTGGGGCAACGCTGAGCAGAAGGCCAAGTACCTGCCGGGCCTGATCAGCGGCGACCATGTCGGCGCGCTCGCCATGAGCGAACCCGGTGCCGGATCGGACGTGGTCTCGATGAAGCTGAAGGCCGATGCGGTGCAGGGCGGCTTCCTGCTCAATGGCACCAAGTTCTGGATCACCAACGGCCATGTCGCGGAAACGCTGGTGGTCTATGCCAAGACCGACCAGGGCGCGGGCAGCAAGGGCATCACCGCCTTCCTCATCGAGAAGGACATGGTGGGCTTCAAGCCGGGCCAGAAGATCGAGAAGATGGGCATGCGCGGCTCGATCACCAGCGAACTGGTGTTCGAGGACTGCCACGTTCCCGAAGAGAACGTGCTCGGCAAGGTAGGCGAGGGCGTGAAGGTGCTGATGAGCGGGCTCGACTACGAGCGCGTGGTGCTGTCCGGCGTACAGCTGGGCATCATGCAGGCCTGTCTCGACACGGTGATCCCCTACGTCCGCGAACGCACCCAGTTCGGCAAGCCGATCGGCAGCTTCCAGCTGCTGCAGGCCAAGGTCGCGGACATGTACGTCGCGCTGCAATCGGCGCGTGCCTACGCCTATGCCGTGGCGCGGGCCTGCGACAATGGCCAGACCACCCGCTTCGATGCCGCCGGTGCAATCCTACTCGCCAGCGAGAACGCCTTCCGCGCCGCGGGCGAGGCGGTGCAGGCGCTGGGTGGGGCCGGCTACACCACCGACTGGCCGGTGGAACGCTACCTGCGCGACGCGAAGCTGCTGGACATTGGCGCCGGAACGAACGAAATCAGGCGCATGCTGATCGGGAGGGAGCTGATCGGCGCCTGAGGGGAGAGCCATGCTGAAGACCGTGACCGCCGCTTTCGGCGTTGCAGCCGCCGCGCTGCTTGTTGCCGCACCTGTCGCCGCGCAGGAAAGTGCCCGCGTAACCGAGACTACCTTTGAAGCCCCGTCGCTGGCGGGTAACCTGGAAGGCAATTCGACGGCTCGCTCCGTCGTCGTCGTTACCCCTCCCGGCTATGACGAGAACCCGGACAAGCGCTATCCGGTGGTCTATTACCTGCACGGCTACTGGATGCCGGTGGATGTGCAGCAGGCCGGTTTCCGGCTAGACGAGGCGGTGCAGGCCGCCAGCGAGGCGGGCCACGATTTCATCATGGTGATGCCCGACGGCTTCTCGAAGCTGCGCGGCGGATTCTATTCCTCGGGTCCGACCGTGGGTGATTACGAAAGCATGGTGGCGAACGACTTGGTGAACTGGGTGGATGCCAACTACCGCACCATCGCCGATCCTGCCTCGCGCGGACTCGCCGGACACTCGATGGGCGGTTACGGCACGATCCGCATCGCCATGCACCGGCCGGGCATTTTCTCCTCCATCTACATGATGAGCGCCTGCTGCCTCGAACCGATGACTTTGTCGGCCGAGGACGCGGCCCGCATCGACGGCATGAGCCCGGAAGACGTTGCCGCTGCAGATTTCGGCGGGCTGGCGCAGGTTTCCACGCTGGCTGCATGGTCACCCGATCCGCGAGATGAGGGCTTCCTGAAGGCCGATTCCGGCCTGCGAGAAGACGGCTCGCTAGATCCGTTGGTGAACTATCGCCTTGCTGCCAATTCGCCCATCGTGCTGCTGCCGCAGTACCTTCCGGAACTGCACGCGCTGGAGGGCTTCGCGATGGATATCGGCGACCAGGACTTCCTGCTGGAACCCAACCGCCAATGGCGCGAACAGCTCGATCATTTCGGCATCGAATACGATTTCGAACTCTATGAAGGCGACCACGGCAACCGCATCCGCGAACGCATTCGCACCCATGTGCTGCCCTTCTTCGCGGAGCATCTCGATGCCCAGTAAGTCGATCTCCGGCAAGCTGCTCGCCGCCGCGCTGGCGCTGGTTGCAGTGCCTGCCACGGCGCAGAACATCACCGCGCCCGATGCCGTCATTCCCGAGGGCATCACGGTCGAGGAAGTGTTCGTCCACGGGGCTAGCCTAGAAGGCAACCTCGAGGAAAACAGCGCGACCCGCAGCGTGATGGTGGTGCTGCCGCCAAGCTACGCCAGCAGCCCGGAGCGGCATTACCCGGTGGTGTACTACCTGCACGGCTTCGCCATCTCGGGCCGCGACTTCTACGACTACATGCAGGTGCCGACGGCTGTGGCGGACAATGCCGCCGAAGGCCGCGAGTTCATCGTGGTGGTGCCCGATACGCTAACCGCCATGGGTGGCTCGATGTATTCGAACTCCGTCACCGTCGGCAATTTCCGCGACTTCATCGCCACCGACCTCGTCGCCTATGTTGACAGCCATTACCGCACCATCCCGACCCGCGAGGGACGCGGCCTTGCCGGCCACTCGATGGGCGGATACGGCACCTGGGTGGTGGGCATGACGCATCCAGAGGTGTTCAACGCCATCTGGGCGCAGAGTGCCTGCTGCGTCAGCCCGCGCAATGAAACGCCCGAAAGCGCTGCCGCCATGGCTGCCGTGCCGCGCGAGGGTGTCGACGATTCCGGCTTCGGCATGCGCGCGGGGCTGGCCAGCGCCACTGCCTGGGCACCGGACCCGACCAACCCGCCGTTCTACGTCCAGTGGCCACTGGCCGAGGATGGCAGCGTCGACCGGTTGGTGCTTGCGCAATGGGCCGCCAATTCGCCGCTGGCGATGGTCGCGGGCCATGTCGAGGCGCTGGAAAGCTTCGCAGCCATCGGCTCCGACGTCGGCACCGAGGACGGGCTGATCCGCGACGACACGCTGATCAGCCAGCAGCTCGAGCGCTTCGGGATCGAGCACATTTTCGAAACCTACGACGGCAACCACGTGAACCGCATCGGCGAGCGGTTCAGCAGCGTGGTATTGCCCTTCTTTGCCGAGCACCTTGCCAGCGAGACCGAATGACTGCTCCCGTACTGACCTCCAAACTCGACCTAGAAAGCCCCGAAGCCAAGGCGCGCGCGGCGCATAACCGGGCACTGGCGGAGGAGCTGCGCGCCAAGGTGGCCGAGGCCGCGCTGGGCGGGCCGGAGCGGCACCGGGAGAAGCACGTCAGTCGCGGCAAGCTACTGCCGCGCGAGCGGGTGGAGCGGCTGCTCGATCCGGGAAGTTCCTTCCTCGAGATCGGTCAGCTGGCGGCGAACGGCATGTACGAAGGCGACGTCAACGGCGCCTCTATCATTGCCGGCATCGGCCGCGTTTCGGGCCGGCAGGTGATGATCGCCGCCAACGATGCGACGGTGAAGGGCGGCTCCTACTATCCGATGACGGTGAAGAAGCACCTGCGCGCGCAGGAGATCGCGCTGCAGAACAACCTGCCCTGCGTCTACCTGGTGGACAGCGGCGGCGCGAACCTGCCGTACCAGGCCGAGGTCTTCCCCGATCGCGACCATTTCGGGCGCATCTTCTACAACCAGGCGCAGATGTCCTCGCTCGGCATCCCGCAGATCGCCTGCGTCATGGGCTCCTGTACTGCGGGCGGCGCCTATGTGCCCGCCATGAGCGACGAGACGGTGATTGTGCGCGAGCAGGGCACGATCTTCCTCGCCGGGCCGCCCCTGGTGAAGGCCGCTACGGGCGAGGAGATTTCCGCCGAGGATCTGGGCGGCGGCTATCTCCATGCGCACAAATCCGGCGTGGTCGACCACCTCGCCGAGAACGACGAACACGCGCTGACGATCGTGCGCGATATCGTCAGCCATCTTGGCGCCAGCGAAGGCGCGCAGGTGGAGCTGCGCGAACCGCGCCCGCCCAAGTTCGATGCCGAGGATCTCTACTCCATCATCCCGGACGACGTGCGCGCGCCCTACGACGTGCACGAGGTGATTGCCCGGATCGTCGACGGCAGCGAGTTCCACGAGTTCAAGAAGGACTTCGGCTCCACCCTGGTCTGCGGCTTCGCGCATGTCTGGGGCATGCCGGTGGCGATCCTCGCCAACAACGGCGTGCTGTTTTCCGAAAGCGCGCAGAAGGGCGCGCATTTCATCGAGCTGGCCTGCCAGCGCGGGATGCCGCTGCTGTTCCTGCAGAACATTTCCGGCTTCATGGTGGGAGGGAAATACGAGGCCGAAGGCATCGCCAAGCACGGCGCCAAGCTGGTGACGGCCGTGGCCACCGCACAGGTGCCCAAGCTCACCGTGGTGATCGGCGGCAGCTTCGGTGCGGGCAATTACGGCATGTGCGGCCGCGCCTACAGCCCGCGCTTCATGTTTACCTGGCCCAATGCGCGCATTTCGGTGATGGGCGGCGAACAGGCCGCATCGGTGCTCGCCACCGTCCACCGCGACGCCGACACATGGTCGCCGGAGGAAGCCGAGGAGTTCAAGGCCCCGATCCGCCAGAAGTACGAGGACGAGGGCAATCCCTACTACGCCACCGCACGCCTTTGGGACGATGGCGTGATCGACCCGGTGCAGACCCGCGACGTGCTCGGCCTTGCCCTTGCTGCGACGCTGGAAGCGCCGATCCCCGACCGCCCGCGCTTCGGCGTATTCCGGATGTGACGATGTTAGATTTCTTTTCGTCAGAAGAAGCTACCGCTGCGGCTAACGTGATCGTTTTCGGAGGTTTGCTTCTTGCAACCCTGCGCATCGGCAGGCGCATGCTAACCCAATGGGCTTCTCGCTTCTCAAAGTTGGCCAGGCAAGCGCAGCGTACAACCGGGGTTCATGATTTAAAGAAAATTCGAGAATACCGAGAGGACAGATTCCGGGCCATCTACGATTTTGGGAAAGCGTTATTTGATGATCTTTTAGTGACGGCCACGGTTTTCGTTGCGAGCTTTGCCTATGTAGGATGGGAAGCAAGTCGTGATTTGGAGTCTGACTTGCAGGGCCCTGATCGCGAGATCTGGGAAAGGATCGTGGAAGATCCAGCATACTGGTGGGACATGACCCATACGGCACTGGCCTTTGTATTGATATTTGGTCTGTTGATGCTTTGGGCAACTCGGATCAATTTTCGAATCTTGCGCCTCGCCACTCACCCCGAGGAAGCCCGAAAGGACATTCTCGAGCGCTACGTCCGCAATCGTGCACGTCGCTAGTACATTCTGTCGAAAAGCCTTCGACTGGCAGGAGTAGGAAATGGATTGATGGTCCAGCATAAACCCACCCTTCTTTCCCGCTTCGTCTGGTGGCTGCTGCGCCACCTGTACCGGTGGAAGGGATTCACGCTGGAGAACCATCCGCCGCGACTGAAGAAGTTCATCCTCGTCGGCGCGCCGCATACCTCCAACTGGGATTTCATCTACTTCGCCGGTGCTGTGCAGGAAGTGGGCATCAAGCCGCGCTTCATCGGCAAGCACACGCTGTTCAAGTGGCCGATGGAGCGGTTCATGCTCGATATGGGCGGCATGCCGATCAATCGCGCTTCGCCGCAGGGCTATGTGAAGAGCGTGATCAAGGCGATCGAGGAATCGGACGAGATCGCGCTGGTGATCGCCCCCGAAGGTACGCGCTCGTCAGACGGTCGGTGGAAGAGCGGTTTCTACCATATCGCCTCTGGCGCGGGCATTCCCATCGTGCCGGCATGGCTCGATGCCGAGACGGGCCGCGCGGGCTTCGGCGAGCCGATTATCCCGTCCCGCGATTTCCGCGAGGACCTCGGTCACCTGGCGGCATTCTACCAGCGGGCCATGCCCGATTGCGAACGCTTCGAAGTGCTTGCGGCGCAGGTGGCCGAGCTTCCCGAAAAGGGCGATGACTGAGGCGCTGCTGATTAACGCCGGCGCCGTGCTGGTCATGGCGCTGCTGCTGTGGCTGGTCTCGCTGGCGACCGGCAAGGTCAGCTTCGTGGATGCAGTATGGGGCGGCGGGATGGCCGTGCTGGCCCTGCTCAGCTTCATCCATACCTTCGAGCCCGGCCCGCAGGCGCAGCTGCTGCTGGCGATGGCGGTTCTCTGGGGCGTGCGCCTGGCCATCTACCTGTTGCGCCGTTTCCTCCGCCACGGCGAGGACGAGCGCTATGTGAGGATCCTGGCCGAGGATCGCGCGAAGGGCCATTGGGGCACGGCTGTCCTGATCCGCGTGTGGCTGATGCAGGGCGTGCTGCTGTTCATCGTCAGCAGTCCCGCACAGCTGGGCATCCTTGCCAGCGGTATGGGCCAGCCGATCACCACGCTGGCATGGGCAGGCTTCGCGCTCTGGCTGGTGGGCATCTTCTTCGAATGGGTCGGCGACTGGCAACTAGCGCGTTTCAAGGCGGATCCGGCCAACAAGGGCAAGGTGATGGACAAGGGCCTGTGGCGCTACACCCGGCACCCCAACTACTTCGGCGATGCCTGCGTCTGGTGGGGCATCTGGCTGGCGGCGATGAGCGTCGATCCGGCCGCCGTCATCTGGACCCTGCCGGGGCCGCTGTTCCTAACCTTCACGCTGGTGAAATGGTCAGGCGCGGCGATGACCGAGCGCGGCATGGCGGAGAAATATGGCGAGGACTTCGCTGACTACGCCCGCCGCACGCCGGCCTTCGTGCCGTGGTTTCCGTCTAGCCCTCGCGGTTGAGCGCGTATTTCAGGCTGGCCCCGATCATCAGGCCCGACAGGCCGATGATCACCACCGCCCAGACCCAGTGCGGCAGGAACAGCTCCGCCTCGATCGCCGCCGTGTCCGACAGCATAGGGTGGCCACCGACCAGTCCGCCTTCGGAGAACAAGTAGTCCCAATCGGAGAACATGCTGAGCGCGCCGAGCATGCCGAGGAATTGCAGCATGAAGCGCTGCAGTTCCGCGCGGCCCTTCCACGCCAGCCAGCCCAGCAGCGCCGCCACCAGCGGCAGCATGATCCAGCCGACCAGCGAGCGCACCCAGATCAGCGTCGAGAGCACCAGCACTCCGGCCAGCGCAAGCAGGGCGGGCTTCCAGTACTTGCGCGCGCTGCTAGCGAGAATCAGCAGCGCGCCCATGACGCTTGGCCCCAGCGGGCCGCCCATGGCGATCAGCGCCCGGTCCACGCCGCCCCCCTGCGTCGCGGTGAGCGAGCTGGCGTAGCCCGAGCCATCGGCATTGATCACCAGCAGTTCGAAGTCGTTGCCCGTCACCAGCGCCGTCAGGCCGTGGCCCATCTCGTGGTACCAGGTCGACAGGATCAGGAAGGGGTAGATCAGGTAGTTGCCCAGCGGCAGCGCAGGCAGGAAGGTGACCAGCACGCCGGCGATGACCAGGCGACCGACCTGTTCCTCCTGGCTGCCGGGACGCACGCCGCGCATCAGGCCTGTTCCGGTTCGGCTTCGGTCGGTTCTTCTGCTTCGTCAGGCGCTTCGGGGTTGCGCTCACGATAGAGGATCGACCAGCCGGCGAGGAACAGTCCTGCGATCACCGGGCCGACCACGATGCCAGCCAGCCCCATCAGCGCGATGCCGCCCAGCGTGGTGATCAGTATCATCCAGTCGGGAATGCCGGTGTCGCGCCCCACCAGGATCGGGCGCAACACGTTGTCGGCCATGCCGATGATGGCGACGCCGGACACCAGCACCAGCACGCCTTGCCAGATGTCGCCGGTGGCCAGCAGGTAGAGCGCCACCGGGCCCCAGACGATGGCCGGGCCGATGGCGGGCAGCAGCGAGAAGATCGCGGTGAGCAAGCCCAGCAGCACGACCGAGGGCATGCCGGCGATCCAGTAGGTTGCCGCGCCCAGCGCCCCCTGCACCAGTCCGACCACGATCGAACCCTTGATGGTGGCGCGCACGATGGCGAGGAAACGCTCGGCCAGTTGCGGCACCACCTCGCTCGCCAGTGGCAGGTGCGCCAGCAGGCTCGTGCCCAGCTCGCGCCCGTCGCGCAGCAGGAAGTAGGTGACGTAAAGGCCGATGCCGAAGGACAGCACGAAGCCGAAGGCGCTGCCGGTGATGGCCACGGCTTGCGAGGCGATCAGCCCGGAGCTTTCCAGCGCCAGTTCCTGCGCGCGCTGCTGCACCATTTCGGCAGTGCCCAGGCTTTCGAGGTTGAGCTGTTCCTGCACCATGGCGGGCAGCATGGAGAACACCGCGTCGAACCAGCCGGCGACGTCGATGCGTCCTTCGCGAAAGGCCACCACCACCGAGGTCGCCTGCTCCACCACCACGCCGCCGATGAACAGCGCCGGGATGATCACCGCGAAGGTGATAACCAGCAGGGTGGCGATGGCGGCGCGGTTGCCGCCGCCGCCCAGCTTGGTGAGGAACCACTGGTACAGCGGCTGGAACATGATCGCGGCCAGCATCGCCCACAGCAGCGGGGAGACGAAAGGCCAGGCGATCGCGCCCAGCGCCAGCGTGACCAAGGCAAGGAAGACGAGGTAGCTGCCGCTTTCGAGCCGGTTGCTGCCCTCGCCAGTGGTCATTGCAGGCCTCCCGCCCGGATCAGATATCGAGATTGGCGACGTTCAGCGCATTGTCCTGGATGAACTCGCGGCGCGGTTCCACCACGTCGCCCATCAGGCGGGTGAAGATCTCGTCGGTAACATCGGCGTCTTCCACCTTCACCTGCAGCAGCTCGCGGTTTTCCGGGTCGAGCGTGGTCTCCCACAGCTGCTCGGCGTTCATTTCGCCAAGACCCTTGTAGCGGCTGATCGACAGGCCCTTGCGGCCCGCTGCCAGCACGGCATCGAGCAGCTGCGAGGGGCGGGTGATCGCGGAATTGGGATCGATGGCAGGCGCATCCTCGTCGCCGTCCTCTGCTTCCATGGCTTGCGCCTCGGCGGAGTTCGCCTTCACCAGGCGCGCCGGGCTGGCATAGGTTTCCGCTTGCGCCACGCCACGCGTGTGCAGTTTGCGTGCCTCGGCGCTGTCGAGGAACTTTTCCTCGATCAGGTGGACGTCGGTCACGCCGCGCCAGACACGGTCGAAACGCACGTCGCCCGTCTCGGTGGTGCGGGCGGACCAGTCGGCTTCCGGATCGCTCAGCTGCATCTGGCCGGCGGCGTGCTCCAGCCGCTTGTCGCGGGTCGCGGCATCGATGCCCGGCTCCAGCGCGCCGGCCATGGCCATGGCCTCGATCACGGCGGAATCGTACTTGCGCGGGGCGAAGCCCAGCAGGTTCCTCAGCAGCAGCGCCTGCTCCACCAGGTCGGCCAGGTCCGCGCCCGAACGCGCGCCGCCGGCGGTTTCGAGCACGCGGTCCTGCAATCCGTTGTCGACGAGGTAGCGATCCAGCGCGCCCTGGTCCTTCAGGTAGACCTCGCTCTTGCCCTTGGCGACCTTGAACAGCGGCGGCTGGGCGATGAACAGGTGCCCGGCCTTGATGATCTCGGGCATCTGGCGGTGGAAGAAGGTGAGCAGCAGCGTGCGGATATGCGCGCCGTCGACGTCGGCGTCGGTCATGATCACGATCTTGTGATAGCGCAGCTTCTCGATGTTGAATTCGTCGCGCAGGCCGGTGCCCATCGCCTGGATCAGCGTGCCGACTTCCTTCGACGAGATGATCCGGTCGAACCGCGCGCGCTCCACGTTGAGGATTTTGCCGCGCAGCGGCAGGATCGCCTGGTACTTGGAATCGCGGCCGCTCTTGGCGGAGCCGCCGGCCGAATCACCCTCGACCAGGAACAGTTCGGACTTGGCCGGATCACGCTCGCGGCAGTCGGACAGCTTGCCCGGCAGCGAAGCGACGCTCATCGCGCCCTTGCGGCTCATCTCGCGGGCCTTGCGCGCGGCTTCGCGGGCGGCGGCGGCGTCGATGATCTTCTGGATGATGGCCTTGGCTTCGTTCGGATTCTCTTCCAGCCATTCGCCCATTTTCTCGCCCATCAGGCTTTCCAGCGGCGAGCGCACTTCGGAAGAGACCAGCTTGTCCTTCGTCTGGCTGGAGAACTTGGGATCGGGCAGCTTGACCGAAACGATGGCGGTCAGGCCCTCGCGCATGTCCTCGCCCGAAAGCGAGATCTTGCCGCCCTTCAGCATGCCCGAACGATCGGCATAGCTGTTGAGCGTGCGCGTCAGCGCGGCGCGGAAGGCGGCCAGGTGGGTGCCGCCGTCACGCTGCGGGATGTTGTTGGTGAAGCAGAGGACGTTTTCGTAGTAGCTGTCGTTCCACTCCAGCGCCACGTCGATGCCGATGCCGTCCTTCTCGGCGGAGACCGAGATCGGATCGGCGATCATCGCCTGCTTGTTGCGGTCCAGCCACTTCACGAAGGCCGCGATGCCGCCTTCGTAGAACAAGTCGTGCTGCTGCACTTCCTCGTGCCGCTTGTCGCGCAGCAGGATGCGCACGCCGGAATTGAGGAAGGCCAGCTCGCGGTAGCGGTGCTCCAGCTTCTCGAAATCGAATTCGGTGACGTTCTTGAACGTCTCCGTGCTGGGCATGAAGGTGACGCGGGTGCCTTTCTTCAGGCCGTTGGCGTCGCCGTTGGATTCGACCGCGGGTGCATCGCCCTTCACTTCGAGCGAGTTGACGGCATCGCCATGCTCGAAGCGCATCCAGTGCTCCTTGCCGTCACGCCAGATGGTCAGCTCCAGCCATTCGGACAGCGCGTTCACCACCGAGACGCCCACGCCGTGCAGGCCGCCCGAGACCTTGTAGGCGTTGTCGTCGCTGGTGTTCTCGAACTTACCGCCCGCGTGCAGCTGGGTCATGATGACCTCGGCCGCGGAAACGCCCTCTTCCTTGTGGATGTCGACCGGAATGCCGCGGCCGTTGTCTTCCACCGAGACGCTGCCATCGGGGTTGAGCTCGATCAGCACCAGATCGCAGTGACCGGCCAGCGCCTCGTCGATGGCGTTGTCCGAGACCTCGAAAACCATGTGGTGCAGGCCCGACCCGTCGTCGGTGTCGCCGATGTACATGCCGGGGCGCTTGCGCACCGCGTCGAGGCCCTTGAGGACCTTGATGCTCTCGGCGCCGTACTCGCCTTGCTGGCGCGGTTTTTCGGGGGTGTTCTCGGGCGTATTTTCCATGCCGATTATATAGGAATGACACGGCCCCGAGGGAAGCTTTGCGGCGGTTGTTCCACAGATACAAAAATGGCCGCCCCGATAGACGGTGGCGGCCATTCTGTTTCAGCCCGGAAGCAGGGGGGGAGGGGGGAGAGGACGCCTCCGGGCAGGGGTCAGATTGCAGCGCCCGCTTGGGGCGTCTGACTGATGAGGCGCAGATAGGTGCCGTAACAATGTAACTCAAATGCGAAATACTCTACACGTGTTGCGTCTAACGCAACACGTGTAGAGTTGTGTTGACTGCTGTCGAACTGCGTCGCTTAGCCGACGACGGCCAGCACCGGTGCGGTCGCCGCACGTTCCGCCACCAGGGCTTCGGCTTCGGCACGCGCTTCCGCCTTGCACTCGGCCAGCAGCGAACGCGCCTTCAGGTCGCGGATGAACGGCTGCGGGCAGGCGCGTTCGACGGCGCTTTCGATCATGGCTTCGCGCGAAACCGGGGCGTCGGCCCGATCGGCAGCCGGAGCGGGTGCTTCGCCGATGATCATCACGAAGGCCGACTGGGCCTGAGCCGGAGCGGCGGCCAGAACGGTGGCGGCGAGGGCGGCGATGGTGAGCTTCTTCATGGTAATTCTCCTGGTAGAAAGGTGGTAACCCCCCTTCACAGGGCATCCTTTGTCTTTTCACGCTTATTGTGCATTGCACCATCAAATGCTGCAATTGCGAAAAGCGCCACAGGCGTGCACATTTTCGCAATTCTGAATATTTCGCATATCTGAATTTGGGGAAGGTGCGCGCTTCATCGCGCTGCTGTCGCGCGCCCATGCTGGACAGGCGCGCACCTGCGCCTCTAAGCGCTTTCCATGCAGCCAGACCATCTTCCCGATTCCATCCTCATCGTCGATTTCGGCAGCCAAGTGACCCAGCTTATCGCGCGCCGGGTGCGCGAGGCGGGCGTCTATTCCGAGATCGCCCCTTTCAGCATGGCCGAAGAGGCGTTCCACCGGATGCAGCCGAAGGGCATCATCCTTTCCGGTTCGCCCGCAAGCGTCTGCGACGAGGGATCCCCGCGCGCACCGCAGGTGCTGTTCGACAGTGGCCTGCCGATCCTCGGCATCTGCTACGGGCAGCAGGTGATGAGCCACCAGCTCGGCGGCGAAGTTCGCCCCGGCCACGAGACGGGCGAAGGTGGCGAGTTCGGCCGTGCCTTCCTGACGGTGACGCAGGAATGCGCGCTGTTCGACGGCTTGTGGAAGGTCGGCGAGCGCCACCAGGTGTGGATGAGCCACGGCGACAAGGTGACCAAGTTCGCGCCCGGCTTCGAAATCGTCGCCACCAGTGACGGCGCACCCTTCGCGGTGATCGCGGACGAAAGCCGCAAGTACTACGGCACCCAGTTCCATCCCGAGGTTTATCATACGCCCGATGGCGCGAAGCTGCTCGCCAATTTCGTGCGGCATGTCTGCGGCCTTGCCGGCGACTGGACCATGGCCGCCTATCGCGAGACCAAGATTGCCGAGATCCGCGAGCAGGTGGGTGACGGCAAGGTCATTTGCGGCCTGTCCGGCGGCGTCGATTCCTCGGTCGCGGCCATCCTCATCCACGAAGCCATCGGCGACCAGCTGACCTGCGTCTTCGTCGACCACGGCCTGCTGCGCATGAACGAGCGCGAACAGGTCGAGACCATGTTCCGCGACCATTACAACATCCCGCTGGTGGTGGTGGACGCGGAGGAACGCTTCATGGCGGGCCTCGCCGGCGTCACCGACCCGGAAAAGAAGCGCAAGTTCATCGGCGCCGAGTTCATCAACGTGTTCGAGGAAGAGGCGAAGAAGATCGGCGGAGCGGACTTCCTCGCGCAGGGCACGCTCTATCCCGACGTGATCGAGTCGGTCTCCTTCACCGGCGGACCGAGCGTGACGATCAAGAGCCACCACAATGTCGGCGGCCTGCCCGAACGCATGAACATGGAACTGGTGGAGCCGCTGCGCGAACTGTTCAAGGACGAAGTCCGCGCCTTGGGCCGCGAACTGGGCCTGCCGGAGATGTTCGTCGGCCGCCACCCGTTCCCCGGACCGGGCCTTGCCATCCGCATCCCCGGCGAAGTGAGCAAGGAACGCTGCGACATCCTGCGCAAGGCCGATGCCATCTACCTCGAGGAAATCCGCAAGGCGGGCCTCTACGATGCCATCTGGCAGGCCTTTGCCGTGCTGCTGCCGGTGAAGACCGTGGGCGTGATGGGCGACGGGCGCACCTATGACAGCGTCTGCGGCCTACGCGCCGTCACCAGCACCGACGGCATGACCGCTGACGTGTATCCCTTCGATCCGCACTTCCTGACAGGTGTCGCCACGCGCATCGTCAACGAAGTGCAGGGCATCAACCGCGTGGTCTACGACTATACCTCGAAGCCGCCAGGGACGATCGAGTGGGAGTGATTTGCGACCCGGAATGATCCGGGAGATCATTCCGGCTAGATTACTCGGCGACGCAAGGAGCCGCAGCCTGCCCAGGGGAGGGGACGATGGCGAAGTACTGGAAGCGCATCTTCATAGCCGGCATCGCCGTGGAGCTGCTCTACGCGGTCTATGTCTACTACCTCGCGACTGCCGATCTGGTCGGTTACAAACCGGAAGGGCTGGCTGTCGCCTTTGTCCTGTTCGGCATCGGCGGCTTCTGGGCGGCGCGGCCTGCACAAGACTCTCGCCTCGCCATCGGTTTGGCCGTGGGGCTCGTCGGCATGCTGTTCTACTACGCCATTTCCATGCCAACGGTCCTTGCCGGCGAGATGGAGTTCCCGCTGATGGCCTGGGTCAATCACGGACTGAAACTGGCAGGTGGCGCGGTCGGCGCATTTCTGGCCGGACGTATTGGCCGGGGTGCGGCCTGAGCGACAGCCACGCTTAGCTCTTCGCCCGCACGAAATTCACCGCCAGCACCAGCGCCGGAACCACCAGCACCACCAGCCCGGTGGTACTGTTGGTGAAGGGCACGACCTTCCAGAAGAACCACAGCGCGGCCAGCAGCGGCAGGGCGGCAATCGCGCAGGCCTTGCGGCTGGCGCCGGCCAGCGGGTTGCAGAACAGGCTGTCGAAGTTCTCGCCCGGCGCTGCGGATTCGCCATCGGCGACTGCGCCTGCCGCCAGCACGCCGCGATAGGCGGGGAGGTAGGCGAACATCAGTATCGCGTTGAGCGCGAGCACGCCCAGCGCCATCACACCCAGCGCCGGCGCGCCTTCGATCAGCACGGCGACGAAAGCCCCGCACACGTTAACCGAAACCATGGCCGCCAGCGCGAACGGCACGGCGCGGTTGAGCAGCAGGGCCAGTCCGCCGACCAGCTGGATGAACTTGGCAACGGCCAGCAGGCCGCTGGCATCGAGCTGACTCATCAGCCGCACGGTCATCTCGCCTTCCCACTGCGCCGTGCGCACCCAGGGCAGCAAGTCCGGCAGGAAATAGGCAAGCGCGGTGGGCACCATGATCAGCCCAAGGGCGATCTGCAGCAGGGACAACGGGCGCAGCATGTCGTCGACGCGCGTCATGCCTCTGCCCCCTTCTTCCACGGCCAGCTGGGCGGGGCGTACCCCTCGAACATGGTGCGGAAGCTGTCGCGATAGGCGTAGAGCAGGAAGACATTGCAGCCGAGCACGGCCCAGCCATAGACGGCGCTGGCGGTCCACCAGCCCTGCAGCTCGGTATCCCAGTACCAGACCGTGAAGCTGACCGGCAGCACCATCACCAGCGCCAGCGGCACGCGGAAGCCGAACAGGATCATCAGCCCGGCCACCAGTTCCACCGCCTTCACCAGCGTGAACATGCCGCTGTCGATCAGAGCCAGGAACACCCCCGTGCTCATCTCCTGGCTGCCGGTCGGCTGCGGATAGAGCTGGATGAAATGGTTCAGCCCGGCTGGCACCATCCATGCGACATAGACGAGCCGCACCCACCAGACCGCAAAGCGCATGGCCATGGAATTCCCCCTCCTGTTTTCCCGAAGCGGGAGACTATGTCCGAAAGCCGGGGGTGGCAAATGGTCTGATGCGGTGGCAGGCCTGCCGGCGATGGAATTGCCGCTCGGCCCCGATCCCCGCACCGCGCAGCTGGAGCGCATTCACGCGGCGCTGATCGCTGCCTTCGGGCGCATCGTGCGGCCGCCGGACAAGCGCCGCGAACCGGTGTGGGTGCTGGTGCAGGGGGTGATCGGGGCGCAGAGCAAGACGGCCATTTCCAACGCCTCCACCGATGCCTTGCTCGCACGCTACGGCAGCTGGGAAGCGGTCGCGCGTGCCGATGTGGGTGAGCTGGAAGACATGCTCCGTAATCAGACCTTCCCCTCGGTTGCGGCCGAGCGGCTCAAGGCCTGCCTGCTGGCGATCATCGAGGAGCGCGGCGCGGTGGACATGCGTCACCTTTCCAACCTGCCGGACGACATGGCGATGGACTGGCTGGAGGGGCTGCCCGGCGTCGGACGAAAGAACGCTGCCGGGGTGATGAATACCAGCACCTTCGAGCGGCGCATGCTGGTGATCGACGGGCATCACCGGCGGGTGATGCAGCGCGTGGGGCTGGTGCCCGCGCGGGCGGATACCGCGCGTGCTTACGACGCGCTGATGCTGTTACTGCCGGGAGAATGGAGCGCCGCCGATATCGACGAGCATCACTTGCTGGTGAAGCGGCTGGGACAGGTCCACTGTCGGCCCGCCCAGCCGAAATGTGCGGCTTGCCCGGTACGCGCAGATTGCGCGACCGGGCAGGCACGCGGGGCCTAAGGCTCAGCCTTCGCCCGAATCGTCCTTGGTGTAAGGCACGAAGTCCTCGAGCGAGAGGACGCCGCTGAACATGCCCGAATTGCGGTCGATCGTGCGCATCACGTCGTTGCTGCACAGCTGGGTGCCGTAACGGTCGATCACCGGGACATCCCACACGGTGAGGTTTTCCGGATCGCGCGCCCGCGCCACCCAGATCGTGTCGCCGCGCTCGTAGACGAGGCCGACATAGGCCTCCACCCGCAGGCGGCTGGAGTTGAAGGTGCTGATGCAGCGCTGCGGTTCGCCGGCGGTGCGGCCTTCGACCAGTTCGGCAAAGGCCTGCTCGGCGCGCTCGGCGCGATCCTGCGCAGCCAGCGGGCCTGCCGTCAGGGCAAGAGCGACAACGGCAGTTGCGGTAGCCAATGATTTCGTCATGAGTCGTCTCCTAAGTTGCGGAGACAATATCACAAGCCGCTGAACGCAACCTGACAAATCGTGCGTCAGGCGGCGGCGCCGGTATCCGAGGCATCGGGCACGTCACCGGTATCGGCAGGGCCGCCGGCCAGGATGAAGCGCCGGTCGCAATAGCCGCAATCGACGAAGCCTTCCTCGTCGATCTGCATGTAGACGCGTGGGTGGCCCAGGCTGGCGGGCAGGTAGTTCTCGCCGCCGCGAATGTCGCCGGAGCCGTCGCACCAGACGCGCGGGGTATCGACGATGGTGGTTTCGGGTGCGGTATCGACTGCGTGCTTCATGGACAGCGCCTGTATCGCTTTACGCGGGACTGGAAAAGCCCCTAAGGGCACCTCCATGAGCGAAGCAGCGATCGAGATCCGCGACCTGGTGAAGGAATATGCGGGATCGAAGAAGTCCGATCCCAAGCTGGCGCTGAAAGGTGTCAGCTTCGACGTGCCGCAGGGCGAGGTGTTCGGCCTGCTCGGTCCCAATGGCGCGGGCAAGTCCACGCTGATCAACATCATGGCCGGACTGGTCAACAAGACCGGCGGCACGGTGAAGATCTGGGGCCACGACATCGACACCGACCATCGCAATGCGAAGCTGAACATCGGCATCGTCCCGCAGGAAATCGTCTTCGATCCCTTCTTCACCCCGTTCGAGGTGCTGGAGAACCAGGGCGGCTTTTACGGCATCACCAAGGCACTGCGGCGGTCGGAAGAGCTGCTGCGCGCCGTGCGGCTGGAGGACAAGCGCAATGCCTATGCCCGCACGCTGTCGGGCGGGATGAAGCGGCGCCTGCTGATCGCCAAGGCGATGGTCCATTCGCCGCCGATCCTGGTGCTGGACGAGCCGACCGCGGGCGTCGACGTGGAATTGCGCAAGCAGCTGTGGGAGCTGGTGGGCGAGCTGAACGCCGAGGGCGTCACCGTAGTGCTGACCACCCACTACCTCGAAGAGGCCGAAGAGCTGTGCGAGCGCATTGCCATCATCAACCACGGTGAACTCATCGCCAACAAGCCCACGCGCGAGCTGGTGGGCATGATGGGCGAGAAGATCGTCGCGGTGACGGTGGACAAGGACGTGACCCAGCTGCCCAGCGATCCGCGCTTCCACAAGTGCGAGACCGTGGGTGAGCGGGTGATCGAAATCACCTTCGACAAGGCGGAAATGACGGCTGGCCAAGTGCTGGCGCAGGTGCAGGCGCAGGGCTTCGCCATCGAGGACGTCTCGACTCGCGAGGCGGACCTGGAGGACGTGTTCGTCCAGCTCACCGGCGCGCCGGATCAGGCTCCGGCCTAGGCCCCGTCCAGCCGCTCGGGGTCCTGTCTCCAACGGCCACGACCGACACGAAATATGGGCTTTGCGCAATGCTCGCAGCGGCTCACAAATGCGCTACCGTCCCAATCCGCGCGGCGCCCGGTGGGCGCGTGTCGATTGAACAGGCAAAGTAAACGGCTCGACATCGACATTTCCCCTGTGCGGGCAATACTGTGACCTTGCCCGGTGCGATGTAAAGACAACCTCTGCCGATATTGTGTTTACATTGGCTTATAATTCATTGGTCGATTCGGCACCAAGCGTTTCTGCAATTGCCGGTGGCCGGATGCGCGAGCCGTAATGCTTGCGGGTCGACCCGTGACAGGGCAATGACCTCGCCATGACTGCTGCAGGCGACAATTACGACGTTCTCGTCATCGGTTCGGGCGCCGCGGGACTGACGGCGGCCCTGACGCTGGCAACCGACCTGCGGGTGCTGGTGCTGGCCAAAGGCAAGCTGACCAGCGGCTCCACCGCCTGGGCCCAGGGCGGGATCGCCGCAGTGCTGGATGCGGGCGACACCTTCGAAGACCACGTGCGCGACACCATGGTGGCCGGGGCCGGCCTGAACGACCGGGAGACGGTGGAATTCGTGATCGAGCGCGCGCCCGCCGCGATCGACCGGCTGTGCGAACTGGGCGTGCCCTTCAACCGCGAGGGGGAAGACCTGCACCTGACGCGCGAGGGCGGTCACTCGCATCGCCGTATCGTGCACGTGCACGATGCCACCGGCTGGGCGGTGCAGGCGGCGCTGCTCAAGGCGGCGGAGGAAAATCCCAACATCACCCTGTTGCCCGACCGCAGCTGCATCGACCTGATCACCGGCCGGCACGAGGAGAAATACTCAGGCTCGGGCCGGGTATGGGGCGCCTATGCGCTGGATACGACGACGGGCAAGGTGGAGGCCTACAAGGCAAAGGCCACCATCATGGCCGCGGGCGGCGCGGGCCGTGTCTACCAGTTCAGCACCGCCCCGCGCGGCGCGACGGGCGACGGCATCGCCATGGCCTGGCGGGCGGGCGCGCGCGTCTCCAACATGGAGATGATGCAGTTCCACCCGACCTGCCTCTACAATCTCGAGGTCAAGAACTTCCTGATCACCGAAGCCGTGCGCGGCGAGGGTGGGCGGCTGTTCCACCCGGAAACCGGCCACCGCTTCATGGAAGACTACGATCCCGAGCGCATGGAACTGGCCCCGCGCGACGTGGTCGCCCGCGCGATCGACGACCAGATCAAGCGCTACGGCCTCGACTATGTCCATCTCGACATCAGCCACATGCCGGCCGACTTCGTGACCGGGCATTTCCCGACCATCCACGAGAAGCTTATGGGGCTGGGCATCGACATGACCAAGGGGCCGATCCCGGTCGTCCCCGCGCAGCATTACACCTGCGGCGGCATCGTGATCGACCTCAACGGTCGCACCGACCTACCCGGCCTTTATGCCGCGGGCGAATGCACCGAAAGCGGATTGCACGGCGCCAATCGCCTCGCCTCCAATTCGCTGCTCGAATGCTTCGTTTTCGGCGAAGCGGCGGCGCGCGACATCCTTGAGCATTGGGACAGCTTCGTCGACCCGCCCGCCATCCGGGAGTGGGACGAAAGCCGCGTGACCGATTCCGACGAAGAGGTCATCATCAAGCAGAACTGGACCGAGATCCGCCGGTTCATGTGGAACTATGTCGGCATCGTGCGCACCACCAAGCGGCTGGAGCGCGCAGCGCACCGCATCTCGCTGCTGGCGAGCGAGATCGACGACTATTACGGTCACTTCCGCGTGACCACCGACCTCATCGAACTGCGCAACCTGCACCAGTGTGCGCACCTGATCGTGCAGAGCGCGCTGAAGCGCCACGAAAGCCGCGGCCTGCACTACACGCTCGACTATCCCGAAACCGATGACGTTGCGTGCGACACCGTGCTGGTGCCGTAGCGCCGTCCAAAGCGCTACACGGACGTCTCACCCACCCGTCGAAGCGAACCAGGCGCTCATCGCTTCGGCCAGCTCGGGCGAGTAATACAGGAACTCGGCCGGCTCGGTGCGCCAGGCGGTATTGGCATCGGCAAAGGCGACGAACATTTCGCTCTCTGCCGTCGGCTCGCCATAGGCGGCGCGCATGGCTTCGATGGCGCTGTCCTCCTCCTCGCTGTCGACCATGATCCACAGCATCTGCAGGCGATCGTCGCCAATCACGAACTCGGCCCAGCGTGGGGCACCAAAGTGCTCCAGCCCGTCGCAATCGATCTGCACCTGCTGCTCGGTATCAGGCAGGAAGGGAGTATCGATGTCGCGCACGGTCAGGCCGTTGGCGCACTTGCCTTCCAGCGCGGCTTCAATGGCAGCTGCCGAGCCACCCCACTCGACAAGGTCGGGCAGGGCCACGTCCTGCGCCACGGCAGGCGTGCTGATGGCAAGTGCGAGAGTGGAAATGGTGTAGCGCATGGCGGCGGGTTCCCTGGTTGCCGGAAAGACTATCGCCGGTGTTCTAGCCGGGCGGCAGTGTCAGGGGGTGTGGTATTCGACTAATCCACTAAATCACCGGTCGAGCGTATGGTGTTGCCCCGCAGCGGCTGGAAGAGGGTAAGTTTGCGGTTAACCGCACTTGTTTGTCGTGTTGCTTAGCGTTGCTTGCTCAGCCGCTATTGAACCGCGGCTGCGCATGGTGCGGCCATGGATCAACGTCTTCTTGGCCTTGATGCCCTGCGCGGACTCGCCGCCATCGTCGTCGTGCTGTTCCACCTGGGACTGCCGATCCACGGCGCGCACCTCGCGGTGGACTTCTTCTTCATGCTGTCGGGCTTCGTCATGGCGCGGACCTACGAGTCGCGGCTGCGTGACGGTTCGCTGGGTGGCTGGCGCTTCTTCGCGAAGCGATACCAACGGCTGTGGGGCTGGATGGCGCTGGGCACCTCTCTCGGATTGCTGGCGGCGCTGGGACGCTACGGCTTTTCGGGCGAGCTGGGCCTTGCCTATGTGCTGATGCTGGCCATGCTGCCGGCATTCAATGTCGCTGCCGCGCCATACCTGCTCAACCTGCCGCTGTGGTCGATCGTCTACGAACTGGTCGCCAATGCCGTTCACGGGCTGGGGCTGGCACGACTGGGCAAGCGCGGGCTGCTGCTGGTCGCGGTCCTCTGCGCGCTGGGCCTGGGCTGGGCGATTGCCCTTGCCGGTTTCCCGCGCGGCGGCTTTGCCGAGTATCACTGGCTGGTGCTGCTGCGCGTCGGCACGGCCTATACGCTGGGCATCCTGATCTATCGTCTCTGGGGCGATTCGCCGCCGGTGCGCGTACCCTTCGCCGCCGCCTTCCTGGCGCTTCCCGCCTATGTCCTCGCCGTGTGGATATGGCCGTGGGAGTGGGCCCCGCTCGCCTTCATCCTGCTGCTTGCCCCGCTGATGATGTTCGGCGGCATGGCAGCGCGTTTCGATTCGGCGAAGGTGCAGGAGGCTGCCACCATGCTGGGTGCGATCTCCTTCCCGCTCTACGCGGTGCACTTTCCCGCCATCCAGCTGTTGCAGCTGTCATGGGGTCCGGCGGCGCTGGCGGGAATTGGCCTGGCGGTGTGGCTGTGGCAGCGGCGCGTGCTGCCTCACTCCATCATCAGGATGATGGCGAAGGCCAGGCCGGTGCCGGCGAGGAACAGCGTCCAGCTCCAGTAGAGCCGGAAGTCGAGGCCCAGTTCCGCCACGGTCACGTCGAAGGGGAACACCGAAAGCATCCCGCCCGACGATCCGCCGGACCCGATGAACAGCGCGATGACCAGCGTCAGGAAGATCCCGAAAGGCAGCGCCTTGAACATTGCGACCATGATGTACCTCTTGGCGTTCGCGTTTTTCCAATCATGCCATATGCACGGCCCGAGCGCCATCGGCAGACCCGGGTCGCGATGACACGCTGATGCAATATTGCGCGTTACGATTCGATTGATTCGCCATGTCGCGCTTGCACAGCTTTTTTTCCGCAGATTGATTTTGCCTCTTGCGCACCCCGCAAGCCGAGGAAACTCCACGCGTCGCGCCGTATTGTTCGGGCGATACACCTGCCGATCGCGTTCATGACGGCATTGATTCCATCTTAACCCTCTTGCGTGCGAGTCGTTGCTGATTCACAAGGGGTGGTGGTCGACCTGCCGGGGGGACCTACTAGACCTAGATTTCGAGCCTTCGCACCCTACCTTGTGCGCACAGGCGAGGAGTCGCTCTTGTGGACACCCCGGTGGAGCGATTGTGGGCAGGCGGGGATAAGTAATTTCCCGCCGATGCATGTGCTCCGCTAGACTGGCAGCTTGCCGGTTTCGAGTCGAACACATGTGGAACATGTGAGGGGCATACGGCTTTGGATCACGGCCGCAGCCCGCAGCAACGACGGGGATTGAGGCCAGATGGAATTTCGCAACACGGACGAGGCGGCAATGGGGCTGGACGAGAATACTGCAGGCGAGAGCGAAACGAAGGCAGCGCCTGCCAAGGGCCGCGCGAATTCCGCTGCAGCGAAAGATACGGGCGCAAAGGCAATGGATATGGAAAAGAAGGACGCCGGCAGCGAAGCGCTGGTGAATGACGCGGCCGAAACCGCGGCGACCGAGGCGCTGGCCGCTGCCGCCAAGGCTGCCGCGGCCAAGGACGATTCCAAGAAGGTCAATCCGCGCCGCTTCGACATCAAGACGGACCCCGCGCGCGACGCCAACCTGACAGAATTCGGCAAGGCAACGCTGACCGACCGTTACCTGCTGCCCAACGAAAGCTACCAGGACCTGTTCGCCCGCGTCGCCGATGCCTACGCCGACGACGAGGAGCACGCGCAGCGCCTCTACGACTACATCTCGAACCTGTGGTTCATGCCGGCAACGCCGGTGCTGTCGAACGGCGGCACCAACCGCGGCCTGCCGATTTCCTGCTACCTCAACTCCGTGTCGGACAGCCTCGACGGCATCGTCGGCACCTGGAACGAGAACGTCTGGCTGGCCTCCAAGGGCGGCGGCATCGGCACCTACTGGGGCAATGTCCGCGGCATCGGCGAGCCGGTGGGCCTGAACGGCAAGACCAGCGGCATCATCCCCTTCGTGCGCGTGATGGACAGCCTGACGCTGGCGATCTCGCAAGGCTCGCTGCGCCGTGGCTCGGCCGCCTGCTACATCGACATCCACCACCCGGAGATCGAGGAGTTCCTCGAAATCCGCAAGCCTTCGGGCGACTTCAACCGCAAGGCGCTGAACCTGCACCACGGCGTGCTGCTGACCGACGAATTCATGGAAGCGGTGCGCGCCGGCGAGAAGTTCCAGCTGAAGTCCCCCAAGGACGGCAGCGTACGCGGCGAAGTCGATGCCCGCAGCCTGTTCCAGAAACTGGTCGAGACCCGCCTCGCCACGGGCGAGCCCTACATCGTGTTCTCCGACACGGTGAACCGCATGATGCCCAAGCATCACCGCGATCTGGGCCTGAAGGTTTCCACCTCGAACCTGTGCAGCGAGATCACCCTGCCGACCGGTGTCGACCACCTCGGCAACGATCGCACGGCGGTGTGCTGCCTGTCCTCGCTCAACCTCGAAAAGTGGGATGAGTGGAACGGCGACAAGCAGTTCATCGAGGACGTCATGCGCTTCCTCGACAACGTGCTGCAGGACTATATCGACCGTGCCCCCGAAGAGATGGCACGCGCCAAGTACTCGGCCATGCGCGAACGCTCCGTCGGCATGGGCGTAATGGGCTTCCACTCCTTCCTGCAGTCCAAGGGCATCGGCTTCGAAAGCCCGATGGCGAAGGTGTGGAACCTGAAGATGTTCAAGCACATCAACGCCAAGGCGAACGAGGCCAGCATGATGCTGGCCAAGGAACGCGGGCCGTGCCCGGACGCCGAGGAAATGGGGGCGATGGAACGCTTCAGCTGCAAGATGGCAATCGCGCCGACCGCGTCGATCTCCATCATCTGCGGCGGCACCAGCGCCTGCATCGAGCCGATCCCGGCGAACATCTACACCCACAAGACGCTGTCCGGCAGCTTCGTGGTGAAGAACCCCTATCTGGAAAAGATCCTCGACAAGAAGAGCAAGAACTCCACCGCGGTGTGGAACTCGATCCTGGAGAAGGGCGGCAGTGTCCAGCACCTCGACTTCCTCAATGACGATGAAAAGGCCGCGTTCAAGACCAGCTTCGAAATCGACCAGCGCTGGCTGCTCGAATTCGCCGCCGACCGCGCGCCCTTCATCGACCAGGCACAGTCGCTGAACCTGTTCATCCCGGCCGACGTCGACAAGTGGGACCTGATGATGCTGCACTTCCAGGCCTGGGAGAAGGGCATCAAGTCGCTCTACTACCTGCGCTCGAAGAGCGTGCAGCGCGCCGGTTTCGCTGGCGGAGTGGAAGCGGACAACACCTCCGATGCCGCCAAGTACGAGCTGAACGCGGGCGAAAGCACCGACTACGACGAGTGCCTGGCCTGCCAGTAAGGCGCGGGCCGGCACCGGCCGCTTAGGATCAGGCGATGGACGAACGCACGCTCACGATCAGCATTGTGGTGGTCGGGGCGGTGCTCGCCATCGCCAATGTCTGGCGCGGGGCCATGCTGACCAAGGCGGGCGACAAGCAACGCGCCAGCAAACACATGATGCTTGGTGCGGCCATGCTTATGCTAATGGTGGTGGCCCTACTGATGCAGCAACAGGGATGATGACCATGCAGCGCGCCAGAACACTCCTCGTCGCCGTCGGGCTGGCCCTTTTCCTTTCCGCTTGCGCCAACCAGATCGACGCGGGCGTTTCCGCCGGGCCGGACGTGCCCGGCTTCTGGTGGGGCCTGTGGCACGGCTTCGTCTTCCCCTGGGCCTGGATCGGCTCGTTGTTCGACAGCGACATCGCCGTCTACGCCGTGCCCAACACTGGCGGCTGGTACGATTTCGGGTTCTTCCTGGGCGTGACCGTGCTGGGCGGCGGTAGCTTCTTCGGATCGAAGAAGCGCAAGGGTTGACGCGCTACCAGCCCATCGCGGTGAAATAGGCCGCGTAGAACAGTACCCATGCCGCCACGAAGGCGATCCAGAAATTGCGTTCTCCCAGCCGCGCGCGTAGCCTGGGGCCGAGCCAGCCACCTGCCACGGCGACCAGCATGAAGCGCGGCAGCCGCGCAACCACGCTTAGCAGAATGAAACCGATCAGGCCGTAGCTGCCGGCGTACCCGGCCGCCGCGGCGTAGAGCTTGTAGGGCGTGCCGCCGAAGCTGCCGGTCAGCATGGCAAGGAAGCCGTTCTCCGCCCAATCGGCGCGGGTCTGCGCCACCAGTTCTGCGTCGATACCGGGCAAGGCGATTGCAAATGCGTCGAACCCGCGCGGGTCGAAGCCGCCCCAAAGCCAGACCACAAGGCCACCTAGCGCCGCGCTCAGTGCGCCGATCCATGCGGCCATGATCCCGGCATGCACCCCGCGTTTCGCCGCCAGCGCCATGATCGGAACGTCGGCGACGATGAAGAACACCGTGGCCTCGGCAAGGGCCCAGAGCGCGACGAGCAGGAACATCGCCTAAAGCGCGAAGAAGAAGGCCGTGGCGTGGAAGAACACCGGTGCAGCGAAGCTGACCGAATCCATCCGGTCCAGCGCGCCGCCGTGCCCTTCGATCATCGTGCCCCAGTCCTTCGCGCCGAGCGAGCGCTTGACCGCCGACAGCACCAGTCCGCCGACGAAACCCGCAATCACGATCATCAGCGCCATCAGTCCGGCCTCCAGCGGGGAGAAGGGGGTGATCCACCACAGGGCGGCGCCGATAGCCGAAGCGCTCAACCCGCCGCCGATCAGGCCTTCCCAAGTCTTCGCCGGGCTGACACGCGGGGCGACCTTGTGCTTTCCGAACAGCTTGCCGAACACGTACTGCAGCACGTCCGAAATCTGCACCACGGTGATGAGGAAGAACAGCAGCAGGAACTTCTCCTCGTAACCCGGAATGTCGAGGATCAGCAGCGCGGGTGCGTGGCTGATGCAGAACACGGTCAGCATCAGCGCCCACTGGATGCGCGCAGTGCGCTGGAGGAAATCCAAGGTCTCCCCGCGCAGCACGGCGATCACCGGCAGCAGCAGGAAGGCCCAGACCGGGATGAGGATCGTGAGCATCGTCGTCCAGCCGGCGGCCACCACCCAGTATTGCAGCGGGATGAAGAGGTAGAAGGCCGCAACGGTGGCGCTGTGATCCTCCGGACGCGTGGGCGTGATGGAGAGGAATTCGCGCAGGCAATAGAAGCTCACCAGCGCGAACAGCACGATGGTGACCATGGTGCCGAAAGCGAAGGCCACGGCGAAGACCGCGACCATCAGCCACCAGGCCTTCACCCGCGCGTTGAGGTTGTCGACCGTGGCGCGTCCCGCGTGGCTCTTCACCTTCAGCGACAGCACCCAGCCCACCAGCGAGGCGAACAGCAGCAGCGCACCGACGCCGCCGAACAGGGTAATCATGGTCTGGCTCATGCGGGTACTCCGTCAGCCATGGCGACCACTGCCGCGCGCGTGCGCTCGAGAAAGTCGGCCTTGTCCTCTGCCTGGTCGAACGCCACTGGCTCGCCGAAATTGGCGACGCAGCTGATCGGGGCCGGGATCCACGCCCCCTTGGGATAGGCGCGGGCGAGGTTGGCAAGGTAGACTGGCACCAGCTCGGCCTGCGGAAAGTCGCGCGCCAGGTGGTGGATGCCCGCCTTGAAGTCGCTTGGCAGCGCATCGTTGCGGCGGGTGCCCTCGGGGAAGATGATCAGCGATTCCCCGCGTTCCAGCACTTCGCGCAAGGGCGCGAGCGGGTCGCGGCTGCGCCCCCGCTCCACCAGCACGGCGTTGAGCACGCGCTTGGCGATGAAGCGGGTGAGGGCGTTCTTGCCCCAATAGTCCGCCGCCGCCACCGGATGCGTCGTGCGGCGCAAGGTCTCGGGCAGGGCGGCGCAAAGGATGATCGTGTCGAGATGGCTGGCGTGGTTGGCGAAATAGATACGCTGGCGCTGGTCCGGGCCGCAGCCGCGCCAGCGGGCATGGCCGCCGACGAGAAACCGCGTCAGGGCGAACAGCACTTCGCGAACGAGGGTGGCGATCATGCGCCCTTCGCCTGCAGCTGGCGGGCGATGGCCCAGGTGCGGGTGAGGCAGGTCAGCGCCGATCCGACGGCGATGAAGACCAGCGCGATCTCCACGGCCCGGGGCATGTCGAGCGCGAAGGCCACGACCGCGCCCAGCGTCAGCACGAACATGCGGTGCTGCTTGGCCATCGGTCCGCTGAAGTCCTGGTCGAAGCCCAGCGCCCCGCCGGTGGCGCGGACATAGGCGGTGCCGAAGGCGAGGATCGTCGCGCCGTAGCCAAGCTCGGGGATGCCGCAGGCATAGCCCGCCGCGACCAGCAGCAGGGCATCCTCGATCCGGTCGGGCACCTCATTGAACAGCGGCCCCGTGGCGCTCTTCTTGCCGCCTTCGACAGCGACCAGACCGTCGAGCATGTTGGCGAGCAGGCGCAGCTGGATGCCGGCCGCCGCGCCCAGCCAGTAGTGCGGGTTTTCGGGTGCCAGCATGAAGGCGGCCGCGCCAAGGGCGGCAAACAGCACGCCGATGGTGGAGATCGCGTTGGGCGTCAGCCCCATGCTGCCCAAGGCCTTGGCCAACGCCTGCGCCCAGCCGGCCTGACGGGTCTTCAACACCCGCCGGTTGCGCATCGGATCTTCCATTGTCCCTCCCCAAGAATTGGCGAGGAATAGATTAGTCCGGGAAGGCTGGCCAGCGGGTTAGGTCATTCAGCGAAAAGGGCGAGGCGGGTCACTTCCTCGCCCCGCAAGGCGATGCCGAACTCGCGCGCCAGCACGTCCTGATAGGCGGCCGCGTGATCGATGGTGGCTTGCTGCTTGTCCTGTCCGGCGCGCCAGCTGGTCAGCTCGCGACCGACCAGGCGGGTGAAGCCGTCGGGCAGGCATTTGCTGGCGACCACCACATTGGTGAAACGGCTGGTGTCATGCGTAGCGGCCCAGTGGTTGCCCAGCGCCATGTCGGCCTGTGCCACCTGCGCCAGGTCGAAGGCGAACTGCGCTTCCCACCTGTCCGCGCTGCGGGCACGGCCGTCGGTGGAGTGGATCGGGCCCTGGCGTTCCAGCAGCCAGGCGCCGGGCAGGTCGCCTTGCTCGCCGATACGGGTGAGGCGGTGGCGCGCGCCGTCGCCGGACCGGGCTTCCTCGCCATCGCGCAGGCGCATGGGCGGGGCATAGGCGCCGCCGAAGCCGGCGTCGGCGATCCACTCTTCGCCCTCGATCGTCACCAGCACCAGGCAGTGCGTGCGCGGCGTATGGTCGGGCGGATCGCCCAGCAGCACGCGCGCCAGCAGCAGGCGATTGGTGAAGCCGAGGTCGGCCAGCATGTCGGCGAACAGGCGGTTCTGCTCGAAACAGTATCCGCCGCGCCGCGCTGTCACCAGCTTGGCGAAGACGCGGGTGCCATCGCAATGGATCGTGCGGTCGAGCGGGATGTCGAGGTTCTCGAACGGGATATGCTGGCGATGCGCAGCCTGCACCTGCTCCAGCCCTGCGGCATTGGCGGCGGGAGGTTTGTCCAGTCCGATGCGGGCGAGATAGTCGGAAAGCTGGGGCGATAGGGCCATGCGCCGGCCATGCCGCAGGCGGCGCCCTGGTGCAATCAGCGCTTCTACCAGTGCCGCGCGCTGCAATTTGCCACTTGCCAGCGCGTGCGCAATCAGCCACTCCAACTTGCAAATGATTTGCAACAGCAATTGAGGGATGAGTTCATGCGCAAGTGGCACCGCTGGCTGTCGGTCTTTTTCGGGGTCGTGCTGATCTGGGTGACGGTGACGGGCGTGCTGCACTATGTCGCCGTCTGGTGGCCGGTCGATCCGCCAAGCGCAGAGGCAGCCGCGGCGATGGAGCCGCCCGCCGGCTTCGTCTGCCCCGAAGGCTGGCGCTGCACCCCGCCGCGCGCGGAAACCGGCTTCTGGCTGCGCGACAACCTGGGCCTGATCCATCACCTGCACGGCGGCATGGAAGGCGGCATCTGGGGCGAGATCATCGTCATGCTGTCGGGCCTCGCCCTGTTGTTCTTCTGCATTTCCGGCATGTGGATGTATGTGCAGCTGTATGCTGCGCGCAAGACGAAGGGGCTGAAAAACAAGCTTTTTTGGAAGTAGGCCGCAGTCCGCTTTTCTTGCCCTGGTGAGGCCCTGTTAACCAATTGCGGGTTATAGGCCGTCCCATGGTAAGTCACGGATCGAAACGCTTTCCGACGCATCACGGCTATGGCGAGGTGAAAGTCTCGCGATACGTCGTGCTGTATGTCGCGCAGATCGCCTGGCTGGGACTGGGGTTCTACCTCTATTCCGGGGCCTACTGGCCGTCGACCTGCACGCCGGAAAACCTGCTCGACATCTATGCCTGTTCGATGCGCCTGCCCGAGAACGGCGGCTGGCGCGAGGCATCGCTGCTAACGTGGCTGTGGGCGACGCCGATCCTCGTCGCGCTGGAACTGTCGCGTCGCTTCGCCCGGTCCCCGGACTGAGCGCGAATTACTCGGCCTGCACCTGCGGGTGGGGCTGCTCTCCGAACTGCTGCGGCTGGGGCATGGCGTCACCATGCATCTGCGCCAGGATGATCGCCTCGTCCTGGACGTAGTGCCTGCAGGCACGCGCCGGATGCTCTTTACGCTGCCGTGCCATCAGCACCTCCTTGCAGCTTCAATGACGTCTTATACCACATCCCCGGCGAATCCGCCATTCCGGGCGAGTCGCGGCTTCGGCGGGCCATCCGGTCCACCATTTATCCCCGACCGAAAGTCCAGCCTTGCTATCGAATCACCGCTGTGATTCCCTATATGGAAGGTTCGCGTCAAACACCGGAGGTACCAGATGTCGTTGCTCGAAGCCCGCAAGACCTACAAGCCCTTTGAATACCCGTGGGCCTATGAGTTCTGGAAGCGGCAGCAGCAGATTCACTGGATGCCGGAGGAAGTTCCGCTGGGCGAGGACTGCCGCGACTGGGCGCAGACGCTGACCGATCACGAGCGCAACCTGCTCACGCAGATCTTCCGCTTCTTCACCCAGGCCGACGTGGAAGTGCAGGATTGCTACCACGAGAAGTACGGCCGCGTGTTCAAGCCGACCGAGATCAAGATGATGCTGGCCGCCTTCTCCAACATGGAGACGGTGCACATCGCCGCCTATTCGCACCTGCTCGACACCATCGGCATGCCCGAAAGCGAATACGGCATGTTCCTCGAATACGAGGAGATGAAGGCCAAGCACGATTACCTGCAGGAATTCGGCGTCGACAACGACGAGGACATCGCCCGCACGCTGGCCATGTTCGGCGGCTTCACCGAGGGCCTGCAGCTGTTCGCCAGCTTCGCCATGCTGATGAACTTCCCGCGCTTCAACAAGATGAAGGGCATGGGCCAGATCGTCTCGTGGTCTGTGCGCGACGAATCGCTGCACTGCGAAGGCATCACCCGCCTGTTCCACGCATTCTGCAAGGAGCGCGACTGCCTCACCAAGTCGGTGAAGGAAGACATCATGGACATGTGCCAGAAGACGGTGCGGCTGGAAGACGCCTTCATCGATCTCGCCTTCGAGCAGGGCCCCGTGCCCGGCATGACGGCGAAGGAGATCAAGAAGTACATCCGCTACATCGCCGACTGGCGCCTGGGCCAGCTGGGCCTGCCGACGATCTACATGATCGACGACCACCCGCTGCCCTGGCTCGCCCCGCTGCTGAACGGCGTGGAGCATGCCAACTTCTTCGAAACCCGCGCCACCGAGTATTCCAAGGGCGCGACCAAGGGCAACTGGCAGGACGTCTGGTCCAGCTTCGACAAGCGCCAGAAGGCCAAGGCCGCGAACGAGGAAGAAGCCGTGGACGACGGCCCGGACATGTTCGGCGAGGTTGCGCCGAAGGGCGACACTCCGGGGTCTGTGGCGGCCGAGTAGTTCGCGGCCAAGCCATTGACAATCTGAGAAAAGAGCTGGAGGGTCGGGGCCGTCAATGATGGCGATGTCCCCGCCTCTTCGGCTATATCCGGATTAATCGCGGTAATGATGCGGGGAGTGTCGCAGCGGAGCAGGGGCAAAGACGGTAAATGCGAGCGGAGACTGCACTCGAAATCGCAAATGACATATTTTGGGATATGGACAGCGAGCTTATCCCAAACAAGCTCGATAAGCTTGTGACCGCCCTTCAACAGAATGCGGAGGCAACTAACGAATCCACTCAGCTCAGAGTCGCAGAACTTCGCGATGGACTATTTGAGTCGTTGGACCGCTCGCGTTTCAATAATTATCCCCCAAGTCTAGATGCCATCTTGGAAGAGATGGGTGTCAAGGCCTGGCTTGGTCAAAATCTCCGGCGCAAGCTTGAGGCTGCCTTTGTGGGGAACGAAGTTACCCCAGCGGCCGTCAAAGCCAAAGTCGCTGAAATACGAGATACCGTGAAGCGAATCTGGGCCGATGCCGAGCAGTTAGGTATCTCTGCAGCACGATTTAATATCGAGCGGGACAAGAACGCCTTCAACGAATACGATTTTGCCATCATTATTCCGAGATCATTTGTTAGCAACGAACTTGATGACTTTGGTGCAGAACTAAAGAGGCTCGACAGAATATTTTCAGTATTCAATGAGATTGCGACCGGATCACGCGAAGACTTTAAGATAAAATCGATTTCGTCGACGGACTTCTCAATCATTCTCGAATCTGCGCCCGCTACTGCATTAGTCATCGCGACAGCGCTAGAACGGTTAGCGGCGTTCTACGAGCGAGTGCTCAACATAATCGTCCTCCAGCGGCAGGTCCTCGGTGAAGACCGCATGCCTGAAGCCGTAAAGAAAGGATTTGAGGAACACGTCGAAAGTGAAAAGCAAATTGGCATCCAAGAGATTGTCGAGGAGCTTGAGAAAGAGTTCTTCAATAAGAAAAATGAAGGGCGCCGAAACGAACTTAGGAACGAGTTGAGAGCCAATCTCACCGAAATCGCGCGAAGGTTTGACAGCGGATTCCTTTTCGATGTTCGTGGCGGAGAACCCGAAGAATCTGATCCTGAAGATGAAAATGCCAAAAAGCCCAAGGCCATTGACCTGAAGCGGTACGAACGAATTAAGGCCGCAAGAGAGAGAATTAGACTTTTTAAGGGGCAGTCCAGACCCGCATTGCAGTTGACCAAGCCAGAAGATGAGGGCTCCGACTGAGAGTTTACCACACCAACTCGCCTTCAAGTGCCCGCATCCGGCGCTCACCCTCATTGGGACAGCGCTGGTTTGCTCGCCCGCAGGATAATCTTCGATAGTCCCCACCTCCTTTAGTCCCCCAAAACCGATTCCGCTTGAAATCGGACCGAATCGCTCTAATTAGGAAAACGCGGACCGGGCCCCTCTGGCGGGTGTCTCCCAGGCACTCGTGATGTCGGACCGCATCGGACAGCCGATGCGTGTTTGACGGGTGCCTCGCCGCTCCCCAGCAAAACCACCGGCTGACCGATCACCCTGCAACCCTTTTGGGAGAACAAGGATGACGGCCCGTTTCTACAAGCTCACCGAGCTGCACCAGAAGCTCGACTCCGCGCTGCGGCGCGAGATCAAGCGGCGTGCGCCGGACCAGTTCAAGGTCATGACGCTGAAGCGTCGCAAGCTGCGGGTGAAGGACCTGCTCAACCGTCTTACGCGCCAGCCCTCCGCGGGCTGAGCGCGTGCGAAAGGCGGGCGGGGCGCAGTCCCATCCCTTCCCTCCCCTCCCTGCGCCTTGCCCGCCTTTCGCTTTCTTTTGACCGCCAGCCGGAGCGGCCTCCCATGATCAACACCGTCACCCCCATGCTGCGCGACTTCATGCAGAAGGAAAGCGCCGCCGGAATCACCCTGATCGTTGCCGCCGCGCTGGCGCTGGCGATCGCCAACTCGCCCTTCGCGGCGCAATACTTCGGCGTGCTGCAGGTGCCCGTTGTGGCCGGCATCGGCTCCGGCGTGATCGACAAGCCGCTGCTGCTGTGGATCAACGACGGACTGATGGCGGTGTTCTTCTTCCTCGTCGGGCTGGAGGTGAAGCGCGAGGCGCTGGTCGGCCAGCTCAACAGCTGGGACAAGGCCAGCCTGCCGCTGGTCGCCGCGCTGGGCGGCATGGCCGTGCCCGCCGCGATCTACCTCACCTTCAACCTCGGCAGCCCCGAAAACCTGGCCGGCTGGGCCATTCCGGCGGCGACCGACATCGCCTTTGCGCTGGGCATCCTCACCCTGCTGGGGCCGCGCGTGCCGGTGGCGCTGAAGGCGCTGCTGCTGGCCATCGCCGTGATCGACGATATCGGCGCCATCGCCATCATCGCCATGTTCTACACCGCCGAGACGGACCTCACCATGCTGCTGGGCGCGGCCATCACGCTGGCGATGCTGGCCATGGTCGGCCGGGCGCGGGTCGCTTCCGCCATTCCCTATGTGCTGCTGGCGATCGTGCTGTGGGTCTTCGTGCTCAAGTCCGGCGTCCATGCCACGCTGGCCGGTGTTGCCGCCGCCATGTGCGTGCCCATCCGTGCCGGGGACGAACGTCCGCTGGAGCACATGGAGCATGCGCTGCACCCGTGGGTGGCCTTCCTCGTCATCCCCATCTTCGGCTTCGCCAATGCCGGCGTCTCGCTGGCGGGCGTGGGGCTGGACGCGCTGCTGGCGCCGTTGCCGCTGGGCATTGCCGCTGGTCTGCTGATCGGCAAGCAGCTGGGCATCTTCGGCTTCGCCTATGTCGCGGTGAAGACCGGCGCGGCGAGCCTGCCCGAGGGGGTCAACTGGCGACAGGTCCACGCGCTCTCGCTGCTGGCCGCCATCGGCTTCACCATGAGCCTGTTCATCGGCAACCTCGCCTTCACTGACCCCGAGCAGATCCGCGCGGTGAAGATCGGCGTGCTCAGCGGCTCGCTGGTGGCGGCACTGGCCGGCTACCTGCTGCTACGCGCCACGCTGGCGGAGCCGGCAGGCGAGGGCCGGCTGGCCCGCGCGACCTAGCAACCTCCCAAACCTGTAACGCGTCGGTTGCAGCCAATACTGGTAAGACCCCGCTGGAATTTCGTCGAATCTGCTGCCAATGCAACGCTTCGGAATGTGGGAGAAATCGATGAAATTTAAACTTCTCGTGACCGCCGCACTTGCCTTTGCTGCGGGTGTGAGTGTGCCAGCCATTGAGGCGAATGCGCAGTTCAGCTTCTGCTCCCAACCCCTGGCGCCATCGACCTACCTTACGAAGCCGCGCACGCCATTCTGCGCAACAACCCGCAGCTGCTCGCAGTGGGAGGTCGATAGCTACCAACGCCAAGTGGATGACTATTTCCGGGCCCTGCGTCGCTACGCAAACGAGGTCGATGACTACTACAACGACGCGCAGCGCTACATATCCTGCATGGCCGACCTCGATTGATCCGCAAACCGCCCGTTGCGCACCTTAACATATTGACAGCTATTTGTTTTTAGCCTGGCGCCATGGGGAAAGTCACCCGCCTCGACCCGAAGACCCCGCGCCGTCTGGACGAGACCGTCTTCACCGGCAACGGCCTGCGGCTGGCACCGCAGGTCGTGCGCGAAAATGTGCGCTGGTTCGGCGTGACAATGGTGGTGCTGCCACTGGGTGCTTTCTGGCTGGTGTTCTTCTGGTGAGCTTGCAGTCGCGCGATTGACGCAGCGCAAAGCCCGGGCCCGGCCGGGGAGCTAGCGCGAAGACAACGCACAGCCTTTTACAGCGGAAGGAACCTACATGTCCCAGCACACCCCGAACGAGCTGACCGAGATCTTCAAGCGCGACCATGACCTGGTCACCCGGCTGAAGACCGAGGATGCGCACTATGCGCGGCTTGCCGACGACTATCACGAGGTGAACCGCGAGGTGCACCGGATCGAGGCAGAGACCGAGGCTGCCAGCGACGAGCGTACCGAGGCGCTGAAGAAGAAGCGGCTCAAGCTGCTCGACGAGATTACCGCCATCATCAACAAGGCGCGTGCGGAGGCCTGACCCCGCAGACTCATTCGCACGATTTGTGAACGAAGAAAGGGCGGCCCTTGCGGGTCGCACTTTTCCATATCCGGTGCGGTAAGACTTGGCCTAGGTCTGCTTGATACGCGGTTCCGAGCGGCGATCGAGCCCGCTGCGGCGTTCGCCCTTGCGACGATCCGGAAACGGAATCGGCATCTGGCGCTTGCGCCGGTCGCCGTTCTGACGGCGGCCAGCCATCAGGTCCTCGCTGTCGTTGGTATCACTCATCCAGGCCCCCAAAGTCTCCGTGGTCCCTCGTCACGGTTCGAGGCGTGTAAATTACGCAAATATCTGTTTGAATTTAGTTAACACTCTTGGCCGCGCAACTATTCGACAACCAGAGGCCTACATAGTTGTCGACCTGCGGATCAGTCCTCGACCGGGAATGACGGGATCGGCTTGATGTGGTCGAACTCCTCCGTCAGCGGCGGATGGCCCAGTTGCGGCCAGTCGAGCGGTTCGTCCGCCACCTGCGTATCGGGCAGCCGGTCCAGCAGGTCGCGGATCAGCGTCAGGCGGCCCAGCTTCTGGTCGTTGTAGTCGACCACCGTCCACGGCGCGTGGGCGGTGTGCGTGGCCTTGAACATGGCTTCCCGCGCGGCGGAATACTCGGCGTACTTGGTGCGACTGGCGACGTCGATCGGCGACAGCTTCCAGCGCTTCAGCGGATCTTCCAGCCGCTCGGCAAAGCGTTCCTCCTGCGCCTCCTGGCTGGCGGAGAGCCAGTACTTGAACAGGCGGATGCCATCGTCGACCAGCAGCTTCTCGAAAGTCGGCACCTCGTGCAGGAACTTCTCGACCTGCTCGTCGGTGGCGAAGCCCATCACCTTCTCCACGCCGGCGCGGTTGTACCAGGAACGGTCGAACAGCACGATCTCGCCGGCGGCGGGCAGGTGCGGGACGTAGCGCTGGAAATACCACTGGGTGCGTTCCATCTCGCTTGGCTTGGGCAGCGCGACCACGCGCAGCTGCCGCGGATTGATACGCTCGCTGATGGCCTTGATCGTGCCACCCTTGCCGGCGGTGTCGCGCCCCTCGAACAGTACGCAGATGCGTTCGCCATGCGCCTTGGCCCAGCGGGCCATGGCCACCAGCTCGTGCTCCAGCGGCTCGAGCAGCTCTTCGTATTGGTCGCGTTTCATGGCTCAAGCTTGTCCCAAAGCCGCGCGCCTCCTGCAAGCGGCTATTGGCGAGGGGGCACAGGCGGGCTAATGCGCTGCCCACTATGACCGACCCGACCCATGAGAGAATGCTGGCGAAAGCCGAAACGCTGATCGAGGCGCTGCCCTATTTCCAGCGCTACGCGGGGCGCAGCTTCGTGGTGAAGTACGGCGGCCACGCCATGGGCGATCCCGAGGCGGCGCAGGACTTTGCCGAGGATATCGTGTTGCTCAAGGCGGTCGGCATCAACCCGGTGGTGGTGCACGGTGGCGGCCCGCAGATCGGCGCCATGCTGAAGAAGCTGGGCGTCGAAAGCCAGTTCGTCGACGGGCTGCGCGTTACCGACAAGGAAACCGCCAGCGTCGCCGAAATGGTGCTGTCGGGTGCGATCAACAAGGAACTGGTCGGCTGGATTACCCAGTCGGGCGGCCGCGCGCTGGGCATTTCCGGCAAGGACGGCAAGATGGTCACCGCCCGCAAGGTGGAACGCACCGTCAAGGACCCGGACAGCAATATCGAGCAGGCGGTGGACCTCGGCTTCGTGGGCGAGCCGGCGACTGTCGACACCACCATCCTCGAAACCGCCAGCAAGGCCGGGATGATCCCGGTCGTCGCTCCCATCGCGGCGGGCGCGGACGGCCAGACCTACAACATCAATGCCGATACCATGGCCGGCGCCATCGCGGCGGCACTGGGCGCGGCGCGGTTGTTCCTGCTGACCGACGTTTCCGGCGTGCTCGACAAGCAGGGCAAGCTGCTGACCGACCTGCGCCCGGCGGATATCGCCAGGTTGCAGCAGGACGGCACCATCAGCGGCGGTATGATCCCCAAGCTGGAGACCTGCGTCCACGCCGTGGAAGGCGGCTGCGAGGCGGCGGTCGTGCTCGACGGGCGCGTGCCGCATGCCATGCTGCTGGAATTCTTCACCAGCCGCGGTGCCGGCACGCTGATCAGCGCCGAGGAACTTGGCCCGGCTTGACCTGTATTAGCCGCGTGATACGCTTCAACCCAATTCAACCTTAGGAGACCGGCGTGCTCGCCCTGATCCAGATTCTTTCGATGATTGCCCAGGCGATCGTGTTCCTGGTGATCATCCAGTTCATCATCGGCCTGCTGTTCTCGTTCAACGTCATCAGCGGCCGCAACGAATTCCTGATGCAGGTTTTCCAGTCGATCAATTCGCTGCTCGATCCGCTCCTGCGGCCGATCCGCCGGCTGATGCCCGACACCGGCGCCATCGATTTCAGCCCGCTGGTGCTGATCCTGGCGCTGAACGCGGTGATCTATATCCTGGCAGACGTTGCCCTGTGAGGCCGGGCCGCTTGAGGCTTTGACAAATCGCCGGGGCGAGCGCAGGGGCGCGGGGATGATCCTGCGCTTCTCCATCGCCGCAATCGCCGTCACCGCGCTGGTGGCCTGCTCTTCTCCGACGCAGCAGCGCATCAGCCGCGAACGGCGCGCAGCGACCCAGTTCCTCGAACGGCAAGGCTCCATCGGCGATCCGGGCCGCGTGGCCGCAGCCGACTTCGCCTTTGCCAAGATGGCGCGCGAGCAGGGCACCTGGACGGCCTTTCGCGAATATGCCGCCGGCGATGCGATGATGGATGCTCCGGGCGGTTTTGCCTCGGCCAGCGAACTGCTGGCGGGGTTGGCAGACCCGGCCGAACCCATCCGCTGGGCGCCGACCCACGTGTGGTCGAGCTGCGATGGCACGCTGGCCGTCTCGCTTGGCCGGTTCCTGCGCCCCAACGGACTGGTCGGTGACTACGTTACCGTGTGGGAATTGCAGTCCGACAACAGCTACAGGTTCATCTACGACACCGGTACGCCCGACGATCCGCAGCCGGAACCGCAGCCCGAAGAGGAACTGCCCGAGGATGCCATAATCGTCGAAGGCATGACCTCGATCGAGGGTCGCGTGGCCGATTGCCAGCCTGCCGCCGGGCAGAGCGCCTTGCCGCTGGCCATCACCGGTGAAGCGACGCAGGCTTCAACCTCGCGCGATTCCAGCCTCACCTGGCAATCCATCCTGAACGCCGACGGTTCGCGCACGGTCACCGCGCACTACCTGCGCGATGGCGCGTGGCAGCGCGTGATCGAGCTTGAAATCCCGGCAGGGGAATAGGCCATGCTGATCCAGCTCTTCATTTCCGCCTTCATCACCCTGTTCGTGGTAATCGACCCGCCAGGCTGCGCGCCGATCTATGCCGGGCTGACCAAGGGGGCGAGTGGCCGCCAGCGTGCCGTGATGGCGATCCGCGCCAGCGTGATCGCGGCCATCATCCTGCTGATCTTTGCCCTGTTCGGGGAAGACCTGCTCTCGGCGCTGCACATCGAGCTCAACGCCTTCCGCATCGCGGGCGGGCTGATGCTGTTCTGGATCGCCTGGGAAATGGTGTTCGAGAAGCGCACCCAGCGCCGCGAGGAACGCGCCGAACGCGCCACGCGAGAGCACGTGGAGGACGTCTCCGTCTTCCCCATGGCCATGCCCATGCTGGCCGGTCCCGGTGCCATCGCCGCGATCATGCTGCTGATGAACGAGGCTGAAGGGCTGGAACAGTCGCTGGTGGTGCTTGGCGCACTGGCCGCGGTGCTGGTCATCACCATGCTCGCCCTGATCGCCGCCGGTCCGCTGATCAAGCTGCTGGGCGACCGCGTGGAAGCCGTGATCACCCGCCTGCTGGGCGTGCTGCTGGCGGCGCTGGCCGCGCAGTACGTGATCGACGGGTTACGCGGCGCGTTTAATTTGTAATTTGTCTCATGCGCCCACATCCGTGGGCGCGTCCTCGGTGCTGTTCGCTCCGCTTCGCTGCGCGGCACCTGCGGGCGGGCGTTCGCCCTTGCGGGCTTGCAGCCCGAACCCAGCAAGTTGCTCGAAACGTCGTGTTGGAACGGCCCAAGGGGCCGCAAGCGCAATCGCGCGCCCGCAGCGGGCGCAGCTTGCTGCGCATCTAGCGAGGACGACCGCGCGGAGGCGCGGTCGAAACTACTGAAGAGTCACATGCTCGTCGTCGGGATCGCTCTTCCCGAAGAACTCCATCAGCTGCACCAGCAGGTCGCAGCGTTCGCGCAGGTTGGGGGCTTCCAGCAGGGCCTGCTTGGCCGCTGCATCGAAGGGCGCGATTTGCGAGACGCCGTTGATCAGCGAAACATCGTCGAGCCGGGCGACCGAATCCCAGTCGATGGCATAGCCCTGGCTGTCGGCGAACTTGCGTGCCTCGTGTTCGAAGCTGGCGCGTTCGCCCAGGGTGAGGAACTCTTCCTCGGGTTCCTCGATCAGTTCGGCCTCGACCTGACGGAAAGGGGTGGTGACATCCAGCTCGCGAATGACGCGGAAGCGCGCCGCGCCGGTCAGCACGATGTTGTAGCGCCCGTCCTCGCTGGTCTCGACGTCGTCGATCTTGCCGACGCAGCCGATATTGTAGAGCGGCGCGCTTTCCAGGCTGTCGGTCGGCTGGATCATGCCGATCAGCCGGTCACGCGCCAGGGCGTCGCCCACCATGGCGCGATAGCGCGGTTCGAAGATGTGCAGCGGCAGCTGCAGGTCGGGGAACAGGATGGCGCCCGTCAGGGGGAAGATGGAAAGGCGCAGGCTCATCCGAACAGCAGCAGGCTCAGCTTGCGGCGCTGGGTCGAGACCCAGGGGTCTTCCAGCCCGACGGCTTCGAACATCTGCAGCAGCTTGGCCTTGGCCGGGCTTTCGCCCTCGCCCTCGCGCGCGGCGATGGAGCGCAGCAGCACTTCGGCGGCCTCGTCACGCTCGCCGGCGGCGAAGGCGGCTTCGGCGAAGGCCAGCTGCGCCTCGGCATCGGCGGGACTCTCCGCCGCGGCCTGGCGCAGGTTGTCCAGTTCGCCCTGGTCCACCTGCGTGCCCGCCAGCTCCAGTGCGCTGTGCGCCTGCACGACAAGCGGATCGTCCTTCAGGTCCTGCGGCATGGCGTCATAGGCCTGCTTGGCGGTATCGGCCTGCCCGGCCGCGACCAGTGCGCGAATCAGGCCGGAAGCGACTTCCGGCTTGTCCGGCGCCATCTGCGACAGCTGCATGAAGACCGAAGCGGCGCGTTCGGCATCGCCTTCGGCCAGCAATTGCTCGCCCATGCCCACCAGCTGGTCGAGATCGGGCTGCTGCTGGCCGCCGTTGGCATCGTCGGCGGCCCCTGCCTTCACCGGCAACTGCTGCAGCAGCTGGTCGAGTGCCTGCTTTAGCTGCGATTCGCTGCGCATCGGGGTCAGGTCCGCCACCGGCTGGCCCTGGAACATGGCGTAGACGGTGGGAATCGACTGCACCTGGAACTGGCTGGCGATGAACTTCTCTTCATCGACATCGATCTTGGCCAGCACCACGCCCTTGTCGGCATATTCGGCCGCGACCTTTTCCAGCACCGGGGCCAGCGCCTTGCAGGGCCCGCACCATTCGGCCCAGAAATCGACGATCACCAGCTTGGTCTGGCTGGGTTCGACCACCTGCTTGCGAAAACGGTCGACTGCCTTCTGTTCGTCGAGATTCAGTCCCATGCTGGCCAAGGTTATGCTCCTGCTGTGTGCCGCTCTGTGCGTTTGTGTAACCGCCCATGTGGCGATTTTCGGCCCATTGTGAAGGGCAAAGCGGCCCGGCGGCAAGCCTTCGCGACATTCGGCACGTTTTGCTGCATTTTTGCCCTTGATAGGCCAAAGACTCGCTGCTAACTGCGCCGCTCCCCACCCGGGATCACCTTCCGGGTAGCGCCAGTGAGCGGGCGTAGCTCAGGGGTAGAGCATCACCTTGCCAAGGTGAGGGTCGGGCGTTCGAATCGCCTCGCCCGCTCCATTCACTTCCAGATCGACGATTGCACCGGCGGGGCTTCAGCCCTCGCCGTCGTAGTGCTCCAGCTCGTTGCCCTTCACGGTGACGACGTGGACGAGGTTCGTCGCGCCGGCCACGCCGAAGGGCACACCCGCCATCATCGCGATTCGCGCGCCTTCGCCGGCAAAGCCGTGGCGCAGGGCCATGCGCTTGCCCTTGGCGATCATCTCCTCGAAGCTGCCGATGTCCTTGGTGGCGACCGGGTGGCCGCCCCACAGCAAGGCCACGCGCCGGGCCACGCGCATGGACGGCGTCAGCACCATCAGTGGCACGGCCGGGCGTTCGCGCGCGACGCGGCGGGCGCTGCTGCCCGAGCAGGTGAAGACGGCGATGGCATTGATCTTCACCGTGTCGGCAATCGTCATGCAGGCATGGGCCAGCGCGTCGGCCGTGGTGGGGTCGGGCGGCGTTTCCAGCATGCGCACGCGCTGCTTGTAGCCCTCGTCCCGCTCCACCTGGCGAGCGATGGAATCCATCATCAGCACGGCTTCCTCGGGCCAGGCACCGGCAGCGGTCTCCGCGCTCAGCATGACGCAGTCCGCGCCGTCGTAAACGGCATTGGCGACGTCGGAGACTTCGGCGCGCGTCGGGGCGGGGCTCTCGATCATCGATTCGAGCATCTGCGTCGCCACGATCACCGGCTTGCCTGTCAGGCGCGTGGCATTGACGATCTTCTTCTGCAGCGGCGGCACTTCCTGCGGCTCCAGCTCCACGCCCAGGTCTCCGCGAGCGACCATGATGCCATCGGCCAGCTCGATGATCTCGTCGAGGCGGCGCACCGCCTGCGGTTTCTCGATCTTGGCGCAGAGCGCGCCGTAGCCGCCCATCAGCTTGCGCGCTTCGGCCAGGTCGTCCGGGCGCTGCACGAAGGACAGGCCGATCCAGTCCACGCCATGTTCGATGGCGAAGGCGAGGTCGCGCCGGTCCTTGTCGGTGAGGGCGGGGATGGGAATCTCCGCATCGGGCACGTTCACGCCCTTGCGGTCCGAAATCACGCCGCCGACCTCGGCCTTGCAGGTGATGGAATCGAGCCCGACCTGCTTCACCCGCAAGCGGATCTTGCCGTCGTTCACCAGCAGCCGCTGGCCTTCCTCCACCACGTCGAAGATTTCCGGATGCGGCAGTTCGACGCGCGTGGCATCGCCCGGCTCTTGCGAGCGGTCGAAGGTGAATTCCGCCCCGTGGGGGATGGTGGCGCGGCCATCGGCAAACTTGCCCACGCGCAGCTTCGGGCCCTGCAGGTCCGCGAGAATGGCGATGGGGCGATTGTATTCCTTTTCCAGCGCGCGGATCGCGGCGATGGTTTTGGCGTGGACCTCGTGCTCGCCATGGCTCATGTTGACGCGGAAGGCATCGGCCCCGGCAAGCAGCAGGTTGCGCAGCATGTCCGGATCGGAACTGGCCGGACCAGTGGTGGCGAGGATCTTGACCTTGCGGCGACGCGGTTCGAGTTTTGCCATGCCCCCGCCTATGACAGGCGAACAAGACAAGACAAGGACGAAAAATGAGCGATACCCGCGATCCCCTCGAGATGTTGCCCGACGATGTGGCCGCCGCGGCCTTCCGTCGGCTGGTGCGCCACCTGCGCTATCGGCACGATGCGCAGAACATCGAACTGATGGGACTGGCAGGTTTTTGCCGGAATTGTCTGGCCGACTGGATTCGCGATGCCGGCTACGATGGCGACAAGGCCATGGCGCGCGAACTGATCCACGGCATGCCGATGGACCGGTGGAAGACCGAGTACCAGAGCGAGGCGACGCCCGAGCAGCTCGAACGCATGGAAGCGAGCCTGAAGAAGAACCGCCCCGATCTGCGTTAGGGCCGATCTGCGCTAGGGAAAATTCGCCAAGCCTGTTTCGGCCCGCCAGCGGCTGGGCTAACGAGCGGCCAACCGATTCTCAAAACACTGGAGCATTACCCCCATGGCCGAAGCCACCGACGACCGCCTGCGCCTGCTGATCGAGCGTATCGAGCGCCTCGAAGAAGAAAAGAAGGGCATCGCCGACGACATTCGCGACGTCTATTCCGAGGCCAAGGCAGTCGGCTACGACACCAAGATCATGCGCCAGATCGTGCGTCTGCGGAAGATGGACCACAACGATCGCAGCGAGATGGAAATGATCCTCGATACCTACAAGGCCGCGCTCGGCATGGGGTAAGTCCCCAAGCCTCCTAGGCGTTGATAGGAAGACGGGGCTGGGCTAGGCCCCGTTTTCATTTTCAGGACCCCGCAGAAGAAGCACCATGGCAGGCCATTCCAAATTCAAGAACATCATGCACCGCAAGGGTGCGCAGGATAAGAAGCGTTCCAACCTGTTCTCCAAGCTGAGCCGCGAAATCACCGTGGCCGCGAAGATGGGCACGCCCGATCCGGACATGAACCCGCGCCTCCGCCTGGCGGTCAACACCGCCAAGGCGCAGTCCATGCCCAAGGACAACATCCAGCGCGCCATCGACAAGGCGAGTGCGCAGGACGGCGAGAATTACGAAGAGGTCCGCTACGAGGGTTACGGCCCCGGCGGCAGCGCGATCATCGTCGAGGCGCTGACCGACAACCGCAACCGCACGGCCACCAACGTGCGCAACTGCTTCGCCAAGAACGGCGGCAATATGGGCACCGAGGGTTCGGTTGCTCACGGCTTCGAACGCAAGGGCCTGATCGAGTATCCGGCCAGCGCGGGCGACGAGGAAACCGTGCTAATGGCTGCCATGGAAGCGGGTGCCGACGACATCGAGAGCACGGAAGATGGCCACACCATCTGGACCGAGGCCACCGCGCTGCACGAAGTCGCCAGCGCGATGGAAAAGGCATTGGGCGAGGCCGAGAATGTCAAGCTGGCGTGGAAGCCCAACCTTACCGTCGAGCTGGACGAAGGCGCGGCAGGTACCCTGCTCAAGCTGATCGACGCGCTGGACGACGATGACGACGTGCAGACCGTCTGGGGCAACTACGACATCTCCGACGAGGTGATGGAGAAGATCGGGAACTGAGTCCGGCGATGATTATCCTCGGCCTCGATCCCTCGCTCAGCTGCACCGGCTGGGGCGTGGTGCGGGCCGAGGGCAGTCGCATCAGCCACGTCGCCAATGGCGAGGTGAAGACCGACGCCAGGGCGCCGATGGCGGCGCGCCTCAACCACCTGCACGATGCCATTGCTGCGGTGATCGCCACCCATGCGCCTGACCGGGCGGCGTGCGAGGAAGTCTTCGTCAACAAGAACCCGCAGTCGACGCTGAAGCTGGCGCAGGCGCGTGGTGCGGTGCTGGCAGCTTGCGGTGCAGCCAGCCTGGACGTGTTCGAACACGCGGCGCGCAAGGTGAAGAAGGCCGTGGTCGGCACCGGCGGGGCAGACAAGGCGCAGGTACAGGCCATGCTGAAAGTGCTGTTGCCCGGCGTGCAGGTGGTCGGCGCCGATGCGGCAGACGCACTGGCGGTTGCCATCGCCGACGCACACCTCGGATAAGGCGCCATGTTCCTCGTGGTCTTCCGCAACCGCAAGCGCGCCGACATCGACCAGGCCGCCTACGATGCACGGGCGGAGGAGATGGAGGCGATGGCGCGGCAACAGCCGGGCTTCCTCTCCTTCAAGAGCTATGTCGCCGACGACGGCGAAGTGGTGGCCATGTCCGAATGGCAGGACGAGGCATCGGCACGGGCGTGGGGCAAGGTGGCCGAACACCGCGTGGCGCAGGCAGAGGGCCGCGCGCGCTATTATGCGGACTACACGCTGTACGCCTGTAACAATCCGCGCACACACAGCTTTGCAGCAAAGGACGAACAGTGATCCATTTCTACGGCATCCCCAATTGCGACACGGTGAAGAAGGCGAGGCTGTGGCTGGAGGCGCAGGGCATCGACTACACCTTCCACGATTACAAGAAGGAAGGGGCCGACGCGGCCAAGGTGGCCGCATGGATCGCTGCCAAGGGCGTGGACACGGTGTTGAACAAGCGTGGCACCACCTTCCGCAAGCTGTCCGATGCGGAGAAGGCGCAAGCTGACGAACCGGCCAGCGCGGCGACATTGCTGGTAAAGAACCCCAGCATGATCAAGCGCCCGGTGGTGGAGCATGACGGCGGGCTGCTGGTCGGCTTCAAGGTCGACGACTGGGAAACGGCCTTGGCATGAGATATCTGCCGGCCTTCCTCGCGCTGGCGCTTGGTTCACTGGGGGTGACAATGCCCGTCGAGGCGCAGGAGGAGGACGGCATGCTGGTTATCGCCCATCGCGGAGCAAGCGGAGATCGCCCCGAACATACGCTGGCCTCCTACGAGCTAGGCGTGCGGCAGGGTGCCGATTACATCGAGCCGGACCTGGTGGTGACGAAGGATGGCGTGCTGGTAGCGCGGCACGAGAACGACATCTCGGGCACCACCGATGTCGACCAGCGCCCCGAATTCGCCAGCCGCCTGACCACCCGCGTGATCGACGGGGAAGAGGTGACCGGCTGGTTCACCGAGGACTTCACTTTGGCCGAGCTGCGCACGCTGCGCGCCCGCGAACGTTTGCCGGAGCTGCGGGTTTCCAACACGGCCTTTGACGGTCTCTACCAGGTGCCGACGCTGGCCGAGATCATCCGGCTGGTGCGGGCGCTGGAGGCCGAGACCGGCCGTCGCATCGGCCTCTATCCCGAACTGAAGCACCCCAGCTATTTCGCCAGCATCGGACATAACACTGCGGACCTGCTGGTCACCCAGCTGCACGCGGCAGGCTATCGCTCCGCGGATGACCTGGTGTTCATCCAGAGCTTCGAGGTCGGCGTGCTTGAACGGCTGAAGGGGATGACGGACCTGCGCCTGATCCAGCTGGCCGAGCCTGACGGCGGACCGTTCGACCGGGGCGAACTCAGCTATGCGCAGATGCTGACGCCGGATGGCCTGAACGACATCGCCCGCTATGCCGACGGCATTGGCGTGGCCATCACGCTGCTGCTGGACGATCAGGGCGATTCAACCGGTCTCACCGAGAATGCCCATGCCGCCGGGCTGCTGGTGCACGGCTGGACCATGCGCAAGGAGAACCATTTCCTGCCGCCGATGGCGCGCAGTGGCTCCGATCCCGCAGTCAGCGGTTGCGACGCGGCGGTGCTGGCGGCCCTGCATGGCATCGGCGTGGACGGCGTGTTTTCCGACGACCCCGGTCGTGCTGTGAACTGGCAAGCCGTGCTCACCGGCGAGGAATGCCGCGCCCTGCGGTCGGCACAGGCGCAGGCACAGTCTGGAGCCGAGGAGTAGGAAGACGAGGAGGAACGCTCGCTCCTCCATGCCGATCATTCCCTGATCAGGCGTGCGTCGCCGTCACGATGTAGTTGAGTGACATGTCGGCCGACAGGTGCAGCCCCTTGGTCGGCAGCCAGCTGATCCCCCGCGGCTGACCCATGGTCAGGCCAGCGTCGGTCAACAGCGCCTCCAGCTCCTCCGGCGTCACGAAGTCTTCCCAGTGGTGCGTGCCCTTGGGCACCGCGCCCAGCGCCTCGGCCGCGCCGATCAGTAGCGTGCGGCTGGCGAGCGTGCGGTTGGGGGTGGAGAGCACCATCAGTCCGCCGGGGGCGAGGTGCGCGGCGAGCTGGCAGACGAACTCCGCCTTGTCCTCGACATGCTCGATCACTTCCATCGAGGTGACGAGGTCGAACTGGCCGAGGCCCAGCGTGCCCAGCTCTCCGGGAATGTAGCGGATATCGAGGCCCGCGCCATCGGCATGGGCGGCGGCGGCCTGCGTGTTCTCCGGGCTGGCATCGACGCCGGTGACGTCCGCACCCAGGCGGGAAAGCGGCTCACACAGTAACCCCGCGCCGCAACCGACGTCGAGCGCGGTCTTGCCCGTCAGCGGCTTCACGCTCTCGATATCGCCGCCCCAATGCAGGTCCACCGCCTCGCGCAGGAAGGCGAGGCGTACGGGGTTCAGCTTGTGCAGCATGGCGGAGGAACCCGCCGGGTTCCACCAGTCCGCCGCCAGCGCGCCGAAATGCGCGGCTTCGGCCGGACGGATAGTTGCATTTGTGACATTTGCGTCGGACATAAGGTCCCACTAACAGCGCGCAGGCATTCGACCAATAGGCACAAAGGGGGGCAGTTTGGCCCGCATAGTGATGAAATTCGGCGGCACCTCGGTGGCAGGCACCGAGCGGATCCGACGCGTGGCGAATATCGTCCGCGCGCAGGCGGCCGGCGGCAACCAGGTTGCCGTCGTCGTGTCCGCCATGGCCGGCGAGACCGACCGGCTGGTGAACTTCTGCCGCGAGGCAAATCCGCTCTACGATCCCGCCGAATACGACGTGGTGGTATCCAGCGGCGAGCAGGTCACGGCCGGCCTGCTGGCGCTGACCCTGCAGGCCATGGGCTGCAAGGCGCGCAGCTGGCTGGGCTGGCAATTGCCGGTGAAGACCTTTGCCAACCATGCCAATGCCCGCGTCGACGATATCGAGGCGGATCGCCTGCTGGCGTCGATGGAGCAGGGCGAGATCGCCATCATTCCCGGCTTCCAGGGCGTGTCCGACGATGGCCGCATCACCACCATGGGGCGCGGCGGGTCCGACACCTCGGCCGTGGCCGTGGCAGCAGCCATCAAAGCCGATCGCTGCGACATCTACACCGACGTCGACGGCGTCTACACCACCGACCCGCGCATCGTCGCGCGGGCCCGCAAGATCAAGTACGTCTCGTTCGAGGAAATGCTCGAACTGGCCTCGGTCGGTGCCAAGGTGCTGCAGACCCGTTCGGTCAGCCTCGCCATGAAGCACAACGTGCGCGTGCAGGTGCTGTCGTCCTTCGTCGACGAAAGCTCCCCGCCCGCCGATACCCTGCCCGGCACCATGATCGTGTCGGAAGCAGAGATGCAGGAAATCCTGGAGAACACAGATATGGAACGTCAGTCCGTCACCGGCATCGCCCACGACAAGAACGAAGCCCGCGTGGTGCTGACCCGCGTGCCCGACAAGCCGGGGGCGGTGGCCGATATCTTCACCCCCTTGGGTGAGGCCGGCATCAACGTCGACATGATCATCCAGAACGTGGGCCGCGACAAGGGCGAGACCGACGTGACCTTCACCGTGCCGCAGGCGGAACTGGCGCGCGCCCAGGCGCTGCTGGAGAACCTGCGCGACAAGATCGGCTTCAACCGCGTGATCACCGACAGCAAGGTGGCCAAGGTCTCGGTCGTGGGGATGGGCATGAAGAGCCATGCGGGCGTCGCCGCCACCATGTTCAAGGCGCTGGCCGATCGCGGCATCAACGTGCAGGCGATCTCCACCTCGGAAATCAAGGTTTCCGTGCTGATCGACGAGGACGAAACCGAACTGGCCGTGCGCGTGCTGCACACGGCCTATGGGCTGGACGCGGAGGAAGAGGCGGCCTGATCCCAGTCCCCCCGGTCAGGGACCAGGCCACAGGACCGGCTGGCTACTTTCCGCCGCCGGCGAACTGCACCACGTACACCGAGCAGACGTCGACGTTGCGTTGCTCCAGCTCGCGTCCGTCGGCGAGGCGGGCCATGAAGTCGAAGCGGCAGGCGCCGGAGCCGTCATCGACGGTCACGTTCCAGTCCTGCATGTTGGCCAGCACGCCCGAACCAAGCCGGTCCTCGCCCCAGTTGCTGGCGGCGACGTTCGACCAGTAGAGATACATGATCGTCTGGCCGGTGCGGTTCTGGATGGAAATGTCACGGTTGTAGCCGTCGCCCGATCCGCGCGCGGCCACGGTGCGATCCTGCACCACGTCTTCCAGCTGCACCACATAGCGGTTGTAGACATCGCCCAGGTTGGTGGTGGTCAGCTCGAATTCCTCGCACTCGACGCCGCTGCGGCGGTAGAGCGTGGTGCTGGTCTGATCGGTCAGGTCGTAGTCGGAATGAACGATCTCCCCGCGCGAATTGCGGATCACGAAATCGAGATCGGTGTCGCCGTCGCCGCGCACGTCGATGCGCACCTGCGGCGAGCAGATATTCATCTCCACGCGGTGGGTGGAATTGGCATCCACACGGTAGCTGTCGGTGTCGATCGGGTTGCCGGTGTCGCTCTGGATGTTCTCCAGGCTGACGTCGAGCAGGTTCCACACCCCGCCCAGGTTGGTGGTGCGCAGGACGAACTCCTCGCACTGCACGTCGCTGCGGCGATAGAGGGTGGCGGAGCTGCGGTCGGACAGGCCGTAGTCCGAATGCACCGTCTCCCCGCGCGAGTTGGTGATGACGAAATCGAGGTCGGTGTCACCGTCGCCAGCCATCTCGATCCGCACGACCGGGTTGCAGATGCTGAGCTCGGTCGTGTGGGTGGAATTGGCGTCGATGCGGAAGGAGTCGGTCTGCGCCTGGGCAGCCTGCGGCAGGGCGGCCAGTCCGATAACGGCGCATGCCAGCGCGATGAACCTCTGGAAATTCATAGATATACCCCCGGCTTTGTCACCCGGCAGAGTGGAATCGCCAGGCAATCCGTGCTGCAATTGTTATGCGAGGGCAGTGGCAAGGGCAATATCATTGCCGCGCGCGCATGTCGCCACTAAAGACGCTGGCCATGACCAGCTATCCCAAGACGAGCGCGCTGATGGCGCGCGGCAGCGAATTTCTCGGCACCGAACATGCGATCCTGTGCGGCGCCATGAGCTGGGTGTCGGAGCGCAACCTTGTTTCGGCCATCAGCAATGCCGGTGGCTTCGGCGTGATCGCCTGCGGGGCGATGACGCCCGAACTGCTCGATACCGAAATCGCCGAGACGAAGAAGCTGACTGACAAGCCCTTCGGCGTGAACCTGATCACCATGCACCCGCAGTTGTTCGACCTGATCGAGGTCTGCACGAAGCATGGCGTGGGCCACGTGGTGCTGGCCGGCGGCATCCCGCCCAAGGGCAGCGTAGAGGCGATCAAGGCATCGGGCGCGAAGGTGCTGGTCTTCGCCCCCACGCTGGCGCTGGCGAAGAAGCTGCTGCGCTCCGGCGCGGATGCGCTGGTGATCGAGGGCAACGAGGCGGGCGGGCATATTGGCCCGGTGGCGACCTCGGTGTTGGCGCAGGAATTCCTGCCCGAACTGGCGGAAGACCATGTCGTCTTCGTCGCCGGCGGCATCGGCACCGGTGACATGATCGCCGCCTACCTGGAAATGGGCGCGTCGGGGGTGCAACTGGGCACCCGCTTCGCCTGCGCCAAGGAAAGCATTGCCCATCCCGACTTCAAGAAGGCCTTCTTCCGCGCCAAGGCCCGCGATGCGGAGACCAGCGTGCAGGTCGATCCGCGCCTGCCAGTGATCCCGGTACGCGCGCTGAAGAACAAGGGCACCGAGGAATTCTCCGCCAAGCAGCGTGAAGTCGCCAAGCTGCTCGACGAAGGCAAGGTCGACATGGGCGAAGCGCAATTGCAGATCGAGCACTTCTGGGCAGGTGCGCTGCGCCGCGCGGTAATCGACGGCGATGTCGAAGGCGGTTCGCTGATGGCGGGGCAAAGCGTCTCGCTGGTGACCGAGGAAGAGCCGGTGGCCGAGATCATCACCAAGCTGATGGAACAGAGCGAAGCGGCGCTGACGCGGCGCAACCGAGTCTGACATCGTGCAGGCGACGGTGCGTAGCCTTTTCGCCACCGCCTTGTTGGCGGCCGCGGTGCCGGCGGCGGCGCAGGATGCCCTGCTGCTGACCAATGTCGGTCCCGATGGCCATTCGATCTTCATCGAAGATGGCGTGATTGTCGCCAATGGCGGCAGCATCCTGCCGCCGGAAAAGGGGCGCACGGTCGATGTTGGCGGGGCCTTTGTCACGCCGGGCCTGATCGACATGCACGTGCACGTCTGGGGCGAGGCGGAGCTGGCCGCCTATCTCGCCCACGGTGTCACCACGGTTCGCAACCTGTCGGGCATGCCTTTCCACCTGCGCATGGCAGAAGCGATCGAGGCGGGCACGCTGGAGGGGCCGCGCCTGCTTACCAGCGGACCGATCCTCAATTCGCCCGGCCCCAATGCGCAGATCAATCATGTGATGGCAGCCACGGCCGAGGAGGCGCGCGCTGCCGTGCGGGCGCAGCATGAGGCCGGCTACACGCGGATCAAGCTCTATTCCAACCTGACCGGAGAGGCCTTTGCCGCCGCTCTGGCAGAAGCCGAGGCACTGGGCATGATGGTAACCGGTCACCCGGTGGAAGGCGCGCGCGAGGAGGGCATCCCGTTCGAGCGCGATTTCCTCGTCCCCATCGCCGACACGCTGGCTGCCGGGTTCGAGACCATCGAGCATACCGAGAGCATTGCCTTTCACGGGCTGCGCTCGACCACGGACCGCGAGGCAGGCGAGCAACTGGTGGCGGACCTTGTCGCAAGCGGTTCGCCGGTCACGCCGACGCTGGTGGCCCATCGCAACCTCGTGCGGGTGGCGGAAAGCCAGGGGGCCTATGCCAGCCGGACCGGGACCGAGTGGCTCAATCCCGTCACCCAGCAGACCGAGGCCGCGAACATCGCCGCCTGGGCATCACGTGACCCTGCCTACGAGGCCGGGCAAGCCGAGTTCTATTCCTGGATGACCGGGGCGATGCAGGATGCGGGCGTGCTGCTGGTCGCGGGCAGCGATGCCGGTATCTTCACCAATATTCCCGGCGACGCCCTGCACGACGAACTGGAGCTGCTGGTCGAAGCCGGACTGACGCCCGCCGAGGCCGTGGATACGGCCACCGCCAATGCCGCGCGCGTTCTGGGTGAGGAAGGCCGGCTGGGCTGCACCGGGGCAGGCTGCGCAGCGGAAATCGTCTTCACCGCTTGTGACCCGCGCGCCGACATTGCCTGTATCCGGCAGGTCGTGGGCGTGGTCCGCAACGGCCGCTGGCATGGCGAGGAGGACCTCGCCAATCTGCGCCAGCGCGCCTCGCGGCACGATGTGGAGCAGATCGTTACAGACCTCGTCGAGGGCATGGCCGCGCAGGGCACGCCGCTCGATCCGGCCATGCTCGGGATGTAATCAGCCGGCCAGGCCCAGCAGCACCCTCACCGTCAGGTCCGGGTCGTTCTGCATCACGAAGTGGTCCGTCGCCGTCTCGTGGTAATCCCAGCCCGCTTCCTTGGCCTTGGCAGCGAACCCGGCGAAGGGCGTGGGATCGTAGCCGGTGGCGAAGATGTAACTCTTCTTCGGGACCGCCTGCTCGTCGCCGCTGTAGGGAATCGCCTCCAGCAGCGTCAGCAGGGGGTGGAAGCCGACCACACCAGGCACGTGCTCGAAGTCGATCGAGCCGATGGGCGTGACATAGCCCGGCTGGTGCCGCTGGGTGTCGATATACCAGTTGTGCTCGAACTCGCCGGTGATGTCCCACAGCGACTGGTCACTTTCGGGCATGAAGGCATCGACATAGCAGATGGCGTCGATACGCTTGCCGAGCCGGCTGGCGACCGCAGAGATCACCATGCCGCCATAGGAATGACCGGCGATGATGAAGCGGTCGAAGCCTGCGGCTTCCACCTGTTCACAGACGGCATCGACATGGTCTGTCAGCGTGATGCCGGGATGCAGTTCGTCCTGGCGTGAACCGAGGCCGGGCAGGGTGCAGTTGAGCACACTGTGCCCTTCTGCCTCCAGCCGTGCCGGAACATCCCCCCAGGTGTGGTTGCCGCCCCAGGCCCCGTGGACGAGAACGAAATTGGCCATCAGCACTCTCCCTTCTGCTCTACGCTAATGTCCGGCACGAAAAAGGGGAGGCAGTTTGGCACTGCCTCCCCCAATTCGGTTAGCCGATTGGCTGCGAAGACTTACGAGAAAGTCTTCTTGGTGCGCCAGCCGGTGGCGTAGGTGTCGGCAGCCATCTTGCCGTAGGGCACCGGCGAGACGATGACCTTGACGTCCAGCTGCTTGTGCGGCTCGACCGTGGTCTTTTCCGTGCCGCCGTTTTCTTCACCCCAGGTGAGAGCGAGCTCGGTGCCCAGCGGAACGTCGGCGTCGACGAAGCCGAGCGACAGGGCCTTCTTCTCGTTCCACGAGTAGCCGGTGAACATCGACTTGCCGATCACGGTGCCGTCGGCGTCCTTCACAGCGTCGAAGCTGGAGTTGCCGTAGTTGGCCAGCGGCAGGTCGAAGAACTTGTACTGCTCGCCTTCCGGATCGAACATGGAACCGACGATCTTCTTCATGTCGTCCGCATTCCACTCGAAGGTCACCTTCTTGTAACGATCCTTGGTGCCGTCTTCTTCCATCTTCTTCAGTGCGTCGGCACCGATGAAGTCGTGGTCGAACTTGACGAACGGACCGTAACCCAGCTGGTACGGGTTGGTGTAGTAGTCTTCGATGTTGTCGGAGACGAACGAACCGGCGATCGAACCGGTGGCTTCGTAGCCATTGGCCGGCAGCCACTTGCGATAATCTTCCAGCTCGTCACCGGTGTAGATCGGAGGCAGCGGGCTGGGGATCCAGCCGGATTCCAGCGTGTTCGACGGGTAGGCGCGCGAACCGACCGGGATCAGGCCGAATTCTTCACCGGCTTCGAGGATCTTCTCGCGGACATATTCCTGCTCTTCGTACGGACCCCAGATTTCCAGGCCCGGCGAACCGGCCATGCCGTGACGCAGGGTGCGGATCGTCTTGTCGCCGATCTTCATCGTCGACATGTTGAAGAACTTCAGCTTGTCCAGCGGTTCGCCGTTCAGCTTCTCGATCACGTCCCAAGCGCGCGGGCCCTGGATCTGGAAACGCCAGGAGATGCGCTTCACCGGCTTGCCCATCGGGCGCGAGGGCGAACGCGGATCGTTGATGATGTCGACGTTGTAGCCGCCCTTTTCAGCCTGGTACATCAGCCAGTTCGCAGCAGGTGCGCGGCCGACATAGACATATTCTTCTTCAGCCAGGCGGAAGATGATGCCGTCGCCGATGACGTGGCCGTACGGCGTGGTCGGGACGTACTGCTTCGCCTTGTTGACTTCCCAGCCCTTGGACGAGTTGACCATCGTGTCCGACAGCAGCTTACCGGCGTCGGGACCGTTGATGTAGAGGTCGAACATGTGGTGCGACTGGTCGAACAGCACGGCGCCGTGCTGCCAGGCCCACTGCTCGTCACGCCAGTTGGAAAATTCCGGGGCGACGACGGGGTACACATAGGCACCGATCTTGTTGTTACGCAGCTGGCCGACGATGTCGCCGTTCGCTTTAGCCAGTACCTGTTCCAGATTGTCGGCCATTTTGGCTCCTCTCCATATTCATGAAAGAATCATATATGCGAAATTTGTATGCATCACATACAATATTCGGCTAGTGAGGCAAGGCCTAAAGGTAGCAAAACGTCAGGAGGCACCCTGTGAAGGTCGAAGCGCTGGATCACGTCAACATCATCACCGACCGGCTGGACGAGACGGCGGACTGGTATGCGGAGATGCTCAACCTCGAACGCCGCGACGGGCCGCCACCGCTGACGCCGCAGACCGCGCAATGGATGTTCGATGCTGAGGGGCGGGCGATCATCCACATCAATTCGGTCGATTGCGTGCGCGCCTATGACCGCGAGGTGCAGCCCGGCGCGCTGACCGGGGCGCTGCATCATGTCGCGTTGCGACTGGAGGGATACGAGGACATGAAGGCGCGCCTCGATGCCAAGGGCGCCGATTACCAGGAGAACCTGGTCGAGGCGATCAACCTGCGGCAGATCTTCACCGCCGACCCCAACAACGTGCTGCTGGAGCTGAACTTCTTCGCCGGCTGATCGACGCGGCCCCGGTTGCTGGCCGGCGCCGCGTTGCAGCGTCAGCCTTCGGTCGTCGCCGAAGGGTCGTAGGGTCGTACCGTCAGCGGTTCCCCGCCCTCGGGCGTCGCCGTGTAGGCGCCATCGGCGTCCGGCGGGGTCTCCGTGTAGCAAAGCGGCTGCGAACCGGCGACACGGGCGCGGAAACAGGTCTTGCCATCGACCACCGAAAGCTCGCCGGCCGCGGCCTGCGTCCCGTCGGGGGTAACCTGCGAATAGGTGCCGTCGGCATAGATGGTGACGATGGACGTGGTCCCGTCTTCCGCCGAGACTTCGTATATCCCGGCACTGGTACCATTCGCCGTTACGAAATCGGTGGTTTCGACAACCGGCTCGGTCTCTTCGGACGAACAAGCCGCAAGCACGATGCAAAGAGCGCATACCAGATTACGCATGACATTCTCCTCCTGGCGACCTCCGGGAAGCACAATATCACATATATGAAATGGTGGTAGCTAACGTCGCACGCTTGTGGGTAACCCGATCAGCCGGCCAGCCAGGCGTGCAGCAGGTGACCGGCGACATAGGCAAGCGCGGCGGCAACGCTGCCGATCGCGAAGGTGCGCAAGCCTGATCGCAGGGGCGATGTGCCCACAGTCAGGCCCTTTATGGTGCCCAGGGTAAAGAAGGTGACAGCCCCGAGAATGGCACTGACGATGAATGTCGTGTCGAAATCGGCGAACCCGAAGAGGAAGGGCAGCAGCGGGATCAGCCCGCAAAGCGAGAAGGCGACGAAGGTGGTCAGGCCGGCCCGGAAGGGGCGCGCCGACACGTCGCTCATCTGCAATTCCTCGGCCATCATCGTATCGACCCAGACCCGCCGGTCGGCGGTGATGACCCGGACGATCTCTTCCAGCGTCTCGTCCTCGAACCCTTTCTGCGCGAAGATCTCCCGGATCTCCCGCTCTTCCCCCTCGGGAAATTCGCGGATCTGCCATTCCTCGTCGGCGCGGCTGCGACGGACCTCTTCCAGCCGGGTCTTGGTGCCGAGATAGTTGCTGACCGCCATGCTGAAGCCGTCGGCCAGCAGGTTGGCGAAACCCAGGATGATGACCGTGGTGGCGCTCAGCTGACCGCCCGCACTGCCGGCGACTACGGCAAAGGTGGTGACCACGCCATCGACGCCACCCAGCATGAAATCGCCGAGCGGACTCTCGCCGCGCGGATTCCCGATCCGCTGGCGGATGGTGCGGGGGGCGTGTTCCTCATGCAGATCGCGCGACTTGCCCAGCATCGCGTCAGTCGCGCACGACGAAGACCGAGCACTTCGCGTGCCGGACAATGCGCGAGGTGTTGGTGCCGAGCAGCCAGTCCTGCATTTCCGGCCGGTGGGCGGACAGGACGATCAGGTCCACGTCGCCGCGTTCGGCCAGGGCCAGCACGCCGTTGGCGACCGAGCCCATGCCGACCTCGGTCTGCGCCTCGTCCAGCCCGAGCTCGTTCTTCAGCAGGATGAGCCGGGCGGCGGCCTTTTCCAGCAAGGCGTCGTAGGAGGGCGGCGACCAGCCCGCCTTCAGCATGGCGGCGTTATCGGGGACCACGGTGCAGAGAGTCAGCCTGGCGGCGAAATTCTCGGCCAGCTTGCGCGCTGTCTGGACGGCCTTGCCCCAGGAACTCGCCTCATCGAGATCGACCGGGACGAGGATATGCGAATACATGGCCGTCTCCAACTTGTTGCTCAGGCGGGCACTCCGCCTGCCGTGGTGGTGCGATACATCTCGCGGCGGAAGCCATCGTAGTCGTTCGGACCGAGGTGCATGGTCGCCGCATTGTCCCACATGCACACCATGCCCGGCCGCCAGCGCAGGCGGCAGGTGAAGGCATGCTGGATGGTGTGCTGGACGAGGAAGTCGATGATCGGCTTGGCCTCGTGCGTGGTCATCCCCTCGATGCCGACGGCATAGGTATCGCAGATATACAGCGCTTCCTCGCCGGTCTCGGGATGCTTGCGCACCAGCGGGTGGATACTGCCCTTGATGCCCTGCTCGTGCTTGGACTTGTCGCCGAACTGGATCGCGCCGTCGCCGCGCAGCTTGTTCTGCGTGGCGTAGTTGTTCGCCGCGCTCATGTGCACGCGCAGGGGACGCAGCATGTCCTGGTAGGTCTTGCTGAGGTGGCGGAAGGCCAGCGCGGTGTTGGTCCAGGTCGTGTCGCCGCCATAGGGCGGGCCTTCGACCTGCCGCAGCGTGGTGATGCTGGGCGGTTCGGGCAGGAAGGGGCTGTCGGTATGCCAGCCGCCGCCGAACAGCGACGGCGTCACCTCGTCCGCCTCCTTGATGATCGGGTGGACCTCTCGGTGCCCCTCAACCCCCTGTGTATAGGCATCGACCGCGAAGGGGCCGAGGCGGGCCGCGAACTCCTCATGTTCGGCATGCGAGAGGTGCTGGTCCCGCAGGTAGACCATCTTGTGCTTCCACAGCGCCTGCTTGAGGCTGGCGATGCCCTCGTCGGAAAGCTCGGGAAGGCGCACGCCGGTGATTTCCGCACCCATGGCCGCCGCCAGCGGCTCCACGCCGAAATGGTTCGACTTGAACGGGTGGTTGTCGAAATCGCCGCAAGGGCTGACGCGCACTTCCCACATGGTCTCTGTCCTCTCCCGCTACAGTGCGCGGATATCACGCCGTCGCGCCGCTCACCGCATTGATACGCCTCAACCCAGCGCGATCACCGTCTTGCCGAAGCTGTCCGGCCCCCAGCCATGGGCGTAGGCCTGGTCGGCTTCCTCGAAGGCGAAGGTCTTGCCGATCGGGAAGGTGATGTGATGCTTGTCGATGAAGGCGTTGAGGTCACGCGCCATGCGCGCCGAGCCGACGAAGATGCCGCGGATCGACGAGCCGGTGAACATCAGGGCGTGCGTGTCGGGCGGATCGCCCTGGGTGAGCACGCCGATCAGGGCGATTTCCGCCAGCATGGCGCAAGCGTCCATGCTCTGCTTCAGCGTGCCGGTCCCGCCGACCTCGATGATCTTGTCGGCCCCGCCGAAGGTATCGCGCACGTGCGCGCCCCATTCGGGGATGTCCTTGTAGTTGATGGTGTGGTCGGCACCGAGCGCCTTCACCTGCTCCAGCTTCTCGTCGGAGGAGCTGGTGGCAATCACTTCCGCGCCGGCTGCCTTGGCCAGCTTGAGCGCGATCAGCGACACGCCGCCGGTGCCCAGCACCAGCACCTTCTGCCCGGCCTTGAGCGGATTGCCGCCTTCGAACAGCGCGTTCCAGGCGGTGACGCCGGCACAGGGCAGGCACGATGCCTGCTGTTCGTCGAGGCTGCGCGCCATCGGGATGACGCCGTGTTCGGACAGCACGACCTTTTCGGCCAGCATGCCGGGTGCCTTGCCGTCGCCCAGTGCGGGGACGAACTTGGGCGGGCCGTCGATCCAGCCCTGGAAGAAGGTCGACTGCACCTTGTCGCCCACGCGTACCGACTTCACCCCTTCGCCGACGGCGACGATCTTGCCCGCACCATCGGACAGCGGCACCGACGGTTCGGTAATCGCACCGCCGAAATACTTGCCGCTGGCGACCGCGAAATCGCGGTAGTTGAGCGACCATGCGGTGGGCGCGACGACAACCTCGCCGGGACCAGGCTCGGGATCGGGCAGTTCGTCCAGATAGAGCTTGTCGAACCCGTCGGATCCTTCCGGCAGCAACCATGCACGCATTATCGTCTCTCCGCTTTTCTATACTTCCAGGGTTTCCAGCGTTCCGCCGTCCACTGCCCAGTCCTGTCCGGTGACATGGCTGGCGGCATCGGACAAGAGGAAGGCGGCGACCTCGGCCATCTCCTCGGCGCTGCCCATGCGGCGTTGCGGAACGCGGCCTTCGATCATCTTGCGCTGTTCCTCAGGAATCCGCGCCAGGGCTTCGGTCTCGATGAAGCCGGGGATCACACAATTGCAGCGCACGCCATGCGGGGCCATTTCCATCGCCACCGCGCGGCTGAGGCCGAGCAGGCCGTGCTTCGAGGCGACATAGGCAGGGTTCATCGCCATGCCCCGCTTCGAGGCCATCGACCCGGTAACGAGGATGGAGCCCTTGTTCGCCTCGACCATGGCCGGCAGCACCTTCTGGATCGCCCAGAACACCGACGAGAGGTTCACCCGCAAGGTATCCTCCCACAGGTCGCCCGGATATTCGAGCAGCGGGGTGAAGCCGCCAGTCAGCCCGGCATTGGCGAACAGCCCGTGGATCGGCCCGTTCTGCGAAACCGCCGCGTCCAGCGCGTTTTCCAGCTGCTCGCGATCGCCGACGTCGGCCGTGGCCCAGGCGGCGTTGTCGCCAATTTCCTGCTTGGCTTCCTCCAGCTTGTCGGACCGGCGCGCGATCAGCGTCACTTTCGCTCCGCGCTGCGCGAGCAGCTTGGCGGTGACGAGGCCGATACCCGAGGATGCGCCGGTCACGACGATATGCTGGCCATCGAATGTCATGCTTGAGGTTCCTGCTCGCTGATCGGCCGCGCGCGGGCGGCGGCAATGAAATCCGACCAAGGTTGGGTCAGCGGATCGTCGCTGTCGACCGGGTACCACTGCTGCTGTAGCAGCCGGCGTGCGGCGCGTTCCTCCATCCCCAGTTCCAGGTGGTAGCGATAGAAGAAGGGGGAGACCCGCCAGTTCGCCACGCAATGCACGTGGACCGGTTTTTCGACCTTCGCCAGCTGGTCGACGAAGCGGCCGTAATGATCCTCGGTGGGCGTCCTGAACGGGACGGGTATCCGCACGTAGCCGATCCCCAGCGCGGCAAGCTTGTCGCCTTCGTTCGCCAGTTCATCCTCGTGGCCTTCGGGGATCAGGTCGATCACTTCGCGCACGCCCATGCTGGCCAGTTCGGGAAGATCTTCCTCCACCAGCTTGCCCGAGGTGGTGACCTGGTCGGACAAGCGTTGCCAGTTGGGGATTTTCGTACGCTCCACCGGATCTCTATTCCTGCCCGGTCAGCCCCAGCACGCGGGCCGCGTTGTCTTTCATGATGCCCGGCATCACTTCATCGCGGAAGCCCACTTCCTTCGCCGCGGCAATCCACTTGTCCGGATGGATCAGCGGGAAATCGCTGCCGAACATCATCTTATGCTTAAGCTGGGTGTTGGCGTAGGTGACCACCTGCTTGGGGAAGTACTTCGGGCTCCAGCCCGACAGGTCGATGAAGACGTTGTCCTTGTGCAGCGCCATCGACAGGCTCTGGTCGACCCACGGCCAGGAGGGATGGGCGAGGATGATCTTCATGTCGGGGAAGTCCACCGCGACATCGTCGATCAGCATTGGCTCGCCATACTTCAGGCGCATGCCGCCGCCACCGCGCATGCCCGTGCCCATGCCGGAATGGCCGGTGTGGAAGATGGCCGGCAGCTTGTACTCGTTGATGACTTCGTAGATCGGGTAGCCCATCCGGTCCGCCGGGTGGGCGTTCTGGGCAATGCCGTGGAACTTGAAGCCCTTCACGCCGTGGTTCTCGATCAGGTCGAGCGCCTCGCGCGCGCCGTACTTGCCCTTGTGCGGGTCGATGGAGGCGAAGGGGATGCAGATATCGTCGTTCTTGTTGGCGATTTCCGCGACTTCGTAGTTCGACACGCGCTTGGCGCCCATGCCGCTCTCGCAATCGACGGTGAACATGCAGAAGGCGATGTTCGTCTCGCGATAGAGCTCGATGATCTCGGGCATCTTGGGCCGTTCGCGCGGGGCCTTGAAATAGTGGCTGGCCGCGTCGAAGAACTTGCCCATCACCGGGTCTTCGGGATCGTGACAGGAAACCTCGGCGTGCACGTGCACGTCGATGGCGCGGACCTTGTTGGGATCTACCGGCAAATCAAACTCCCCCTTTACAGACAATAAGGCCCGCCCCGGACGATCCGGCGGCGGGCCTCGATTGCTCTGCTTCTTAGTCCATCTTCATGATGACGGACTTGGTCTGCAGGTAGGCGTCAATACCTTCGCGGCCCTGCTCGCGGCCGACGCCGCTTTCCTTGTAGCCGCCGAACGGGATCGCGGTGTCGATCATGGCGTGGGTGTTCACCCACACGGTGCCGGCCTGCAGCCGCGCGGCGATCTTGTGCGCGGCGGTGACGTCCTTGGTCCACACGCCTGCGGCAAGGCCGTACTGCGTGTCGTTGGCGTCCTTCACCACTTCGTCGAGGTCCTCGAATCGCTGGGCGACGACGACCGGGCCGAAGATTTCCTCGCGCACGACGCTCATCTGCGGGTTCACGTCGGTGAGGATGGTGGGGTTGACGTAGTAGCCGGCATCGGACGGCGCATCGCCGCCCATCAGCACGCTGGCACCATCGCGCTTGCCCGCGTCGATGTAGCCCATCACGCGATCATGCTGTTCCTTGGAGACCAGCGGACCCATGTGTGCATCGGGATCGAGCGAGGGACGCGGAGCCCAGAAATCCTTGGTCTCGGCCATGCCTTCCACGACCTTGTCGAACACGCTCTTGTGCGCATAGAGGCGCGAACCGGCGACGCAGACCTGGCCCGAGTTGAAGAAGATCGCGCCAGCCACGCCCGGAGCGGTTTCCTGCACGTTGACATCCGGCATCACCACCACCGGGCTCTTGCCGCCCAGTTCCAGCGTGACGTGCTTCAGCGTGTCGGTGGCGTTGCGGTTGATCAGCTTGCCGATTTCGGTCGATCCGGTGAAGGCCACCTTGTCGACATCGGGGTGCTTCACCAGGCGATCGCCGCCCGTGTGGCCATAGCCGGTGATGAGGTTGGCAACGCCGGCCGGGATACCGGCTTCATGGATCAGGTCGAACAGGCGCAGCGCGGTCAGGCTGGTCTGCTCGGCCGGCTTCAGGATCGTGGTGCAGCCTGCCGCCAGCGCCGGGCCGATCTTCAGGCAGGCCATCAGCAGCGGGAAGTTCCACGGCACGATCTGGGCGCAGACGCCGACCGGCTCCTTCAGCGTGTAGGCGAACAGCATGCCGTCGGGCATGGTGTAGGGCGGGATCGTCTCGCCGGTGATCTTGCCGGCCCAGCCAGCGCAGAAACGGATGTGCGAAGCCGCACCCGGCACGTCGACCGCACCGGCCATGCCCTTCGGCTTGCCGACGTCGATGGCCTCGAGCTCGGCCAGCTCGTCGGCGTGCTCCTCGATCAGGTTGGCCAGCTTGTGCATGATCTTCTCGCGCTCGACCGGCGGCATGCCGCGCCAGCGCTTGTCGTCGAAGGCGGCGCGGGCAGCGGCCACGGCGCGATCGACGTCCTTGTCGGTCGCCTCGACGATCTTGGAGATGATCTTGCCCGAGGACGGGTCTTCGACATCGATGGTCTCGCCGCCCGAGGAATCGACCCACTCACCGTTGATGTAGAGCTGGGGCGAACGCTCCAGCGCCTTCTTGGCGGCGGCGGAATACTCTCGCTGGGTGCGATCGATGGTGGTTTGTTCGTTCATTGTGCGGGTCCTCTCAACCTAAACGACTCTGTTTGACTTTATCCTAGCAAAGGCACGCGGGGCTGCCTACGGCGCCTGTGCAATCGTAACGCTCGTTAGAATGTGTGCCACGGGGAGTCGAGCCTCCCCGTGGAACTCTATTCGCCCAGCGCCTTGTCCTGATTGGCGCGCATGATGATGTACTGGCGAATGTTCTCCAGTTCGCCCTCGTCGATGTCGGCGGCGAAGGAGACCATGCCGTTATGTGCGAAGGCCCCGTCGATCACGATCGCCTTCATGGCGTTGAAGTTGTTGATCGTCATCGAATGGCGCAGGTCCGGATTGAGCGCGCCGGCCACTGCCGCATCGCCGTGGCAAGCGCCGCAGAAGCGGGCGTAGAGGCGCGCACCGGCGGCGGCCTGTTCCTCGGTGCCGGTGAACAGCGGCGGATCGAGCACGCGTTCGGCCAGCGGCGGCGGCTCGGGCAGAGAGCCATCGGCGCCCAGCTTGAACACCAGCAGGCGGCTGATGTTGCGCGGCGTGCCCGACTTGGCGGACAGGATGCCAGGGGCAACGTCCCAAACTCCGCCCCAGCCGACCATGATGGCGACATACTGTTCGCCGTCGATGGCGTAGGTCATCGGTGCGGCGATCACGCCGGACTGCGTCGGGAACGACCACAGCTGTTCGCCGGAGGTGGCGTTGTAGGCGCGGAATTCCTCAGCCGCGGTGCCCTGGAACACGAGGTTGCCCGCCGTTGCCAGCGTGCCGCCGTTCCATGGGCCCGGATAGTCGACGCGCCAGGCCTCCTGCCCGGTCACCGGGTTCCACGCCACCAGTGCGCCGGTGGTCGCGGCCAGGGTCGCCTCGCGAACTTCGGGGATCGGCGGCATGGCCGTGGCCGCACCGTCGATACCGGTCTGGAAGCCCAGCTCGGTTTCCTCGAACTCGTTATCCGCCATGAACGGGAAGCCGGCGAGGTTGGCGGGAATGTACATCAGGCCCGTAGCCGGCGAATAGCTTTGCGGGTGCCAGCTATGCGCGCCGCCCGCGCCGGGCAGGCCGACGAACATCTGACCGGTCTGCTCGTAGCGTGCTTCCGGGTTGATTTCGGGACGTCCGGTTACCGGATCGATACCCAGCGACCAGTTGATGTCGACCCATGGCGTGCCCGAGATGAATTCCCCGGTTGCCGCGTCGAGCAGGTAGAAATAGCCGTTCTTTGGCGCATGCATCACCACGCGGCGCTGCTCGCCGTCGATCTCGACGTCGGCCAGCGTGATCTGCGCGTTGGAATCGTAGTCCCAGCGATCCTCGGGCGTCTGCTGGAAGTGCCAGACATATTCGCCGGTGTCGGCATTCAGCGCGACGATGGATGAGGTGTAGAGGTTGTCGTCACCTTCGGTGTCGGCACTTTCGCGACCGTTGGCAGCGGGGTTCCACGGTTCGGCATTACCGGTGCCGAACAGCACCAGGCCGGTTTCCGGATCGTAGGTGATCGAATCCCACACGGTGCCGCCACCGCCCAGTTCCCACCAGTTGCCGCCCCAGGTCGCCGCGGCGCGTTCCATGGCCTCGTTCTCGAAGCCGTCTTCCGGATTGCCGGGCACGGTGTGCCAACGCCACAATTCGTCACCGTCCGCCCAGTCGAAGGCGGCGATGAAGCCGCGTGCGCGATACTCGGCGCCGCCGCTGCCGATGAAAACCTTGCCGTCGGCCACGCGCGGCGCGCCGGTGCTGGTGTAGCTTTCGTGGTCGGGCACGTATTCCTTGCGCCAGGCGACCGAGCCGTCGGACTGGTTGAGTGCGACGAGATAGCCGTCGAGCGTGGCGACATAGACCTTGTCGCCATAGAGGGCGACACCGCGGTTCACGGCGTCGCAGCAGGCCGCCACCAGCGTTTCACGCGGGACTTCGGGATCGTAGCTCCACTTGAGCTCACCTGTCGTCGCATCGAAGGCGTAGACCTTGCTCCAGGCGCTGGTGGTGTAGAGCACGCCGTCGTGCACCAGCGGCGTGGCTTCCTGCCCGCGCGCCGTGTCGAAATCGTAGCTCCAGGCCAGGCCCAGTTGACCCACGTTCTCGGCCGTAATCTGCATCAGCGGAGAGAAGCGCTGTTCGCCGTAGTCGCGGCCGTAAGACAGCCATTCCTCGGCCGCGGCGGACGCAATCAGCGCGTCGGTCACGCCCTCGGTCGGCGGGGCCGTGCCCTCGGCGGCGCCATTCGAATTGCACGCGGCCAGTGCCAGCGCCAGTGTTGCCCCCAGCGCGCTCTTGATGGCCGCTGCCTTAAACATCCGCATTTTCGCCTCTCCCAAAGCGTCCTGAGTCGCGCCCGTCCAAGGGCTGCGCAATCCTAACCATCGTTAAAGTTGCGCCTGTGAAGGTCAAGCAGGGCTTTACCCTGCCGAGCCATAAAGTGTGTTGCAATGCAGCAAGCGCGAGGCGTATGAACCGTCCCGTCAGTCGAGCGCGAGCCCGCGTCATGACCCTGGCTCAGCAGCCGCTAATAGCCAATGACAGGATTACCCAAATGACATTCAAGCTACCGTCGCGTGCCGACCACGTCGGTTCGTTCCTGCGCCCGCAATCGGTGATCGAGGCGCGCGATCGCCATGCCGCCGGCGAGATCGACGCAGCCGCCCTGCGCCAGATCGAGGACGAGGCCATCGCCGAACTCGTGAAATGGCAGGAAAGCCTCGGCATCAAGGCCGTGACCGATGGCGAATTCCGCCGCAAGTTCTTCCACACCGACTTCCTGCTCCAGCTGTCGGGCGTGGAGGAGACCGGGGGGATCAAGAAGGCGTTCAAGAACGACAAGGGCGTGGATGTCGAATTCGCGCCGCCGAAGATGATCATCACCGGCAAGGTCGAACACGTGAAGCCGATCCAGCGCGCGGACTACGAATTCCTCGCTGGCCAGGTGAGCGCGCCGGGCGCCATGGCCAAGGTCGCCATTCCCAGCCCGACCATGCTGCACTTCCGCGCCGGCCGTGCAGGCATCCCCGAGGATGCCTATCCGCAAATGCAGGATTTCTACGACGACGTGGCCAAGGCCTATGCCGAGGAACTCGCCGATCTCGTCGACGCCGGTTGCCGTTATGTGCAGCTGGACGACACCAACCTCGCCTACCTGTGCGACACCGGTCACCGCGAGGATGCGCAGAACCGCGGGATGGATCCGGATTCGATCACCCATGACTATGCCAGGCTGATCAACGCCAGCTTCGATGGCGCGCCGGAAGACCTTATTCGCACGATGCACCTGTGCCGCGGCAACTTCCGCTCCAGCTGGGCGGCCGAAGGCGGTTACGAGCCGGTGGCCGAGGTGATGTTCAACGAATGCGACATCGACGCCTTCTTCCTCGAATACGACGATGCACGTTCGGGCGATTTCTCTCCGCTGCGATTCCTGCCCAAGGGCAAGACCGTGGTGCTGGGCCTGGTCTCGACCAAGCTGGGCGAGATGGAGAGCAAGGACGATATCAAGCGCCGGATCGACGAGGCGGCGAAATACGCTCCGATCGAGCAGCTGGCGCTGTCGCCGCAATGTGGTTTTGCCAGCACCGTGCACGGCAACGACATCACCACGCAGCAGCAGGCCGACAAGATCCGCCTGTGCGTGGAAGTGGCCGAAGAGGTCTGGGGCTAGGCCCCGATTGTGCGCCGTTCAGCAAAGCATTCGCTTTCCTGAACGGCGCAACCACATCCTGTTAACCATGTTTGCGTAACATCGCAGGCTCCAGATTGGAGACGCGAACATGGCAAGTGCTTTCGACGACCGCCGCGATATTCCCGCCATTGCGGGTGCCTGCGAATGCGAAGGTGCGCGTCATGCCGTGGCCATCACCCGTCTCACCGCCGATGGTTGCATGCTCGAAGCGAACGACGACTGGCCCGGCGCGAGCGACTTCGTGCACCTGAGCATCGACGGTTCCATCGAGATGAACGGCAAGCTGGCCTGGGCGCAGGGCCGCCGAGCGCAGCTGCGCTTCTTCGGCCAGGTCCACCCGGCTGCTATCGCCAAATTGCTGGAAGCCGCTACCCCGTGATGCGGAAAACGCTGCGCGCGTTGTCCTCCATCAGCATCTTCTTCACCTTGTCGTCCATGTCCATGCGGTCGTAGGCGGCGACCTCGTCGTAGGACTGCTGGTAAGGGTAATCCATCGCGTAGAGCACGCGCTCCGGCCCCAGCACGTCCTGGCAGAACTTGATCGCCGGTTCCCAGCCCACGCCGCTGGTGGTGATCCAGATGTTGTTCTTGAAGTAATGGCTGACCGGATGCTTCAGCTTGGGCTGGGTGCCCCCGCGCAGGTGGCTGCGACCGTCGGCATTCCCCTGCATCCAGTCGAACCGGTAGAGGTGCAGCGGCAGGCATTCGCCCATGTGCCCGATGACGAGGCGCAGCTTGGGGAAGCGGTCGAAAGCGCCGGAGAAGATGATCCCCATGGTGTGCAGCCAGACATCGTGCGGGAAGCCCGCCAGCGCGCCGAAGAAACCGCGATCCTCGTAATGCGGCGCGTTGAAGGGCGCGGTGGGGTGGATGTAGAGCGCCGCGTCCATCGCCTCGAGCACCTCGAGGATCGGCCAGTAGTCCTGCTCGTCGATGTAGTGGCCCTGGAAATGCGAGTTTAGCACGGCACCGTTGAGCTTCAGCTCGCCCATGGCCCGCTCGATTTCCTTCACGCTGCCTGCCACGTCGCGCGGGTCGAAGGCGGCACAGGCGGAAAAGCGGTCGGGATGGTTGCGGCAGGCTTCGGCGGCAATGTCGTTGGCCTCGCGCGAAAGGGCGGTGCCGTCGCCGGGCTTCACCACCTGCACGCCGGGGGCAGTGAGCAGCAGCAATTGCCGGTCGATGCCCAGCTCGTCCATGTGGCTGATGCGCAGGTCGCCCAGGTCCTGCAGCATTTCCTGCAGGCTCGGCATCTTCGAGAACATGCCCGCCATCTTCAGGCTGTCGTCGTCGGGTGCGTCGCCGCTCTCGAGGTACTCGACCTGCGCCTTCACCAGCGCCGGGAAGGTCCAGGCCTCTTCGGTAGCGATACGCTGGTACGGCGCATGCCGGTCGACGTGACCGGCGCGCGGGGCGAGACCGATCCGCTCGCGGTGAGAGAAGTCTTCCTTGAAGTGGCCCTTCAACCCTTTTTCGCTGCCGTCTTCGAGCTTGGCCATTCCCTCACCTCGTTCCCTAGAACATCGTATTGTCGTTGAGCGCTTCCTCGGGCACCGGCTGGATCACGTCCCAGTGTTCGACCAGGTAGCCGTCCTTGATGCGGAAAATGTCGACTACCGCGCTGCCCCGGTCATCGGGTGCGCGGGTGAAGTGGTAGTGCACGGCCACCAATGTGCCCTCTTCGCCCTCGTCGCCGTAGATGACGCGCTTGACGTCGTGCCGCATCTCCGGGTTCGCCTGCATGTGCGCGGCGAGCACTTCGATGGTCGGGTCACGCCCGGTGGGCGAATTGGGATCGTGCTGGATGTAGTCCGGGTGCACCCAGGCTTCGAACCCGTCGGTCAGGCGGTTCTGGTTGTAGAACACTTCGATGAAGCGGTCGGCCACCTCGCGGTCCGACAGGCTTTCTCGATCGCTGGTGTCCATCGGATCGGCCGCAACGGTCCCGGCAGGGTCCGCTTCGCCCACGTTGCCTGCAGGTCCGCAAGCGGCGAGCGCGAGGCTCGCCGCCAGCAGGATTGTCTGACTGTGTCGCATCGCGCCCAGCCTCAATCGTCGAACTGCTGCTTTTCCATCAGCTTGGTGAATTCGCCCACCTTGAAGGCCTCGCCCAGCACGGGGTGGGCAAAGCTCATTTCCACCGGATGGCGGTTGGGCCAGGTGGTGCGCCACTCTTCCTTGGGCAGGATGCGGTCCGGACCCAGCGGGTTTTCCGGATAGGTCTGCTCCGCCGGCTGCAGGTGCGCGGTCGTGTGCGCCCAGCCGGTTTCGTAGTCGCCCTGCCACTGCATCAGGTAGTTGAGGCGCTTGATCTTCCACACCAGCTCGCCGTCGGGGCCGGGCTCGCGAACGTAGTCGTTCTCGTAGATGCCGGCTTCCCAGAACTGCTGCGGCGGGCCTTCGGGCTTCCAGTCCATCGCCTCGTCATGCCAGCCGCCGGCCAGCATGCCGCGGAAGCGGCCCTTGGCGGTCATGCGGTCCTCGGCCACGGTGATGACCGGCTGCAACTGGAAGTGATCCAGCAGCAGGCCGTGTACCGGGCCGCGGCGACCGCGGGTGAACAGGTTCTGGAACCAGGTGCCGTAGAGGCGCATCACGCCTTCGTAGCCGACATATTCGCCGGACAGGAAAACCACCGCGCCATCCTCGGCGAACAGGCCGGCGACTTCCTCGGGCCGGTTGTAATCGATGTAATAGCCATAGGCCATCTGCAGGCGCAGGATGGCGGCTTCGTCCTCCAGCCGGTGGACGCTCTTCTCCAACGCCGCGAGGCGGGCTTCGGTATCGGACATTTCGACTCTCCCCTTTGTCTATTTGTATGCAATACTAACGAACGATATAATCAAGGGAAGCCCAAAGGCGGGCGCGGGAGAGAATTGAGCGATGAAAGTTGATCCGGCGAATTATCGCGAGGAATGGCAGGGCCGCGTGGCCTTCATCACCGGCGCGGTGACGGGGATCGGCCTCGGCACGGCGCAGGCCTTTGCCGATGCCGGGATGCGCGTGGCGCTGTCCTACCGCAACGAGGACGATCGCGCCGCGACCGAGAAGTGGTTTGCCGAGAAGGGCTACGAGACGCCGCTGTTCTGCAAGCTCGACGTGACCGACCGCCAGCGTTTCGCGCAGGTGGCGGAGGAAGTGGTCGATCACTTCGGTGAGGTTCACGTGCTGGTGAACAACGCCGGCGTCAGCGTGTTCGGCCCGACCGACGAGGCCAGCTACGACGACTACGACTGGATCATGGGGGTCAATTTCGGTGGCGTGGTGAACGGGCTGCAGAGCTTCCTGCCGCGCATCAAGGAGAGCGTCGGCCGCCGCCACGTGGTCAACGTCGCCAGCATGGCCGCCTTCCTGCCGGGGCCGCAGGCAGGCATCTACACCGCCAGCAAGTTCGCCGTGCGCGGCCTGACCGATAGCCTGCGCTACAACCTGGCGCCGCACGGCATCGGTTGTTCGCTGTGCTGCCCCGCGCTCACCCGCACCAATGCCTGGGCCAGCGCGCACAAGCGGCCGGAGCAGTTCTCCGATGCCGGATTCGCCCCGCCCAAGGAAGGCGAGCTGGAACAGTTCGGCACCGCCTTCGAACAGTTCGGCATGGACCCCTACGAGGTCGGCGCGAAGATCCTACGCGGCATGAGCCAGCAGGACGGCCTGATCCTGACTCACCCCGAACACGCGATCGACTTCACCGAGGAGTTCGCCAAGCAGATCGCCGCCCTGCCGATCGAAGACTGCCCTCCCGGCCGCGCCCATATCGAGGCGCTGCGCCGCAAGGCCGGCAAGGATGCCGAGGCAGGCCTGAAGATCGAAATGGACGATCTGACATAGTTTGCTTTTCGCTGCCGCCTCCGCGGCGGCGTCCTCGCTGGATGCGCAGCAGAGCTGCGCCCGCTACGGGCGGCCGTTCGGCCTTGCGGTCGGCCAGTCGCCGACCGTGGCTTGGGACTCGCACTGCCAAGTGAACCTGCTATCTTCCCGTTCAAACGGGAAAAGAGGAGCTTGGCATATGTGTGAATTGGATCAGGTTGCGGCCATGCCGAAGGTTACGCGTCGGCAGTTCGGCGCATTGGGCGCAATGGGCGCCGCAGGGGCCGTGGCCGCCTGCGCGCCGATGGACAGCGGGGCCGAAGCGGAAGGCGGACTGGTGGAGAACACGGTCACCTTCGATGCACCGGGCGGCACTTTCGATGGCGTGTTCATCCATCCTGCCGGCGGATCGCATCCTGCCGTCATCCTGTGGCCCGACATTGCCGGCCTGCGTCCGGCCAAGGTGCAGATGGGGCGCCGGCTGGCCGAGGCCGGTTATGCCGTGCTCGTCGCCAATCCCTATTACCGCTCGGTTGCCGGCCAGCAGTTCGAGGATTTCGAGGACTGGCGCGCCAATGACGGGTGGAACCGCGTCACCCCCTGGCGCGAGGCCAACACGCCCGAGGCCGTGCAGGAAACCGCGCGCGCCGTGGTCGCCTGGCTTGATGCGCAGGATGCGGTCGACAGCTCGCGCGGCATCGGCAACCAGGGCTATTGCATGACCGGCAGCTGGACCATCTACTGCGCCGCCGCCGTGCCGGACCGGATCAAGGCCGCCGGCAGCTTCCATGGCGGTGGACTGGTTGGCGACAGCCCGATGGCACCGGTCAACCTGCTGGACGACATGGCCGACGATGCTGCTGCCCTGATCGCCATCGCCCGCAATGACGATGCGCAGGCGCCGACCGACAAGGACGCCCTGCGCGCCGCCGCCGAGACGGCCGCCGCGGACGTCGAGGTGGAGGTCTACGACGGCGACCATGGCTGGACCGTGCTCGACAGCCCGGTCTACGCCGAGGCCGAAGCCGAGCGTGCCTGGGCCAACCTGCTCGAGATGTATTCCGAGACGCTCTGATGCCTCCGGCAGTCGCCGCCGGCATGGCTGACGAGCGCGTGTTCGCAGCCACCGGTCGCGACTGGGCAGAGTGGAAGGCGCATCTTGATGCGGCCGCCGCGGAAGTGGCCAAGGCCTTCCGGAAGCCGCTGCGCCAGCTGCTCTGAACGTCACCGCAGCAATATTGCGCAAGATCAATGTGACCTTGCGCCCGGCCGCATAACCCTCCCTCGACCGATAAGACGAGAGGGAGATAGTCAATGGCAAGGAATGGACTCGCAGTAGTAGCGGGCGCACTGCTGCTCGCGTCGTGTGGCAGTGCAGCGGACCCCGCCGCCGTGGTGGAAACCGTACGCCTGACCGAACAATCGCAATTGCAGTCGATCGAGAGCGGCGACGTTGTGGGAATCGCGCGACTCTACGCCGATGATGCCGTGCTGGTGAAGCCGGACGGTTCGATTCTGCGCGGCGGCGCCGAGATTGCCGATGAATATGCAACCTTGCTGGCCGACCCCAACTTCGCGCTGACGATCGAACCGACGGGCGGCTGGGCTTCGGAAGCGGATGACGTTGCGGTGCTGACCAGCGAAGTCGACTTTACCACCACCGATCCGGAAAGCGGCGAGCCGGTGACGCTCGACATGCACAGCCAGACGGTGTGGACCAAGGCATCGGGCGGCAGCTGGATGATCCGTTCGGCCTACAACGTCGCGGTGCCGCCGGCACCTGCGGCGGAACCCGCAGCCGAATAGGCGTTCCCTAGGCGAACCAGTATGCGGTGCCGCGCATCTCTAGGCTGATGCGCGGCGGCGCACTTGCGGGTGCCAGCGGATTGTCGAAGGCGCCGTGCGGCATCAGCTGCGCGCGGTCCGGGTCACTCTCGCTGGTCTTGAACACCAGCGCCTCGCCCGGATGCATGTCGGCAAAGTAATACCACCGGTGCGCCGGGCTGTATTCGAGCAGGTAGTTCGGAAAGCCCCATTCGGGCGAGCCGTCGAGCGGGTCGAAAATGGCGTCGCAATCGATCAGGTCTTCGGCCGAGATACTATTGTAGGCGCACAGGCCGAGCGGCACGTCCTGCGGCGGGGCGGACAACACGCGCCATACGTTGTACTGCGCGCTGCGCACGATCTCGCGGCCTTCGGGAGCCGTCTGCGCGCGGGCGCCTGCGGCGGCTTCCTTCGCCATGTCGACATGGACGAAGCGGGCCGGGTGAGAATTGTCGTGGCTCTCGTTCTCTCCCGCTCGTTCGGAAAAGCGCAGGATCCCCATCGGCGTCATCGCCACGTGGTCACAGCCGGTCACCGATTTCAGCAGTTCGGCGATCTCGTCCGAATGTACGCGCTTGACCGCATCGAGATCGGTGAGGTCGGGCACCGCGCTGCGGTGTTCGACTAGCTGGAAGCCCTCGACATCGAGCGAGCAACCGCGGCCGCGCGCATCGGTGATCTCCACTTCGACCGGCTGCAGCGGGACGAAGTCCTTCTCGTGCGCATTGGCGTAGAAATAGGGGCGCTGTTCGGTGCGCCTGGAATAGCCGATCTCCGCGCGCACCGAACCCATCAGGCGTCCTCGAATTCCTCGGTGTCGATCGTCGGGCGGATGGCATCGTGGTAGCGATGGCCGTGCACCGTCGCATGGTTCACGATCTCGCCGGCCCTGGCGATGGCGTCCGCCGGGATGTCGACGGTGGCGGAGTGGAAGTTCTCTTCCATGTGGGCGATGCTGGTGGTGCCGGGGATGACATGGCAGTTGTCGCCCTGTTCCAGCACCCAGCGATTGGCCAGCTGCGCGGGCGCGACGCCCACTTCCCTGGCCAGCGCCTCGAACTGCTCGATCACCTTCAGGTTTTTCGGCCAGTTCTCGGCGTTGAAACGCGGCATCTTCGTGCGCAGATCCTTTTCCTCCAGCGTGGAGGGATCGCGCAGCACGCCGCCGAAGGCACCCCGACCGGTGCTGCTGAAGGCGACCAGCGCGATGCCCAGCTCCTTGCAGGTATCGAGCACGCCCAGCTCCACGTTGCGGGTCCACAGCGAATATTCGGGCTGCACCGCGGCGATGGGATGGACGGCATGCGCTTCGCGGATATGCGCGGCATTCCATTCGGACACGCCATAGGCGCCGATCTTGCCCGCCTCGATCGCCCTCACCATGGCGCCCACACTGTCGGCAATCGGCACCTTGGGATCGAAGCGGTGCATGTAGAACAGGTCGATGTGGTCGGTCTTCAGCCGTGCCAGGCTCTTGTCGAGGTTCTCGGCAATGCTTTCCGGCGAACAGCTGACGCCGCGCTTGGGTCCGTCGACCACGATGCCGCACTTGCTGGCGAGGAAGAACTCCTTGCGCCGATGCATCACGGCTTCGGCCAGCAGTTCCTCGTTCGCGCCGCCGCCATAGATGTTGGCGGTGTCGAGATGGTCGTAGCCGATGTCCAGCGCCCGGTTGAGCAGCTTGACCTTCTCATCATGCGGCGGCGGTGAGCCATAGGCCCACGACAGGTTCATGCAGCCAAGGCCTACGGGGTGGACGGGTTTACCGGCGATTTCGCGTTTCATCGGGTCTCCAGCGATTCATGTCGTTGGTTGTTGTTCAAAAGAGGCCCGCCCGCCGTTGCGACGGTGCCGGCCTATGCGTCGCGCAAGGCGTCCTGCGCCCAGCGATAGAATGCGTCCTGCTTGTGGCCCATCTCGCGGCCGGCCATGCGATAGCCGGCTTCATCGCTCTCGATCTCCGTGCTGCGCCACTTGTGCTGGTGCTTTGCCAGTTCCTGTCGCATCTCGGCGAACTTGGCGTCGAACTGATCCTTCAACTCGGGATTGGCGGCAAGCCGCGGATCGGTGCGGATGGCGCTCATCATTTCCGCAACCAGCGTGGCGAACCGCGTCCGCAGCCGCACGATCTGGCGCATCGTGCTCTCGTCTGTCGCTCCCAGCGCTGCCTGCATCTTGTCGTTGGTCTCCCGCGCCTCCGCGAGAATGTTGTCCAGATCAGCCATGAGTGCTCCTCCCCCTCGGCCTGTTGCTCCCGGCGCAATCTTGTGCCGGGAGCGAATGGGCGTCAAGTCAAGTGAGCACAGTTACTTACGACCAGCCGTCCTGTTCTTCGAGGCTGGCGGCCAGTTCGCCAATGACTCGGTAACAATCGAGCACCTGCGCGACAGAACTGTTCGGCTCGCGGCCTTCACGGATCGCGGCGATGAACTCGCGGTCCTGCAGTTCGATGCCGTTGTTCGACGGCACGTCCACGCCGGACAGGTCGATCGGCTCGTCCTTGCCATTGTAGAGATCGTCATAACGAGCGAGGTAGGTTCCAGTGTCGCCGATGTAACGGAAGAAGGTGCCGAACGGCCCTTCGTTGTTGAACGACAGCGACAGGGTCAGGATCTGGCCCTTCTCGGTCTTCATCTGGATCGACTGGTCCATGGCGATGCCAAGCACCGGGTGCTTCGGTCCCTGCAGGATGTTGGCCTTCACCACCTTCGAACCGGTCATGTACTGGAAGATGTCGATGGTGTGCGCGCTGTGGTGCCACAGCAGGTGGTCGGTCCAGCTGCGCGGTTCGCCCTTGGCGTTCTTGTTCTCGCGGCGGAAGAAATAGGTCTCCACGTCCATCGAGAGGATTTCCAGCTCGCCGGCGTCGATCTGCTGCTTCACCCACTGGTGCGAGGGATTGAAGCGGCGAGTGTGGCCGGCCATGCAGACGAGGCCGGTTTCCTGCTGCTTGGCCATCACCGCCTGGGCATCGGCCCAGCTGTCGGCCAGCGGGATTTCCACTTCGACGTGCTTGCCGGCGTCCATCGCCTTGATCGCCTGGTCCGCGTGCATCTGCGTGGGCGTGCACAGGATCACCGCGTCGACGTCGTCGCGCTCCAGCATGGCTTCGTAGTCGGTGGTGGCGAAGCCGATACCGTACTTGTCGGCCATGGCCTGGGTCGGCTCGAGGCGACGTCCGACCAGCGCGGTCACTTCCACGCCGTCGATGTTCTTCAGCCCGTCGAGGTGCTTTTCTCCGAATGCGCCGCCACCGGCGAGTGCGATCTTCATGGGGGACTTCTCCCGTTCGAGAGTTTCGAGTGGTTACATATTAACAAGGGGCGCCAGCGCGGATTGTTCCGCCGGCGCCCCCCGGATGCTTATTCGGCAGCTTCGAGGCTGTGCCCGCTCAGCACGCGCTGCGGGTTGAGCGCCTCGCCGGCGGTTTCCTCCGGCTGCAGGATCAGCGCGCCCAGCGCGGTGTTGGAGGCGGGGATGTGATAGAAGTTGTACAACTCCTTCACCTTGTCGCCCAGCGCACCGCGCATGATCAGCCACATCACCAGCTCGATGCCTTCGCTGCCCGCTTCGCGCAGGTAGTCGATGTGCGGCTTCTTGCTCAGCGTTTCGGGGTCGTTGATCAGCTGCTCGATGAAATCGAGGTCGAATTCCTTGTTGATCAGGCCCGCACGCGGCCCCTGCAGCTGGTGGCTCATGCCGCCCGTGCCCCAGACGTGGACGTTGAGGTCTTCCGGGAAGCTTTCCACTGCCGCCTTGATGCTGTCGCCCAGGGCAAAGCAGCGCGCGCCCGAGGGCGGCGGGTAGGTGACGACGTTGACCGGCAGCGGGATGACCTTGCAGGGCCATTCATCGACATCGCCGAACATCATCGATAGCGGCACGGTGCAGCCGTGGTCGACGTCCATCTGGTTGAAGATGCACATGTCGAAGTCGTCGAGGATCAGGCTCTGGGCGATATGCCAGGCCAGGTCCGGGTGGCCGATCACGTCGGGCACCGGACGCGGACCCCAGCCTTCGTCGGCGGGCTTGAAGCTTTCGCCGCAGCCGATCGCGAAGGTCGGGATGCAGTTCATGTCGAAGGCGGATGCGTGATCGTTGTACACCAGCACGATGACATCGGGCATGTTGCCGGGCTGCTTGATCCACTCGCGGATCGCGTCGTAGCCTGCAAACACCGGACCCCAATAGTCGTCGCGGTCCTTGCCGGTCTGCATCGCCGCGCCGAGCGCGGGGATATGGCTGGAAGTGATACCTGTGGTTACGCGGGCCATCTCAATAGCCTCCCTTCTTCGAACGTACGCCTTCGGGCGAGCGACCGCCCTTCAGCATCATTTCTGCATATTCTTCCTGGCTCATGCCGGTCATCGAACCCGCGGCGAACTGGAAGCTCTTGCCGTCGGTGCTGAACAGCTTGGACAGGTAGTAGACGTTGCCGCCTTCATCGATCATCGCGTTGTAATCGCGATCGAGCACCGCCTGCTTGGCGGCCGGCGTCAGGTTCCATTCGTCGAGATAGGCGCTCTCGTCGGCCTTGAACCGTTCGCGGTTCTCGGCCTTCATCAGGCTCATCGCGAACTGGTTCAGCCAATATCCCTTGCGGGCGCGCGCTGCGGTGAACACGCGGGTGCCGGGGATATCCTCGAACTCGGCGAGATATTCGTGGATGTTGATCCGCTCTTTCTTCTTTTCGGTCATTGGTCTTTCCATTCGTATTCAAGCGGTGCCTCGCGAAAGGCGAAACGGTCGATATGGCGCTCGATGACACCGCGCATGCGCTCGTTCTCCGCCTGGTCGGCAGTTGTAAGCGTGATGGCGATGCCGTCCTTGCGTGCGGTCAAAATGGCGTTGGTGTGCTCGGAGAAGGGGAAGGTCCCCATTCCGTCGCCCTCGTCATAGGCGGTCGCCATCTTGTGCCCCCAGTGGCTCACCAGCTGCTGGATGTAGCGCTCCGGCTTCTCGCAGGTCACAAATCCGGTGGCAGTATGGCTCACGGGCGCTGCTCCTCCAGCCCCTTGGCCTTCAGCAGCTTGTCGAGCCGCGGATAGACGCGGCGGGCATTGCCTTCGAAGATCATGTGGCGTTCGAGCGGAGTGATATCCAGCGCGTCGATATAGCGCTTGGTATCGTCGAAATAATGGCCGGTCTGCGGGTCGATGCCGCGCACGGCGCCCACCATCTCGCTGCCGAACAGGATGTTCTTGTTGTCGATCACGTCGGCCAGCAGGTTGATGCCCGGCTGGTGATAGACGCAGGTGTCGAAGAACACGTTGTTCATCAGGTGCTCGTCCAGGCTCGGCTGCTTGAGCATGTCGGCCAGGCCGCGATAGCGACCCCAGTGGAACGGCACCGCGCCGCCGCCGTGCGGAATGATGAAGCGCAGCTTGGGGAAGCGGCTGAACAGGTCGCCCTGCAACAGCTGCATGAAGGCGACGGTGTCCGCGGCCAGGTAGAAGCCGCCGGTGGCGTGCATGGCCGGGTTGCAGCTGCCCGAGACGTGGATCATCGCCGGCATGTCGAGCTCGCACAGCTCTTCGTAAAGCGGGAACCAGTACTCGTCGGTCAGCGGCGGATGCTCGAAGTGGCCACCGCCCGGATCGGGATTGAGGTTGCAGCCGACGAACCCCAGTTCGGAGCAACGGCGCAGTTCCGCGATGCTGGCCTTCAGGTCGGCCTTCGGGCTTTGCGGCAGCATGCACACGCCGATGAAGGTGTCGGGGAACAGCTTCGTGACGCGGTAGATCAGGTTGTTGCAGTGATGCGCCCAGGTGGCGGACACTTCCTGGTCGCCGATGTGGTGCGCCATCGCGCTGGCGCGCGGGCTGAAGATGGTGAAGTCCGCGCCGCGTTCCTTGATCAGCTTGAGCTGGTTCTGCTCGATCGTCTCGCGGATCTCGTCATCGCTGATGGCGGGGTAGGGGGCGGGCTTGCGCCCTTCCTTGTAGGCGGCCTTCTGCTCCTCGCGCCACGCATCGTGGCCCTTGGGCAGTACGGTGTAGTGACCATGGCAATCGATTACCAAGCTCATCGGCGAATCTCTCCCTTGAATTCCGGCGTGTTCCGGATTGCTTCCAGCTTACCAGAAAGAGTGTCCGGTGGGGGACTAAGTTCCAACTGGCCCAGTGCGTCCTGTATGAGGACGGTCTGCTCGCTCATCCGGGCCGGGACGCCGAGGTCGCGCAGCATCTCTGCCGCCTCCACCATTTCGGCACCGCGGCGGCGGCCGTGCACCAGCATGCGGTCGAGGTTGTAGTCGGCGCGTTCGGCCCAGCTGACCTGCTTCTCGCTGGCGTCGAGCGAGGCGAGCACTTCGTCCAGCACTCCGGCCTGGCTGGCAGCCAGCACCATTTCGGCGGTCAGCGCCTCCAGCCCCTTGACCATGACCGAGCGGCACAGCTTGATCGCGCTGGCGCGGCCGACCTCGTCGCCGACGGTGCGGATATTGGTGAAGCCAAGCTTGGCCAGCAGGTCCAGCGCGGTAGCGGCCTCCGGACCGGACACCAGCAGCGGCACGGCCAGCAGTTTGTCGACCGGCGACATCACCGCGACATCGACATAGCGGCCGTTGACCGCTGTGATCGCTTCGGCCGCAGCCCGCTTGGTTTCCGGCGCGACTGAATTCATGTCCAGCCAATAGGCGCCTTGCGGCAAGTGCGGCGCATATTCGCGCGCTGCATCCAGCGCGGCGTCGGCGGTCACTAGACTCAGCACCACCTCCGCGTCGGCCAGCGTCTCGGCACAATCGACGCCCGGAGCAACGCCGCAAGCCGGCATCGCCGCACAGCGTTCGGGCAGGATGTCCCAGCCGCGCGCAAAGCCTTCCCAATCGGCTGCGCGAGCAAAGGTTTCCCCGGCCTCGCCGAAGCCGATAAGTGCCACCTTGGGGGCGGAAGTGGTCGAATCTGTCGTGGACATCGCTCTCGACGACCGCCCCTAACAATTGTAAGTGTTGCTTACAAGTTTGGCCTTCGGTCCGTAGCATCGCCTTGACGAGCGCAGGCGCACGGTCCACGCGGGCCGCAAATCAGCACATGAGGAGAGTCGTAGGCATGGGTGTCGTCGTCCAGAATATCGAGCGGGCCGATCCGGAAGTCGTCAAGGCGCTGGGGCAGTGCGGGGTTGCCACCGTGCATGAAGCGCAAGGCCGCACGGGCCTGCTGGCCAGCTATATGCGCCCGATCTACTCCGGCGCGCGCATCGGTGCATCGGCCGTCACCATCAGCGTGCCGCCGGGCGACAACTACATGGTCCACGCCGCGATCGAGCAGTGCCAGGAAGGCGACGTGCTGGTGATCGCGCCGACGTCTCCCTGCGAAGACGGCTATTTCGGGGACCTGCTGGCCACCAGCGCACAGGCGCGCGGGGTGAAGGGCCTGATCATCGATGCCGGTGTGCGCGACATTCGCGACCTCAAGGAAATGGACTTCCCGGTCTGGTCGAAGCGCGTCTTCGCGCAGGGCACGATCAAGGCCTCGCTCGGCAGCGTAAACGTCGACGTGGTCTGCGCCGGGGCCTTCATCCGTCCGGGCGACATCATCGTGGCCGACGATGACGGCGTCTGCGTGGTGAAGCGTGAACAGGCCGAAGAGGTGCTGAAGAAGGCCCAGGCGCGCGAAGCCAACGAGGAAGAGAAGCGCCAGAAGCTGGCCGACGGCGTCCTTGGCCTCGACATGTACGGCTTCCGCCAGAAGCTCACCGACATGGGACTGAAGTGGGTCTGAAGGTAGCTGAAAGGCACTGAAATGAACCAGGCACCGGTCATGTGGATGCGCGGGGGGACGTCGAAGGGCGGCTATTTCCTCGCTTCCGACATTCCCTCTGATGAAGAGGAACGCGCCGAGTTCCTGCTGGGCGTTATGGGCAGTCCCGACCCTCGCCAGATCGATGGCATGGGCGGGGCGGACCCGCTCACCAGCAAGGTGGCCGTGGTGAAGAAGAGCGAGCGGGCAGGGGTCGATGTAGACTACCTGTTCCTGCAGGTCTTCGTCGACCAGGCCATCGTCACCGATGCGCAGAACTGCGGCAACATCCTCGCCGGCGTCGGCCCCTTCGCCATCGAGCGCGGGCTGGTGGAGCCGACGGGCGATGTGACCGACGTCACCATTTACATGGAGAACACCGGCCAGATCGCGGTCGCCAGCATCGAGACCCCGGCGGACGAGATCGGCAAGCGCGGCGTCAATTACTGGGGCGAGGCGAAGATCGACGGGGTGCCCGGCACCCATGCGCCGATCCCCATCGAGTTCCGCGACACCGCCGGCTCCAGCTGCGGCGCGCTGCTGCCCACCGGCAATGCGGTGGACGAGATCGAGGGCGTGCCTTGCACGCTGATCGACAACGGCATGCCGTGCATCGTCTTCAAGGCCGAGGACGTCGGCGCCACCGGCTATGAAACGCGCGAGGAACTGGAAAGCGAGGCCTTCGCCCCGATCCGCGAGAAGATTGAGGCAATCCGGCTGGCGGCAGGCCCGCTGATGAACCTTGGCGACGTGAAGGAGAAATCCGTTCCCAAGATGACGCTGGTGGCCCCGCCCAAGCATGGCGGTGCGATGACTACCCGCGTCTTCATCCCGCACCGCGCCCATGCCTCCATCGGCGTTCTGGGAGCGGTGACGGCCGCCACCGCCTGCCTCGTCGAAGGCTCGCCTGCTGCCGAAGTTGCGGTGGTGCCTGACGGCCCCGAGAAAACCCTCAGCATCGAACACCCCAGTGGCGAGACGACTTGCGTGATGAAGGTCAATTCCGCTGGCGAGGTTGAAAGTGCTGCCCTGCTGCGCACCGCGCGCAAGCTGATGGATGGAATCGTCTATGTCTGATCGTATCACATCGTGGCATCCCAGCCCCTCCAAGCCGCGCTATACCCCGCCGCCGGGCGCGGTGGACGCGCATTGCCATGTCTTTGGCCCGATGGCGCAGTTCCCTTTCAGCCCCAAGGCGAAGTACCTGCCCGAGGATGCCGGGCCGGACATGCTGTTCGCCCTGCGTGACCACCTGGGGTTCGAGAAGAACGTGATCGTGCAGGCCAGCTGCCACGGCACCGACAATGCCGCTACGCTGGATGCCATTGCCAAGTCGAACGGCAAGGCGCGCGGCGTGGCGGTTGTCGATCCCGCCATCAGCGATGACGAGCTGGCAGCGCTGCACGAGGGCGGCATTCGCGGCATTCGCTTCAACTTCCTGAAGCGGCTGGTCGACAATGCCCCCAAGGACAAGTTCCTCGAAGTTGCCCAGCGCCTACCCAAGGGCTGGCACGTGGTGATCTATTTTGAAGCCGACATCCTGGAAGAGATGCGCCCCTTCATGCAGGCGATCCCGGTGCCGATCGTGATTGACCACATGGGTCGCCCCGACGTAACGCAGGGGCCTGACGGCCCCGACATGCGCGCCTTCCGCAGCCTGCTGGAATCGCGTGACGACATCTGGTTCAAGCCCACCTGTCCCGACCGGCTGGATGCCATCAAGGAAGGCGGGCAGGGCGATCCGTGGGACAATTTCGCTGCCGCCGTCGCGCCGCTGGTGGCCGACTATCCGGATCGCTGCATCTGGGGCACCGACTGGCCGCATCCCAACATGCAGGACGAGGTGCCCGACGATGGCCACCTGGTCGACATGATCCCGCGCATTGCCCCTTCGGAGGAATTGCAGGCGAAGCTCTTGGTCACGAACCCGAACCGTCTATACTGGTCTGATTAAGGACAGGCCGGCATCAACGAATCCGGCCATGTTGGGAGACGATCATGGCCGAAAGGCGCCTGGAAAAGGCCCTCTGCGACTGGTTCGCCGACGTAGAGATTCTCGATAGCACCATTGGCGATCTACTGCGTGAGCAGGCGGCGACCAATGGCGATGCGGATGCACTGGTAGAGGGGCTGCCCGACGGCACCGCCGGTCGCCGCTGGACCTATGCGCAATTGCTCGCCGATGCCGAGCGCATGGCGAAAGGTTTTGCCACCCGCTTCCAGGCGGGTGAACGCATCGCCGTTTGGGCACCGAACGTGCCCGAATGGGTGCTGGTGGAACATGCCGCCGCGCTGGCGGGACTGACCTTGGTGACGGTGAACCCGTCGTACCAGAAGCGCGAACTCGACTACGTGCTGCGGCAGTCGAATTCGGCGGCGCTGTTCCTGGTGAAGGAATTTCGCGGCAACCCGATGGGCGCCATCGCGGCCGAAGTGGCGGAGGACCTGCCGACCCTGCGCGAAATCGTCGACCTGCAGGACGAATCCGCGCTCTACACCGATCCGTCCGGCACTCTGCCGCAGGTCGACACCAACGATGCCGCACAGATCCAGTACACCAGCGGCACGACCGGCTTTCCCAAGGGCGTGGTGCTGTCGCACCGCAACCTGACCAACAATTCGCGCCTGTTCATCGAGGTGGGTGACTTGCCGCGCGGTCTTGGCGCGCTGGGTCTAACCCCGCTGTTCCACACCATGGGCTGTTCGATGGGCGTGCTGGGCGCGCTGCAATCGGGCGGGGCCTATTGCCCGCTGCTGGCATTCGATCCGCACGCCGCGCTGGACATCATCGAGCGCGAGAAGGTGAGCTGGACGATCTGCGTGCCGACCATGGCAGTGGCCATGGTGGCGGCGCAGAAGGAAAAGCCGCGTGATCTTTCCTCCCTCCAGCGCATCGGTATCGGCGGCGCCATGGTCGCGCCGGAACTGGCTCGCGCGGTCGAGAGCGTGCTCGGCGTCGACGTGCTGGTCGCCTACGGCCAGACGGAAAGCAGCCCGCTGATCACCAGCGGCCGCCCGACCGATGCCTTCGAAGACATCATCACCAGCGTCGGCCAGCCCGCGCTGGGCTGCGAGGTCGGCATATTCAACCCGGAGACGAACGAAGTGGTCGGCTGCGGCGAAGTGGGCGAAATCCGCTCGCGCTCGGCCTCCACCATGCTCGGCTACAACGACGATCCCGAAGCGACCGCCGCGACGGTCGACGCGCAGGGCTGGCTGCACACCGGCGACCTCGGTACCATGGACGAGCGTGGCTATGTGAAGATCACCGGCCGGGTGAAGGAAATGATCATCCGCGGCGGCGAGAACCTGTTCCCGGCCGAAATCGAGAACGTGCTGCTCGAACATCCCGATGTCGCCGAATGCGCCGTGGTTGGCGTGCCGGACGAAGTGCTGGGCGAAACCGTGGCCGCCTTCATCCGGCTGGAGCCGGGCGCGACATTCGACCAGGAGGTGCTGCGCACCCATTGCCGCTCGCTGATCAGCCCGCAGAAATGCCCGGCACACTGGGAAGTGGTCGAAAGCTGGCCGCTCACCGGATCGGGCAAGATCCGCAAGTTCAAGCTGCGCGACGAATGGGTGGAGCGTAACCAGGGCTGAGCCTGGGGTGGCAGCATGACCATCCTGTGCATCGGCCGCGCGACTTTCGACCTCGGCTACGCCTGCCCGTCCTATCCGGCGGAAGACAGCAAGCTGTCCGCGACGCATTTCTGGGCGGGTGCGGGCGGTTCCGCCCTGAACGGTGCCGTGACCGCGCGGGCACTGGGCAGCGATGTGCGGCTGCTGGCGCTGCTGGGTGCCGGAAGCTTCGCCGATGCGGTGCGCGGCGAGCTGGCCCGGTACGAGGTACCCTTCGAGGATTTCGCGGACCCGGCAAGCGAGGTGCTGCCCGTTTCCAGCATCGTGGTGGTGCCCGAACACGGGACGCGCACGATCATCGACCAGCAGCCGCAGGCGAGGCTGGCGCAGGTGCCGTCAGGTGAGATCGACCTGCAAGGCGTGACCTGCGTCTATTGCGACGGCTTCCTGCCCGAAGTCGCCGTGCCCTACGCCAGGGCTGCGCGTGAAGCAGGTGTGCCGGTCGTGCTCGACGGTGGTTCGTGGAAGCCCTGGACTGCCGAGATCATCGCCCATGTCGACCATGCCGTAGTGTCGGAGCGTTTCCACCCGCCGGGGCAGGGCGGGGCGGACATCCTCGATGCCGTCCACGCGCTCGGCCCATCGGTGGCGGCGATCACGCGCGGGCCGCAGCCGCTGGAATGGAGCGAGGGGACACGGCGCGGCACTATCGCCCCGCCGCAGGTCGAGGCCATCGACACGCTGGGGGCAGGCGACATCTTCCACGGCGCCTATTGCCACTTCCTCGCCCGCGGCGAGGAAGTCCCGACGGCGCTGGAACATGCCGGCGAAGTGGCTGCTGAAAGCTGTCGCTACTACGGCACGCGTCAATGGATCGACGCGCGCCGCAAGTAAGCCGGACCGGCCTTAGCCTTCCATCACCATGCGCACGAAGTCGACCGTGGCGCGGGTGGCGGCGGCGAACTCGGTGGCGGTGGCCTGGAAGCTGCCATACTGGCTGAATTCGTGCGGCTTCATGCCTTCGAATTCGTAGGCCTGGCGGAAGGCGGGAAGCTGCATCAGCTTCTCGATGCTGGCCGGGTTCGGCTCGCGCTCGATGGCCTTGGGATCGAATGGAGCCAGCTCGTCCTCGACCTCCATCAGCCCGGCGATGTAGCCGCCCGGACAGGTGTAGACGAAGTCACCGCCGGCGAAGTCCTCGACGTGGCGCGATACGGTCTTGCCGCTGGCGTCCTTTTCCACGCGCATCGAGCACTGCAGCATCTTCGACGGGTGGCCGGTGTTCTTGCCGTACCAGTAGGCGCGCTTGAGCACGGCTTCCTCGCCGTCGCGGATTTCATCCAGCGAAAGCTCGATGCCGCGCTGCTTGGCCTGCGCCTTCCAGTCACCCTTTTCGCCGAGGCGGCTGGACATGTGGGTGATGACACTGCGCCACTTGGACAGGTCAACGCCGGCAGCCTTGGCGCGCTGCAGGCCGGCAGTCACGGCGGCCATGCAGCGGCTGTACTGCGCCACGGTGAAGCTGGTGGTGTTGTTGGTGGAGATGCCGCGCGCGGTCAGCTCCTCGATGACCTCGTAGCCTTCCTTGGAGCCGGGAATCTTCACCATCACGTTGTCGCCCATGGCGGCGATGGAGAGGCCCTGTTCCAGCATCGCCTCGCCGTCGGTGACGAAGCGCGGATCGACCTGGCCCGAGAGCATGCCGTACTTGTAGCCCGAAGCCTCGAACGCGGGGCGGATGGCATCGGCGCCGCGCTTCACCAGTTCGAGGTACATCTTCCAGTACACGCCCTCGACATCGAGGCCGGGGTTGGCGGCGGCAATGTCTTTCACCAGCTGGGTCCAGCCCTGCGGGTCGAGCTGCACCGCCTGCAGGCTGAGCGGCGGGTTGGTGGTGACGCCGCGGAAGCCCATGTCCGCCGGTGCATCGGGGTTGTAGAGCCGGGTAAGCTGCGCTTCCCAATCGGCGCGCTTGGCGTCCGGCGCGCTGGCCAGCACTTCATCCTTCCAGCTGGGATAGACCAGCGGCGAGCTGTCCCACCAGATTTCGCATTCCGGATTGGTCTCGGCCAGTTTCTCGAGGATGTGCTTGCTCATCGGATTCTCCAAAAATCTTCGCGGTGCCCTTCGCATTGGGGCGCGGGGCTAGTCAAATGTAACGAGCCGCTAGCGATACTAATTGTGACCATTTGTGACGATTTGCAGTCTTGCGCGCGGGAATAGCGACCCTATCCTTAGATGCAAGATGACTTTGTCCGAGAGATTTCTCGCGGCCGCCCTAGGGTTGGCGTTGTTTTTGCCCGCAAGTGCCGCGGCGCAGGACGAGGTTCCCTCGGCTTTCGACGAGGATGAGCGCGAGATCGTCGTCACCGGCAGCAACGAACGGATCACTACGGGGCAGGTGCAACGCCAGGTACGTGACATCGTGGTGCGCACCGGCAACATGTTCGAAAGCCCGCTGGCCCGCTGGGAAGATCGCCTGTGTCCCGGCACGATCGGGCTGGAGGAGGACTTTGCCTTTGCCCTCAATGCCCGCATCCGCGCCAATGCCGATGCACTGGGCATCCGCCTGATGGACGACGATTGCCGACCGAACTTCATCATCGTCTTCACCGAGGATGGCGGGCAGATGCTGGCCGACCTGATGGACAGCAATCCAGAGTACTTCCAGTACCTTAACTCCGGCCAGAAGAACGATATCCTCGAACCCGGCCCGGTGCACGTATGGACAGGTATCGAGCCGCGCACACTGACCGGTATGCCGATCGCCCAGGTCCGTAATCTGGTGAACCCACCCGTCATGCAGGTCTCTGCTGCGCACACGCGCATCTACACCACCATTCGCAACGACATCACCACGGTGATGATCACCTTTGATCGCGATGCCGTGCGCGGCATGTCGCTGCGGCAACTGGCCGACTATGCCACAATGCGTGGGCTGGCGCAGACACGGGCGCCGGATGAACCGGTAATGGATTCAATCCTGACCCTGTTTGATGTCGAGACCCCGCCGCTTGGAATGACGGAGTTCGACCAGGCCTACTTGCGGTCGCTTTACGACGGCATTCCCAACCTGCCCGGATTCCGCCGCGTTGGCGGCACCACCCGGCAGTTGCGCCTGATGGCCGAGGAAGCGGTTGAGATGGCGGCGGATTCGGACACCGGCACCAACTAGTGCTATAAGGATCAGCAAAGGAGCACCCCCATGTTCGACAATTTGCGCAAGACCCTCGCCACCGCCGCCTTGGCAACCTTGGCCATTGCCGTGCCTGCCAAGGCCGACGGCATCATGGAAGAACCGCTGCCCCGGTTCGAAGACCGTATCTGTCCCGGCGTGCTGGGGCTGGAACGGGAATATGCCGAACTGATGGTCAGCCGCATTCGCGACAACGCCGAACAGATCGGCTTGCGCCTGTCCGGTTCCGAGGAAGAGGGCTGCGAGCCCAACCTGGTGGTGGCCTTCGTCGACGACGGGCAGGCCTACCTGGCCGACCTGATGGAGCGCCGTTTCTACCTGTTCCGCGACATGGACCCCGCCGATCGCGAGGAAATGCTGGCGGGTGAACAGCCGTGGCGCGCATGGCACCAGGTCGCCGCGCATACCCGCGACGGCATCCGTGTCGGTCGCCGCGAGAACCTGTCGCAGCTGCCGGAAGCCGGCATGTGGCAGGCGCACAGCCGCATCTATCGCCCGGTGCGCCATGACATCACCTATGCGCTGGTGCTGTTCGACCGCGAAGAGGTTCGCGGCCTGTCGCTGCGCCAGCTGGCCGATTTCGCCACCTTGCAGGCATTCTCCACCGAGTTTCCGGAAGAGGCCGAGACTCGCGAAAGCAGCGTCCTGCGCCTGTTCGACGGCGGCGAAGACCTGCCCGAGGGCCTCAGCGACTATGACACCGCCTGGCTGACGGCGCTGTACGACGGGATTCCCAACGTGCCGGCCTCGTTCCGCCTGCGCAATGTCGAGGTCGCTTCGACCGAATAGGGTCTGCCACAAGCTGCCGCTTTCGCTTGCCCCCGGCTCCGGGAAGCGTAGGATATTGCCTGCGTTATAGAGGAGGGGTCTCGTGGAAATTGCTGTAGGCGCACTGGTTTTCCTGCTGTTCGTGTTCCTGATGCTCGGCGTGCGCGTCGTGAAGCAGGGCTATGTCTACACCATCGAACGGCTGGGCAAGTTCACCCTTGCAGCCGAACCGGGGCTGCACATCATCGTCCCCTTCGTCGACCGCGTCGGCCAGAAGGTGAACATGATGGAGCAGGTGCTCGATATCCCGGGCCAGGAAATCATCACCAAGGACAACGCCATGGTCGGCGTGGACGCGGTGGTATTCTTCCAGGTGCTGGATGCGGGCAAGGCCGCCTACGAAGTGAGCAACCTCTACAACGCCATCATGGCGCTCACGACCACCAACCTGCGCACGGTGATGGGCTCGATGGACCTCGACGAGACGCTGTCCAAGCGTGACGAGATCAACGCCCGCCTGCTGTCCGTGGTGGACCATGCGACCTCGCCCTGGGGCGTGAAGATCACCCGTGTGGAGATCAAGGACATCCGCCCGCCGATGGACATTTCCGAAGCCATGGCGCGGCAAATGAAGGCGGAACGCCTCAAGCGCGCCGAAATCCTGGAAGCCGAGGGCGACAAGACCAGTTCCGTGCTGCGCGCGGAGGGCCGCAAGCAGAGCGCCATCCTCGAAGCGGAAGGCAAGCGCGAGGCAGCCTATCGTGAGGCCGAGGCCCGCGAACGTGCCGCCGAGGCCGAGGCCAAGGCAACGCAGCTGGTCTCCGACGCCATCGCCCAGAGCGGCAGCCAGGCGATCAACTATTTCATCGCGCAGGAGTATACCAAGGCGGTGGGCAAGTTCGCCGACAGTCCCAATGCCAAGACCATCCTGTTCCCGGTGGAAGCGACGCAGCTGATCGGCACGCTTGGCGGGATCGGTGAACTGGCGCGCGAGGTCATCGGCGACAAGACCGGGGATGTTGGTACGCCGCTGCCCGAAAGCCGCGCCCGCAGCACCGTGCCGCGCAGCCGCCCGGATTGAGGCGCAGGCGATGGACTTCCTCGACGGCATCGAGACCTACTGGCTGTGGCTGACGCTGGGCCTGGTGCTGGCCGCGCTGGAGATGCTGGTCCCCGGCGTTTACCTGATCTGGCTGGCCATGGCCGCGCTGGTCACCGGCCTGCTGGTCTTCGTGAACGAGCCTTCGGTGGCGCTGCAGTTCGTCAGCTTCGTCGGCCTGTCATTGATCTTTGCCTTCTCGGCGCGCCGCTGGCTGCGCGATTCCCCGATCGAAAGCTCCGACCCGCTGATAAACCGCAAGGGTGCGCGCCTAGTGGGCGAGACGGCGCTGGTGACTCACGCCATCGAGCACGGTTCCGGCCGGGTAAAGCTGGGTGACAGCGAATGGATCGCCCGCGGTCCGGACATGGCCGCCGGCGAGCGCGTGCGCGTCACCGGCACCGACGGCGCGATCCTGCTGGTGGAGCCGCTGGCATTGCCGGAGGGCACACCTCCAGCTCAGGCGTAGCCGGTCCGAACGAACGCCAGCCCGCTGCGGGCGTTCGCCCCTGCGGTCGGCTGCCGGCCGACCGTCAGACCGTCTTTCAGACTCTCTTCTCGGTGAAGCGGCCGTGCTTGCGGTAACGCACCATCCAGCGGTCGAGGAACAACGACAGCGGCTTGGGCGTGACGCCCAGCTTGGCGAGACCCGGCGTGCCCTTGGTGGCGACGCTGCCCACCTCCAGCATGGCCAGCTGGTCCGAATTGATCGGCGTCAGCGGCATTACCGCGAACACCTTCGCCAGTGCGTTCGGCATGGGGAAGAAGGCGCGCTCGCGATCCTGCCCGTCGGCGATCATCCGGTTGATCTCCATCATGGATAGCGTGTCCGGCCCGGCGGCCTCGTAGGTCTTGCCACCATGCGTATCGGGGTCTTCCAGCGCATTGGCGATGCCTTCGGCGACGTCGTCCACCCATACCGGCTGGAACTCGCTCTCTGCCCCGAACACCGGCAGCACGGGCATCACCTTCACCAGGTCGGCGAACATCGGGACGAGGCCGGCTTCCTCGCCGAACACCACCGAGGGGCGGATGACGGTAGCCTTGGGGAAGGCTGCCTGCACCTGCCGTTCGCCATCGCCCTTGGTGCGGGAGTATCCGGTTTCGGCCTCCGGGTCGGCGCCGATGGCGGAGACATAGACGAAGGCCTCGGCACCGGTTTCGGCAGCCGCTCGTGCGGCAATACCCGCGCCATCGGCCTGCAGGGCCTGCTGGTTACCGTCGAAGGTGCCGATCAGGTAGACCACGGCATCCGAACCCGCGACGCAGGCCTCGATACTGCGCTTGTCCAGCGCGTTGCAGCGCGCGAACTGCAACTGGCCCAGGTTGGCCAGCGGCTTGAGCTTGAAGGCCTTCTCCGGCTCGCGTGCAGCAATGCGAACGCGGGCGCCGCGCTCGAGCAGGTCCTGCGCCACGTGGCTGCCGATGAAACCGTTGCCGCCGATGAGCGTCACGAGCTTGCCGTCGAGCGGGGATTTGCGTGCCATGTTGCCTCTCGAATCCTTGGGTCAGCTATCGCCAGATGGCGCCGCCTTTGCCCGAAACGGCGCGTGGCGGCAATGCCTCGATAGTACGGTAATGCCCGGCTGGCCGTTCCGGGGCACGGATTTTTCTCGGCAAGCGTGCAGCGACTCGTTGACACGCCCGCCAGCCTGTCCTATCGGCGCGCCCCTACCACGCAGGCGGCATCCGATGACCAGCCTGCTCCGGTGCCCAGATGGCGGAATTGGTAGACGCACCGTCTTCAGGTGGCGGCGATCGCAAGGTCGTGGAGGTTCGAGTCCTCTTCTGGGCACCATTTTCCTTCTCTCTTCGTTGATTTCGCGGCACGCTCTCCGCGTGCGCTACCATTGCGTTGCGCGCGCAAAGTAGTATTGCGTGAAACCAAATCGCGCGCGCTCGGCGCGGCGCGGTACTGCAATCCGAGAGAGGAGTTTCACCGGCATGCGGCAGGTCCATCATTTCATCGACGGCAAGGCATATCCGCAGGATGGCGGGCGCAAGGCTGACATCTGGAACCCCTCGACCGGCGAAGTGCAGGCGCAGGTGACGCTGGGCGACGCGGCGCTGCTGGACAAGGCAGTGGCATCGGCCAAGGCGGTGCAGCCCGAATGGGCGGCCACCAACCCGCAGAAGCGCGCACGTGTGATGTTCCGGTTCAAGGAACTGATCGAAGCCAACATGCAGAGCCTCGCCGAACTGCTCGCCAGCGAGCACGGCAAGGTGGTCGACGACGCCAAGGGTGATGTGCAGCGCGGCCTGGAGGTGATCGAATATGCCTGCGGCATCCCGCAGGTAGCGAAGGGCGAGCACACGCTGGGCGCGGGCACGGGCATCGATGTCTATTCGATGCGCCAGCCGATCGGTATCGGCGCGGGCATCACCCCGTTCAACTTCCCGGCGATGATCCCGATGTGGATGTTCGGCATGGCGACGGCGGCGGGCAATGCCTTCATCCTCAAACCCAGCGAGCGCGACCCCAGCGTGCCCGTGCGGCTGGCCGAGCTGTTCATCGAAGCCGGCGCGCCCGAGGGGCTGCTGCAGGTGGTTCATGGCGACAAGGAGATGGTCGACGCCATCCTCGACCACCCGGATATCGCCGGCGTGAGTTTCGTCGGCTCCTCCGACATCGCGCACTACGTCTATCGTCGCGGCGCCGACAACGGCAAGCGCGTGCAGGCCATGGGTGGGGCCAAGAACCACGGCATCGTCATGCCCGACGCCGATCTCGACCAGGTGGTGAACGACCTTGCCGGTGCCGCGTTCGGCTCGGCTGGCGAGCGTTGCATGGCGCTGCCGGTGGTCGTGCCCGTTGGCGAGGACACGGCGGAGCGCCTCAAGGCCAAGCTGATCCCCGCGATCGAGGCGTTGCGCGTGGGCGTTTCCACCGATCCCGACGCGCATTATGGCCCGGTCGTCACGCCCGAGCACAAGGCACGGGTGGAAAAGTGGATCGACACTGCCGAGGCGGAAGGTGCCGAAGTCGTGATCGACGGTCGCGGCTTCAGCCTGCAGGGGCACGAGCAGGGCTTCTTCGTTGGCCCGACGCTGCTCGACAAGGTCACCACCGACATGGAAAGCTACAAGGAAGAGATCTTCGGGCCCGTCCTGCAGATCGTGCGCGCCAAGGACTTCGAGGAAGCCGTGCGCCTGCCCAGCGAGCACCAGTACGGCAATGGCGTCGCCATATTCACCCGCAACGGCCATGCGGCGCGCGAATTCGCCGCCAAGGTGAACGTGGGCATGGTCGGCGTGAACGTGCCGATCCCGGTGCCGGTCAGCTACCACACCTTCGGTGGGTGGAAGCGCAGCGCCTTCGGCGACACCAACCAGTATGGCACCGAGGGGCTGAAGTTCTGGACCAAGGTAAAGACCGTCACCCAGCGCTGGCCCGATGGTGGCGGCGACGGTTCCAACGCCTTCCTGATCCCGACGCTGTAAGCGGAGAGCACCCATGAAGATCGCATTCATCGGCCTTGGCAACATGGGCGGCGGCATGGCCGCGAACCTGGTGAAGGCAGGGCATGAGGTGAACGCCTTCGACCTGTCCGAAGCCGCCCTGGCGGCGGCAGGCGAGAAGGGCTGCGCCACCTTCACCGATGCGCGCGAGGCGGTCGCCGGCGTGGACGCGGTGGTAACGATGCTGCCCAACGGCGACATCGTGCGGAAAGTCTACACCGACAGCGTGATCGGCCATGCGCCGGCAGAGGCGGTGCTGATCGACTGCTCCACCATCGACGTCGCCACGGCGCGCGAGGTGAGCGCGGCAGCCACGGCGGCGGGGCACGACATGGTCGACGCACCGGTTTCGGGCGGGATCGCGGCTGCCGACGCGGGTACGCTCACCTTCATGGTGGGTGGCACGCAGCAGGCCTTCGAGCGCGCGGAGGGGGTGCTGAGCGCCATGGGCAAGGCAGTGATCCATGCCGGCGATGCCGGCAATGGGCAGGCCGCCAAGATCTGCAACAACATGCTGCTGGGCATCCACATGATCGGCACCGCGGAAGCCTTCGCGCTGGCGCAGAAGCTGGGGCTGGACCCGCAGACCTTCTACGACATCTCCTCCGTCAGTTCGGGCCAGTGCTGGTCCATGACCAGCTATTGCCCGGTGCCCGGTGTTGGCCCGAAGACCCCGGCGGACAACGACTACCAGGGTGGCTTCGCTACGGCGCTGATGCTGAAGGACCTGAAGCTGGCGATGGAAGCCGCCGGCACCGCGCACATGAATGCCCGCATCGGCGCCTTCGCCAAGGACCTTTACGAGGCCTTCGACGGCGCGGGCAACGGCATGCGCGACTTCAGCGCCATCATCACCGAATACGACTGATCCCTAGGGACGGCGCAGCGCGATTGCGCCGTCGCCCACCACGGCGAAGGCCGACCAGTAGAACGGGTGTGAGGTCTCCACGTCGTCCATCAGGCTGAGCTGCGCCTGGCGCAATGCCTCGGTGGTCGGCGTGCCTTCGCCCGCCTGAAAGAAGCCGGAGATCAGTCGCTGCGTGGCGTTGTAGTCGTCGGGTACCGGCCAGTGGCTCGCCACCACGGTGCGGCCGCCGGCGCCGACAAAGGCGCGCACCAGGCCATCGAGCGCGAAGTCGCCCGTGCCGCTGATGCCCGCTTCGCGGCTGGCGACGAGGCCGCCCGCACTGGCGGTGTTGCAGGCCGAGAGGATCACGAGGTCGGCGTCGATCCGCAGGTCGAAGATTTCGGCAAAGCTCAACAGGCCGTCAGAATCCTCGTCGCCGAAGGAGGTCAGCAACGCCGGGCGCGGCGGACAGTCGGGCTGCGGCGAGGTGACGAGGCCGTGAGTCGCGAAATGCAGGATGCGGTATTCGTCGAGCTCGTCCATTCCCAGCAGTGCCGTATCGGTGAAGGCTGCATCGGTCAGCACTGCCGCCTCGCCGCCGTCCGCCTCCACGATCTGCGTCGCGGTGCGCAGTTCGGTGGCGGTAATCGGGTTGTTCCAGACCGATGCCGACCAGTCGCAGCGGTCGCTCATCGAGCCACCGGCGCTGCGGGTGCCGGTGGGAAAGCCCGCTTCGCCTAGCGGCAGGTTCTGGCCAAGGCCGAGATACTCCCCGCGCGCATCGGAGGCACGCGCACTGCGCACGTCGCGGAAGCCGGTGGGCGAAACGGCGGTGGAAACCTGGATCTCCCGGCCCAGCCACTGCGTCCCGCGGAAATCGTAGGCGTCGGCATCGGGATCTTCGGTGCGCGCCGCGTAGCGCTCCACGCTGGCGTCATCCATCACCAGCAGATTGGCCGGCAGGCGCAGCATGGCGCCATCGGGCTCGAAGATGAGGTGGCCGGTCTCGCGCAGCCGGCCATCGACCGGCCCGAACAGCGCCAGGTACAGCTGGCGTGCAGTGGCGATCTCGAAGGGATAGGTGATGGTCTGCCCGGCCATGTCGATGGCGATGGAATCGCGCAGGGTATCGACCATGGCATCGATCTCCGCCGCATCCGCCTCCACGCGGTAGGCGTAGGCAGCATCGCTCTCGGCGAAGATGGCGTAGGCGTGCTCATCCAGCATCACCAGCTTGTAATAGGCTTCTCCCGGTCGCAGCGAGGCCTGCAGGTCGGCCAGGTCCATCTGGCCTTCGGACACCACGCGATAGCGTGGGTAGTCGGCCAGTTCCTGCTGCAGTTGCAGTTGCCGCGTCTGCAAGGTTTCCAGCTGCGAACGCATGGCGGCCAGTTCGACCGCGGCGCTGTCGCCGGTGTCGCCGAGCAGTTCGCGCTGGGCAATATCGCCGCGCAGTTGCTCGATCGCGCGGCCGATGTTGATCGAGCGGCGGAACAGCTGCGAAGCCTCGTCGCTGCCGCCTGAAAGCTCGCGCGCCAGCACGGCCTGCGTCTGGGCGAGGCCGGGGCGCAGCAGCAACTGGCTGGCAGCGAACATGCTGGCGGCGCTGTCGGCATCCCCGCTGCGCTCTGCCAGCAGGTTGAAATAGGGCGTCAGCAGGCGGCGCAGTGCGGCGCTTGGCTTGCTTTCGGCATCGTCCACCAGGTCGCCATAGAGCGCCAGCGCCTCGTCTTCCCGGCCGTTGCGGGCAAGGAAGCCGGCCAGCTGTGCTCGTGCGCTCACCAGCGCGGGCGAGCCGGGGTAATTGCCCTCGATCAGGGCGACCGACTGGCGGTGCAGTGCTTCCGCGCCGGCAAGGTCGCCGCCAAGTTCGTCGATCTCGGCAAGTTCGGTCAGTACCTGCGCGCGCAGCCACATGATCGAGACGATCCGGCCGTCGCGCACCGAAAGCAGGTCTTCCTGTGCGCGCAGCAGGGTTTCGCGGGCCTCGCCCATGCGGCCTTGCGAGCGCAGCGCGGTGGCCCGGATGTACTCGGCCTGCGCGTCCAGCAGGTCGGCGCGTTCGAGCAGCGTGAGCTGGCCCACCGCGCCGGAGATGGCGTTTTCCTGCTCGGCGATCAGCCGGTTCGAGAGCGGGCTGGAAACCTCCAGCGTCCGCAGGCTGTCGAGATTGCCGGCATTGCCGGGCAAGGGCTGGTCCAGCGTCAGCAAGGCTTCCGCCGGGGCATCGCGGTTGAGACCGTCGAGCGCCTCGAAATTGCGGGCAAGCCGCGTCAGGATCGGGTTTTCGCCAATCTCGTCGCGCACGGCGATGAAGATCAGCGCCGCTTCGAGATAGTTGCCGAGGTTGGATTGCTGCAGGGCCGCGTTGAGGCGCGCTTCAAGCGCCGGCTGGCCGCTGAGCTGTTCGGCGGAAGCGGCGAAGAATTCGGCGGCTTCGGCGAATTCGCCGGCGTTGGCGCGGCGATAGGCTTCGGCCAGCGCGGCCTGAGCGGAAATCGCTTCTGCCTGGGCGCGGGCGAAGGCGCGGGCATCGCTCGCCTCGGTCAGCGGGATGGAAATCGTGCCGGGCATGATGGTGTCGCTGGCAAGATTGGCAAGGCCGAGGCTCAGCGCATCGGAATAGGCGGCAACCCCGTTGGCAACATAGGTCATCGGCCCTTGTTGTCCGATCACCACGCGCGTCTGCAGGCCGGTTTCGGGTGCGGTGCAGGTATAGCTGCTGGCGCTGGACAGGCCCTGCGGCGCGGCAGTGCCGCTGTCGGCGACGCAAGTGGCCCCGTCACGCCGGGCATCGGCCAGCAGTTCGGCTTCCGAACGGCCTTCCAGCACGGCGAGGCTGCCGACCGGCGAGGACGCGTCGCGGCACAGGACCAGGTAGCGGCGGTCGAACAGGCCGTCGCCCGATTGCGGGGAACGGATCTGCGCTTCGCACAGACCGCCGCTGCCGATCGGCACGGAATCGAGCAGCGATACCGGCACGCTTTGCGCCTGCGCCGGCTGGGCGAGCGCAGCAAGGCCGATGACGCCGAGCGCAGCGGTTGCCGCGCGGCGAAGCGAATTGCGGGAATAACGCATCATTCCGTCCCCCCTTCGTTGCTACTGCCCCGGTTGTTGGTGCCGAGATCGTAGAGCGCGCTGTCGCCACCGCTGGTGACCGGATCGCGCACGACTTCATCGTCATTCATGATCGGCGCACTGAACAGTGCCGGGAAGTCGACGCCGAACTCGTCATCGGAAGCAGGCGTGGTGCCGACTGCGGTCTCTTCTTCCTCTTCGTCCTCTTCCTCGTCGATCGGATCGATGATCTGCGATCCGTTGGGCGGATCGGTGAAATCTTCCGGTCCCGGCTCTTCCGGCGTCGGAGTTGGAGTAGGCGTCGGCGTGGGAGTCGGTGTCGGGGTTGGCGTCGGAGTAGGCGTCGGCGTTGGTGTCGGTGTGGGCGTCGGTGTCGGGGTTGGCGTCGGCGTCCCGCCACCGCAATCCTGCGTGTTGATCACGCAGTTGTTGAGCGTCGATTCATTGGTAAACGGCCCGACCAGCGTGTTGTTGTTGAACGTATCGAAGAAGAAGGCATCGTCCTGCGAGACCGGGGCCCCCGGTGCTGTTGCCGCATGGCCATAGACGATGGTGGTGAGCGGCGGATCAGTGGGCAGCGGATCGATCTGGCCGATGATCAGTCCTTGTCCACCCTGTAACACCTCGATGCCGGCAAGATTGGTCGCATCGCCGGTATTCTGCCCGTAGATGAAGTCGAAGCCCTGCAGGGATACCGAGCCGGCACTGATATAGGAATATGGCCCGGTCACGCCGGTGGCGGTGAAATCGTCGAGGGCTGCCGGGATGTTGGTGTCGAAAGGATCGTTGGCGATCAGACCAAGCGTGTCCGCAGTGGTCATCGCGATGCCGTCGGACACGAGCAACAGGTCGCCGGAAATATTGCCCTGGGCGTCGGTCATGAAGATGCCGCCACCGGGCAGGACGATTTGCAGCATCTCCTGCGCGAAAAGGCTGAGCGTGTCGGTCGGAGCGGCAAAGCCGAAGGTGATCTCGCCGATCACCGCCAGCGTGCCATCCGTGCTCAATTGTACCGAGGTCAGGTCTCCGTCGAGCGAGCCGAATATCTGCAGGTCGCGCACCTCGAGGTCGACCGCGTTGGGTGTGGCCGGAGTGCTCAGCGATATGGCGACGCCCTCCAGCGAATCACCCTCCGCGTTCGTGATGGTGTAGCCCGCCCCGTTGGTGGTGCCGCCGACGACATTGGTATGCACGTCATCGAGCGAGATGAAGTCGATGAATGTACCGTACAAGCGTGCGAGCGGATTGATTTCCACGTCGAGCGAGGAGATCTGCCAGAAGTCCGCGCCGATCAAGGGCACCGCATCATTGTCGCCCTCGACAAAGAAGGTGCCCGTCACGTCGAGGCTGAAGAACGCCGAGAGGTCGTTGAGAGCTGCGCCACCGATGATCGAGCCGCCGTTGGCATATTGCAGGATCAGGTCGCCGGTCATGTCGAGCAGGAAGAGGTCGGTGATCTGGATCGTGCCGTTATCGGCAATCAGGCCTGACGCAAACGGCGGATCGAGATCGCCTTGCGAGAAGACGTTCAGCGTCGCCATGTCGATCGTGCCGTTGGTGGCGAAAATGTTGAACGAACCGCCCGTGTTGCTCGCCCCGCCGCCGGCCTCGACGTAGATTTCGGCATCGCCGAGACTGAGTGTGGAGGGCGAACCGCCTGCCAGCGTCTCGAACTGGACGACGCCGGCCGTATTCGTGGCCGTGGTCGTGGTCGAGATGCCGAATGTCTCGGCATAGACTTGGTTCCAGCTGGCGCTGGACCCATTGCCCAGCTGCACCAGCACGTCGCCGCTGTCGGTGGTCGCATTCTCTGCGCGAGTGAGCGCACCGCCGAAGATGAACAGTCGGTCGGACGTCAGCGTGGAATTGTCGAGCAGGATATTCTGGTCCCCGTTCGAGGCATCGCCGCCGGGTGCCTGGGCATTGCCGGTGGCGGTGTTCTCGAAGGTTATGTCGTTGACCGTCAGCGTGCTGTTTGTCAGCGACAGCAGGTTGGTGCCTCCCTGTGCGATCCCGCCATCCTGCGTGTTCGACCCGCCGCTGACGGCCAGCGTGTAAAGCGCCAGCTCGTTGCTGAAGCCTACCGTCGAGTTGACGAGGTTGACGGTTGCGGCACCGCCAATGCCGTCACCACCGATGCCGCTGGCCGAGCCTGTGCCCTGGCCCTCCGCGCTGAGCACCAGGCTGCCGTTGACATCCATGACAAAGGTGCTGCCGGAGATATCGACCTGCGCCACGCCGCCGATCCCGTCGCCGCCGGGCAAGGGGGTGGTGCCGGAGGCCGTTCCACCGAAGCCATCCACCGCGATCACCACGGCGCTGTCGATATTGGCGGTTGCAGTATCGACCAGGAGGCTCGCGTCGCCGCCTTGGCCGATGCCGCCGCCGCGACCGTTGCCGCCCCGGCCGACCGCGCCGAAGGTGAAATCGCCGGCCAGCCCGAGACCGGCGTTATCGGTGACTTGCACCAAGACCAAACCGCCCGTTCCTGCGCCACCGACACCGGAAGACGTGCTTGAACCACCGCCCGATCCATCCGCCGCGATATTGGTGGGACCGCTGATCGTCAGGCTGGAATCGCTGCCCGAAACATCCACCAGCACCGAGCCGCCAAGGCCTGCGCCGCCGTTGCCAAGGATCGAGAAGCCGCCCCGGCCTTCTGCAGTGACATCCACCGCAGCCAAACTGGATACCCCGCCGTTGGCGGTGAGGATCTGCATGAGGCCGCCCTGACCGGTGCCGCCGCCAAAGCCAGGGTTGAGGCCGTCCCCGCCGATGCCCTCTGCGCGCAAGTCGAGCGAGGTGTTGACGGTGAGATTGCCGCCGTCGTTGCTGACGGAGACAGCGCCGGCATCGCCAGTGCCGCCGATCCCCCCAGTTGCGTTGCCACCTGCACCCTGGCTGGCAAGGAAGATGTCGTCAGCCGTCAGCGAGCCGCCGACGATATCGATGGACACCGGGTTGCCGAAGCCTGCACCGCCATCGCCATTGGTGGTGGTCGTGCCGGAGCCAGACGACGTCAGGCGCAGGCTGCGCACGTTCATGCTGCTGGTGCCGTCGATAGCCACGCCGATGATACCGCCGATACCGACGCCACCGATGGCGCTGAAGTCATCGCGGCCCAGGCTGTCGGCGCTGACTTCCTGCAGGGAATCGAACGTCGACCCGGCCTGGAGTATGAAATTGATGTCGCCGCCCCCGCCTTGTCCGGCCGTGGCATTGGTAGACGCGCCGCCGCTGTTCAGGCTGATGAGATCGAGGAAGGCGAAATCGAAATCGGCGTTGCTGGCGCCAATGATGGAGATGTCGCCGCCGCCGGCATTGCCGCCGTTTGCGTCGACGCTGGCGCCGCCGTCGGTCTCGATGCGGATATCGCTGTCGCCATCGACGGCAAAAGCGCCATTATCGACCTGCAACACAAAATTGCCGCCGGTGCCGAGACCGCCGACGCCAGAGGTGGCCGAACCGCCGGCCGTGAACATGCCCGAGCTGAACGTCCTGAAGGAAGGGGAGCTGAGGCTTATTGCCCCGCCATTGAGCGCCACGATGGCAACCCCGCTGCCACTTGCGTCGCCGCCATTCCCGGTGCCGGTGGCATCGCCCCCGACCGTATTCATGAAGATGTCGAGATCGCCACCGGTCAGCGTGCCGCCATCGGCCAGGATGAAGGCATCGTTGCCCGTGGCGCTGCCTCCGCTGTTGCCGCTGCCGCCGAAGGTTTCCTGCTGCAGATAGAGGAGCGATCCGAAATCGACGCCCGACTGGGCGATCACGTTGATCACGCCGCCCACGGCGGCACCGCCGTCGCCGCCGCCGGTGACATTGCCACCCGCAGCATCGGCCCGCAGGAAGATCAGGCCAGCATTGATAGTGCTGTCGGGCCCGGAAATCAGTGTAACATCGCCGCCGGTTCCGGTCGCGCCGGGGCCGTCGCTGGCTACCCCATCGCCGACGAAGCCACTGGCCACGATGTCGATGTTGCCGGCAAAGCTGATCAAACCGCCGTTCAAATCGGCCGCGAGCCCGGCGCTGCCGCCGGTAGCGCTGCCCGGCAGACTGGCAGAGGTGCCGGTCAGGTCCGGTGAGAAGGCGTTGGCCTCCATGTTGAAATTGGCCAGGCCGATAATCGTGCCGCCTTGAATGGCCACCAGTTCGGGGAACCCGCCCAGGAAATTGCCGGCAGAATCGTAAGTGCCACCGGGATCCTCGACCAAGGCATTGGTGAGGACGTCCAGGTTCTGGCCGAAATTGATCGTGCCGCCCTCTGCCAGCACCTGCGATGCGCCGCCGGTGGCATCGCCGACGATCGTGCCGGTGAGATCCACTTCGGCATAGGCATTGGCCGTCACCACTGCCGCGCCGCCGATATCGACCTGCGCGTCGAAGCCAGCATAAATCTCGGCAAATCCGCCGATCACCGGATTGGGTTCAACGCCCTCGACGCCGAAATTGTTGGCCGAGACATAGGCGTCGCCATCGATGGTGATGAGCGAGCCGACACCGGCGTTAATCCTCGCAATTTCGCGCCCGACCAGCACCAGGTCGCCAGCGAAGCTGGACCCGCCAAATTGGGTATCGACAACGGTCTGGTGCGTGCCAACCGCCGTGAAATCGCTGGTCGCGGTCACGCCATCGATCAGGATGTCGCCGGTTTCGAGAGGGATCGGGTCGCGGCCATTGAAGAAGGAGGCAGCGCCCTGGGCGGTGCCGCCATCGACCGTACGCCCCAGGACGTCGTAATTCGCCGACAGGATGATCTCGCCATCGGCCAGCGTCGCCGACACTGCCGGGTCGAAGCCGAGGTTGCCGCTGAACAGCATCCCCATGCCGCTGGTGGAGCCGCCCAGCGTGTGGGCCACGCCATAGATGATGTGGTTGTCGCCCGCGCCAGTCGGTTCCGGACCGCCGGTGCTGCCCGTGTGATTGATCGCCAGGCCCTCGGTGCCGACATTCACGATGATGTCGAACAGGCCGGAACTGTGCGAAAGCGACAGGTCGATCCCGCCGACATAGGCGGTGGAGCCATTGAAATAGGCATCGCCCGCCATGTCGATGTTGGACGAGGAAACGATGAAGAAGCTGCCTTCGGGCGTGCCGGTAAAGCTGGCGCCCGGAGCGATCTGGATCAGCGACGGGTCGCCCGACAGCAGCATCGGGCCGGCGCCGGTGGCGAAATCGGTGAAACTGGCAATGTCGACGTCGTTGGTCGTCAGCATCAGCTGCGGCACTTCGAACACCGCCGTGCCGCTCACCAGGATGCCGGTGGGCGAATAGAAGGCGACAAAACCGCCGGGGCCGGCCTGGCCGCCAAGCGCATCGGTCAGGAACGCCTGCACGGTGCCGGCAAATTCGGCCGGGTTCTGCAAGGGTGCGGGCAGGATGCGGTTGAGCACGGCAAAACCCGGATCGCCGGCGCCGCCGCGGAAGATTGCCGTATTGCCGTTGGGCAGGAAGGTCAGCGCCGCGCCGTTGACATCGGTGTCCGGCGTCCAGTCGATAACCGCGTCGAAGCCACTTACGGTGATGTCATCGAAGGTGGGCGCGGTGCGATCGATGACGACCGATCCTTGCACGACGGAGGGGGTGGCCTGGATGGCCTGCGCCTTGGCAGTGTGCGGCACGGCCAGCGCGGCAAGGGACAGCGCCACGGGCGCGCAACCCTGCAGCAGGGCGGAACGGGTGAGCGTGCGGGGCTTGGTCATCAGTTCCTCCACGGGAGCAGCCGGGCGGTCAGCGAAAACAGGAAGCGCACGTCGTTGCGCTCGGTCTGTGTGTCGAGGGTGCGCAGCGGCACGGCGACTGCGAATTCGCCCTGCACGTTGGCGCCGCGCATGAAGCGCAGGCCCACGCCGGTCGAAGCGAGCCAGTCAGTCCTGTTCAGGGCCAGGCTCGGATCCTCGTTCCAGACCCGCGCGAAATCGACGAAGACGAACGGCTGGGTGGCGATATCCTGCAGGGATGTCGGCACCAGCGAGCCATAGCCGATCTCCAGCGAGGCCCCCACGCCGCTGTCGCCGATGATCGACCCGGGATCGTAGCCGCGACCGATGGAATATTGCCCGCCCGAGAACTCCTCGAAGGCCGGCAGCGGGTTGCCGCTATGCTGCGCTTCCAGGTCGAAACTGATCGCGAGGACCGGGGCCGGGCGATATTCGATCGATACCTCGCCGCGAACGAAGGTAGGCGTAGGGTCCTGCTCGATGCGCGCCGGCGGGATCGCACCGCCGGCGACGCAGGCATTGAGGTTGGACCGGCAATCGTCCGTCGCACCGAAGGCGCCGATGCCCTGCCGCAGCTCAATCGAGGCGGCCACCATGCTTTGCGGTTCGTAGGGCGAATAGCCGCCGCGCCGGGCAATCGAATCCCCGTCGATGAACAGGGCATCGCCGCGCAGGTATGCTGTGCGCACGCGGTCGCGGGTGAAGTCGACGCCGCTGAAGCTCACGTCCTGGTCGACGTAGTCGAAGCCGACGGCGCCCCAGACGGATGCCTCCTGCGTGCGCAGGAAGGGATAGGCCGCCTCCAGGTTCACCAGCACTGTTTCGGACTCGATGTCGAAGCCGGGCAGGGCGTTGGGTTCGGTCCAGCCCAGGGTCAGCGATCCACCCAGCACCAGCCCGTCGCCGCCGATGCGCATGTCATGCGCCAGCTGCAGCGTCTGCTGCTCCTCGATGTCGAGCGTGGTAAAGAAGGAAATGGAGGTGCGGTCACCCGCGCCCGTCAGGCCATAGGCTTCGGCGCGCACCAGCCCGGCGAAGCGGCCCAGCGCCTTGCTGCCCCAGTTCTGCACATTGGCATCGAGCGCGAAGGTTTCTCGCAGCACGGCGACCTCGCCGACCAGGTCACCCGGCTCGCCGCCTTCTGCAGGGCGCAGCGACAGGCGCACTTCCATGCCCGGCACGTCGTTGGCGAGCAGCAGGTAGCGTTCGGCCTGGTTGACGTTGAACACCGGCTGGTCGACCAGCCGTTCGAGATAGGCCGAGAGCACGCCTTCCGCGCCCTGCGTATCGCCGCGCGCGCGCACGGCAACCAGGCGGCCCAGCACCACGCGCATTTCGGCCACGCCGTCGCCCAGGCTCTGCGCCGGGATCTCCACGGCGGCGAGGTAGCCAGCGTCCGCCAGCACGGCGGCGGCACGATCACGGATGTCGCACAGTGCGCGGATCGGGAGCTCGCGGCCGAGATAACCTTCGTAAGCGGTCGAGAGGACGGCATCGGATGCGCGTTCGGCACCGGTGAAGGTTACCGCGTTCAGCGTGACCGTGAGATCGGCATAGTCCGGGTTGTCGAGCGCGCAGGCGCGTCGCTCCATCTGGCCGTCGATCGTTAGCGTCACGCCCTGGCGCTGTTCGGCGCGCGGCTGCGGCACGCGCAGCTCGTCCCGCGTCGGCGGACTGGTGTCCTGCGCCATCGCCGGAGTGGCGATTGCCAGACTGCTGGCCGCCAGCGCCAAAACGCCCCGCCACGACAGTGAACAAGACCCGGCATGCCCCCGGACCGGTGAAAATTCCCTCATTCGGTCGGCTCCCTCCGCCCCTTCGGTGCGACCTGTTCTGCAAAATAACTATGCAGCTTATGCGACAACGAGTCCACGTCGCCCGAATATTTATTTCAATTTGAGCGAATACCTAAGTTCTCGGCAACGCTATTTATTTGCGACTCGGATTCAGGATGTGCGGCCAGCGCCCGGTCACGCGTGCGGCGCGCTTCGCCCAGCCGCCCCATCTGCTGGTAGCTGCGCATCAGCATCACCCACTCGTCCACGCTGCCCCCCTGCGCATCCAGCCGGTTGGCGAGGTTTCGCACCATGCCTTCGGCCATCGACTGCTGCTGGTCGGGAGAGAGGCTGGCCGCTGCCGCCATCTGCTCCTGCGTCGGTCCGCGCGGGCCGGACAAGGCATCGGCAGGCAGCAGGTCGCGCGTGCCCGCGGCACTGGCGATGCGCTGCTCCACCTCGATGTCGTTGATCGCGCCGACCTGCTGGATCGTGCGGACGAGGTCGGTCTCCCACGGCGCGCCCGGGGGCGTATCCGCCAGCAGTGCCAGCCAGTCGGCGATCGCCCCTTCGTGGTCGCCGCCAAGATCCTTCTGCACCGCCATGAAATAGCGTGCGCGTGCGTCGGAGCCATCCAGCGACAGTGCGCGGCGGAAGGCCTCGATGGCGGGGGCGGGCAGCGGCTCGTCGGTGCTGGCCATCACCCGTGCCTCGCCCAGCGAGGACCACAGCACGGCGCTGTCCGGATCGGCCTCCACGGCCTTTTCGTAGGCGGCAGCCGCCTCGTCGAAACGGTTGGCACCGAAATAGGCGAGGCCCAGTTCCTGCCAGGCGACAGGGTTGTCCGGATCGGCCTCGGCCCGCTCCGCCAGTTCCTCCAGTGTCGGGGCGGTGGACATCCCGGCAGCTTCGCCGGCTTCCGGCGCAGTCGTGTCGCCGTCCCCGCCAAGAAAGCGCCAGCCCACAATTCCCGCCAGCACCAATGCTGCCGCAATCGCGGCAATAGTGCCTGTCTTCAAACTGCCCATTTGTGCTGCCCCCCGCGTGCGAAACCAAGAATAGCGCAAGAAAATTTCGCCGCAACCGGCATCGGCTGTTTCCATGCCGTCGCAATTTATGCATAACGCCTGCATCCGGGGGGATTACATGACGCAGGGGCCAGGTGGGGTTCAGGTAGCGATTGTCGGCTCGGGGCCGGCTGGCCTCAGTGCGGCTGCGCACGCGGCGGCCAAGGGGATGAGCCATGTCCTGATCGAGAAGACGGACCACCTTTCCGACACCATCTTCAAGTACCAGAAGGGCAAGCACGTCATGGCGACGCCCAACAACCTGGTGCTGCGCTCCGACCTCGATTTCGAGGCCGGCAAGCGCGAGGCGATCCTGGAAACCTGGGACCGGCAGATCGAGGAAGGCAAGGTCAACGTCCTCTACAATGCCGAGGTCACCGCGATTACCGGGGAGGCGGGCAACTTCACGCTGGAGATGAAGGGGCAGGAGCCGCTCAAGGCCGAATACGTGATCCTGGCCATCGGTACGCAGGGCAACCCCAACCTGCTGCGCATTCCCGGTGCCGAACTGCCGCTGGTGCAATACCAGCTGGACGATCCCACCGAGTATTACGACGAGCATATCACCGTGGTCGGGTCCGGCGATGCCGGGATCGAGAACGCGCTGGGGCTGGCCGCCGATCCGGCGCAGGCCAATGTCGTCTCCATCCTCAACCGCCGCGACAGCTTTGCCCGCGCCAAGGGCGCCAACGTCAAGCTGCTGGAAGAGGCCGAGGCCGATGGCCGCATCTTCGTGCGCCGCGAGACCAGCCCGGCAGAGCTGCGCATGGGCGAACATGGCGGCGAACTGGTGCTGGAAACCCGCGACGGGCAGGAAGTTATCCGCTGCGACCGGGTGATCGCCCGTACGGGTTCCAAGCCGCCGCGCGCCTTTGTCGAGGAAGTGGGCGTCCAGTTCACTAGCGAGGAACGCGACGCCTTCCCCGCGCTGACCCCGACATTCGAGACTACCAAGAACGGCGTGTTCGTGATCGGTGCGTTGGCCGGCTATCCGCTGATCAAGCACTGCATGAACCAGGGCTATGACGTCATCGAGTTCATCTCCGGCAATACCGATCTGAAGCCTGCCGACCAGCCGATCCTGGAAGAGAAGTTCGCCGGCCTGCCGGGCAATCGCTCGGTCGAGGACTGGCTGGAAATCTTCGGCAGCCAGGTGAGAATTTTCGAAGAGCTGTCGCCGCTGCAGTTGCGCGAGCTGATGCTCGATTCCGACGTGCATTACTATGCGCCCGGCGAAGTGGTGTTCACCCGCAACGAGCCGGGTTCGTCGATGTTCGCGATTGCCGAAGGGTCGGTCGCGGTAGAGGTGAACCCGGAGGACCCCTCGATCACCGTGCCGATCGAGCAGGGCTCCATTTTCGGCGAGGTCGGCCTGATTTCCGGCCGCCGGCGCGGCGCGACCATTCGTGCGGCCGAGCCGCTCGTCACCATCGAACTGTCGCGCAATGCCGCGCTGAAGCTGATCGCCACGGTCCCCAGTGCGGGCCGGGCGGTGAACCGCATCACCGTGGAACGGCAGCTGCTGCAGATGTTCCGTTCGGGCCTGACCAAGGAAGACGTCGCCGAGCTGGTCGAGACCGGCGAGGTGATCGACGTGCCGGCGGGCAAGGTGCTGATCGAGGAAGGCGCGGACGACAAGGACATCTACATCATCCGCCGCGGATCGATGATCGTCGAGAAAAGCATCGGCGGTCACCCGGTCTTCCTGTCCTACCTGCCCGCCGGCTCCTACGTCGGCGAAATGGCGGTGATCGACGGGTCCAAGCGCACGGCCACGGTGAAAGCCGCGATCAAGGCCGAAGTGGTGCGCTTCCCGGGCGAGGCCTTCACCCGCGTGCTCGATGCGAACGAGGCGCTGCGCGCCAAGCTGCTGGAAGACATGCGCGGCCGGCGCGAGGTCAACGCCTTCGTCGAAGCGCGCAAGGATAGCTTCGGCAGCGCGGCCGACATGTATTCCGAAACCGCGCAGTTCCTGGTCGACAACGGCATCGGCGAGGCGACCGACGTGCTGCTGATCGACGAGACCCTGTGCGTCGCCTGCGACAATTGCGAGCGCGCCTGCGCCGACAGTCACGAGGGGCTGTCGCGGCTGGATCGCGAGGCGGGCAAGTCCTACGCGCACCTGCACGTGCCGACGTCATGCCGCCACTGCGAGCATCCGCACTGCATGGCCGATTGCCCGCCCAACGCGATCAAGCGCGGCCCCGATGGCGAGGTCTTCATCGACGATACCTGCATCGGCTGCGGCAATTGCCAGCGCAACTGCCCCTATGGTGTGATCCGCATGGATGCGAAGCCGCCGCAGAAGCCATCGCTGCTACAATGGCTGCTGTTCGGTCGCGGGCCGGGACCGGGCGAGGCGAGCTATTCCTGGCGCAAGAGCCATGGCGATCCCGAACAGCCCAAGCAGGCGATCAAGTGCGACATGTGCTCCGGCATCGAAGGCGGTCCGGCCTGCGTGCGCGCCTGTCCCACGGGCGCGGCGATCCGCGTATCGCCTGACAAGTTCCTCACCGTCACCAAGCTGACGGAGGAGGTGGAGTAATGGCGAGCACTCCCGACAACCGTTTCGCTGCCGACGAGGCGCGCCGCAATTCCGATCACATCAGCTTCCTGAAGCATCGCTCGTGGCGCTGGCTGAAGGTCGCGCTGGTGGTGAGCCTGGTCTGCATCGCCAGCTACATGTTGATCGACGTGCAGCCGCGCCACAACGGCGGCAGCTGGTACGGTTATACGCTGGGCACCATCGGCGCCGGGCTGATCGTCTGGCTGGCGCTGCTGGGCATCCGCAAGCGCCGCATGACCGAGGGGCAATGGAGCCTCAAGGCCTGGACCAGCGCGCATGTGTACCTCGGGCTGGCGCTGATCGTGATCGGGACGCTGCACACCGGGTTCCAGCTCGGCTGGAACGTGCACACGCTGGCCTGGGCGCTGATGATCGTGGTCATCGTGTCCGGCATGTACGGCATCGCCGTCTATGCCCTGCTGCCGCAGAAGGTGAGCGAGAACCGCCGCGAGATGACCAAGGCGGAGATGCTGGAGGCGCTGGCCGCCATCGACCGCCAGCTGGAGAACGCCTCGCAGCCGCTCGGGCGGGAGGCGAGCGACCTCGTCATCGCCGCGCTGGAGCAGGATCCATTCGATTTCGGTATCATGACGCGCCTTTCGGGCAACTACCGCAAGTGCCGCACCATCGCCGCGCTCGACACCTTCGGGCCGGGCGGTTCGCACGACGAGGCGACCGACAAGGTGGTGAAGCTGCTGCGCAAGCGTCGCGCCCAGCTCGACCAGATCCGCCGCCAGATGAAGCTGCGCGCACTGCTCGATGTCTGGCTCTACGTGCATGTGCCGGTCACCATCGCGCTGCTTGCCGCGCTGACCGCGCACATCATTTCCGTGTTCTACTACTGGTGAGGGAGGAAGCGCGATGAAGATCCTTGTCCGCAGCATCCAGCTCACCGCCACTGGCCGTGAAATCGTCCGTGATCGCGACGTGGAAGGCGATGTCATCGGCGTCGGCCGCGCCAGTGAGAACGCCATCGCCTTGCCGGACCTGGCGGTGGAACAGCAGCATCTTTCCATCACCCAGACGCCGAGCGGTACCTTGCAAGCCAAGGCCGTCGGCGGCCTCGGTTTCACCCATGACGGGGTGAACACGATGGAGGCCGAGATCGACCCGGCGCGCGGCGGCGAGCTGGGGGTCGGCAGCTATCGGCTGGAGATCGGCCAGGGCGAGGGCGGCGAAGTGCTCGTCACCATTCGCCGGGCGCAGGAAGACGAGGGCGAGGGGCGCGACCAGCTGGCCGGCTTCGGCATTGCCAGCGTGTTGCCCAGTCGCCGCGTGATGAGCTGGACGGCGGTGGTGGCGATCGTCGTCGCCTTCCTGGCCATTCCCATTTTCACCCATCTCACCCGCGAACCCGTCGTCGAGCCGAGCATCGAGGATACCGGCTCGACGCTGATGGATGCGAGCTGGTCCACCGGCGCACTGTCGTCGGTCCACCACGGGCTGGAGGACAATTGCGAGGCTTGTCACACCGAACCTTTCGTGGCGGTGCGCGACGAGACCTGTCTGACCTGTCACGGCGAACTGGCCGACCATGCCGAGCAGGATCGGCTGGTGGCGGGCATGCCCGAATTCTCGGGCGGCGAAGCCTTCCTGTGGAGCGTTGCCCATGCCTTCAACAAACCGGGTCCGGGCGCCTGCACCGACTGCCATACCGAGCACGAGGGCACAGGCCGGATGGAGCCGACCAGCGAGAAGTTCTGCGCCGACTGCCACGAAACGCTGGATACCCGGCTGACCGACACCGCGCTCGGCAACGCCAGCGACTTCGGGCAGGTCCACCCGCAGTTCCAGGCGCTGGTGCGTCCGGCGCGCGGGGCGGAGGAGATCCGCCTGTCGCTGGACACCATCAGCACCGATTTCAACGGGCTGAAGTTCCCGCACGACATGCACCTTTCCACCACCAACGGCGTGGCGCGCATGGCCATGCGGCTGGGCATCAATGCCGGGGGCGGGGCGCTGGAATGCGACGACTGCCACCAGACCACGGCAGACGGCGTCAGCTTCCTGCCGGTGGAGATGGAGGACAGCTGCGAAAGCTGCCACTCGCTGGTGTACGACCGGGTGGGCAACACCTTCCGTTCGCTCAGCCACGGCGATGTCGAGCAGACGCAGGCGGACCTGATGGCCAGCGACCGCAGCCCGCGCCGTCCCGTGGCCAGCGGTCGGCGTCGTCCGGGTCCGTTTGCCGAGGGCGGCCTTTATTATGGCAATTTCAGCCGGGTGATGCCGGGCCGCCTGACGCGCGCCGCACTGGATGACGGCGCGCTGTGTGGCGAGTGCCACTACCCGGCCGACGGGGCCGAGCTGGCCGTGGTGCCGGTGACCCAGCGCAGCCGCTGGTTCCAGCACGGCTGGTTCGATCACGACGCGCACACGCAGGAGGACTGTTCCAGCTGCCACGCGGCGGATACCTCCGACAGCTCCACCGACCTGTTGCTGCCGGATCTCGAATCCTGCCGCGACTGCCATCTGGGGGAAACGGCGCTGGAAGCCGAAGTCCCGTCCAGCTGCGCGATGTGTCACTCCTACCATCCGCCGCAAGGGGTTGATTCCGCACCACACCGTGTTGCAAGCTTGACGCGTCGACGAGAGCAGGAGCCTTGACGCATCCCGCCATGATGTCGGGTTTGCAGGGGGACGGGCCATGCTGATCGCGCAAATGACCGATATCCATATCGGATTCGAGCCGGAAGCACGGCCCGAGGAGTTGAACCGCCAGCGGTTCCGCGCGGTGCTGGAACGGCTGGTGAAGCAGCCCAATCCGATCGACCTCCTGTTGCTGACCGGGGACATTACCGACCGCGGCGACCGCGAGAGTTTCGAGAAGACCGCCGAACTGGTGGCCGACCTGCCCTTTCCGGTGAAGGTGCTGGTGGGCAATCACGACACGCGCGAGGAACTGCTCAACGCCTTCCCCACCACCGAAACCGATGCCGACGGCTTCGTGCAGAGCGCCTGGGTGGCCGAGGGGCTGCTGGTGGTCCTGCTCGATACGCTGGAATTGGGTCGCCACGGCGGCGCCTTCTGCGAGAAGCGGCGCGACTGGCTGAAAGGCGTGCTGGCCGAGCATCCGGACCTGCCCGTGGTCATCTTCATGCACCACCCGCCGGCGATCTCCGGCATCGAGTGGATGGACCCGCATCCCGACGACAAGTGGCTGGCCAATTTCGCCGAGGCGGTTGCCGGCAACGAAGCGCGCATCGAGGCGCTGCATTGCGGACACCTGCACCGCCAGTTCAATGCCCGCTTCCAGGGCATTCCCGTCTGCGTGACGCCGTCGGTCGCGCCGCTGGTGTCGATGGACCTGCGCCCGATCAGCAGCAAGACACCCGATGCCCGCGCCCTGATCACCACCGAGCCGCCGACCTATGCGCTCCACCGCTGGGACGGCACCGCCTTCGTCAGCCATTACGAGCGGGTCTGCGACTGGGACGTGCTGGCCTACTACGGACCGCAGTTGCAGCCGATGATCCGGCACATGGAAGAGGAAAAGGGAAAGGGCTAGTCGCCCTCCGCCATCCTGCGCTGCTTGTGCCGCACCATGGCCGGGCGAGCGAAACCCCACCACAGCGCGTTGAATGCGGCTGAACCCCAGAAGAAGATCGCCTGCTCGTCGATGCCGGGAATGTCCGGCAGCGAGATGAAGCGCGCGTAGACTGCGACGCCGGCCCAGAACCACAGGCCAAGGGCAATGGAAATCACCTTCTCGTGCCGGGCTTCGAACTCGATCACCCTGTCGAGAAGCGCGTTCACAAGCTTGCTGCCTATAGGCCCGGACGCCGCCGCGCCATTACCGGCCCGGCGCCCGGCACCCAGGCGCTCATGTCCGGCTCGTCGCTTACGCGCCAGGGCACACCGGCTTCGTTGAGGAACAGGCGTTCCATCTCCGCACGGTTGAACGGGCGCGAGCCGAGCCGTCCGAAGACTGCCATCTGCCCACCCGTCTCGTCCACGCCGCGATCACGGTCGAGGCCCTTGGAGAGCGAGATCGAGGGTGACTGCGTGCGCGCCCAGGCGATCAGTTCGGGCACCGGCGCCGGGCTGAAGCCATAGTAGTTGCGCTGGCTGTCCGGGCTGGTGAGCTGCAGCACCTTCATGCCGTTTACCCCGTCCGCAACATAGGCGAACAGGCTGGCGTTGGTGGAGGCGACGATCACGTCCTCGACGTCGTTCATCTGCCCGCCGAAAGTCTCCCGCAAGTGGATGCGCGGTTGCAGCGGGCGGGTGACGTCGGCGATCACCAGGCCATCCTGCTTGCCGGCGATGTAGAGATAAGTGCGCGCTATATACATGCGCTGCGCATTGGCGAGCGGGATCGTGCCTTCGGGCCGCGCGACCGGGTTACGCAGATCGGTGACGTCGAACAGCTTCACCCCGTCGGCATCGGTAACCCACAGGTAGCGGAACTGGATGGTCGAGGCGCGCGCATCGGTGAGCGGGCGCACGGCGGACAGCTGCGGGCTGGCCGGGTCCGACAGGTCGACCACCACGAGGCCGGCATCGGCGGTGATGTAGGCCACCTCGCCCGCCAGGTGGATGTGCCGCGCACCGTCCAGCACGCCGTCCGGGTTCCAGGCATCGCTGCCATCGGCCAGCTCCAGCCGGTCGAGATCGTTGTTGCGCAGCTCGCCATCGGCCAGCGTGTCGACGTTGACGAGCACCAGGCCCTCTTCCGCGTCGGTGATCACCGCGTAGGAGTAGATCGGCAGGAACGGCTGTTCCTGGTTCATCGCGCGCATCTGCTCGGTGTTGCGGGTCGGCGCGATGGCCTGGTTGGTCGGCAGCGCCATGCAGGTGGCGTTCTCGGTGCTCACGTGGGTGTCATGCCCCAGCGGGCTGAACGGCGCGGTGATGATGCGCTCGGAGAAGCCCTTGTTGCCGATGCTGGCGATATCATAGACGCGGAAGCCGCCGCGGCCCTCGGCCACGAACATGTATTCGCCGCGCATCTGCAGGCAGCCGACGCGGTCGCGCGTGCCTTCGTGCACGTTGGCGAATTCCTCCACCGCACGGGTTTCGCCCGACAGGTCGCCGTCGAAGAACTGGCCGCGCGTCCAGTCGCGCAGCTCGCGGTTACCTTCCTCCACGAACTGGCGGTAGTAATCGGGATAGGCATAACGGTGAAGGTAGGAGCCCAGCACGGCCTGCGGCTCTTCCCATTCGGTGACGCGGACCGCCTCGAACCCGCCTTCGAGGCCGGTCCAGGCATTGGCGCCCACGAAGTTCACGAAATTGGTGCCGAGCAGCAGCAGCTGCGCCATGATGGCGTTGTTGTTTTCCGCCTCGGAGAGGTGGCAGTCCGAACAGGTCTTGGTCTCGGTCAGCCGCACCGTATGCGGGAAGTGCGGCGCGAAGGCCTGCGAGGAGAAGCCCGAAGAGGCGATCGGCGGCTGCTGGATGTAGATACGCTCGCGGTTGATGTTGGTGGAGCTGAGCACCAGTGCGCTGGTCGAGCGGATCGGGGCGATCTGGTTGCCCTTGGTGCTCTGGTGGATGCCCAGCTGGAACATCTCGTCGCGCGCCACCTGCGGATTGTAGGTGGCGAAGTTGCGGGTGGTCTCCCCGTCATAGCGGTGCACTTCGCTCTGCCAGTTGGCCTCGATCGGCAGGTGGCAACCACCGCAGCTGGTGGTCCACGAGAGGTGGCAGGTGAAGCAGGCCATTTCCTCGTCGCCGTGCGCGCGGTCGGCCGGTTCGATGCCGGGGCCGAAGGCGAACGTATCGGTATCGCGGCTCATCAGCTTGGCGCGGGCGGACAGGGCGTTGAAGTCGGGCGCTGCCGGATCGACGCTGTCGCGCACCAGGCTGACTTCCCATTCCAGCTCCGGATCGATGATCGACCGCTGGATCAGCGTGCGGCGGCCGGTGTCCTCGTCCTCGCGCCATTCGAAGCGGCGGCGACCGTCGGGATTGCGCAGCAGGGTCAGGTCGTGCCCGCCCGGAGGGGCGGCGGGGCCGGAAGTGCGCAGCGTGGGATAGTCGTCCGCCGTGCCGTGGCAGTCCTTGCAGCCGATCTCGATGGCATTGGCGACTTCGCCGTAGATCAGGCCGCTGCCATGGCTGTCCTGCGCATAGTGGCAGTCGGCGCACTGCATGCCGTTCTCGGCGTGGATGCTCATCATGTGTACGGCGACGCCGGGATTGTTGGTGCCGTTCTGGGCCGGGTCGGTCTCGACCTCGACGAACTGTCCCTCGCCATCGCGGCGGAAGCGCTGGCGCCAGCGTTCGTTGTGATAGGCGAATTGCTCGGGCGTATCCGTTTCCGGATCGCCGGGACGCAGGATTTCACCATCGGCATCCAGAAGGTTGCCTTCGCGGTCACGCTTGAAGATGCCGCGGAAGTTCCACCCGTGGCCGTGGTAATCGGCGAACTGCGTGTGCTCCAGATCGTCGTTGAGATCGTAGACATTGCGCAGGAAATCGATGTCCGCCCACAGGCCGCGCGGGCTCGCGCCTTCGGGGTTGCGATCGAGCACGGCGCGCACTTCCTCTGCCGTGGGATAGCGCTGCTGCAGATAGGTGCTCTGGTATTCCTCGTCGCTCATCCCCTCGGGGCGCGGGGTGCGGTTTTCCGGACCCGGCCACATGAAGGGCGCGTCGCTCTCGTAATCCCACATGGTGTAGCCGAGGTACGAGTTCAGGAAGATGTTCGGCTGGTGCATGTGACAGTTCATGCACTGCGCGGTCGGGATGGCGCGGGTGAAGACGTGCTGCAGCGGGTGGCCGCGCTCGCGATCCTCCATCGGTACGCCGCCGTCGTGGCCGTCGCCATGATCGTCGCCATGATGCCCGCCATCACCGGGCTGGATCAGTCCGCCATGGCCGCTGTCGGCGTAGGCGTGATCGTCACCGTGGTGTTCCTGCGTCTGGCTGTTGATCGTCGGGTCGGCCGTGATGGTCTGCCCGTCGCGGCCATATTGCGCATAGGTCAGCGAGTGGCGGTATTCGCGGTCGTTGGCATAGACCACGTGGCAGCTGGCGCAGCCCGAATGGCGATAGTCACCCGGCTGGTCGTTCGTGCCCATGAACCAGGTGAACGGGTCGTTGAGGCGGGTCTTGTGGATGTTGAGCACCGGGATCGCGGCGCGCAGGCCGGTACCCGGGCCACGGTTCGACTGGCGCAGGTCGGGCCGGCCCGGTTCCTCCAGGCGCTGCACCTGCCCGGTCGGGTTGGGGATGCCGATTTCCGGGAACTGCGAGTTGATCGTGCGGCCGCCGCGCTCGAACACGCGGAAGACGTCGGCCGGCGGCACCACCTGCCAGGTGGGCAGGGGGTAGAGTGCGCCGAGCGCACCGCGCGCCTGCTGTTCCGGCGTCACGGTGCCGAACGGTTCGCCGGGGCTCAGGATGACGGCCGCCTCGCCTTCGCGGGTGTAGGCTTCGCCGACCACGTAATTCTTGAATGGCAGGATGCCGTTATTATAGGCCGCGCCGCCCCACAGCATGGCACCGGTCGCCATCAGCGAGCGTTCGGCCGCCTCGATCACCTGGATATGGCAGGCCCCGCAAGCCTCGCGCGCCACGCGATAGTCCGAGGGGTTCACGAAGCGGACGAATTCGGGCGCCTCGCGGTTCAGCAGCGAATAGGACCGCTCGGGATTGGCCGACGACGGATAGTGCCAGCTGTCGGGATAGGTCGGCAGCACGTGCGCGGCATCGCGCGCGGCGACATAGTCGGGATGCTCGAAGCCCAGGTCCGGGTTGCCGGCCACGTTCTCGTTGCCGCCGTGGCAATCGGTACAGCCCAGCACCACCGCGTCGGATGCGTGCATGGTGGACAGCAGCGGCGTGTGTTCCAGCCCGGTCTCCACCGGGGCATCGGAAGTGGCATGGCAGGTGAGGCAGCCTTCGGACTTGTCGACCGCCTGCTGCCAGCTCTGGTTCTGCGGTGCCGGGTCGGCGATCACGCCGGCGCCCTCGTAATCGCGGTAGACGGCGGTTTCGTATCCACCCGCGGCCAGCAGCGATCCTGCCCCCAGCAGTGCGGCGCCCGCGGCGAAAGCGGCGGGGATCACATGGCGCAAGGGCCGATGGGGCGAAAACCGTTTCAGCATCAGTATGTCAGCACCGCATTGGCCAGCACCGAGTAGTACACCCGGTCCTGCCCCAGATTGTCGAACAGGTCGCGAAAGCCGTCACCCGCCACCAGCGCGGCGGCGGAGAGGCGGAAGACGAGGTTCTGGTTGGCGTTGGGCCGCCAGATGGCCGAGGCCGAGACGTCGAAGCCGATATCCTCGGGGATCGAGCCTTCGACGCGGAGCGTTTCCAGCACGCTGGTATCCTCGAACCAGAGATGGTTGGCATTGGCCGATACGCGCACTTCGGGCGACAGGTCGAAATCGGCGCCCACGCCGGTCAGGATCAGGCCGGGGTTGTTGAAGTTGGACTGTCCCTGCTCCTTCGAGGAGCGCAGCGAGTTGAGGATGCCGTTGCGGCCATTGACGCTGATCACGCGGCCACCACCGGCAAAGGGGATGGTCTGTCGGATCCAGTAACTGGTATCGGCCCCGGCGAAGATCGGGTTCTCGAAAATCGCGTCGAAGCCGCCCTCGACGTTGTCGAACGGATCGGAATCCCCGCTGGCGTAGAGGCCCGACAGGCGGAAGCGCATCCAGTCGCGGTCGTAGCTGAGCTCCGCCGCGCCGAAATAGGCGCGGATGTCGGCGGGCTGGTCGGTGAAGAAGCTGTTCCGGTCTTCCCCGAAGGCGCCGTAGATGCTGGCGGAAAGGTTGATGCGGCCAATGCGGCCATCGGCGTTGTAGCCGACATAGAGCACGTCGTAGTCGCGCCCGCGCAAGGTGCCGAGCAGGGCGGGACGCACCGGGAAACCGTTGTCGTCGATCTCCACGTCGTCGCCTTCGCGGTTCATGTTGTAGACCAGCGTGAACTGGCTCGTCAGCGCCGGGATCAGGAAATCCTGGCGATAGGCATTGGCGACGAAGACCCAGTCGCTGCGCGGGGTCTGCACCACCGAGTTGAGGCCGGAATTGGTGTCCTTCTCCAGCCGCCAGAAGGCGCCGAGGTTGTACTGGAAGCGATTGTTGTCGCGGGTGCCGAAGAAGCGGATGCCCAACTGGCTGTCGTTGAACAGGAAGCCGCGGAAATCGGCCTGGAACGGCTGGATGCCGATGCGGAAGCTGTCGAAGTCGTACCGCTCGCTGGTGTTGCGGATGTGGTAGTCGAAGAAGGCTTCCTGCACCCCCAGGAAATGGTCGGTGCGGTTGGACGCGCGGCTCGGCTCGACCAACAGTACGCGGCGTTCGGGCACGTCGACATGGTTGATGTTGTAGGCCAGCGTTACGCGGTACTCGACGTCGGGCGGCTTGTAGGCGGTGGAACCCTTGATCAGCGCGAAACCGGCGATGAAGGTCTGGCTGAAGACCGGCGAGAAATCGCTGCCGAAGACATCCAGCCGCTGCGGGTCTTCGGTGGTCTGCACGCCGACCGGGATCGGGAAGGTGCGCGGCTCGATGACGGTGTCGGAAACGGCGTTGACGACGAAGAACCAGTCGTTGCCTTGCAGGCCAAGGAAGCGCGGCGTCCAGCACTCCGCGCTGCCGACCGGATATTCCACGTCATCGGGATTGTAGGTGCGACCCTCGGCGGCGGCGGCGGCGCGCTCTGCCTCTTCCGCGTCATGGCGCATGGCCGCGCGGCGGGCGCGCTCTTCCGCCGAATTGATGCAGATCGGGCGGTCACCCTTGTAGGTGTTCTGATGATAGGGATCGAAATCGCCGGAGTTGATGATGCTGTCGACGCCGGGGCCCAGCACCGGGGCGAGCGTCTGCATCAGGCGCCAGCGGTCAGGCACCGGGATCTGGTCGGCCAGGTCGGGAAAGGCCGTGGGCGGCGGTGCGCGCACCGCGCCTTCGTTTACCTGCGTCACCGGATCGGGCAGTTCGCCCGTGTAACCGGGGCGACGGCGGCCATCGATGATGTCCGGGTCGACCGGTTCGGCCGGATCGACCTGGGTGCCAAGTCCGCCGTCGGGACGGGTCTGGCCAGTCTCCTGCTGCGGCACGTCCTCGGCCGGCTGCATCTGCGGCTGGCCGGCCACCATGACCATCAGGAGGGGAAGGGCAGTGCTGCTCATAGCCCCTCGCAGACGTTCTGCGCCGGATCGTCGAGGAACGGCGCGAAGGGGCAGCTGACATAGCGCAGCCGCGTGGTGGTGCCGCCGGTCTGCACTTCGATCTGGTCAGCGCGAATGGCCGGTCGGGCATTGCCGATGCCGGTGTTCAGCCGCACGCCTGCGTTGTGCAGGCCAAGGAAGCTGACCATGTCATCCTGGTCGATGCCGTCGCCCGAAACGCCGATGCCGCCCACCAGCACGTCGCCACGATAGATCGGCACGCTGCCCGGGAAGATCTGGATGCCGTTGGCGATGCGCGGAGAGCCGGAGGGCGAATTGGGCAGCGCCGTACAGCCACGCTGCGTATCCGGGTTGGCACCGGCGGTGAAGAAAACGTGCTCGACGATGTTTGCCAGCACAAGGTCGGTCTGCAGGCCGACCATGAAGGGGCTGAAGGTGTCAGAGACCTCGACCGAGAGCGGACCCGGCGGACGACCCACTTCGCCATCGGGGAAGTAGGGGCGCGAGAGGTTACCGCCCGAACGGTCGGCAAAGGCATGGGTGCCCGTCAGCGCGTTCGGGTTGTTCAGGAACAGCCGCACCCGGTCGACATAGGCGGCGATATCGCCACCGGCGGCCTGCATCTGCGCGGCGGCGACCGGGTTGGAGAAGAAGGTAGCGGTGCGCGCCTTCTGCAAGGACACGTCGATGCCGAACAGCGGCCCGTCGGCGGAACGCACGATGCCGAGGATTTCGCCATGGGTGTCGACCACGCTGATGCTCGCCTGCATGCGCGAATCTAGCGGACGGCGGATCTGCGCGCGGGCGCGCGTGAGCACGGCGAAGGCCTCTTCCACGATGGCGCGCACTTCCGCCTGCGTCAGCGGCTGCGCCACGCTGGCGCCATCGGTGCCGCCGCGGATCGGATAGCGCGGATTGCCGTTGCCATCGTCGAGCACGAAGGCGCCCGCACCCGAAAACTCGGCTGCGGTGGCAGCGCGCAGGCCCGATGCCTGGGTGCCGTAAGCCGTGCCCGCCAGCAGCGCACCGCCGTTGTAGTAGCCGGTTACCGGGATGAGATCGCCGGCCGTGCCGTTGATCGCGGCAAAGTTGCCGCCGCCTGCGCCGGGATCGGTCGGAACGTCGGTGAAGCGCAGGCTGGTGCCGTCGACGAAGATGCGATTGGCGCGAATGTCGGTCGGCGCCATGAAGCCCTGCGCCCCGGCGATGGCAATCGCTTCCTCGGCGTCGCTCTCGACGTCGAGGATATTGGAATCGAAGCCGTAGTCGCCATCACCCATGATGCCGATACCGCCCACGACGACGCCGTTCTTGTACAGCGGGATGCCGCCCGGATCGGCGGCGAGGCCCAGCGGCGAGCGCTTGGGGCCGATCATGCCGTCGCCGAAACGGGCCGAGAGGTCCGAGCAGGGCAGCTGGCTGAACTGCACGCCGAACAGCGGACCGCTTTCCAGCCCCACCGTGGTCGGCGCGGGCGGGAAGTGCTCCTGCACGATCTGGCTGGCCGTGCGGGTGGTGAAGGCATTGCCGCCACTGGAAAGGTAGGCCCCGGTCACCGCCTTGGCGATGGAGGCGAGCTGGGCGGGGACTTCCACGCCCTGCAGGCCGAAGGTCTGGCCTGCCGGCAGGTCCGCCCCGATACGCTCACGACTGACCAGCGCGGTCGGGCTGGCGCCGTTCATGCGGAACACGGCGAGCACGTTGCCCACCCGGTCCACCACGGTGATGATCGAGGGCAGGTTGCGCATCTGCGCTTCGGCCACCGCCTGTGCGATGATCGTGCCGACATCTGCCGTGGTCAGTGCTTCCTGCGCCGGCGCGGGGAACGGATTGCCCGTGGTCGGCGGCGGAGCAGGTGCCGGCGTGGGCGTCGGCGTATTGCCGGTATTGCCGCCCGACGATCCGCCTCCCCCGCAGGATGCGAGGACCAGCGCGCTCGCTGCAAGAAGTGCCGTTGCCCCCCTGACGCGCATTACCGCAGCCGTCCGATCGCGTTGACGGCGCTGCCCAGCGCTTCGCGGAAGGCCGCCGGACGATAGCCGCCCGGGCTCGCCACCGCCGCATAGGCGCGGTTGATATTGGCGCGGATGCCTGCCGCGGCGCCGAGCGTGACGCGGCCGTCGCTGACCATCGCGTTGAGCAGCGTATCGACCGCCATCACCGCCTGCACGCTGCCTGCGTAATCGGTGAAGCGCGGCGCGGTGGCGTCGCTGCCGATCCGCTCGATCACGGCGAAGGCATCGTTGTTGCCGAAGCTGCGTGCCGCCAGTGCGTTGGACAGCGCCAGCGCTTCGGTACGCAAGGCAATCGCCGCTGCCTGCGCTTCGGGGCGACCCTGGTCCATCGCGTCGTGGAAGCCGCGCGCGGCGCTGCGGAAGGCTTCCGCACGGGACGGGGCGAGCGCATCGGCCACGCTGGAAAGCATGATGATGTTCTCGTCATTGAAGGGCGGCTGGCCGAAGGTGATCGGACGCGCGGGGTTGGTCTCGAAGGTCAGGCGGCGGTCCGGCCCGTCGGTGATCGCGCGGTGGCAGCTGTGGCAGTCGTAGAAATACAGCTGCGGGAAGACCCCCTCGGTGCCGTAGTCGGGCCGCGCGAACAGGTCCGTCGCGCGCGCCACCGCCTCGGCCTGGCCGACGGCCCAGAGCCGCACCGAATCCGGGCGACCCTTGCGCTGGACATAGTCGTCGTCGACGTCGTGGTGCTGCTGGAACGAGCTGAACAGGTCGAGCTCGAAGGTGATGCGCGGGTGGCCGGCGGCCATCATCGCATGGGTGACGAACTGCCCGCGATCGGTGCTGCCGTAATGACAGTCGAGGCAGACGCGGGCGCGTTCCTGCGGCTGTTCCAGCGGGGTCAGGCCGTTGCGGACGTTGTTCGGATGCGTACCCTGCACTTCATAGTGGGAGTCGATCCAGCCGATGGCCGCACCGTGGCAGCTTTCGCAACCGACGCCGTCGTCCAGCTGGAATTTCGGCCCGCGCTGGCTGACCGGCGCGAAGGTGGCGTGGCAGCCGTAGCAGTTCTCCGCCTCCTGCTGGGCGTTGTAGCCAAGCGAGGCGACAATCTGGCGCCCGCGGCGGTTATGCAGGACATTGTAGGCGCGGCTGTGCGCCCCGCTGACGGCCGAAGGGCTTTGCCAGGTGGCAATCTCGTCCTGTCGCACGATGGCGCCATTGCCTTCGGAGCGGCCGTGGCAGGTGGAGCCCGCGCAGGAAGCGACGCCGGTGAAGCTGTAGGAATTCTGCGCCTGCAGGGGTTCGCTGCCGGTCAGTCCCAAGGCGACGGCAGCAATCGCGCCGCTGGTGATCCCCAGGGCCGGCAGCACGCGCTTGGCATGGCGAGCGACAGCATGGCGCATGCCGTCGATGGCACTCCTCACGCGTGAACCCATGGCGTGTACCCCCCTCCAAATTTCCCTGCCGGCTGCCCCCGCTGCCGACTTCGCCACCGCGTCCGGTCCCTTCCCGGACTGCGGCGGAACCCCCTTATCCTAGCCGCCGGTCTGGGCGGCCGCCACAATCTGGCTGAGCTGCGCGGTGCAACCGTTCGAAATGAATGCCTGCGCCAGCGCTTCCGGATTGTCCTCCGGAACGTCCGTCAGCTGCACGAAGGTCACCTGTACGTCCTCACCCTCGGCCTCGCTGCCGATGGTGTAGGTCGCCCCGTCGCGCAGCTGCAGCGCGGAATCCCAGCGCGCGAGCATTTCGTTGGCGGGGAAGGTGACATTCACTGCCTCTTCCGGCGAGCCGGAAGGCGCGATGGTGTACATGGCTTCCTGCGAACGGTCGCCGCCGCGATAGAGGTTCACGCGGTCGATGTTCGACAGGCAGACGGTGCCGGGAACGGCGACGTCGACGTAGAAGATGTTCGGGTTGGATGCCGGCGTGCCGTCATCGACACCGCGGACCGCACCCGTTCGCGCCCGGCTGGCGGCGCGGCGCGTGGTGAGCGCGGACAGCGCGACGTTGTCGGAACTGGCCCCGCCACGCTGGGCAAGGATGAAAGTGCCGGGGCCGCGCAGCACGCGTGTGCGCCCGCCGTCGAGCACGGTCACGCTGTCACCCGCGCGCAAGGAAATGCGCTGCGTATCGCTGACCTGGGTGCCGACAGGATAGGTGCTGGCAGACGGTCCACTGGAGGCGACAACCGTGCCCGCCTCTACAGCTTGAGGGGCCAGCGCAAGGGCGAGAGTACCCGCCACGATTGCCAAGCCGAACTTGCTAACCGGGGACATTGTTCTGATTCCTCCACCACCTGTGCGCGAGGTTGTAACAAAATGCGACAGCGCTTGTCAGCCGCTTAAACAAAATTTTGTTGCGCGCGCTTGGCGATATTTGTCCGCGACCTGCTGAATTCACCCTGACAGTACGGTTCAGGGCCGGCATTACTTTGAGCCCAGCACATGGGCGCCGGCCTCATTCAGATCGTGACTGCGAGCAAGCAGCGCCTGCAGCGCCTCGTCTTCGGGATGGCGTGCAGCGATTTCCTGCAACATTTCCAGACCCTTGTCACGATCGGTGTCGAGCAGCTCGTTGGCCTTGGCCAGCGCCTTGCGGTCGGCTTCGGGAAAGTCGGGTGCGGGCTCGTAGAGGTCGACCGGGCTAGACCGGCCCGACAGCACCACGCGGCCCATGCGCCGCCACCAGTCGAGGCCGGAGCGAGTGGCAAACTCGCCGGTCGCCATGATCGAGCTCTTGAAGGCCTTGTTGCCCGACTCCATCCGCGCGGCGGTGTTCATCGAGTCGCCCAGCGCGGTGTACTGGATGCGGTTCTCGCCGCCGAAGTTGCCGACGACCGCCTCGCCGAAATGCAGGCCGACGCGGGTCTTGCCGATTTTCGGCAGGGTCGGGTCCATCTCCTCCACTTCCTTGCGGAAGGCCTCGCCCGCTTGCCAGATGGCATAGCCACAGCGCGCGGCGCGCTCGCCATCGTCGGGCCGGCTGATCGGCGCGCCCCAGAAGGCCACCACCGCATCGCCGATGAACTTGTCGAGGATGCCGCCGTGCTCCAGCACCACGTCGGAGAGCATCTCGAGGTAGCGGTTGAGCAGCTTGGCGACCATTTCCGGCGCGATGGCGTGGCTCATCTTGGTGAAGCCTTCGAGGTCGGAGAACAGCACGTAGATCTCGCGCTTCTCGCCGCCCAGGCTGAGCAGTTCGGGCTTCTCGATGATCTCGTCGGCGATGCTTTGCGGCAGGTACTTGCCGAGCGCGCCTTGCGCGAACTGCCGCTGCACCGCCGTTGCCGCGCGCGCCGCGCTGGTCACGCCGGTGAAGGCCACCACCCAGCCCAGCGCCGGGCCGAAGGCAGGAAAGCCGTGCGTGTCCACTCCGTGCGCGTGGAGGAAGAAGGGCAGGCCGATGAAGATGGCGACCTGTGCCACCAGCAGCGGCACCACGCGCCAGCTCTTCAATTCCAGCAGCGCCGTGAGCGCGGCGGCGACCACGGTGAGGAAGGCAAGCGCCCAGACCGCCCAGTCGTCGACCTGCTTCAGCCGCACGCCGTCGAGCATTTGGGCGATGGTGTCGGCGTGGATCTCCATCCCTGCCGGATTGACCGAGCGTCCACCCTGTTCGGTCCAGGGATCGTTGAAGGCGGAAAAGGGTGTGAGCGCGCGGTCATAGTCGACGATGTCGCCGCCGATCAGGACGTAGCGCCCCTCCACCACCGAAGCGAGCCCGGGGGCAATGTCCGGATTGGCGAACAGGTCGATGGTGAGGACGGTATAGTTGGGAACGCCATAGGTCGGCTCTTCGCCCAGGGCAGGATCGCCATAGACCGCCGGCAGGCGGTAGCGGATCGCCCCTTCATAGCCTTCGAACTGCTCCACGGCCGGTTCGCCCGCTGCCATCAGCATGGAGCGGCCCAGCAGCGGCGGAATGCCTTCCTCGATGGTGGGAAATAGCCGGGTGACCCCCGAAGTGGCGGTCAACCGGACGCTTGCCGGACCCGAATTGGTGCCCTCCAGCTCGGCCATGAAGGCATCCAGATATTGCTGCTGGTCGTAGATGATATCCAGCTCGTTGGTCTCAGTCTCAGCATAGGCGACGCGGGTCGGCGTCTGCATGTTCTGCAGCGTTTCGAGCAGCTGCGCATCTTCCGACTGCGGCTGGTCGAACAGGATATCGATGCCGATCGCTTTCGCGCCCATCTGATCGATGTTCGCCAGCGCATCGGCCAGCAGGCCGCGATCGAGCGGGGAGCGTTTTTCCAGCTGGATCAGCGTCTGGTCGTTGTAGACGACCATCAGGATGCGCTCGTCCTGCTCCACCTGCTCGGCCAGCGAATAGGCGCGGTAATCGTAGAGCGCGCGCTCGGCGGTGTCGGTGAAGGGCAGCGACCAGCTGAAGCGTGCCAATAGCAGGGCGACGATCAGCAGCATCGCGGTAATAAGCAGGCGACGCGGACCGGCCTCGCCGACCTTTCTCCAGCCAGCGGTAAACAGCCGCATCGAGCGTGGTTCCGACAAAGTAAAATCCCCCCTGCGCCGACCTTAGTCCGACAGCCGCGCAAGAAATTCAAGCCGCAAACTCTTGTTCATCGATACGTAAAAGGCCCATAAGTCCTGCAGGGAATCGGACAAGATTCCGACAGGGGGGGAATTATTATGGCATCCGTTTACGACCGGCACGTCGATCTCAACCAGTTCATGGAAGGGGTGAAGAAACGCAATCCGGGACAGACCGAATTCATCCAGGCGGTGCAGGAAGTCGCGCAGGACATCTTCGAATTCATTGAGGACAAGGAAGAATATCACGAGGCGCAGATCCTGCGCCGGATCGCCGAGCCGGATCGCGTCGTGTCGTTCCGCGTGTGCTGGGAGGACGACAACCACAACATCCGCGTGCAGCGCGGCTGGCGGGTGCAGAACAACAATGCCATCGGCCCCTACAAGGGCGGCATCCGCTTTCATCCGTCGGTGACGGAGAGCGTGCTGAAGTTCCTGGCGTTCGAACAGACCTTCAAGAACTCGCTGACCGGCCTGCCGATGGGTGGGGGCAAGGGCGGCTCCAACTTCAATCCGAAGGGCAAGAGCGATGCCGAAGTCATGCGCTTCTGCCAGAGCTTCATGACCGAGCTCTATCGCCACATCGGCCCCGATACCGACGTGCCGGCCGGCGATATCGGCGTGGGCGGTCGCGAGATCGGCTACATGTTCGGCCAGTACAAGCGCATCACCAACCGCTGGGAAGGCGTGCTGACCGGCAAGGGCCAGGAATATGGCGGCTCGCAAATGCTGCCCGAGGCGACCGGCTATGGCGCGGTCTACTTCCTGCAGAACATGCTGAAGCATGGCGGCAAGGACATCGAGGGCCACACGGCGGTCATCTCCGGCTCGGGCAATGTCGCCACCCATGCGGCGGAGAAGATCACCCAGCTGGGCGGCAAGGTGCTGACCCTGTCGGACAGCGGCGGCTTCATCTACGATCCCGACGGCATCGACCAGGAGAAGATCGACTGGGTCAAGCATCACAAGACGCACACCCGCGGCCGCATCAGCGACTACGTCGACCACTTCACCGGCGCCACCTACCATGGCGACGGCGCCCGTCCGTGGAACGTATCGGCCGACCTTGCGCTGCCGTGCGCCACGCAGAATGAGCTGAACGAGGAAGAGGCCAAGGCGCTGGTGGAGAACGGCGTGATCGCCGTGTCCGAAGGCGCCAACATGCCGACCACGCTGGAAGGCGTGCACGTCTTCCACGATGCCAAGATCATGTACGGCCCCGGCAAGGCGGCCAATGCCGGCGGTGTCGCGGTTTCGGGCCTCGAGATGAGCCAGAACTCCGAGCGGATCAGCTGGAATCATGGTCGCCTCGCGGAAATGCTGACCGAGCTGATGGAAGGCATCCACGAAAAGTGCGTCGAGTACGGCGACCAGGGCGATGGCTATGTCGACTATGTGAAAGGCGCGAATATCGCCGGCTTCAAGAAGGTTGCCGACGCCATGCTCGCCTTCGGCGTCGTCTAAACCCCTTTATGTCGTGCCGCCTCCGGCCTATCGGGGGCGGCATGACTGACTATTCCAACATCCTCGTCGAACAGCTTGGCGCGGTCACGCTGGTTACCCTCAACCGTCCGCAGGCGTTGAACGCGCTCAACAGCGAAGTGCTGGCCGAACTGATCGCCGCCTTCACTGCCTTCGATGCCGACGCCAGCCAGCGCTGCGCGGTGCTGACCGGCAGCGGCGACAAGGCCTTTGCCGCGGGCGCGGACATCAAGGAAATGGCCGACAAGCCGGCGGCCGAATTCTATGCCGAAGACTTCTTCTCCGGCTGGACGGAGGAATTCACCCGCACAATCCGCAAGCCGTGGATCGCCGCGGTCAACGGCTTCGCGCTGGGCGGCGGCTGCGAGCTGGCCATGATGGCGGACTTCATCATCGCGTCGGACAAGGCGCGCTTCGGCCAGCCCGAAATCAACCTTGGCGTACTTCCCGGCATGGGCGGCAGCCAGCGCCTGACCCGCGCCGTGGGCAAGGCCAAGGCGATGGACCTGTGCCTGACCGGTCGCATGATGGGCGCCGAGGAAGCCGAGCGCAGCGGCCTGGTCGCGCGCGTCGTGGAGCACGAGAAGCTGCTCGACGAAGCGCTGGAAGCGGCCACGGCGATTGCCGCCAAGGCCCCGCTCGCCGCCATGGCCAACAAGGAAGCGGTCGACGCCGCTTTCGAGACGACGCTGGATGCCGGCCTCAAGTACGAGCGTCGCCTGTTCCAGGTGCTCGCCGCCACCGAGGACAAGGTGGAAGGCATGAAGGCCTTCGTCGAGAAGCGCGAGGCCGAGTGGAAGGGGCGCTAGGCGCCTAGTCGAGCGAGGCTGTCACCAGCGCCTTGCCTGCGGGAGCGAAGGTGACGCTGGCGAGGTTCCGGGCGAGCGCGCATTCGCCCGGCCTCACTACCTCGCCGCCGTCCACCAGCACTTCCCCGGCGATGGGGATCACCAGCAGCTTGTCGGCATAACTGTAGAGCAGACCATCGTCGGGCACGCCATGGACATAGTCGAGCCGGAAGGCGGGCCCTTCCACCAGTGTCGCGTGGCCGGTGGCGGGCAAGCGCTGGCGCAGCGCCCTGTCGTAGGGTGAACCGTCGGCCACCGCCATGCCGCGTTCCAGGTGCAGTTCGCGGTCGCGACCGTAATCGTACAGGCGATAGGTGATGTCGCAGTTCTGCTGCACCTCGATGATCGAGCAACCCGGGCCGATGGCGTGCACCGTGTTCGCCGGGATGTAGAAGAAATCGCCCGCGTGCACTTCGTGCCACGTCAGCAATTGCTCGATACTGCCGTCGAGCGCGGCAGCACGTATTTCATCGGCCGACAATTCCCGGTCGAAGCCGATGCCCAGCGTCGCGCCGGGTTCGGCCGCGACCACCAGCCAGCATTCCTCTTTGCCGCTTTCCCCATCCCCGTTCGCACAGGCCTGCTCCTTCGTCGGGTGGCACTGCACCGAGAGCTTTTCCGAGGTGAACAGGTATTTCACCAGCAGGTCGGGCATGTCCGGCGGCGGCGCGAACCAGATTTCGCCAATCCGCTTGCCTCCCGTCGCGGGGAAGGGCGGCGGCAGCGCTTCGCGGCCCCAGACTTTCTCGACGGTTTCGACAGGCAGGATCATTTCGCGTGCTTCTTTAGCAGCATGGCGAAGGCTGGAAAGTACCGACTAAGAAACTACTCGCCCTTTGCTGCAGTGCAGCGTATCAGTTTCTCTCGTGATCGGGGACACCGCCTTGCTGCTGCCTTTTCTCGCCCTGCTGGCTGCGGGCGCTGCGGCCGGGTTTGCCGGTGGCCTGTTCGGCATCGGTGGCGGCTTCGTGGTGGTGCCCGCGCTGGTGCTGATCCTGCCCTTGCTGGGCACGGCACCCGAACAATTGACCCACGTCGCCGTGGGCACCAGCCTGGCGACCATCATCTTCACCTCGCTACGCTCCGTTGTCAGCCACGCGCGCCGGGATGCGGTCGATCGCTCGGTGCTGAGAAGCTGGGCACCCTGGGTGGTGGGCGGCACCGTGCTGGGCGCGGTGGTGGCCGACCATGTCAGCTCCGCCACGCTGGCATTGATTTTCGGCGTCGGCGTGCTGGGCTTCGCCATCCATTTCCTCGTGCCCAAGGTGCACGACCGGCAACTGCTTGAAGCCATGCCGGGCGGCGCGGCGCGCGCCAGCCTTGCCAGCGGGCTGGGCTTGCTGTCCGCCCTGCTGGGCATCGGCGGCGGGACCATCACCACGGTCACCATGACCATGTGTGGCACGCCCATCCACCGTGCGATCGGCACTGCCAGCGGGATGGGGGCGATCATCGCCGTTCCGGCCAGCCTCGGTTTCATGCTGATCGGCCTCGACGAGACGGGCCTGCCGTGGGGTTCGCTGGGTTACGTCAACCTGCCCGCCGCTGCTGCGGTCATCGTCACCAGCGTGCTGTGCGCGCCGCTCGGTGTGGCGGTGGCGCACAAGCTCAGCCCGAAGCTGCTGCGGACCGTGTTCGGGCTCTATCTCGTCTTTGTCGGAGTAACGATGATCACCAACAGCTGAGGCAACAGGGGAACAGATATGACACTTGCGCGACGGACATTCCTTGGCGGCTCGGCCGCGTTGACGGCGCTTGCGGCAGCAGGCCCGGTGCGGGCGCAGGCCAGCGCCGGCACTTCGGCAGCCGACTTCTTCGGCCCCGGCGACGGCATCGCCATGCTGGCGCGCAACGAAAATCCCTACGGCCCGGCACCCAGCGCCCTGCGCGCCGCCAGCGAGGCGGCGACCAAGGGTTGCTATTATTCCGACCGCGGGCTGCGCATGCTGCACGAGATGATTGCCGAGCGGCACTCGGTCAGCCCGGAACAGGTCGTCGTTGGCGAAGGCTCGACCGAGATCCTCTCCGCCATCGCCCTGGCGTGGGGCCGCGAAGGCGCGATCCTGTGTCCCGGCCTGTTCTGGGATACCACCGTGCAATATGGCGAGCGGCAGGGCGTCACCGCCCGGCGCATTCCGCTGGCCGGCGACATGAACGTCGACATTCCCGCCATGACCGCGGCCTGCGACGACAGCGTATCGCTGGTGCAGATCTGCAACCCCAACAATCCCACCGGCATGCTGGTGGATGCCGCATCGCTTCGAGCGCTGGCTGCCGCCGTGACGCCCGGGGCGACCTTGCTGGTGGATGAGGCCTATAACGAACTGGCCGACGATCCGGCAGGCAACACGCTGGTGGACCTGGTGCGCGAGGGGCAGGACGTCATCGTCTGCCGCACCTTCTCCAAGATCTACGGCATGGCGGGCATGCGCGTCGGCTATGCCATCACCAGCGAGGAGAATGCCGAACGCATCCGCAGCCACATGATGAGCTTCGGCGGCAATACCTGCGGCCTGGCCGCGGCCATTGCCAGCTACAACGACATCGGCTTTCTCGAACAGAGCCGCGCGGCCATCCTCGAAGGACGGGCGATGATCCTCGATGCTGCTGCGCGCAGCGGCCTGACGGCGCTGCCGAGCCAGACCAACTTCGTCTATGTCGAGGTGCCCGATGCCGATGCGGTGCAGGCTGCCATGCGCGAACGCGGCATCCTCATCCGTCCCGCCTATGGCGAGTGGACGCAATATTCACGCGTGAGTACGGGTAAGCTGGAAGACGTGGCACGCTATGCCGCGGCCTTGCCCGAGATAATCGATGGCCTCAGGGCCTGACCAAAAGGGAGACGATAATGTTGCGCAAAGTGATGGCAGGAACTGCCTGTGCGGTGCTGGCTCTGGCCAGCGCACCTGCGATGGCGGACGTGCTGGTGGAAATCGACCAGGAGCATCTCAACACCGACGTGCCCATGCCGGTGTTTGCCGCCGATGCCAGCTGGCCGCGGCTGCCGGAGAACATGATCCTCGGCCAGGCCCCCGGCCTCGCAGTGGACCGCGAAGACAATGTCTGGGTGCTCACCCGCCCCAATTCGCTCGGCTTCACCGATATCGGCCGCGATGCCGAACCGCCGCTGACACAGGCTTGCTGTTCCGCCCCGCCGCATGTGCTGCAGTTCGACCAGGAGGGGAACCTGCTGCGCAGCTGGGGTGGCCCGGATCTGGCGCCCGGCGAAAGCACGATGGAAGGCCAGGGCCGCGAGGCCCGCGAAGTGGGTGACGAGCAGTGGCCCGCCAATGTCCACGGGCTGTTCGTCGATGACGATCTCAACGTCTGGATCGGCGGCAATGGCGGCGGCGACCACGTGGTGCTGAACTTCACTGCCGACGGCGAATTCATCCGCCAGATCGGCACCCGCCAGAACACCGATGGCAACATGTCCGAGCAGTATCTCGGCAACCCGGCCGACATTCACTACGACGGCGAAAGCGTGATCGTGGCCGATGGCTACATCAACAAGCGCATCATCGAGTTCGCCGGCGATGACCTGTCGTTCGAGCACCTGTGGGGTGCCTATGGCGCGGCGCCGGGCGGCGGCACGCGCGAAGGCGAGTTCGACCAGAGCCAGGCCTCGAGCACCGGCGACGGCGGCCCGAACCCGACCAGCGAAAGCTTCGGCGACATCGTCCACTGCGTCACCCGCGGACCGGACGACACGATCTATGTCTGCGACCGCCGCAACAACCGCATCCAGATCTTCCGCGAGACCGACGACGGCGTCGAATTCGTCGAGGACGTGATCATCGCGCTGGAAACCGGCGGCACGCGCACCGCGTCGGACGTCGCCTTCAGCCCCGACGGCACCTACGTCTATGTCGCCGACATGATGAACGGGCGGGTGTGGATCCTGCTGCGCGAGAACCACGAGATCATCGGCTGGTTCGGTCGCAACGGCCGCTATCCCGGCCAGTTCATCTGGCTGCACAGCGTCGATGTCGACAGCGAAGGCAATGTCTACACGACCGAGGTCAACACCGGCCGCCGCGTGCAGCGCTTCGTGATGACCGGGATGAGCGAATAAGGATCAGGCAGCCAGCGCTGCCTTGCCGTTCCACAGCAGGTCCGAACTGACGAGCGGCGTCCCGTAAAGGAGGCGCCGCTCGTCAGGATCGAAGCTTTCGCGGCGGTGCGCGCAGGTGCGGTTGTCCCAGATCAGGATGTCGCCGGCCTGCCACTGGTGGAGATAGGCAAATTCCGGCCGCGCGACGTGTTCGTAGATCGCATCGAGCAAGTCGGCGCTTTCCTGCTTGTCCAGCCCGGTGATGCGCGGGGCGGTGTCGATGTATTCGAGGATCTTGCGCGCGCCGAGGAACAGGAACTTGCGCCCGGTGACGGCATGACGCTGCACCAGCGGCACCTTGCGGAACAGGCTCTCGTCCTCGATGTCGGCCTCGTCCAGCGCGCCTTCGAAATCGTTGACCTGCAGCGGGAAGTGAATGTGCCGCCCCGCTATCCGCGCCAGCAGTTCGGGCGGCAGCGCGTCATAGGCGGCGGCTAGGCTGGCGATGCCGGTGCGTCCGCCCGCCTTCGTCACCTCTACCCCGTGGAGTGCGGTGGCTGGCGGCGGGGCGGCGTCGGTCCAGCGATCCTGGTGCCAGCCCATTTCGTCCGCGCCGAACTGGCCGACGTTCCTGCCGTCCTTCTCGATGTTGGAGACGAGCCGCAGCCCCTTGAAGCCATCGACGTCGATCGGTTCGTGATAGCGCGAGGTATCGGAACCGTCCGGCTCGCCCAGCTGGCGAATGAAGGCGACATATTGGTGCGGGGTGAGCACGGGTGAGCGGATCACCAGCGCCAGGTGTTCGTGGAACAGCGAGGCCAGTTCGTCCAACTGTGCACGCGAAAGCGGGGCCGTGGTATCCAGCCCCGCGATCTCCAGTCCCAGGTTATCGGCCAGCTTGCGTGTCTGCATCGCCCTCTCCCGCAGGAGAGGATGCCGCAATCAGGCCTCTTCGCGCAAGAAGATCTCCTCGATGGCGAGGCCGAAGACGTCGGCGATCCTGAAGGCCAGCGGCAAGGAGGGATCGTACTTGCCGGTCTCGATTGCGTTGACGCTCTGGCGGCTGACGTCGAGCCGGTCGGCCAGGTCCTGCTGGCTCCACTCGCGTTCGGCACGCAGGACGCGGAGGCGGTTCTTCATCAGCACTGCCCCCAGCTACCCATCGTCACCTTGTTGAAGATCCCGCCAACGCCCAGTCCGACGCACCAGAGAGTGGGCCACCAGAATGCCGCGACCGGCGGAACCGGCGTATAGGTTTCCAGGAAACCCCACACGGCGGCGGCTGTCAGCGTCAGTCCGGTCGCTACCATCACCTGGCGCACATAAAGGAGGCGCAGGAACTCGTCGCGCTCCTCGATGATGAGGCGGGTGAAAATCCAGAAGACGGCTGCGAAGGAAAGCCCGGGTACGGTCGCCAGAGCATAGGCCGGCACGCCGCTGAGCCCGCGATCCTCGATCAGCCATTCGGCGGCGAAGAGCGAGGTGAGGTAGAGCGCCATCGCGAAGACGATGCGCAGCAGGTAGCGCTTGACCTCGGGCTTCTTGTCGAGCTGGCTCATCATGCGCGCGCTCCCCGGAACGGATTGCAGCAGGTCACCCGGTCGGTGATCGACAGGTAGGCGAGCACCGGGCCGGCGAAGAACAGCGGTTCGGCAGCCTGTCGATCGACGAGACCGGTGGAAACCGAAAGGGCGAGGGCGATGAGGGCGAGTGCCCAGCAGAGCGCCTGTTGTGTGCGTGTCATGTCAACCTCCCTTGAAGTAATGTAAAGGAAACTAGACACACCTTGATCGAATGTCAAGCAACATTGACAAAGTGAGTGGTGTGCTTGACGCAAAATCTCGCAAAATGCTGAAATAACGCAAAGAAAAGCCCCGCCTGCACCATGCTGGCAGGCGGGGCCCTGGAGCCTCCGGGAGCGCCCGCAATGCGCTTCACCGGGGCTTGAGACGAATCAGAAGCGGCGGGTTACCCCCACGCGCAATTGCCGCGGCTCGACGATGCGGCTGTTCACGCCTTCGATGCCATCCGCCGGTTCGCCCGGCAGACGCACCGCATAAAAATAGTCGATGTCGTCGTCCTTGGAATCCAGCGCATTGAGCAGTTCGGCGTGGAATTCCCAGCCGCGCAGCATCTCGATGTCCTGCGGGGTCCAGGCAATGCGGGCGTTGACCAGCGTGGTGGCGTCGCCGCGCTGGGAGTTGTCCTCGATCAGCGGGTGCGGGCCGAGATAGCGGATACGCGCCGCCGCGTTCCAGTTGCGGAAGGCAGCCGAGACGCCCAGTTCGCCGGAATTCTCCAGCGCGCCAGGCACGAAGTTCTCGCCTTCGGGCAGGCCGACGAAACGCGAGGTGGTGCCAGTCCATACTGCGTCGACCGCCAGCCAGTCGTTCGGGTGCCAGAAGGCCGTGAACTCGTAACCGTGCCGCTCGCCCGGATCGGACGGTTCCACCGCGCCCGCATCGCCGACGTAGATCAGCTCGCTCTCGATGCTGCTCCACCAGTAGACGCCGGTTAGGATCAGGCCGTCATGCTCGAACCGCAGGCCGACTTCCTGGAAATCGCCCTCGACAAGACCGGGCGCGGGATCGGTTGGTGCGGTCACCCCGCGCGCATCGTTGGAATGGAAGCCTTCGCCGTAGTTCGCGTAGAAGGCGAGGCCGTCGAGCACTTCGTAGTTCACGCCGATCTTGGGGGCAAAGGTGTCGTCCGATACCTCGCCGCTCCATGACAGGGCACCCTCCAGCGCGCGGGTCTCGAATTCGTACCAGTCGCCGCGCACCCCGGCGATCACCATCAGCCGATCGACCGGGCGCCAGACGGCTTCGGCGTAGAGGCCGATGCTGGCTTCATCGACCGCGAAGGCACCGACGGTGAGTTCCTTCACGCCGGCAATCGTCTCGTCCAGCCCGACGCGGCTGATATCGTCGTAGCGCGCCTCCGCGCCGACTTGCAGCGAGAGCTGGTCGGAGAGCCGCGCGGTGTGTTCGATGCGGCCGCCGAAGGTCCACAACTTGTCGTACTGGCGCAGCTGGTCGCCGTTCACCGGGTCTTCGAGGAAGTAGGTGAAGTTGGACAGCAGGCTCCAGTCGTAGTGCTGCGCATAGGCGGTCACGCGCCAGCTGTCGGAGAGGTAGTTGGCGGTAAAGATGCCGCGTTCCGTGCTGCCGCGCAGCGTGTCGTCGAGCGTGCCGAAACGGTCGTCCACGAAGGTGCCGATGGCGCGTTCGGGCAACTGTTCGGTCGGCGCCCAGGTGGCGTTGAAGTAGTTGTAGCTGAGCGAGAGGTCGCCCATGCCCAGCGGCTGGGTGTATTTGACGAAGGCCGAGTAGCCGTCGAAATCCTCCGGCAGGTCCCACGGGCCGTTGTTGAACTTGGCTTGCCCCACCAGCAGCAGGTCGCCGCTGCCCACGCTCACCGAACCACCGCCAACCACGCGGTAGTAGTCGAAGCTGCCTGCTTCGGCGCTGACGAAGGGCTGCAAGCGATCGTGGGTGGTGATCTGGCTGGTGCCGACGAAGGAGAAGTCGCCCACGTCAGCGCGGTAAGGGCCCTTGCGGTAGTCGACCCGCGCCACCGTTTCCGGGATCAACCCGTTGACGTCGAGATAGCCCTGGCCATGGCCGTGGGTGCGGAAGTTCATCGGCACGTCGTCGAGATAGAGCGAGTAGTCGGTGCCATGGTCGAGGTTGAAGCCGCGCAGGAAGAACTGGTTGGCCTTGCCCCCGCCGGAATGCTGCGTGGCGATCAGGCCGGGCGTTGCCTCCAGCAATTCGCCGGGGCGCAGCAGCGGTCGGATCTCGATATCGGCACCGGCGACACCGCCCTCGCTGGCCGCGCCGGCCATGCCGATGCGCTCCTCACCGCGCCCGTAGACGAAAATGACTGGAGTTTCCTCGTCCGTGGCGGAGGTGTCTTCGTCAATCTCCTGCGCATGAGCGGGCAGGGCGCAGCACAAGGCGGCGGCAGAGGCGAGCAGGGCAGGGCGCAGCAGCGTGGAAGTCATCGATCACGCGTCTTGCCCGGCAGCTCTCGCCACGCACCGTAATTTACGGTAATCGCCACGTTACATGGACGTTACATCTCTCTTCCAGGCGGAAATAGAGCGCCTGCGCGCGGCCAATGTGCCCGGCGCCAGCGGGCGCCTGCGCGAACTGTTCGACTGGCTTGCCGAGCGAGGCCCCGAGGCCGACAGCGCGACGCAGGACGAGATCGCCCGTGAAGTTTTCCGTCAGGACGGCGCCGACGCAGACGATGCCACCGTGCGCGTCTACGTTCACCGCCTGCGCAAGAAACTGGAGGATCACTACGCCGCCAATCGTCCTGGCGAGGGTGGCGCCTGCGTCGAACTGCCATCGGGCACCTATGCGCTGCGGCTGGCCGGAGTGGCGGAGCCGCAGCGCGATACGATCGGCCTGCCGGGGCGCCCGCACACCCTGCTGTATGCCGGTGCGGCACTCGCGGTCCTGGCAATAGTCGCAATCCTCGCCATTATCGGCCGCACCTCTGCCCCGAACGCGATCTGGGAGCCCTTGGCAGACTCCGACCGACCTGTGCTGGTGGTGTTGGGCGATTACTATCTGTTTGGCGAAATCGACCCGGTGCGACCCGAACAAAGTCGCCTCATCCGCGATTTCCGCGTCGATTCCGCTGCCGACCTTGCCGCCCTGCAGGAGGCAGAACCTGAACGCTACGACTACGCCGAGGACGTGGGCCTGACCTACCTGCCGGTCGCCTCCGCCTACGGCTTGCAAGCCGTGATGCCGGTGCTGGCGAGGGCGGAAAAGGACGTGACCGTCATTGCCGCCAGCGAGCTGGAGCCTGACATGCTCAATCGCTTCGACCTGATCTATGTCGGCCTGCTATCCGGCATGGGCCTGCTGGAAGAACAGGTGTTCGCCGGCAGCGGCCTGCGCGTGGGCGAAAGCTACGACGAACTGATCGACCGGCAGAGCGGACAGCGTTGGACCAGCGACGAGGCGCGCCGCCTCGCTTCCCCGGTCTTCTACCGCGACTACGCCTTCGTCACACGCTTTACCGCCAGCACCGGGGCGCAGCTGCTGGTGATCGCCAGCGAGCGCGAGACGGGCCTGCGCGGCATCAGTCCGATCATCGTGGCCGACGAACTGCCTGAGGGCATGGGGGACGCGGCCGATGACGGAGCGTTCGAGGCGCTGGTGCAGGTTACCGGCCAGCAAGGCGCAGATCTCGATGATCGCGTCATCTTTGCCCGCCCGCGGCCCTGACCAAGGGTTGGCGACCGGCAAATTCCTGCCCGAAAGTCCGTGGGCTTCGTTATCTTGCCATTCACCCTGCCGCTCCTACATACTCTCTTGTGAAAGGATGCGTGTTCGATGAGTGAAAATCGCGAGCCTGAAAATGGCGGTGGCGGCAACCCCTGGGTGAAGAGCCTGATGGTGTGGGGCGGGATCTTCCTGGCCCTGCTGCTGGCCGTTTCGATGTTTGGCGGCCCGCGCGAAGCGCCGGGCACGGCGATCGCCTATTCCGATTTCAAGGACAAGGTTGCCGAAGGCAGCGTTGCCGAGGTCACCATCGCGCCCGACCGCATCAGCGGTGTGCTGAAGAACGAGGAACGCTTCACCACCACCCCGATTTCCGATCCCGGCCTGGTCCAGCAGCTGGACGACGCTGGCGTCGAATATACCGGCACCACGCCGGAAGAACCGAACGTGCTGCTCTACGTGCTGATCCAGGCACTGCCATTCCTGCTGATTCTCGGCATCGCCTTCTTCGCGCTGCGACAGGTGCAGAAGGGCGGCGGCAGTGGCGCCATGGGCTTCGGCAAGTCCAAGGCCAAGCTGCTCACCGAAAAGCAGGGCCGCGTAACTTTCGAGGACGTGGCCGGCATCGACGAGGCGCGCGAGGAATTGCAGGAAATCGTCGAATTCCTGAAGGACCCGCAGCGCTTCTCCAAGCTCGGCGGCCAGATCCCCAAGGGCGCGCTGCTGGTCGGCTCGCCCGGTACGGGCAAGACGCTGCTCGCTCGCGCCATCGCGGGCGAGGCGCGCGTGCCCTTCTTCACCATTTCCGGTTCCGACTTCGTCGAGATGTTCGTCGGCGTCGGCGCCAGCCGCGTGCGCGACATGTTCGAGCAGGCGAAGAAGAACGCGCCGTGCATCGTCTTCATCGACGAAATCGACGCCGTGGGTCGCCACCGCGGCAACGGCATCGGCAATTCCAACGACGAGCGCGAGCAGACGCTGAACCAGCTGCTGGTGGAGATGGACGGCTTCGAGGCCAACGAAGGCATCATCATCATCGCCGCCACCAACCGTCCCGACGTGCTGGACCCGGCGCTGCTGCGTCCGGGCCGTTTCGACCGCCAGGTGGTGGTGCCGATCCCCGACATCGACGGGCGCGAGAAGATCCTTGCCGTGCACATGAAGAAGGTGCCGCTGGCGCCCGACGTGAACCCGCGCACCATCGCCCGCGGCACGCCCGGCTTCTCCGGCGCGGACCTTGCCAACCTCGTCAACGAAGCTGCCCTGCTGGCCGCGCGCCGCAACAAGCGCCTGGTCGCCATGCAGGAGTTCGAGGACGCCAAGGACAAGGTGATGATGGGCACCGAGCGCAAGTCCATGGTGATGACCGAGGACGAGAAGAAGATGACCGCCTATCACGAGGCCGGCCACGCGCTCGTCTCGCTGAACGAGCCGGCGTCGGACCCCATCCACAAGGCCACCATCATCCCGCGCGGCCGTGCGCTGGGCATGGTGATGCGCCTGCCCGAACGCGACAACTACTCCTACCACCGCGACAAGATGCACGCGAACCTCGCGGTATCGATGGGTGGCCGCGTGGCCGAGGAAATAATCTTCGGGCACGACAAGGTGTCGAGCGGTGCCTCGGGCGACATTCAGTACGCTACCGACCTTGCTCGCAACATGGTCACCAAGTGGGGCATGTCCGACAAGCTCGGCCCGCTGATGTACGAGCAGAGCCAAGAAGGTTATCTCGGCATGGGCCAGACCACCCGCACCATGGCGGGCGCGGACACCAACAAGCTGATCGATGCCGAGATCAAGGAACTGGTCGAAGGCGGTCTCAACCGTGCGAAGCAGGTGCTGACCGAGCAGGAGGACAAGCTCCACCTGCTGGCACAGGCGCTGCTCGAGTACGAGACGCTGACCGGCGACGAGATCAACCAGCTGATGGAAGACGGCAAGATCGATCGCCCGGACCAGCCGAGTGGCCCGATGCCGGTGCAGCCCAAGCACGGCTCGCTGGTACCCAAGGCGGGTAAGCGTTTCGGTGGCGGCGAGGCCCCGCAGGGCGCCTAAGCAGCTTTCCTACCGGTCCGAAAGAAATTGAAGGGCGGCGCAGCGATGTGCCGCCCTTTCTTCGTTCAGAAAGTCCCGAGCCAGAGTAGCACCTGCACGAACAGGCCGACGATGATCCAGATGAAGGCGCTCATGACCAGCAGGCGCCAGAAGGCCGAAAAGCGGCTCAGCTCGTAGGCTCCGCGCAGCTGTTTGTAGAGGTGGATCGGAGGGATGATCAGAAGGCCGGCTATTACCAGCCCACCGGAGACGCCGACCCTGCCCAGGATCGATGCGACGATGAAAAGCAGCGTCATGAAGCTGAGCGAGTAGGTGACGAAAATCGCATGATCATAACCCCGAAACCGGCGCTTCCAGAAAAACAGCAGCCAGACGAAGGGGATCGAGATGGGGATCAGCAACCAGGAGAACTTATAGGCGTTGGCCTGCAACTTGTAGACCATGAGGCTGGGATTCTCGCGCCACTTGCCAATCACGGTATCAAGCCAATCGACACCGGTGCTGTTGTCCGCCAGTTGGTCGAGGCCCATCTGCACCGTTGGCGCACCGACGGTGTCGGTCGGTTCCTCGCCCGAAAGCTGTTCGTCGCCATTGTCCGGCGTCCCGGTTGGCGCTTCGCTGGGAGTCGCGTTCGGGGCCCCGTTGATGAAGGTTTCCAGCACACGGATTTCCGCGATCACTTCGTTTCTCTCGGCCGTGGAGAGATCCCCGTCCTCGAGCTGCTGGCGCAGGTTTGCGAGTTCATCGCTGGCCGTCGTACGCGCTCCATCGAGGGAGCTTTCCGGCAACTCCGTACTCGACAGGTCGGTGGGCGCAGTGAAGCCGACCATCTGAAACACGGCAAACATCAGGAACACGGTGAACAGGAACAGCGCCATGGGCGAGACGAAGCGCGAGCGCTGGCCTTCGATATATCGGCGCGTCAGCTTGCCGGGCTTGAAGGTGAGCATGGGCAGCGTCCGCCACAGCTTGCCTTCGAAATGCAGCGCACCATGCAGCAGGTCGTGCATGAAGGCGCCGATGGTGCGGTGGACATGGCCCATCTGGCCGCAAGCGTGGCAATAGGCGCCTGTCAGCGGCGTGCCGCAGTTGAGGCATTTTTCGGGCTGGTCCGGGTGCGGCCTCCTGGCGCCGGACTCGGGCTCCAGTGCCCGCGAGAACAGTCCGCCCTCCGCGGCCGTTCCCATCCCTTCGATCAGATCGCTCATGTTCTCGCCCCGTCAGTCGACGGCATCCTACCCGCCACCAACGCCCATGCAAGCGCGCGGGCGGGAGGACGCACAAAACAAAAGGGCCGCCCCTTGCGGAGCGGCCCCTTTGGTTAGCCGAAGCTGCAGCGATCAGCCGTCGTAATCGGCACCGATCGAAGTCGAACGGGTCGGCGCGGCGGCCGACAGGCGCATGGCCTCTGCCGACTGGCTCAGCGAACCGATCTCGTCCGCCTCGTCTTCCTCGTCGGGCAGGATGGTCTGCAGCGACTGAACGAGCGATTCGGTCAGCTGCTTCGGCTTGATCGTCTGTTCGGCGATCTCGCGCAGGGCGACGACCGGGTTCTTGTCGCGATCGCGATCAACGGTCAGCTCCGCACCGCCGGAAATCTCGCGGGCGCGCTGGGCAGCCAGCAGGACGAGATCGAAACGGTTGGGGACTTTGTCGACGCAATCTTCGACGGTAACGCGCGCCATGGGGCACTCCAGAAATAGGTGTGTCAGGAAAGGGCGCGAAATAGGCGGGGGCACCGCTTCCGTCAAGGTTTTCCTGAGGAGGGAGGCGGGCTACCACGCGGCATGGACAGCGCTGCCACCAGCTATCGCGATCCCGAACCCTTCGGTGCCGAAGCCCATGGCCTGTCCTTCACCTTCTATCCCGCCGGCAAGGACCGCAGGACGGCGCTGTTCGAGATCATCGACGGTGCAAGGCAAAGCCTGAAGCTGGCCTTCTACATTTTCGCTCAAGACGAAGTGGCCCGCGCAACGCGGGACGCGCTGGTCGCAGCGGTGCGGCGCGGCGTCGAGGTAACGGTGATCGTCGACGGCTTCGGCTCGGAGGCGGACGAGGAGTTCTTCGAAGAATTTATCGAAGCGGGTGGGACCTTCCTCGTCTTCCTCGCCAAGTGGACGCGCCGGGCATTGGTCCGCAACCATCAGAAGATCGTCGTGGCCGACGAGAAGGTGGCCATGCTGGGCGGCTTCAATATCGACGACGGCTATTTCGCCCCGCCGGAGGAAAACGGCTGGAACGACCTCGGCTTCCGGGTGGAGGGTCCGGTGGTGGATCGGGTTTCGGAGTGGTTCGGCGAACTGGTCGAATGGGCCAGCGACGAGCGCTCGCAGTTCCGGGACATCCGCCGTCGCGTGCGTTGCTGGGAAGGTGGCGAAGGCCCCGTGCAATTGCTGATCGGCGGACCTTCCCGCCAACTCTCCAGCTGGGCCGCGCGCGTCAGCGACGATCTGCAGCGGGGCGAGCGGCTGGACATGATCATGGCCTATTTTTCGCCCAACAAGCCGCTGCGAAAGGCCTTGTGGCGCATCGCCCGGGAAGGGGAGGCGAACTTCGTGCTGGCGGCCAAAACCGACAATGGCGCGACCCTGGGGGCGCACCGCGCACTGCACGGGCCGCTGCTGGATGCCGGTGCGAAGATCTGGGAATTCCAGCCCTGCCGTCTGCACACCAAGCTGATCGTGCTGGACGACACGGTCTATCTTGGCAGTGCCAATTTCGACATGCGCAGCCTCTACCTCAACCTCGAGATCGTGCTCCGGATCGAGGATGCCGAGCTGGCCGAGCGGATGCGCAGCTTCATTCGCGAGCACTTGCCCGCCTGCGAACCGATCACGCTCGAACTCCACGCCAAGCGCGCGACTCTTTGGACCCGCGCGAAATGGTGGGCGAGCTGGTTCCTCGTCTCGGTGCTGGATTACAGCGTCAGCCGGAAGCTCAACCTCGGCCTGTGAGCGCCAGGCTCATTGCCGGACACGAAATATCCGGGCCACGCTTTCGGCACCCCGATACAGATCCTCCTGCGAAACCGTCGAAGCCCGGGGGGTGCCGACAATGGTTGCCATGCCCGCTCCGGTATCCACGAAGAGCACCATCCTGGGGGACTGGAGGGCGGGATTCTCGAAGCTTCGAGCGGCGGGCGCTTGGGTTGCCGGGGCCGGCTCCAGATCGAACCGCAATCCGGAAAATTGCCCGATACCGACCCGGGCGCAGTTGGACAGCACGTACTCCATGTCCTCTTCCTGCCGGCGCGCGTAGTCCCGCAGCGAGACCTGCTCTTCCCAGGAGATGATGAACACGTAGCTCAGGTCCGGACTCGACCGCAGCGTGGCTGTGCCCAGCACACCGGTTGGACTGCCGTCGACAAGGCTCACCTGCACCTGCGGGTCATTCATGCAGATTGCGAGCGGCGGATTCACGGGAAGACAGGGGTCTGCGACCCCAAGCAAGTACCAGGAGAGCGCTCTCGTCGAAAATGGATCGTTGGAGATGTGAAAGGCGTCGAGGTCGTAACCATTGTCGCTCAGGTTCGCTCTCGCCTCGGCCATCGCCTCGTCGCTTCCCGCAAGGGCTTCCGGATCGAAGAAGAAGTTCACCCGGTTGTCGAGCACGAGTGGCCCGAGCACGTCGTATGCATCGATACCCGTGGCCTGTTCTTCTCCGGACAAGAGCAGGGCAGATGCCTGATCGCCCCAGCGGTGCAGGTCGACCAGGTCGTATCGGCTCTGGCGGAACTCTATCGTCAGGTCGTCGCCGCAATCGGGAGAGGCCGCTTCGACATATCGCCGCAACAACTCCCGCTCTGCGCTCGCCTCGTCGGGATCGGCTAGGTAGGCCGCAACCTCGCAGGGGCCTTCATGATGGTAGCCGCCGAAGCCGGGAATATGTTCGCTCAGGCACAGCTGCCGTTCGACCGAATGGGCAGCGCCCGGTTCGGTCTGACAAGGGAGCTGGGGCGATGTCGGGGACTCTGCTCGACGCATGTCCTGTGGCTGCGCGAGCGCGCCGGTCCCGCTTCCGAGCAGGATTGCTCCGAGAAGCGGCAACAGCCGTGCGGCCAGTGCGCAATGACCGGCTTGCAAGCTTGGCGGATTTTTGGCCTTGCAGCTCACCTCTTCTCCCGCTGCCAACCTGGGCTGGTGGCAGGCCGACATTAGTTGGCCGAGGAACCCGCCGACTATGATCGACATCAATCGGCAGGCAATGCGCTCCGGCTTCCGGTTGAAGGCCGGGTGCCGCTTCTACTCGAACCCGTAGTCCGAATAGTCCTTCATGTTGGGCGAACTGAACTTGGTGAATTCGGCCTGGAACAGCAGCGGCACGTTGCCGGTGGAACCGTGGCGCTGCTTGGCGACGATCAGCGTCGCCTTGTTGCGCAGTTCCAGGTAGCGGTCTTCCCAGACGCGGTACTTCTCCTTGTCCGCTTCGGACGAGGTCTCGGTCGGCATGTCGGGGCGGGTGGCCTCGTGGTAATAGTCGCCGCGATAGATGAACCAGACCATGTCGGCGTCCTGCTCGATCGAGCCGGATTCGCGCAGGTCGGACAGCATCGGGCGCTTGTCCTCGCGCTGCTCCACGGCACGGCTGAGCTGCGACAGCGCGATCACCGGCACCTGCAGTTCCTTGGCCAGCGTCTTCAGACCGCGGCTGATCTCGGAAATCTCGTTCACGCGGTTGTCGTTGGCGCGGCCCGAACCTTGCAGCAGCTGCAGGTAGTCGACCACGATCAGCCCGATGTCGTGCCGCCGCTTCAGCCGGCGGGCGCGGGTGCGCAGGCCGGAAATGGTGAGCGCGGGCGTATCGTCGATGTAGAGCGGCAGCTCCGCCAGCTTCTGCGCCGCGTAGGACAGCTGCTGGAACTCGTCGCGCTTCAGCTTGCCCATGCGTAGGGCTTCGGAGGAAATCTCCGCCTGCTCGGCCAGGATACGCGTGGCCAGCTGGTCGCTGCTCATTTCCAGGCTGAAGAAGGCCACCGGCGCGCCGTAGTTGTGCGGGCCGCCGTCACGCAGGTACTTCAGGTGCTCTTCCGCGCAGTTGAAGGCGATATTGGTAGCGAGCGAGGTCTTGCCCATGCCGGGACGTCCGGCGAGGATGATGAGGTCGGAATTGTGCAGGCCCGCGGTCTTGCTGTCGACCGTGGCGAGGCCCGTCGTCTTGCCCGACAGGCCGCCGCCCGAGTTCATCGCCGCCTCGACCATCCGGATTGCTTCCATCGAAGCGCTGCGGAAGGCGACGCCCGCCTTTTCGCTGGTGGCACCGTCGGCCACTTCGATCAGGCGCTTCTCGGCGTTCTCGATCTGGCGTTGCGGCTCCACTTCCTCTGACGTGTCGAGCGCGTCTTCCACCAGTTCGCGGCCCACGCTGACCAGTTCGCGCAGCAAGGCGAGGTCGTAGATCTGCTGCGCCAGTTCGCGCGGGGCGAGCAAGCCCTGGCCGTCCGCCGTCAGCTGCGCGAGATAGCCGGTGCCGCCCAGTTCGCTCAGCGCCTCGTCACCTTCGAAATAGGGCTTCAGCGTCACCGGCGTCACCACCATCTGCCGGTCTACCAGCGTCAGGACGCGGTCGTAGATTCGCGCGTGGATGGGGGCGAAGAAGTGATTCGCGCGCAGTTCCACCGGCAGCTCTTCCAGCACGCGGTTGTCGATCAGCACGGCGCCCAGGAAGGCGGCTTCGGCTTCGAGGTTGGCGGGCAGGCTGCGGCCTTGCGCTTCGGCGTTGTCGGCCTTGCGGTCGGCAAGGATCAGGAGCTCTTCGTCGGACATCCGCCCTTGATGCGCGTGGCGCGGACTCGGCGCAAGATTGACAATGCGGGAATTTGCCCCGGCACCCTGTGGAAAGCGGGGAGAATATCCCGGGGCCCCCTTTTTCGCATTTGCATCGTGCTTGCGGGCGCGGCAGGACAACAGGGCCTATGCAGCAGGACAACGCCAACCGGATTGAGGAAATCACGCTCGACGAAGCGACCGTCATCGCGCGCAATGACGAGATCGAGCAGGAGCGTGAAGTCGCCTTGCGCGATCTGGTGGCGGACAACCTGTTCAAGCCGCTGCGCGCCAGTGCCAATGGCCACGAAGGCCCGTGGCACGTGCACCTTGCCGTCGTCGACGGAATGCTGGCCTGGCACATCAAGGATCACACCGGTGCGGATGCCGGTACCATCGGCCTGGGCATGGCGCGCATGCGCCGGTCGGTCCGCGATTACTTCGCCATTTGCGATAGCTATTACAAAGCGTTAAGGCGCGCCTCGGCACAGGAAATCGAAACCGTCGACATGGCGCGGCGAGCCATTCACGATCGTGGCACGCGGCACCTGCTCGACGCGCTGGAGGGCAAGGTGGAAACCGACTTCGAAACCGCGAGGCGGCTTTTCACGCTCATCTGCGTGCTGCATATCAAGGCGTGAATCGCGCCACCTTAAACACGCATTACTGAAGACTGGGTCGCACCATCGGCAAGAAGAGCAAATCCGTATTCCGCTTCTGGGTAGAAGTGCTGCTGCTGTTTGGCCTGATCGGCCTGGGGGTAGTGGTCTGGTCGCGCGTTGGCGAATGGCAGCCGCCGCGCGACAAGTATCCGTCGCAAGGTGCGCTTATCGGCGTGGCGGACGGCGCGGTCGATTTCCCGGCCCTGCGCGGGCTGGGGGCGGACTTCGTCTATCTCGAGGCCAGCCGCGGCGCGGAAGATCGCGACGCCAACTTCGCCCGCAACCTTGCTGCCGCCACCGATGCCGGGCTGCGCCATGGCGTGGTCCATGCCTATGACCCCTGCGTACCGGCAGAGCGGCAGGCGGCGAACTTCGTCACCATCGTGCCGCGCGATGCCGACCTGCTGCCGCCCGCCATCGCGCTGGACAAGCTGGCTAGCGAATGCGGCAACCCGGTGATCGAGGCGGGCCTGGAAAGCGAGCTGACGACCTTCATCAACCAGGTCGAAGGCCATGCCGGACAGCCGGTGCTGCTGAAGGTATCTGCCGGCTTTGAGCAACAGCATCGCATCGCCACCCGGCTGGAACGCAACCTGTGGCTGGAGCGCGACTTCGCCCAGCCCGACTATGCCGGACGGCCGTGGACCTTGTGGACGGCGACTACCTACCTGCGCGGTGATGCCGTTGACGGCAGCCTGCGCTGGGTGGTTGTCCAGCCCTGAGGAACCGGCCCCGGGATCCGGTCCGGGATTCGGCACTGACAATCTGCGACAGCTTTCCGCTTGCCGCTCGCCCCGGACAGGCATAACTTACTGATATTTGGGACGAGGGAGACGTACCGATGCACAAGCACCTGACTGCTGCGCTGCTGGCCAGCGCCATTTTCGCCGCACCTGCCGCCGCGCACGAGCATGAAGCCATCCTCGGCAGCTGGGACACCGTGCTCGAGACCCCCATGGGCAATTTCGAGGCCGGGCTGACCGTCGCCCAAGGCGCGGAAGGCTATACCGTGGTGATCGAGGATCGTCCGCCCGAAGGCGGCGAGGCCATGCCGCCGATGGAAAGCACCATCAGCGACGTCGCGGTGGAAGGTGCCACGGTAACCTTCCTGCGCTCGCTCACCACGCCGCAGGGGCCGATGGAACTGACCTACACGCTCACCGCCGATGGCGATGCCTTGTCGGGCGAGGCCAGTTCGTCCTTTGGCGGGGTGCCGATCACCGGCACGCGCGCAGGCGAGGGTGACGCGATGGAAGCGGCGGCCGAGGAAACTGCCTAGAGCTGAGCGCTAGCCCTCGGCACCCTCGAGCCATTCGACCAGCGCGCCAAGGCATTCTCGCGCCAGCAGCTTGCAGCGTTCCGGACTCCAGTTCTGGTCGGGGTCCGGCCAGTCGTCATTGTCCTTGAACGGCATTTCCAGCGTCATCGCGCAGGCGCCGAACCGTTCGGCCACCTGGTTGGTGCTGATCGTCAGGTTGGCCTTGCCCGGTGCGGACTTGGGATAGCCGTTCTTGACCTGGAAATCGGCGGTGCGGCGATCGAGGATGCGCTGGTAGCGGTACATCTTCTCGCCATGCTCGTCGGTCCAGCTGGGAATGCCCTCGAACCCGGCGAGGAAGACGTTGGCGATGGCTTCGTCGCCATGCACGTCCATCGCGAAATCGACACCGGTCTCGTCCATCGCATTGCGGATGGCCAGCACTTCGGGCGACTTCTCTGCCGTGGGCTCGGCCCATTCGCGGTTGAGGTTCACGCCATCGGCATTGGTGCGCAGGTGCCCGCGGAATGAACCGTCCGGATTGCAGTTGGGCACCACGTGCAGGCGGCACTTCCTGCGCAGTACGCGGGCGACCACGTCGGCGGGATCGGTGAGCACTTCGAGCGCGCCTTCCATCCACCACTCGGCCATGCTTTCGCCCGGATGCTGGCGGGCATAGAGCCACACCTGCGTCTCGCCTTCGCCCATTTCCAGGCAATCGATGGTGCGCCCGTCCAGCGTTTCGCCCAGCCGGCGGTAGGAGACGCCTTTGGCCAGCGCTGCTTCGGAGACGAGGTCGTTGTGCCGCTCCATCGAGTAGGGCGCGAAATAGGCGAACCAGACGAGGTCGGAGTTCGGCGTGTAGCGGACAGTCAGCGTGCCGTTGCCGGTATCGGGATCATAGCTGCTGGCGGCGCGGCCCCAGTAGGCGCGATCCTCGCTGACGCAGGCGTTATAGCCGGGCCAGCCCTGGGGATAGGCAGTGTCCTTCAGGTTCTCGAAGGTAAGCACCAGCTCGCGGCCCGCCGCGCCGGATACGCGGAAGTGAAACCACTGCGCGAATTCGCTGTTGTGATCGTTCGGGATGCGCAGGCGCGCACTGGCGCCGTCGATCGATACGACTTCGATGTTGCCGCTGTCGAAGGCGGCATCGATTTTGATATCAGCTGTAATCATTCGACCGCGATAGTCTCGCCTGACTCTCCGGGGAACCCCGAAAATAGCGCCTCGACGATGCGCGGCGCGGCGGCGGCATCGGCAGCGAAGTCGCTGTTGCCCGTCGCCACCATGCTGGCGCGGCCTTCCCACAGGTTCGGCCCGCCGTCCGGCTGGCGGATGGCAACCGAGACCTGCCGCTCGATCCGCTCGGGCGGCGGGCCGTTGATCAGGCTGGAGAGGTCGATCCCCACGCCCACGCCGACGCCGGAGCCATAGCTGCCCGTCGACGCGCCGCCCCCGACGCCCACGCTGCGGCCACGGCCTTCGGGCGCGGTCACGAACTGCTCGACATCGAGCTGGGCGACCTGCTGCGGGTTCATCGCTACGATCGTGTAGCCCAGCGCCTGCAACTGCGTTTCCAGCGCCTGGCGGTACATGCCGTATTCGAGCGATTGCGGGTCCAGCCCCGGCGCCGCCTGCACGGCGATGGTGCCCTGGCCCAGTTCGGTCGGGGCCTCTCCCACAAAGCGGGTGACTTCGACCGGTGAGACATAGGCGGGCGTGGCGCAGCCGCTGAGCAACAGGCCGGCGGCGAGGAAGGGATAGACGATTGTTCTCATGGCTTTCCGATACATAGGGGCCGAATATGGCCGCAAGCTGGCAGCCTATCCTTAATTGCCGTTTCACCCAAACCTGCTAACCGCCAGGGCGATGACGCAGAAATGTCCTGTCCTGGTGACCGGCGGCGCCGGCTATATCGGCAGCCACGCCGTCCTCGCGCTGCAAGACGCGGGCTGGCCCGTGGCGGTGATCGACAACCTCACCACCGGCTTCCGCTTCGCCGTGCCCGATGGCGTGCCTTTCTACGAAGGCGATATCGAGGATGGCGAGCTGCTGGCACGCATCTTTGCCGAGCAGGGCATGGGTAACGGCAAGGGCGCGGTGATGCATTTCGCCGGCTCCATCGTGGTGCCCGAAAGCGTCGAGAACCCGCTGAAGTACTATCACAACAACACGGCGAAGAGCCGCTCGCTGATCGAGAGCGTGGTGCAGGCCGGCGTACCGCACATGATCTTCAGCTCGACCGCGGCGACCTATGGCGTGCCCGAAGTCTCGCCGGTGACCGAGGACACGCCCAGGCAGCCGATCAATCCCTATGGCTGGTCGAAGCTGATGACCGAGCAGATGCTGGCCGACACCTCGGCTGCGCATGAACTCAACTATTGCGCGCTGCGCTACTTCAACGTCGCGGGTGCCGATCCGCAGGCGCGCAGCGGACAGTCGACCGCCGGGGCGACGCACCTGATCAAGGTCGCCGTGGAAGCCGCCACCGGCAAGCGCGACAGCGTTTCCGTCTTCGGCACCGACTACGACACGCCCGATGGCACCGGCGTGCGCGACTATATCCATGTCAGCGACCTGGCGTCGGCGCACGTGCTGGCGCTGGCGGCGCTGATCGAGCAGCCGGACCGCTCGATGACGATGAACTGCGGCTACGGCCGCGGCTTCTCGGTGCTGGAAGTGCTCGATGCCGTGGACCGGGTGACCGGCAGCAACATCACGCGGGTGATGGGGCCGCGCCGTGCGGGCGATCCCGATTCGCTGGTTTCGGACCCTTCGCGCATCAAGGCGACGCTGCCGTGGCAGCCGCAACATGCCGATCTCGACGCCATCGTCACCCATGCGCTGGCGTGGGAGCGCAAGCTCGCGGAAATACGACGCGAAGGTTGACTCAAGTCGGCGCTGGCCCTATCGGCCCGGCTTGAAATTCCGGCATCGGAGTACATCTCCGGTGCCGATTATTTTTCGGGAAAAGTACGATGAAGATCCGCAACAGCCTCAAGTCGCTGAAGAACCGTCACCGCGATTGCCGCGTCATCCGTCGTCGCGGTCGCACCTACGTGATCAACAAGACCAACCGTCGCTTCAAGGCCCGCCAGGGCTAATGCGCGCCGTGCCGCTTGCTTGCGGCACCGGTCTTACCAAAAGCCCCCGCCACCACGGGGGCTTTTTGCATGTCTGACATCCGCAATCCCAGCCCCAATCCCAGCGCAGTCGTATTTGACATCGGGCGGGTGATCATTCGCTGGGACCTGCGCTACCTGTTCGAAAAGCTGATCGACGATGCGGCGGAGCTGGACTGGTTCCTCGCCAATGTCGTCACCGAACAGTGGCACCACCAGCAGGACGAGGGGCGTCCGCTGGCCGAGATGGTGCCCGAACGCATCGCCCAGTTCCCGGATCACGAGGCGCTGATTCGCGCCTATGCCACGCGCTTTCGCGAGACCTATCCCGAACACATTCCCGGCACGCTGGACCTGATCGCCCGGCTCAAGGCGCGCGACGTGCCGCTGTTCGGCCTGTCCAACTTCGGCGAGGATTTCTGGGACGAGTTCATCGCCTGCCAGCCGGTGTTCGAGGGTTTTCGCGACATCGTGGTGTCCGGCCACGAGAACGTCGCCAAGCCCGACCCGCAGATCTACCATATTGCCGAGCAGCGCTTCGGCCTGCCGCGCGAAGAGCTGTTCTTCATCGACGACAAGCCGGAGAACATCGCTGCCGCCACGGCGCGCGGCTGGCACGGGCACGTCTTCACCGGCGCTGACCGCCTGGAGGCGGACCTGATCGGGCGCGGTCTGCTCTAGATTGGAAAAAGGCCCCGGCGCGATGGGAGCGCCAGGGCCTCTCTAGGTGCCCGCCCGGGATGGAGAGGGGGCGGGGGGATATTGCAAAGATCAGCCGTTGCAGCGGCCCAGGCGCGAGGCCGAAAGGTCCTCTCGGCCGGCGGCGAAGCTGGTGATGGCACCGACTTCGCGGCGCAGTTCGGAGCACACGCGCAAGGGGCGCTCGCTGCCGCGCGGGGCAGTGCAGGTGGTGCCTTCGCAGCGGAACACGACGCCGCCCGCAATCACGCGTTCCTCGCTGGCGGGAGCGGCCAGTTCGGCAGTGAAATACACGGGATTGCTGCGAGCCTGGAGGGCGGCGGGAGCCAGCGCGCCGGCAAGCGCGATGGAAGCGGCGAGGGCGGACGTGGCGATGCGGGTTGTGGCGCGGGCGAACATGGGGGGCTCCTCTGAACAAAATTTAAGTTGCAACCGACAACCAGTTGCGAATCGCGACCTATCCACTTAAGTTGCGATTCGCAACCCGTATTTGCGAATTTTTTTGGCTTTCCCGTGTTTGCCTGTAGGAGAGGCGCGGGACATGGATGTTTGAATGGGTATTAGAGAACCGCTGCGCGAACTCGGCTGTGGCCTGCCACATGCCCTTGAAGTGATGGGGGAGCGCTGGTCGTTCCTGATCCTGCGCGCCGCCTATAACGGCCTCGTCCATTTCGAAGAATTTTCCAGCGAGCTGGGCATCGCCCGCAATATCCTCTCCAATCGTCTGGCCAAGCTGGTGGAGCACGGCGTGCTGGCGCGCACCCCGTGCGAAGCCGATCGCCGCAAGGTGGAATATCGCCTCACCGAAAAGGGGCTCGACCTGCTGCCCGCCATGCTGGCGCTGCGGCAGTGGGGCGAGCGTTATGCCGAGAACTTCGATCCCGGGCTGGTGCTGGTCGATTGCCGCGATGGCCAGCCGGTCGCCCCGATCGGTATTCGCGCGCATGACGGGCGCGAGTTGAGCTGGCACGAACTGGCCTGGCAGACCCCGGACAAGATCGGCCAGCCGGTTAAGCGCGAGGACATGCACCGGACGTCCGAAGACGCCTGACGTCCGGCCGCGAGCGGCTCAGCGATAGACGGGGTCGACGAACCACCGCGCACCCAGCATCCCGACCAGGAAACCGCCCAGGTGCGCTTCCCAGGCAATGCCGCCCTGGCCTCCGGTCAGCAGGATCGGCACGGTAATCAGCGCGATCAGCAGCAGGTTCGCCTTTACGAAATCCCAGATGCGCAGCCATAGTTGTCTCGAGCTCATCGGGATCAGGCCCGCCCCGCTGCTGTGCAGCCGTGCGGCCAGCCCGATCAGTCCCGAAATCGCCCCCGAGGCGCCGACCATGGGAATGAACCCCTGCGGGTTGAAGGCGAGGAACATCGCCGCCCCGGCCAGGCCGGAGAGGAAATAGAACACGAAGAACCGCACGTAGCTGCCCGGTGTCGGTCCCATGTAGGTCATCACCGGCGCGGCGAGGCTGAACAGCACCAGGCTGTTGAAGACGATGTGCAGCAGCCCGCCATGGGCGAACATGTGCAGCACGATATTCTCGTACCGGCCCTGCGCCAGCGCCTCTGCCGAAAGGCCCCAGCCGAGCATGCCGGTATTGAAATGCCAGAGATAGGCCGCCCAGATCAGCGCCAGCAGGATGACGCCGGGCAAGTGGAAACGCTTGGGGATGCCCCGCTCGACAGTCTCCTCGGGCGGAGGCTGCGTCAGTTCGTCTTTGCGGTCGTCATGCACGTGGTGCCTGCCTGCGATAGCTGAGCGCTTCGGCTACATGGATGCGGCCTACATGGGCAGCGCCGGCCAGATCCGCAATCGTCCGCGCTACGCGCAGGATGCGGGTATAGCCGCGCGCGGACAGGCGCATCGCCTCCGCCGCCTGCATCAGCAGCTTGCGTCCCGCCTCGTCTGGCGTGGCGAATTCCTCCAGTGCCTCGCCATCCAGTTCCGCGTTGGAGCGCACGCCGCGCATGGTCTGCCGCTCACGCGCCGCAGCGACGCGGGCGGCGACTTCGGCGCTGCCTTCGCTGGGCGGGGGCAAGGCGAGATCGGCGGCGCTGACCGGATCGACTTCCACGTGCAGGTCGATGCGGTCGAGCATCGGGCCGCTGACCTTGCTCTGGTAGTCTATGGCGCACTTGGGTGCCCGTGAGCAGGCCAGGGCCGGATCGCCCAGGTGCCCGCAGCGGCAGGGGTTCATGGCGGCGACCAGCTGCACGCGGGCAGGATAGGCGACGTGGGCATTGGCGCGCGCGACATCGACCTTCCCAGTCTCCAGTGGTTGCCGCAGCGAATCGAGCACGGCGCGCTGGAATTCGGGCAATTCGTCGAGGAACAGCACGCCAAGGTGCGCCAGGCTGACCTCGCCCGGACGCACGCGCAGGCCACCGCCCGTCAGCGCCGCCATGCTGGCCGAATGGTGCGGCGCGCGGAACGGCCGGGTGCGGCTGATCTTGCCGCCCTCCAGCGTGCCCGCGACGCTGGCGACCATGCTCACTTCCAGTGCCTCCGCCGGGGTGAGCGGCGGCAGGATGCCAGGCAGGCAGCTCGCCAGCAGGCTCTTGCCCGCTCCCGGCGGGCCGTTCATCAGCAGGTTGTGACCGCCGGCCGCGGCGATCTCCAGCGCGCGCTTGGCGGTCTCCTGACCCTTTACCTGTTTCAGGTCCGGCCCGTGGTGCGCATCGTCGACCTCGCCGGGTTCGGGTTCGGGCAGTTCCTGCTTTCCACCCAAGTGCGCCAGCAATTCGACGAGGTTCGGCGCCGCGCAGACACGCACGCCGCTGGCCCAGCGCGCTTCGGGGCCTTGCGAGGCGGGACAGATCAGCCCCAGCTCGCTCTCACTGGCATGCAGCGCGGCCAGCAGGACGCCGGGCGAAGCGACGATGCGGCCATCGAGCGCCAGCTCCCCCACCGCCAGCCACTCGCTCAGTTCCTCGGCATCGACCACGCCCATCGCGCCCAGCAGCGCCAGCGCGATCGGCAGGTCGTAATGGCTGCCTTCCTTGGGCAGGTCCGCCGGCGACAGGTTGATGGTAATGCGCTTGGGCGGCAGCGACAGGCCCATGGCCGCGAGCGCCGACTGCACCCGCTCCCGGCTCTCCCCCACCGCCTTGTCGGGCAGGCCGACGATGGAAAACCGCGGCATCCCCGCAGCCAGCTGGCACTGCACCTCTACCGAGCGTGCTTCCAGCCCGAGGTAGGCAACGGTTTGTACGAGTGCGACCAAGTGAAAAACCCTTCTTCACAAGGTCATAGCGCGCCTGCGGACGCTGTCGAGGGCAATCATGGTTAAACCCCGGACAACCGCGAATCTTCAGCTTTGCGCAGCTTCCGGCGGCCACTTAATCGCGCATGCGTGGCCTCTTAACACTTGTCGGAAGCATGCTTGCCCTGCTGGCGGCCCCTGCCGCCGCGCAGAGCTATGTCGTGACCGAAGAGTGGGTGGTCGAGGAATGGGTGATCGAAGAGACCACCGCCTCGCGCTACGTCTCCCCGCTGCTTGCCCGGACCGAGCAGGTCGCCATCGCCGCCTACGGCCCGTTCCGCGTGATCGATGCCACCACGGTCGCGCTGGTCGGTATCACCGACGGCGCGTCGCCCGCGCAGTTCGCCGCGCTGCTGGACGCTTACCCGGCCATCGCCACGCTGGAATTCGTCGAGGCCCCCGGCACGCATGACGACCGCGCGAACCTGCGCCTGGGCCGGATGATTCGCGAACGCGGCATCGCCACGCGAGTGGAGGATGGCGGTTCGGTGCGCTCGGGCGCGGTGGAGCTGTTCCTTGCCGGCGCCACGCGGCAGATCGATTCGCGCAGCCAGTTCGCCGTGCATGGCTGGCTGGACGACTGGGGGCGCGGCGCGGAGGATTATCCGGCCAATGCCCCGGAACACCGCCGCTACCTCGACTATTACGTCGAAATGGGCATGGACGAGGCCGAGGCCCGGGCCTTCTATGCCATGACCAATGCGGTGCCCTTCGAAGACGCCATGTGGTTGACCGGCGACGAGATGCGTGGCTGGGTGGAAGGCGCGTCGCAGACGCCCGCGGTCGCAACCGAGGCGGAGGAGCTTCCCGGCTTCGCCTATCTTGACTTCGCCCCGGTGCTTCAGTAAGCGCGCCATCGTTGTGAGGCCGCCCCCCGATTTCCGTCAGGGCATGGCGGCCGTTTTTATTCGTTTAAGGTAAGGTTTGAACCATGAAGCGCACTTTCCAGCCGAGCAATCTCGTGCGCGCTCGTCGCCACGGCTTCTTCGCCCGCAAGGCCACCCCGGGTGGTCGCAAGGTGCTGCGCAACCGCCGTCGTCGCGGTCGCAAGAACCTCTGCGCCTGATTCTGAGCGCTCACGCATCCGCGTGAGCGTCCTTAGGCTTCCGGCCTGACCGGCCGACGCGCATTCGCGCTTGCGGGCTCCTTGCGGAGCCCGTTTTCGTGCCTGCCTTCCAAATATCGAATCGGTTCGCGCCCAGTGAACCGCAAGGCCACGCGGCCGCCCCGCAGCGGGCGCAGCTGTGCTGCGCATCTAGCGCGGACGAAGCCGCGGATGCGGCTTCGCAAAACAAAAGATTCGGTCTGGCGCCTTTCCGTTCCTATCTAGTCCCCCATGTCCATTTCCGTCCTCACCAAGCGCGCGGATTTCCTCGCGGCGAATCGGGGGTTGCGCAATGCGCGTCCCGGCTTCGTGCTGCTGACGCGGCCGAACGACGGGCAGGGCATCCGTTATGGCGTCACCGTGACCAAGAAGATCGGCAACGCGGTGGTGCGCAATCGTATGAAGCGCCGTTTCCGCGAGCTGCTGCGCGCCGCGCTGCCCGAATACGGCCTGCCCGATCATGACCACGTGCTGATCGGTCGCGAGGGCGGCGTGACGCGCGATTTCGCGCAGATGGCCAAGGAACTGGAGATCGTCCTCAAGCAAGCGGCAAAGGGGAAGGGCGATCCGGCCCGCCGTCCGCGCCGCGGCAACCGCCGGGGCGGGAAATGAGGCGCGCGCTCGTCCTGATCGCCCGTGGCTGGCAGCTTGGCCCGAGCCGGATTCTGCCGCCGACCTGCCGGTTCCAGCCCTCCTGCAGCGCCTATGCCATCGAGGCGCTGGAGAAACATGGCGCAATCAGGGGTGGATGGCTGGCGCTCAAGCGTATATTGCGCTGCCATCCCTGGGGGGGACATGGCCATGATCCGGTTCCCTGACACCACACCGATAAGACTTTTCGCGACGGATTTTCATCTTGGACAACCAGCGTAACCTCATTCTCGCCGTCGTGCTGAGCGCGATCCTGCTGTTCGGCTGGGACTTCGTGATGCGCAGCTATTTCCCCGAGCCGGAGGTCGATCCGACCGTGGCTGCCAGCGAGGGCGTGCCCGGCGCCGTTGGCGACGGGGTCAACGTCGGCGGCGATGCCGTGGCCGGCGCGCAGCTGGTCGATGTCGAAACCGCGCTGGCGACGACGGAACGCGTGGAAATCGACGCGCCGGAAATCATCGGCTCGATCAACCTTGCCGGCGCGCGCATCGACGACATCGAACTGAAGTCGCACCGCAAGACGGTGGAAGAGGACAGCGGCCCCGTGCAGCTGATGGCCCCGCGCGGCACGGCGGACCAGCACTTCGCCCGCTTCGACTGGGTGGGCGAGGGCGTGACCGTTCCCGACGCGCAGACCGTGTGGACCGCCGAGGGCGGCGAGCTGACGCAGGATTCGCCGGTACGCCTCAGCTGGGACAACGGCGAAGGCCAGGTCTTCACCCAGACCATCTCGATCGACGATGCCTACATGCTGACCGTCGAGCAGGGTGTGACCAACAATGCCGAGGGCACCATCGCCCTGACCCCGCGCGGCCTGATCAATCGCGACAGCCGCAATGCCGACCAGAGCAATTTCAACGTCCACTCCGGCCCGATCGCCGTTTCCGACGGCACGGTCGATTTCAGCTGGGACTATGACGAGATCGACGAGGAAGGCGGCCGGGTGGACATGGCCGGCCAGGTCGGCTGGATCGGCTTCACCGACATCTACTGGATGTCCGCCCTGATCCCGGAGACCGACGATACGCGGGCACTGTTCACCAGTGTCGGTCCGCAGACCTATGCCGCGGTCGTGCTCTACAATGCCGTCAACGTGCCCTCGGGCGAGACGGTGACGCGCACCACGCGGCTGTTCGCCGGCGCCAAGGAAAGCGCCGTGCTGGACGAGTACGAGGCGCAGGGCGTCGAGCGCTTCGGCCTCGCTATCGACTGGGGCTGGTTCCGCTGGATCGCCTGGCCGATGTGGCAGGTGCTGATCTGGCTGTTCGGCCTGGTCGGCAACTTCGGCCTCGCCATCATCGGCCTGACGCTGATCATCCGCCTGGTGCTGTTCCCGGTGGCGCAGAAGCAGTTCCACTCGATGGCGCAGATGCGCGCGGTGCAGCCGAAGATGAAGGCGCTGCAGGAACGCTACAAGGACGACAAGCCCAAGCTGCAGCAGGAAATGGCCAAGCTCTACAAGGAAGAGAAGGTCAATCCGCTGGCGGGCTGCCTGCCGATCTTCATCCAGATCCCGATCTTCTTCGCGCTGTACAAGGTGCTGCGCCTGGCGATCGAGATGCGGCACGAGCCGTTCTACGGCTGGATCCGCGACCTTTCCGCGCCCGATCCGGCGACCATCCTCAACCTGTTCGGCCTGCTGCCGTTCGATCCGCCGGGCTTCCTGGCCATCGGCGTGCTGGCGGTGCTGCTGGGCTTCACCATGTGGCTGCAGTTCAAGCTGAACCCGGCGGCGATGGACCCGATGCAGCAGCAGATCTTCATGATCATGCCGTGGGTGCTGATGTTCGTCATGGCGCCGTTCGCGGCCGGCCTGCTGCTGTACTGGATCAGCAACAACGTGCTGACGCTGGCGCAGCAGAAGTACCTCTATTCCCGCAATCCGCAGCTGCGCGAGCAGATGCTGAAGGAGAAAGAGGAAAAGGCGCGCGCGGCAGAGCGTGAGAAGGCAGCCGAGTGACGCCCGAAGAAGAACAGCTGGCGGAGGAGGCGAGCAAGCTGTTCTCCGGCCGCGTGGAGTTCCTGCTCTCCGCACCGCAGCTGAAGTTCCTGCCTGACCCGGACTATCCGGAAATCGCCTTTTGCGGACGCTCGAACGTCGGCAAGAGTTCGCTGATCAATGCGCTGGTGCAGCGCAAGGCGATTGCCCGTACTTCGGTGACACCGGGACGCACGCAGGAGCTGAACTTCTTCGAGGTGGGTGATCCGACGCAGTTCCGGCTGGTCGACATGCCCGGCTACGGCTTTGCCAAGGCCCCGGTGAAGGTCGTCGAGAAGTGGCGCAACCTGGTGCGCACCTACCTGCGCGGGCGGGTGCCGCTGAAGCGCACCCTGGTGCTGGTCGACAGCCGCCACGGGCTGAAGGACAGCGACCGCGAGATGATGAAGATGCTGGACGAGGCCGCCGTCGGATACCGGCTGGTGCTGACGAAGACCGACAAGATCAAGGCCAGCGCGCTCGACGCCGTGCACGAGAAGGTTGTCGCCGAAGCACGCAAGCACCCGGCGGCCTATCCGGTGGTGCACAAGACCAGTTCGGAAAAGGGCATGGGCATCGCCGAATTGCGCGCCGCCATCCTGGCCGACGTGCGGAGCTGACGCTCCCTCGGCAGACCTGCTGCAGGCAACAAAAAAGGCGCCTGAAGGCGCCTTTTCCGAATTCGTTTTTTTCAGACTTCCGGCGCTTAGCGTCCGCCGAGAAGCCAATCCCAAATGCTACGGCCCATGACAAATCTCCTGTCTGCTCAGGAGATTTCTGGATTAACCAAGTTTGTTTGTAAAGCTTAAACTATGTTTTTTAACGCCTCTGATTTGCTAGACCTATGAAATTCAATGATTTTATCGAATTTGACCGGTCGAGAAATGGCGAATCCCTGGGCCACGAGGCACCCGGATTCACGCAAAAGGGTTAACGTTCCGGCATCCTCAACCCCTTCTGCAACAACGATGATTCGCAGGTCCTTGCCCAGTTTGAGCACGCTCTTGACGATGCCCAGTGCCTTGGGGTCCTTGGTCATCGGGGCAATGAACATCCGGTCGATCTTCAGTTCGGAGAAGGGCAGTCGCAGCAGCGCCTCGAGGCTGGCCGCGCCGACCCCGAAATCGTCCATCGAGATCTTCGGACCAAGCTCGCGCAGCTCGCAGAGGATCTCGGCCGCCAGGTCGAGGTTGGAGATGCGATAGGTCTCGGTAATCTCCAGCGTCAGGCGGCGCGGTTCGAAGCCGGTTTCCTCCAGCACCTCGGAGACCATCTGCACGATATTGCGCTCGTGCAGGAGCGTGGCCGAGATGTTGACGGCAATGGGCAGGGTCAACCCGGCATCGGCAAAGGCGTTGCCGGCCTTGCAGGCCTCTTCCAGCACGAAACGGGTCAGCTGGCTCATGCGCCCGGCCGTCTCGCACTGGCGGATGAAATAGTCCGGCGGGATCTGGCCCTTTACCGGGTCGTTCCAGCGCACCAGCGCCTCGGCCCCGATGATTTCGCCGGTCTGCACCATGATCTTGGGCTGGTAGGCGAGGTAGATCTCGCCGTTGGCCAGCGCGGCGTCGATGCGGGCCTGCAGCGAGATGTTCCAGATCAGGTCTTCTTCCGAAGCGGTGTCGGCGATCGAGATCGGTTCGAAAGTCTCGGTGGTCTTTTCCGCCACGGCCACCGCCGAGGCGAGGCGACGCACGACGTTGGGGCTGGCGCTGATGTCGATCCCGAAGGTGATACCGACGTCGACCTGCTCGTTGCCCACCGTCAGCGGGGAAGAGAACAGCGCGCGCAGGCCTTCCAGGTGGTCGCGCAGCAGGGCCGGGTTCTTTTCCGGCGTGGTCCAGGCGATCAGGTGGCCCTGGCCGAGATAGATCGTCGCATCCTGCGTAGCGGCCTTCAGGCGGCCGGCGATGGCCAGCACGTAGTCAGCGTGCAGGTCCGCCGGAAGCGTACGCCGCACCTCTTCGAAGCGGTGGATCTTGGCGACGATGATTGCCGGAACGTTTTCGGCGATGTCCTGGTCGGCCTCCAGCGCGGCGAAAGTCGGCAGGTTGGTGTCGGGATCGACCATCCGCAGCTTGCTCTTCATCGAAGCGCGCGCGCGATAGAGCGAGTAGACTAGCAACAGCACCAGGGCATCGGCGATGCTCATCCGCACTGAGAGGTTCGCGGATACCAGCAGGCCGACCGGGATGCCGAAGGTGACGACCATGTACAGGCCGTAGCGCAAGCTCTTCCGGGTCACCGTCGCCGCCAGCAGCAGGGCGGCAAAGGTTGCGATCAGGACCAGCAGGCCACTGAGATACTGGGTGTGCCCGGCCTTGAGCGTTTCGGCGCCATAGATCGAAATCAGCGATGGCGGGACGCCGATGTGTCCGGGAATGTTGCGGCCGCCGATGCCGTCCTTCGCCGCATCGCCGATAACCACGGTCTTGCCGGCCAGCACGCGCAGATCGATGTCACGGCGCTGCAAGTCGAGAAAGCGGTAGGTGGGAATTGACGAGCGCGAGAAGCCATAGTGTACGGGGAACTTGTCGCTCTCTGCTTCCACGCCGCCCGCAAGCACCGAAGCGAAATTGCGATAGTTCTGGCCGGCGTAGGATACCTCGTAAGAAAGTTCCCAAGTGTAGCCGAGGAAGTTCATCCAGGTGTCGCTGGCAACCGCGCTGACGCCTTCCGACACGCTGGCGGTCGAATTTGACAGGTTACGTTCGCCGTCGAGACCGGTCACCAGTGGGCGGACAAGATAGGCCTCGCCGGAAAAGTCCCGCAGGCTGCTGTTCAGCTGCCTGTCGCTCGACGCGTTCGCCGCACGATCGAACTGCAGGTCGACGAACACCCGATCCACTCCTGCCTCGTCGAGGCGGTCGACAATCTCGGCGAGCTGTCGGCGGCGCTGGGGATAGGCAGGGTCGGTGAGGTCGGCATCCGAACCGATGTAGACGATGTCGCCCGATGCCTGCTCCGAGGTCACCCGCGACTGCACCAGCCAGCCGAACTGGTCGACCGGCTGAAAGATCGTGACGATATGCAAAGCAAGGGCGATCAGGCCGGCCCATGCGACATGGCGCACGCGCTCGAGCCACTTGGCCCGGTGTCGATTTGTAGAGGTCTGTTCGACCACTTCTCACCTTTCGTCGCGCCCGAGACTTGGTTGTTCGGCAAAACTCTTTGCCACACGATGGTTAACAAACGGGCAATGGCGACGGGCAAGCGCAGGGGACATGCTGCGCGCGCCATAGTGCTTTGTTCATGCTCGACAGTTTTTGGCTTAACGGCTAACCCCCGGGCAAACAGGGACGGAAGCCACACGCATGAAGCTGATAATCGGCAACAAGAACTACTCCAGCTGGTCGCTGCGCGGCTGGCTGGCGATGAAGCAGAGCGGCCTAAGTTTCGAGGAGCTGACCGTCCATATCGACGGTGACGACTGGCAGGCGACCAAGTCCGAAAACGGGGAATTCCAGCCCTCCGCAGGCAAGGTGCCGGTGCTGTGGGACGGTGACGTGGTGGTATGGGACAGCCTCGCCATCCTCGAATACCTGGCCGACAAGGTCGGCCGTGACCGGTTCTGGCCCAAGGCCGATGACGCCCGCGGCATGGCCCGCGCGATGGTGGCGGAAATGCATTCGTCCTACCTGGCGCTGCGGCGCAATTGCCCGATGAACATCCGCGCCCGCGTGGCGGTGGAGCTGGAAGACCAGACCAAGGCCGACATCGTGCGTATCCTAGGCCTGTGGGCAGAGGCGCGCGCGCGCTTCGGCAAGGGCGGCCCCTTCCTGTTCGGCACCTTCAGCGCGGCGGACATCTTTTACGCCCCGGTCGTCAGCCGCTTCCTGACCTATGGCATCGGCGTGCCGGGCTTTGCCGAGGCCTACATGCAGGCCCTGTGGGAGCACGACTGGATGCAGCAGTGGATCGACGCGGCACTGGCCGAGGAATGGCGCATCTCGCAATTCGAGATCGGCGAGAACGCCTGACGCCTAGATCGGCGTGCCGTCCTTGCGCGTGAAGCCGGTGGCGCGGACGAACTTCATGTCGATATCGGAATATTCGCCCCAGTCCTTCGCCGTGTCGCCCGCACTCACGCCCAGCAGCACGCAGTCCTGATCCGTTCGGTTTTGCAGCACGTGGCCGTTGCGCACGCCCTTGGGCCAGGCGGCAATGTCGCCCGCTTGCAGCAGCGTCTCGCCGTCGTCCTCCACCAGTACTGCTTCACCCGACAGGATGACCACCAGCTCGTCCTCCTCCGCATGCCAGTGTCGCTGTGACGACCATGCCCCCGGCTTCAGCACCACGTGCGCCGCGCCCAGTTCGGTCAGGCCGCCAGCTTGGCTGAGCCGCCGGACCCAGCGTTCCTGCACCGCCTCGTCATGCGGCGGCGGATAGCCGGTGGCATTGCTTTGGGGGATGGAATCAAGATCGAGCTTGGGCATCGCGCGGCACTCCTGCTAGCTGGCGGGGAATGACTGACGCCATAGCACATGCCAAGCGACTGATTGCCTGCGAGAGCGTGACTCCGGCGCGCGGCGCAGTGTTCGATGCGCTGGAGGACATGCTCGCTCCGCTGGGCTTTGCCGTCCACCGCTTCACCCGTGGCGACGGGCCGGAAGGCAGCGACGAGGAAGCGGTCGAGAACCTCTTCGCCATCCGCCGCGGACCGGAAGGCAGCAAGCACTTCGCCTTTGCCGGGCACGTCGACGTCGTGCCGCCGGGCGATGGCTGGACGAGCGACGCCTTCGCGCCCGAAGTGCGGCAGGTGCCGGGCGGCGAACTGCTCTACGGTCGCGGTGCGGTGGACATGAAGGGTTCAATCGCCTGCATGGTGGCCGCCGTGGCCGATGTACCGGCCGAAGCCGGCACGATCAGCTTCATCATCACCGGCGACGAGGAAGGCCCTGCGCTGCACGGAACGCGGGCGCTGATCGACTACATGCGCGCCGAGGGCATCTGCCCGGACCTGTGCCTCGTCGGCGAACCCACCAGCGTCAACCGGCTGGGCGACATGATGAAGATCGGCCGGCGCGGCTCGGTCAACATCTGGCTGGAGGTGCAGGGCACGCAGGGCCACGTCGCCTATCCGCACCTAGCCGACAATCCGCTGCCCAAGCTGGTCGCCATCCTCGCGGAGCTGGATGCGCTGGTGCTGGACGAGGGGACCGAGTGGTTCCAGCCCTCCAACCTGGAGATTACCGAGATCGACGTGCCCAACCGCGCGCACAATGTCATTCCGGGCAAGGCCAAGGCGCGCATATCGATCCGCTTCAACGACCAGCACTCGGGCGCTTCGCTATCCGAGAAGGTGGCCGCGATAGCCGAGAAGCACGGCGGTACGGCGCTGCCGATCATCAGCGGCGAACCGTTCCTGACACCGCCGGGAGAGTTCACCCAGGTCATTGCCGATGCGGTGCAGGCGGAAACGGGCGTGGACCCGGAACGCTCCACCACCGGCGGCACCTCGGACGCGCGCTTCCTGAAGGACCTGTGCCCGGTGATCGAATTCGGGCTGGTCAACGCCACCATGCACAAGACCGACGAGGCCGTGGCGCTTGACGATCTCGCCACGCTGACGTCAATCTACCGAAAAATCGCAGTAGCGGCGCTCGCTACATAAAAGGGGATTTCCATGAAACGCTGGTTCGCCATTCCGCTGTGGCAACGTGTTATCGGCGCGCTGGTGCTGGGCATCATCGTCGGCCGCCTGTGGGGCCCCGAGGCGGAGAGCATCAAGATTATCGGCGACGTCTTCGTCGCCTTCATCAAGATGCTGGTGGTGCCGCTGATCTTCTTCAGCCTGGTGGCAGGCGTCGCCAGTATCGGCGACCTGCGCAAGCTGGGCCAGGTGGGCTGGCGCGCGCTGCTGCTGTTCATCGTGACCGGGCAGATCGCGGTGTGGCTCGGCCTGTACCTCGGCACGGTCGTAGCACCGGGGGCGGGGGTCGACACCTCCGCCATCGAGATGGGCGCGGTGCCCGAACCCAACGAAACGACCTGGCGCGACATGCTGCTGGGCATGGTGCCGCAAAGCCCGGTGCAGGTGATGGCGGACGTCAACGTGCTGCCGCTGATCATCTTCTCCGTGCTGATCGGCGTCGGCATCCTGATGGCCAAGGAAGAAGGCGCGCCCGCGCTGAAGATCTTCGAAAGCGGCAGCGTGGTGATGCAGAAGGTGACCATGGTGGTGATGGAACTCACCCCCTTCGGCGTCTTCGCGCTGATGGCCTGGGTGGCCGGCACCCTGGGATTCGAGGCGCTGACCGCGCTCGGCAAGCTGGTGTTCCTCAACTACCTCGGCTGCCTGCTGATCATCGGCGTGATCTATGCTGGCATGATCAAGTTCATCGCCAAGCTGCCGGTGATCGACTTCTTCCGCGGCATCGTGGACGCCATCGCGGTTTCCTATTCCACCGCCAGCTCCAACGCGACGCTGCCCGTCACCTTGCGTTGCGCCGAGCGGAACCTCGGCATCAGCAATTCGGTGGCGAGCTTCGTCATCTCGCTCGGCGCGACGATCAACATGAACGGCACGGCCATGTACCTTGGCCTGGCCACGCTGTTCGGCGCGCAGATCTTCGGGGTGGACCTGTCGTGGGGTGACTACTTCCTGATCTCGATCCTCGGCACGCTGGGCGCCGTTGGTGCGGCGGGCATCCCGGGCGCGGGCCTGATCATGATGGCGCTGGTGTTCGGCGCGGTCGGCGTGCCGCTGGAAACCATCGCCTTCGTCGCTGGCGTGGACCGGATCATGGACATGATGCGCACGACCACCAATGTTTCGGGCGATGCCGCCGTGGCGACCACCGTGGCCAGCCTGACCAACGAAATCGACCGCGCGGAAATGATCAGCGCGGACGACGTCTGATACGGATTGGGGAGAGGGAAGACATGCAGAAGGCCATTATCCTGGCGACGGCCCTGGCAGGCTCCATCGGCCTTGCGGCCTGCGCACCGGCAGAGACCAATACGGCGGTCGAGGAAGCGCAGGACAGCGGCGCGCTGGCCGTGGTGCAGGGCTTCTACGAGGCCATCGGCACCGGCGACATGGATACCGTGGCCGGCCTGCTGGCCGAGGATGTCGCCTGGTCGGAAGCCGAGGGCAGTCCCTATGCCGCGGGCAATCCCTATGTCGGCTTTGAAGCCATGGGCGCGGGCGTGTTCGGTCCGATCAACGAGGCCTTTGCCGATTTCGCCGGCATTCCCGAAACCTTCACCACCGAAGGCGACCGCGTGGTTGTCGAAGGCCGCTACACCGGCACCAATCGCGAGACGGGCGAGGCGCTGGATGCGCCCTTCGTCCACGTCTTCACCGTCGCGGACGGGCAGATCGCGACCTTCCAGCAATATACCGACACGTGGCAGTGGCGGCAGCTGACCGGCACGCTGGAAGACTAGCGCTGGCCTAGCGGCCTTTCGGCTTTTCCAGCACCTTCTTGCGGTAGCTGCACAGGTCCACCACCGAGCAGCGCCAGCACTCGGGCGTGCGCGCCTTGCAGGTATAGCGGCCGTGCAGGATGAGCCAGTGATGGGCGTGGAGGCGGAAGGGCTGAGGCACGCGCTTTTCCAGCTTGGCCTCGACCTGTTCGGGCGTCTTGCCCTTGGCCAGCCCGGTGCGGTTGCCGACGCGCAGGATGTGGGTGTCGACCGCGAAGGTCTCTTGTTTGAACCAGCAGTTGAGCACCACGTTGGCGGTCTTGCGGCCCACGCCCGGCAGGCGGACGAGGTCTTCGCGCGTGTCCGGCACCTCGCTGCCATATTCGTCGACCAGCAATTGCGAGAGCGCGATGACGTTCTTCGCCTTGGAATTGAACAGGCCGATGGTCTTGATGTGCTCGATCAGGCCTTCCTCGCCCAGTTCGAGCATCTGCTCCGGCGTCTTCACCTTGGCGAACAGCGCGCGCGTGGCCTTGTTCACGCCGACGTCGGTCGCCTGCGCCGATAGCGCCACGGCCACGACCAGCTGGTAGGCGTTGCCATATTCCAGCTCGGTCTCGGGCTCGGGATTGTCCTCCGCCAGGCGGCGGAAAAACTCGAAAATCTGGTCCTTGGTCATTCGGCGGCGTTAGCGCCCCCGTTGCGCCACTTCCACTCCATCGCCGCGCGCACGCGGTTCTCGACCGTGGGGTGCGTGTAGAAGATCGCCTCTTCCAGCGGGCCGGCCAACGGATAGCGATATTCCGCCGTCTTGATCAGCGCGCCGGACAGCGCATCGGGCAGGTTGGCGTGCTCCAGCGAATAGGCATCCGCCTCGCGCTCGCCCACGCGGGTCATGGTGTTGGTAATCGGCTGGGCGAAGGTGAACAGCAGGCTGATGACGAAGACCAGCACGGGCAGGCCGCGCGGGTCGGCCAGCTCGGCATCGGTGCCGAACCGCTTCGCAAACCACGGGTAGAGTCGCGCGGTCAGCCAGAAGACGACCACTGCCAGCAGGCTGATCACCGTCACGCTGCGCCACACGTGGCCCAGTACGTAGTGGCCGATCTCGTGCCCTGTCACCGCGATCACCTCGTCCAGCGAGGCCTCGTCCATGGCGACGTCGGAAATGGCGATGCGGGCATTGCCGCCCACGCCCGAGACATTGGCGGTGAAATTGTTCGACTGGCGGGAGCCGTCGTACATGAAGACGCGGTCTTCGGGCACGCCCGCTTCGGCCGCCAGCGTCAGCACGGCTTCGCGCACTTCGCCCTCGGGGATCGGCTCGTACTGGTTGAACAGCGGTTCGATCAGCACCGGGCTGAGCAGCAGCAGGAAGGCCACCGCGCCAGCCACCAGCGCGCCGCTCCAGGCCCACCACCAGCGCCCGGTCTTGCGGATCAGCCAGTAGACGCCGAGCAGGAACAGCCCGCCCAGCAGGGCCGACAGCACCAGTGAGATCGCGCCTTGCGAAAGGAAGTCGCCCAGCGGCTGGCTGGTCCGGCCATACTGGCTCTCGCGCCACCAGCCGGTGTAAATCGAGTAGGGCAGGGTGATCAGCGTATCGACCACCAGGAAGACAGCCGCGATGAGGAAGGTGCGCAAGGCCCAGCCGCGCTTCTCAAGTTTGCCGCTGACCTTGTCGAGCACGCCGCTGCGCACGATCAGCCAGGTGACCAGCGCGGATACCAGCAGCCCGACCAGGATCAGCCAGTGATTGCCGGTGGTGTAATCGCGCGCCAGCGCCAGCTCTTCCGAACTGAGCGTGTTGATCCAGGCCTGCGTGTCGGCCTCTACTCGTGATGCAACCATGGTCTTTCCCCTCCCCAAACCGGCGCTCAGTCGAGCCCCAGCACGTCCTCCATCGTATAACGACCGGCAGGCTTGCCGATCAGCCAGGCCGCACCCTTCACAGCGCCGCGCGCAAAGATCATGCGGTTTTCCGCCGAGTGGCTGAGCGTGATGCGCTCCTGCTCTCCGGCGAAGATCACCGAATGCTCACCCGCCACCGTGCCACCGCGCAGGGCGGCAAAGCCGATGGCGCCTTCTTCGCGCTTGCCGGTATGGCCGTCGCGCCCACTCTCGCTGTGGGCGGCAAGGTCGATGCCGCGCGCCTGTGCGGCGGCCTGGCCCAGCAGCAGGGCGGTGCCCGAGGGCGCGTCCACCTTCATCCGGTGGTGCATTTCCAGCACCTCGATATCCCAGTCCGGCCCCAGCTTGCCCGCCGCCTGCCGCACCAGCGCTGCCAGCAGCGTGACGCCGAGCGAGGTATTGCCTGTCTGCAGCACGGGGATGGCGCCAGCGGCGCTGTCGATGGCGGCCTGGTGCGATGCTTCCAGCCCGGTTGTGCCGATCAGCATCGGAATGCCCGCGCCGATCGCGGCGTGGAGGTTATCCTTCAGCGCGGCGGGCGCGGAGAAATCGACCAGCGCATCGCTGGCATCGGCAAGGTCGGCCGGGCTCTTGCCCTTGTCGACACCGCCCACGCATTCGTGTTCGTCCGAAGCCGCGAGCAGCTGTGCAATCGCCTGCCCCATGCGTCCTTCGCTGCCGATGATACCGATGCGCGCCATTGCCACTCCTGGGTCTTTTGCATGCCCTATCGCTTCGCTACTTGAGAGCAATGGGCGATATCCGCAACATTGTCATCCTGACCGGGGCAGGAATTTCCGCCGAAAGCGGCCTGCGCACCTTCCGCGCCGAGGACGGGCTGTGGGAAGACCACCCGGTGGAAGAGGTCGCCACACCCGAGGGCTTCGCCCGCGATCCTGACCTCGTGCAGCGCTTCTACGATGAACGCCGCGCGCAAGTGCTCGCCGCGCAGCCCAACCCGGCGCACGAGGCGCTGGGCCGGCTCGACCGCGAATTCTCCGGCGAACTGCTGATCGTCACCCAGAACATCGACGACCTGCACGAACGCGGCGGTGCGAGCCGGGTGCTGCACATGCATGGTGAGGCGCTGTCGGCCTGGTGCCTCGGCTGCGATGCCCGACACCGCTGGCAAGGCACCTTGCGCGATGGCCCGGCGTGCCCATCCTGCGGGCAGGCGGCCTTGCGGCCCGACATCGTCTGGTTCGGCGAAATGCCCTACCAGATGGACCGCATCTTCCGCGCGCTGGGGCAAGCGGACCTGTTCCTCTCCATCGGCACCAGCGGCGCGGTCTATCCAGCGGCTGGCTTCGTCCAGCACGCCGTGCAATCGGGCGCCCGCGCGCTGGAACTCAACCTCGAGGAGAGCCTTGGCAGCCGCAATTTCCACGAGACCCGGCTCGGCCCGGCCAGCGAGCTGGTGCCGGCGTGGGTGGAGCAGGTGCTGGGCGGATAACGCCGCCGGCCGGTAAAGCCGGCGGCGCATCGATCACTCGGTCATTTCGATTTCACGCAGCAGGTACACGCCCTGGATCTCGCGAATCTCGTTGTAGATATTGACGACGGTCTCGTTCGAGCGGTCCATGTTCGCCTCCCCCCAGGCGGCCATGAACTCGTCATAGCGTTCGCGCGAAGGCTGCATGTTCTCACCGGGAAACTGGATGACCAGCATCAGGTGGAAGACGCCGCTGGCCGGAGCCATGTTGGCATAGATCGCGTAATCCTCGATGTGCCCGAGTTCCTTGGCGACCTCGTTCGCCGCGACCCATGTCGACCGCAAGCCTTCGAGATAGGTGTCCATCTGTCCGGGCTCGACCCGCACGGTCGTCAATTCGACAACCGAGTCGGAATATTCGTAATCTTGGTATTCGCGCAGCTGCGCCGCGGCCGGTGTCGAGACGGTCGCCATGGCGAAAGCAGCAATCAGGCTGCCAAGCATCAGTTTTTTCATGTTTTCCCCCTTTGCAAGATGGGCACGCCAACATGGCTGCCCACGCCAAAGGGACGGGCGACCCAGCGACCCACTTGCTAAAGCCGCCCTTCGGCGCCGCAATCCTTCGTCAGCGAAGGGCGCGAGTCAACTTTTTCAAGCTCTTGCCGGGGGCGGCTGCGGCTTCGGTCATGTTGGCGGCGAAGGCATCTTAACCTTGGCGCGCTAGTCTCATGGCCATGTCGCGCAAGGCCATCATCTTTCTGCTGCTCTGCCTGGCGCCCTACGCCTACGTGGCCTTTCGCTGGGCGGCTTGCTTCTCCGCGTGCCGCGTGGATGGCCACCTCGTGCTCCATACCCTGGTGCTCATCTTCGCCATTCCGTTCCTGATGGCGATCTGGGGGACGGTCTTCGTCATCAAGGGTGCCCGAGCGGCGAAGACAGGCGTGGTGGAGCAGCGCCCGGTCGAGGCCGGTATCGGGGCCTATGTGACGAAAGTGGCGGCGGCCGTCGCGATCGTGGGCGGGATCGGATCGTTCTACATGCTGCAGCTGTGGTTCGACGAGCCCGATCCCGGGCGGGATCGCCTGGGCAGGATTTGCGAGACTTCAGGCAGCGTCACGACCTGTCGTCCCGATCCGGAGAACAGGCGCGATCCGTTGGACATGCTGAACGAGCAGCGTCGGCGCGACTAACAGCACCCCCGGCAAGCCGGGTCCTTGGCCAAGTTGAGCATGCGCATGCCGGGCTTGAGGCCATCCATCAGGTGTAGCTTGCCCCATTGCGGATCGCCCATGCCAGTCGTCAGGATGCGCACGGCCTGCATCGCGGCGAAGGTGCCGACCCAGCCGACCATGGCGCCCAGTACGCCGTCCTCGGCGCAGGTGTCGCAATCGTCGGTGTCGAAGGCATCGCCCACGAAGCAGCGGTAACAAGGCTGGTCCGGCTGATGGCCGGCAAAGGCACCGACCTGGCCCTGAAAGCGACCTACGGCGGCGGAGAGCAGCGGCACGCCTGCCTTCACGCAGGCATCGGATACCGCGAGGCGTGTGGCGAAATTGTCCGTCCCGTCGATCACGAGCTGCGCCGCGCCGATCAGGCTGGCGGCATTGTCCGCCGTCACACGCGTGTCGGAAATCGAGACGTCCAGCTGGCCGTCGAAATTGGCCAGCCAGCGGCGGGCGGAAACGGCCTTGCCGTGGCCGATGTCGCGGGTGGAATAGATCGTCTGGCGCTGCAGGTTGCTCGCCTCGACATCCCCATCGTCGACCAGCGTCATCCGGCCGACGCCGGCGCCAGCCAGGTATTGCAGCACCGGCGCACCGATGCCGCCCAGGCCGATGATCGCCACGTGGCTTTCCACCAAAGCGGCCTGGCCCGCGCCGCCGATTTCCGGCAGCACGATATGGCGTGCGAAGCGGTCCAGCCTGTCTGGTGATAAGCTCATGGACAGCCTGTTGGCAGCATGTGTCCAGCCTGTCGACAGGGCTGTGCATCACCCTGTCGGCAAACTGTCGCTAGGTGGTGGAGAAAGCCGGTCCGACGGCACGGGACGACCGTGCCGCCGGTAGACCGGAAACTCAGCTTTCGAGCTGTCGCAGCAGGCTGCGCACGTCGCCGTCCATGTCGGCATCGCGCTGGCGCAGGTCCTCGATCAGGCGCACGGCGTGGATAACCGTGGAGTGATCGCGGCCACCGAACTTGCGGCCGATCTCCGGATAGGAGCGCGGGGTCAGCACCTTGGCGAGGTACATGGCCACCTGGCGAGGACGCACCACGGCACGGGCCCGGCGCTTCGACGACATCTCGCTGCGGTCGATACGGTAGAACTGGCAGACCGTGCGCTGGATCTCGTCGATGGTGATGCGGCGACGGTTGGCCGAGAGAATGTCGGTCAGCTGCTCTTCGGCGAGCTGCAGCGACACTTCCTGGCCGGTCAGCTGGGCATAGGCGATCAGCTTGTTGAGGCCGCCCACCAGTTCACGCACGTTGCGCGAGACGGTGCGGGCGAGGAAGTCGATCACGTCCTCGGGCACTTCCAGCGGGGCGAACTTGGTCAGCTTCGATTCGAGAATGGAGCGGCGCAGTTCGATATCGGCGGGCTGGATGTCGGCCACCAGGCCCATCGACAGGCGGCTGAGCAGGCGCGGCTCCACTCCGTCCAGCGCCTGCGGGGCGCGGTCGGCGGCGAAGACCAGCCGCTTGCCTTCGGCCAGCAGCGCGTCGATCGTGTAGAGCAGTTCTTCCTGCGCGCTCGCCTTGCCGATGATGAACTGGATGTCGTCCACCAGCAGCAGGTCGAAACCGCGCAGCCGGGCCTTGAACTCGATCATCTCGTTCGACTTCAGCGCCTGCACGAACTCCACCATGAAGCGCTCGGCAGAGCAGTAGAAGATGCGCGCGCGCGGGTGGGTCTGCAGATAGGCGTGGCCGATGGCGTGCAGCAGGTGCGTCTTGCCCTGGCCGGTGGCGGCCTTGAGGTAGAGCGGGCTGAACTGCGGCTTTTCGGCCTTGGCCATGCGCTCCGCCGCGTTCTTGGCCAGCACGTTGGTGCTGCCGGTGACGAAGGCGGCAAAGGTCTGGCTGGGGTCGAGGCCGACGCTGGCGGTGAAGCCGTCGTCGCCGATCGATTCCATCGCCATGGTGGCATCGTTGGCGGCGCGGTGGCCGAAGCCGTCCTGTCCGCGCAGGTCGAGGTCGGCGATCTTCCGGCGGCCGGGATGCACCATCACCTTGATGTGGCGCACCTCGCTGCTGGCGATCTTCCAGGCCAGCGACAGGCGATCATGATAGCGGTCTTCCACCCAGCTCGCCGAGAATTCGGTCGGCAGGTAGAGTTCCAGCGTGCCCGTCTCGCTGTCTAGCTTGCCCAGCTGGATCGGCTTGATCCACTGGGTGAAGAGCTGGTGGCCGAGATCCTTTCGCAGCCCCTGGCAAATGTCTGCCCAGTCGGCCGCGAGATCGATCGCCAATTGCTCTTCCATGTTTACTTCGTTTTCCTCACGCTTCGCCGCGTTATCGCGCCCGCCATGCGGTCCCATCCGAATCATTTACCCGTAACCCCAGAATGCTTTTTGAAAGCTTGCGTGGATCCCCCCTGACGGACCTCCACAAGTGACAAAACTTCCCCGTCCGGAACTCGCCGAAAGCGCGCACCGGTTCACCTGTCGAAAACTCGTCTGTTGATGGCCATGGCGGCGTGTGCCCTGACCGTTTTGCTGTTATGAACTTCTCGGCTCGAACCTCAAGTAGGGCTTGTCAAAAATATTTAATTTTTTGTCATTGACTCGCCGCTGACCCGCAGACTTGCGTTCAAGTCCCTCAAAAAACTCGATGTTTTTGTGACAGTCCTGCGAATCGCGGGATTCCCTAGACTTGTTGCAGGTGCACAGAAAATCTTGCTGCACATGCGAACGGGGCCAGTGGATAACCCACCGGCCCCGTTCCATTTTCGTTCCTACGTGATGTATCGTCCCGGCCCCGAATCGGGCCGGCGGATCACCGAATCAGAGAGCGGCGACTCGCTTGCTCAGACGGCTCATCTTGCGAGCTGCGGTGTTCTTGTGCAGCACGCCCTTCGCAACGCCCTTGGCGATCTCGGGCTGGGCAGCCTTCAGGGCTTCCTGCGCGGCCGACTTGTCACCGTCGGTGCAAGCGGTTTCCACCTTCTTGATGAAACCACGGATGCGGCTCTTGCGGGCACCGTTGATCTCGGCGCGACGGTTATTGCGACGGATGCGCTTCTTGGATTGCAGCGTATTGGCCATGTCTGTCCTTGTTTCGGGCAGCGGCACCGCCCAACGTGTTTCCTGTGTCTGTCAAAAGCTGAATCGGCGATAGAACCGCCGGAAAGCGGGCCATGTAGTTTTCTATGCGGGAAAAGGCAAGGCCTTTCCCGCCCCTCAAACGCCGGGCGGAGAGCGTCCGCTCTCCTTGGCTTCGCGCTCCCGCGCAGCGCGCCATTCGCGCGCTGTCTTCGCCTTCGTCTCCGATCCGATCGCCAGTCTGCAAGCCGGACCGCAATTCCGTCGCGCCCGCCCTGCAGCGGGCGCAGCTATGCTGCGCGCCTGGCGAGGACGAAAGCGCGGCTGCGCTTTCGCAACACGCAGGGCCACTCCTACTTCTGGCACGCGGGGCAGAACCAGGTGCTGCGTCCGCCCTGCACGATGCGCCGGATTTCACCGTCCCCGCAAGTCAGGCAGGGCTGACCTGCGCGGTCGTAGACCAGGAAGCGCGTGGCGAAATAGCCGAGCTCGCCGGTGGGCGTGGCATAGTCGCGCAGGGTGGAGCCGCCGTCGCGGATCGATTGTTCCAGCACCTCCCGAATGGCGGGCACCAGCTTTTCCAGTGCAGGCTTGTAGACCCGCCCTCCGGCCTTGCGCGGGTGGATGCCCGCCCGGTGCAGCGCCTCGCACACATATATATTGCCCAGCCCCGCCACCACGTGCTGGTCGAGCAGCAGCAGCTTGATCGCCTGCTTGCGACCCCGGATGGCCTGGCGCAGGTGCTCCACGGTCAAGGCGTCGCCCAGCGGCTCCGGCCCCATGGCGGCGAATGCCGGCCACAGATCGAGCCCGCCGGTATCGACCAGATCGACATAACCGAACCGGCGCGGGTCGTTCAGGGCGAAGCGGTTGCGCCCGGTCTCTATGATAAGGTGATCGTGCTTGTCCGGCGTCTCCGGATCGATGCGCCAGCGCCCGCTCATGCCGAGATGGAAGATGAAGGTCTGCGCGCGGTCGGTATGGATCAGGCCATACTTGGCGCGGCGGCCGAGACCCGACACCGTCGCCCCGGTCAGCGCCTGCCCCAGGCCGGCAGGGAAGGGGAAGCGCATGTCGGGCCGGTTCAGCACCACGCGTTCGATGCGCGCGCCATCCATGAAGCGGGCGAGGCCCCGCACGGTGGTTTCGACTTCGGGAAGCTCTGGCATGACACGGGCCTTTATCACCCTTTGCGCTTTCGACAATTGCCCCTAAGTGGGCGGCCATGAGTGACAAGGTTTCCTTCGGCTACGAAGACGTCGCCCCTGAAGAGAAGACCGCCCGCGTCGGTTCGGTCTTCTCCAGCGTCGCGCGCAAGTACGACATCATGAACGATGCCATGTCGGGCGGGATGCACCGGCTGTGGAAGGACCAGTTCGTCCGCCGGGTGAAGCCGCAGCCGGGCGAAGCGATTCTGGATATGGCCGGCGGCACCGGCGACATCGCCTTCCGCATGGCGGCCAAGGGCGCCGAAGTGGTGGTGGCCGACATCAACCAGGACATGCTCGACGTGGGCATCGAACGGGCGATGGAGCGCGGCATCGATGGCCTGAGCTGGTCGTGCCAGAATGCCGAGGAGCTGTCCTATCCGGACAGGCAGTTCGATGCCTACACCATCGTCTTCGGCATCCGGAACGTGACCCACATCGACAAGGCGCTGCGCGAGGCGCACCGTGTGCTGAAGTACGGCGGGCGGTTCTACTGCATGGAATTCAGTACCACCGACTGGCCCGGCTTCAAGGAAGTCTACGACGCCTATTCGCACAAGATCATGCCCAAGATCGGCAAGCTGATCGCCGACGACGAGGACAGCTACCGCTACCTCGCCGAGTCCATCCGCCGCTTCCCCAAGCCGCAGGAGTTCGAGGCGATGATCAAGGACGCCGGATTCGTGCGTACGCGGGTCGAGAAGATCCTCGGCGGCGCGGTGAACATCCACTCCGGCTGGAAAGCCTGATCCGGTGACGCGCCCCGCGACGCATATCTGGCGCCTGCTCAAGTGGGGCCGCACGCTGGCCCGGCACGGCGCGCTGCGCGGGATCGAGCGCGATCCCAACACCCCTGCCCCGGTCAAGCGGCTGTGCCGGATCGCGCGTTTCGGCACGATCCAGCCCGCCACGCCCGACTATGCCGGGGCCTTCCAGGAAATCGGGCCCGCCGCGATCAAGCTGGGGCAGACGCTGGCGACCCGGCCCGACCTCGTCGGCGAGGAAGCCGCGCGCAACCTGCTGAGCCTGCAGGACAGCCTGCCGCCGGTGCCCTTTGCGGAAATCAAGGCGGTGATCGAGTCCAGCTTCGACCGGCCGGTCGACACGCTGTTCGCCGAGATCGATCCGGTCCCGGTAGGCGCGGCCAGTATTGCGCAGGTCCATCGCGGGGTGACGACCGACGGCAAGACCGTTGCCATCAAGGTGCTGCGTCCCGGCATTCGCGAACGCTTTGCGCGCGACATCGCCACCTACGAATGGGCCGCCGCGCACCTCGAAGCCATGGGCGGCGAAGCCGCGCGCCTGCGCCCGCGCCTGACCATCGCTAACTTCAAGCGCTGGACCAATCGCGAGCTGGACCTGCGGCGCGAGGCTGCCTCTGCCTCCGAACTGGCCGCCGCCATGCACGGGATCGAGGGCTATGCGATTCCCGACATCGACTGGGACCGCACCAATGGCCGGGTGATGACCATCGAGTGGATCGACGGCATCAAGATTTCCGAGACGCAGAAGCTGCTGGCCGCCGGGCACGACCTTCCCGATCTCGCCCAGCGGCTGGTGCTGGCCTTCCTGACGCAGGCGATCAGCGCCGGCTTCTTCCATGCCGACATGCACCAGGGGAACCTGTTCGTGAAAGGCGACGGCACCATCGTGGCCATCGACTTCGGCATCATGGGCCGCATCGATCGCCGCGCCCGGCAATGGCTGGCGGAAATCCTCTATGGCCTGACGACAGGCAACTACAAGCGCGTCGCCGAAATCCATTTCGAAGCGCAATATGTGCCGAGCTACCACTCGGTGGACGAGTTCGCGACCGCGCTGCGCGCCGTGGGCGAGCCGATGCGCGGCAAGCCGGTGAGCGAACTGTCGGTCGGGCAGATGCTCGACGGCCTGTTCGCCATCACTCGCGATTTCGACATGCAGACCCAGCCGCACCTGCTGCTGCTGCAGAAGACCATGGTGATGGTCGAGGGCATCGCCACCCAGCTCAACCCGCAGATCAACATGTGGGACGTTTCCGCCCCCTACGTGCGCAGCTGGATCCGCGACGAGCTTGGCCCCGAAGCCGCGATTGCCGACCGCATCCGCACCGATACGGAGACGCTGCTGCGCATCCCCGATCTGGTGCGCCGGATCGAGGACCGCTTCCCGCCCAAGGGTGGCGCGCCCGAGCCGCCGCCGCTGCCCGATATCGAACTGGTGTGGGAACGGCGCACGCGGACCGGACGACGCTGGCCGGGCTATCTGCTGGCCGCTGCGGTGGGCGGGGCGGCCGTCTGGGCGGCAAGTATCGCGGGCCTGATCGCCTAGCGAAGCGGGGGTAATCCCCGCGCCCTGCTTGAGCGGATCGCCCGCGCGGTCCAAACCCCTCTGCCATGACCGACCCGCTGACCTGGTGGAACAGCCTTGGGCGACCGCTCGCGCGCCTGCCGCGCTGGGGTGCGCTTGCCGTGCTGGCCGTGCTGCTGGCGACCATGGCGTGGAGCGTGGTCGCGGTGGCGCCGGTCGACCAGGCGGAAACGGCGCAGGTCGAGGCCAAGCCCGACACCACCGAGGGCGACATCGCGCTTTACGCGCGCATCTCGGAACGCGTCGCCGCTGGCGAGGACTACTACGTCGCCGCGATGGACGAGCAGCGGGCGCGCAACTACCCGACGCGGCCCTTCGTCACCGTCCGCCTGCCGACGCTGGCCTGGCTGCACAACAGCATCGGTCCGGATGGCGTGCGGATGCTGGCGCTGCTCCTGCTGCTCGGCTGCCTCTGGGGCCTGCACCAGCGGCTCAACGGCAAGGTGGAGATGGCGGAACGCGTGGGCGCGCTGTTCATGCTGGCACTGGGCGGCGCGGCGGTCGCGGCGCCGCTGGCGGGGCTGCTGCACGAGGTGCTCGCGGGCGCACTGCTCTCGCTCGCCTTCCTGCTCTATGATCGCGAGCGCTGGTGGCCGAGCCTGCTGGCGGCGGGGCTGGCGCTGGCGGTGCGCGAACTGGCGGTGCATTTCGTGTTGTTGTGGCTGGCCTTCGCCCTGGTCGGGAAACGCTGGCGCGAGGTGGCGGCGCTGGTCGGCCTGCTCGGGCTCTTCAGCATCGGCATGTACCTGCACTACCTCGGCGTGGAGGCGCAGCGCCTGCCAGGCGATCCCGCCTCGCAGGGCTGGGATGCCTTCACCGGGCTGGCCCTGCCGCTGATGGCGCTTTCGCGGCTTACTGCGCTGTTGGTGCTGCCGGTGACCGTAGCCGCGCCGCTCGCCGTCCTGCCGTTCCTCGGCTGGCTGGGGCAGGGCGGTCGGCTGGGCCTGTTCGCCACGCTATGGTTTGCCGGGTTCTTCACCGCCATGGCGCTGTTCGCCCGGCCGGAGAATTTCTACTGGGCGCAGCTGGTGCTGCCGGCCTATTTCGCCGGCCTAGCCTTCGCGCCGCGCGCCTTGGCCGATTTGCTGCGAAACGCCGGGGCGCGTAACTAAAGGCTAATTTAACCATCATTTGCCATCACGCGCGCTTGGATTATTAGCGGGATGGTTAACCGATGCTCCAAGAGCGGATCGAGACGGAAGAACGGGAGGAACAGTCGACCAGTCCCCGCATACTGCTGGTGGTGGGTGGCGGAATCGCCGCCTACAAGTCCTGTGAACTCGTCCGCCTGATCGCCAAGGCCGGGGGTGAAACCACCTGCGTGCTGACCGAGGGCGGGGCGCAATTCGTCACGCCCATGGCGCTGGCGGCGCTGTCCGGCAACCAGGTCTTCACCTCGCTGTGGGACCTGAAGAACGAGGCCGAGATCGGCCATATCCAGCTTTCGCGCGAGGCCGACCTCGTGGTCGTCTGCCCGGCAACGGCAGACCTGATGGCCAAGATGAGCGCCGGCATCGCCGACGACCTTGCGACCACGCTGATCCTGGCCACGGACAAGCCGGTGCTCGCCGTGCCCGCCATGAACGTGAAGATGTGGCAGCATGAGGCGACACAGCGGAACATCGAGTGGCTGAAGGATGCCGGCGTGCGCGTGATGCAGCCGGACGAAGGCGCCATGGCCTGCGGCGAATTCGGCCCCGGCCGACTGCCCGAACCGGAAATGGTCTGGCTGGAAATCGCCGACATGCTCGGCCTCGATCCGGGGGCCATCGGCTCCGAGATCGAGGATTACCTGCGCGCCGTCGAGGCGGGCGGTGAAGAGGATGACGAAGGCGCCGATATCGGCGGCGATCATCCCGGCGGCCTGGCCGGCATGCTGGCCAGCATCATCCCGCGGTCCACCCCGCGCAAGCTGGAAGACGACGAGGTCACCTTCGAAGGCGAAGAGGGCGAGGAACTGGAAGGCGAAATGGCCTTCGACGGCAGCGAGGGCCCGGACTTGCCGGAGCCCGACTATGCCGGGTCCGAACACCTGATGGCGACCAAGGGCAAGGCCAAGGCTGCCCCGCCGACCGACCGCGAGGCGATCAACCACGAGGTCAACGCCAAGCAGGAGGCCCCGCAGCCCTTCGAGGGCGAGGAAGCCGCCGCCCCGGTCAATCCGCTGCAGGCAGGCGTCGCCGCGCAGATGGAGCCGCATCCGGACGAGTTCGATCCGCTCGAAGGCCAGCCCGCCTTCGACGACGACATCGAGCACCGCCCGCTCTACGGCAAGCACGTGCTGGTCACCGCCGGTCCGACCCACGAGCCGATCGACCCGGTGCGCTATCTCGCCAACCGTTCGAGCGGCAAGCAGGGCTATGCCATCGCTGCCGCGGCGGCCGCTGCGGGTGCCAAGGTCACGCTGGTTTCCGGCCCCGTGCACCTGCGCACGCCGCTGGGCGTGGAGCGCATCGACGTGGAAAGCGCGGAAGACATGGCCAAGGCCGTGCGCGAGGCGCTGCCGGTGGATGCCGCCATCATGGTGGCCGCCGTCGCCGACTGGCGCACCAAGGACTACGCTGACGTCAAGATCAAGAAGCGCGGCTCCGCGCCGCCGGCCCTGGTGCTGACCGAGAACCCGGACATCCTTGCCAGCGTGGCGGCCAGCGCCAAGCGGCCCGACCTGCTGATCGGCTTTGCCGCCGAGACCAACGACGTGGTCGAGAACGCGCGCAAGAAGCGCAAGTCGAAGGGCGTAGACTGGATCGTCGCCAACGACGTTTCGGGCGACGTGATGGGCGGCGACGACAACCAGGTCCACCTGATCAAGGAGGGCAAGGCCGAGCACTGGGACCCGATGACCAAGCAGGGCGTCGCCACCAAGCTGGTCGAGGAAATCGCGAAGAAGTTGAACGAAGATGGCTGACCAGATCCCCGTCCAGTTGAAGCGCCTGCCGCATGGCCACGGACTGGACCTGCCCGCCTACGCCACCGAAGGCGCTGCCGGGATGGACGTGCTCGCGGCCGAGAACGTCACGCTGCGGCCCGGCGCGCGCCATGCGGTCGCCACGGGTTTCGCCGTCGCGATTCCGCCGGGTTATGAAATCCAGGTGCGGCCGCGCTCGGGCCTCGCGCTGAAGCACGGTATCACCGTGCCCAACACGCCGGGCACCATCGATAGCGACTATCGCGGCGAGCTGAAGATCATCCTGATCAACCACTCGGACGACAACTTCCCCATCCAGCGCGGCGATCGCATCGCGCAGCTGGTGGTGTCACCAGTCACGCAGGGTGTGTGGCAGGAAGTGGCCGAGTTGGACGACACCGCGCGCGGCGCGGGCGGCTTCGGCTCCACCGGCGGGCACGAGAAGCTCTAGGTCTGAAGCCTAGTCGAACACGAACATCGTGTAGGTGGTGCGGAACAGGGCGGTCGTCGGATTGCCCTCGTAATCGGTCGCCGGGGCGAAGCGCGCCATCCCCTCGAAGGTGCGACAGATCGCTCTCACGTCCCGCTCATCCATTGGTGGCGATTGCAGCACGCAATCGCTGACGCTGCCGTCCGCACCTATGGTCATCCGCAATTGCAGGAACAGGCTGTGCCGGTTGATCAGCAGCGCCGGCGGCCAACGGATGGCTTCGACCACGTCCTGCGCGTTCTGCAATTGGGGTTGCGTGGCCAGCTCGCGATAGTCGGCGGCTCCGGTCTCCCAGCTGGCCAGCAATTCCCTTTCGCAATCCGCCAGTATGTCCAGCGCCGCCGTCATCTCGCCAAGCTGCAAGGCCATGGCATCGCGTTCGGGCGGGTCGAGATAGAGCTGCGTCGCCTCCTCATCGAAGGGGATGTCGTGCAATGATTCGGAATCACCGGACCAAAGGCGGCCGAACCGGAACACCGGCCGGTTGCCGTAGGTGCGTAAGGTAATGGAGCCATTCTGCCCAAGGCTGCCGTTGATCACCATCACCTGCTCGGCATCGGCGCTGTCGCCCCAGGCCAGCATGGCATCGCGCGCCTTGTTCTGGTTACGCGGCAGCGAATTTCCGACAAGGATCACCTGGTAGCTGCCGGTCGGCCCGTAGGAATAGAAGTACATGGTGACTTCGCGGCGCCCCTCACCGAAGCTGCGCGAGATACGGCAGTACTCGTCATCCTGGCGCAGGCTCCAGTCGCTGCTCGGCTCCAGCACGCGGGCCTGGGCCGCGGCGAGCACCGGTGTCATGGCGATGGCCAGCAAGGCCAGAGCGAGTTTGCGCAGCATGGATTTCCTCCCCTGATCCGAAGCAAGCTATTGGCTGGAAAGGCAAAAGAAAAGGGCGGACTGCCCATCGGCAATCCGCCCTGACGAAAGCTCTGTAGCAGCAGATTACCGCTCGTCGCGGCGCACCGGCTGGTCTTCCGGAGCGATCGAAATGCGCACCGTCTCGCCCGAATTGCCGGGGAAGTCGGTGAACATGGCCTCGATCAGGTTCGGCACTAGGTACTGCAGGCGGTTCGAGGTAGAGGCCGCTTCGGCCTGGCCTTCGAACAGGCGCTGGCCCGTCGCCGCGTCGTCAATCTTCAGGTCGATGCCGCTGGTATAGACGGTGTAGCTGGAGATTTCCGGCCCGCCGAAGAACGGATCGTGCCAACCGAAGCCCCAGGCACGGTCGCGAATATAGGCGACGCGGGTGCGGCCGCGACGGTCACGATAGAGCACCGGGCGCGAATAGCCGTACCACGGGCGATAGAACGGATCGCGATAGCCGTAACCGAAGCCGCTGGAGCGCACCCGCTCGCGGCCGTTGTCGATGCCGTAGTCAAAGCGCACCAGCAGGGTCGCTTCTTCGGGCGAGGCGGCCTGGACGTAGCCCAGCTCCGCCATCTCTTCCTCGACGTGGTCGGCATAGAGCGCGAATTCGAGACCGCCGGCCAGCGCCGGATCGTCGGCGACGACGAAGAAGCTCTGGCCGGCGGGCGCAGGCAGCTGGCTTTCGAAGCGCGATACGTCAGCGCGGAACGGGGTGGCGCAAGCGGCAAGACCCAGTGCGAGGGCAGGCACCATGGCCAGCTTGGCAGCGCGCTTGATGGTGGTCGAAATGAACATGGCAAGACTCTCAAATTTCGAATGGGCGCGCACGCGGTCCCTCATTCCGGCGCGCAGGAATGTCTACGATGAGCGGTGCTTTAGCAAGGGTAGAGTGAACCCCGATTGAACCGGAAACTAGAGAAAATGCATTGTTTTCAGTGACAAGAATGCTACCGCGGGGTCCTAGCTGCCGCTGGCGCGGACCAGCCCCAGCGCATCGTAGGCGGCATCGAGCGTGGGTGTGCCCAGTTCACGGGCCTGCGATGCGCCGCGCACCAGGATCGCGTCGAGCTGTTCGCGGTCGTCCTTCAGCTCCACGAAGCGGTCGCGGATCGGACCAAGGACGCTCACCAGCTGTTCGGCCAGCGCCGGCTTGAACGCGCCGAAGCCCTGTCCGCCGAATTCGGCCAGCACCGCCTCGGGCGTGGTCCCGGCCAGTGCGGCATAGATGCTGACGAGGTTCAGTGCTTCGGGGCGGCCTTCCAGTCCGTCCAGCTCGCTGGGCAGCGGTTCGGGATCGGTCTTCGCCTTCTTCACCTTCTGCGCCATGGTGTCGGCATCGTCGGTCAGGTTGATGCGGCTCATGTCGGAGACGTCCGACTTGCTCATCTTCTTGGACCCGTCGCGCAGGCTCATGATGCGCGCGGCGGCAGGCGGGATGAACGGTTCGGGCAGGGTGAAGACCGGGTCTTCTTCACTGGCGAAGTCGTTGTTGAACTTCTGCGCGATGTCGCGGGCCAGCTCCAGGTGCTGCTTCTGGTCCTCGCCCACGGGCACGTGGGTGGCCTGGTACAGCAGCACATCGGCGGCCTGCAGCACCGGATAGCCGAACAGCGCGACCGACTGGCCCTCGCGATTCTTGCCGGCCTTGTCCTTCCACTGCGTCATGCGGTTCAGCCAGCCCATGCGGGCGGTGCCCATCAGCAGCCATTGCAGTTCCGCGTGGGCGGGAACCTGCGCCTGGTTGAACAGCACGCAGCGCGCCGGATCGAGGCCGCAGGCGACCAGCGCGGCGGTCATCTCCAGCGTGTTGTCGCGCAGCTGCGCGGGATCGTGCGGCAGCGAGATGGCGTGCAGGTCGGCGAGGAAGAACAGGCACTTGCGGTCGCTGCCCATGTCGTCCTGCATCTTCACCCAATTGCGGATCGCACCCAGGTAGTTGCCAAGGTGCAGGTTTCCGGTGGGCTGGATGCCAGAGACGACGATCATGGGGTTTTGGGCTCTTTCTTCTTCATGAAAACCGCGATCCGGTCCCGGCTGACCGCGCCGATGGCGAAGGCCACGCCGAAATAGACCACGACGGAACAGGCAACGAGCGCTGCCAGCGCCAGCAGGCGTGCGAACAGGCCGGCGGCGTAGAAGTCCACTAGCAAGTCGCGCGCGTAGAACAAGGCCGCGCCCATGGCGGCGGCAGCCACCAACTGGCGGGCGAGGCGGCCGAGCAGCGGCCAGTCGAGCCGGTAATGCCCGCGCGCCCGCAATACGAGGTAGAGGATGGCGCAGTTCAGCCAGGCGCCGACCACGCTGGCCGCTGCGACGCCTTCCACCCCGAAACGCTGAAGGAAGGCAATGTTGAAGCCGATGAACACGGCCAGTGCGGCGAAGGCGGCATAGACCGGCGTGCGGGTGTCCAAACGGGCATAGAAGCTGGGCACCAGCACCTTCACCAGCACATAGGCGGGTAGGCCCATCACCAGCACGGCGAGCACGCCGCCGGTGGTCGCGGCGTCGGAGGCATCGAACCGGCCGCCCTGGAAGATCATGGTGATGAAGGGCACTGCACAGACCGCCAGCGCCACGGCGGCGGGCAGGGTGAGCAGCATGCCCAGCTCGATGGCGTTGGACTGGATGCGGCTGGCCCCGGCCCTGTCCTTCGCGCCGACGAACTTGGAGAGCGTGGGCAGGATGGCGGTGGAAAGGGCGATACCGATGATGCCGAGCGGCAGCTGGTTCAGCCGGTCGGCATAGTTCATCCAGCTCACCGCGCTGCCTTCCAGCTGGTTGAGGAAGTAGACCTGCAGCAGCGTGTTGATCTGGTAGGCACCCCCACCGATGGCCGCGGGCAAGGCGATCTTGCCCAGCCGCTTTACCTCTGGCGTAACCCTGGGGCGGGTGATCCAGCGCGGGCGGAAGCCCTCGACATGTGCCCAGTACATCAGCCAGCCCAGTTGCAGCACGCCGGCGGCGGGAATGGCCCAGGCAACCAGATAGCCCATGGCCACGATGTTGCTTTGCGCGCCATGCGACATCTCCACCCACAACAGCGTGCCGATCAGCACCAGGTTGAGGATGATCGGGAAGCTGGCGCCCGGCCCGAAGCGTGAGACCGAATTGAGCATGCCTGTCAGCAGCGTGACCAGGCTGACCAGCAGGATATAGGGGAACATGATCCGCGCGAAATCGACCGAATAGTCGAATTCGCCGGGATTGATCGGCTTGTCCGACAGCAGCCAGATCACACCGGGCATGGCGATCTCGAACACCGCCGTCAGCAGGATCAGCGCCGGTACGAAGACCGAGATCACGTCCTGCGAGAAGCTGCGCGCGGCCTCCAGGTCCTCGCCGTTTTCGCCGTGCAGGCGCTTGGAGAACATCGGCACGAAGGCGGCCGAGAAGGCCCCTTCGGCAAACAGGCGGCGGAACACGTTGGGGATGATGAACGCCTGGAACCAGGCGTCGGTCACCTCATTCGCGCCAAGCACGCGCGCGAAGATCATCTCGCGCGCCATGCCTGCAATGCGGCTCACCATGGTGAGCGAGCCGATCGTACCGACGTTCTTGAGCAGGCTCATCGTTCAACCGCCCGCCGGGTAGGTTCGGCTCAGCTTTCGCCGCCGGCCGGTGCACCACCTGCCGGAGCCGCTGCGCCGCCGGCAGCAGCCTGCTGCTGCTGCATGCGCTGGACGTACAGGCCGTTGAAGTCGATCGGGTCGAGCATCAGCGGGGCGAAGCCGGCATCGCGAATGGCATCCGACACCACGCGGCGTGCAAACGGGAACAGGATGCGCGGGGCTTCGGCATAGAGGAACATGTGCTGCTGCTGCTCGCCCATGTTGCGCATGCCCACCAGGCCGCAATAGGCGAGGTCGACGATATAGGCGGTGCCGCCTTCGGCCTTGGCCGTCACGGTGATCTTCAGTTCGACTTCGGTCACGTCGTCGCTGGCCGGGCGTGCGGCAATGTTGAACTGCACGTCCATCTTCGGCGTGTCCTGCCAGCGGAAGCTTTCCGGCGCCTTGGGGTTTTCGACCGAGAGGTCTTTCACATATTGCGAGATGATGCCGGCCACCGGGGCCGTGTCGTTGCCGTTGCCGGCAGGTGCTGCATCGAGGTTCTTCAGGACGTCGCCTTCGTCGGCCATGATTCTGTCGTCTTTCACTGATTGTGGGGCGCGGAGCTTTCCGCGCGGAAAAAGCTGGGCGCGCGCCTATCACCCCTAGGCGATGCTCGCAATGCCGCGCTTGATTCCCGCAGGCGCGCGGGCCGGGAATGCGACAAGCCGTTGCGAAAGCGCTTCAGGGTTACTTAAGGCCGCGTTGTCCAAGCCGCTTGTTCATTTGATATTGGTGCCTATCTGGTTCACTATAGGAATGGCTGGCCCGCGCCGGTTTTTGAGCGGGCAGAATGGGAATTTTTCGTGATTGTTGAAATCGTCATCCTCGCCATGATCGCCGCCTTCCTCGGCATGCGCCTCTATTCGGTGCTTGGTCGCCGGGCGGAGCATGAGGAAGAGATCATCCCGAGCAACCGGTTCGAGCCGCGCGATGCGCAGGATACGCCGCAGGCGCCTGCCGCGGTTTCGCCCGAACTGGTGCAGAACGAACGCGCCATAGCCGGCTATCCGCCCGCGATCGAGCGCGGCCTGCGGGATATCAACGCCGCCGATCGCAACTTCGAGCTGCTCGGCTTCCTCGAAGGCGCCAAGTCCGCCTACGAAGTCATCCTCGAAGCCTTCTGGACCGGCGACAAGGAAGAGTTGCGCCAGCTGTGCGACGACGACGTGTACGAAAGCTTCGCCGCCGTCATCGACGAGCGCGAGGCCGCCGGCATCACGCTGGAGAACCGTCTGATCCGGATCGAGGACACCACCGTCCACTCCGCCCATCTCGATGGCAAGGTCGCCCGCATCGCCGTGCGTTTCGTGTCCGACATTGCCAGTGTCACCCGCGACAAGGACGGCAACCTGATCGCCGGTTCGCTGGACGATGCCGTGGAGAGCCGCGACGTCTGGACCTTCAGCCGCGATACCCGCAGCGCCGATCCGAACTGGCTGCTCGACGAGACCGACGAGGGCTGATACCGGCTCGGCGCGTGACACAGGCGCGCCTCCTTCTCGCACTGACCTCGCTTGCGCTGGCTGCGGGCTGTTCGCGCGTCATTTCCGAACCCGAAGGGCCCAGCCCCGTTCCGGTCGCACCCAACGCGGCCATCCTCGGCGTCAGCGCGGGACCGGCGCTTGCCAGCCTGCCGCTGCGCCCGATCGACGCCAGCAATGCGCTCGATGCCTTTGCCGACAGCTGCCATGTCGCCCGCAGCCGGGAGGATGTTTCCGGCCTGACCCGGCCCGATGACTGGGTGGAGCCGTGCGAGGCGGCGACGCTGTGGCCGCGTAACGATGCACTATCATTCTTCCAGCGCCATTTCGTCCCCGCCGTGGTGGGCGACGGGCAGGGCTTTGCCACCGGCTATTTCGAACCGCAGATCGCCGGCAGCAGCACGCCCCGTGCCGGCTTCGAAGTGCCCGTCTATGGCGTGCCGGACGATCTGGAGCGCTGCTGGCGCGAGGATACGCCGGAGGACGAGCGTGAGGGCCGGGCCCCGCTGTCCCGCCGTACGCCGGAAGGCACCTGCGTCGATTATTACACCCGTGCCGAGATCGAGGATGGCGCGCTGGCCGGGCGCGGTCTCGAAATCGGCTGGGCGGCCGATCCGGTCGAGTTCTTCTTCCTGCAGATCCAGGGCAGCGGCCAGCTGATCAGCCCCGAGGGCGACGTGACCCGCATCGGCTATGCCGGGCAGAACGGCCATGCCTATACCGGCATCGGCGGCGTCATGCGCGAGCAGGGCCTGTTGGGCGACGGCCCGGACCAGTATCCCGCCTCCATGCAGGGCATCATGCAATATATCCGCGAGCACCCCGAGGACGGGCGCGAGCTGATGCGCCTCAACGAAAGCTGGGTGTTCTTCCGCGTGCTCGATGGCGAAGGGCCACTGGGTTCCATCGGCGTGCCGGTGACCTCGGAGAACTCGGTCGCCGTCGATCCGAACTTCGTCCCCTACGGTGCACCGGTGGTCCTCGATCTCGACCGCGACGAGGCGGACGGGCTGTGGGTGGCGCAGGATACCGGAGGGGCGATCCGGGGCCCCAACCGCTTCGACACCTTCTGGGGCGCGGGCGAACGCGCGCGCGAGATTGCCGGAGACATGACTGGTCGCGGCCCGGCGCTGGTGCTGTTGCCGGAGGCGGCTGCGCTAAGACTGGGCTTGGGGCCGGAGCTATGACCCGAGCGCCGCGTGGATTGTCGGCCGAGGAAGCCGCCCTGTGGAACAAGGTGGCGGCGACGGTGAAGCCGCTGGAGCCGAAGAAGCCCGCCAAGCCGGTCGTTGCGCCAGCGCCGCAGGCTCCAGTGCAAACTCCGCGTCGCGTTAAGGGGCGGGTGCCGCCGCCGCTCAAGCCTCCGCAGACTGCGCCCATGTCCACTCCGGCACCGTCGCCGGGCCTCGATTCGCACTGGGAGCGCCGCCTTTCACGGCAAGGCACCCATCCCGATTTCACGCTCGACCTGCACGGCCATACGCTGGAGCAGGCCTACAACCGGCTCGATGCCGGGCTGACGCAGGCCAAGGCCATGGGCGCGCGGCTGGTGCTGGTGATTACCGGCAAGCCGCGCCCGGTCGATGCCGCGGACCGGGCCGAGCGGCGCGGGGCGATTCGCGCCAAGATCCTCGACTGGCTGGCTGCCGGGCAGCATGCCTCGGACATTGCCGCCGTCAGGAACGCGCACCGTCGCCACGGCGGCGAGGGCGCGCTGTACCTGGTGCTGCGCCGCCCGAAACAGGTCGGGCGCTAAGCAGCCTTGCGCGCTGCCGAGGGCAGGGCGGGCATTTTCTCGATTGTGCACCTGCCGGCCTAAGCACGCAGCTGCGTGAACGGCGCCAACGAAAAAGGCCCCCGGCATCGCTGCCGGGGGCCCTTTCGTGCAATCGGGTGAAGCCGATTACTTGTGGTACTTGGCGCAACGCAGGTCGAAGCGATCCGCGTCCATCACCTTGGTCCAGGCGGACACGAAGGTCTCGACGAACTTTGCCTCGCCGCCGTTCTCGGCGAAGACTTCGGCGATCGCCCGCAGCTGCGAGTTGGAGCCGAAGACTAGGTCGGTCCGGGTCGCGTGCCACTTCTCGGCACCGGACTTACGGTCCTTGCCGACGAATTCCTCGTCGCCGCTGTCATCGACCACTTCCCAGACGGTGCCCATATCGAGCAGGTTCGCGAAGAAGTCGTTCGACAGCACGCCCGGACGTTCGGTGAGCACGCCGATCTTGTTGCCGTGCGCAGCGTGCTTGGTGACAGCACCCAGCGCCCGCATGCCGCCGACCAGCGCGGTCATCTCGGGGATCGAGAGGCCGAGCAGATGGGCACGGTCGATCAGCATTTCCTCGGTCTTCACCGAAGCCTTGGTCTTCAGGTAGTTGCGGAAACCGTCAGCGAACGGCTCGAGCGGTTCGAAGCTCTCGGCATCGGTGTGCTCTTCGCCGGCATCGCCGCGGCCGGTGGTGACGTTCACGCTGACATCGTGGCCGCCGTCCTTGGCCGCCTTCTCGACGGCCGCAGCGCCAGCCAGCACGATGGCATCGGCCATCGACAGGTTGCCGCGCAGTTCGTCCAGCTTGGCCAGCACCTTGCCCAGCTCGTCCGGATCGTTGACCGCCCAGTCCTTCTGCGGGGCCAGGCGCACGCGGGCACCGTTGGCGCCGCCGCGATGGTCGGAATTGCGGTAGGTCGAGGCCGAAGCCCAGGCCGCCTTGACCAGTTCGGAGACGGTCAGGCCGCTATCCAGCACGGCCGACTTGAAGGCCGCGACATCGCTGTCCGACGGGGTGGTGCCGGCGGGCACCGGATCCTGCCAGATCAGGTCTTCCGCGGGGACTTCGGGGCCCATGTAGCGGACCTTCGGGCCCATGTCGCGGTGGGTCAGCTTGAACCACGCGCGGGCGAAGGCATCGTCCAGCGCCGCCTGGTCGTTGAGGAACTTCTCGGAAATCTTGCGATATTCCGGGTCGCGCTTCAGCGCCATGTCGGCGGTGGTCATCATCGTCGGAACCTTCTTGGAAGGATCGCGCGCGTCAGGCGCCATGTCTTCCGGATCCGGGTTGATCGGCTGCCACTGGTTGGCACCGGCCGGGCTCTGCACCAGCTCGTATTCATACTTGAACAGCAGGCGGAAGTAGTCGTTGCCCCACTCGGTGGGGTTCGGAGTCCAGGCGCCTTCGATGCCCGAAGTGGTGATGTGGCCCTTGGCGATTTCGTCGGCGTCGGTCAGCCAGCCGAAGCCCATCAGCTCCAGCCGCTCGCCTTCCGGCGCGTCGCCGAAGGTGTCGGACGGGGCAGCACCGTGGGCCTTGCCGAAGGCGTGGCCGCCAGCGGTCAGGGCAACGGTTTCCTCGTCGTTCATGGCCATGCGGGCGAAGGTTTCGCGCATGTCGCGAGCCATGCCCTCGGGATCGTGCGGGTTGCCGCCCGGGCCTTCCGGGTTGACGTAGATCAGGCCCATCTGGATCGCCGCGAGCGGGTTATCCAGCGCCTTGCCTTCTTCCGGGATGATGCGGGTTTCAACGCCTTCGTTGACCCACTTGTCCTCGGTGCCCCAGTAGACCATTTCCGGCTCGAAGACGTCCTTGCGGCCGCCGCCGAAGCCGAACACCGGGCCACCCATCGATTCGATGGCGACATTGCCGGTGAGGATGAACAGGTCGGCCCAGCTGATGTTCTTGCCGTACTTCTGCTTGATCGGCCACAGCAGGCGACGGGCCTTGTCGAGGTTGCCGTTATCCGGCCACGAGTTGAGCGGGGCGAAACGCTGCTGGCCGCTGGAGGAACCGCCGCGACCGTCACCGGTGCGATAGGTGCCGGCAGCGTGCCAGGCCATGCGGATGAAGAACGGGCCGTAGTGGCCATAGTCAGCCGGCCACCAGTCCTGGCTGTCGGTCATCAGCGCGGTCAGGTCGGCCTTCAGCTGCTTGTAGTCGACGGCGTTGAACGCCTCGGCATAGTCGAAATCCGGATCGTAGGGATCGGCGCGGCGACCGTCCTCCTTGAGGATGTCGAGCTGCAGCGCGTCAGGCCACCAGTCGCGGTTGGTACGGCCGAGCAGGCTGCGGGTGCCGCCATCGCCGTGAAACGGGCAACCGCCCGAAATAGAACCAGTCTTAGCGTCCATGTTGATATTCTCCTCTCGTGAATTCGACTCGTCGGCGGAGAAGGTGCACTCGCCATTGTCATTAGTCCAATCGATTAGTTGGCAATCATTAATCGACTGCCTGATTTTTCGAACGTTTGGCCGCAATGGGTTCGCTGCATGACAAAAGGCCCGCCCCTGCCGATGCAGGAGCGGGCCCTTGTCTGCGGTGCCGGAAGCGGCCGGATCAGGCGGCTTCGACCAGTTCCTGCGTGGTGCTGGTGCGGATCAGGTAATCGAAGGCGGACAGCGCCGCCTTGGAGCCTGCGCCCATGGCCACCACGATCTGCTTGTAAGGCACCGTGGTGCAGTCGCCCGCGGCGAACACGCCGGGCAGGTTGGTCGCGCCCTTGCCGTCGATCACGATCTCGCGATGCTGGCTCAGCTCAATGCCGCTGTCTTCCAGCCACTCGGTGTTGGGCACCAGGCCGATCTGCACGAACACGCCTTCCAGCGCGACCTTGCGTTCTTCGCCGGTGACCCGGTCCTTGTAGGTGAGGCCACCCACCTTGTTGCCGTCGCCAGTGATCTCGGTGGTCTGGGCGTTCACCAGGATATCGACATTGGGCATGGAACGCAGCTTGTCCTGCAGCACCTGGTCGGCGCGCAGCTGGCTGTCGAACTCGATCAGCGTGACGTGGCCGACGATGCCGGCCAGGTCGATCGCTGCCTCCACACCCGAATTGCCGCCGCCGATCACGGCGACGCGCTTGCCCTTGAACAGCGGGCCGTCGCAGTGCGGGCAATAGGCCACGCCCTTGTTGCGATAGTCCTGCTCGCCCGGCACGCCGAGCGCGCGCCAGCGGGCGCCGGTGGAGAGGATCAGGCTGCGGGCCTTCAGCACCGCGCCGTTCTCCAGGTGCAGTTCGTGCAGGCCGCCGGCATGCGGGGCGGGCACCAGCTTCTTGGCGGTGGCGAGGTTCATCAGGTCGATGGCGTCCTGCGCCTTCACCTGCCGTTCCAGGTCCGCCGTCAGTCGGGGGCCCTCGGTATACTCGGTGCCGGGCAGGTTCTCGATGCCCAGCGTGTCGTTCAGCTGGCCGCCGAAGCGTTCGGCGGCGATCCCGGTGCGGATGCCCTTGCGCGCGGTATAGATCGATGCGGCCACGCCGCCGGGGCCGCCGCCCACCACCAGCACCTCGAACGGGTCCTTGGCGGACAGCTTCTCGGCCGCCTTGGCGTCGGCGCCGGTATCGACCTTCGCCAGCACTTCCTCCAGCGTCATCTTGCCGTTGTAGAACGGCTGGCCGTTAAGGAAGGTGGCGGGCACGGCCATTACGTCGCGCTCGGCGACTTCCGCCTGGAACGTGCCGCCTTCGATCAGCGTGGCGGTGATGCGCGGGTTGGTCAGCGCCATCAGCGTCAGTGCCTGCACCACGTCGGGGCAGTTGTGGCACGACAGCGAGAAATACATCTCGAACTCGAGGTCTTCCTCGAGGTCGGCGATCTGGTCCAGCAGCTCCTGCTCCACCTTGGGCGGGTGGCCGCCGGCCCACAGCAGGGCCAGCACGAGGCTGGTGAATTCGTGCCCCATCGGCAGGCCGGCGAAGCGCACCCACTTGGTGGCGTCCGAGCCGCGACGGATGATGAAGCTAGGCTTGCGCGCGTCGTCGCCATCGAAGCTGGCGGTCACGAAATCGTGCAGCGCGGCAATCTCTTCCAGCAGTTCGCGCGTCTGCGCGGACTTGTCGTCATCGCCCAGCGAGGCGACGAGTTCGACGGGCTCGCGCAGGTTGGCGAGATAGGTCTTCAGCTGCTGCGTCATGGTGGCGTCGAGCATGGGTGTCTCCTCGGGAAAGGCGGGAAATGCGTTGGAGGCCCGGGACGGGGGGAGGGGGGGATGTCCCGGGCCTCTTGGCGACCCGATCCGGCTTGTCTGGAGGGAAGGTGCCGGTCGGGTAGGGCATGGCACCGCTAGCGGCTGCTCATGCCGGGGGTTGTCAGCCGTCGCTTAGATCTTGCCGACGAGGTCCAGCGAGGGAGCCAGCGTGTCGCTGCCTTCTTCCCAGGCGGCCGGGCAGACCTGGCCCGGGTTCTCGCGAACGTACTGGGCGGCCTTGATCTTGCGGGTCAGTTCGTTGGCATTGCGGCCAACGCCTTCGCAGGTGATTTCCATGATCTGGATGACACCGTCCGGGTCGACCACGAAGGTGGCGCGATCGGCCAAGCCCATGTCCTCGCGCAGCACGTCGAAGTTCTTCGACAGCGTGTGCAGCTGGTCACCCAGGAACGGGAACTGCAGCTTGCCGATCTTTTCCGAGGTGTCGTGCCAGGCCTTGTGGCTGAAGTGCGTGTCGGTCGACACGGCATAGACTTCGACGCCCATCGACTGGAGCATGGCGTACTTTTCACCCATGTCTTCCAGCTCGGTCGGGCAGACGAAGGTGAAGTCTGCCGGGTAGAAGAAGAACACGGACCACTTGCCCTTCAGGTCTTCGTCGGTGACGTCGAAGAAATCCTTGCCGGCCTGGAAGGCGGTGGCCTTGAACGGCTTAATCTGGCTGCCGATGATACCCATTTGCGTAATCCCTTTGATTGGTTGGTGTTTAAAAACTCACCGCGCCAGATAGGGAATGCTGCACTGCAAAAAAGCGATTTTGGTCGATTGGACCGATTAAAATAATCGATTAACAGGGCGCAAGTTTCAAAAACATCAACACATGATGCAAATTTTGCAACTTGAACTCGGAAGTGGCGGGAAGCTGCGGTTCAGCGCCCCCATGACGCGGCGCTGAAAAATCATTGTTGCGAGGGGTTCGCAACAAGCTTTGTGCAGGCTAAGGAGGGCGTCCCCAACAGAGAGGATTCGTAAATGCGCAAGTTCGTACTCGCCGCCGCCATGGCCGGCACTGCCCTTACCCTGGCCGCCTGCTCGGAAACCGCCGAAGAGGCTGACACCCCCACCGAGGAAGCCGCTGCCGACACCGAAGCCGCCGCGGAAGAGACCGCCGGTGTGCTCGATGCCAACACCGCTACGGCCGAGGACCTGGCCGGCGTCGAAGGCGTCACCCCCGAACTGGCCGAGGCGATCGTCGCCGGGCAGCCCTATGCCGACGTGACCGGCCTCAATGCCGTGCTGCTGGCCAATGTCTCCGAAGAAGAGGCCGCCGCCGTGCTGGTCAACGTCTTCGTGCCGATCAACCTCAACGATGCCAGCGCGGAAGCCATCGGGCTGATCCCCGGCATGACCGACCGCATGGTCCACGAATTCGAGGAATATCGTCCCTACGAGGACATGGCCGAGTTCGACCGCGAAATCGGCAAGTATGTCGACGAGGAAGAAGTCGCCCGCCTGCGGACCTACGTCACCCTCTGACGCCGCTGCAGGTAAACGCGTAACAATTCGACGGCGGCCAGCACCCCGATGTGGATGTAGGCCGTCGTCGGATCGAACGCCGTCAGCACCCAGTGCACGAATGTCAGCACCGCCGCCGGGTAGACCAGCCGGTGCAGTTTCTTCCATGACCGCTTGAGCGCGCGCAGGTACTTGTCGTTGGAGGTAACCGCCAGCGGCAGGAACAGCGCCAGCGCCAGCCAGCCGGTCAGGATTTCCGGCGAACCCGCTTCGCCCAGCACTGCCTCCAGAGAGGCCTTGTTCCACACGTAGACGATCAGGTGACCGGCCGCATAGGCGAAGCTGGCGACGCCGAGGTCGCGCCGCCGCCGCATCAGCCACATGGTCCAGTCCGCCTTGCGCAGCAGCCGCAGCGGGGTGACGAACAGCGTCGCCATCAGCAGCCAGGCCGCCCAGTCGCCGCTATCGGCGATGGCATGGCCATAGCCATAGGCATCGGGCGTCAGCCACCACTGCCCCAGGATCCAGATGCCGGGCAGCGCCAGCACCAGCCACAGGAAGGGTCGCGAGGCGATCAGCCGCATTGCGCGCGGTGGAGCAGCTTCTGGTCCGCCAGCACGAGCGCCATCATCGCCTCGACTACCGGAACGCCGCGAATGCCGACGCATGGGTCGTGGCGACCCTTGGTCTGGATTTCGGTTGCTTCGCCCTCGCGAGTCACCGTCTCGACCGGCGTCAGGATCGAGCTGGTCGGCTTGAAGGCCACGCGGCAAGTGACCGGCTGGCCGGTGGAGATGCCGCCCGCAATGCCGCCCGCGTGGTTGGCCTTGAACTCGATGGAGCCGTCCGCGCCCGGACGCATCGGGTCGGCATTGCTTTCACCGGTGTTCGACACCGCGGCAAAGCCGTCGCCGATCTCCACCCCCTTGGTGGCATTGATCGTCATCATCGCCGCGGCCAGCTCGCTGTCGAGCTTGGCATAGATCGGCGCGCCCCAGCCGGCGGGCACGCCCTCGGCCCAGCAGGTGACCATGGCGCCCAGCGAGGAGCCGCCCTTGCGGGCATCGTCGACCAGCTTCTCCCAGCGCGGCACCGTTTCCGGATCCGGGCAGAAGAAGGGGTTGTTGCGGATTTCGCCCTTGTCGAAACGCGCATAGTCGAGCGCGACGTCGCCGATCTGCTCCACCCAGGCGTTGATCTCGACTTCGGGGATCACCTTGCGGGCGATCGCGCCCGCCGCCACCCGCGCTGCGGTCTCGCGCGCGCTGGAACGCCCGCCACCGCGATAGTCGCGGAAGCCGTACTTGGCGTCGTAGGTGTAGTCGGCATGACCGGGGCGATAGGCCTTGGCGACCTCCGAATAGTCCTTCGAGCGCTGATCGGTATTCTCGATCATCAGGCTGATCGGGGTGCCGGTGGTCTTACCCTCGAACACGCCGGACAGGATGCGCACCTCGTCAGGCTCGCGCCGCTGGGTGGTGTACTTCGACTGGCCGGGCTTCCTCGCATCGAGGAACGGCTGGATGTCCGCCTCGCTCAGCGCGATGCCTGGTGGGCACCCGTCGACCACCACGCCCAGCGCAGGGCCGTGGCTCTCCCCCCAGGTGGTGAAGCGGAAGACGCGTCCGAAAGTGTTCCAGCTCATGGCGCACGCCTTTGGGCGATTCTTGCGCGCCTGTCGAGTATCCGGAAACTTTCCTACGTCGCGTGTCGGAAGGCACCCATGCGGCATGACGTCTTGCGGTCATCGCCTGTCCCGCTTTCCCAAGGCGCGCCCGGCAGTACTGGTTTTCTCCTTCAGGACAGTGTTCCATGTGTTCCACGTCAGCGCGGGCCTTGCGGAAAAAGCCGCACTGACGCTGGCTTTTGCGGGCCAATGCGGGCAGGAACAAAACATGATTGCAAAGCTGACAGGCAAGCTCGACGAAACCGGTGACGACTGGGCGGTGATCGACGTCGGCGGCGTGGGCTACCTCGTCCATTGCTCGACCAAGACGCTCGCCACGCTGGGAGAGCGGGGCGAGGGCTGCACCATCTTCACCCAGCTGCAGGTGAGCGAGAACGACATGCGCCTGCTCGGCTTCGCCAGCGCGGAGGAACGCGACTGGTTCCGCCTGCTCGATACGGTGCAGGGCGTGGGCAGCAAGGTGGCGCTCGCCATCCTCTCGGCGCTGTCGACCGGCGAACTGCGCGATGCCTGTGCCGGCAGCGATCCGGCGACAGTGGCCCGCGCGCAGGGCGTAGGGCCGAAACTGGCCGGGCGCATTGTCAACGAGTTGAAGGACAAGGCCGGGGCCATGCCCGGTGCGGCTGGCGGAGCGATGGGCGGCGGCGTCGCGGCGGTGTCTGCGGCAGGCGGTGCCAGCGCCGATGCCGTCAGCGCCTTGCAGAACCTCGGCTTCAAGCCCGCCGTGGCGGCGCAGGCCGTGGCGCGGGCGCAGGAAGAACTCGGCCCCGACGCGGCAGAGGGCGACTTGATCCGCGTCGCACTGAAGAGGGCGGCTGGCTAGGGGAATGACCATGAAGAAACTGATCGCTTTCGTTGCGGCGAGCCTGCTCGCCACTCCCGCCGCCGCGCAGGGCTATCCCGAAGGCTTCACCTACGGCCCGGTGTTCGAAAACTACGGCCCCGTTGCCGAAGTCGAGCTGACCGAGCCGCTGCCTGCCGATGCCTCCTTCCGCCACAGCTTCGACATTGCCGCGGCAGCCGAGCCGGGCGAGGTCAGCCGCCAGCTGGAAAGCGTGGCGCGCTTCATCAACATGCATGCCCGCGCGGGCGTGCCGGTAGAGCGTATCCAGGTTGCCGTGGTGGTCCATGGCCGCGCGGGCCTCGACCTGATGCATGCCGAGGCCTACGCCGCGCGCCATGACGGGGCAGAGAACGCCAACCTCCCGCTGATCGCCGCACTGATCGAGTTCGGCGTACCGATCTACCTCTGCGGCCAGAGCGCCGCGGGCCTCGGCATCGCCAACGCAGACCTCGCGCCCGGCGTGCAGATGGCGCTATCGGCCATGACCGCCCATGCGCTGTTGCAACAGCGCGGCTACACGGTGAACCCGTTTTGAGGAGCTGAAACATGACCGTGCCAGACCCTTCTGTCGAACGATTCAGGTTCTACTGTGAAGACGCCCACAAAGCTGGAGAACAGGCAGCCGGTTATGGCCAATCGGTAATGCAATCGCTTTTCCTGGCGAACGGTGCGGCCATAATTTCTCTGCTTACCTACCTTGGCAACACCGAGGCGGAGTTCGATGCTAGCGGCCTCCGGATTGCATTCGCGCTATATTCTCTAGGGCTTTTCGGAGCTCTCTTGGCCAATTTCCTGCTATTCAAGTTATTGAATACAAATAGGATGTACTCTTTTTATAGCGCAATGGCCGTTATCGGAGAACCAGATGGGAAGAATGCCGGAAAATATGATCGGGAATCTGACCGGTATCGACGCTTTGCGAGTGCGGCAGCCATCCTTAGTCTAATTTTCTTCATAATCGGCTCGTTCAATGCCTTGAACGGGATAGCATGACCGACCAACCCATCCACTCCCCTGATCGCCAGCCGGAAGACCCGGATGCAGCCCTGCGGCCGAAGTCGCTGGGCGAGTTCGTCGGGCAGGAAGCCGCGCGCGACAACCTGCGCGTCTTCATCGAGGCGGCGCGGGGACGGTCGGAGGCGATGGACCACGTGCTGTTCTTCGGCCCGCCGGGGCTGGGCAAGACCACGCTGGCGCAGATCGTGGCCAAGGAGCTGGGCGTCGGTTTCCGCGCCACCAGCGGCCCGGTCATCGCCAAGGCGGGCGATCTTGCCGCGCTGCTGACCAACCTCGAACCGCATGACGTGCTGTTCATCGACGAGATCCACCGGCTCAATCCGGTGGTGGAGGAAGTGCTCTATCCGGCGATGGAGGACCGCGCGCTCGACATCATCATCGGCGAGGGGCCGTCGGCGCGCTCCGTGCGGATCGACCTACCGCCTTTCACGCTGGTCGGCGCGACCACCCGGCAGGGGCTGCTCACCACGCCCTTGCGCGACCGCTTCGGCATCCCCGTGCGGCTGGTGTTCTACACCGAGGAAGAGCTGATGCATGTGGTCACCCGCGGGGCCGGGCTGCTGGGCATGGCGATCGATGCCACGGGCGCGCGCGAGATCGCTCGTCGCAGCCGGGGCACGCCGCGTGTCGCCGGGCGCCTGCTGCGGCGCGTGCGCGACTTCGCGCAGGTCAAGGGTGCGGGCACGGTCAGCTCCGGAATCGCCGACGAAGCGCTTACCCGGCTGGAGATCGACCAGCTTGGCCTCGATGCCATGGACCGGCGCTATCTCTCCATGATCGCAACCACTTACAAGGGCGGCCCGGTGGGCGTCGAAACGCTTGCCGCCGGTCTGGCCGAACCGCGCGACACGGTGGAGGAAGTGATCGAGCCGTACCTCATCCAGCTCGGCCTGATCGCCCGCACCGCGCGCGGGCGCTGCCTCAACGATGGTGGCTGGCTGCACCTGGGCATGACTCCCCCTGCGACTCCGGCTGGCGGCGGGCAGGGCGGCCTGTTCCCGGACGATGGCTGAAGCCCTGGGTTAACCCGGTGCTCACCAAACCGTCCGGTTTTCGGTTCCATTGTGGGACAGTCGGGCGCGAAGGCGCAGAATTGGGCGATTTTTTAGGCTTCTAGGCGCCTGAATCATGGTTAACGCAATTGCGATTTAGGGATTTACGGGTCTCTTTTGCAGGCACCGGAAAAGGCGAGAAGTGTCACTCGGGCCATTCGCGCCAGCCTCCGGCAAGGCAAAGAGAGATTCTTTATGTCGGTACGTATGGCCATTGCGAAACTCACCGCCGCAGCCGCGGGCGGTGCAGTTGTGGCAGGCGGGGCGGTGCATGTCGCCGAGCCGCAGGCTGCGCAAGTCAGCTACAAGTCTGACAAGGACGAAGAGCCCGAACTGGTCTCGGTGAAGGAAGAGCCTGTCGCGCGCCGCGAGATCCCGCCGGCCCCGCGCCCGCAGCGCCGCCTGCGTCGTGTCGTCGAAGCCGAGGCTCCGCCTCCGCCGCTGCCTTTGCCGCCGCTTCCCACCGCGCCCCAGCAGTGCTGCGGCGGCGGTGGCGGCCAGCCGATCATCGTCGGCGGCAGCACCGGCGGCGGCTTCGGCGGAGGTTTCTTCGGCGGCTTCTTCGGCGGTTCGAGCGGCGGCAGCGTCGCCATCGACATGAGCACGACGACGACCGGCTCCAGCAGCGGCTCGTCGAGCGGCGACATCATCATCGACATCGACAACGACAACAGCTCGACCGGCTCGTCGACCTCGACCAGCTCGGGTGGCTCGTCGACCTCGACCAGCTCGGGTGGCTCGTCGACCTCGACCTCGGGCGGCTCGACCTCCACCAGCTCGGGCAATTTCACCAGCACGACCTCGACCGGTGGCTCGTCCACGTCGACCAGCTCGGGCACGGTGACCAGCACCAGCTCGACCGGCGGTTCGTCGACCAGCACCAGCACCGGCGGCGTGACCAGCACGACCTCGTCGTCCACCGGCGGCGTCACCAGCACCACCGGCGGCGTGACGAGCACCTCGTCCTCTTCGGGCAACGTGACCTCGTCGACCAGCGGCTCCAGCTCCAGCTCGGGCAGCTCGTCGACCAGCACCTCAACCGGCGGCAGCACCAGCGGCAGCTCCTCGACCAGCGGCAGCAGCAGCGGTTCGTCGAGCGGTTCGTCCAGCGGCAGCTCGGGCGGTCACGGTTCGTCCGGCGGCCATGGGTCTTCGGGCGGTCACGGCAGCTCCAGCAGCTATGGCGGCAGCAGCGGCCACGGTTCCTCGACCGGATCGACCACCTCGTCGACCACCAGCGGCGGCAGCACGACCGGCAGCACCACCAGCGGTGCCTCGACCACGTCGACCTCTTCGGGCGCAACCTCGAGTACGACGACTTCGGGCAACGTCACCAGCACGACCTCGACCGGGGGCAACACCACCTCGACCACGACGGGCGGTTCGACCACCACTGGCGGCTCGACCACGACGACCAGCGGCGGCAGCTCCAGCGGCTCGACCACCGGCGGGGTGACCACCACGACCTCGACCAGCACGGGTGGCGTGTCGACCACCACCGGTGGCGTCACCTCGACCAGTTCGACCTCGGGCAATGTGACTTCGTCGACGTCGGGCTCCAGCTCGACCTCGACCAGCACGAGCACCTCAACGTCGACCTCGTCGAGCACCTCTTCGAGCACTTCGACTTCGAGTTCCACGAGCAGCAGCTCGGGCGGGACAACGAGCGGTTCGACCTCGGGCACGCAGGTGCCGGCACCAGGGATGCTGTTGCTGTTCGGCGCAGCAGCCGGCGCTGTACTGCTGCGTCGCCGCCGCAAGGACGGCAAGGGCGAAAGCCTCGCAGCCTAGGTCAGGCCAGCTCAACAGGGGGGAAAGGCGGCTCCGTCGGAGTCGCCTTTTCTTTTGCTCAACCCTCGGGCGAGACGATGACTTCGTTGCCCGCTTCCTGCCAGGCGACGAAGCCGCCTTCGACATGGCGAACCTTGCCCTGCAGGTGTTCGGCCAGCATTTCGGCGGCACGGGTGGAGCGATTGCCGGAGCGGCAGTAGAGGATCGTCTCGCGGCCATCCTCGATCGGGATGGCAGCGGGATCGAAGGTCTCGACTGGGGCATTGAGGGCGCCGGGAAGGCGTCCCTCGGCAAATTCGTCGGGCCGGCGCACGTCGATCAGCACCACCTCGCCCGCTGCCACCAGCGGGGCGAGTTCCTCGATGCTCATCAGCTCGACGGAGGCCACCGCCTCCTCCTCGCCCACGGCCATGGCCGAGGCGTCCTGCTCGAGCGAGCAGCCGGCCAGCGTGGTGCAGGCGAGGACGAGGGCGGCGATCCGCATCAGTTGGCGGCCAGCTTGCGCAGCACGTAGTGCAGGATGCCGCCGTTCTTGTAGTATTCCATCTCGTTGGCGGTATCGATGCGGCACAGCGCGGTGAAGGTCTCGGTCGAGCCGTCTGCGCGGGTCACCTCGACTTCCACGTCCTGGCGCGGCGACAGGTTGTCCAGCCCCTTGATGGTGAAGCTGCAATCGCCGTCGAGCTTCAGGCTCTCGCGACCCTGGCCTTCCTTGAACTGCAGCGGCAGCACGCCCATGCCGATCAGGTTGGAGCGGTGGATACGCTCGTAGCTTTCCACGATCACCGCGCGCACGCCCAGCAGGATGGTGCCCTTGGCCGCCCAGTCGCGGCTGGAGCCGGTGCCGTATTCCTTGCCGCCGATGACGACCAGCGGGGTGCCGTCGGCCTTGTGCTTCATCGCGGCGTCGTAGATCGGCATCTGCTCGCCGTTGTAGGTGGTGTAGCCACCTTCGACGCCGGGGACCATTTCGTTGCGGATGCGGATGTTGGCGAAGGTGCCGCGCATCATCACTTCGTGGTTGCCGCGACGCGAGCCGTAGGAGTTGAAGTCCTTCTTCGGCACCTGGTGGCTGATCAGGTATTCACCGGCGGGCGAATCTTCCTTGATCGAGCCGGCGGGGCTGATGTGGTCGGTGGTGACGCTGTCACCCAGCACGGCCAGCGGCTTGGCGCCGACGATGTCCTGCACCGGGGCCGGTTCCATGCCCATGCCTTCGAAGTAGGGCGGGTTGGCGACATAGGTGCTGGCGGGGTTCCAGTTGTAGGTGTCGCTGGCCTCGACCTGGATGGCCTGCCAGTCGGCATCGCCCTTGTAGACGTCGGCATAGCGGGTTTCGAACATCTCGCGGTCGATGTTGGCGGCGCGGTGTTCGGCGATTTCCTGGTTGCTCGGCCAGATGTCGGCCAGCATCACGTCGTTGCCGTCCTGGTCCTGCCCGATCGGCGTGGTGGTGATATCCTCGGTAACCGTGCCCTTCAGTGCATAGGCGACCACCAGCGGCGGCGAGGCGAGGAAGTTGGCGCGCACGTCCGGCGAGACGCGGCCTTCGAAGTTGCGGTTGCCGGACAGCACCGATGCGGCGACGAGGTCGTTCTCGTTGATCGCCTTGCTGATCGGCGCGGCCAGCGGGCCGGAATTGCCGATGCAGGTGGTGCAGCCATAGCCGACGAGGTCGAAGCCGATGGCGTCGAGATCGTCCTGCAGGCCGCTCTTCACCAGGTAATCGGTGACCACCTGCGAACCCGGTGCGAGGCTGGTCTTCACCCACGGCTTGGGCGCCAGGCCCTTCTCACGCGCCTTCTTGGCGACGAGGCCGGCGGCGATCAGCACGTCGGGGTTGGAGGTGTTGGTGCAGCTGGTGATGGCGGCGATCACCACGTCGCCGTCGCCAACGTCGTGATCCTTGCCCTCGACGGCGACGCGCTCGGCGGCATCCTTGTTGTAGAGCTTCTTCAGGTCGGTGTTGAACAGTTCGTCGACCTGCGGCAGCGCGACCTTGTCCTGCGGGCGCTTCGGGCCGGCCAGGCTGGGGACGACCTTGTCCATGTCCAGCTGCAGGGTGGAGGAGAACACCGGCTCGTTCTCCGGCGTGAACCACATGCCCTGTTCCTTGGCATAGGCTTCGACCAGCGCGATGTCGTCTTCGCTGCGGCCGGTCAGGCGCAGGTATTCGATGGTCTTCTCGTCGATGCCGAAGAAGCCGCAGGTGGCGCCGTATTCGGGCGCCATGTTGGCGATGGTGGCACGATCGGCCAGCGACAGGTTGGCGACGCCCGGGCCGTAGAATTCGACGAAGCGGCCAACCACGCCGTGCTCGCGCAGCATCTGCACGCAGGTCAGCACCAGGTCGGTGGCGGTGATGCCCTCGGCCATCTTGCCGTCGAGGCGGAAGCCGACGACCTCGGGGATCAGCATGGAGATCGGCTGGCCGAGCATGGCGGCTTCGGCCTCGATGCCGCCGACGCCCCAGCCCAGCACGCCCAGGCCGTTGATCATGGTGGTGTGGCTGTCGGTGCCGACGCAGGTGTCCGGATAGGCGACCAGTTCGCCGTTCTGATCTTCCGACGACCAGATGCCCTTGGCGATGTGCTCGAGGTTCACCTGGTGGCAGATGCCGGTTCCCGGGGGCACGGCGTAGAAGTTCTCGAGGCTCTTAGCGCCCCACTTGAGGAAGTCGTAACGCTCGGCATTGCGCTCGTATTCGAGTGCCTTGTTGTGCTCGAAGGCCTGCGGCGTGCCGAATTCGTCGACCATCACCGAGTGGTCGATGACGAGGTTCACGGGAACCTGCGGGTTGATCTTGGCGGTATCGCCGCCGAGCTTGCCGATGGCGTCACGCATGGCGGCTAGGTCCACCACGCAGGGCACGCCGGTGAAATCCTGCAGCAGCACGCGTGCGGGGCGATACTGGATCTCGTCACCGGTCACCGGGTTGTTGGCCCAGTTGGCCACCGCGCGGACATGTTCTTCGCCGACGGTGAAGCCCTCGTCCTCGAAGCGCAGCATGTTTTCCAGCAGCACCTTCATGCTGAAAGGCAGGCGCGACACGTCGCCAACCTTCTCGGCAGCGGCTTTCAGCGAGTAGTAGGCATAGGTCTTGCCGTTTACGTCGAGAGTCTTGCGGGTGCCGAGCGAGTTGGATCCGACCTGAGTCATGGGCGATTGGTCCTCTAGTGTGTTGCAGTTCGGCCCCGGACTTGCGAGGGTGGGGCCGTTTCGGGGGCGAGTTGCGCTTTTACGCGGCGCAGGTCAAGTTTCCGATGATGCAATGCAGCAATCAAGCGGCCCGGTCCGCTTGGCAGAAAGCAGGACGATCGCCGCCATGGCACTGGGAACACCGCAGAAACGCAAGACCCCGCTGGGGGTGCTGGTGATGCTGTCGGCGCTCGTGGTGGCGGCCTTCCTGGGCGCTGCAGTTGGGCTGGTCTGGCAGAAGTCCGGCTGGTTCGACGAAGAGATCGAGGACGAGGTCCTGACCGTGGATCGGTAAGACAGCTAGAGATTGGCCGCTTCGGTGGTCGCCGCGCGTTTTGCTCGCGGGGCGGCGATCCAGCAGGCCACCACGATGATGACCACGCCCACCATGGTCGGCACGGTCACCGTTTCCCGGAAGAACAGCCAGCCGAATAGGGCCGCCCACAGGAAGCCCGAATATTCCACCGGCACCAGCACCTGCGCCTCGGCGCGGGCATAGGCCCAGGCGATCGTCATCGAGGCGCCCACGCTGAGCACGGCGGCCCCGGCGACGGTGCCGAAGGTCTCGACCTGCGGCATGACGAACAGGAAGGGCACGGCCAGCAGGTGCACCGTCGCGCTGATACCGGAATGGAAGACCGCCACTTCCAGCGGCCCGGCGAGCTGCGACTGCTTGCGGATAATCACGAAATTATAGGCATATAGCAGTGCCGAAAACGCCAGCGAGGCAAGGCCGAGCGCGGTATCCTCGCCGAAATCACTGCGGCCCAGCCGGCCCCACACGATCACCAGTGTCCCGGCAAAGCCAAGCAGCGAGGCGCCGATGGCCCCGCGCGAGATCTGCTCTCCCAGCAGCAAGTGCGCAAAGTAGAGCGCCACCAGCGGCGCGACGAAGCTGATGGCGATGGCCTCGGCGATCGGCAGCTTGGTGAGGGCATAGAAGAACGACAGCGCCATGAAGGCGGAGATCACGCCGCGCTCGACATGCAGCTTCATCACCGGTCCGCGCGGCCAGCGCGGCTTCTGCGCCAGCCACAGCGGCACGGCGATACCGGCGGCGAGCAGCGAACGGAGGAAGGAGGCGGTGAACACGCCCGCCGCCAGAGAGGCTTCCTTCATCAGCGCGTCCATCAGCGACAGGCAGGCGACGCCTGCAATCGCGGCGAGGAAGGGCAGGACAAGGCGCTCAGGGTGCTCCACGAGAATCGCCCTAGGGGCAGCGGAGCTTTTCGTCACTCCCGGCGTGCAGCAGTGGGCAAGCGCACTTGCCCGATTGGGGCGGGGCCGAACGGCGAATTGCAGGACGAAGATGAATAACCGCGTTTCGAATCGAATGAGCATCGCGCGCTTGAAGGCGACGAAGAGGTTATCGAGATCGTCGACGATATCCGGACGATCGCGACCTAGGTCAGGTCGTCAGGTCGTTTCCGTCACCGGCTGGCGACGACCTGCCGCCACGGCTTCGAAATCCACGCTCTGCTGCCGGGGCCGCGCGACGTCCTCGCCATTCTCGCCGATGCCCAGCGTATCGGCGAACAGCAGGCGACCGCCGGACAGGCGGTACATGGCCGACTGGAAGACCTCCGGACCGAAGGCGAAGCAGCCGTTGGAGCGACCAAGCCGACCCCAGCGCTCGACATGGGCGGCGGAGGCATATTCGGCGGCATGCATCACGATGGCGCGCGGGAAGGCGTTGGAATTGTCCTCGTCCAGCCCGCCCAGCCGTACGGAGGTGCCGTAGCGCCCTTCGTACCATTCCCAGGAAATGTAGGCGCCGCGGCTGGTCGCCCAACTGTCCGGCACGTTGGAATATTCGTTGAGCCAGCCGTCATGTTCCGGGTCGGAGCCGCTGCCGTGGGTCACCAGTGCGCTGTCGACCGAACCGGATTCGAGGTTCACGAAATGGAAGCGCGGCAGGCTGGAGTGCAGGCCGAAGTCGGCGATGCCAACCAGGTCTCGCCGCCACAGCGCGCTGCCCGCGCGTTCGACCTCGCGGCGCGCCACGTCGAGCAGTCGGCGGGTGCGCAGGTCAGGTGCAGCCTGGGCGAAGACACGCGCCGGCGCAGCGGCAAGCGCGGCCCCCGTGGCGAGACTCGCGGTAAGGAGCTGGCGGCGGTTCATGGCAGGCATTTTGCACGTTTCTGCCGGGCCTTGTCCATACGGACTGCTTGCGCCTAGCTTTTCAGCCTCGCGATCGCGCTCAGGCTGGCTTCGATATAGGCGCCGTTGTCGTGCCGGTGCGTACCCACGAAGTGGACGAAGCTGGTGTCGTCGCCCCAGTCCTCGTTCCAGTAGTTCATGTAGCGATCGTAGGGCAGCACCACCGGTTCCGCCTCGTTGGACAGGTGGAAGTTGGAGGTGACCTGTTCGGTGCCCCAGATGGTCACGTCCTCTTCCCCGATCATCCGCTTCATCTCGGCCAGGAAGGCGGAGGCGAGCGGACGGCCCGTGCCCATGGCGGCGAAGCCGGCAAAACCGGAACAGCCGCGGGCATATTTCCAGCCGCGCTTTTCCGGGATGCTGTCGAGCCGCGATTCAATGCGCGACTGCACGTGGCCCTCGGCCTCGCCGTCGGGATAGAACTGCTGGCGGAACTCCCGCAGGGGGAGCGGGCCGACTTCGGCATCCTTGCCACCAAGGAACAGGAAGCTGCGGTTGCGCGCGATCGCTTCTGTCACTTCGGGCACGGGGCCGATGGTCACCGTGTCGCTGTCGAGCTGGATCCAGTATTCGCCCACGCGGTGATCGAGGATGGTGAGCAGGCGCTCCCACGTCCCCCCGGCGGGAAATTCGTTCAGCGCCACCTGGTCGATGCGCAGGATTTCCGGATCGCCGCAGTGATGCGCCAGGATGGCGCGGTCCTGCGCGGTCAGCGTGCCGTCGTCGAGGATCGCCACGCGGCCCCGGCGCAATTCGTGCCACAGCGATTTCACCGCCACCAGGTAAGGCAGCAGCACGGCCGTGCCGATCATGGAGAACAGCACCAGCCCGTCCTGTCGCGGCTCGATGGGCGGGGTATCGAGAATGCCGGCAATCGCCTCTGCGTGGCGGGCGGCATCCTTCTTGTCTCGCCAGCGACGCGGCAGGAAGCTGGTCATGTTCATGGCGGTCAGCCCCCCAGCACCATGCGATCGTCAACGATGCTGACGTTGTCGATCGTGCCCAGGAAAGACTGGCCCAGCAGCGAAATGCCCAGGCCCTGGGGGACGATGATCGCCTGCACGTCATTGGCGACGAATTCGCCGACCCGCACGCGGGGCAGGGTGGTGTGGACACCGTGCACGGCGCCGCTGGCGCCCTGCGCCACCGGGCGGACTTCGCTCTCGTCCCAATATAGTCCCATGGCGCGCGCATCGTCGCCCGTCAGGGCCACCACGCTGGCGCCGGTATCGACCAGCATCCGTGAGGAAACGCCGTCGACATTCACATCGGCATAGAAATGACCGTCGCGTTCGCGATCGAGGATGATTTCGTCACCCCAGCCGGAAACGGGTGTTTCCTGCAACGATCCGATGGTCAGGGTCTCGGCATTTGTGCTGCTGGCGGCTTGCGTAAGCTGTTCTTCCGCATGGAAAACCGGCAGCGCCACGCCGACGGCACCGCCGACGATCAACACGCAGGACAGGGCAAGTTTAGGATCCATCGCCCGCCTGTGTAACGGGCAAGCCTTGCCACGGAGTAAAGGCGCGAAGCGAAAGGCAAAATCGCCCGTCAGGCGGGCTGAGCGGCGAGATCCAGCAATTCGGTGTAAATGGCGTCTTCGCTGCGGCTGGCAGCGTTGCGCCAGGTGGTGGCCGTATCGGCATTCACCAGTTCACCCTCGGCGGTGACGACCAGCAGGTTGGGCGTGCCGGGCAGGCCGTCCAGCCCGAAACGGCGGGCGATGTCGAGGTTATGGCCGTCGCCCGTCTGCGGCATGCCGATATTCACGAAGACCAGTTCGTAATGCTGTTCCACCAGGGCGGCGAAGCGCGGGGTTTCCAGCCAGCCGGCCAGCGCGCGGCTGTCGTGGCACCAGTTGGCCCCCATCACCAGCAGCAGGCGCGTGCCGTTGGCGGCAGCGCGCTCCAGCGCGGCATCGACCTCGGCAGAGGGATTCTCGGTGACGGTGTAGGACGCCGCCTCCGGATAGTCGTGTGCGCCGTGGTGGCCTGCCGCGGCCTGCTGGCCGGGCGCGGTCGTGGCGCAGGCCGCCAGCGCCAATGCGAGCGGGGCCAGCGTTACCAATCGTAAGGTGCGTGAACCGGCCCGTTGCATGGCTGCCTACTTCTTGCCTTCCTTGGCCTTGGCCTTGGCGGCAGCGGCTTCCTTTTCGGCGATGATGCGCTTTTCCTCGGCGGGCGTAAGCTTCTCGACCTTCTTCTCGTCGCTCATGGTGTTCCCCCTTCTATTCCGCCGCTTCGGCATGCGGATCGAAGGCAGTGGCGGTGCCCGCCTCGATCTCGGCAGCCTTGGCTTCGACCAGCGAAACGATGTGGTCGAGCATGGCGTCGCTCTCGACATGATGGTCGGTAACGCCGGACAGGTAAACCATGTGCTTGCCGGCGCCGCCGCCGGTGATGCCGATGTCGGTCTCGCGCGCTTCGCCGGGGCCGTTCACCACGCAGCCGAGCACCGACAGGCTCATCGGCGTCTTGATGTGCTCCAGCCGCTTCTCCAGCGCCTCCACCGTGCGGATGACGTCAAAGCCCTGCCGCGAGCACGACGGGCAGGAGACGATGCGGACGCCGCGCGTGCGCAGGCCCAGCGCCTTGAGGATCTCGAAGCCGACGCGCACTTCCTCTTCCGGCTCTGCCGACAGCGACACGCGGATGGTGTCGCCGATGCCGGCCCACAGCAGCGAACCGATGCCGATGGAACTTTTCACCGTGCCGCCGATCAGGCCACCGGCCTCGGTAATGCCAAGGTGCAGCGGGCAGTCCACCGCCTCGGCCAGGCCGTGATAGGCGGCGACGGCGAGGAACACGTCGCTGGCCTTCACTGCCACCTTGAATTCGTGGAAGTCGTGGTCCTGCAGCAGCTTGATGTGGTCGAGCGCGCTTTCGATCAGCGCCTCGGGGCAAGGTTCGCCGTATTTCTCCAGCAAGTCCTTTTCCAGCGAACCCGCGTTAACGCCGATGCGGATCGCGCAGCCGTTGGCCTTGGCCGCGCGCACGACCTCGGCCACGCGCTTGTCGTCACCGATGTTGCCGGGATTGATGCGAAGGCAGGCCGCGCCCTTGTCCGCCGCTTCCAGCGCGCGCTTGTAGTGGAAGTGGATGTCGGCGACGATCGGGATGTTCGCCGCCGCGGTGATCTTGTCGAAATTCTCGGTTGCCTCCGCCGTGGGGCAGGACACGCGGATGATGTCCGCGCCAGCCTCCTCGCAGCGGCGAATCTGGTCGATCGTGGCGCCGACATCTTCGGTCGGCGTATTGGTCATGGTCTGCACCGTAATCGGCGCATCGCCGCCAACGGGAACGTTGCCGACCATGATCTGGCGGGACTGACGGCGCTCTATCATGCGCCACGGGCGGACCTTTGAGATGGCGTCTGCGGACATGAGCGGGGATATAGGCGCGCTTCCATGAAGGAGCAATGACAGCCTCTTGGCCATGTCTTGCCCGCGCATTGACAATTGCCCTGTTCCGACGGACAAATTCACCACACAGCGGGTCGCACGAACGCTTTCGAGGGGGCGAGAAGTGTTTGCGAACCCGTGCATGACGGACAACCGCGGAATGCGGCTGTCAACAATTCTCATTCTCTATCTCGCGCAGGGCATCCCTATCGGGCTGCTTGAATTTGCAATTCCTGCGTGGATGGCCGCGAGCGGGGCGACAGCGGGAGAGATCGGCTATGTCATCGGCATGGCCGCCATTCCGTGGAGCCTTAAGTTCGTCAACGGCGCGCTGATGGACCGTTATGCCTATTTACCCATGGGGCGACGCAGGGCGTGGCTGATCGGTTCGCAGGTGGTCATGATTACCAGCCTGCTGCTGTGCGCGCTGCTGGAACCGGGGCCCCGCGACGAGGTGCTGCTGGGCGCAATCGCGTTCATTGTCAGCCTTGCCGTGGTGTTCCAGGATGTTGCCGCCGATGCCCTGGCCGTCGATATCTGCGACAAGGGCGAGCGCGGCTATGCCGGTGGGATCATGGCAGGTGGGCAGGCGCTGGGCATTGCCATTACCGCCTCCATTGCCGGGCTAATCATCTACCAGTTCGGGGTGGGCGCCGGCTACGTAAGCGCCGCCATCGTGATCATCTTCATAACCGCCTATCTCGTCTGGGTGCGGGAGCGCACCGGCGAACGCCGCTTGCCGTGGAGCGACGGCTCTGCATCGCCCGACAGCGTCGCGATCCAGGCGGATAGCTGGGTGGAACTGCTGAAGGGGGCCTTCCGCTACCTGTTCCGGCGCGACAGCCTGATCTGGAGCGGGTCCATTTTCCTGCGCGGCCTGGGATATGGCACGATGGCAGTGGCAGTACCCCTGATTGCGGCCAATTACGCGGGCTGGAACGAGGCGCAGATCGGCGCTGCCAACGGCACCGCACAGCTGGTATCGGCAATTGCGGCCATCACGCTGGGTGGCTGGCTCTGCTCGCGCTTGGGTGCCAAGCAATTCCAGATCCTGACCTATGCCCTGTTTGCCGTCGCCATCGGTGCCTTCGCCCTGCTGGAATCGTTTTGGGCCGAGGCCTGGATGATCTGGGTGATCGCGGTTGGATGGACGGTGCTCTACAACCTCGTGGGCACCGGGAACGGCGCGATCAACATGGCCTTTTGCGATCCGAAGACCGGCGCGACGCAGTTCTCTATCTACATGGCTTTCGTGAACCAGGGGACGAGTTTTGCGGGGTTCACCTTTGCCCTGCTGGCCGGGTTCGGCGGATTGCAGGCACCGCTGTTCTTCCTCGCTATCGGCATTCTCGTGGCGACTGCACTGACCCTGCTCATCACCGTACCATCGCACCGCGACGCGCCGCATGCAGAGCAGCCGGAGATCGCGCCCGCCTGATCCGGAATGTGCGACGATGACTTGGACAGGCAATTGCGGCATGAGGGTGGAATGGTTGATTCCGAACAGCAAGAGTTGGACACCGCGGCATCCCAGCAAGGAGGCAATGACAGTCCCGACGACGCTCCGCTGCTTTTCGGCCGTGTGCTCGACGGCAAGGGCGGCGGTCGTCCGATCACCTGGGCCGAAGCGGACAAGTGGCAGCCGGGCGATGACGGCGAATTCCTGTGGCTGCACATCTGTCGCAACATCGAGGGGGTTCAAGGCTGGCTCCAGGCCCACGGCATTCCGGAACCGACGGCGGAACTGCTGGTTAGCAACGACACCCGCCCGCGTGCCTTCCGCGAGGGAAACACGCTGGTGGCGACGCTGCGAGGCATCAACTTCAATCCCGGTGCGGAGCCGGAAGACATGGTCGCCCTGCAGGTCTGGAGCGATGGCCAGCGGCTCTACACGCTGCGGCGGCGCCCCTTGCAGACGCCGCGGCAAGTGCTGGCACAGATCGACGCCGGGCGCGGGCCCTGCGATGCCGGGCGTACGATCACCGACCTGGTCGAAGCGATGATCGCGCGGATGAATTCCTCCATCGTCGACATGAACGACGCCATCGACGAGATGGAAGCGAAGGGCACCGAGACCGATACCGACGAGATGCTTTCGCGCATCGCCGTGATCCGGCGCAATTGCCTCAGCCTGCAGCGCCACATGGCCCCGCAGCACGAGGCGCTGGAGATCATTTCCCGCTCTGCCCCTGAATGGTTCGAAGACGACGACCGCCGCGAAATCGCCGAAAGCATCGACCGGCTGCGGCGCTACCTCGAGGACATCAACATCTCCAAGGAAAGCGCGCTGGTGCTGCAGGATGACATTCGCGCCCGCGCACTGTCGCGTTCGGAACGCACCAATTACCTGCTCACCATCGTCGCCGCGATCTTCCTGCCGCTGGGGTTCCTCACCGGGCTGATGGGGATCAACGTGGGCGGCATGCCGGGCGTAGACGACGTGCACGGCTTCTGGATCGTGGTCGGCCTGTGTGGAATGATCCTGCTGGCCCAGATCATCCTGTTCTGGAAGTGGAAGTGGCTCTAGCGCGGTAAGCTCGGAAGGAGCCTGCGGACTATGGAAGAACACGGCGCCGGATTACTGTTGCGTGATGCCCTGCTGATGCTGGGATTTGCGATGGTGGCCGTGCTCGCCTTCCGCAAGGCGGGCCTCGGGGCGACGCTGGGTTATCTCGTCGCCGGCGCGCTGCTGGGGCCGAGCGTGCTGGGGCTGGTCTCCGGCGCGGAGGAAATGGCCGAGATTGCCGAACTCGGCATCGTCATGCTGCTGTTCGTCGTCGGCCTGGAGCTATCGCCCGCGCGCTTGTGGCGATTGAAGGGCGCGATCTTCGGGCTGGGTCTGTCACAGGTGGTCATCTGCGGGCTGGCGGTTTCCGCCACCGTGCTGGCGCTGGCCGGTTACCCGCTGGCCGCCGCGCTGGCCATCGGTCTGCCGCTGGGCCTGTCCTCCACCGCGCAGGTGCTGCCCATGCTGCAATCGGGCGGCCAGCTGCGCACGCCGTTTGGTGAGCGCGCCTTCTCCATCCTGTTGTTCCAGGACCTGTCGATCATCCCGCTGATTACCATTGTTGCGGCGCTGGGGCAGGGCGGGGATGAGGGGCCGTCCGGATGGTGGCTGGGCGTGCTGACTCTGGCCGCCGTGTTCGGCCTCGTCGCTGCGGGCCGCCTCGTCATCCGTCCGCTGTTCCGCCTGATCGGCCACCTCGGCGAGCGCGAGCTGTTCGTCGTCGCCGCCCTGTTTACCGTGCTCGCCAGCGCCGTAGTGATGACCTCGCTGGGCCTGTCCGCCGCGCTGGGGGCCTTCGTCGCCGGCGTGATGCTGGCCGACACCCCTTACCGGCACGAACTGGAGGCCGACATCGAGCCGTTCCGCGCCATCCTGCTGGGCATGTTCTTCGTTGCCGTCGGCATGATGCTGGACCTCGGCGTCATTGCCGAGAACCCGCTGTTCGTCATCGGCTTCGCCGTGCTGCTGATCGCCCTCAAGACCGCCATCATCATGGGGCTGGGCCTGCTGCTGAAGATGACCTGGCGTGCGGCCCTGGCGCTGGGCCTGCTGCTGAGCCAGGGCGGCGAGTTCGCCTTTGTCCTCTACACGCAGGCGCTGGCGGGCGGGCTGCTGAATGCCGAGCAGTCGAGTCTGTTCGGGGCCATCGTTACCCTCTCCATGGCGGCCACGCCGTTCCTGATGCTGGCGACTTCCCGCATCCGCCGCGAACCGCGCGGTGAGGACGACGAAGGCAGGCACGAAGGCCCCCGCGACGAAGGCGCGCACGCGATCGTGGTCGGCTACGGCCGCTTCGGCCAGAGCGTGGCGCAGGTGCTGCAGAGCGGCAAGCTGGCGGTCACCCTGATCGACAAGAAGCAGAGTCAGATCGAACTGTCCGAGCAATTCGGCAGCAAGGTCTACTACGGCGACGGCACGCGCGTGGACATGTTGCGCCAGGCCGGTGCCGGCGAAGCGCAGCTGATCATGTTCTGCATCCGGGATATCGACAAGGAACTGATCGAGTCGGTGAAGGAAGCCTTTCCCAAGGCAGCCATCTACGTCCGCGGCTACGACCGGCGCACGGTCATCGCAATGGCCGATACGCCGGTTGAATACGTGGTGCGCGAAATGTTCGAGTCCGCCGTCAGGATGGGCCTGATGGCGCTCGAATATGTCGGGCTGAGCGAGCGCGATATCGACGAGGCGGAAGCCAAGTACCGCAGCCACGACCGCGAACGCATGAGCGTGCAGATGGAAGCGGGCGATATCTATGCCGCGCAGGAAATGACGCGCGAGCAGCAACGGCAGCTGCGCGGTGAGAACTGAGCCGGTCAGGCGCTAGGCTTACTCTTCCATGGTTACCCCCAGCAGGTGTTGCTGCGCGGCGATGACAGGCAGCGGGCGGGCGAACAGGTATCCCTGTCCGTAATCCACTCCCAGGTCCTGCATCACGGCGCGTTCTTCCTCGGTTTCGATCCCTTCGGCCACCAGCTTGCAGCCGATTTCACTGGCGAACTGGACCATGGCGGCGGTAATCGCGCGCCGGGCCGGATCGCTGTCGATCTCGCGAGTCAGCACCATGTCCATCTTGAGGATGTCGGGCTGCAATTCGACCAGGTGGCGCAGCCCCGCGTAACCGGTGCCGACGTCGTCGATGGCGATGCGGCAAAAGGGCTTGAGCGCCTTGATCTCGCGCGCCAGCGCCGCAAAGTCGGAAACTTCCTGGTGCTCGGTAATCTCGATCACGAGGTTGTCCGCACCCGCCTCCTCCAGCGTATGCCGCAGCGCGCCAGACAGGATCGTGGCGGGTGAGGCGTTGATCGCGGCGTAGATGCCATCGGGTACTTGCCCAACCGTCTCCAGCGCGCAGCGGACTGCGGTCATCTCCAGCTCGTTCCCCAGGCCGACGCGTTCGGCATCGTCGAACCAGGCGTCAGGCCCGCGCTTGTTGAGATCGGGGAAGCGGGCAAGGCATTCCACGCCGACCGGCTTGCCGGTGGCGAGTTCGTGGATCGGCTGCTGGAACATGGTCACCGCATGCCCATCCAGCATGGCCTCGACACGCTCGCGCGCCTGTTGCAGCCCGATCTGTTCGGACAGGCTCGCCTCGATCCGTTCGCCCGCGAGGCCGGCGAAGCTTTGCAGGATTTCGAGGTCGCGCTGGTTCATGTCGCGGCGGGGTTCGCGCCCCAGAGCGCAGAAGCTGCCCCAGACGGTGCCGTCCGCCAGCCGCAGCGGCGTGTTCACGTGGCAGCCGACCGGCAGGAACTTGGTGATGGCCAGCTTCTCGGTCAGCGGATGGTCGGCCGGGTCCTGGATCAGCTCGGGAAGGCGGCCCTGCAGGATGTGCCAGCAGTAACTGTCCTCGCGATCTTCGCGGAAACCCGCGCCCATTGGCAGCTCCAGGTCGGTGCTGACATGCGTCAGCTCGCGCTGCTCGTTCTCGACGTAGCGGGAGACGAACGCGATCTCGAGCCCGAGGTGGCCGCGCACCGCGTTGAGGATGCGGTCGATGGCCGGGTCATTGATCAGCTCGTCAGCGAGCGGACGCGCCGGGGCATCGTCGAAAGCGGGTAGTTTGAAGGCGGGGTTTCCCATCGCCGCGACTATGACCGAAAAGCCCTAAGGCGCTCTTAACTCTAAGCGCCGGAAATGCGCTTCAGAGGCGCAATTCGTAGAGGAATTCGTGGTCGCACTGCTCGCCCACCCAGAACTCGATATCGGCAATCTTTCCAAAGCCATAGCGCTGGTAAAACCGTTGCGCGCCGTAGTTTTCGCTCCACACGGACAATTGCACCGCATCGCAGCCGCGCGAACGGGCGAAATTGAGGCACCAGTCCATCAATGCGGCGCCCAGGCCTTCCCCGGTGCGGGCGGGATCGGTGTATAACTGCCCAAGGCCGAAAGGCTTCCTGGCCTCCGAATGTTCGGCATAGGGGCTTTCGAGCCGGGTCTTGATGAAGGCTGTCAGGCCGCTGCCGGGCGAATCCTCGGTCAACTGGTGCACGATACCGGGATCGGCGATTTCCCTCGCCACGGCCTCCACCGAATAGGCTTCCTCGAGGAAAGCGGCGAGGTCTTCCGCGCGATAGAGGTGCTCGAAGGCGTGGCAGAAGCTCTCGCGGCCAAGCCGGGCGAGATTTTCGGCATCATCTAATGAAGCGGGGCGCAGGATCATGGTCCTGCGCCCCGTATCGCGATTGGTGCTGTCTCGTAAAGTCAGCTGCCGGTCGGCGGTTCCTTGCCGCCCAGCTTGCGATCGAGCTGTTCGAGCTTCTGGCCCGCCCAGTCACGGCCACCGAGGCCGAAGGCGAGCGCGGCGGCAACCGCGCCGCCGATGACCAGTGCGCTGAACGCGGTTTCGACGATTTCCTGGCCGACGCCCATGAACTGCAGGCCCATGAAGATGAACAGCACGATGGCCGCCCACTTGACGATCGATGCCGCCAGGCTGCCTTCACCGATCAGGCGGGCAAGCACGCCCGCGATCAGGAAGCCGACTGCAATCACCACGCCGCCGAAGACCACGCGGCCACCCAGTTCCAGCACCTCGTCGAGGATCGCGGTCAACTCGGGAAAGCCGAGCAGGCGCGTCGCGGCGATGGCGAAGAACAGGATGATCGCGATCTGCGCCACGCGGGCGATGATGTTGGATACGCTGGTGCCGGTGGGCAGCACGCCGGTATCGGTCAGCGCCCGGTCGACGCCCAGTCCCGGCAGCACTTCACGGGCCAGCTGGGCCACGAAACGGGCGACGAGATAGCCGATGCCCAGCAGCAGTGCCGCGCCGATGATGCGCGGGATGGCGTCGAGGATCAGGCCGAGCATGTCGCTGGCCGGGTCCGAAACGCTTTCCAGGCTGAGCGCTTCCAGCGCCATGATCGAGACGAAGATGATGATGATGGCGTAGATGATCGTGCCGATCGTCTTCGACAGCTGGCTATTGCCGGTCAGCGTCTCCGCTCCCCCGCGATTGACCCACTTGTCGAAATCCACGGTCTGCAGCGTCGTCACCGTCAGGTCGCGGACGATGCGGGCCAGCATCAGGCCGATGAAGAAGATCAGGCCGGCGCCGATGATGTTCGGGATGAAGCCCATGACGTCATCGAGCAGGGTGGTGACAGGCTGCATCACGCCGCCCAGGCTGAACACCTGCAGGATGGCGAGCAGGCCCAGCAGCCAGATCAGCAGGCTGACGATCTTGCCCAGCTGTTCGCCGATGCTTTCGCCGGCAGAGGTGCTTTTCTGCAGGAAGCCGACATTGTCGACCAGCTTTGCAAAGGTCCATTTCGCGCCCTTCGCCAGCAGCCATGTGATCACCAGGATGGCTAGCGCCATGCCGATCTTTTCGAGGATCTGTAGCGCCAGGTCCTGATCGAAACGGTAGTTTCCGATACCCATTGTGTCCCTCCCGTTGTTATTATTGGACAAGGGAATACCACACGAGGGTCAAAGGCGATAATCGCCCTGTGGGTAGAATCCGGGGTCAGGAGAACTTGTCGCGCTTGCGCTTGCCGAAGCGCATGTTGCTTTCCAGGTGCCCGCGCAGCGCGGCGTAGAACGCCTCGAGGAATTCGCGCTCGTCTCCGGCACCCAGTTGCCAGCCGATCTTCCGGGTGATCGCCTCTGCCACTTCGCGCAGCGATTCCGCCCGGTCCTGCCGCAAGACACCTTCCAGCACCTGCAGTTCGTGCTCGCCGTAGACGGACAGTTCCGCCTCGCCGAAGCGGTAATCGGTCGAGCGGTCGGGCGCGAGGGACATGGCTTCCTGCAGCTTGGCCTGCCTGGCTTCGACCACCCAGGTCCCCGCCACGATATCGCCGGCGCGCAGGGCATCGCGGTTGAAGAAGGGGAAGAGCACGAAGATCGCCAGCCAGATGAAGGCGGCGAAACCGGCCACACCCGCGTTCTGTCCGCCGCCGAGCAGGAAGAAGGTGGGCAGGAACACTTCCACGTCGCGCACCAGGTTGCGGGCAATCACCATCTCGGCGGTCAGCCGTCCGCCGTCGCGCGCGGCGACGCGCAGGCCCACCAGCCGCTTGCCCGGCGTGGCCGCGCGCGGGCCCAGCTCGAACCACAGGAAATAGCCGTAGCGGGAGAGGAAGATCAGCAGGATGACGACGATCAGCAATCCCTGCAAAACCGGCGAGGCTTCCAGGGATTCGTCGCCGAGATCGAGCAGGCCGAGGCCGAGAGCGGAGAGGGCGACCAGCACGACGACAGTGCCGATCACCAGGAACAGCATGTCCAGCAGCAAGGCGCCGGCGCGGGAGCCGCGGCTGCCGACGGTCATGGGCAGCGACAGCCCTTCGGGCGTCACCAGCGTGCGGGCGCGCTTCGAAAGGTCGCGTTGCAGCACCGGGTGGATGGGCCGCACCGCGCTCATGTCTCGCGCTCCCTCGGCTTGCGCATCAGCGCGAAGTAGACGACCCAGAGCACCAGCATGCCGCCGCCGATGGCGAAGCGCGCCGCCGTTTCGCCCACCAGCTGGCGGGCATAGCCTTCCAGCAGGCCGGCCACGATCAGCATGATGGTGCAGCCTGCCATGACCTGCGCGGCGCGCACCCCGGCGGACTGCATGGCGGAGAGGATGGATCGGTCACCCGGGAAAGCCATGGTTCGGCCGACATGCAGGCCGGCGGCACCGGCCAGCAGGATCGCGCCCAGCTCCGTCGTGCCGTGAACCGACAGCCAGCCGGCGAATTCCCACCCCAGGCCCGCTTCGGCAAACACCCACAGCATCGCCCCCAGCAGGGCGAGGTTGTAGACCAGCAGCAGCAGCGTCGGGATGCCGAAGGCGAAGCCCAGCGCGAAGGCCATGATGCAGACCCCGGTGTTGTTGGAGAACAGCGAGGCGGCGAAGATGCCGAGGCCGTCGGCGTTGTCCGTCGTGCCGAGGCTCTGCCGCAGCACCTCCGGATCGGCACCGGGTCCGCGGCCCTGCGCCATGCTGACGGGGACCAGCGAGTAGAACCAGTTCTTGTCCTGCGCGACCAGCAGCCAGCCGACCAGCGTGCCCGCCACCATCACCGCGAGGGTGATGCAGATGTCGAGCCAGATCGAGCGCACGGCATGGCTCCAGCCGCCGCCGAGGAAGCGGCGCAGCCACCCGGCCAGCCCCATGCGCGGCCCGTAGATCTGGAACCACGCGCGGCGGACCAGCGCTTCGAGGTAGCCGAGCGTCGCCGCATCGAGCGAGGTCTCGCGCGCGACGGCGAGGCTGGAGGCGGTCTTGCGATAAAGCACCGGCAGTTCCAGCAGGTCCTCGTCGCTGATGCGGCGCGGGCGGTTCTTTTCCAGCGCGGTGACGATGGCGTCCAGCCGTTGCCAGTCGACCTCGCGCTCCAGCCGGAACTGGTCGGAGCGCAGCGACGCCGCCTCGATGTCGGCAGGCGGCTCGATCTCGTTGGAGCGGTTGAAGAAGGGCAGCGCCATCAGCCGATCGCCTCTGCCCGCTTGGTTTCGAGATAGAGGTCGATCAAGCGATAGCCGATCGTGTCATAGGGCGCCTCGATCACGTTGACGCCCATCCGGCGCAGGCGCTGGAGCACCAGCTGCCGCTGTCGCGCCAGCGAATCCGCGCCAACGGCCACCGCGATATCGCCCAGCGTATCAGGCTCCGTGGTGGTCAGTTCCTCCAGCTCGGTGTCGACCATGGTCACGAAGATGACGAGGTGGTGACGCACCAGCCGTTCCACGCTCTCGACCATCAGCTGGGCCGAGGTCGGGTCCGAGAAATCGGAGAACAGCACGATCAGCGAGCGCCGCTTGAGCCGCGCGGTCAGCGTTGCCAGCGCCAGCGTGAAATTGGGTTCGCGCGGAGTGTAGTCTAGCTCCGCCGCGGCGCTTTGCAGGCGGTGGAAGGCGCGGGTGTCGGTGACGAAGGGCGTCATCAGCTGCGGGTGGTCGGCAAAGCCGAACAGGCTGACCTTGTCGCCGCCTTTCAGCGCGACATAGGCGGCGGTGAGCGCGGCGGACACCGCGCGATCGATGCGCGGCAGGCCGTCGACCGGCTCGATCATCGACTGGCCGCAATCGAAGGCGAAGACGATTTGGTTGTCGCGCTCGGCCTCGTTCTCGCGAGCGTAGAGGGAGGTGTGCCGCGCGCTCGCCTTCCAGTCGATGCGGCGGCGGTCCATCCCCGGCTCGTATTCCGAAAGCGCCTCGAACTGCGTGCCTTCGCCGCGAATGCGCCGGGCGACGAGGCCGAACTGGCTATCGCGCAGGAAGCTCTGCAGAACGGGAGATCGAACCGGCGAGAGGTCCGGCCAGACGCGGATGCCGGCATCGAGCGCCACGTGCTTCTGCCGCACCGCCAGCCCCAGCGGTCCGCGCCAGCGCAGCCAGAGGTCGTGCAGTTCGCCCGGGCCGCGCCGCTGCGGCACGGCCACGCCATGGCCCGCGAACATGCCCGGCTCGCCCGTCGGCTGGAGCAGGAAGCTGGCCGCGCCGCCTTCGCCCAGCCGCGCGTCGAACCCCAGCGCGGCTTCGGGCAGGGCGGCGTCGGAATCGCGCTCGATCTCGGCCTCGACGCGGATATGCGCTTCCTGCCCGACTTCGGCATCTGCAGGCACGTGATAGGCGAAGTTGACCAGCTTCCCCGCCAGCCAGCCGTCGACCAGCACCAGCAGCAACAGCGCCAGGCCTGCCGCCGGGGCGATCACCCAAGCCGCCGGTGCCGTCGCCGCCACCACCACCGCGATAGGTGCGAGCAGAGTCAGCAGCACCAGCGTGCGCGGGGTCGGCACGATGGGCAGCGGCGGCAGCCGGGGGATGGGGATGCGGACCCGCACGGGAGTTAGCGCGGCGCTTCGGTCTGTTCGATCAGCCCGGCGACCAGGTCTTCCACCTGCTTGCCCTCGATCTCGGCAGCGGGCGACAGCAGCAGGCGATGGCGCAGGCAGGCGGTTGCCAGCGCCTTCACGTCATCGGGAATGACATAGGCGCGGCCTTCCAGCGCGGCGCGGGCGCGGGCGGCATTGGCCATCAGCACGGCGGCGCGGGGCGAGGCACCGCTGGCAAGATCGGGATTGTCGCGTGTGGCGCGCACCAGCGCGACGCAATAGGCGATGATCTCGTCTGACAGGGTGACGTCCTTCACCGCTTCCTGCGCGGCCGAGATCAGGCCGGCATTGGCCACGCGTTCGATGCCGAAATCGAGCGGCCCCTGCGGCCCGGCGCGCTCGCCGAAGCGCTTGACGATCTTCGCCTCCTCCTCGGCACTGGGGTAGGGCACCAGCAGCTTGAAGGCGAAGCGATCCAGCTGCGCTTCGGGCAGCGGGTAGACGCCCTGGTTCTCGATCGGGTTCTGCGTGGCGACCACCATGAAGTTGTCGGACAGGGCGTGGGTCTCGCCGTCCAGCGTCACCCGGCGTTCCTGCATGGCCTCCAGCAACGCGGCCTGCGTCTTGGGCGGCGTGCGGTTGATCTCGTCGGCCAGCAGCAGCTCGCGGAAGATGGGGCCGCGCGTCAGGGTGAACTGGCTGGTCTGGAAATTGAACAGGTTGGAGCCGAGGATGTCGCCCGGCAGCAGGTCCGGCGTGAACTGGATGCGGCCGAATTCCATGCCGGTGGCATGGGCGAAGCACTGTGCGAGGAAGGTCTTGGCCGTTCCCGGCGGGCCTTCGAGCAGCACGTGGCCTTGCGCGATCAGCGCGATCAGCAGGTGGTCGACGACCTCGTCCATGCCCACGATCGCCTTGCCGACTTCGCCGCGAATCCTGTTCGCCAGCTCGGCAGTCTGTTCCAGCGTCATGCTCGTCATTGGGTCAGCGTCCTTTCGAATGTCCGCAAAGCGCGGGCCGCGCGAATGATGTCGCGCGGGCCATTGGCCTCGCGCAGGTCACCGGCGAGGCGGGAGAAGGGCGGGCCATCATGGCCCCGGCGGGCGAGCGCGGCGTCGATGGCGTGCTCGCGGTGTTCGTGATCGGCAGGGCGCAGTCCCAGCGCGGCCGCGACGCGGCGCCCGACCATGTCCTCGTAGGGCTGCTTCAGCAGGTGCCAGCGCTTCACCCGCTGCACCAGCGCGGCGCCGTTGCGGGCCAGTTGTCGCTTGCCGCGCGCCATGGCGGGCGCCTCGGCAATGGCCGGGCCGAAGCGGCAGAAGGCGCGCCAGGCGATCACCAGCCCGGCCAGCAGCAAGCACAGCGTGGCGGCAAGGAAGGGCGGGGTGAAAGCCAGCGTCAGCAGGTTCTCGCTGGCGCCGAGGCCCGCCAGCGTCAGGTCGAAATTGATCGGCATGTCGACCCCGTCGCGCGCTTCGTCCAGCAGCGCTAGCGCCGTGCGCGCCCGCATCTCGTCCGCCATGCCGTAGTTGTTGAGCAGGTCCGGCTCGAACACCACGATCACCGGCCACGGCTCGTAGTCCTTGTCCCCCCGGTCCGGTCGCAGGTCGGCGGCCAGCACGTCGCCTTCGCTGTCCTGCAGCAGCACGCGCATCGGCCCGTCAGGCTTGGCGACCAGCGCCTGCACCTGGCTCTCGTCGGGCAGGTCGCCGCTGCTGCCGAGCCCCTGCCAGCCGCCGGTCTCGCCGATGGCAAGCTCTGCCCCCTCGGCCACGGCCAGCTGTTCGAACCAGCCGGGCGACGAGGCCCCGGCCAGGACGACCCAGCCTTCCTCCGCCTCCACGCCGGGCGCGTCGGGAACGGGCATGGCCATCCACTTGGGCAGCAGCACCAGCGTCGGCCCTGCGTCGTTGTCGAACCTGCTCTGGATGATCTCGTTGATCTCTTCGGGGTCTGCCCAGCTCGGCGGGGTGAGCACCTGCAGGCCATAGTCCTCGAAGCCTGCCGGACTGCGTGACAGCGATACGTTGTGACCGGTGTCCCTCAGCAGTTCGACCAGTCCCGAATAGCCGTTGAGGCCGTTCGCCGCGGCGTGGCTGCCGCCGTCCCGCTCGCCTTCGCCGGTCCAGCCCTGACCCAGTGCATAGAGCAGCAGCAGGAAGGCGATGGCGCCTACGCTCAGCAAGGCCAGCACGGCCGAGGGTTTGAAGGGGTTGCGCGCGCGGCTCATGCGGAGACGGCCTTTTGCGCCAGCGCGAAATCGGCATAGGCGGCGCGGGCGCCCTGCCAGTCCGCTTCGTCAAGCTGCCCCAAGGCGAACAGGCTGCGCTCCACCGGGGCGGCGATCAGGGCGAAGGCCTTGCGTGCGGCTTCGGGCAGGCGCGGTTCGGACGCCAGTTCGCGCGCGGTGCTGGACGGTTCGACAAGGTCGGGCCGCGCCTCGGCAATCTGGCCCACCGAACGTTTCAGCAGCAGGTGCGTGGCCTCGCCGAAGTTGCCCGCCGCGGCCAGCCGGTCGGCCTCTTCCAGCAAGGCCAGCGCTTCATGTTCCCTCGGCGTCCACTCAGGGCTCGCCTCAGCCTTCTTGCCGCGTCTGAAGCCGGGGCCGTAGGCCTCGTAAAGCAGGTAGGCCACGCCGAGCACGGCCGCGCCGATCAGCACCCACATCAGTACCGGCCAGATGGCGACCAGCAGCCGCCCGACCGGGGCGAAGACCATGGCCAGCCAGTCCATGAATTGCAGGAACCAGTCGGGGGGCGGTTCCTGCTCGGGCAAGTCGATCTGCGAGAACTGGATGTCGCCATCGGCGCGCAGTTCACGCCAGGCTGTCGCGACATCATCGCCTTGCACCGGTAGCGGTTGTTTCCCCTGGCCCGTCGTCACGAAACCATTGGTTGCACGAGCAGAAGTGCGAAGCAACGCCTGTATTGGCCGAAGGCCAGATTGCACTGGAGGAAACAAAGCCGCATTAAGGCGCGCATGACGCAAATCTCGCCCCAGGAATATTCGCTGCAAGCTCCGCGTGAAGAACGCATCGGCAAGGTGTTGGTGGTGGGCGGCGGCTCGTCCGGCTGGATGGCCGCGGCGACGCTGGCCACTGCCTTGTCCCGCGATATCGAGGTGCAGCTGGTCGAAAGCGAGGCCATCGGCATCGTCGGTGTGGGCGAGGCGACGATTCCGCCGATGCAGAAGTTCAACCGCTTCCTGAAGCTGGACGAGCGGCAGTTCATCATCGACACCCACGGCACCTTCAAGCTGGGCATCGAGTTCCACAACTGGGGCCGGGTGGGCGATCAGTACCTGCACCAGTTCGGCGCCGTGGGGCGCGAGATAGATGCGCTGGTGAAGCTGCACCACTGGTGGCTGGTGGGGCGGCAGGCGGACCAGTCCGCCGACTATCCCAGCTGGCAGGAATGCCATGTCGCCTATCACGCCGCAAAGATGGATCGCTTTGCGCCGTCGGGGCCGAACAAGCAGCAGCTGCGCAACCGCTATACCCACGCCTATCACTTCGATGCGCACCTCTATGCCGCGCACCTGCGGCAGGTGGCGGAAAGCCGTGGCGTCACGCGGGTCGAGGGGCTGATCAAAGGGGTCGAGCGCAAGGGCGAGAACGGCCATGTCTCCGCCGTGGTGCTGGAGGACGGCCGCAAGCTGGAGGCGGACTTCTTCATCGACTGCTCGGGCTTCCGCTCGCTGCTGCTGGGCAGCGAACTGGAAGAACCGTGGACCGACTGGTCGAAGTGGATTCCCTCCGACCGCGCACTGGCCGTGCCCACGAAACGTGCCGAGGGCGGGCTGAAGCCCTACACGCAGGGCATCGCCCACACGGTCGGCTGGCAATGGCGCATCCCGCTGCAGCATCGCACCGGCAACGGTCACGTCTTCGCCAGCGCCTTTTCCAGCGAGAGCGAGGCGGAAGAACGCCTGCTGGCGACGCTGAATGCCGAAACCCTGGCCGAACCGCGCCTGATCAAGTTCCGCACCGGCCGGCGCGAGCGGGCATGGGTGGGCAACGTGGTCGCCGTGGGCCTTTCGTCCGGCTTCCTCGAACCGCTCGAATCGACCTCGATCCATTTCGTGCAGAGCGCGCTGGAACGGCTGGTCGAGCTGTTCCCGACCAAGCGCATGGACGCCTCGCTGCAACAGCAGTTCAACGCCCGGACCAAGCTGGAATGGGAGCAGGTGCGCGATTTCATCATCGCCCACTACAAGCTGACCGAGCGCGATGATTCGGAGTTCTGGCGCTACACCCGCGAGATGGAGGTGCCCGATACGCTGGCGGAAACGCTGCAAGTGTGGCGCGATCGGGGCCACCTGGCGGTGGATGGCGGACACCTGTTCCAGATCGGCAGCTGGGCTTCCATGCTGATCGGGCAGCGCTTCCTGCCGCAAGGCGTGCATGCCTTGGCCGACCGCGACGACCCGGCCGCGATCGCGCAGGAAATTCGCAAGATCGCCGCCGAGTGCAAGGCCGCGGCCAGCCAGTTGCCGACCCATGCGGAATTCATCACCCGCAATTGCGCCGCGCGGGAAATGGCCTAGTCGGCCAGCGCCATCCCCATGCACATGCTGAAATCGTCGAGCACGTAGTCGGCATAGGCTTCGCAAGGAGCAAAGCCGTGCTTGGCGTAGAGTCGCTGCGCGGGTTCGAAGACCTCGTGCCGCCCGGTTTCGAGGCCGAGCCAACGCAGCCCCTCGGCCCGCGCGGTGGCGATCAGGTGCAGCAGGATCGCTTCGCCCGCGCCGGTGCCACGCCAGGCATCGGCGGCGCGCATCGACTTGATCTCGCCCATGCCGCCGCCCAGCCGCTTGAGCGCGCCGACGGCGGCGAGTTCGCCCTCACGACGCGCGGCGTAGAAGGTGACGTTGGGTTCGCGCAGCCGCTCCGCGTCCAGCGCGTGCACTTTGCAGGCCGGCGAGCAGCGGTGCATCTCTTCCAGGTGTCGCTCCAGCAGTGACAGGACGGCGGGATCGGTCAGCGGATCGGGTGCGATGGAAAAGGCCGCGGGAGGCAGCTTCCCGCTCATCCGCGTTTGCGCGCCAACGGGTAGCTGCCGAACATCTGCACGCTCTTGCAGTGGAAGCGCAGTTCTTCCAGCGCGCGGTCGACTGCTGGATCGCCCGGCGCGCCGATGATATCGGCATAGAACATGGTGGCGGCGAAGCTGGCGCCCTTCTGGTAGCTTTCCAGCTTGGTCATGTTGACGCCGTTGGTGGCGAATCCGCCCATCGCCTTGTACAGCGCGGCGGGGATGTTCTTCACCTCGAAGACGAAGGTGGTCATCGCCTCCTGCCCCTTCAGCGATGCGGGATCGAGCGGCTCGCGTGCCAGCACCACGAATCGGGTGGTGTTGTCTTCCGCGTCCTCGACGTTCTCTTCCACGATCTTGAGGCCGTAGAGGTCCGCCGCCAGCGCCGGGGCAATGGCGGCAATCGATGGATCGCCCAGTTCGGCAACATGCGCGGCGGCACCGGCGGTGTCGGCATGGCTCAACGGCACGATGCCCTTGTCGCGCAGGTAGTGGCGGCTCTGGCTCAGCGCGTGGGGGTGGCTGTAGGCCGCGTCGAAGGGGCCTTCCTCGTCCAGCGCCATCAGTGCGTGGTGAATCGGCAGGAAGTGTTCGCCGACGATGAACAGCCCGCTTTCGGGCAGCAGGAAGTGGATGTCAGCCACCCGGCCCGCCTGTGAATTCTCGATGGGAATCATCGCGCAGGCCGCGCGGCCTTCCTTCACCGCCTCGATCGCGCCGATGAAGCTGTAGCAGGGCAGCGGCAGCGCTGCCGGGTCCCACTCGTTCACCGCACGGTGCGAATTGGCGCCGGGAGCGCCCTGGAAAGCGATGGCGCGCGCCGGGTCCTGCGCGGCGGCGGCATGCATCTTCTCGACCAGCGCGAGAGCGGGAGCGGGGTATGAATCCATAGGGCGAAAGGCGGTAGCGAGGCGATTGCGTGCCGACAAGCGTGCATGCACCCTTGCGTAGCTGGCCCGTGCACACTAGAGCGCCCCCCGATACACATTCCTTTGGCCTCCACACGAGCAGAACACCACTGGTCATGAGCAACACCAACACAATCTTCGGCTGGGTCCTTTTCAGCGGCATCGTGGGGCTGGGCCTCACCTCGATCACCTCCAAGGTTTTCCACGCGGACAACCCCGAAGTCGAAGAGTTCGGCTATATCATCGAAGCTGCCGAAGAAGGCGGCGTGGCAGACGCTGGCCCGTCGCTGGCCGAGTTGCTCAACACCGGGTCTGCCGAAGCTGGCGCCGCGGTGTTCGCCAAGTGCATCGCCTGCCACACCATCGAGCAGGGCGGCGCGACCGGTATCGGCCCCAACCTGTTCGGCGTGCTCGGCACCCCGATCGGCAGCCATGCCGCGGGCTTCGCCTATTCCAGCGCGCTGGCCGACAAGGGCGGCAACTGGGATTACGAGAACATGGACGCCTGGCTGTCCAGCCCGCGCGCTTTCGCCAATGGCACGAAGATGAGCTTCGCCGGCCTGTCCAGCGCTGAAGAACGTGCCAACGTGATTCTCTACATGCGCGATTACGGCGGCGGTCCGGACCTGCCCGCCCCGCCGGCACCGGAAGCCGAAGGCGAAGCTGTCGACGCGGAAGATGCCGCGGCGATGGCTGCCGAGGCTACCGACGGTTCGGAAAACCCGACCGCCGAAATGTCGACGCCGGAATAAGCGACACGCCGAAGCGCGAGGCTAGTCCTCGCGCCCCTTGAATCCCTGAGCGACAACGTACCACTCGCTGGAGCCCTTGCGGCTGGCGGGTGGCTTGGCGTGCTTGACCGTCTTGAAGTGCTTCTTCAGCAGGTCGAGCAGTTCCTTGTCGGTACCCCCGGCAAAGCCCTTGGCCACGAAGGCGCCACCCGGTGCCAGCACTTCCACCGCGAACCACGCCGCCGCTTCCACCAGCGCCATGGTGCGCAAGTGGTCGGTCTGCTTGTGGCCAACGGTATTGGCGGCCATGTCCGACATGACGAGGTCTGGCGGACCATCGAGCGCGGCGGTCAGCGCGGCCGGGGCATCATCGTCCATGAAATCCATCAGCAGGATCTCGACGCCCTCGATCGGCTCGGTCTCCAGAATGTCGATGCCGACGATGGCCGCCTTGGGCGCCTTGCGGCGGACGACCTGCGCCCAGCCGCCCGGCGCGATGCCCAGGTCAACCACGCGCTCGACACCCTTCAGCAGGCCGAATCGCTCGTCCAGTTCAAGCAGTTTGAAGGCCGCGCGGCTGCGATAGTTCTCGTCCCTGGCGCGCTTCACGTAGGGGTCGTTGAGCTGGCGTTCGAGCCAGCGCTGGCTGCTCGCCTTGCGCTTCTTCGCGGTCTTCAGCCGCCGTTGCGAATCCTGTCCGGCGCGGGCCATCAGTTCACTGCCCCGCCTTGCTTCAGGCGACGCAGCGCGGCCTGCGCTTCCGCACCTTCGGCGTCGGCGGCCATCAGGCTGCGCAGGATACCTTCGCGAATCCCGCGATCCGCCACGCCCAGGCGCTCGGCCGGCCAGATGTCGAGAATCGCCTCGAGGATGGCGCAGCCCGCTACCACCAGGTCCGCCCGGTCAGCGCCGATGCAATCGAGCTGGCTGCGTTCGGCCGGCGACATGCCGGACAGGCGCTGCGAAATCTCGCGCATGGATGCGGACGGCACGATCAGTCCGTCCACCGCCTTGCGATCGTATTGCGGCAGGCCAAGGTGCACGCTGGCCAGCGTGGTCACCGTGCCGCTGGTCCCCAGCAGGCGTTGTTCGGGTGCCTTGTGCTGGTCGATGCGCTTGGCAAATTCGGCGAAGCTGTCGAGCACCAGTTGCTTCATCTTGGCGTAGCGCGCGAGACGGCCCTGGTTGTCCGAGGGTTCCTTGCCCACGGTTTCCGACAGCGAGACGACGCCCCACGGCACGCTCTGCCAGTCGAGGATGCGCGGCACGGGTGCGCCCGGTTCGATCAGCACCAGTTCGGTGGAGCCGCCGCCGATATCGAAGATGATCGCCGGGCCGATGCCGTCTTCCAGCAGGATGTGGCAGCCCAGCACGGCCAGGCGGGCTTCCTCCTGCGCGCTGATGATGTCGAGCACGATGCCGGTTTCCTCGCGTACCCGCTCGATGAAGGCCTCGCCGTTGCTGGCGCGGCGGCATGCCTCCGTCGCCACGGACCGGGCGAGGTGGACGTTGCGCTTGCGCAGCTTGTCGGAACAGACCTTCAGCGCGCCCAGCGCGCGGTCCATCGCCTCGTCGGACAGCCGGCCGGTCTGGGCCAGACCCTCACCCAGCCGCACCACGCGACTGAAGGCGTCGATCACCACGAAGTTCTCGTCGGCAGGGCGCGCGATCAGCAAGCGGCAGTTGTTGGTGCCGAGGTCGATGGCTGCGTAGGCCTGCCTGTAGGATTTGTGCGGAGGGCGCCGCCATTGCCGCGGTTCCTGCGGCCTGCCCCCATTTTTCTCGCCGGATCTGCTGTTGTGGCCTCTGGTGTTCTTGCGGCGCCGCTCTTGCCCCTCGGGCGCCTTGTTCCTGGCCTTTTCGCGTCGGTCCGGCGGATTGATATCCGCCATTTTCGTATTCCAATAATCTTTCACCCGCCCGCGTCGGACGGAAACCTGATTACAGGCTATACCAACGTTGCATTTGGCACAAGCCGCGCCCGGCGCGCGCGCTCAGGTCCCGCCGATTTCCTCGCGATTCCCGGCAGTTCGGAAGGGCGCTTCGAGAGCAGGCAGCAGGGCGATGTCGCGCTCGGCGGCTGGGTCGTCGACGCCGATTTCGATGCTGTCCTGCGGTACGTCGAGGCGGAAGGTGCCGTGCAGCCGGTCCCAGATGCTGATGCCGCTCGACCAGTTGGCGTCCATCTCGTCCAGCCGCTGGCTGTGGTGGATGCCATGCATCTTCGGCGTGGTGACCAAGTGGCTCAGTTTCTCGTCCATGCCATCGGGTAGCCGCAGGTTGGAATGGTGGAACAGCACCGAACCAAGGAAGAAGCCGCGCCAGGCATTGTGCGTTTCCGGATCCGCCCCCGACAGGCGCACCTGCAACATCCGCATCGGCGTGGAAATCGCCATGTCGAGCGCGTGGAAGCGGATCGCGGTCGAGGTATCGAGATCGGGATCGAGGTGGTGTACCCGGTGGAAACGCCAGAGGAAGGGCACCTTGTGCGTGGCGACGTGCCACAGGTAGTAGGTGTAATCCATCAGCAGGAAAGCGGCGACGCGGCCCGGAAATCCGCCGATCAAGTGCTGCAGGCCGCGCTTCTTGCGCTTGTTCTCCTGGGCGATGGCATCGGTGATCGGCGCCTCGGTCGCCATGATCACCGCCTGGCAGGTCGCCCCCAGTACCCCGTTGCGCACCAGTCGCGGCAGTTCCTCACGCGTGCGCTGGCGCAGCGGGCGCGCGCGCTCCGCATAGAGCAGCGTGCCCACGGCGGCCCCGGCGACGGCGAGGCCGGCAAGCTTGGCGAGTCGGGAAGCCATGCACGGCACACTGACCGTTCGCCACAGCGCCGTCCAGCGGTTACAGCGGTGGCATGAGCTTGCCGCCGACCATCGCCCTGTTCGCCAAGTATCCCCATGCGGGGAAGGCCAAGACCCGGCTCGCCCCGGCGCTGGGCGATGCCGGCGCGGCGGAAGTGCACCGGCGGCTGGTCGAACGCACGCTGGCGACGGTGCGCGAAAGCGGGCTGCCCTTCGCGGTGCATTTCACCGGTGCTGCGGCGGAGGACTTCGCCGCCTGGCTGGGCGCGGACGTGCCGCTGGTGGAGCAGGGCGAGGGCGATCTTGGCGCGCGGCTGGCGCGGGTTGAGGCACCGGCGATCCTGCTGGGCGCCGATGTTCCGGGGCTGACTGCGGAGCACTTGCTGGCGGCGGCCGAGGCGCTGCGCGAGGTGCCGGTCGTAATCGGACCGGCAAGCGACGGTGGTTATTACCTGATTGGTTTTACGAGAGAAATTTCGTTCCTCTGGGGTGAAATGCCTTGGGGCACCGAAAGGGTGCTGAAAGCGACAGAGGGGCGCCTGGGGGAACAGGGCGTGCCTTACCGGTTGCTGAGCGAACTCGACGATTGCGACAGGCCCGAAGACCTCGCCAACTGGCCCGAGCTGGTGCCGTGAGCCAGCTTTCCATCGTCATCCCGATGCTCAACGAGGCCGCCGCGCTACCAAGCCTCATCGAACGTGTCGCCAAGCTCGATCCCGCGCCGCTGGAAGTGGTCGTGGTCGATGGCGGGAGCGAGGACGAGTCCGTCGCGCTGGCCGAGGTTGCCGGCTGGCGCGTCATCTCCGCCGAGCGTGGGCGGGGCAGCCAGGTCAACGCCGGGGTGGCTGCGGCGAAGGGAGAGCAGGTCGTCGTGCTGCATGCCGACACCGTACCGCCGCACGACATGGTGGCGGTGATCGCCGACACACTGGCCGATGAGAAGATCGCGCTGGCCGGCTTCACCCCGATCATTCGCGGCCCGGAAAAGACCCGCTGGGTCACCACCGCGCACAACTGGGCGAAGACCTGGTACGCGCCGCTGATTGCCCGGCCGCACCTGTTCTTCCGTGGCGTGCGACTGCTGTTCGGCGACCATGCGATGTTCTTCCGCCGTGCGCAGTTCCTCGAGAGTGGCGGCTGCACGCAGGATGCCAAGGTGATGGAGGAGGCGGACCTCTGCGTCCGGCTGGCCCGCTACGGCAAGGTGAAGCTGATCCGCCGCACCATCGAGACTTCCGACCGGCGGATTGCCGAATGGGGCGGGCTGAAGGCCAACTGGATCTACTTCAAGGTCGGGATGCTATGGGCGTTCGGGGTGCGCGAGCGGCTGGAGAAGCATTACCCGGACGTGCGCTAGGCAGGTATCCGGCGGCCACGCCATAGGCGATCAACCGGTCGAGCCAGTCGCGGTCGGTCGGCGGGCAGGCGAGGCCCGTCACCGCGCGAAACCTTGCATCGTCGAAGCGCGGCGCGCGGGTGAAGTAGGCGCCGAAGGTGTCGAGCATCCGGCCCAGCAGCATCGCCTCCGCCGGACGCAGTGAGACAGGGTCGAAGACGTCGGGTTCCAGCACCGTCACATCGGGGAAATGCGCCACCCGTGTCACGCCGTGCGCCAGCTCGGCAGCGGGCAGGGGTGTCTGGCCGACGAGGTGGAAATAGCCGCCCTGCGCCGCTTCGAACCGCTCGGCCAGCCGCACCAGGCCCTCGGCTACATGGTCGATCGGCACGAGGTCGAGCGTCGAGCCTGCCCGTGCCGGGAAGGTGGAAACCTTGCCGCGCGCCATCAGGCGGAAGACGTTGCACAGCGAGGGAAAGTCGCGGATCGCGCCCGTATCGCTGTCGCCCAAGACGATGGAGGGCCGCGCCACGGCGAAGGGCAAGCCGCTTTCCGTAACCGCGGCTTCGGCCAGCGCCTTGCTTTCCTCGTAGTTGTTGGTGAAGCGCGTGCCTGCGGGCACCGGGCCTTCGGCAATCGCGCCTTCGCGTTCGCCGCAGACATAGGCGGTGCTGACGTGCAGGAAACCGGCGCCTGCCGCACGGGCATAGGCCAGCGCGTTGCGCGTGCCGTCGACATTGACTGCCGCCAGCACCGCTTTCGGGGCGTCGAATTCGAGGCTGGCGGCGCAGTGGATGACGACATCGTGCGGCTCCGGATCCAGCCCCATCAGCGGCTGCGTGACGTCGCCGGTAACGATAGTGACCCCGTCCACCTGGGCGCCGTCGTTACCGCGCACCTCGTGGGTCTTGCGCACCAGCGCCGTCACCGCATGGCCGCGCGCCGCCAGCCGCGCGCAGACTTCGCCGCCGATCAGGCCGGCGGCTCCGGTGACGAGCACCTTCAGCAACAGGGGGCGTCGTTCTTCGTGGGATTGGCGTCCGACTGGCCGAACGGCACGGCGGTACCGCAGCCGGGGAAGACGCCGAAGTGGCGGCTGAAATCGCCGATGAATTCGAAGTGCGGAGCGAACCGCGTTTCCGCCAGCATCAGCCATGAGTTGCCGCAGACGGGGAAGACGCGCCCGGCTTCGATGGCATGATGCGCGTCGAGTTCGAACACCTTCTCGTGCTCGGGCACGGTGCCCTTGTAGATCACCGCCTGGCCGTAATCCTCGCACTGCGGCTCGAGGCCCGCCAGCTTGAACAGGCGATAGGTGGCGGAAACGAAGTTGATGCCCGCCAGCTTTTCCGCCGCCTCGGCATCGTTGATTGCCAGCGGACGGTCGGTGACGAGGCGCGGATCGGCAAAGCCGGCGGTCTTGGCGATACGGTCGAAATCGCCCCAGTAGAGCGCGCCGGACAGGCACTCGCCGTGCAGCACGGGATCGTGCAGCAGGTGTTCGGGCACACGGCGGTCGGCATAGACGTCGGAGAAGTACAGTTCCCCGCCCGGCTTCAGCAGCTTGTGCGCGGCGCGGAACACGGCTTCCTTGTCGGCGACCAGGTTGATCACGCAGTTGGAGACGATGATGTCGAAGCTTTCCGGCTCCAGCCCCAGCTGGTCCAGCTTCTCGATATCGCCTTCGACGAATTCGACATTGGCATAGCCGAAGCGGTCGGCGTGCCAGCCCTTGTGGGCGTTCGCCACGGCCAGCTGTTCGGGCGTGGCATCGACCCCGGTGACGCTGCCTTTAGGCCCCACCAGTTGCGCCAGCAGGTAGGCATCCTGTCCGCTGCCCGATCCCAGGTCGAGCACGCGGCAGCCTGCCAGCGCCTGCGGCACGACCAAGCCGCAGCCGTAGTAACGGGCCTTGACCTCCTCGTGCACGTTGCGCAGCGCCTCGCGCACGCTGGCGCTGGGCATTTCGAAGGTGCAGCAGGCATCGGTGCGCAGGTCGGCGGAGCCTTCCAGCACCTTGCCGTAATAGTTCTGGGAATTTTCGAGGTTCATGAAACCGTTTTCCTGTGGTGTCCGAAAGGATGCATGGACGTTTCTGACTTCGTCGGCCATCCTGAAATGGTTACGCCCGCTGCCGGGCTGAGGAGAATTCCTTGGAATACACGCATGACGTGATTGTCATCGGCGGAGGTGCCGCCGGCCTTACTGCTGCCGGCGGCTGCGCGCTATTCGGCCTGAAGACCGTGCTGATCGAAGGCCACAAGATGGGCGGCGAGTGCCTCAACAACGGCTGCGTTCCGTCGAAGGCGCTGATTGCCGCGGCGCGCCGTGCGGCCGAAGCGCGCGAGGAGAAGCGTGCCGGGGTGCAGCTGGCCGCGCCGGTGGTCGAATGGGCCGGGGTGCACAAGCACGTGCATGACGCCATCGCCCAGATCGAACCGCACGATTCGGTCGAGCGGTTCGAGGGGATGGGCTGCGAGGTGATCCTCGGCTGGGCCAGGCTGACGGGGCCGAAATCGGTCGAGGTGGACGGCAAGGTGCTGACCGCGCCGCGCATCGTCATTGCCACCGGCTCCGGCCCGGCAGTGCCGCCGGTCGAGGGGCTGGACGGCGTGCCCTACCTCACCAACGAGAACCTGTTCGACCTGACCGAGCAGCCCGAACATCTCGTCATCATCGGTGGCGGGGTGATCGGCATGGAGATGGCACAAAGCTTCTGCCGCCTTGGTAGCAAGGTAACCGTGATCAATCCGGGCGAACTGATGGGGCGCGACGATCGCGACAGCGTGGCGCTGGTGAAAGGCGTGATGGAAGCCGAGGGCGTGCGCTTCATCGATGGCAAGGCGGCCAGGGTCTCCGGCAGCGCGGGCGCGATTACCGTGACCACCGATGGCGGCGAGGAGATCGCCGGATCGCACCTGCTGGTGGCCGTGGGACGCAAGGCGCGCACCGAAGGCTACGGGCTGGAAGAGCTGGACATCGAACTGGGCCGCAACGGCATCAAGGTGGACGCGCGGCGGCGCACCAGCATGAAGCATATCTATGCCATCGGCGACTGCCGCGAAGGGCCGCGCCTCACCCATGTATCGGGCTACGAAGGCTCCAACGTGGTGCTGGAAATCGCGCTGGGCCTGCCGGCCAAGGTCGACTGGCGCGCCTTGCCCTGGTGCACCTATACCGAGCCGGAAGTGGCGCAGATCGGCATGACCGAAAGCGAGGCGCGCGAGCGGTATGGCGACAAGCTGACGGTGGTGACCGAGGGCTTCGACCATAACGACCGCGCCATCGCCGAAGGGCTCGATCAGGGACACTGCAAGGTCATGCTGAAGGGCAAGAAGGTGGTCGGCGCCAGCATTTGCGGGGTCAACGCGGGCGAGTTGCTGCTGCCGTTCACGCAGATGATCACCGGCAAGACCGGCACATTCGATGTCGGTGGAGCGGTGATTTCCTATCCCACCCGGGTCGAGATCGTGAAGGCAGCGGCCTTCAAGGCGTGGGAGCCGACGGTATTCGGCACCTGGCCCAAGCGCTGGGTGTCGCTGCTGGCCAGGCTGCGGCGGGCGTTCTGATGGCGACACGGGTGAACAGCCGCAATGCGCCCGACGGGCCGTCGCCATTCGCGGTGGAGGGCGAGCGACTGCCCTCCGGCAAGTTCGTCGATCCACTGCTCACTGCCAAGGGGGAGCCGCGCGCGACGGTTGGCCTGCGCCAGCTCGACACGCTGTGGTTCGCCACCGGCACGCTGTGCAACCTCGCCTGCGCCAATTGCTACATCGAGAGCAGTCCGACCAACGATGCACTGGTTTACATGTCGGCGGCCCACGTGGCGCGCTTCCTGGATGAGATTGCCTCGCGCGGCGTGCGCGAGATCGGTTTCACCGGCGGCGAGCCATTCATGAATCCCGAGATCGTGGCCATGGTGGAGGACGCGCTGTCGCGCGGGCACGAGGTACTGGTGCTTTCCAACGCGATGAAGCCCATGCGCCGGTACGAGGCGGAGCTGCTGCGGCTGCGCGCCGCCTATGGCGAACGGCTTACCCTGCGCGTCTCCATCGACCATCACACGCAGGCCGTGCACGAGGCCGAGCGCGGGCCGAACTCCTGGCAGCCGATGCTGGAAGGGCTGCGCTGGCTGTCCGCAAACGGTTTCTCGCTGGCTGCGGCCGGGCGGCACCTGGCGGGTGAGACCGATGCCGAGGCGCGCGCGGCCTATGCCGCGCTGTTCGCTGCCGAGGGCATCGCTATCGACACCGCCGATCCGGCGCGGCTGGTGCTGTTCCCGGAGATGGACGCCAGCGCCGACATTGCCGAGATCACCACCGCCTGCTGGGACATCCTCGACAAGTCGCCCGACGACATCATGTGTGCCAGCCAGCGCATGGTCGTGCACCGCAAGGGCGAGCCGCAGCCACGTGTCGTCGCCTGCACGTTGCTGCCGTTCGACCCGCAATTCGACCTCGGCGCGACCGTGGCCGAGTCCGATCGCGAGGTGCCGCTCAACCACCCCCATTGCGCAAGATTTTGTGTACTGGGCGGCGCGAGTTGCTCTGCCTGAGCATTAATTGTTTCAATTCCAATCGTTTGCGCAACAACTGTTGCCAGCAGAACGCTATCATTCCATCCTTGCGATAGTTCTGTGAAAGCTGGTGGTGCGTTTGGGTCGCGCGGCACCGCTGGTTGCAGGTGCTAACCGGGGGCTTAATGGCGGACCTAGAAGGCTTAGACCTTCCGCTCGCTTTGGACAGCGTGCCACTGCAGTCGTTCATGGATAACATGCCGATTGCGATGATCCTTGCCGACCGCGGGGGCATCATTCGCGCTGTCGGCAACAAGATCGAAGACGATTTCGGTTACCGGCCCGACGAACTGGTCGGGCGCAACCTCCATATCCTGATGTCTTCGCCGCACCGCGAGCGGCACGATGGCTATATCTCCCGCTACCTGGAAACGGGCGAGCGTCGCATCATCGGCGCACCCCGCATCGAGAACGCGCTCCACAAGAATGGCCATGCCATCGCGGTGGAGATCAATATCGGCGAAACCGAGCTGGGCGGCGAACGGATGTTCATCGGTTTCCTGCGGCCGATCGAGGCCGTCCGCAGCAATCGCCAGCAGATCCAGACGATGCTGGCCGAGCTGGCGCATATCTCGCGCGTGTCCGCGATGGGCGCGCTGGCGACGGCAATTGCGCATGAGCTGAACCAGCCGCTGACCACCATCGCCAACTTCGCCGCCGGCGCGCGTGACCGGCTGGCTGCGCGGGAGGACAGCGAGGAGCTGGAAGAGGTGATCGCGGCGCTCGACAATTGCGGCAACCAGGCCGTGCGCGCGGGCCAGCTGCTCCATCGCCTGCGCGAATTCGTCGAACCGGGCGACCACGAGTCCGACGCGGTGCCGGTAGAGGAGTTGGTGGATGCCACCATCTCGCTGGCGCTGATCAATGGCTACCGGCGGTCGATGGTCATCGACCGGAACATTCCTCATGGCCTGCCGCCGGTGCGGATCGATGCAATCCAGGCCGAACAGGTGCTCTACAACCTGCTGCGCAATGCCTTCGACGCCATGTCGGATGGCCCGGACAAGCAACACAGGATCGAACTGTCGGCCTGCAAGGTGGGCGAAAGCGCGGTGGCGATTGCGGTGGAGGATTCGGGACCGGGAGTTCCGGCGGACCTGCGCGACAAGATCTTCCAGAGCTTCGTCACCACCAAGTCCGGTGGCATGGGCGTGGGTCTCTCCATCTGCCGGCAGATCGTCGAATCCTTCGGCGGCACGCTGGAGCTGGATGGGCGGAGCAAGCTGGGCGGCGCGCGGTTCGTGATGACGCTGCCCTGCGGCTTCCCCGATGTCGACGCGGGGGAGGGCTGACGCCATGTCGAAGAAGCTGCCCGCCATCCCTGTCCACATTGTCGACGACGATGCCGACGTGCGCCTGTCGGTCTCCTTCATGCTGCGGGGTGAAGGACACGAATGCACGCTGCACGAAAGCGGCGAGCAATTCCTGGACGTCGTTGCCGATCTGGAGCCGGGCTGCATCCTGCTCGACCTGCACCTGGGCGACGGGGACGGGCTGGATATCCAGCGTCGGCTGGCAGACCGCGGCATCTCCATGCCGGTAGTGCTGATGACCGGCCACGGCGACGTGTCCACGGCGGTAAAGGCGATGAAGCTGGGCGCGATCGACTTCATCCAGAAGCCCTTCGGCAAGGCCGACCTGATGACCGCGCTGAAGGCTGCCGGGGAACTGGTCGGCCAGACCACGCAGATGGACGGCGAGCGGGCTGAGGCGCAGCAACTGATCGAACTGCTCAGCCCGCGCGAGCGGCAGGTGCTGGACGGGCTGGCGCACGGCCAGCACAACAAGACCATCGCTTTCGAACTGGGCATCAGCCCGCGCACGGTGGAAATTCACCGCGCCAATGCCATGCGCAAGCTGGAAGTACGGACCTTGCCGGAAATGCTGCACATCGCCTTCCAGGCGGGTGTCATGGAGGGGTGATCCCCTCGGCGCCTAGCGCACCGTTCAGGGACTGCTCCAGGTCTTCGCTACAAACCCGGTAAAGCGCGGCAATGGTGTTGGCAGAGCGCAGGCAGACCGTGTCACCCGGCAGGAAGCGGCGACCGTAGAACCGGACGACCGGATCGACCCGGCGCGGATGGCCGGACCAGACGAAGCACCATTGCCCGTCCAGCGGGCGAACCTTGCCGTGGGTGACATTCCCGCGGGCGTCGAAGCGCCGCACGTCGGCCTGCGCGTCACCCTTCAGGAACTGCTCCAGCGAGATGCGGCCATCGCTGATCAGCGGCAATGAGAGGCTGTAGGAATACAATTGCCCGGTGCGCCACAATACCTGTGGTTCGCATGGTTCGAATCCGAGCGGGGTCCATTGCACGGGCATAATCCGTCAGGTCGAAAGAACCCGGCCAAGCTAGCCTGCAAGCGACTTGCAGCAACTTCGGGATTATACGCAGTTTCGCGTAATGCGCGGCGCACGGACGGGCGGGCGGATAAGGGAAAACCCTAGGTCAAGAAACCTTACCGCGAAGGCGGACCGCAATCGCTGCTGACAGGGCTGTTAGGTGGTGACCGGCACTTTTATCTCGAAAATACAAAAGTTTATATAGTTCTGCCTGACGCATAATCTGAGAAACATCAGTAAACCTCCGTAGTGAACGGGCGCAATTTTCCTTTAACGAAACGGCAAACCACGGAGATTCCCTTAGTTGTTTGAACTAGCTGGGATTGCGAGTTTTCACCTGTCCGATCGACCCTTCGGTTGGGACCATAACGATGGGGGTGGCGGTGCATTTCTGCCCCTCAAGTGGACAGGAGTTGTGATCATGAAAAAGTTCTTCGACGCATTCATCCGTGACGAATCCGGTGCCTCTGCCGCCGAATACGCACTCATCCTTGCCATCATCGGTGTCGGTATGGCCGGCGCGGCGCTGGCCCTCAGCATCCAGATCCAGGGCGCCATGAACGATGCTGCCGGCGAGATCGAAGAAGGCCGCGGGATCGAGGAAGGCTGATCCCCGCAGGGAGGCTATCCGCCTCCCGTACATCCCCCCGGCGGCTGACGTCGCCGGGGGATGTTCTCCGCAATTACATCTTAGGGGAGAGGTGCCGTGCAAACGCGCAATTGGGTTCTGCTGGCTGTCGCCGCAGTTATCGGGATCGTCGCGGTCATCATTGCCAACGCGTGGTTCTCCGGAATGGAGCAACGCCAGGATGATGCCGAATCGACGCTGCGTGAACAGGAAACCGTGCAGCTCGTCGTGGCATCGCAACCGATGGAATTCGGCACGCCGCTGACAGACCAGAACGTCCGGCTGCAATACTGGCCGGCAAGCTCGGTGCCCGAAGGCGCCTTCCTCTCAGTCGAACAGGCCCTCTTGGACAGTCGTGTAGCGACCCGTCCGATGGTCCCCGGAGAGCCTGTGCTGGCCAGCAAGGTCAGCGGTGTTGACGGGCGAGCGACTCTTGCCGCGTTATTGCCTCCGGGGCTGCGCGCAGTTTCGCTGCCCGTCGATGCCATCCGTGGCGTGGGCGGCTTCGTCCTCCCCGGAAGTGCCGTCGACGTCATCCTGACGCGGCGCATGGAAGGTCCCGGGGCCAACCGTGACGACCTGCGGTCCGACGTCCTGCTCGAGAACGTGCAGGTGCTGGCGGTGGACCAGAGCTCCAACGACAGCGAAGGCGAACCGCGCGTCGGTGACACTGTAACGCTGGCCGTCTCGCTCCGCGACGCCCAGCGCCTGGCCGTGGCCCAGGGCCTCGGCACGGTCAGTCTCGCCCTGCGCGACGTGGCAGAGCCCGCCCTGTCCGGTGACGAAGAGGCGCCGGACCTTGGGACCATTACCGCCGCCAACCTCGGTTCGCGCGGCTTCTACATCCCGGCGCAGCGCGCTCCGACCCCTGTGACCTACGTGTCCAGCTCGTCGGGCTCGTCCTCCAGCCAGTCCTCGCAGGCTGCCGCACCGGCTCGCACCGGCCCGCGGATGGTGGTCGTGCGCGGCACCCAGACAACCAGCTATCCGGTCGAACGACTTGGGGGTGAATGACATGAAGATGCTCAACGCTTGCGCGCTTGCCCTGGCAACCGTTTCCCCGCTGGCCATCGCCATGCCGGCGCTGGCCCAGGAGACTGCCTCCGCCACCTCGCTGCACGCCGGTACGCTGGAAGTGCCCGTGAACAAGAGCATGGTCGTCTCGGCTGACACCCCGATCGCCCGAGCGATGATCGGCAATGCCGAAATCGCCGACGTGCTGCCGATTTCGGATCGCTCGATCTACGTGCTGGGTCGCGAGTTCGGCACCACCAGCCTGACGCTGTACGATGCCCGCGAGAACGTGATCGCGGTGATGGACGTTTCGGTCGGTCCCGACGTAGTCGGCCTGCGTGGCCAGCTCGCCGAGCTGCTGCCGGGTGAAGACATCTCGGTACGCCTGTCGAACGGTCGTGTGCTGCTGACCGGCATGGTCAGCGATCCTGGACCCGCTTCGCGCGCTGCGCAGCTGGCGGAAGCCTATGCCGGCGACAACGTGATCAACCTGCTCAGCATGGGCGGCAGCCAGCAGGTGATGCTGGAAGTGCGCTTCGCCGAAGTCGACCGTACGGTCGGCGAACGCCTGGGCGTCAGCGGCATCGGCCTGTCCGACGATGGCGATTTCAGCGGTGTGCTGGGGTCGGGAGTGACCCTGCCCGCCGGCACCTTGGACGAGCCGGGCCTGTTGACGACCAACCCGATCAACGACGCCTTCGGCATCCTCAGCCAGACGTTCAGCCTCGGCAGCCTGGATATCGATGCGACGCTCGACATGCTCGAGCGCCGCGGGCTGTCGCGCACGCTGGCGGAACCGACGCTGGTCGCCCTGTCCGGCGAACCGGCCTACTTCCTGGCTGGCGGCGAGTTCCCCATCCCGGTGGTGGCGAATTTCGGCCTCGGCCAGACGAGCCAGCAGAACCTCGGTGTCGAGTTCAAGTCCTTCGGCGTGAGCCTCAGCTTTACGCCCACCGTGCTCGGACGCGACGTGATCAGCCTGGTGGTCGAGCCGGAAGTCAGCTCGATCGACGAATCCACCACGGTTTCGGTGAACGGCATCACCATTCCCGGTCTGCAGACGCGCCGGGCGCGCACCACGGTGGAACTGCGCGACGGCGAGAGCTTCGCCATCGCCGGCCTGCTGCGCGAGGAGTTCCGCACCACGGTGCGGCAGGTGCCGCTGCTCGGCTCGCTGCCGATCATCGGGACGCTGTTCCGCTCCACCAGCTTCCAGCAGGGGCAGACCGAACTGCTGATCGTGATCACCCCGCGCCTGGTGGCGCCGATCCGGCCGGAGCAGGTGCGCCTGCCGACCGACCGGCTCGACCCGCCGCAGCCCTACGACGTGCTGCTGGATGGCGAGGGCTACCGCCCGCGCGCCCTCGACCCGATCGAAGGCGAAACCAGCGAAGAGGAGACGGACTATGAATACTAAGCTTGTGTCTGCGGCGTCTTCCATCGCGCTGCTCTCGCTGGGGGCCTGCACGCAAAGCATGCTGACCGACGAGCCCAATGCGGCCGCCTTCGGCGAGCCCAACCGCCAGACCATGGCGGCGCAGGTCGTCAATCCGGAGCCGGAGTACGACACGCTCGTTCCCGCCTCCAGCGCCGAGCACGCTGCCGATGCGGTGGAGCGCTACAACGAGGGCAACGTCAAGGAACCCAACCACATCCCCAGCACCTCGCCCAGCGGGGGCTCCTGATACGGAAGGAGCCGTTGCCGCGATGCGCCTGGCCAGGGAAAATCTGCGACAAGATGCCGACGGCTCGGTGGCCCCGCTCTACGCGATGGCGCTGTTCGCGCTGATCGCGATTGCCGGAATCGGGCTCGACTACGGGCGGCTGGTCACCATGCAGAGCGAGCTGCAGAACGCTGCCGACCAGGCGGCGCTTGCAGCCGCGACGCAGCTGGACAGCCGTCCCGGCGCGATTGCCCGCGCCGAGGCTGCGGCGCGCAACTATTTCGACAACGAGACGCGCGTCGCCAACGACGATGCGGGTCCCACCGTCGATGACTTCTCGCTCACCTTCTACGATGGCTATGCCAACGACCAGCCCGGCGCCGTCACCAGCGATGACGAGAGCGCCAAGGTGGTGCAGGTACACATCAACGGGCGCGAGGTATTCTACGCGCTCACCCCGGTGGTCGGGGCGATGTCCTCCGGCGACATCACCGCCGATGCCATGGCCATGCTGGAGCAGGCCGTGTGCAACCTGCCGCCGATCATGGTCTGCATCGAGCGCAGCGACTTCTTCCTGCCGACGCTGGAAGGTTACGGCCTGCGCATGCGCTGGCTGCCGAGCAGCGGGATCGAGCCGCTGGCCGCAGGCAATTTCGGCTTCCTCGACCTCTATGGTGAGCACGATTCGCAATACGAACTGGGCGAGAACAACGCCTACGCCTCCTGCGGCCCGATGGAGAATGTGACCACTGAGCCGGGCTTCCGCTCCACCGAGACGCGCGCGCTCAACACCCGCTTCGACATCTATGCCAACCCGCTGTCCTGCGATCCGGCCAATGGCGATTTCTGCCCTTCGCAGAACACCGGCAAGAACCTCGTTCTGGAAGAGGAAAGCACCATAACCACCAATTCGCCGGTGCCGCCGTCGCCGCCGCCCTGCGGTACTTTCGAGCGGCAGTCGCGCGGCTGGGAGCCGATGACGACCTCGGGCACGCCGAACGAGGTGGCAATCGCCGGCAGCTTCACGCCCGACGAGTGCTTCGCAGACGGCACCTGCACCTACATGGGCGACGGCGACTGGGACCTGGCCGGATACCTGGCTCGCAACCATCCCGGCGTCAGCCCCGCCAGCTTCGCCAAGGGCACGCGCTACGAAGTCTACCAGTGGGAACTGGAAGACCCCGCCAACCGCCTCGCGCCGCGCCTCGTCTCGTCCGAAGTGGACACGCGCGAGCGTGGCAACAGCGGGCAGTACGAGCACACCTTCACCAACCGCTGCACCTATCCGCAGCCGGTCTACGGCACGCCGCTGGCCCCCAGCGCCACCCAGAAGGATCGCCGCCTGCTGTCGGTCGCTGCAGTCGACTGCACCGGTCTGAACGGGCGTTCCCCGGTCGACATACTCGGCTGGCTGGACGTTTTCCTGATCCAGCCGGGGGACGACACCGAGACCATCCAGTCGGAAATCGTCGGCCCGGCGCTGCGCCCCGACAACCTGCCGACCTTCCAGTATTTCGGTCGCCACCGCGCGGTGCTGATCCGGTGAGCGCGCTGCGCATCTGGATGGACGCCAAGGGGGCGGCAGCGGCGGAAATGGCGCTGATCCTGCCGGTCGTCATGGCGCTGCTGTTCGGCGGCTTCGAGATCGGCCACTTCATCTGGAACCAGCACAAGCTGACCGAGGCGGTGCGCAACGGCGCCCGCTTCGCCTCGCGCCTGCCGATCGAGGATTTCTGCATCGGCGGCAGCCCGGTGATGAGCGGCGCGACGCAGGCCGATATCAAGCGCGTGACCCGCACCGGCCAGCTGGGCGCGGGCGGCGTGACCGCCATTCCGGGCTGGGTCGACGAGGAACTGTCGGTGCAGGTCGATTGCGCTGCCTTCGTCGATACCGGCATCTATTCCGACCTCGATACCGCCGGGCCGATCGTGACGGTGGAGGCGCACGGCGTCGGTTACCCCTCGCTGTTCGGCCGCGTTGGCGTGATCGATCCGGGCATCACCATGACGGCCCGGTCCAGCGCTGCGGTGACCGGCCTATGACACTCCTGCGCGCCCTGCTTGCCGATCGGCGCGGCGCCAGCGCGGCGGAGTTCGTGCTGATCCTGCCGCTGGCGCTGGTGTTCCTGTTCGGCATCATCGATGCCGGGCGCTACGCCTGGCAACTGAACCAGCTGGAGAAGGCTGCCCAGTCGGGTGTGCGCTACGCAGTTGTCACCGACATCGTGCCGCAGGGCCTCAACGCCTATGACACCGTCGGGCTGACCTGCGCCGACGGTACGGTACTGGACGTGTCGGACCGGATCTGTCCCGAAGCGCTCGGCACCATCACCTGCTCGGGCGCGGGCGGAGTCAGCTGTAGCTGCTCGACCGGTCCCTGCCCGTCGCTGGGGACGACCGACACGGCGGCCTTCAACCGCATTGTTTCGCGCATCAGCCGCCACGCCCCGATGGTGGGGCCGGAGAACGTCGCGCTGATCTATTCCGGTTCGGGCATCGGCTTTGCCGGGGATCCGGCCACTTCCGACGACGACAGCCCGCTCAGCGACATCGCTCCGCTCGTCACCGTGCAGATCTCGGGCGTCGACCTGCGCGCCATGACCCTGTTCGGCGGCGGGCTGGAGATGCCGCCGGTCAGCTCTTCCCTGACGCTTGAAGATGGCGACGGGGCAATCGGGTACTGAAGGATGGACGATATCGTGAATGCATTTCCCGACCGCACCCTTCCCGACGGCAGCAAGCCGGAGGGCGTGGTTATTGTCGCCTCGCCGGAGGAGCTCGACCGGCTGGGACGGCTCGACGACACGCCGATCCTGTCCGAGGCGCTGCTCTGCCCCTTGGCTGCTTCGGCGCCGGTCTCCGGCGAAATCCTTGCCGATGCCAACCTGCTGGTGATCGAGGTCGATCCGGCCATCCCGGAAAGCGTACAGCGCGTTCGCGCCATCCGTTCGGAACGTCGCGGCCTGCTGATCGTCGCAGCCCTGCGCGGGATGGACGTATCGGTCGTGCGCACGCTGGTGCGGCAGGGCATCGCCGACGTGGTGGAACTGCCCTTCGACCGGCAGGCGCTGGCAGCGCAGGTGGCCGACACGCTGGCGCGCAATTCCACGCCGTCGCTGGCACCGGGCCTCGCGCCCATGCTCAGCGTCGTCGGCGGCGTCGGCGGCTGCGGCACGACGACGGTCATCACCCACCTCGCCGCGCATTTCGCGCAGACCATGAAGCTGCGCACCTGCGTGGCCGACCTGGACCTGCAATCGGGCGAGGTCGCCTATTACGTCGGCCGCACGCCGCGCATCACCATCGAGACGCTGTTGACCGCCGGCGAACGGCTGGATCAGGAATTCGTGCGTGGCGCACTGCTCGACAGCGGGCATGGCTTCACCCTGATCGCGGCCCCCGAACGGGTGATGCCGCTCGACGATGTCGACGTCGACAGCCTGCTGGCCATGCTCAAGCTGCTGCGCCAGCAATTCGATCTCGTCATCGTCGACCTGCCCAACGACTGGACCAGCTGGGGCCTTTCGGTCGTCAGCGCATCGAGCGAGGTGGTGCTGGTGACCGACCTGTCGGTCGCCTGCCTGCGCCAGGCCAAGCGGCGGCTCGACCTGTTCGAAAGCGTCGGCGTGGATGCCGGCGGCGTCAAACTGGTCGCCAACCGGGTGGAGCGCGGCCTGTTCAAGTCGGTGAATCTGGAGGCGGCGGCCAAGGCGCTGGGCGGCCAGTTCGTCGGGACCATCGGGGATGTTGGGCACAGCCTGATCGACGCGCAGGACGAGGGCCTGCTGCTGTTCGACACCAATCGCAACGCGAAGTTCGCAAGCCAGATCGCCGATCTGGCCAAGGCACTCTGGAACAAGACGGATTGAGGTGACCATGAGCAGCTGGAAAGTACGCAAGTCAGACGAGGACCCGGCACCTACGCTGGAGCCGGGCGCTTCCGCAGATTTCGACGACGTGCAGCCCGCGCTTGACCCCGCGGTCGCCCGCAACCTGCGGCTCAAGGTGTCGATCCACCGCTCGCTGCTCGACAAGATCAACCTCTCGGCGCTCGACCAGCTCACGCGCGAGCAGATCCGTTCGGAGATTTCCGAGATCGTGACCGAGCTGCTCGAAGCCGAAGGCGAACCGCTCAACGCCCGCGAGCGCGAGGGGCTAGTGACCGAAGTGCTTGACGAGCTGCTGGGTCTCGGTCCGATCGAGCCGTTGCTGAAGGACGACACCATCACCGATATCCTGGTGAACCGCTTCGACGAGGTCTTCGTCGAGCGGCGCGGCCTGCTGGAGCCGGTGCCGACCCGGTTCAAGGACGACAAGCACCTGCTGCGGATCATCCAGAAGATTGTCAGTGCGGTGGGTCGCCGGGTGGATGAATCCTCGCCCTATGTCGATGCCCGCCTGGCCGACGGCTCGCGCGTCAACGCCATCATCCCGCCGCTGGCCATCGACGGTCCGGCGCTCTCCATCCGCAAATTCGCCCGCAACTGGATCAGCATCGATCGCCTGATCGAACTCGACACCATCCCCAACGCCATGGCGGAGGTGCTGAAGGCCATCGTCGGCACGCGGCGCAACGTGCTGATCTCGGGCGGTACCGGCTCGGGCAAGACCACGCTGCTGAACGCCATGTCCTCCTTCATCGGCAATCGCGAACGCATCATCACCATCGAGGACTCGGCCGAACTGCAATTGCAGCAGCGGCACGTCGTGCGGCTGGAAACCCGCCCGCCCAATATCGAGGGCAGGGGCGAGGTGACCCAGCGCGACCTGGTGAAGAACGCACTGCGCATGCGTCCCGATCGCATCATCGTGGGCGAGGTGCGCGCCGGCGAGGCCTTCGACATGTTGCAGGCCATGAACACCGGCCACGACGGCTCGATGACCACCGTCCACGCCAACACCCCGCGCGATGCGCTGAGCCGTGTCGAGCAAATGATCGGCATGAGCGGGGTCGATATCTCGCCGCGTGCGGCGCAGGCACAGATCGCCTCGGCCATGAACGTGGTGATCCAGATCGAGCGTCTCGTCGACGGCCACCGCCGCGTGGTCAGCATGTCGGAGATTACCGGCATGGAGGGCGACACCATCACCATGCAGGAAATCTTCCGCTACCGCATCATCGGCATGTCGGACGAAGGCGTGGTGCAAGGCCGCTTCGAAGCGACCGGTATCCGTCCGCGCTTCCTCGATGTCACCGCCGCTTACGGCATTTCGCTGTCGCCGGAACTGTTCCGGCCGGATCGGGAGCTGGAGTAGGCCATGATCGAACTGTTTGTCCGCCTCATCCTGCTGATCGGCGTGTTCGCCGCGGTCTTCCTGCTGTCGCAGGTGCTGCTGGGTCTGGCTTGGCGCAACCGGCAGAAATTCTCCGCCATTAACCGCCGGCTGGAAATGATCGCCAAGGGCGAGGATCGCGAGGAGATCGTCACCCGCCTGCGCAAGAACGCCCCGCAGTCGGAGCTGGAACTTAACGGTCCGCTGGCCCGCCCGGCGCGCGCCTTCCAGCGCATGATGTTCGCCGCCAACCTGCCCATCAGCGCGCAGCAGTTGCTGCTGCTGATCGGGGTGCTGTTCGCCGTGCTGTTCATCTTCGCGCTGCTGGGCGCGGGCATGGCCGGGTTCGGCTGGACCCCGGGCGTCATCTTCCTGTTGCTGGTGATCACCGGTGGCCTCGCCGTGGTGTTTCCCCTGGCCTATGTCAGCATGCGAGCGCAGGCGCGTCGCAAGCAGGTGGAAGAGCAGTTCCCCGTCGCGCTCGACGTGTTCGTGCGCGCGCTGCGTTCGGGCCATCCCATCGCGGCGGCCATCGAACTGCTGACCGAGGAACTGGAAGATCCGATCGGCAGCGAGTTCGGCATCGTCGCCGACGAGGTGGCCTATGGCGCCGACCTGACCGAGGCGCTCGACGCCATGGCCGAGCGCTGGGACAATCCCGACATGCGCATGTTCGTCGTCTCGCTGGCGGTGCAGCGCGAAACGGGCGGCAACCTCGCCGAAATCCTCGAGAGCCTGGCCCGGGTCATCCGTGAGCGCGCGGTCATGTACATGAAGGTGCGCGCGCTCAGCGCCGAGGGCCGGCTGACCGGGCTGATGCTGACGGTGCTGCCGGTCTTCACCCTGATCGGCATGTTCCTGGTGAACCCGTCCTTCTACCTCGAAACCGCCCTCGACCCGATTTTCATCTTCGGGTTCAGCTTCCTCATCCTGCTGTTCCTGGCGGGTGTCTTGTGGATCCGTCGCCTGACGGACCTGAAGGTGTGACCATGCTGGAGTTGATCGCCAACAATTTCGTCCTGCGGCTGGTGCTTTCGGTACTGCTGTTCGCGCTGGTGATCGGCCTGGTGGTGGTCGTCGGCAACATGCTGGCGCACCGCCGCGCGCGGCTCGCCCGGCTGGAGGAGATCGAAACCCCCACGCGCGTGGCGGGGATGACGGGCGGCACCATCCGCAGCCAGCAGAACGACGGCGCCTGGGCGCGGCTGGCAGCTGCGGTGGAGAAGGCCGGGCTCGATCTCAGCGACACGCGGCAGGAACGGCTTAGCAACTGGCTGCGCTCGGCCGGCTATACCTCGCCTGCTGCCCCGCGCATCTTCACGCTGATCCGGCTGATCCTGATCTTCCTGGTGCCGCTGACCTATCTCGCCGTCGACTACTGGACGGGCGAGCCGCCCTCTTTCCTGCGCGCCTATATCGTCTGCGCCATCCTGGCCGTGCTGGGGCTCTACCTGCCCAACCTGTTCGTGCAGGCGAAGGTGGACCGGCGGCGCGAGGAAATCCGGCAGGGCTTTCCCGACTGCCTCGAACTGCTGATCGTCTGCGTCGAATCCGGCCTCGGCCTCGAAGCAGCGATGGACCGGGTTGGCCGGGAAATGGTCCGCTCGCATCCGCGCATTGCCGAACTGCTGTCGCTCACCACGCTGCAACTGCGCGCCGGTTCGTCGCGTGACGAGGCCTTCCGCAAGTTGGGGCAGGCCGCCGATATCGAGGAGGTCCGCTCCTTCACCACCCTGCTGATCCAGTCGGACAAGCTGGGCACCAGCGTCACCCAGACGCTGCGCGTCTATGCCGAGGAAATGCGCGAACGCCGCCGCCTGCGGGCGGAGGAACGCGCGCACCGCCTGCCGGTGCTGATCTCGATCCCGCTGGTTGTCTGCATGCTGCCGACGATGATCGGCGTGCTGATGCTGCCGGCCGTGATCCGGCTGATCCGCGACGTAATTCCCATGATGTTCTCTGGAGGATGAAATGCACAAGGTCCTGATGCGAAGCTGCCTGCTGGCTGTCGTTGCCACCGGATTGAACGGTTGCGCGCTGCTGGGTATCGGCAAGAGCGAACCGCGGATCCAGGCGATGAGCACGATCCCGCAGGACGACCAGGCCTTCCACCAGTTCGAAGTGGGCCGGCTGGCGCTTGATCGCGGCAATTTCGCCGAGGCGATCGCCGCCTTCAGTTCGGCCCGGGTGGAGCCTTCCTTGCTCGGCCCTTCGCTCAACGGCATGGGCGTCGCCTATGCGCAGCTTGGCCGCGAGGACCTCGCCGAACGCTATTTCCGCGAGGCGGTGCGGGCCGCCCCGACGGACGAGCGCTTCGCCGCCAACCTGTTGCGCCTGCAAAGCCGCGCCAGCCGCGATCAACAGGTCGACGTGCAACTGGCAGCGGCGCAACCCACGGGCGTGGTGACCTCTTCCGGACAGATCCACTTGCAGACCTTGGGCGCCGGGCCGCGCCTTGCCGCAGTGGCCGCTACCCACGCCCCGCTGCGGATAGATGCCGGACAGGTGCAGCTGACCACTGTGGTGACCGAACCGGTGCAGAACGGCGCGCAGGTGCGACTGCGCTTCGCCAGTTCCGACGAGCTGAGCGACCGGACGCGTGCCGACTATCCCGTACGCGTCTCCTTCGCCGATGAACGCACCGGCTTCGACCGGGCGGCAGCGGTGTCATCGGCAGGCGGCTATCCGGTTCGCGTCCAGCTGGCCGAATAGGGCCGCCGCGCGATGCTGAGCGGCCTCGAGATCGGCCAGGTGGGCCTGCTGGCGGCGCTTGGCGCCTATGCCGGCTACATGGACGTCCGGTTCCGCAAGCTGCCGAACATGCTGTGCCTCGTCGCGCTGGCGCTGGGCCTTGGCGCCAGCTTCGCGCTGGGCGGCACGGACGGGTTGCTGTCCGCGCTGCTGCATGCGGTCATCGCGCTAGTGCTCGGCATGTTGCTGTTCGCTGCCGGGGTAATCGGCGGGGGCGATGCGAAGTTCTATACCGGCATTGCGGCATGGTTCGCCTTGCGCGACGGACTGTTCCTGTTCGTCAGCGTCGCCCTTTCGGGCTTGGTCCTGCTGCTGGTATGGATCATCACGCGGCGTCTGGTGCACAAGAAGGGCCTGAAGCCTGAAGGCGACGGGGTGTTCGACAAGCTGCCCTATGGCGTCGCCATCTCGCTGGGCGGGGTGGTCGCCGCCCTGATGCTGGGCTTGCGCAGCTGACAAGGGGCTGGACCCGCATACCGCTTCCGTGCGTAATGCACGCATGGGACTGAACCGCACCGCCATCATCGCTGCTGCCGCCCCGCTGGCGCTGCTCGCGCCGCCCGCCGCCGCCCAGCGATCCATCGACGGCACTTACATCGATTCGGGCGGCTACGTCGAAATCACCGTCGGCCCCTGCGGCACCAGCCGCTGCGGCACGATCACCCGCATCATCCGCCACAAGTCCGGCGAATCCGACCGCGACGTGCATAACGACGATCCGGCCCTGCGCGACCGCCCGATCCTGGGCCTGCGCCTGCTGACGGGCCTCACCTGGGACGACGGTGCATGGCGCGGAAGGGTGTATAATCCGGAAGATGGCAACACCTATCGCACCGAGGTGCGCCCGGCCGCCAATGGCGCGCTGGAAGTGAAGGGCTGCGTCGCCATCATCTGCCGCACGCGGCTATGGCCCGCTGCCACCTGAGGTGAGGCTTGACCGAATCCGGCGGGCGTTATAGAGGCGCGCCCTCACCGGCCGGAAAGCCGCTGATATTGCCCCGTCGTCTAATGGTAAGACTACGGACTCTGACTCCGTCAATTGAGGTTCGAATCCTCACGGGGCATCCATTCCACCACAACTAGCGCGCGTAGCGGTCCAGCCCCGTGCTGATGGCCTGTGCGATGGTGTCGATGTCGTCCTGGTCCGTGCAATAGGGCGGCATGACGTAGACCGTATTGCCCAGCGGGCGCAGCAGCACGTCGCAGCCGTAGAAATGCTCGCGCAGCTTGGGGCCGATGTCCGCCAGGTATCCGGCGTCACCGCCGGTATCCACGTCGAAGGCGATCATCGTGCCACACTGGCGCGGGTTGGTGACTACGTCGCGCTGCGCCAGCCTGTCCAGCACCTTGCCCAGCCGCCGCGAAAGCGCGTCGATCCGGCCCCGCACGTCCTCATCCTGCCAGATGGCAAGGTTCGCATTGGCCGCCGCGCAGGCGATGGGATTGGCGGTGAAGCTGGAGGAGTGGAAGAACATGCGCGAACGGTCGGTCGAGTAATGCGCGTTGTAGACGGCACCGCTCGCCAGCGTCGCTGCCAGCGGGATCGCGCCGCCGGTCAGCCCCTTGGCCAGGCACAGGATATCGGGCGTCACCTGCGCCTGTTCGCAAGCCAGCAGCGTGCCGGTGCGGCCCCAGCCGGTCATCACCTCGTCGGCGATGAACAGCACGCCGTGGCGAGCGCAGATCGTGCGCATCTCGGCCAGCACCTGCGGCGGATAGACCAGCATGCCGCCGGCCCCCAGCAGCAGCGGCTCGACGATGAAGGCGGCGACGTCTCCGGCCGCGCAGGCCGCCTCCAGCGCGTCGAGACTCGGCTGCGGATTGGCGCCGGGGAAGGGCACCGTGCCCACGTCGAACAGCAGCGCCTCGTAAGCGCGGTTGAACACGCCGCGCGCGCCCACGCTCATCGCGCCGATGGTGTCGCCGTGATAGGAGTGCTCCAGCACCAGGATGCGGCTGCGCGGCTCTGCGCGGTTGTGCCAGTAGCCGAGCGCCATCTTCAGCGCGACTTCGACTGCGGTGGAGCCGCTGTCCGAATAGAATACGTGATCGAGACCGTCCGGCATCAAGTCCACCAGACCGCGCGCAAGCGTCTCGGCCGGTTCGTGCGTCCAGCCCGCGAAGATCAACTGGTCGAGCTTCTCGGTCTGCTCCCGGATAGCCGCCATGATGTGCGGGTGGTTGTGACCGTGCGTCGTCACCCACCAGCTGGAAATCGCGTCGATCACCCGCCGACCGTCATCGGTGTAGAGCGCCGCGCCTTCCGCATGGGTCACCAGCGGGATCGGCTCTTCCAGCCCGTGCTGGTGGAAGGGGTGCCACACGGGAGACTTGCTCATGCCAGCAGGTCCATGCGGATATGCTGCGCGAAAGCCTCGGCCAGCGTCTCGGCATTCAGCGGGTCGAGGCGCGGCAGGCGACCGAGGTGCGATACCTCGCCGATGCGGGTGATCGCGCCTTCGGCCACCGGCTCTTCCTCGCCGATGAAGGCCACGCCGGCCACCGCGATGCCACGCGCCCGCAAGGCTTCCAGCGACATCAGCGTGTGGCTGATCGTGCCCAGTGCCGTGCGGGCAACGACGATGGCGGGCAGGTTCCAGCGGGCGAAGAGGTCGGCTGCCAGCAAGTCCTCGCGATAAGGGACCAGCACCCCGCCTGCGCCTTCGACCACCAGCGGACGCTCGCTCTGCGGCAGGGTAAGGGCATCGTCGGCAATCTCCACCCCATCGATCCGTGCAGCCTCGTGCGGGGAGCAGGGCGTTTCGAGGCGGTAGGCTTCGGGCAGCACCAGCGCAGCGGGAGCGAGGCGGGCGACGGCCCGGCTGTCGGTCTCGCCCTCCAGCCCGGCCTGCGCGGGTTTCCAGTAGGCCGCGCACAAGGCCTGGGCGAGGCCTGCCGCGAAAACGGTCTTGCCGACATCGGTGTCGGTGCCGGTGACGATGAAGCCGGTCATGGCCGCTCCCATGTCTCGATGGCGCGGAGCACGCGCTCCACGTCCTCGCGCGAATGCGTGGCGCGCAGGGCCAGACGGATGCGGCTGGTGCCCTTGGGCACGGTCGGCGGACGGATGGGCAGGGCGGCAATGCCGGCATCGAGCAGGTGTGCGCCCAGCGAAAGCGCATCGCGTTCCGGACCGACCACCAGCGGCACGATCTGCGTGCTGGAACCCAGCGTGTCGTAGCCGAGCGCAGCCAGCCCCTCGCGCATCAGGTCGCCCAGCGCCGCGAGGTGGGCGCGTTCCGCATCCATGTCCGGCACGAGCTCCAGTGCTGCCGACATGGCCCCGAGCACGGAGGGCGGCGGCGAGGTGGAGAAGATCAGGCCGGCGCACATGTTGACGAGGTAGTCGCGGATGAGGCCCGAACAGGCGACATAGGCTCCGAAACTGCCCAGCGCCTTGCTGAATGTGCCCATCACCACCTGCGCACCGGGATGGTCTGCCGTCAGTCCCGCACCGCGCGCGCCGAGCACGCCGGTGGCATGCGCTTCGTCGACGTAGAGCAGGGCATCGTACCGGGCGGCCAAGGCGTTGAGGCGGGCCAGGTCGGCCCGGTCGCCGTCCATGCTGAACACGCTCTCGGTGATGATCAGCCGCGCCTCCGCACCTGGGCCGTGTTCGGCCAGCAGGCGTTCGAGATCGGTCATGTCGTTGTGGGCGAAGAAGTGCGTTTCGGCGCGCGCGCCGCGACAGCCGGCGTGGATCGAATTGTGTACCAGTTCGTCGGCGAAGATCGCGCAGCTTGGCGCGGCCTTGGCCAGCGCCGGGATGATCGCCGCATTGGCTTGCCAGCCGCTGGCGAAGAGCAGCGCGGTCTCGGTGCCCTTGAACTCGGCGACATGCCTTTCGACCGCTTCGTGCTGCGGGCTGGTGCCGGTGATCAGGCGAGAGGCGCCGGAGCCGGCCCCAAACTCGTGCGCGTAGTTGGCGGCGGTTTCGGCCAGCAGCGGATGGCGGGCGAGGCCGAGATAGTCGTTGCTGGAGAAGTCCAGCAGTTCGCGCCCGTCACGCTCCAGCCGCCCGCCGTCGCGCATTTGCGCCGGACGCAGCACGCGCGTGCGGTCCTTCGCCGCGATCCTGTCGAGCGAGTGGCGGATATGATCGAGCATGGACACGCGGGATCAGGTGAGTTCGGCCTCGGCCTTCTGCTTGGTCGCGCAGCCGCCCGAGCAGCCGCCGACCGCGCGCATCGGTTCTTCGCCCTCCATCGCCTTCATGCCAAGGCGCTGGAACAGCGCGGCATCGCTGTCGTCGCCCGCATTGGGCGCGGTCAGCAGCTTGTCGCCGGTGAAGATCGAGTTGGCGCCGGCCATGAAGCAGAGGGCCTGCGTGGCGTCGCTCATGGATTCGCGCCCGGCAGACAGGCGCACCATGCTCATCGGCATGCAGATGCGTGCGACGGCCACGGTGCGGACGAACTCGATGTCGTCGATCTTGGCGAGCGGAGTGTCGGCCAGCATGTCGCCCAGCGGCGTGCCTTTCACCGGCACCAGTGCATTCACCGGCACGCTCTCGGGATGCCGTTCCAGCGTCGCCAGCGTGTGGACGAAGCCGACGCGATCGTCGCGCGTCTCCCCCATGCCGACGATACCGCCCGAGCACACGTTGATGCCCGCCTGGCGGACATTTTTCAGCGTGGTCAGCCGGTCATCGTAATTACGGGTGGTGATGACACGCTCGTAATATTCCGGACCGGTGTCGACGTTGTGGTTGTAGTAATCGAGGCCCGCCTCGGCGAGCTGCTCTGCCTGCTGCGGCGTGAGCATGCCCAGCGTCATGCAGGTTTCCATGCCCATTTCGCGCACGCCTTTCACGATCTCGACGATCTTGGGCATGTCGCGATCCTTGGGATTGCGCCAGGCGGCGCCCATGCAGAAGCGCTGGCTGCCCGCATCCTTCGCCTGCGCCGCGCTCTGCAGCACCTGGCGCACGTCCATCAGCTTGGTCGCTTCCACGCCACTGTCGGCATGGGCGCTTTGCGAGCAATAGCCGCAATCCTCGGGGCAGCCGCCGGTCTTGATCGAAAGCAGCGTGCACAGCTGCACCTGGTCGGGCTGGTGATGTTCGCGGTGGACGCTGGCCGCGCGGAACAGCAGTTCGGTGAACGGCAGGTCGAAGAGCTCGGCAATCTCCTCGCGGGTCCAGTCATTACGGATCATCGATTAGGCGTCCTGTCTTGTCGCGCAGGGGTCGTCAGCCCCGCTTGCAGGCCTCTTGGCAAAAAGCGTCGGCTTCGTGAAGCGCCAGTCGCGATTCAGATTGCCATGCGGGCGAAATTGGCGGCGCCCTGGGCGCGGCGGCGGGCGCCGGAATCGTCTGCTTTCCCGGCATCGGGGACCAGACTGCCGAGCGTTTCCGTCACCAAGCCGAGCATGGACTGTTCCAGCGAATAGTAGACCAGCTTCGCCTGTCGCCGTGTGTCCACCAGCCCGGCCTTGCGCAGCACGGCCAGCTGCTGCGAGAGCGTCGGCTGGCCGATCTCGGTCGCCTGTTCGATCTCGCCGACGTTCAGTTCCCCTTTCGCCAGTTCCTGCAGGATGCGCAGGCGCGAGGGGTGAGCGATGGCTTTCAGCGAGTCGAGAAGGGCGTCGTCGGTCATCAGCCCTGCTCCTGCATGAACCAGTCGCCCGGTTCCTTCGCGGCGAAAACCTCGTCCAGCGTCGCGCCGGGCTGGCGCAGCAGCTTGTCGCCCGGCTGCCAGTCAGCAGGCGCAAGGCCCGATTTCGCATCGGCGGCCTGCAAGGCATCGAGTAGGCGCAGCATTTCCGGCACCGAGCGCCCGACGTTGGCCGGATAGCAGGTGATTGCGCGAATCGTGCCCTCGGGATCGATGAAGTAGGTGTTGCGCACCGACCAGCTGTCGGCGTCGTCGGCCGAAGTCATGCCATAGGCACTGGCGATCACCATGGTCGGGTCCTCGATGATCGGGAAGCGCACTTCCACGCCAAAGCGCTCCTTGATCATGTGGAGCCAGGCGAAGTGCGAGAACAGCGTGTCGACCGACAGGCCCATCAGCGCGCAGTCGCGCTTGGCGAATTCGCCGGAAGCGCGGGCGAGGGCGACGAATTCGGTGGAGCAGACCGGGGTGAAATCGGCGGGGTGGGAGAACAGCACCAGCCACTGGCCGCGATAGTCGGACAGGCGCACGTCGCCGGTCGTGCTGCGGGCAGAGAACTCCGGCGCCTTGTCGCCAATGCGCGGGGGGAGGGAAATGGTGGTATCGTCGCTCATGCGGTCTCGTAAGTCTTGACTTTTTCGTAAGCACACATATACACAATTTACGTAAATTAAAAGGATTATGTGATGACTTCCACTGATTCGGCTCTTGCCTCTGCAACGGAGCTGGTGGAACGCGCCCAGCAGGACCCCGCGCTCCGCCCCGAAATCGAGGCATTTTTCGACGGCGCCACGTATACGGTGAGTTACGTCGTGTACGATCCCGCGACCAAGGAAGCGGCGATCATCGACTCGGTGCTGGATTTCGACCAGTCCTCGGGCCGCACCTCGCATCTTTCGGCTGACAAGGTTATCGATTTCGTGAAATCGAATGATCTGAAAGTGACCTGGCTGCTCGAAACGCATGCCCACGCAGATCACCTTTCGGCCGCGCCCTACCTGCAGGAACAGGTGGGCGGCAAGATCGCCATCGGCGAGCATATAAAGACCGTGCAGGGTGTGTTCGGGAAGCTGTTCAACGCCGGTACCGAATTCCAGCTGGATGGTTCGCAGTTCGATCACCTGTTCAGCGACGGCGACACCTTCAACATCGGCAACCTCGAGGTCGAGGTGCTGCATGTGCCGGGCCACACGCCGGCCTGTATCGCCTATGTCATCGGCGACGCCGTGTTCGTGGGCGATACCATGTTCATGCCCGACTACGGCACGGCGCGGGCGGACTTCCCCGGCGGCGATGCCCGCCAGCTGTTCCGCTCGCTGCGCCGGATCCTCTCGCTGCCGGCCGAAACCCGGCTGTTCATGTGCCACGACTACCTGCCCAAGGGTCGCGATACCTACGTCTGGGAAACCACCGTGGCGGCCGAGCGCGAAGGCAACATTCACGCGCATGACGGCGTGAGCGAGGACGAGTTCGTGCAGATGCGCGAGGCCCGCGACGCCACGCTCGACATGCCGCGCCTGATCCTGCCTTCGGTGCAGGTGAACATGCGCGCCGGTCGCATGCCGCCGCCTGACGATAACGGCGTGACCTACCTCAAGCTGCCGGTGAACGCGGTATGACGCTCCCCGGCTTTCCTGACGCTGCCCCGCTCGACGGCCTGTTCGGCGGTCTGCTGATCGGCATCTCCGCCGCCATCATGCTGCTCGGCCTCGGCCGCATCGCCGGTGTTTCCGGCATCGCCGCCAAGGCGGTGGGCCTGGGTGGCAGCGGCATGCCGCGGTCCAGCGCCTGGCTGTTCATCATCGGCCTGCCGCTGGGCGCGCTGGCGATTGCCATGGTCAATGGCGGGATGGACCCGAGCTTTGCCGGCCCCGTGCCGCTGATCATCGCCGGCCTGCTGGTCGGCTTCGGCACGCGTATCGGCAGCGGCTGCACCAGCGGTCACGGCGTCTGCGGCATGAGCCGCCTGTCCGGCCGCTCGATCGTCGCAACGCTCACCTTCATGGCTGCCGGCATAGCAACGGTCGCCATCATGAACGCTTTCAATCTGGAGGTTCTGCAATGAGCAACAACATGGGTTCTCTCGACCGGATTCTCCGGATCGTCGTCGCGGTCGTGCTGATCGTGTTCGCGGTAACCGGTACCATCACCGGCACCTGGGTCTGGGTCGCCTACGGCGTTGCCGCGGTGTTCATCCTCACCAGCCTGGTCGGCTTCTGCCCGGCCTATCTGCCGCTGGGCATCAACACCTGCGGGAAGCGCTGACCATGCGCGGACTGATAGCCCTCCTAGCCGGCGTGATCTTTGGTGCCGGCCTGTCGCTTGGCGGGATGACCGATCCTGCCCGCGTACGCGGCTTCCTTGACCTGTTCGGCGATTGGGACCCGACGCTGGCCTTCGTCATGGGCGGGGCGCTGGTCGTGATGGCCATCGCCTGGCGCTTCGTGCCCGGCATGTCGCGCCCGATGTTCGAGGAAATGTTCGCGCTGCCCAGCCGCACCGACCTGACCCCCGAACTGATCGGCGGCGCCGCGCTGTTCGGCGTGGGCTGGGGCGTCGCGGGCCTGTGCCCCGGACCCGGCTTCGCCGCGCTGGCGATCGAGCCGGTCGGCGCCGCCATCTTCGTTGTCTCCCTGCTGGTCGGCATGGCGGCGGCGAAGGTGATGAAGCTGGACTAGGAGCGCGCGAACGTGGACATCACCCGCATCGACGAGGCCATTTCGGTCACAGGCCAGGTCCTCCCCAAAGAGGTGCAGGCGCTGGCCGATGCGGGGTTCCGTACGATCATCTGCAACCGACCCGATGGCGAGGATCCCGGCCAGCCGGATTTCGCCAGCGTGGCTGCCGCCGCGCAGGCCTGCGGGCTGGAAGTACGCCACATACCCGTGGACGATGCCCATCCGATCGACATGCAGAAGGGCGATTTCGCCCGCGCGATGCACGACCTGCCCGGTCCGGTGCTGGCCTACTGCCGCACCGGCAATCGGTCGGGCAAGATCTATCAGGCGTCGCGCAGCATCGCGGCGCAGGCCGGCAAGGAGCGGACCATGACCACCGAGAAATCGCATCACCAGATCGTCATCGCCGGCGGTGGCTCCGCCGGCATCGCGACTGCCGCATCGCTGCTGGCGCGCGAGCCGGACCTGGATATCGCCATCATCGAGCCGCGCGAGGTGCATTACTACCAGCCTGGCTGGACCATGGTGGGCGGCGGGGTCTTCCCCAAGGAAGCCACCTACCGGCCCGAGGCGGTGGTCATGCCCGACGGCGTGACCTGGCTGAAGGCCGAGGTCACCGGGTTCGATCCCGACAACAAGGCCGTGCTCTACGGCGATGGCGGCAAGGTCACCTACGACCTGCTGATCGTCGCGCTGGGCAACCGGCTGGCGTGGGAAAAGATCGAAGGCCTCGAAGAGACGCTGGGCAAGAACGGTGTCACCTCCAACTACCGCTATGACCTGGCGCCCTATACCTGGGAGCTGGTGCATCACCTGGACAAGGGCCGCGCCATCTTCACCCAGCCGCCCATGCCGATCAAATGTGCGGGTGCGCCGCAGAAGGCGATGTACCTGTCCTGCTCCGAATGGGAGCACCGCGGCGTGCTGCCGGATATCGAGGTGGAGTTCCACAACCAGGGCGCGGTGCTGTTCGGCGTGGCCGACTATGTCCCCGCCCTGATGCAATATGTCGAACGCTACGGGGCCAACCTCAACTTCGGCAGCAACCTGGTGCGCATCGACGGACCGACCCGGAAGGCCTGGTTCGCCACCGACCAGGGCGAGGTGGAGCGCGAGTTCGACATGATCCATGTCGTGCCGCCGCAGGAAGGCAATGCCGTGGTCGCCGCCAGCCCGCTGGCGAACGAGGCCGGCTATGCCGAGGTGGACCAGCACACGCTGCGCCACACCCGCTATCCCGATGTCTTCGCGCTGGGCGATTGCAGCAGCACGCCCAATGCCAAGACCATGGCAGCCGCGCGCAAGCAGGCACCGGTCGTGGCCGTGAACGCGCTCAACGTACTCGAAGGCAAGGAACCGAACGTCAGCTATGACGGCTATGGTTCCTGCCCGCTGACGGTGGAGCGCGGCAAGATCGTGCTCGCCGAATTCGGCTATGGCGGCAAGCTGCTGCCGTCGTTCCCCAGCTGGGTTATCGATGGCACCAAGCCGAGCAAGGCCGCCTGGCACCTGAAAGCCAATGTCCTGCCAAGCGTCTATTGGCACTTCATGCTCAAGGGCCGCGAATGGCTGGCCAAACCGCTGGGCATGGCGATCTAGTCGCCCATGCTAGCGCGCTATTTCCCGATCCTGGAATGGGGCAAGACCTATAACGGCCAGGTGCTGACCAGCGACCTGGTGGCGGCGGTGATCGTTACCATCATGCTGATCCCGCAAAGCCTTGCCTATGCGCTGCTGGCGGGCCTGCCCCCGGTCGTGGGTCTCTACGCCTCGATCCTGCCGCTGGTGGCTTACGCCATTTTCGGCACCAGCCGCACGCTGGCGGTGGGGCCGGTCGCCGTGATCTCGCTGATGACGGCCAGTGCCGCAGGCGCGGTGGCGGCGCAGGGAAGCGCGGAATATCTCGAAGCGGCGATTACCCTGGCCGCCCTGTCGGGCGTGATGCTGTTCGTGCTGGGCGTGCTGCGCATGGGCTTTCTCGCGAACCTGCTGTCGCACCCGGTCATCAGTGGCTTCATCACCGCCAGCGGCATCCTCATCGCCACCAGCCAGCTGCGCCATATCCTCGGCGTGCGCGGCGGCGGCGACACCTGGCCCGAGATGCTCGGCTCGCTGTTTTCCGCCCTCGGCGAGGTAAATGTCTGGACGCTGGCTGTCGGCGTGCCGGCGGTGATCTTCCTGTTCTGGGTGCGCAAGGGCCTGAAGCCGCTGTTGATGAAGTTCGGCATGGGCGCCCGCGCCGCGGACATCGCCGCCAAGGCGGGGCCGGTGGCGGCCGTGGCCGTGAGCATCCTCGCGGTAATGGCCTTCGACCTTGCCGCGCGCGGGGTGAACATCACCGGCGCAATCCCCTCCGGCCTGCCGCCCTTCGCCGTGCCGTCGACCGACCTGTCGCTGATCCAGCAGCTCTTCATCCCGGCGCTGCTGATCTCCATCATCGGTTTCGTGGAATCGGTATCCGTCGCGCAGACGCTGGCCGCCAAGCGTCGCCAGCGCATTTCGCCCGACCAGGAACTGATCGGCCTTGGCGCGTCCAACATCGCCAGCGCCTTTTCGGGCGGCTACCCGGTAACCGGCGGCTTCGCCCGCTCGGTGGTGAACTTCGACGCCGGGGCGCAGACGCCTGCCGCCGGTGCCTATACCGCCGTCGGCATCGCGCTCGCCTCGCTGTTCCTCACGCCGCTGCTGTTCTCGCTGCCCATCGCCACGCTGGCCGCAACGATCATCGTCGCTGTGCTGAGCCTGGTGGACCTGAAGACCCCGCGCCAGCTGTGGACCTATTCCAAGGGCGATTTCTCCGCGCACATGGCGACGATCCTCATTACCCTGCTGGCAGGCGTGGAAATGGGCGTGATCGCGGGCGTCGTGGTTGGCCTGATGCTCTACCTCTGGCGCACCAGCCGCCCGCACGCCGCCATCGTCGGCCGCGTTCCGGAAACCGAGCATTTCCGCAACATCAAGCGGCACGATGTCATCACCGTGCCGCACGTGCTGTCCATCCGCATCGACGAGAGCCTGACCTTCCTCAATGCCCGCTGGCTGGAGGAATACGTGCTGGAAGAGGTCGCCGAGCGGCCCGAACTGCGCCACGTCATCCTGATGGCGAGCGCGGTCAACGCGATCGACGCATCGGGACTGGAAAGCCTGGAGGCGATCAATCACCGCCTGAAGGATGCCGGGATCAAGCTGCACCTGTCCGAAGTGAAGGGGCCGGTGATGGACAAGCTGCAACGCACCCATTTCGTCGACGAGCTGAACGGCAAGGTCTACCTGTCGCAGGATCGCGCCTTTGCCGAAGCCATGCGCGACGCGGGCGACGATGCGCCGCCACCCGGCGATATGGCACGCGGAATGATCTGACCGCGTAAACGCGACCGCTGTGTTAGGGCGTGAAACCGCCCACCGAAACGCGGTGCAGCGTGCGCTGGTGTCCTTCATAATCGCCGATGGCGGAATGATGCGCGGCCCAATTGTCCCATAACACCAGCGTGCCCGGCTCCCACCGCACGCGCGCGGTCAGCGCGATCTGCGCGCAGTGCTGGAACAGGAAGGCGAAGATCGCCTGGCTCTCGCTCTCGTGCATCCCCTCGATGCCCAGGCAATAGGCGGGATTGACGAAGATCGACTTCCGGCCCGACACCGGATGGGTGATCACCAGCGGGTGCGTCACCTCGCGGTCGCCCTCGTTCGGGTCCATTGCCTTCATCCGCACGATCGACTGGTCCGCCCCGCTGCCGAACAGCCGCTTGGCGCTGTGCACCACGCGCAGGCTCTCGAGGAAGTCCTGCATGGTGGGGGAGAGCATGTCGAAGGCCAGCTGCAGGTTGGCGAATGCCGTATCCCCGCCGGCGGGCGGCAGCGTCACCGCGCGCATGGCAATCGCGATGGGCGGGGTGGGCAGGTATGTGCTGTCGTTGTGGAACAACTCGCCGGTGATGCGCCTCTTATCACCTGCGTCCCGGTGGATCGGCTGGATGCCGTGATGGCCGGGCACGTGGTCGAGATGCACGATCGGCTGCATCTCCCCGAACAGCGTGACGAAGGCGATGTGGTTCTCCGGCGTCAGGTCCTGCTGGTCGCGAATGGCCAGCACCAGATAGCGGGCAAAGGCATCGCGCAATTCCTGCGTCTGGGCAGGTGTCAGCCGGTTGAGATCGACCCCGGTCACCTCGGCCCCGATGGTGCCGGAAAGCGGCTTCAGCGTTATGTAATCATAATGCTGTTGTGACAGGGGGGCAGGGTGGAGGCGTTCCGGAATGGTCATGACGGGCCGACATTAGCGAGGCCGGGCCGCGCGTCCAGCACTGGGGCAGTCGGGCCTTCCCAACACTAGCCCCAGGGTTTAGGCCCCGGGCAAGAGACATCAAGAAGGAGCATTGCGTGACCGACACGCCCAAGGATCCCGACAACGACTTGAAGGATTACAGGTTTTACCACGCCGACATGGAGGCGGGTTTCGCCGACGATCTGGATGACGATACTCCGCAGACGCGTCATCCTGCCTATCGTCTGGCCTTCCGCGACCAGGATTTCCTGCTGCGCGAGGAACTGCGTCCCGTCCGCTTCCAGCTGGAGCTGCTGAAGCCGACAATGATCCTCGACGAGGCGCGCGTGGGTTCGACCCTGGTGATGTACGGCTCTGCCCGCATCCCGCCGCCGGAATCGGTGGAACTGGCGTTGGAGGAAGCCGCCAACCTGCCTGAGGACCAGGCGCTGATCGTGCGCAACCTGGCCAAGAAGGCGAAATACTACGGTGAGGCCTATCGCCTCTCCCGGATAGTCAGCGGGAAGGCAATCGTCGATGAAGGCAAGCGCCAGTTCGTCGTCTGCTCAGGTGGCGGCCCCTCGATCATGGAAGCTGCCAATCGCGGCGCCAGCGATGCCGGGGCGGAGAGCATCGGCCTCAACATCATCCTGCCGCACGAGCAGGCGCCCAATCCCTATGTGACGCCCTACCTGTCGCTGAACTTCCACTATTTCGCGCTCCGCAAGATGCACTTCCTGATCCGCGCGCGGGCCGTGGCGGTGTTCCCCGGCGGCTTCGGCACTTTCGACGAACTGTTCGAACTGCTGACGCTGGTGCAGACGGGCAAGATGAAGCCGATCCCGATCCTGCTGTTCGGCAAGGAGTTCTGGAACCGGGTGATCGATTTCCAGGCCCTGGCCGAGGAAGGCACGATCTCGCAGCGCGACCTCGACCTGATCACCTGGTGCGAGACTGCCGAAGAGGCCTGGGAAGCGATCCGCGAATTCTACTGCCTGCAAGACAATGGCGCTGCCGGCATGGAGTGCGAGATCTAGCGCTTCAGCGCACCGCCTGGTGGCCCAGCGGGCCGCTGCCGAACCCGAACCCCGGCGCGGCCTTCAGGGCTTCGCGCACGAACAGCCGGGCCTCGGCCACGGCCTGCTCCAGCGGGAGTCCTGCGGCCAGCCTGGTGGCGATGGCGCTCGACAGGGTGCAGCCGGTGCCGTGGGTGTGCTTGGTGACGATGCGGGCATCGCTCCACACGACGTCCTCGGCGCCGGGGCGCACCAGCCGGTCTTCCACCATCGGTCCGTCGGCATCGCCGCCCTTGGCGAGGTAGGCAATGCCACGCTCGCCCATCGCCGACTTGCCGCCCAGGGCCTCCAGCTCCGGGACGTTGGGCGTTGTCAGCGTGGCGATTTCCATCAGCCATTCGAACACCTCGATGGTGGCGGGGTCCGCCAGCACCGAGCCGCTGGTGGCGACCATGACCGGATCGAACACGATCGGCGTGCCAAGGTCTTCCAGCCGGTCGGCCACGACCTCGGCGATGTCGGCGCTGCCGAGCATGCCGATCTTCACCGCCTCGACGCCGATATCGGCCAGGCAGGCATCGATCTGCGCGGCCACCATGTCGGGCGAGAGCGCTTCCACCGCGCTCACCCCGCGGGTGTTCTGCGCGGTGACGGCTGTGATGGCGGTCATGGCATAGCCGCCGAGCATGGTGATGGTCTTGATATCGGCCTGGATACCGGCCCCGCCGGACGAATCCGACCCGGCAATCGCCAGCACGCGGGGTGGGCGCTGGCTCAAGCCTCGTGCTTCCTCTGCGTGCTTGCCGGGTACTTCTCCAGCGCCGCGCCGCGCCGGGTCGGGCGGTCGACCAGTTCGCCGCCACAATTCGGGCAGGTGTCGTCCAGCTCGCCCGCGCATTCGGCGCAGAAGGTGCATTCGAAGCTGCAGATGAAGGCGCCCGGCAATTCTGCCGGGACATCAGCCCCACAGCGTTCGCAATCGGGGCGCATTTCCAGCATCAGGCAGCGGCCTCCACCGCCGCGCAGATTTCGTCGACCAGGCGGTTCACCTGCGCCTCGTCATCGCCTTCCGCCATCACGCGGATCAGCGGCTCGGTACCGGACTTGCGGATCACCAGCCGGCCCTTGCCGTCCAGCTCGCCGTTGGCCGCCGCGATGACCTTCTGCACGCTCGGTGCTTCCAGCGGGTCGCCGCCCTCATAGCGCACGTTCTTGAGCAGCTGCGGCACGGGATCGAACAGGTGCAGCATCTCGCTGGCAGGCTTGCCGCTGCGCACCAGCGCGGCGAGCACCTGCAGCGCGGCGACGGTGCCGTCGCCGGTGGTGGCGTGGTCGAGCAGGATCATGTGGCCCGACTGCTCGCCGCCCACGTTGTAGCCGCCGGCCTTCATCGCCTCGAGCACGTAGCGGTCACCCACCTTGGTGCGCACCAGCTCCAGCCCTTCGCCCGCCAGGAAGCGTTCGAGGCCGAGGTTCGACATGACGGTGGCGACCACGCCGCCGCCGCGCAGCTTGCCGTCCTTGGCCCAGCGGCTGCCGATCAGCGCCATGATCTGGTCGCCATCGACCTTCTGGCCCTTCTCGTCGATCACGATCAGCCGGTCGGCATCGCCATCCAGCGCAATGCCAAGGTCCGCGCCCTCGTCCACCACGCGCTGCTGGATCGCATCGAGCGCGGTGGAGCCGACGCCGTCGTTGATGTTGAGGCCATTGGGCTCGACACCCATGGCGACCACTTCCGCGCCCAGTTCCCAGATGGCGGTGGGCGTAACATTGTAGGCGGCGCCATTGGCGCAATCGACCACGATCTTCAGCCCGTCGAGACGCACGTCCTCGGGCAGCGACTGCTTGACCGCGTGGATGTAGCGCCCGCGCGCGTCCTCGATCCGGCGTGCTCGGCCGATGGCGTCGCCTTCGGCCAGCGGCTGTTCCACAGCCATCGCGGCCTCGATTGCTTCCTCGTCCTCGTCGGACAGCTTGAACCCGTCAGGCCCGAACAGCTTGATGCCGTTGTCCTCGTAAGGGTTGTGGCTGGCGGAGATCATCACCCCGATATCGGCGCGCATCTCGCGCGTCAGCAGGGCGACCGCGGGCGTGGGCAGCGGCCCGGTCATGATCACGTCCATGCCGACGCTGGTGAAGCCGGCCACCAGCGCGTTTTCCATCATGTAGCCGGACAGGCGCGTGTCCTTGCCGATCACCACGCGATGCTTGTGCGCGCCGCGCAGGAAGTGGCGGCCCGCGGCCTGGCCGACTTTCATCGCGATGGCCGCGTTCAATTTCCTGCCGTTGGCCCTGCCGCGAATCCCGTCAGTGCCGAAATAGGTGCGTCCCATGGGTATCCCTTGCCCGTTCGAATTCTTGCAGAATGCCATGCCGCCATTCGTCCCTCTTGTCACGGGGGCAGGCGACGGGCAGGAGGCTCAGGAATTTATCGCCCCGCGTGCAACAACCTGCGCTCTCGCGCATTGGTTGCACGAAGACCCGTTTGACAGGAGGAACCAAGCACATGGCTTTTTCACTTATCGACCTGCCGTTCGACAGCGAAGCGCTGGCCCCGGCAATCACCGCCGAGACCTTCAGCTTCCACCATGGCAAGCACCACAAGGCCTACGTCGACAAGACCAATGCCGCCATCGAAGGCACCGCCCATGCCGACAAGTCGCTGGAAGAGATCATCACCGCCAGCCGTGGCAGCGACAAGGGCCTGTTCAACAACAGCGCCCAGGTGTGGAACCACGGTTTCTTCTGGCATTCGCTGGCACCGGCCACCAGCGGCCCCTCGGGCGACCTGGCAGCCAAGATCGACGAGAGCTTCGGCTCGCTCGACGCGCTGAAGGACGAGCTGAAGTCCAAGGGCGCCGGCCACTTCGCCAGCGGCTGGGTGTGGCTGGTTGAAAAGGGCGGCAAGCTGCAGGTGGACGACACCCACGATGCCGAAACGCTGGCCGACAGCGGTGCCAACCCGCTGCTGGTGATCGACCTGTGGGAGCACGCCTACTACCTCGACCACCAGAATGCGCGTCCGAGCTACCTCGATGCCGTGGTCGAAGGCCACCTCAACTGGGATTTCGCCGCCGACAATCTGGCGCGCGGCACGGCCTGGAAGTATCCGGGCTAAGGCCTTTCCGGCCCAAGCACGCAAGAAGGGGCGCGCTCCATGGCGGAGCGCGCCCCTTTTTCATGGCGATCGCGCCTAGTCGATGATGCTTTCGTCCTCGCAGCTTTCGAACACGCGATCGATGGCCTCGCGTGCGCCCGTCACGGTGAAGTTGATCGAGAACGGCTGGCTGTCCGCCGGATCGAACCGGACGGTCAGTTGGTCGGCCTCGACCATGTCGCGCAGGAACGGCTCCAGCGTCTGGTCGCGGCGGGTGTTGAGCGCGGTGACCGAGGTTTCATAGTAGCGCCAGCGCACTTCCTCGCGGTTGCCGCCGTCGAATTGCAGCCACAGCGCCCGCACTTGCGGGCGGGTGGTCGAAGGCCGCAGGCGTTGCGGGGAAACGATGACGGCGAAGACGCTGCCTTCGCCCGTGTCGTCGCATTTCAGGATCAACTGCCCGCCATCGGGCGAGACCACGCCCGCCTGCAACGGCTGTCCGTCAGCTTCGAAATAACCCCATTGCGAGGCACCTTGCGCCTGCGCGACGCCGGCGCAAGCAGCGATCGCGATTCCCGCGATCAATTTGGTCCGCATTACTCCCCTCCCGAATTAGCGGTCTGAAACGAGGGGAGAATATGTGATTCGCCCGCAGGGGGCAAATCGGGCGCCGATTGCGCGCTAGTCTTCGGCGGTCAGGTCGAGGATATTGGTCTGGAACAGCGGTTCGCCGAACAGGAAACCGATGAGATTGGGCCGCCCCAGCTGGTCCACAAGAGCGGTCAGCGTCAGCAGGATCGGTACCGAGAGCAGGGCGCCGGTGACGCCCCAGATCCAGCCGAAATAGGACAGTGCCAGCAGGATCAGCACCGGGTTCATGGTGAAGCGCGCGCCCAGCACGGCCGGCGTGATGACATTGGCCTCGATGGTATGCAGGCCAAGGTAGAGTGCCGCCGGTATCAGGCCGACGAGCAGGATGTCCGCCGAGCCGATGCCGAACAGGCCGAGCAGCACGGTCATCAGCAACGGGCCGACATAGGGGATGAAATTGAGCAGGGCGGCCAGGCCGCCCCACATGATCGGCGCCTCCAGCCCCAGCAGCCAGGCGCCCAGTGCCACGATTATGCCGACGCCGGTGTTGATGAGCGCGACGGTGAGGATGTAGGCGGCGACGCGATCCTGCACCTCGCGAATGGCGCGCGCGGCCTTCAGGCTGGCGCCCACCTGCTGGCGCTCCAGCAGCAGCCGGCGGCGCAGGCGAATCCGCGCCTCGATCATGAAGAAGGCGAGCATGAAGGTGAGCAGCACCTCCAGCAGCACGGTCGGCGTGGCGAAGGCCAGCTGTTCCAGCATGGTCGGCCCGGCCAGCACCACCTGCTGCCCGTCTTCCCCGCCGGTGATGGCGGCCAGCCGCTCGTTCAGTTCGCCGACCCAGGCGAAGGTCGCCTGCAAGTTCGTGAAGTGCTCGCTGACCTGTTCGATCATGGCGGGCACTTCGTCGTAAAGCGACATGGCCGGGGCGAAGACCGCGGTCAGCGCCAGCGCGAGAATGCCGAAGAAGACCAGCAGCGCCAGGATCGAGGCAATGAAGTTGGGCAACCAGGTCGCCAGCTTGTCCGCCAGCGGAGACAGGACGATGGTGAGAATCAGCGCCGCGACCAGCGGCAGGAACACCACCGACCCGATCGACAGCACGAAGGGCAGGGCCAGGAACAGGCCGATCGCCAGCAGCACCACCAGCGAGGAAATCAGCCGGAGTTCCTGCGCGGCAAAGGCCATCCGGCGGCTACGCACCGGCTTGTCCTGCTTGTCCTCCCCCTCTGTCATGTTCGCGGTGTTCTTCTGGATAGGTGGTCGTCTTTGGCGACCATGTCTTTTCTGTGCGGCGCGTCAAGCGGCGCGCTATTTGCTCGCGGCAGCCTCGCCGCGACCGGCGGCCACTTCGTCGAGTTCCTCGAGGATGGCGCGATGGGCGGCGGGGTCGTCCTGCGAGCGATCGGGGATGTCGCCATCCTCCATCATACCCGCAAGGGCGGCGCGGGCGCGGCCCACGCGGCTCTTGATCGTGCCGACGGCACAGCCGCAGATATTGGCCGCTTCCTCGTAGGAAAAGCCGCCGGCGCCCACCAGCAGCAGCGCCTCGCGCCGTTCCGGCGGCAGGGTGAGCAGGGCGCGATGCAGGTCAGACAGGTGGATCGGCTCTTCCTGTCCGGCGGGGGCGGTCAGGATGCGCTCGGCCACGGTCTCGTCGTACTCGCCGCGGAAGCGGTTGCGGCGCATGTCGGTAAGGTAGGCGTTGCGCAGGATCACGAAGGTCCAGGCGCGCATCGAGGTACCCGGTTCGAAACGCTCCTGTGCCGCCCAGGCCTTGAGCATGGTTTCCTGCACAAGATCATCGGCCATGTCCGGCCGGCCGCACAAGCCGCGGGCAAAAGCGCGCAGGTGCGGGACGACCTCGGTCAGTTCCCGCTTGAAGGCACGCTTGTCCTCCGCGCTGCGTTCGGGCAGCTCCCGTTTTTTCTTCCCTTGGCTCATTTGCCCTCGTTTTCGTCAAGCTTGGAGAGCAGGGCCTGGAATGAGTCAGGCAGTGGCTCATCTACCACAGAATCGTACAGGCGCTTGAGTCCGGAAGCCCATTCCGGGTCGCCCTTCTTGGCTTCCTTATGTTTTTTCATAGGCTTGGAAAGCTCTTTTTCGTCTCGAGACGATGACATGAACCTGGATTTTCCCGTCGTAGGGCAGTTCTCGCGACCACTGTGGGCCAAATAGCCGGGATTCGAGACACTGCGATTTGTTTCAATATCAATGAGTGCGGAACGAAATTGGTTCCATCCGGTTCCCCGAAGATGACAAACGCATCGCGCGCGCGTGCATGGACACCTGGCGGGGCATGCAGCACGCCGCGCAAATGGGATAACGACCCTCGGGTCGAGGAGTAGACTTGCAGCAGGGAATCAGCCGGCGGAGCAGGACCAAGCGATGGCTGATGCGCTATCCGCGCGCCGTGCCGCTTGGCATCTTCCTGCTGATCGCCAGCATCACCATCCTTTCGATCTTCGCCATCGAGCGCGGTGAATCGCAGCGCCAGTCGGCGCAGATCAATGCCCGCGCGACGGCGATCGCGTCGGCGCTGGAACGGCGTGCCAACGCGAGCAGCGCTTACCTGCGCGCCGGCGCGGCCCTGCTGTCGACCATGGACGAGGTGCCGGCAGCGGACTTCCGCCGGTTTGTTTCCGAACTTCGGCTGGATGCAGACTATCGCGGCGCCGAAGGTATCGGCTGGGCCGAAGTGGTGTTCCCCGCCGAGGTAGAAGACTTCAACGCCCGGCTGGCGGCCGAGAGCCTGGGCAATGTGCAACTGCATCCCCGCAGCGGCACCGACCAGCCCTATGCCGTGCCGGTCACCTACCTGCAGCCGGATACGGAGCGGAATCGCAGGGCGCTGGGATACGACATGTTCTCCGAGCCCCATCGCCGTGCCGCCATGATGGAAGCCGAGCGGACCGCCCGCCCGACCGCGACCGATGCCATCGTGCTGCGGCAGGAAGGCGAAGGCGAAGCGCCCGGGTTTCTCATCTACATGCCGGTCTTCGAAGCCGGTGTCGGTGGGCGGGCGCTGAAAGGTTTCATCTATTCGCCGTTCAACGCCGAGGACTTCCTGCAAAGCGCGCTGGAGCTGGAAGACGCGGGCGCGTTCGACGTGCGCCTCGCCGATTCCGAAGATGACGACGCGACCACGTTGGCGAGTACTTTCGACGACGGCTCGGAGAACCGCGAGACCGCCACGCAGACGGTGAATGTCGCCAACAACCCGTGGCTGCTGACGATCAGCACGGTGGAAGAGCCGGGCCTGTCCGGTCTGTCGATGGCGACACTGATCTTCGGTCTGCTGGTGGCCAGCCTGCTGATGCTGCTGGTGCGGATGCTGACACAGCAGGCGCAGGAAGACGAAAGCGCGTTGCAATGGTTCGAGGAGCAGGCCTCGATCCGCAATTCGCTGACGCGCGAACTGAATCACCGGGTGAAGAATACGCTTGCCAACGTGCTTTCGATCATCGCGCTGACCCGCCGCCGCGCCGACGACGTGGAGGAATTCGCCACCGGCCTCGACGGTCGTATCCGCGCGCTGTCCGCCACGCACGACCTGCTGACCCAGTCCGACTGGGGCTCCACCCCGGTAAAGGCGGTGATCGACGCCGAGCTGTTGCCCTACGCCCACGGCGGAGATCACGTTGTCGACCTGACCGGCCCGGAGGTGGAGCTGGCCCCCAACGATGCCCTGTCGCTGGGCCTGGCCGTGCATGAACTGGCGACCAATGCCGCCAAA